>NZ_JBVXUT010000001.1:0-1188015 GCF_055901755.1 Pelorhabdus sp. sgz311001
ACGATAGCTATGGGGTTCCACCTGTTCCCATCCCGAACACAGAAGTTAAGCCCATATACGTCGAAAGTACTTGGCTGGCGACGGCCTGGGAGGATAGATAGTTGCTGATTTCAAAAAACCACTTCGTAATGAAGTGGTTTTTTGTTGTATAGAATTGGTCAATGACTATATGCAATCCTATATAAAGTTATAGTGATATAGTTTATACAGAGATATTCGATAGATATATAAATCAGATTTATTTAGCCTGATCTACAGATACGGTAAATTATCGTCTAATTTAGGTATAAAAAATTACCGTCAGCGATTTTTTTATCACTGACGGCTGTTTTTCTATTAGTTTCATAGTATATGTAGTTATCTACTATATCCGGTTAGAGCGTGATTGGAGACACCAATGAACAATACCTAGAACAAGCAAAGTTGCTAAGAAAATACTGCCGTCCTGCAAAGTCAATCCTTCCGAGCTTAGAATCAATAATTTGCGAACAATAGCGGCAATGGCTACTTCAATAAAAATAGTCGTTTTAATTTTTTCACCGCGCAAATGACGAATTTCCGAGTTCAGCAGTTCTGATAATGTCCATAAGATGAGTAGTGATCCTAATGAGTGAATTGCTGCCGTGCTAAGGTCGCCGCCGCCAAAAATATTAGATATCTCTGAGAAGAACATATACAGAGCAATAATAACAGTAATCACTAAAGCCAAACAAAAGAACATGTGCAACAGTAATGTAAATCGCTTCATATAATTTGCTACTAAACACTCAAAATGATTACTATTTTCTTGACAATTAGCTGGTTCAAAGTCTTTCAACAAATAAAAACAACTCCTTGTTGATAATATTTATTTTATTTGTTATTATAGCATAAAATGAAGTAAATAAAAAACCTCTAATACAAAATTTCAATTCTTTTTTGCATTAGAGGTCTTTCGTGCCCAATATAATTTAGTATGATATTACTTTACGCGGGAGAAAATACTAAGAACTTTTGCTCCAGTACTGCGAACGCGACGGAACGGAGTAATGCTTACTTTAATTTTTGGCTTCATGTCACGTTCAGAACCAAAATCTCCCCGCTTAATATTCGTTGTTTTTAGTTTATCAGGGTGAAGATATTCTTTCATTGTTTGAATGGCTCGGTCGGGACGGCTTTGTTCTTCACAAGTATAAATATCAATTGCGGCAAAGCCTCGATCAGGATAGGTGTGGACAGTCATATGACTTCCCGCGAGTAGCGCGAGAACAGTGAGGCCTTGGGGCTCAAAAGTCTTATGAGAAAAATCAAGTAATGTCAAATTGGCATTTTTCAGCGCGGCAAGTACTGCAGTTTGAATAAATTCAATACTGTTGAGATCTTTAAAACTGCAGCCATAGAAATCGGCAGTAATATGTCTTCCGATGGATTTCAACAATTGTCGCCCCCTTAGTCAGTCTCTAAAATAGTACATAATCCTATTATACAACTTTTCATTTTAAATCGCGAGTAAAAAAATGTCCAGTGATTTTTATTGGTAACTGGGAAAATAATTTCTGGTAAGAGCTGCAATTTTGCTGTAAAATAATAAGGCAAAATGAAAATTTTCACTAATGGTTTAGTAAGGAGTGACTTTTATGAATAAAGTACAATTGGCTTCTGGAGTATATTATGTAGGAGCAATCGATTGGAATCTGCGCGATTTTCATGGCTATACAACACCGCGCGGTGTAACCTACAATTCCTACTTGATTGTTGATGAAAAAATCTGTCTCATTGATAATGTCAAAGAGTACATGAGTGATGAACTGATTGCGCGTATTTCGGAAATTGTTGATATTGCCGATATCGACTATGTAGTTACAAACCATGTAGAGCCAGATCATTCCGGCTCTTTGCCGCGGATTATGGAACTGGCGCCAAAAGCAAAAGTTGTTTTGACAGCACAAGGCCGTCCGGAAGTGATCAAGCATTATGGCAAAGAATATGATTTTATGATTGTTAAGCAAGGGGATACTTTAGACCTTGGCAAAAACAAGCTGCATTTTATGCCACTTCCGATGTTGCATTGGCCTGATTCTATGGCCTGCTATCTTGACGGCGAAAAAATTCTCTTTTCAAATGACGCCTTCGGTCAGCATGTATGTTCCTCAAAATTGTTTGATGACGAAAATGACTTGACAGTAGCGCTAAAAGAAGCAGCTAAATACTATGCGAATATTCTTATGCCTTATACACGTTTGATTCCTAAAGCAGCAAAAGCAGTAAAGGAACTTGACTTGAAGATGATTGCGCCTAGCCATGGTTTAGTGTGGCGCAGTCATGTAGAAGATATTCTCACTAAGTACGAACAATGGGGAACAGGGCATAAAGAAAATAAAGTCATTATCGTGTATGATACCATGTGGGGCGCTACCGATAAAATGGCAAAGTATGTACTTGAAGGGATTGCTTCAACAGGTCTGCAGGTTAAACTTTATAAAACTTCCGTGGCAGATCGCAGTGATATTATGCTTGATCTCTTAGATGCAAAAGGTTTAGTTGTGGGATCTTCAACGCTCAATAATAGTGTCATTCCACTAGTAGGCGCTTTTTTAGTCTATTTGAAAGGCTTGAATCCATTTGGTAAGCGCTTAGCTGGATCTTTTGGCACTTATGGCTGGAACGGCGGCGCCCAGGGAGATATTAATGAATTTTTAGGAAAAACAAACTTTGATCGTTTTAATGAAGGCTTATTTGTAAAATGGAAGGCTGATCAAGCTGAGCTTGACCAATGCTTTGAATATGGCGTGGCCTTTGGGAAAAAGATACTAGAAGAGTACTAAGAAAAAGGGCTGAGAAGCCCTTTTTCAACTATAAAGGAGAAGTGTATGGGACAGAAAAAACGAAAAGAAGGGCAGCCTACGAATGGAATCTGCCGGGTAGTGTTACGTCGCGGCGGAACGCATCGAGTGGAGGAAGGACATCCTTGGATTTTTCAAAGTGAGATTGATTATATTGACGGCGAATTTGAACCAGGCGACATTGTTGATGTCTATTCTAGCAGGCAGTATTTTATTGGCCGTGGCTTTATCAATCCTCAGTCGCAGATTATTGTTCGGATTCTTA
The DNA here is from genome assembly GCF_055901755.1 of Pelorhabdus sp. sgz311001. Taxonomy (NCBI): domain Bacteria; kingdom Bacillati; phylum Bacillota; class Negativicutes; order Selenomonadales; family Sporomusaceae; genus Pelorhabdus; species Pelorhabdus sp. sgz311001. The sequence goes on from NZ_JBVXUT010000001.1 coordinate 3,088, forward strand.
GCAGAGAACCAGAGACGATCGACTATGATTTTTTCAAAAAAAGGATTCAAACGGCTTGGCAGTATCGGCAGCAGTTTTTAGCAGAACCGGAATATTGTCGGTTAATTTACGGCGAAGCCGATTTTATGCCAGGTTTGATTATTGATAAATTTGGCGATATTTTTGTTCTACAGACTTTAGCCTTGGGAATTGATGTCCATAAGCAAACGATTCTTGCCGTTTTAGAAGAACTCTTTGCTCCGACAGGAATTTATGAGAGAAATGATGTGCCTGTTCGCAAGTTAGAGGGTCTCCCACTTCAGACCGGTTATTTGAAAGGTGATTTCCCTACGACGATTACAGTTAAGGAAAACGGCTTTACTTTTCAGGCTGACGTGGCTCAGGGACAGAAAACCGGTTTCTTTTATGATCAGCGGGAGAATCGGGCCTTTTTGCAACAGCTTGTAAAAGATCAGGATGTACTGGATTGCTTCTGTCACACAGGTTCTTTTGCCGTACATGCAGCGAGTTATGGGGCGAAAAGCGTAACGTCTGTTGACATTTCCGCTGAAGCAATTGAACTGGCCAAACAAAATGCCGCTTTGAATCAAGTAGAGGAAAAGTGTAATTTCGTAGTAGCCAATGCGTTTGATTATTTACGGACGATTTCCGATGAAAAGAAAACTTACGATGTGGTCATTCTGGATCCGCCAGCCTTTACCAAAAGTCGTAATGCCATTGACGGCGCAATCAGAGGATATAAGGAAATCAACTTGCGCGGGTTAAAGCTAGTTCGTCCCGGCGGTTTCCTTATTACTTGTTCTTGCTCATTCCATATGGAACGCGAACTCTTTCATGAGGTTGTGCTTGCTGCCGCTAATGATGCGAAACGTACAATTCGGGAAGTGGAATATCGCACGCAGGCTAAAGATCATCCGATTTTGCCAGCATCCCCAGAAACACATTACTTAAAGTTTCTTGTTGTACAAGTTTTTTAGCAAAATTTGAATTTTAACGATACAATGTATAAATTAAAGGATTTTGTAGCAAAACAAATATAAACGATCTAAAATGGACTATTTCTACGGAAATAGTCCATTGTTAAAAGTCAAAAGGTCAAATAAAATAAGGATAAAGGTCAGTAAAAGTCAAAGAGAAAAGCGAGGTGATTTTATGAGCAATGTAGCCGATATGATTGAACAGTTTATATTGCGAAAATTGTCTGGCCAAAAAGACGACATGCTGATTTTAAAACGTAATGAGCTGGCAAGCTGGATTGATTGCGCTCCGTCCCAAGTAAGCTACGTACTCAGTACGCGGTTTACGATTGATCGCGGTTATATCGTTGAGTCGCGGCGCGGCTCTGGCGGCTTTGTCCGTATCGCTCGCCTTCCCTTTGCTGAAATCGTTCATCATGAGACTAGAAGGATTGATGATGAGAATTTGTCGAAAGACGAAGCGATCGCTTTAATTGGCAGGTTAAAGGAACAGAATTTTATTACTCAGCGTGAAGCTGCTCTAATTGAATACTTTTTTACTATTTTTTATGATAAAGTCAGCTCGGCAGATCGGCCCCAACTAATTCGTTCCGTCTTATTAGTTCTCGCCAGACAGTCCGAGCGCAGCGGGGAGTGAATTCGATGTTATGTGAACGGTGTCAGAAACGACAGGCAAGTATGCATATTACAAAGATTGTTAATGGACAGAAACAAGAGCAGCATCTTTGCGAAGAATGCGCCAAAGAATCAGAAATGCTCGTTTTTGCCGTAACCCCTCATGTCTTTACTGTGCAGGATTTTTTGAAAGGTATGTTTCATCCTGTTAGCCATCAAGAGCCGAAATCAGCCGTGGCTTGCCCCGAATGCGGTATGACTTATCAGGATTTTAGCCGTAGCGGAAAAATTGGCTGCGGCACCTGCTATAAGGTTTTTGCCCAAGATTTAGAACCGGTGATTCGCCGGATTCATGGCACTAGCGCTCATACTGGCAAGGTGCCGCGGCGCAGCGGCGAAGTGTTGGAAGTTAGACAGAAGCTAAAACGACTTCGCCAATCCTTAGAAAAAGCTGTAGAGCGAGAAGAATATGAAGCTGCAGCGTCTTTCCGTGATGAAATTCGCGCCCTAGAAAGTGAGATCAATGCTTTTGAAGGAGGCGAACAGGCATGAGTGATTTTTCGCAGGAAATTCTTCAGCCGTGGATGCTCGGCGGCGGCCCGGAAAGTGATGTGATTTTAGCAAGTCGTATCCGCTTAGCTCGCAATTTAGCAGGCGTTCCCTTTCCAAATCGCAATGAGGCTGGCGAATTGCAGAAAGTAATGCAAACTGTTTGTGCTACGAAACAATCTTTAGAGCGATACGGACAACAATACCGAATTATCGCGATGGAAGGGCTTTCGCCGCTTGAACGCAGTATTTTAGTGGAGAAACATTTAATTAGTCCGCATCTTGTTGAAAATTTTTCAAATCGAGCAGCTCTTATTCGTTCTGACGCTTCTGTCAGTATTATGGTGAATGAAGAAGATCATCTACGGATTCAATGTATGGAACCAGGCCTTGATTTGACAAAGGCTTTGGCCAATGCCGATCAAGTCGATAATGTTCTCGAAGAAACATTAACCTTTGCGTTTAGTGAACAGTTAGGCTATTTAACGGCTTGTCCTACTAATGTCGGTACAGGGATGAGGGCTTCCTGCATGCTTCATTTACCAGCTCTTGTTCTAACCCAGCAAATCAATCGGATTATGGGCGCTGTTACACAGTTGGGGCTTGCTGTTCGCGGGATTTATGGCGAAGGCACGGAAACCATTGGCAATATTTTTCAAGTTTCGAATCAATTGACCTTAGGATATACAGAAGAGGAAATTGTTGACCGCTTAAGTGGTGTAGTATTACAGCTGGTTGGCCAGGAAAGAACGGCTCGGCAAATGTTGTTCAAACAATCAGAAGAGGCTTTGGCTGATCGGCTATGGCGAGCTTATGGTATTTTACGTTACGCTCGCACTATTACGGCAAAAGAAGCCTTGGCGAAACTCAGTGAAGTACGTCTCGGCGTCGATATGGGAATTATTAATGGGGTTGACCCGAGCATTTTTAACGAATTGCTTGTCTTTACACGACCAAATTATATGAGTAGAAAGTGCCAGGAACAGGGCGTTCCGGCCGAGGCTAGAGGTCAGCTGAGAGCAGCATTTATTCGCAATAGATTAGCACAAAATGAAGGAGGGAATCGATGATGTTGAATCGTTTTACTGAAAGAGCTAGACGGGTTTTATTATTAGCGCAGGAAGAAGCACAGAATTTTGGTCATCCCTATGTAGGCACAGAGCATTTGCTGCTAGGCCTTGTTGACGAGGGATCAGGGATTGCCGCGAAAGCTCTTGCTTCACTAGGTGTGCAGGCGGAAGCGATTCGCCAGCAGATTGAAGCGGTGATTGGCAGCAGCGGTGCGCAGCCAGCCAATGAAATTACTTATACGCCGCGAGCGAAGCATGTGCTAGAGCTTTCCTTCGAAGAAGCGCAGCAGTTTGGTCATAATTATATTGGGACGGAACATTTACTGCTTGGTCTGATCCGCGAGCAGGAAGGGATTGCCTCACAGGTTCTTGTCGGCATGGGGGCCGACCTCGCTGTCGTCAGAGAAGCTGTTTTAAAACTCTTAGGCGCCTATTCCATGGCTGGCCAGACGCCACAGCCGCAAGCGCCGAAAAGCAATAGCGCTGGCGGACAAACTCCTTCACTTGACGAATTTGGGCGTGATCTAAACAAGTTAGTGCAGGAAGGAAAAATTGATCCGGTTATTGGCCGCGACAAAGAAATTGAGCGAGTCATTCAAATTTTAAGTCGTCGGACTAAAAATAATCCCGTATTGATTGGCGAGCCTGGCGTAGGAAAAACTGCTATTGCTGAAGGATTGGCCGCTAAAATTATGGAAGGACGCGTACCGGAATTATTAAAAGATAAACGAGTCATTTCTTTAAATATTGCGTCCTTGGTAGCTGGATCTAAGTATCGCGGCGAATTTGAAGAACGGTTGAAAAAGGTAATGGAAGAAATTCGTCAAGCTGGTAATATTATCTTATTTGTCGATGAAATGCATACTCTTATTGGCGCTGGCGCTGCTGAGGGGGCTATTGATGCTGCTAATATTTTAAAACCGGCCTTGGCGCGCGGTGAACTGCAGGCAATTGGCGCGACAACACTTGATGAGTATAAAAAACATATTGAAAAAGATGCCGCCTTGGAACGACGTTTCCAACCGATTCAGGTGGGTGAACCAACTGAAGAAGACGCCATCGAAATTTTAAAGGGAATTCGCGACAAATATGAAGCGTTCCATCGCGCTAAAATTAGTGATGAAGCGATTATCGCCGCAGTCAAATTGTCACATCGCTATATTTCCGATCGCTTTTTACCGGATAAGGCCATTGACTTGATGGATGAAGCCGCATCACGTGTGAGAATTCAATCTATGTCGTTGCCGCCTGATTTATCTTCTTTGGAAAAACGTATCACCGCTATTCAGACGGAAAAAGAAGCGGCTATATCAACACAGGAGTTTGAACAAGCTGCTAAATTGCGTGATGAAGAGCAAAAACTAATCAAAGAGCTGGAACAGCGGCAAAAAGAGTGGAAGCAGCAGGGCAGCGGCCTAGTAGAGGTTACGGAAGACCATATTGCGGAAGTAGTAGCAAGTTGGACCGGGGTTCCCGTCAAAAAATTAACGGAAAGCGAGTCTGATCGTCTGCTACAGTTGGAAGAAATTCTTCATAAGCGCGTAATCGGTCAAGATGATGCAGTAAAAGCGGTTGCCAAAGCAGTACGGCGCGCCCGCGCTGGTCTTAAAGATCCGAAGCGTCCCATTGGTTCCTTTATTTTTCTTGGGCCCACAGGGGTTGGTAAAACGGAGCTAGCTAGAGCTTTGGCGGAAGCCATGTTCGGTGATGAAGAAGCGATGATTCGCCTGGATATGTCAGAGTATATGGAAAAACATACTGTATCACGGCTGGTAGGAGCGCCTCCTGGCTATGTAGGCTATGAAGAAGGCGGCCAATTAACAGACGCCGTGCGACGGAAGCCTTACTCGGTCATCTTACTCGACGAAATTGAAAAAGCTCATTATGATGTATTTAATATGTTGCTGCAGGTCTTAGAAGACGGACGGCTTACTGATAGTAAGGGGCGGACTGTTGACTTTAAAAACACAGTGATTATTATGACATCGAATGTGGGAGCGAAACATCTTAGAAAAGAAGGCTCCTCTCTGGGCTTTATGGCTGTGAAAGATGAGGCCAAAGAAAACGATCAGGCTAAAGCGCAGGTAATGGACGAAGTGAAACGGACTTTCCGGCCTGAATTTTTAAACCGTGTTGATGAAATGATTGTGTTCAGCAGTTTAAATGATCAAGATTTAGGCAAGATCGTTGATATTATGTTAGCTGATGTTGCAAAACGGTTGAAAGCCAGTGAGTTAGCTTTAGCGGTTGACGAAGCAGCGAAGCAGGAATTAATTAAAGAGGGACGCGATCACGCTTATGGCGCTAGACCGCTTCGCCGGGCGATTCAGAAGCTGGTAGAAGATGAAGTAGCGGAACTGATGCTCAAGGGGACAGTAAAGAGCGGCGATACGATTGCTGTTAGTGCTGATGAACAGCATAAACTGACCTTTGCGAAACAAGACTAAAGCAGGAAAGCGGCTTTGATAAAGCGAAAACAAGCACTCTAACGATCTTAGAGTGCTTGTTTCGCTCTACATGCATAGAAAGAGAGAGAAGGCGGAAAGTGGCTAAAAATAAAACAGTTTATGTTTGTCAGGAGTGTGGCCATGATTCTTTGAAGTGGCTGGGAAAATGTCCGGCTTGCGGCGCTTGGAACAGTATGGTAGAAGAGGTTGTCGTGAAGACAGCCGCTAAGGCTTTTCATGTGCCAGCAGCGAAGCCACAGCCGATTACAGCTGTCAATTCTGCCGCTCTACCGCGTTTTTCCATCGGTATGAAAGAATTTGATCGCGTTCTTGGCGGGGGGATTGTTCCTGGGGCATTGATTTTGCTCGGAGGCGATCCTGGTATCGGAAAATCTACTTTACTCTTGCAAGTAGCTGGTTTTGTTAGCCAGACGCAGGGGAAAGTTTTATATGTATCCGGTGAGGAGTCGGCAGCACAGACAAAGTTGCGGGCTGATCGATTAGGAACGCTGCAAGATCAGCTGCTAGTTATGACGGAAACGAATCTTACGGTTATTGAGACAGAAGCTGTAGCGATTCAACCGGCTCTACTAGTTATTGATTCGATTCAAACTATGTATAGTCCTGACCTTGATAGTGCGCCAGGCAGTGTCGCGCAAGTTAGGGAATCTACGGGCAAACTGATGCGATTAGCAAAGGAAAGTTCGATTCCTGTTGTGATTATTGGCCATGTCACTAAAGAGGGGAATATTGCGGGACCGCGTATGCTAGAACATATGGTGGATGTAGTTCTTTACCTGGAAGGCGAAAGAAACTATGCTTTTCGAGTACTTCGAGCCATCAAAAACCGCTTTGGCTCTACCAGTGAGAGTGGGCTGTTTAGTATGGAGGAAGAAGGCCTCGGGGAAGTGAAAAATCCTTCGTCGCTGCTCTTAGCCGAACGACCAGAAGATGCGCCAGGTTCTGTCGTCGTAGCTTGCCTCGAAGGTATTCGCCCGCTGCTAATTGAAGTGCAGGCGCTTGTGAGTACGACTGTGTTTGGTATGCCGCGACGGATGGCGGCGGGCTTTGATTATAACCGCTTAATCTTGCTAATGGCTGTTTTAGAAAAACGCTTGGGACTAAATCTCGGTAACCAAGATGCCTATGTCAATGCTGTAGGCGGCATTAAAGTCAATGAACCAGCAGCTGATTTGGCCATTGCGCTCGCTGTGGCCTCGAGTTTTCGGAATATCGCCGTTTCGCCACTCACTGTTGTCATGGGAGAAGTGGGGCTTACTGGCGAGGTGCGCATGGTTTCGCATATTGATCTTAGAATTCGCGAAGCGGCTAATCTGGGGTTTCAAAAATTTATTATTCCCCAGGGGAATGTAGACAGGGTGAAAGGCGACTATCATCTGATTGGCGTATCATCGATTCACCAGGCAATGGAGGCGGTATTTAGTGACTAAAGTGAAAGAAGAGCGCTTATGGGATGAACGTTTTATTGAAATCATGGGAAAACTAGCGCCAGGCACGCCGCTTAGAGAAGGGCTAGAAAGCATTCAGCGCGGTAAAATGGGCGCACTCGTACTGATCAATGATAATAAAGGCGCCATGGAGTTAGTGGATGGCGGCTTTGTGATTAATGCCGAGTTTACTCCTGCCGGAATTTATGAATTAGCGAAGATGGATGGTGCGATCGTGCTATCAGAAGATGGCAAAAAAATTTTAGTAGCCAATGCCCAGCTTGTACCAGAATACACGATCACTACAAGTGAAACAGGTACAAGGCATCGAACGGCCCAGCGCGTCGCTAGACAGACGGGCGCTTTAGTCATTGCCATTTCTCATCGGCGCAATATCATCACCGTCTATCTAGGAAATCGCCGTTATATTTTAAGTGAAATTTCCACGCTGCTCAATCGCGCCCATCAAGCTTTGCAAACGTTAGAGAAGTATCGTATTGTGCTCAATAAGGGATTATCGACACTGATCGCTTTGGAATTTGAGGATTTAGTCACATTAGGTGATGTGATTTCGCTTCTGATTCGCGCTGAGCATGTTAGTCGGATTGTACAGGAAGTGAAACGCTATATTGTCGAACTCGGTACGGAAGGACGCCTTGTGAGCATGCAGCTAGAAGAGCTGGAAGTGGAAAAAGATATCGTCGAAGTTTTACTGAAAGATTATGCGTTGCTAGAAGAAAATCAGACCGCCTGTCTTTTGCGCAAACAAATTGCTGAATTGCCGGAAGACCATTTGGAAGCGACTGTGTTAGGTCGGCTGCTTGGTTATAGTGTGACAGCCAATGCCTTAGATCTGCCAATGGTGCCGCGAGGCTATCGAATCTTAGCCCATATTCCTCGTCTGCCACAGCTTGTGATTCAAAATCTTGTGCAGCATTTTAACACCTTGCCCCGCATTGCTGGTGCAACGATTCAAGATCTTGATGATGTAGATGGAATCGGCGAATCGCGGGCTAAAATGATTAAAGACGGTTTGAAGCGAGTACGCGAGCAAGCGCTGTGGGAGCGACACAGCTAGGGACTTTTATATTTTGACATGTCGATATTTTCGATATAACGAGCGATCGCACGGTTCTCTTCAAGTCGGATAATGCGAAACCGCTGGTTTTGTTCCGTAATTACTTCATCGCCAACGGCAACGACAAGTGGTACATACATTAAAGTTTCGCCAGTTTGTTCGTGAATAATTAAGTAGTAGTCATAAACTTTTTGCGGCGGTTGCAGAGGTTTTGGTTGGATTCGAAGTAGCGGCCAAGGCGAAGCGGCATAGAATAAAACAGCGCCGCCGAAAAATACAAGAAAGCCGAGACAAAGATAAAGCAATAATTTTTTTTTCATGGCCGCCTCCTCGCCGCTTACGAGTCTTTCCTAGTTAGAATAGCCTTAAATTCTTGCCTTTATGTACTACAAGCGCGAGAAGATACTAAACGCGAGAAGACAATAAAAAAAGACGACAGGCTCTGTCGTCATTTGTTGCAAAATCACTATGATGTATGCCATTAGGTCAAGTTAAATACACCTAAAGTTTTTACATTTTTACACTCTTTCGTAATGACCTCATCTAAAGTTAGTCCAGTCAAATTGCAAAGGGCCGCTAAATAAAAGAGACTGTGGCCGATTTCTTTTGAAAGAATTTCCTGACAGGCAGGGCAGGGCGCTCCTGATAGATGGGTCTGCATATAATTTTTGAGTTCTTTAAATTCCGTATCTGCCGGAATTTGCTGTTTTTGAGCATGAATACTCACGCAGCCGCACTCGGTCACTGCTTTGGCTAGAGCACGATTCACGCGGGTCGTTGTTTCTTGATACTTTGTCATTACATCCATAACACTGCGGTGACGAATTAGGTATTCATCAACAACAGATTGAAAGTCTAAGCAATCATCTTCAGGCATGATTTGTGCACCTCACTTTGAAATCTATTATATAGAGGCCGCTAGGCAATTGTCAACAAAGAGCGTAATTTACAGAGAATTGACAAGTAGGGTCTCTTGTGCTACAATAGATAAATTTGACAATCAACCCTTCCTTTGTTATACTAAACTCATTATCTCTGTCTTTTCTGAAGGGATAAGGAGTATATATTTTTTCGGTTTTGGCAATACTATCCATTAGAAATTTGTTTTGAATTTTTTGGAAGAAAGGAGGTGCTAAGAGTTTGCTAGATAAGATTTTACGCTTTTCCTGTTCTTTGTTGGCCGCTGTTGGCGGTGTCGTTTTGACTGACAGGATTATGCCTTTTATTCAGGATTTGTTGAATGTGGATTTGCTCAATTATGGAATCTTCGGTATTACGCTGGCTACCTTGCTGCTTTTTATTCTAGGAGCAAGTATTGGCGCAATTATCGGATTTTTGCTGGCTCCTTACTTAATTAGTAATCTGTGGAAATTTACTTATTGGGTTGAAGCGCAATTGAACAAAATGCCTATGTATGATGTACTGGCCGGGTCCATTGGTTTGGCGATCGGTCTTATCATATCCAGTTTGCTTGGAGCGGCTTTTTTACCGTTGCCTATTGTCGGTAAATATATTCCTGGACTGCTTAGTATTATTTTAGGGTATTTGGGAATTAATGTGGCGATTCGCAAACGTGACGAGCTTGTAGCTCTGGTTACGGCGATTCCCTGGATGAATCGCGAGAAAACAAAAGAAAAGGCGGTTGCTGTATCATCAGCGAAAATTTTAGATACAAGTGTAATCATTGATGGTCGCATCGCTGATATTTGCAAAAGTGGTTTTATTGAAGGTACGTTGCTCATTCCTGGTTTTGTATTAGAAGAATTACAGCATATTGCCGATTCATCAGATTTGTTAAAACGAAATCGAGGACGGCGCGGCCTGGATATTTTAAATCGTATGCAAAAAGAATTAGGTCTGGTTGTTCAGATTGATTCCCATGATTTTGAAGATATTGCAGAAGTTGATGCTAAGCTAGTCAAGCTTGGCCAGTTATTAAACGCCAAAGTAATTACCAATGATTATAATCTTAACAAGGTTGCGGAACTGCAGGGTGTTTCTGTTCTTAATATTAATGAACTGTCTAATGCCGTAAAGCCTGTTGTACTGCCAGGCGAAGAGATGGTTGTGCATATTGTAAAAGATGGTAAAGAAAACGGTCAAGGTGTTGCCTATTTAGATGACGGCACGATGATTGTGGTTGATGGCGGTAAGCGTCACATGGGAGAAACAATTGGAGTTTTAGTTACATCGGTCTTACAAACGGCCGCAGGTCGGATGATTTTTGCCAAGCTTAAGGCAATGGAACGGGCCTTATAAATGACACTGGGAGGCTTATCAATGATAACGGCAATTATTGCCGCTGCCGGACAGGGAAAACGTATGGGGCTTAAGAGGAACAAGTTATTTGTTCCTCTTTTTCATGAGCCGATTCTAGTGCAAACTGCAAGAGTGTTGGCAAGTGTAGCTCTCATTGATTCCTTGGTGATTGTAGCGGAAAAAAATGAAATAGATGAAATTCACACGATGCTCCAGGAGGCGGCGCTCGCAAAACCCTGGAAAATCATTGCAGGCGGCAGTGAACGGCAGTATTCTATTGCCAATGCCTTAAACAGCCTTACTGATGACGGATTGGCAGTCATTCACGATGGCGCCAGGCCGTTAATTGATCCTGCCACGATTGTCAGTGCGATCGAACGGGCGAAAGTAGTAAAGGCTGTTGTGGTAGGCGTGCCAGTGAAAGATACGATTAAAGAAGTCGTTGCTGGTAAGATTCAGGAGACACCGGATCGGAAGCGCTTATGGGCGGTCCAAACGCCACAGGTTTTTGATACTGCCTTACTAAAAAAAGCTTATGAAGCCGCCGCAAGGGACGGAGTGCTTGGAACTGATGACGCTTCGCTTGTGGAACGATTGGGAGTGGCTGTAGAGATGGTGGAAGGCAAATACGAAAATATAAAAATTACTACGCCGGAAGATTTGACAGTGGCTAGGGCATTTTTGCAACAGCCAGTCTTGCCGCGCGTCGGCTTTGGTTATGACGTTCACGCCTTTTGTGAGGGGCGTCCGCTTATTTTAGGTGGTGTAGAAATTCCTTATCCGCTAGGTCTTAAGGGACATTCTGATGCGGATGTGTTGCTTCATGCGATTAAAGACGCTTTGCTCGGTGCCGCTGGGCTTGGTGATATTGGTCGCCATTTTCCTGATACAGATCCGCGGTATAAGGGGATTTCTAGTCTCATACTGCTAGAAGAAGTTTTTTCACTGCTAGAGCAGGAGGGGTATTACGTACATAATATTGATGCGACGATTATTGCGGAAGCACCCAAAATGGCGCCTCATATTGCGGCGATGAATCAAAAGATTGCTACAGCCCTACATACTGCCACAAAACAAGTCAATATAAAAGCAACTACAACAGAGAAACTTGGTTTTACCGGTCGCCAAGAGGGGATTGCCGCGCAAGCGATTGCTTCGATTATTCATGTATAAGCTGCTAAGCATTGCATATATTAGAAGCAAATGAATTTGCTTAGCGGAGGGATTTGCTGATGAGACGCAAAATACGCTTTCTTCTCATTCTGTTTAGTCTCACTCTTTTTGTCAGTCAGCCTTCAGTGGTTCAAGCAGCGGAAAATGGCTTTAAAGTAAATTTTTCTTTTGTCAGGCAAAATGACGGAACTACTTTGGGGGAAGTCTGGTATAATGATCAGATTTTTTGGCGGCTCGTCTGTTTGTCTGATGGCGTAAAAACAGCAGTTGGACAGGCTGAATCTCATACTACTTATATTGTGCCTGATATAAATAAAGGGTTTTTCTATCTGACGTTATATAGTCCTTGATTTTTTAAAAACTGAAAAAGGGCAAACTAACCGGGACAAAGGGGAAAAGTCCCGGTATTTTCCGTTTTTTTATTTTTTTTAGCAGGATGTTTTTGGCTAACAGCGAAGTAAAATAGTTCAGGAAGAGGAGGTTTCAATTGTGAATCAACAACAACCCATTCGCGTTCGGTTTGCCCCGAGTCCTACAGGACCCTTCCATATCGGCGGCGCCCGTTCGGCGTTATTTAATTGGCTACTAGCCAAACAAACCGGGGGCGTTTTTGTCCTGCGGATTGAAGATACTGACCTAGAGCGTTCGACCCGTGAATCGGAAGAAAATATTAAAGAAGCGCTCCGCTGGCTTGGTCTTACCTGGGATGAAGGGATTGATGCCGGCGGCGAGTATGGACCATACCGCCAGACCGAAAGACTTTCAATCTATCAGGAATATACGGAAAAACTTTTGGCAAGCGGCAAAGCCTACCACTGCTATTGCACTGATGCCGAGTTAGAAGAAGAGCGGCAAAAAGCAATGGAAAGCGGACAAATGCCGATTTACTCCGGTAAATGTAGTCATTTGACGCCCGAAGAAGAAGCGAAACTGGTCGCTGAAGGCCGTAAACCAGTCGTGCGGCTTCGCGTACCGGAAAATCAGCAGATTGTTTTTACTGATATGGTACGGGGAACAGTTTCTTTTGATTCGAATGGCGTCGGCGATTTTGTCGTTGTCAAATCAAATGGAATCCCTGTCTATAATTTTGCTGTTGTTCTTGATGATAGTCTGATGAAAATTACTCATGTTATTCGTGCCGAAGAACATTTATCCAATACGCCGCGGCAAGTTCTGATTTATGAAGCGTTAGGGTTACCTGTGCCAACTTTCGGCCATATTTCGCTCATTTTAGGTAAAGATAGAACGAAAATGAGTAAACGTCATGGCGCAACATCGGTGCAGCAGTACCGTGATCTCGGCTACTTGCCGGAAGCGCTTGACAATTTCCTTGCCTTACTTGGCTGGTCGCCTGTAGGCGAAGAAGAGTTTTTCTCTTTAGACGAACTTGTCAAAGCTTTTTCGATGGATCATGTGGCAAAGAATCCGGCTGTATTTGATATTGATAAGCTGAATTGGATCAATGCCCACTATATTCGTCAGGCAGCGCCAGAAAAAGTGCTCGAACTGGCTTGGCCGCATCTTATTGCCGCTGGTTGTGTGCAAGAAACCGTGAGTGAGACAGAAAAAGCTTGGCTCGTGAAAGTAACAGCTGTGCTGCAAGAATACATTAGTTATGGCGCTCAGCTTGTTGATCATATTGGCCTATTTTTAAATGATGAGTTTACCTTGGAAACGGAAGAAGCAAAAGCAGTTTTACGAGAAGAAACCGTTTCTAAAGTAATGGATTTGTTTGAAGCAAAACTGCTGGCTTTAGAGGAAGTCAATGAAAGTTCTGTGAAAGCTCTGATCAAAGCCTTGACGAAAGAGCTGAAATTAGGTGGGAAATTTGTCTATATGCCGCTGCGCGTAGCTTTGACAGGGCAGATGCATGGACCAGAACTGATCAGTGTGATTCCGCTATTAGGCAAAGAACGGACGCTACAACGAATGAAACGGACCTTGGCAACAGTCATTTGACATGACCAGACCTGTCGTATATAATTTTGGATAGAATCAACGGCTTTGAACAGGAGAGTAAGTACTAAAGTTTCTGCAGAGAGGCGAGGGCTTGGCTGTGAACCTTGCTGAAAGGATGGTACCGAAATGCACCTGGGAGCTGGAAAGCTGAAATCGAGTAGGCTTTCTCGGATTGCCCCGTTAACGGCGCTGCAAGGGTTTCTCTTAGAGAAACCAAAACAGAGTGGGACCACGGACCACCGTCTCTGTATGAGCCGGTGGTCTTTTTTTATGGCTTCAGACAAGTTTCTGAAGAAAGCGTAAAGGAGGAAGTCAATGTTTAATAGGCTGAGACGGGATATTCAGGTTGTGTTTGAGCGGGACCCAGCTGCACGCAGTGTAGTAGAAGTGCTCCTTTGTTATCCAGGATTGCATGCGATCTGGCTCCACCGGATTAGCCACAAGATGTATCGCCGCGGTTGGATTTTACTGCCTCGTATGATTTCTAATTTCGCCCGGTTTTTAACCGGAATAGAAATTCATCCAGGAGCAACGATTGGAGAAGGTTTATTTATTGACCATGGTACTGGCATAGTAATTGGCGAGACCGCGGAACTTGGTAAAAATGTTACTCTCTATCAAGGAGTCACCTTAGGGGGGACTGGCAAAGAAAAAGGGAAACGTCATCCGACGGTAGAGGATCATGTGATGGTAGCCAGCGGCGCTAAGGTGCTAGGTTCGATTCGAATTGGCGCTCATTCTAAGATTGGCGCAGGTTCCGTGGTACTCAAAGAGGTTCCGCCTCATTCGACGGTTGTGGGCATTCCTGGCATGGTTGTCTGTCGCTTTGGCGAGCGGATTGATAGTGAGTTTCCTTGTGAAGGAGTTTGTCCCAGAGAGAGTGATACGGACGAAGACGATGATGATGTAGATTTGAACCATAATGACTTACCAGACCCTGTAGCGGAAATGCTGCGTTGTATGCAGCAGCATATTGGGCGTTTGGAAAATCGAATTGAAGAATTAGAAGGAGCGTTGAAGAACGATGGCCATAAAAGTATTTAATACACTAACAAGACAAAAAGAAGAATTTGTCCCGGTTGAACCAGGCAAAGTTAAAATATATGTTTGCGGCATTACCCCTTATAATCATCCTCATATTGGCAATGCTCGTCCTTTTGTAACCTGGGATGTGATTCGTCGTTATTTTGCCTTTCGCGGCTATGAAGTAACTTATGTACAAAACTTTACCGATGTAGATGATAAGATCATTAACGCTGCCAATACGGAAAAGGTCTCCTGGGACACGATTGCGAATCGCTATATTGCATCTTATTTTGAAATTATGGATAGTTTGGGAATTCGGCGTGCCGATGTATATCCCCGTGTATCTGAGCACATGCCAGAAATTATTGCGGTAGTGCAAAAACTGATTGATAAAGGCTTTGCCTATGAGGTGGATGGCGATGTCTACTATAAGGTAGATCACTTTGATGACTATGGTAAACTGAGCGGTAGATCTCTTGATGACATGCAGGCAGGTGCTCGGGTCGATGTAGATGACCGCAAAGAAAATCCCATGGATTTTGCCTTGTGGAAAAAAGCAAAACCAGGTGAACCAGCTTGGGAAAGTCCGTGGGGGCAAGGGCGTCCTGGTTGGCATATTGAATGTAGCGCTATGTCAATTAAATATTTAGGTGAAACTTTCGATTTCCATGGCGGCGGTAGCGATTTGATTTTCCCGCATCACGAAAATGAAATTGCCCAGTCCGAAGCTTGCACCGGCCATTCCTTTGTGAATTATTGGTTGCACAATGGGTTTATTACAGTAAATGAAGAAAAAATGAGCAAATCCCTCGGTAACTTTTTCTTAGTACAGGATATTACGAAACACTACCGGCCAGAAGCGTTGCGCTTCTTTTTACTGGCGACGCATTATCGCAGTCCATTGGATTTCAGTGACGAACGCCTTGATGAAGCGACGCGCAGTTTGGAACGATTGGCATCGGCTTATCAGACGCTGCTCTATTTAGAAAGTACAGCAGCCAGTGCTGTAACGGAAGATTCCCATCAGATTACAGCTGCGGCTGAAACGGCAAAAGAAGAGTTTATCGCTGCTATGGATGATGATTTCAACACGGCTTTGGCTGTGAGCAGTCTTTTTGGTTTAGCCAAGGAAATTAATATTTATAATAGTAAAATTGCATCAGGAAAAATTTCCGGCGATCAGCAAGCGATTGCTGCCGTGAAAGCCATATACGAAGAATTAGCACAGGTCCTTGGGCTGCAAGAAGCTTTCGCGCAAAGCGGTCAAGTCGGCGAAGGCGAAAATGCTGAGCTGGTAGAGAATCTAATGGAACTTATTTTAACGATTCGTTCTGACGCGAGAAAAAATAAAGATTGGACTACAGCTGATCAGATTCGTGATCATCTGGCCAAGATTGGAATTACGGTGGAAGATTCACCGCAGGGAGCTAGGTGGAAGAAAGCGTGAAGTTTGAGCAGTTTTTAAAGCAGAAGCAAAGCACGCTAGTATTCGACGATGCTGGCGAACTGATAAAGCGCTATGATTATGACAAAACGGACGCCAAGAGTTTACCTCCCTTGATTTTGGCGTATATGGGAGATGCTTGGTTCGATCTTTTTGTGCGAACGAAGCTATTGTCTTTTGAACAAAGTAAGGTTCGCATTCTCCATGATTTTGACGCGGCGATTGTATCAGCGACGATGCAATCGCTCGCTCTTCACGCGTTAGAGAGGGAACTCACGGAAATAGAACAGAGTGTCGTTCGCCGCGGACGCAATGCGAAATCGACTGTGCCGAAAAGCGCTACGGTAAGAGATTATCGGGCTAGTACCGGTTTTGAAGCTTTATTAGGTTATTTATACATAACCAAGCAATTTGACCGGCTTACAGAAATGGGTGAAAAGGCTTTTGTAGTCATTGCCCGGGCAATGACTAACAGTAAAACCGAGCAAGATGAATGAAAGAGGTATAAAATAGTGAGTAAAGCAGATACAATTTTTATTGCCATGTGTCAAGATATCCTGCAAAATGGATATTCATCGGAAGGTCAAGAAGTAAGGGCAAAATGGGCCGACGGTGTGCCAGCTCATACCATTAAGCAGTTTGGTGTGGTGAATCGTTATAATTTAGCTGAGGAATTTCCGCTTCTGACGCTTCGACCAACGAATCTGAAAGCAGCGATTGACGAGATTCTCTGGATTTGGCAAAAAAAATCAAATTATATTCAGGATTTAAATAGTCATATCTGGGACAGCTGGGCCGATGAAACAGGCTCGATTGGCAAGGCCTATGGCTATCAGTTGAGTTTAAAGCATCAGTATAAAGAAGGCGAATTTGATCAAGTGGATCGCATTCTGTTTGATTTAAAGCATAATCCCTATAGTCGCCGTATTATAGCGAACATGTATAATCATAATGATTTACATGCCATGAATCTCTATCCTTGTGCCTACAGTATGACTTTTAATGTGACCGCAGGTAAGCTAAATGCGATTTTGAACCAGCGATCGCAAGACATACTAGTGGCGAATAATTGGAATGTAGCTCAGTATGCTATCCTTGTTCATATGTTTGCTCAGGCAAGCGGACTTAAAGTTGGTGAACTTGTTCATGTGATTGCTGATGCCCATATTTATGATCGTCATATTCCCTTGGTGGAGGAACTGATTGCACGCCCGACTTATGCGGCGCCAATTTTGCGGATCAATCCTGATATACAAGATTTTTATGCTTTTACAGTGGAAGATTTTGTTTTGGAAAATTATCAGAGCGGACAGCAAATTAAACAAATTCCTGTTGCGATTTAAAAAGGAGAAAAGCATGAAAGCAATTGTTGCGGCGGCTTCCGACTGGGGGATTGGCTATGAAGGTCAATTGCTGCAGTGGATTCCCGAAGATATGAAATTTTTTAAGGCAAAGACGCTGCAAAAGGTGGTTGTGATGGGACGGACGACCTTTGAGTCTCTGCCGGGAAAAGCCCCTTTGAAAGATCGAATTAATATTGTGTTAAGTAAACGTCAAGAGAAGCCTCATGATGCGGTGATTTTATGTCGGTCTCTGCCAGAATTATGGGAAGAGTTGAAGCAATATAATACGAATGATATTTTTGTGATTGGCGGCGCATCCGTATATCATTCGCTTCTGCCTTATTGCAGCGAAGCCTATGTAACTAAAATTTTTGCCGATTATCAGGCTGATAAGTATTTTGATAATCTTGATACGGCCCAAGAATGGAAGTTAGTTGAAACAAGTGAGATGCATGTTTATAAAGAACTTTCCTTTCAGTTTACGAAATATGAAAATCAACAGATTCTTGTCCCCCAATAAATGTTTGTGAACTTGTCATACATAATTTGATTTGCTTCGCGAAAAACTAAGAGGTGACAGCAAGTCGCTGAGGAGGAATAAAGTGTCACAGTCAGAGATTATTTGTGGCCGTAATAGTGTCAGTGAAGCCCTAAAAGGGCAGCGTTCCGTGAATAAAATTCTTGTTGCGAAAGGGGATCATCAAGGGTCCCTGAAGAGTATTATCGGACAAGCCTTAAAGCAGGGTATTATTGTACAAGAAATGGAATCAACTAAACTCACAGCGCTGGTTCCGGGAGAACAGCATCAGGGAATTGTCGCCTATGTGGCGCCGATTCAATACGTAGAAGTGGAAGATATTCTAGCGGCAGCTGCCGCTAAAGGCGAACCTCCCTTTCTCGTGATTCTTGACGAGCTGGAAGATCCCCATAACGTTGGCGCTATCTTACGTAGTGCTGATGCGGCAGGTTGTCATGGCATGCTTCTGCCAAAACGGCGTACGGCGCCGATTTCCGCAACTGTCGCTAAGACATCGGCCGGAGCGATTGAGTACGTGCCGATTGCGCGAATTGGTAATGTGGTACAAACTCTAGAAAAACTGAAAAAACAGGGGATTTGGATTGTCGGAGCTGATATGGATGGGGAAAAGAATTTTTATGAAGCGGATCTTACGGGGCCGATTGCTGTCGTTGTCGGCAGTGAAGGGCATGGCTTAAGCCGTTTGACGAAAGAAAGCTGTGACTTTCTTGTGAAAATCCCCATGAAAGGGCAAATGACGTCTTTAAATGCTTCAGTTGCTTGCTCTCTTCTGTTATATGAAGTATTAAGGCAGCGGGAGATGAAATAAGCGTGAAACAGCGGCGGAAAATTTTCTTTTTCCTTGCAGTGATAATCAGTGCGATTTGCGGCTATGCAGTTTTTGTTAATGCAGGCCTTGTTTATGCTGGTGTTACGGTAGAAGGTGTAGCTGTTGGCGGACTCACAGAAAGAGAAGTAGAGAATCTTGTACAGCTATGGCAGCAGGAAGATGAAAAGAAACCGCTGATGATTTCAGATGGCAGGTCTTCTTTTTTGCTCGAACGTAGTAAGGTTGATTTTTCTGTAGATGCGAAAGAAACGGCTGCTGCTGCCGCTGCGATTGGTCATGAAGGCGCTTATTGGGATCGAGTTCAAAAAATAAGTCAGGCTATTGTTTATGGTTGTCATATTCCGCTTAAAATTCATTATAATGAAAGTAAGCTCAATGATTTGATTGGACTTTGGCAACAGTCGATTGATAAACCGCCGCAAAATGCAGCAGTAAGCTTATTTCGGGGCGGGATTATTCCGGCGGAATCTGGTGCTCAGTTGGAGACTGAAGCGACGAAAAACTTAGTTCTTTCTAATCTACAGTCTGGCGGTGCTGTGGCCTTACCTGTTACGATCTTATCGCCCGCTATTACGGAAAAGGAAGTAGCTGCAGCTGGCTTTCATGAAGTGATCGGCTCCTTTCAGACCCAGTTTGATCCCGCTCAGAAAAATCGTAGTGATAACATTCGTTTAGCGGCGCGCCATTTAAACGGCAAAGTCCTTGCGGCAGGTGAAACCTTTTCCTTTAATGACACCGTAGGGCCGCGTGATAAAGAACATGGCTTTAAGGAAGCTTTAGAAATTGTCGGGAATGAATATGTTCCTGGGATTGGCGGCGGGATTTGCCAAGTTTCTTCTACTTTATACAATGCGGTTTTGCTGGCAAATTTAAAAATTGAAGAGCGTTATAATCATTCCAAGGCGCTAGGCTACGTGAAATTAGGCCGTGACGCTACGGTAGCCTATCAAGTCCTTGACTTTAAATTTACCAATACGACGGCAGAACCGCTCTTAATTACGGCCGAGGTAGTTGAAAACCGTTTGTCAGTCGGTTTGTTTAGCCGTATGAAACAGACTTGTCAGGTCGAAATTATTACGGAAGCGAAAAAAACACTTTTGCCTGGTGTTGTGCGAAAAGTAGATGAAAACCTTTTATTGGGAGAAACTGAGGTAGAGCGTCAGGGAACTCCCGGTTATGAAGTGACGACGCTGCGTCTTATTAAGAGAGAGAATGGAGAAGTGCAGCGCGAATTGATTGCTAAAGACCAGTATTTACCGGAGGATTCTATTGTTCGGATTGGATCTTGTCGGCCTGACTTTAGTAAGTGAAAAAGAGTGCAGGAGATTTGCTATGGGAAAGCGCCGCCAGGATTACTTACTTGTCGATGGATATAATGTCATTTTCGACTGGAAAGAGTTAAAAGATTATAAAGAGGATTTTGACCATGCCCGCGATCGTCTGGTGGATTGGCTAGCAAGTTATGGAGCCTTTAAGGGCTATAAGGTTCTTGTTGTGTTTGACGCCTATTCTTTTGTCGGACAAGAGCGCGTGTATCCTGTATATCCTAATCTTGAAGTCATTTTTACCAGCGAGAAAGAGACCGCTGACAGCTTTATTGAAAGAACGGCTTATCGCCTCGCTAAAGGGGGCATGACAGTCTACGTAGCGACGTCTGATGGGACGGAACAGCAGGTTATTCTTGGTGTCGGCGCTTATCGGATATCAGCTCGAGAACTGCGGCTTGATGTCTTAAAAACAGCAAAACGCATGAAAGAGCGCGCGAAAGGACAAGAACGGCAGACGGATCGCAATGAACTGGAAGGTCGGGTAAAGGACGAAGTGCGCGAAAAACTCAATGCGCTTCGATTGCAGCGCTGACAGGCCTTTCTTAAACAAGGCTTGACTAAAAACAGCTCCCTAAGGTATAATTTTTTTGTAGTAGCATGTACGAAAAGGTAGAAGCACTAAGAATTAGTGCATTTTCTTTTTTGCAGGTCAACTAGAAGAGTGGGGGCGATGGAATGCGGGCTAATACTCAACGCGATCTGTATGGTTGTTTTGAGAATATGACGGATGAAGATATTGTTATCGACGCCAAAGACAATAACAACTCAATCGCCCAGGAGTATTTGATAAACAAATACCGCAATTTCGTTCGAGCTAAGGCTAGGTCGTACTTTTTGATCGGTGCTGAGCGGGAAGATATTATCCAGGAAGGCATGATCGGCTTATATAAAGCAATTCGTGATTTTCGCAATGATAAATTGTCTTCTTTTCGGGCTTTTGCCGAGCTTTGCGTAACCAGGCAGATTATTACGGCAATTAAAACGGCGACAAGACAAAAGCATATTCCGTTAAATTCTTACGTTTCCTTAAATAAACCAATTTATGATGAAGATTCTGATCGTACGTTGCTAGATGTTTTGTCTGGATCGAAGATTTCTGATCCCGAAGAACTTGTAATTAGCCGGGAAGAATTTATTGATATTGAAGGAAAAATGTGCGAAATTCTCAGTGATTTGGAATGGAAAGTTCTCATGAGTTATTTAGATGGGAAATCCTATCAAGAAATTGCTGTTGAATTAGGACGCCATGTGAAATCTATCGATAATGCCTTACAGCGCGTGAAACGAAAATTGGAACGGTATTTAGACAATCGAAGTGACGATCCTGATGCGCGTAGCGTTTATAAAGGGTTGGCTGGGTTAAATAAAGAATTACAGGTTGAGTTGGCTGATTATAGCAGCGATCCAACGGATGATTAAAAGAGGGGCTCTTTGGGGAGTCTCTTTTTTTATAAGATTTTTAGATCTTTTTGAACCAAGTGAAGGATTTTCCTCTTAAACTGGCGAAACAGGTAAGGCATAAAAAGAGCATGGTGAGGGGGAGCTCAATGTCAGCCACATTGCGTGTGTTGGAATGCCTACGTGAAGTAGAAGCTACACCGAATAAGTTGGTCTTGATCGTGGGGAAGGCCGGTGCTGGTAAAAGCAAAATTTTACGAGAGTTAGGCGATACGAGAGGATTTCGTTACTTAGACTGCCGCTATCTGGTGACAGATGAGTTAATTGATCTTGTGCCGAAGGCGCGGCAAGAGCAGGCTGCAGGGATTATGGATGAGGTATTGCGCGGTTTTTCGGTTGAAACCTTTTTGCTAGATGGAATCGAATTGCTCTTTAAGCCAGTGCTTTGTTTAGAACCGCTTGCTATTTTGCGGCAACTCAGCCGGAAATATTCTTTAATTGTTGCTTGGCCGGGGGAATACAGTAATGGACAACTTATATTTTGTGACTGGCAGCTGAATAATCATTCTTTTGATGCCGCAAATCTTAGTATTATTGAATTGTAGTTTCCGGATTTTTGTAAAGAAGGGAAACGGCAAGAGATGCTTACATCTCCTGCCTTTTTTACTGTCTTTTTCGCAGATGATAAGAACATTCGGAGGTATTCGCTATGGTCCAACGCTATCATTTTTGCCCCTGGTGCGGCGGTTCGCTTCACTACCAGAAACAGCAAGAGCAAAATCGCCTTACCTGTGTACAGTGTGAAAAGATTTTTTATGAAAATCCGGTTGTTGGCGTAGCTGGTATCTTATTGAATGAGCAAGGGAGAGTGCTCTTAGGGCGCCGCAGTCTTACTAGTACTTACAGTGGTCTTTGGTGCATACCTTGCGGTTATGTCGAATATGATGAAGAGGTACGCGCGGCTTTGCAGCGAGAATTTCTGGAAGAAACAGGGCTGGTTGTAAAGCCTGGCCAAGTATTTACCGCTTTGTCTAATTTTCATAATCCGGCGCAGCATACGGTAGGAATTTGGTTTTGGGTAGAAAAATGTAGTGGTTTAGAGCAAGCGGGTGACGATTTGAGTGAAGTGGCTTATTTTTCGTTAGAGACCCTGCCGCCACTAGCATTTCCTACAGACCAACAGGTTCTTGCGATGCTGCTGAATCAAAGCAAGCAAAATAAGTGAAAGTTTATAGTTGAATGTAGGGGGATAAAGAAATCGTGCATGATATGATAATAGCAGTTATTTTAGGTATTGTAGAAGGAATTACGGAGTTTTTACCGATTTCATCGACAGGACATATGATTTTAACCGGTCATTTACTCGATTTTGATGGACCAGAGGCTAGTGTTTTTGAGGTCTTTATTCAGCTTGGGGCGATACTCGCTGTCGTTATGATTTATCGCGATCAATTTCGGCAGATGCTCACAAAATCTCACGGCGTAAGAAAAGGGCTGACTATAAAGCATGTAGCAGCCGGTATTTTGCCGGTTATGGCTGTAGGATATGTAGCCCATCACTTTATTAAAACGTACTTGTTTTCTACTGGCACAGTCATTATTGGCATGATTGTCGGCGCTTTATTTATGCTCTATGCGGAAAAACGCTCTGGCAGGCCTACTGTAACCAAAGCAGCAGATTTGACGATAAGACAGGCCATGGGAGTAGGGCTGTTTCAAATTTTAGCGCTTTGGCCGGGCTTTTCTCGCAGCGGCGCAACGATTGCCGGCGGCCTCTGTCTAGGTGTGAGTCGGATGGCTGCAGCAGAGTTTTCATTTATCATTGCTGTGCCGCTGATGATGGTTGCCTGCATTTATGACGTGCTCAAAGTATGGCAGTCTCTTTCGATGGAAAATATTCAGATGCTCGCAGTAGGCTTTGTTGTATCTTTTGTGGTTGCTTGGGCGGCCGTACTGTGGCTGCTTAAGTTTTTGAACCGTTCTAGTTTAGCCGCTTTCGCCTACTATCGCTTTTTATTAGCCGCTGTGTCGACTTGGTATTTCTTTTTCTAATTTTTTTTCAAAAAAGGCTTTACAAGTCATTTTGAGTATGGTATTATTTATTCTTGTCGGGGCAAGCAAACGACGACAGCGAAAAACGGTTTTATAACACAAAATAAAGTTTTGAAAAAAACTTAGAAAAAAGTGTTGACAAAGAAAACCGAAAGATGTATAATAAATCTTGTCGCTGAGAGCGAAAGCTTGAACGATGAACTGAAGATGCTGGTGTAGCTCAATAGGTAGAGCAGCTGACTTGTAATCAGCAGGTTGTGGGTTCAATTCCTATCACCAGCTCCAGCGTGGGTAGGTGGCCGAGCGGCTAAAGGCAGCAGACTGTAAATCTGCCTCTTAACGGATACGGTGGTTCGAATCCACCCCTGCCCACCACTTAAAATAATATCGTCGCGGGGTGGAGCAGCTGGCAGCTCGTCGGGCTCATAACCCGAAGGTCACAGGTTCAAGTCCTGTCCCCGCAACCATGAAGTTGACTGCTGGTGTAGCTCAGTCGGTAGAGCGTATCCTTGGTAAGGATAAGGTCACCGGTTCAATCCCGGTCATCAGCTCCAGATATATTTATTTGGCGGCGTAGCTCAGTTGGCTAGAGCATGCGGTTCATACCCGCAGTGTCCGGGGTTCAAATCCCTGCGCCGCCACCAAGTACACATAAAAATTCCCCGCTCAATGCGGGGTTTTTAATTTATATTATACATAAAACGGCAGGAATTTATCAAGGATAGTAGAAAAGTAACAATATTACTTTTTAGGGGGCACAAAGAAACTATGGCTAAGAAAAAGTTTGAAAGAACAAAACCGCATGTTAACATTGGAACCATTGGACACGTTGACCATGGTAAAACATCCTTAACAGCAGCAATCACGATGACGCTGGCAAAAGCAGGCGGCGCAGAGTTCATGGCATATGACATGATCGATAAAGCTCCTGAAGAAAGAGAACGCGGCATCACAATCAACACAGCTCACGTAGAATATGAAACAGAAAAACGCCACTATGCCCACGTTGACTGCCCAGGCCATGCTGACTATGTAAAAAACATGATCACCGGCGCAGCGCAGATGGACGGAGCAATCTTGGTAGTAAGTGCAGCTGACGGCCCGATGCCTCAGACTCGCGAACATATCCTTCTTTCCCGTCAGGTAGGCGTACCGGCAATGGTCGTATTCTTGAACAAGATGGACCTTGTAGATGACGCAGAACTGATCGAACTCGTAGAAATGGAAGTTCGTGAACTTCTCTCCAGTTATGAATTCCCTGGCGATGACATCCCTGTAATTGCAGGTTCTGCAGTAAAAGCTCTGGAATGCGCTTGTGGCAAACGCGATTGCGAATGGTGCGGCAAAATCCATGAACTGATGGATGCAGTAGATGAATACATTCCTACCCCTGTTCGTGATACGGACAAAACGTTCTTAATGCCAGTCGAAGACGTATTCACGATCACTGGTCGTGGTACAGTAGCAACAGGCCGTGTAGAACGTGGCGTAGTAAAAGTTGGCGATACAATTGAAATCGTCGGCATGCAGGAAAAAGCAAAATCTACGGTTGTAACAGGCGTAGAAATGTTCCGCAAACTTCTTGACAGCGCTGTAGCAGGCGACAACATCGGAGCACTGCTGCGTGGTGTTGAAAGAAAAGATATCGAACGCGGTCAAGTACTTGCCAAACCAGGTTCGATCAACCCTCATACGAAATATGCTGCTGAAGTATATGTACTGAGCAAAGAAGAAGGCGGCCGTCATACACCGTTCTTCAATGGTTACCGTCCACAGTTCTACTTCAGAACAACCGACGTAACTGGAGTTGTTACGCTTCCAGAAGGCGTAGAAATGGTAATGCCTGGCGACAACATTCGCATGAATATTGAACTTATTACCCCAATTGCAATGGAAGAAGGCCTTCGCTTTGCAATTCGTGAAGGCGGCCGTACGGTCGGCGCCGGTGTTGTTACTGCCATTAACGCGTAATAAATCGGACAAGACACGAAGCGGGGAAAGAGCCGCTTTGTGTCTTTCTTTTGCCTGGAAATAGTGTCGAGTGTATATTTTTGCTGAATTTGGCAATTGCTAAAGCAATAATTGCCTTCGCTTTCGCAAGAGGACTATTGACAGGCCATATGAATTATGCTAAATTATATTAGCGACATTTTGAAGTCTTATTCCATTTACTAGGTAAGAGAGGTGTAGAAGATGCGCAACGCAGTAACATTGGCCTGCACTGAATGCAAACAACGCAATTATCAGACCAATAAAAACAAGAAAAACGATCCGGATAGATTGGAACTGAACAAATACTGCAAGTTCTGTAAAAAACAGACTTTACACAAAGAAACAAAATAACTTATAATAGTTAGAGTGTTTAGTAGGGGTATAGCTCAATTGGTAGAGTAGCGGTCTCCAAAACCGTTGGTTGAGGGTTCAAGTCCTTCTGCCCCTGCCAAGTGTAATGCCGGATGTGTTAGGTAGTAAAGACGGGATGTGAATCATATGGCGATGCAAGAGGCGGCGGAGCCGCAAGGAGCTTCTCGTTTTAAAAAATTTTTAAGGGAAGTTAAGTCCGAACTTAAAAAAGTGTCGTGGCCCGATAAACAAGAACTTATTTCATATACAGGTATTGTATTTATTTCTGTTGTGGTAGTCGCTCTAGTTATTTGGGCGGTAGATAATGTTTTTAACGAAGTGCTGCGACTGATACTTAAGTAGGGGGTGGGGGACTGAATTGTCCCTTGGTAACGATGGAATCAGAAAAACATTGGTATGTCATTCATACTTATTCTGGCTATGAAAATAAAGTAATGGCCAATTTGGAACGAAAAGTTCACTCCATGGGAATGGAAAATGAGATTTATCGCATTCTTGTTCCGATGGAAGATGAAGTGGAAGTAAAAGACGGTCAGAAAAAGGTATCCAAGAAAAAAGTATTCCCAGGTTATGTACTTGTGGAAATGATCGTAACGGATCGCTCTTGGTATGTTGTCCGCAATACTCCAGGCGTTACCGGTTTTGTCGGTTCCGGAACCAAACCAATCCCTCTCAGCAACGCCGAAGTGAAGCATATCCTAAAATCAATGGGAATTGAAGAGCTTAAACCGAAACTCAATATAGAGTTGAATCAACGTGTGCGCATTACATCTGGCGCCTTTGAGAATTGGACTGCTACGGTGGTTGAAATTTACCCGGAACGTTCTAAGTTGAAACTTTTAGTAGATATGTTTGGGCGTGAAACTCCGGTTGAATTAGACTATACACAAGTGGAAAAGCTGTAACAAGACGGCTTCGGCTGTTTTGCAAGTGGGAGGATCTTTGATCCGGTGACCACATTTGTTATGTAAGGAGGTGTAACCATGGCTAAAAAGGTAATTAAATTAGTAAAATTACAAGTTCCCGCAGCGAAAGCGACTCCGGCGCCTCCGGTTGGTCCTGCTCTCGGTCAAGCTGGTGTCAATATTATGGCGTTTGTTAAGGACTTTAATGAAAGAACAGCCAAACAGGCCGGTCTAATTATTCCGGTTGAAATTACTGTTTTTGAAGATAGATCCTTTACGTTTATTACAAAAACTCCTCCGGCCGCAATTCTGTTGAAGAAAGCAGCTGGTATTGAAACCGCTTCCGGTGAACCGAACAAGAAGAAAGTAGCCAAGGTTTCTCGTACGAAAGTTCGCGAAATCGCTGAAAGCAAAATGGCTGACTTAAATGCTGCCTCGATCGAAGCTGCAATGCGTATGATCGAAGGTACTGCCCGTAGCATGGGTATTGATATTATTGATTAATGTTTGGTGATTGTGGGAGGATTTTCCGCTAAAACCACAAGGAGGTAAAGCGAATGCCGAAATTTGGTAAAAAATATCAAGAAGCTGCTAAGCTGATTGATGAAACAAAAGTCTATGAAGTAGAAGAAGCTGTTGAATTAGCAAAGAAAACAGCAACAGCAAAATTTGACGAAACTGTTGAATTAGCTGTAAAACTCGGCGTAGATCCTAAATACGCTGATCAACAGGTCCGTGGCGCAGTTGTTCTGCCGCATGGTACTGGTAAAAGCAAACGCGTACTCGTTTTTGCAAAAGGCGAGAAAGCAAAAGAAGCTGAAGCTGCTGGCGCTGACTTTGTTGGAGCTGAAGAGCTTGTAGCTAAAATTCAAGGCGGCTGGGCTGATTTTGATGTAGCTGTAGCAACGCCTGATATGATGGGAACAGTTGGTCGACTTGGTAAAATCCTCGGACCTCGCGGTTTAATGCCGAATCCGAAGGTTGGCACAGTCACTTTAGATGTTACCCGAGCTATTAATGAAATTAAAGCTGGTAAAATCGAGTATCGTACCGATAAAGCCGGAAATATACATGCACCGATTGGCAAAGTTTCCTTTGACAATTCGAAACTTGTGGAAAATCTTACAACTCTCATTGATACACTGGTGAAAGTGAAACCAGCAGCTGCTAAAGGGCAGTACTTGCGGGCCATCACTCTCAGCACGACAATGGGTCCTGGCATTAAAGTCAACCCGCTGAAGGCTTCCGGCAAAAAAGAATAGTTCTCGATTGGCTGTAGACTGCAGGTCCTCTGAAATGAGGGTAATATTGCCTGCTGAGGCCGGAATCCGTAACGCTTAATTACGTAAGTTACGACCTCCGGATCTACGCCGAGAGGTCTTTTTGTTTGTCTTTTAAGGGTTGATTGATTATGAAGGAGGTGTACAGATAAGTGGCAGTAACAAATGAAAAAAAGCAAGTTGTAGCTGAACTGAAAGAAAAATTAGCCGCTACGAAAGGCGCCGTGTTAGTAAACTATCGCGGTTTGACTGTAGCTCAGGATACAAAGCTTCGTCGGAAATTCCGTGAAGCAGGTGTAGAATACTTTGTTGCTAAAAATACAATGCTTCGCTTGGCAGCAGCTGAAGCTGGCATTGAAGGTCTTGATTCTCATCTGGAAGGACCTAGCGCAATTGCAATTTCTACAACGGATCCTGTGGCTCCGGCTAAAGTCGTTGCTGAGTTTTTGAAAGAAAACAAAGTAATGGAAATCAAAGCCGGCCTTGTAGAAGGTCAGGTTATTGACGCAGCAGGCGTAAAAGCGCTGGCAGATCTTCCTTCTCGCGAAGTTCTTCTTTCTCGCGTTTTGGCTGGTATGCAATCGCCAATCGTTGGCTTTGTCAACGTACTTCAAGGCAGCATCCGCAATCTCGTGTATGCGCTTGAAGCCGTTCGTCAACAGAAAGAATCAGCTTAAGATTTCTTAAGCCGTAGTAAGTAAGTAAAAAAACAAAACAAATAACGGAGGGTTTTTATAATGACTAAAGAACAAATCATGGAAGCTATTGAATCTATGACAGTATTGGAACTGTCCGAGCTTGTTAAAGCTTTAGAAGAAAAATTCGGTGTATCCGCAGCTGCTCCTGTAGCTGTTGCAGCTGCTCCTGCAGCTGGCGGCGCTGCTGCTGCTGAAGAAAAAACTGAATTCGACGTAATTTTGGCTAGCGCTGGCGCTTCCAAAATCAACGTAATCAAAGTTGTTCGCGAAGTAACTGGTCTTGGCCTCAAAGAAGCTAAAGAATTAGTTGATGGCGCACCTAAAGCTATTAAAGAAAAAGTTGCTAAAGCTGACGCTGACGCTCTGAAAGCTAAATTAGAAGAAGCTGGCGCAACTGTAGAAGTTAAATAATTTTGCAAAAGTCAGACGCCCGGAATTCTGGGCGTCTAATTTTTTTCATAATTATCTTGACTAATTCAACAAAACGTGATAACATTTTAAATTGCGATACGTAAATGTATTTTATCAAGATTTACGTTGCGAAAATGTATAAATTTTATATTGGCAGGAAATAGTAATATGGTGGAAGCTAAAGAACATTTCACCAATTAAAACAAGCAAGGTCCTTATGATGAAAGTTGAACCTTGCTTCTTTTTCGTATTTCTTGTTCTTAAGGCAGGATGTAATTCTGATTCGGTCTTAAGGTGAAAGATTTGTATGTTGAGTCAAAAAGGGCTAAGGGGTGAAGGATTTCATGTTCAATCCTGTTCCGGTGGGCAAGAGAGAAAGGTACAGTTATGCAAAAATTAATGAAGTGCTGGATATGCCCAACCTGATCGAACTTCAGAAGAATTCTTACCAATGGTTTTTGCGCGAAGGTTTACAAGAAATTTTTCATGATGTATCACCAATTCAAGATTTTACGGGAAACCTCGTATTATCCTTTGAAAATTTCACCTTGGGCGAACCAAAGTATGATGTGGAAGAATGCAAGGAGCGCGACGTAACTTATTCAGCGCCGCTTCGAGTCAATGTTCGCCTAATCAATCGTGAAACAGGCGAAATTAAAGAACAAGAAGTATTTATGGGCGATTTTCCGCTGATGACCGAAACGGGTACATTTATTATCAATGGGGCGGAACGTGTTATTGTTAGTCAGCTCGTTCGTTCGCCTGGCGTTTATTATGGTGAAACCATTGACACAAGCGGCAAAAAACTCTACAACGCCACAGTCATTCCTAATCGCGGAGCTTGGCTGGAGTTTGAAACAGATGCAAATGACGTGCTTTCCGTGCGGGTGGACCGTACGCGTAAGCTTCCTGCGACGATTTTGATTAGAGCGCTCGGTTATACGTCGGGCGTAGCGATTAATGAACTTTTCTATGATGACGCGCGGATTCGCGCGACGCTTGAACGCGATAATACAGATTCCAAAGAAGAAGCTTTAGTCGAAATTTACAAGCGTCTCCGTCCTGGCGAACCGCCAACGGTAGAAAATGCAACACAGCTTTTGGAATCGCTTTTCTTTGATCCGAAGCGCTATGACTTAGCGACGGTCGGTCGTTATAAATTAACTAAGAAATTAGGCTGGCGCCGCCGGCTTTATGGGAAAACCCTATATGAACCACTTGTAGATCGCGCTAGCGGCGAAATTATTTTGCCTGCTGACACGATTATGGATGAGACTGCTTGTGATACAGTGGAAGAAAGCGGTATTTTTCACAGTGAAACGTTGGAAGGTCGCTTAGTTGAAGTGAAAATTAAGCAAAAAGACGGAACGCCACTGAAAGTAATCTGCAATACGGGGCTGCCTTATCAGCACCGTACGATTACGAAGGAAGATATTCTTGCTTCTATCAGCTATTTGCTCAATCTAATGGAAGGCGTTGGCACAACGGATGATATTGATCATCTGGGCAATCGTCGTCTCCGTTCGGTTGGTGAATTGCTGCAGAATCAGTTCCGCATTGGCTTGTCTCGTATGGAACGCGTTGTAAAAGAACGTATGACCATTCAAGACGTTGATGTGATTACACCACAGGCTTTGATTAACATTCGACCTGTTGTAGCGGCAATTAAAGAATTTTTCGGTTCCAGCCAGTTGTCACAGTTTATG
The DNA here is from genome assembly GCF_055901755.1 of Pelorhabdus sp. sgz311001. Lineage (NCBI taxonomy): Bacteria > Bacillati > Bacillota > Negativicutes > Selenomonadales > Sporomusaceae > Pelorhabdus > Pelorhabdus sp. sgz311001. The sequence goes on from NZ_JBVXUT010000001.1 coordinate 33,985, forward strand.
GATCAGACGAATCCACTGGCAGAACTTACCCATAAACGGCGTTTAAGCGCCTTGGGACCTGGCGGCTTAAGTCGTGAACGAGCTGGCTTTGAAGTCCGCGACGTTCACCATTCTCACTATGGTCGCATGTGTCCGATTGAAACGCCAGAAGGTCCGAATATCGGTCTGATTGGTTCTCTTTCTACGTTTGCCCGAATTAATGAATTCGGCTTTATTGAGACTCCTTACCGGAAAATCGATAAAGTAAATCGTAAAGTAACGGAAGATGTTTACTATCTGACTGCTGACGAAGAAGATGAAATGATTGTTGCTCAGGCCAACGAAGCGTTAGGCGACGATGGTTGGTTTAAAGAAGAAAGAGTAACAGCCCGTTCGAAACATGATACCCTCATTGTTCCGGCGGAAAAAGTAGATTATATGGACGTATCGCCAAAACAGGTGGTTTCCATTGCAACAGCGATGATCCCCTTCTTGGAAAATGATGATGCTAACCGTGCCTTAATGGGTGCGAACATGCAGCGTCAGGCTGTTCCTCTATTAAAAACTCAGGCGCCGCTTGTTGGTACTGGGATGGAGTATAAAGCAGCTTGTGACTCTGGTGTTTGCGTTCTAGCGAAACGGCCAGGCGTAATTGAACGTGTTACGGCCAATGAAGTTCATATTCGCACCGAAAGTGGCGCACTTGATACATACAAGCTCTTAAAGTATTTGCGTTCCAATCAGGGAACTTGTATCAATCAAAAGCCGATTGTATATCGCGGCGAAAAAGTAGTAAAAGGACAGGTACTTGCTGACGGACCGTCGACCGATAAAGGCGAGCTGGCTCTTGGTTATAATGTGCTTGTTGCGTTTATGCCTTGGGAAGGCTATAACTACGAAGATGCTATTCTTTTAAGTGAAAAACTTGTCAAAGAAGATATCTTTACATCCATTCATATTGAAGAATATGAATGCGATGCTCGTGATACAAAACTTGGACCGGAAGAAATTACTCGTGATATTCCTAACGTAGCCGAAGAAGTGTTGCGTGATCTTGATGATCAAGGGATTATCCGCGTTGGCGCTGAAGTACGGCCTGGCGATATTCTCGTTGGTAAGGTAACGCCGAAAGGGGAAACCGAATTAACTGCTGAAGAACGACTGCTTCGGGCAATTTTCGGTGAAAAAGCTCGCGAAGTGCGTGATACGTCACTTAGAGTACCTCATGGCGAAGCTGGTAAAATTGTTGACGTTAAGGTATTTACGCGAGAAAATGGCGATGAATTGCCACCAGGCGTCAATGAACTTGTCCGCGTTTATATTGCACAGAAACGTAAGATTTCTGAAGGCGATAAAATGGCCGGTCGTCATGGTAACAAAGGGGTTGTTTCCCGGATTATGCGGGAAGAGGATATGCCATTTTTACCAGACGGCACACCAGTACAGATTGTGTTAAATCCGCTCGGCGTACCATCTCGTATGAACATCGGTCAGGTTTTGGAAACACATTTAGGCTGGGCGGCTCACGTAATTGGTCTTAAAATTAAAGCTGGCGATTTGAATATTGCGGAAAAGCTAAAAGAAGTCAATTACGACGTTGATACGTATGGTCTGCCAAAACCCGATAAAGCGGGCGTTCATTTGGCAACACCTGTTTTCGACGGTGCAACCTATCAGGATATTTTAAACACGCTCCATGTTGCTGGCGCATCAGAAGATGGTAAAACCATTCTATATGATGGCCGTACGGGCGAACCTTTTGATAATAAAGTTACTGTTGGCTATGTGTATATGCTGAAATTAGCTCACTTAGTTGATGATAAAATTCATGCGCGTTCCACTGGTCCGTACTCACTTGTTACGCAGCAGCCGCTCGGCGGTAAAGCGCAATTTGGCGGCCAGCGCTTCGGCGAAATGGAAGTTTGGGCCCTGGAGGCCTATGGCGCCGCTTATACGCTGCAAGAGCTCTTGACAGTGAAATCTGATGACGTGGTTGGTCGTGTAAAAACATACGAAGCCATTGTCAAAGGCGAAAATGTACCGGAACCAGGCGTGCCTGAATCCTTTAAAGTACTAATTAAAGAACTCCAAAGTATTGGTCTCGATATTAAGATTCTTACAGAAGATGCTAAAGAAATTCAGATTCGCGACACCGATGATGATGTGCATGAAACAGCTCAAGAGCTGGAACTGAATCTGACCGGCGATGATATTAGCCATAGTTCCCACGGCTTGGCTAATAATGAAATGGTCGATGAAAATGCTGACGAACTGGAAGCAGGCGATCATTTAGGGCCGATTGAAGAAGAGCTTGATATTATTGCTGAAATCGGTGAAATGGATCATGACAGCGATTTGAAGCTGCCGCCGCGGGATGACGAAGACGATTTATAAGATTCATTCGTCGAAAAAACGAGGAAAAAGATCATCAGAACTTTGAGTAAGCTATGAAGGGAGCGATCCTCCTTGTTGGATGTAAACAATTTTGATTCGATGCGTATTGGATTAGCTTCACCTGATCAAATCCGCAAATGGTCTCACGGCGAAGTCAAAAAGCCGGAAACTATTAACTATCGTACCTTAAAACCCGAGCGGGAAGGCCTCTTTTGCGAAAAGATATTTGGACCAACACGCGATTGGGAATGTCATTGCGGCAAGTATAAGCGCATTCGCTATAAGGGCATTGTCTGCGATCGCTGCGGCGTCGAAGTAACCCGTTCGAAAGTTCGTCGGGAACGCATGGGCCATATTGAACTGGCTGCCCCTGTTTCGCATATTTGGTATTTTAAAGGAATTCCGAGCCGTATGGGGTTGATTCTTGACATCTCCCCGCGGTCTTTGGAAAAAGTTCTTTACTTTGCTTCTTATATCGTATTAGATCCTGGTGACACGCCGCTCATGAAACGGCAACTGCTGAATGAAAGCGAATACCGTGAGTATCGCGATAAATACGGCAGTGCCTTTAAAGTTGGCATGGGCGCTGAAGCGATTAAAAAACTTCTCGAAGAGCTTGATCTTGAGAAAATGAGTCGCGAGCTTCGCCAGGAACTGAAAGAAGTCAGCGGGCAGAGAAAGATCCGGGCGATTCGTCGCTTGGAGGTTTCCGAAGCCTTCAGAAAGTCAGGCAATCGTCCGGAGTGGATGATTATGGATGTTGTTCCGGTTATACCACCGGAACTGCGTCCGATGGTACAGCTTGACGGCGGACGTTTTGCCACTTCCGACCTCAATGATTTGTATCGTCGCGTGATCAACCGGAATAATCGATTGAAACGTTTGTTAGACCTCGGTGCGCCTGATATTATTGTACGCAACGAAAAACGGATGCTCCAGGAAGCTGTCGATGCTTTGATTGACAATGGCCGTCGCGGTCGTCCGGTTACCGGACCTGGCAATCGTCCGTTAAAATCTTTAAGTGATATGCTGAAAGGCAAACAAGGTCGTTTCCGTCAGAATCTACTGGGAAAACGTGTTGACTATTCTGGTCGTAGCGTTATCGTTGTCGGTCCGGAACTGAAACTCCATCAGTGCGGTCTGCCAAAAGAAATGGCTCTTGAGCTCTTTAAGCCTTTTGTTATGAAAAAACTGGTCAATGCCGGTCATGCTCATAATATCAAAAGCGCTAAACGGATGGTAGAACGCGTTCGTCCAGAAGTATGGGATGTCTTAGAAGAAGTTATTAAAGAACATCCTGTTCTCTTGAACCGTGCGCCAACACTTCATCGTCTGGGTATTCAGGCCTTTGAACCGGTTCTTTCCGAAGGCCGCGCCATCAAACTTCATCCGCTTGTTTGTACGGCTTATAACGCCGACTTCGACGGTGACCAAATGGCAGTTCACGTACCTCTTTCCGCTGAAGCGCAGTCAGAAGCCCGCCTACTCATGCTAGCGGCTCACAATATCTTGTCAACGAAAGACGGCAAGCCTGTTGTAACTCCGACGCAGGATATGGTTCTTGGCGCTTATTATTTGACGATTGAACGCCCTGGCGCTTTGGGAGAAGGAACTATTTTCTCCAATTCGACTGAAGCGTTACTGGCTTATCAGCAGAAAACGACGCATTTGCAAGCGCCTGTTAAAGTGCGTATGCCAGGTCATGGTCTTGTCAATACGACAATCGGTCGCTTGATCTTCAATGAAGCATTGCCAGAAGAACTTCGCTATTATTATCAAAAAGATGGCGAAACTTGTCTTGGTATCTTGATGGATAAAAAACAGCTTGGTAAACTTGTTGCGGAATGCTACCGTGTATTTGGCAATACGAAAACAGCTGATGTAATTGATAATGTAAAACGTCTCGGTTATGCTTTTGCTTGCCGAGCTGGTATGACAATTGCAATTTCCGATATTATTGTGCCAGAAGCGAAGAAAGATATTATTGCTGAGGCTGAACATGATGTCGACGTCATTGATAAGCAATTCCGTCGCGGCCTGATCACTGATGATGAACGTTATAAAAAAGTTATTACGCTTTGGACAAAAGCGACAGATGATGTAACACATGCTCTGATGAATTCACTTGATGAATTCAATCCTGTATACATGATGGCTACGTCTGGTGCTCGTGGTAACATTCAGCAGATTCGTCAGCTGGCTGGTATGCGCGGTTTGATGGCTGATCCTTCGGGACGTATCATCGATTTACCAATTAAAGCAAACTTCCGTGAAGGTCTTACCGTGTTAGAGTACTTTATTTCGACACATGGTGCTCGTAAAGGTTTGGCTGATACGGCTCTTCGTACGGCTGACTCCGGGTATCTTACCCGCCGTCTTGTTGACGTAGCGCAGGATGTAATTATCCGGGAAGAAGACTGCGATGTCATCGGTATCAATCTTGTTAGAGAACGGGCTCGACTGGCGCAAACAAGTGCTAGCGCTATTCACATGCTGAAAGACGCATTACTTGGCCGTGTCGTAGCTGAAGATATTGTCAGTCCGAAAGACGATAGCCTGTTAGTGGCTCATGATACAGTCCTTGCTGAAGCGCATCTTGATGTAATTGGCGAAAATGCCGTTGCTGAAATTAAGTTGCGCGGCAGAGAAGACGAATCAGAAGATATGAAAAACTCGGCTGAAATCGAAACGATTACCCTCGGTGAACCAGAAGAGCATACGCGTCAGCACCTGAAACAGGCGATGATTCGCGAAATGCTGGGCAAAAATACCACTGCTGCTGTAACAACAAATAGTGGCGAAGAAATTGTTCCCGCTGATACGCCGCTACTGGAAGAGCATATTGAAGCGATTCTAGCTAGCGATGTTAAAGAAGTTAAAGTGAGAAACAATAATATTCAAGGTATTTATGTAGAAGATATTACCGAAGGCAACAGCGTTATTGAAAAACTGAGTGATCGTCTGATTGGTCGTGTCGCAGCGGAAGATATTATTGATGAAACTACTGGCGAAGTACTTGTGCCGCTTAATGGCATGATGGACGAACTTCTGGCTGAAAAAGTAGCTAAGGTCAAAAAACGCGTTAAAATCCGTTCTGTTCTCAATTGTAAATCACGCTACGGCGTCTGCATTAAATGCTATGGCCGTAACTTGGCTACAGGCCATACGGTAGATGTAGGCGAAGCAGTTGGTATTATTGCCGCTCAGTCAATCGGCGAACCGGGCACACAGCTTACAATGCGTACATTCCATACCGGCGGTGTTGCCGGTGACGATATTACGCAGGGTCTGCCTCGTGTCGAAGAACTGTTCGAAGCGAGAAAGCCAAAACGGCAAGCGATTATTACCGAAGTGGACGGAACGGTTGAAGTTAAAGAAGTCAAAGGACAGAGAAAAGTTACGATTATTCCGTCTGGTGGCGGCGAAGAGCATATTTACAGCATCCCTTACGGCGCTCGTATGACAGTCCGCGATGGAATGACCGTAGAAGCTGGCGATCGCTTAACAGAAGGCGCAGTAAATCCTCATGATATTTTACGCGTCAGCGGTTTAAGAGCAACACAGCGCTACCTTGTCCATGAAGTACAGAAAGTTTATAAATCTCAAGGCGTTGAAATCAACGACAAGCATTTGGAAGTTATGGTTCGCCAAATGATGCATAAAGTCAAAGTGGAAGAAGCCGGTGATACGGAACTTCTGCCAGGCGAATATATCGATATTATTACTTTTGAAGAAGAAAACGCCAAAACCATGGAAAGCGGTGGCGAACCGGCTATTGCTCGTCCGATTCTCCTTGGTATTACCAAAGCTTCCTTGGCTACTGACTCTTTCTTATCGGCAGCTTCCTTCCAGGAAACGACTCGTGTCCTGACTGAAGCAGCGATTAAAGGTAAAGTCGATCCGCTCTTGGGCTTGAAAGAAAATGTTATTATTGGTAAGCTTGTACCGGCAGGAACAGGCATGAGCCGTTATAGCAATATCAAAACAATTAAACCTGTATCATCAGAAGAAAGCAATTCTTAATAGCTGAGGCAGGAGTTTAACACAAGAAAGCGCAGGTTTATCTGCGCTTTCTTGTTAAAATGATACACACGGAAGCGTGGGCATAAAAAGTATTGATTTTATTAGAAGAATAGTTGACATTGACTACTGGTAGTGATAAAATATCAGAGTGCCCAGAAGAAAAAAATATTTTTTCCGATGGTTGCTTGTCGCAAAGGAGTGAATTACGGTGTTGCAAAACCTGAAAAATGCCAAGAAAGTGATTGGAATTAAACAAGTCACCAAAGCCGTGGAAAAAGGGTTAGCAAATCGTGTGTGGGTGGCGGACGATGCGGAAGAACGTCTCGTTGAACCGCTCAAAACTCTTTGTAAGAGTAAAGGAGTTGCTCTCGAAGCGGGAATGACAATGGCTGAGCTTGGAAAGGCCTGTGCAATTGAGGTCGGTGCGGCGGCTGTAGCAGTTGTTGCTGAAGGGTAAGTTAAAAAATTTCATGTTTTCTTAAAGGAAATATGAAATTCTTTATAACTATCAATCTAAATTTTGGGAAGGAGGTGCCAGGATGCCAACAATTAACCAATTAGTACGCAAAAGCAGACAAACAATGGAGCAAAAATCCACTGCGCCGGCTTTGAAAGAAAGCCCGCAAAAACGTGGTGTTTGCACAAGAGTATATACAACGACTCCGAAAAAACCAAACTCCGCATTGCGTAAGGTTGCTCGTGTACGTTTAACTAACGGAATCGAAGTAACTGCTTACATCCCCGGTATCGGCCACAACTTGCAAGAACATAGCGTGGTTCTGATTCGTGGCGGTAGAGTAAAAGATTTACCAGGTGTTCGTTATCACATTATCCGCGGTGCGCTTGATACTGCAGGTGTGCAAAAACGAGGTCAGGGTAGATCGAAATACGGTGCGAAACGTGCGAAGAAATAAGACGCGTAACTAGGTTTGAGTTTTGAAGAAGGAGGGAATGTTCATGCCGAGAAAAGGTGCAGTACCAAAGCGTGACGTGTTACCAGATCCAGTATACAATTCTAAAATTGTTACTCGGTTCATTAATAAAGTAATGCTTGATGGTAAAAAAGGCGTTGCAGAAAGCATCGTTTATAATGCTTTTGAAATCGTAAGAGCAAAGACCGGTAAGGATCCGTTAGAAGTATTTGATCAGGCAATGAAAAATGTTATGCCTGTACTAGAAGTAAGAGCTCGTCGTGTTGGTGGTGCTAACTACCAGGTTCCTGTGGAAGTTCGCAGCGACCGTCGACTGACTCTGGGAATTCGTTGGATGGTTGATTACAGCCGTAAACGCGGTGAAAAAACCATGCACGAAAGATTGGCTGCCGAATTGATGGATGCAGCAAATAACACAGGTGCAGCAATTAAGAAAAAAGAAGATACCCATAAAATGGCGGAAGCCAATAAGGCGTTTGCTCATTATCGGTGGTAACAGTGAGGAGTGAAAGATAGTGGCCAGAAAGTTTACACTTGAAAATACGCGTAACATTGGCATCATGGCTCATATCGACGCTGGAAAAACCACTACCACAGAACGTATTCTGTTCTATACAGGCAGAGTGCATAAGATTGGCGAAGTACATGATGGCGCTGCGACGATGGACTGGATGGTGCAAGAACAAGAAAGAGGTATCACGATTACCTCGGCGGCCACTACAGCCCAGTGGAAAGGCCATCGCATTAACATCATTGACACACCAGGACACGTGGACTTTACAGTAGAAGTAGAACGGTCCCTGCGCGTTCTTGATGGCTCGGTAGCTGTCTTCTGTGCAAAGGGTGGCGTAGAGCCTCAGTCTGAAACCGTTTGGCGTCAGGCTGATAAATACAGCGTTCCCCGCATGGCTTATGTAAATAAAATGGATATTATCGGTGCTGATTTCTATCGCGTTGTCGATATGATGAAAGACCGTCTCCATGCTAATGCGGTTCCTATTCAATTGCCAATTGGCTTTGAAGATACCTATGTTGGCCTGATTGACCTTGTAGAAATGAAAGCTCATATCTACACCGACGATCTTGGCAAAACAAATGAAGAAGCAGACATTCCGGAAGATATGAAGGAATTGACTGATAAATATCGTCAGAACTTGCTTGATGCAGTTGCTGAAAGCGATGACGAATTAATGATGAAATATCTCGAAGGCGAAGAGTTTACTGTTGAAGAGATCAAAGCAGGGATTCGTAAAGCAACGATCGCTTGCAAAATGACTCCTGTTCTTTGTGGTTCTTCCTACAAAAACAAAGGCGTTCAGCCGCTGCTTGACGCAGTTGTCGACTTTATGCCGGCTCCAATCGATATCCCGGCTATTAAGGGTGTAAACCCTGATTCGGGTGAAGAGGACGAACGTGCATCGAGCGATGAACTTCCTTTCTCAGCTTTAGCCTTTAAAATTATGGCTGACCCTTATGTCGGCAAACTTGCTTTCTTCCGCGTTTACTCTGGTAAAATTTCTTCCGGTTCTTATGTGTTCAATTCTACTAAAGGTAAAAAAGAACGCATTGGCCGTATCCTTCAGATGCATGCCAACCATCGTGAAGAAATTGACACAGTGTATACAGGCGATATCGCTGCAGCTGTTGGTCTGAAAGACACAACGACTGGCGACACGCTTTGCGATGATAAGAGCCCTATTATTCTTGAGTCTATGGTATTCCCTGAGCCGGTTATCTCTGTAGCCGTTGAACCGAAAACCAAAGCTGACCAAGAAAAAATGGGTATTGCTCTGGCAAGACTTGCAGAAGAAGATCCTACTTTCCGGATGAATACTGATCAGGAAACTGGTCAAACAATCATTTCTGGTATGGGTGAACTTCACTTAGAAATCATTGTTGACCGTATGCTGCGTGAATTCAAGGTAGAATGCAACGTGGGTAAACCGCAGGTTGCTTACCGTGAAACAATCCGCAAGCAGGTTAAAGCGGAAGGTAAATTTGTTCGTCAGTCCGGTGGTCGTGGTCAATATGGTCATTGCTGGCTTGAACTTATTCCGCAAGAACCTGGTACTGGCTTTAGCTTTGAAAGCAAAATCGTTGGTGGTGCGATTCCTAGAGAATACATTTCACCAATTGAAGCTGGTATCAAAGAAGCCATGGAAAACGGCGTTGTAGCTGGTTATCCAATGGTAGATATCAAAGTTCAAGTATTTGACGGTTCTTACCATGACGTTGACTCCTCAGAAATGGCCTTTAAAATTGCTGGTTCCATGGGCTTCAAAGCCGGTGCTCAAAAAGCAAATCCAGTACTGTTAGAGCCTTATGAAAAAGTCGAAGTCATTGTTCCTGAAGAATACATGGGCGACGTTATCGGTGATTTGAATTCTCGTCGTGGTCGCATTGAAGGTATGGAATCTCGTGCTGGTGCTCAAAGCATCAAAGCCTATGTTCCTCTTGCTGAAATGTTTGGTTATGCAACAGATCTTCGTTCTCGGACGCAAGGTCGTGGCAACTACTCGATGGAATTCCATCATTATGAAGATGTTCCCAAAAATATTTCCGAAGCTATTGTCACGAAAGTGAAAGGCTAAATCGGAGCAAAAAAATAAGTCTTAGGAGGCAAAACTAATGGCTAAGAAAAAGTTTGAAAGAACAAAACCGCATGTTAACATTGGAACCATCGGTCACGTTGACCATGGTAAAACATCCTTAACAGCAGCAATCACGATGACGCTGGCAAAAGCAGGCGGCGCAGAGTTCATGGCATATGACATGATCGATAAAGCTCCTGAAGAAAGAGAACGCGGTATTACAATCAATACAGCTCACGTAGAATATGAAACTGAAAACCGCCACTATGCCCACGTTGACTGCCCAGGCCATGCTGACTATGTAAAAAACATGATCACCGGCGCAGCGCAGATGGACGGAGCAATCTTGGTAGTAAGTGCAGCTGACGGCCCGATGCCTCAGACTCGCGAACATATCCTTCTTTCCCGTCAGGTAGGCGTACCTGCAATGGTCGTATTCTTGAACAAGATGGACCTTGTAGATGACGCAGAACTGATCGAATTGGTAGAAATGGAAGTTCGTGAACTTCTCTCCAGTTATGAATTCCCTGGCGATGACATCCCTGTAATCGCAGGTTCTGCAGTAAAAGCTCTGGAATGCGCTTGTGGCAAACGCGATTGCGAATGGTGCGGCAAAATCCATGAACTGATGGATGCAGTAGATGAATACATTCCTACCCCTGTTCGTGATACGGACAAAACGTTCTTAATGCCAGTCGAAGACGTGTTCACGATCACGGGTCGTGGTACAGTAGCAACAGGCCGTGTAGAACGTGGCGTAGTAAAAGTTGGCGATACAATTGAAATCGTCGGCATGCAGGAAAAAGCAAAATCTACGGTTGTAACAGGCGTAGAAATGTTCCGCAAACTTCTTGACAGCGCTGTAGCAGGCGACAACATCGGAGCACTGCTGCGTGGTGTTGAAAGAAAAGATATCGAACGCGGTCAAGTACTTGCAAAACCAGGTTCGATTAACCCTCATACGAAATATGCTGCTGAAGTATATGTATTGAGCAAAGAAGAAGGCGGCCGTCATACACCGTTCTTCAATGGTTACCGTCCACAGTTCTACTTCAGAACAACTGACGTAACTGGAGTCGTTACGCTTCCAGAAGGCGTAGAAATGGTAATGCCTGGCGACAACATTCGCATGAATATTGAACTCATCACCCCGATTGCAATGGAAGAAGGACTTCGCTTTGCAATTCGTGAAGGCGGCCGTACTGTTGGCGCCGGTGTTGTTACTGCCATTAATGCATAAGAGATTTACAACCAAGGCTGCTGAGAGTGCGCTATGCACTCTTGGCGCAAGCCTTATGGAACAAGGCGATGAGGTGGAAGGTTGCTGGAAACAGGGGAATTTCCACTGAGAACTGTCCGTTCAATGAAACTGGGCGATAAGGAGGCAATAAAAAATGGCGAAACAACAAAAGATTCGCATTCGTTTAAAAGCATATGATCATAAGGCTCTTGATCAAAGTGCAGTAAAAATTGTAGACACAGCTAAGAGAAGTGGTGCCATGGTATCTGGTCCTATTCCTCTTCCGACAGAAAAAAATATCTTTACGATTCTTCGTTCACCTCATGTTAATAAAGACTCGCGTGAGCAATTCGAAATGCGTACTCACAAACGTCTGATTGACATTTTGGAACCAACTGCAAAGACTGTAGACGCTCTCATGCGTTTAGATCTTCCAGCTGGTGTGGACATTGAAATCAAGCTGTAGGAAGGAGGATGTAGAATATGGCTAAAGCAATTATTGGTAAAAAGATTGGCATGACCCAAATATTTACGGCTGAAGGAAAAGTAATTCCTGTAACAGTATTGGAAGCGGGAAACAACGTTGTACTTCAAAACAGAACAATTGAAAACGATGGCTATAATTCAGTCCAACTTGGTTTTGGCACTGTGAAAGATAAACATGTAACGAAACCGATGAAAGGCCACTTCGAAAAAGCTGGCGTGAAACCGGTTAAGTTTATCCGTGAACTGCGTTTGTCCGATCCTTCTGAATATACAGTAGGTCAGAGTGTTGGCGTCGATACGTTTGCTGAAGGTGACCTTGTTGATGTTACCGGCGTAAGCAAAGGTAAAGGTTTTGCCGGCGGTATCAAACGCCATAATTTCAGACGCGGACCTATGGGTCACGGCTCGAAATCCCACCGCGAACCTGGTTCTATCGGACCTAGAATGAGCGGCGGCGGCGGTAAAGTTTTCAAAGGCAAAAAACTGCCAGGTCGTATGGGCGGACAGCAAGTTACAGTTCAGCGCTTAGCAGTTGTCCGGGTTGATGAAGCTCGCAATCTGCTTCTCATCAAAGGTGCAATTCCGGGCCCTAAAGGCGGCTTTATTGTAATTAAAAACACTGTAAAACCGGGGAAATAACCCTGGACTGTAAGAAAGGAGGATGTACTACATGCCGAAAGTAGCAGTATATAATATCGCTGGTGAACAGACTGGCGAATTGGAATTAAATGATAACGTATTTAGCGTAGAAGTTCTTGACGCAGTGATGCATCAGGCAGTTGTTATGCAGCTGGCTAATCAGCGTCAGGGCAATGCTTCTACGAAAACAAGAGGATTGGTTCGTGGCGGCGGCAGAAAACCTTGGAAACAAAAAGGCACTGGCCGTGCTCGTTCCGGCAGCACCCGTTCTCCCATCTGGGTTGGCGGCGGTACTGTATTCGGACCTCTGCCGAGAAGCTATTCCTTCTCCATGCCGAGAAAAGCCCGCCGTTTGGCGATCAAAGGTGCTTTGACGGCGAAAGTGCAGGAAGGCGAATTGACAGTTGTTGATGCAATCAACTTTGCTGAACCTAAAACGAAAAGCGTTGTATCCATGCTCGCTAACTTGAAATCAGATAAGAAATCTCTGATTATCACAGCGGAACAGGATGAAACGGTAGAAAAATCTTCTCGTAACATTCCCGGCGTAAAAACGATTACGTCGAAAAGCTTAAATGTCTATGATATCCTCTATCATGACAAAGTAGTTATTACGAAAGATGCAGTCGCCAAGATTGAGGAGGTGCTTGCATAATGTCTAACGCACGCGATATCATCATCCGTCCTCTGATTACGGAAAAAACAACTGCTATGATGCAAGAAAACAAATTCACTTTTGTGGTTCGTTTAACTGCTAATAAAGTTGAAATCCGTCAGGCGATTGAAGAAGTTTTCAATGTAAAAGTATTAAAAGTTAACACGGTGCGCGTTCTTGGCAAAACCAAACGCATGGGCCGTACGCAGGGCAAACGCTCTGATTATAAAAAAGCGATCGTCACACTCGCTGCTGGCGAAACGATCCCATTCTTCGAAGGTGTTCTGTAAGTAAAATTTTAATGTAAAGGAGGGACACTTATGGCAACAAAAAGTTTTAAACCTTACGCTCCTGGTCGTCGTTTTATGACCGTTGCTGATTTTTCCGAAATTACAACGAATAAACCAGAACGTTCTCTCGTAGAACCTCTGAATAAATATGCCGGTCGTAATAATCAAGGTCGTTTGACAGTTCGTCATCAAGGCGGCGGTCATAAACGTTTATATCGTATCATCGATTTCAAACGTACGAAAGACGGCATTCCTGCCAAAGTGGCTACCATAGAATATGATCCTAACCGTTCTTCTCGCATTGCTCTTTTGAACTATGCAGACGGTGAAAAACGCTATATTATCGCACCGAATGGTTTGAAAATCGGCGATACTGTAGTAAGCGGTTCTGAATCCGATATTAAGACAGGCAACTGCCTGCCGCTGAAAAACATTCCAGTTGGTACTTTAGTACACAACATTGAACTCAAAATTGGCAAAGGCGCTCAGCTCGCTCGTTCCGCTGGTTCTGTAGCTCAGCTCATGGCTAAAGAAGGCGATCATGCATTGCTTCGTTTACCTTCTGGTGAAATCAGAAAAGTGCATGTAAACTGCCGGGCCACTGTTGGTCAGGTCGGCCATTTAGAACATGAAAACATTACGATTGGTAAAGCTGGTCGTTCTCGCTGGCTTGGGATTCGTCCTGCTAACCGCGGTGTTGCAATGAATCCTTGTGACCATCCACATGGTGGTGGTGAAGGTCGTTCGCCAGTCGGCCGCAAACATCCTGTTACTCCTTGGGGTAAACATGCGATGGGTGCTAAAACCCGCGTGAAGAAAGCTTCCGATAAGCTGATCGTGAAAAGACGTACGAAATAGATCGTAGAGAAGGGAGGCCAAAATAGGTGTCCAGATCCATTAAAAAAGGACCTTTTGTCCATGCCAGCTTGCTCAGCAAGATTAACGGCTTAAACGAAAAGAACGAAAAGAAAGTCATCAAAACCTGGTCGCGCGCTTCTACAATTCTGCCAAGCTTTGTAGGACATACCATTGCTGTACATGACGGTCGCAAACATGTGCCGGTTTATGTAACAGAAGATATGGTCGGCCATAAACTGGGTGAATTTGCACCGACTCGTACCTACAAAGGGCATGCAGGCAGCGAAAAATCATCCGGATTGAAGTAAGCCGAGAGGGGGATAAACTATGGAAGCCAAAGCAGTGGCGAAGCACATTCGAATTGCTCCTCGCAAAGTTCGCATCGTAATTGATTTAATTCGCGGTAAGAATGTTGGCGAAGCCTTCGCAATTTTGAAGCACGTGCCTAAAGTAGGATCCGAAGTGATCGAAAAAGTATTGAAATCAGCAGTTGCTAATGCTGAACACAATTGTGATATGAACGCTGACAATCTTTATGTAGCAGAAGCTTTTGTTGATCAAGGGCCAACACTAAAAAGAATCCATCCTCGTTCCAGAGGACAGGCGTTTAAAATTTTAAAACGTACGAGCCATGTTAGCATCGTCGTAAAAGAAAGATAAAAGGCGAAGGAGGGAAATAGAGTGGGTCAAAAAGTTAATCCGCATGGTCTTCGCCTTGGTATCATTAAAACGTGGGATGCGAAATGGTATGCCGGCAAAGACTTTGCAAAAAACTTACACGAAGATTTGAAAATTCGTAAATTCTTAAAACAGAAACTTTATGCTTCGGGAGTTGCTCTGATTGAAATCGAACGGGCGGCTAATCGGACGAAAGTTACGATTCATACAGCTAAACCGGGCATGGTAATTGGCCGCGGTGGCAGCGGAATTGAAGAAATCCGTAAAAATCTTGCAGCACTCACAGGCAAATCGATTGATGTAAATATTGCAGAAATCAAACATGCCGAATTAAGCGCAACGCTTGTTGCTGAAAATATTGCTTCCCAGCTTGAAAGACGTATTGCTTTCCGTCGGGCTATGAAACAGACCATCGGACGCACGATGCGTATGGGAGCAAAAGGTATTAAAGTTATGGTAGGCGGCCGTTTGGGCGGTGCAGAAATTGCCCGTAGTGAAAGCGTTCGTGAAGGAAGTATTCCTCTGCACACGCTTCGCGCCGACATTGATTATGGAACAGCTGAAGCTCATACTACTTATGGTCGTATCGGCGTAAAAGTCTGGATCTATAAAGGTGAAGTATTGCCTGAAGCAAAAAAGGCAGTCGCTACCGTTGAGGAAGGGAGCGAAAACTAATGCTGATCCCGAAAAGAGTGAAACATCGTAAACAGTTTCGCGGACGCATGAAAGGTCGCGCCAACAAAGGCAACACCGTAAGCCATGGCGAATTTGGCTTGGTTGCTTTAGAACCGTCCTGGATTACGAACCGTCAAATCGAAGCAGCCCGTATTGCTATGACTCGTTATATCAAACGTGGCGGTAAAGTTTGGATCAAAATATTCCCGGATAAACCCATCACGGCAAAACCGGCTGAAACCCGCATGGGTAGTGGTAAAGGTTCGCCTGAATACTGGGTAGCTGTTGTAAAACCGGGCCGCGTCATGTTCGAAATGGCTGGCGTACCGGAAGAAATTGCACGCGAAGCAATGCGTCTTGCGGCACATAAACTGCCGATCAAATCGAAATTTGTGACACGTGAAGAAACAGCAGCGCCGGAACAAGAAGTGGGTGGTGACGAATAATGAAGGTTAAAGACATCCGCGAATTCAGCGCAACTGAATTGGAACAAAAATTAGCTGGGCTTAAAGACGAACTTTTTAACCTCAGATTTCAGCACGCAACCGGTCAGCTCGAAAATCCGGTTCGCATTCGTGAAGTGAAAAAGACGATCGCCCGCATTAAAACAATTCAACGGGAACGTGAATTGAAAGCATAAAGCCTTAATTGATAGAACTCTTCAAGGAAGGGGGACGCTAGAACGTGTCTGAAATTAGAAACGATCGTAAAGTAAGAATTGGCAAGGTTGTCAGCGATAAAATGGATAAAACTGTTGTTGTTGCCGTAGAACGCCTTGTACAACATGCTCTTTATAAAAAATCGGTGAAACAAACCGTGAAATTTAAAGCCCATGACGAAAACAATGAAAGCCATATCGGCGACACTGTTAAGATTATGGAAACTCGTCCGTTATCAAAAGACAAACGCTGGAGAGTCGTGGAGATTCTGGAAAAAGCGAAATAATCTTATCTTAAAAGACTCGTCGATAAGGAGGGAAAACGATGATCCAACAACAAACCATTATGAACGTGGCTGATAACACTGGCGCGAAAAAACTGATGTGTATCCGCGTACTTGGCGGTTCTTACCGTAAATACGGCAACATCGGTGATGTGGTCGTCGCTGCTGTAAAAGATGCTGCACCAGGCGGTGTTGTAAAAAAAGGCGACGTTGTAAAAGCTGTTATTGTTCGTTCGCGTAAAGGTCTGCGTCGTCCCGACGGATCTTATATCCGTTTTGATGAAAATGCAGCAGTCGTAATCAAAGATGATAAGAGCCCCCGCGGCACTCGTATCTTTGGACCAGTAGCCAGAGAACTTCGTGAAAAAGATTTCATGAAAATCATCTCGTTGGCACCGGAAGTTATCTAGTACTAGTATAGGAGGTGTCCTGTTTTGTCCGAGACTGTGAAATTGCACGTCAAAAAAGGCGATACTGTAAAAGTATTGTCTGGTAAAGATAAAGGCAAACAGGGGAAAGTCATTGAAGCGCAGCCGAAAAAAGGCAAAATCGTTGTTGAAGGCGTAAGCAAAGTAAAACGCCACACGAAACCAAGCGCTAAAATGCCCCAGGGCGGCATTCTGGTAAAAGAGGCTGCTATTCATTCAGCCAAAGTAATGCTCGTTTGCCCAGCTTGTAACGAACCAACTCGCATCAAAAAAACCGCTCTTTCTAGCGGCGTTTTTGCGCGTACTTGCAAAAAGTGCGGCGAGATTATTGATAAAGATAAATAAAGCGGAAAGGAGGTATTCGTAAATGGCCCGCTTAAAAGATAAGTTTGTGAGCGAAATCGCTAAGGAAATGATGACAAAGTTCGGTTATAAGAACGTCATGGAAATTCCTAAAGTTGAAAAAATCGTAATTAACATGGGTGTTGGTGAAGCTGTCGGTAATCCGAAAGTTCTCGACGCAGCTGTAGCTGACCTTACGCAGATCGCTGGTCAGAAACCGGTTGTAACTCGTGCAAAAAAATCAATCGCTGCTTTTAAAATTCGTCAGGGTATGCCGATCGGAACGAAAGTCACCCTGCGCGGCGACAGAATGTACGAATTCCTTGATAAATTAATCAATGTTTCATTACCTCGCGTACGTGACTTCCGCGGCATTAGCCCGAAAGCATTTGACGGTCGTGGCAACTATACGCTCGGCGTAAAAGAACAATTGATTTTCCCGGAAATTGATTATGATAAGATCGATAAAATCCGCGGAATGGATATCATTATCGTAACGACAGCAAAGACGGACGAAGAAGCCCGTGAATTGCTCCGTTTGATGGGGATGCCGTTCAGCGCATAAAGGAGGGACACTCGTGGCCAAAAAGGCATTGATTGAAAAATGGAAACGCGAACCGAAATTCAGCGTTCGTAAATACAATAGATGCAAAGTTTGCGGTCGTCCGCACGGCTATATCCGCAAATTTGAATTGTGCCGTATCTGCTTCAGAGAATTGAGCTACAAAGGTGCTATCCCTGGAGTAACTAAAGCAAGCTGGTAAGCCATTGAGAAAGGAGGAAATCTGAAATGGTAATGACTGATCCTATCGCCGATCTACTGACTCGCATCCGTAATGCTAACTCGGTATATCATGATAAAGTTGAAATTCCTGCGTCGAATATTAAACGCGCTGTTGCCGAAATTCTAAAATCTGAAGGTTTTATTAAAGATTTTGAGTGCATTTCTGACAACAAGCAGGGCGTCATTCGCGTTAGCTTAAAATATGGCCCGAATCGGGAAAAAGTTATTAACGGAATTAAACGTATTTCTAAACCCGGACTTCGCGTATATGTGAAGAGCACTCACCTGCCTCGCGTATTAGGTGGTCTCGGAATTGCAGTAATTTCCACATCTAAAGGAATTATGACTGATAAACAAGCACGTAAAGAAGGCCTTGGCGGCGAAGTTATCGCGTACGTCTGGTAATCATTTTTTGACTAGGAGGTGCAAATATGTCTAGAATTGGTCGCATGCCTATTACCATTCCTAGCGGTGTAACCGTAAAGATGGAAGGCAATGTGGTGTCGGTAAAAGGCCCGAAAGGGGAACTTACTCGTACATTCCATCCTGATATGGCTCTTAAGATGGAAGAAAACACCATTATTGTAGAGCGTCCCAGTGACAATAAAACGCATAGATCCTTGCACGGCTTAACCCGTACGCTGTTAAACAACATGGTTGTAGGCGTAACTGCAGGATTTACGAAGACATTAGAAATTGCCGGTGTCGGCTATAGAGCAGCAAAAGCAGGTAATAAATTGAACCTTACATTAGGTTTCTCTCATCCTGTTGCGGTAGAACCGCCTGCAGGAATTACGATTGATGTTCCTGCTCCGAATAAAATCATTGTATCTGGTATTGATAAAGAAGTTGTTGGCGCAATTGCTGCTAACATTCGTTCCTTCCGTGAACCTGAACCTTACAAAGGCAAAGGCATCAAATATGAAGGCGAAAGAATCCGTCGTAAGATCGGTAAAGCCGGCGGTAAAGGTAAGAAATAAACGCGAAAGGAGTGACTACCTTGTTTCGTAAACAGAACAGCAAGAATGATGCTCGTTTAAAACGTCATTACAGAATGCGTAAAAACGTTGTTGGTACTGCTGAAAAGCCGCGCCTCAATGTATTTCGCAGCTTGAACCATATTTATGCACAGATCATTAACGATGAAACTGGCGTAACACTCGTATCAGCCAGCACGGTTGATAAAGAACTCAGCGCTTCCATCGAAAAAAGCGGCAATGCAGCAGCAGCTAAGCTTGTCGGCGCTGCAGTAGCAAAACGCGCTTTGGCAGCAGGTATTACGAAAGTTGTTTTTGATCGTGGCGGTTATATTTATCATGGTCGTGTTGCAGCATTAGCTGAAGGCGCCCGTGAAGCTGGTTTAGAGTTTTAGAAGAAGGAGGGACACCAGTGGCTAGAATAGATTATGCAAGTCTTGATTTAAAAGAAAAAGTGGTTTTCATTAACCGTGTAGCCAAAGTCGTAAAAGGCGGTCGTCGTTTTTCGTTCAGCGCACTCGTTGTAGTGGGCGATGAAAACGGTCATGTTGGTATGGGCCTTGGTAAAGCTGGCGAAGTACCGGAAGCAATTCGTAAAGGTATCGAAGACGCTAAGAAAAATCTGATTCAGGTTCCTATGGTAAATACAACCATTCCTCACCAAATTATTGGTGAATTCGGCGCCGGTCGTGTTTTATTGAAACCTGCTTCCGAAGGTACTGGAGTTATTGCCGGAGGTCCTGTCCGTGCCGTTCTTGAACTTGCCGGTATTCGCGACATCCTGACAAAATCGCTTGGATCTTCCAATGCAAATAACATGGTTCGCGCTACGCTAAAAGGCTTAGAACAATTGAAACGGGCCGAACGAGTTGCAGAACTTCGTGGCAAAACAGTCCAGGAACTTTTGGGTTAAGGAGGAATTGAAAGTGGCAAACATTAGCGTGACTCTTACCCGAAGCCTGATTGGCCGACCAGAAGACCAAAGAGCTACTGCAAAAGCTTTGGGACTGACGAAAATGCATAAAACTGTAGTAAAACAAGATACTCCGGCGATCAGAGGCATGATTCGCAAAATCGAGCATCTCGTTACAGTAGAAGAAGTACAAGACTAAACGAGGAGGTGTTACTGATGAAATTACATGAATTATCTCCTGCACCGGGATCGAAAAAAACTCGTACTCGCGTAGGTCGTGGCTTAGGTAGCGGTCTTGGCAAAACGAGTGGTAAAGGTCATAAAGGTCAGAATTCTCGGAGCGGCGGCGGTGTTCGCAGCGGTTTTGAAGGCGGTCAGATGCCTCTTTATCGTAGATTACCGAAACGCGGTTTCACAAATATTCATGCGCTTAAATTCGTAGAAGTAAATGTAGCACAGCTAAATCGTTTTGAAGATGGCGCTGTTGTTGATTATGTTGCTTTAATCGAAGCTGGCGTAATTAAAAATGTGTTGGACGGAGTTCGTATCCTCGGCAATGGTGAATTGACGAAAGCGTTGACTGTTAAAGCTCATGGCTTTAGTAAATCCGCTGTTGAAAAAATTCAAACTGCCGGTGGTAAAGTTGAGGTGATCTAGGTGCTAGAGGCCTTGTCCAATATCGTCAAGATTACCGAACTCAGACAAAAAATCGTTTTTACGCTTCTCATGTTCTTGGTGTTTCGGGCAGGAACGCATATTCCCGTTCCCGGTGTGAATGCTTCAGTTATTGAACAGCTTTTCACTTCAGGAAACTTGTTCGGTTTATTGGACCTATTCTCAGGCGGCGCCTTGAGCAAATTCTCGATTTTTGCCATGAGTATTACTCCTTATATTAATGCTTCCATCATCATGCAGCTTTTAACTGTTGTTGTGCCCACTTTTGAACAGTGGTCAAAGGAAGGCGAAGAAGGACGGAAAAAGATTACACAAATCACCCGTTACGGGACGGTGGTTCTTGGATTTATCCAAGCAATCGGTATGGCTTTTGGTTTAAAGCAGGCTATAATTGATCCTGGTATCGGTTCCATTTTTCTAATTGCACTAACCCTTACAGCAGGCACTACATTTTTGATGTGGCTCGGTGAGCAAATCACTGAAAAAGGAATTGGCAACGGAATTTCGCTGATTATTTTTGCTGGTATCGTATCAAGACTTCCTGATGGTATTCAGACCATCTATCAATATCTCTCAGCAGGCAGTATCAGCTGGTTCAATGTATTGCTCTTCGCTGTTATTGCGATTGCTATGATTGTGTTTGTTATTTTGATTCAACAAGGCCAGCGTAAAATTCCCGTGCAGTATGCAAAACGGGTTGTAGGCCGCAAAATGTATGGTGGTCATTCCACTCACATTCCGCTGAAAGTAAATCAAGCGGGTGTTATTCCAATAATCTTTGCGTCATCCGTGCTCATGTTCCCGGTAACCATTGCCCAGTTTATTGATGTTCCCTGGGTAAAAACCGTGGCAGGATATTTTGCGTGGGGCACGCCGCTGCAAACTAGTTTGTATGCACTGCTCATTATTTTCTTCACGTATTTCTATACTGCGGTTACCATGAACATATCGGATATGGCAGAGAACATGAAAAAATACGGTGGTTTTATTCCAGGATTACGCCCGGGGAAACCGACCGCTGATTATTTAGACCGCGTGATGACCAGAATTACTCTTGCCGGTTCAATTTTCTTGGCACTCATTGCGATACTGCCGAATTTCCTCGTCGCAGCAACCAATATTCAAGGAGTATATTTTGGCGGCACTGCCCTACTCATCGTCGTCGGCGTTGCGCTGGATACGATGAAGCAAATCGAGTCGCTCGTACTCGCGCGGCACTATCAAGGCTTCATGAAGTAGGAGGGGACGCAAAATGTATATCTTGTTAATGGGACCGCCTGGCGCCGGAAAAGGCACGCAAGCGGCTAAATTAGTAGAAAATATGGGCCTTGCTCATATTTCTACAGGCGATATGTTTCGTCAAGCAGTAAAAGAAGGAACGCCGCTTGGGCTTCAAGCGAAAGAATGCATGGATTCAGGCAAACTTGTTCCCGATAGCGTGACGATTGGTATCGTAAAAGAGCGGCTTGCCAAAGACGATTGTAAAAAAGGATTCATTCTTGATGGATTCCCGCGGACAATCGAACAAGCAGAAGCTCTGGGTCAGATTTTAGAGGAACTCAAGATCGCCTTGACCCGCGTGGTAAATATTAATGTTCCTCATCAAGAACTGGTTGGAAGGGTTACAGGACGGCGGATTTGCAAGGCTTGCGGCGCCACGTTCCATGTAACATTCAATCCTTCCACAAAAGGAGAGCTTTGCGATCAATGCGGTGGCTCCTTATATCAGCGGGCTGACGACAGTGAAGCAACGGTAACGAACCGCTTAGCTGTGTATGATGCGCAGACGCAGCCGCTTATTTCCTACTACGCCAATAAAGGCTTGTACAGTGAAATTGACGGACGCCAAGAAATTGACAAAGTCTATGCAGATGTACTTGCTAGTTTGAAGGTTGATCAGGCATGATTATTCTTAAATCAGAACGGGAGATCGCTTTTATGCGGGAAGCCGGCCAGATTGTAGCAGGAACTCTTGCGGCGATGCGCAAAGCGGCTGGTGTCGGAATTACGACCCTGGAACTGGATCAAATTGCCGAAAAATATATTAGAAGCTGTGGCGCTCTGCCGGCCTTTAAAGGCTATCAAGGCTTTCCTGGCACGATTTGCGCTTCAGTAAACGAAGAAGTTGTACATGGAATTCCGGGATTAAAAAAGTTAAAAAATGGCGATACTGTAAGTATTGATGTCGGCGCAGTCATCAACGGTTATAACGGCGATGCTGCGATTACATTGCCGATTGGCGATGTAGACGAAGACGTACTGAAACTGCTTAAGGTTACGGAAGAGTCGCTCTATAAGGGGATTGAACAGGCTAACGTCGGCAATCGCCTGAGCGATATCTCCCATGCCGTTCAGCAGCATGCAGAAAGTCATGGCTATGGTGTGGTACGTGATTTGGTTGGGCATGGCATTGGTCGAAAGATGCATGAAGATCCTCAAATACCGAATTATGGTATTCCTGGTCGCGGCCCACGGCTGAAATCTGGTATGACGCTTGCGATAGAGCCAATGATTAATTTAGGCACTCATGAGGTAAAAACTCTTGGCGATGGTTGGACAGTGGTTACCAGTGACAGCAAGTGGTCAGCGCACTTCGAACATACGATTGTGCTGACTGATCAGGGACCAGAAATCTTGACAAAATTATAGGAGGCGGCTGTGACTAAAACTCCTATAATTGGTCAAATCGTCGTATCACAAGCGGGGCGTGATCAAGGCCAAATTTATCAGGTGGTAGCAATCACAAAAGAAGGTAAACTTCTTTTGGCTGACGGACGGAAACGCGGTCTTGATCATTTAAAACAAAAAAATCCCCGGCACGTAAGAATAGTTCATTCTATTGCCACTGGCGAAGCGACGCAAGGTTCCTTTTCGGACCTCACTGTCCGCAATGCCATTGCCACATTATTACCAGATAAGCTGTAAAGCGGACGAGGAGGAAGATCTCGTGTCCAAACAAGACGTTATAGAGGTTGAAGGCAAAGTTATCGAAGCATTGCCGAATGCTATGTTCCAGGTAGAACTAGAAAATGGCCATGTCGTACTTGCTCATGTTTCGGGAAAGATCCGTATGAATTTCATCCGGATTTTGCCGGGAGATAAAGTAACGGTTGAGCTTACGCCTTATGATTTGAAACGCGGCCGGATTACCTACCGTTTTAAATAAGTTGTAACTTGACTTTCGACGATAGAAGACGTAGCCACATGACGAAGGAGGTTACCATAGTGAAAGTTAGACCGTCGGTCAAACCGATTTGCGAGAAATGCAAAGTTATTAAACGTAAAGGCCATGTTATGGTAATTTGCGAAAATCCGAAGCATAAACAAAAACAAGGATAGGAGGTGCAATCTCTATGGCACGTATTGCCGGAGTAGACTTGCCGCGCGATAAGCGAGTAGAAATCGCGTTAACTTATATTTATGGTATTGGTCTTACACTCTCAAAAGAAATTTTAGCAGCTACTGGCATTAATCCTGACACGCGAGTTCGCGATCTGACAGAAGAAGAAGTATCGAAGATCAGAGAAGCGCTTGATAAAGGATATAAAGTAGAAGGCGACTTACGCCGTGAAGAATCATTAAATATTAAACGTTTGATTGAAATCGGTTCTTACCGTGGCAAACGTCATCGTATGGGTCTTCCTGTACGCGGTCAGAAAACGAAAACAAACGCAAGAACTCGTAAAGGCCCGAAACGCGCAGTGGGCATGAAAAAGAAGAAGTAAAGGAGGGATAACACCGTGGTTGCTAAAAAAGTAGTAAGAACGAAAAGAAGAGAACGTAAAAACGTAGAATACGGCATTGCCCATATTCGCTCGACTTTTAACAATACAATTGTTACAATTACTGATACGAAAGGCAACGCTCTTTCATGGGCTAGTGCTGGCGGTCTGGGCTTCCGTGGCTCCAGAAAAAGCACTCCTTTCGCTGCTCAGATGGCTGCTGAAACAGCTGCTAAAGCAGCAATGGAACATGGTCTTAAACATTGCGAAGTCTATGTAAAAGGACCAGGATCCGGTCGTGAAGCAGCAATTCGTTCGCTTCAGGCTGCTGGTATTGAAGTTTCCAGCATTAAAGACGTGACTCCCATTCCGCATAACGGCTGCCGTCCGCCAAAACGTCGGAGAGTTTAATTAATCATAGGAGGTGTTACATTTAAATGGCAAGATATACAGGACCTGTTTGTAGATTATGCCGCCGCGAAGGCGAAAAATTATACTTAAAAGGCGATCGTTGTTACAGCGATAAATGCGGTATAAGCAAGCATGCTTATGCCCCTGGCCAGCACGGTCAAGGTCAAGGCCGTAAAAAAGTCTCTGAATATGGTATCCAGCTCAGAGAAAAACAAAAAACACGCCGCGTGTATGGTTTATTGGAACGTCAATTCCGTTCCTATTTTGACAAAGCCGACCGTCAAAAAGGCAACACTGGTGAAAACTTATTGGTGCTCTTAGAAAGACGTCTCGACAATGTTGTATACCGTATGGGTATGGCAGTAGGCCGCGTACAGGCGCGTCAGCTTGTTCGTCATGGTCACTTTACTGTTAACGGCAAAAAAGTTGACATTCCTTCTTTCCTTGTGAAAGCAGGCGATGTAATCCAAGTAAACGAAAGCAGCAAAGAATCTCCGCTGATTAAAGAAATTGGCGAAGCTTTGGCTAGCAAAACTGTTCCTGCCTGGATTGAAGCAAATGCAGCTGATTTCAGCGGCAAAATTACGCGCTACCCCAACAGGGAAGAAATCGACATTCCTATCCAAGAGCATTTGATTGTTGAGTTGTACTCTAGATAATTTGCCCTCGTAGTGGAGATGGCGTAACTCTAAAGAAGTGCGCAAGGAGGAGGGTTTTTTCGGATGATCGAAATCGAAAAACCGAAGATCGATATTGTAGAAATCAGTGAAGACGGTCGTTATGGCAAATTTGTATGGGAACCTTTGGAAAGAGGCTATGGAATTACCATGGGCAACAGTTTGCGCCGGGTGCTTTTATCGTCTCTTCCCGGGGCCGCTGTTACATCGGTCAAAATCGAAAATGTGCTTCATGAATTTTCTACCATTCCCGGAGTTCGGGAAGATGTGACCGTTATCATTTTGAATTTAAAAGAGCTGTGCCTGAAAATGCACACAGACGAGCCTAAAATCTTACGATTGGAAGCAAACGGTGAAGGAGAAGTTCTTGCAAGCGCGATTCAAGCGGATCCCGATGTAGAAATTCTCAATCCTGATTTGCATTTGGCAACCCTTGATGCGGGCGGTTCTTTAGTCATGGAGCTCAATGTAGAACGCGGTCGCGGCTATACGAGAGCAGACAAAAATAAGAAACCGGATCATGTCATTGGTATTATTCCAGTCGACTCGATTTTTACCCCCATCCCCAAAGTAAACTATAGTGTTACTCCCACCCGCGTTGGCAATGTGACTGACTACGACAAATTGACCTTGGAAGTCTGGACTAATGGCAGCATGAGACCGGAAGAAGCTGTCAGTAAAGCTGCCGGAATTATGGTAGCTCATCTGAAGTTGTTCCAAAACATGGCCGGAGCTCCAGTCGATGAGGATCATGTCGAGGGAACATTTAGCGAACCACCGGAAGATACGACGCCGAAAACAATGGATATGACCATTGAAGACCTCGATCTTTCCGTTCGTTCCTACAACTGCCTGAAACGGGCTGGGATTAATACGATTGCTGAACTTGTTCAGAAAACGGAAGATGATATGATGAAAGTGAGAAATCTTGGCCGTAAATCCATGGAAGAGGTCAAGAAAAAACTCATTGAATTGGGTCTCTCACTGGCAGAAAGTGAAGAATAAGGAGGGAAGAAAATGGCCTACAGAAAGTTAGGACGTGATTCCAGTGCTCGCAAAGCACTATTTCGCAGTATCGTAACTTCCTTCTTTGCACAGGAACGCATTGAAACGACCGAAGCTAAAGCAAAAGAAATGAGCAAACTGGTTGACCAGATGATTACTTTAGCAAAACGCGGCGATTTACATGCTCGCCGTCAGGTTCTAGCGTTCATCATGGACGAAGAAGTGACAAAAAAATTATTTGATACGATTGCACCGAAATATGCCGATCGTCAAGGCGGTTATACTCGGATGTATAAGCTCGGACCTCGTCGCGGTGACGCAGCTCCGATGGCAATCATCGAATTAGTATAAAGCAGCAGAGGCGGCCGAGAGGTCGCCTTTCATTCTATTTATTTTGGGAGTAAGGCGGTTTCGAATCATGGGAGAGTTTATTGAAGTCATTCATTTGAGCCATACTTACGAGGATCAAAATCAGCAAGTTTATACGGCTCTTGATGATTTGACTCTATCGATCAAAGCGGGAAGTTTTGTTGCCATCATCGGTACCAATGGTTCCGGTAAATCAACCCTTGCTAAACATTTTAACGGGCTCTTACTACCGTCAAGCGGAGCGTGTTTGATCGACGGAGTGAGTACAGCAGAACCTGAGGCGCTTTGGCCGATCCGTCAGAAGGTTGGCATGGTTTTTCAGAATCCTGATAATCAGATCGTAGCTGCCGTCGTCGAAGAAGATGTAGCTTTTGGCCCTGAGAATCTTGGCGTTCCATCGCCAGAAATCAGACAGCGAGTCGATAAGGCTCTAGCTGATGTGGCAATGACTGATTATGCCCACCATGCGCCGCATCTCTTGTCTGGCGGACAGAAGCAGCGCGTCGCTATTGCGGGAGTTCTTGCGATGGAGCCAAAATGTATCGTTTTAGATGAACCAACAGCCATGCTTGATCCATTAGGCCGCCAAGAAGTCTTGAAAACGGTGAAAGAACTGCATCAAACGAAACAGATGACCTGTATTTATATTACGCATTTTATGGAAGAAGCCATGGAGGCAGACCGTGTCATTGTTATGAAAGATGGCAAAATTGTCATGGATGGCGAACCTCATCAGGTCTTTCATCAAGTGGCGCTGTTACAGGAAATGGGGCTTGATGTACCCGTAGCGGCTCAAGTAGCCGAAGGTCTGCGGCAGAAGAAACATGCGATTCCGTCGCATATCATTAAAAGTGATGAACTTGCGGAGGCCCTATGTCCATCAACTTAACGAATATTACCTATACTTATATGGCTGGAACGCCCTTTGAACAGACAGCGTTAAAAAACGTGAATTTAACGATTGAAAAAGGCGAATTTATTGGAATCATTGGCCACACTGGTTCCGGTAAATCTACGCTGATTCAACATATGAATGGTTTATTAAAGCCGACAGGCGGTACCGTTACGCTTGACGGTATTGATATTCATCAAAAAAGCAAAGAAGCTAAAGCGGCAAAACGGCGGATTGGTATGGTCTTTCAGTATTCAGAGCATCAGTTATTTGAAGAGACTATTGCGGCTGATATTGCTTTTGGTCCTCGTAGTCAGGGACTCAGTGAGGAAGAAGTAGACCAGCGTGTTCGTCAGGCTATGGAATTTGTTAACCTTGATTATGATACCTTTGCCAACAGATCGCCTTTCCAACTTAGCGGCGGTCAAATGCGGCGTGTATCGATTGCGGGTATTGTGGCTTTGCAGCCTGATTATCTTATTCTTGACGAACCGTCAGCCGGTCTTGACCCTGGCGCTAGGCGGGAAGTTTTTGCAGAGATTGTCAAATACCATGAAACGATGCAAAGCACCATTATTCTTGTGTCACACAATATGGATGAAGTTGCTCAAGTAGCAAAACGTCTTATTGTGATGGATCAAGGGACGATTTTGATTGATGGACCAACGCGGGACGTCTTTATCAAACATCAGGAAGAATTGAAAGCAGTTGGTGTTGATGTACCGCCCGTTACGGCACTTATGGGAACGCTAAAAAGTAAGGGCCTTTCGGTGGATACATCGCTGCTGCTCGTGGAAGAGGCCATAGCTAGTGTGCATGAATCTCTCAGAAGGAGGGAGCGCCATGCTGACTGATATTACGTTAGGTCAATATTTCCCAGGAAATTCCTTTTTGCATCGTCTCGATCCACGGACAAAACTGTTGGGAACGCTAGTCTATATCATACTAGTGTTCACAGCCGATGCACCGATTGCCTACGGACTTCTTAGTGGTTTTGCTCTTATTGTTGCTTGGATTTCTGGTGTATCCTTTACGGTTCTAGTAAAATCGGTGAAACCTTTATGGATTATTATTCTACTCACTATGGCCGTTCATTTTTTTATGACGCCAGGACGGCAGATTTTCCAATACGCTTTTTTGACGATTACGGAAGAAGGCTTGCGCCAAGGGATTTTTATGGCGCTACGATTATTACTGCTCATTATTATGTCGTCGCTATTGACACTGACCACATCGCCGCTAGTGCTTACTGACGGCATTGAGCGACTGTTGCGTCCCTTTAAAGTCGTAGGCTTGCCAGCCCATGAATTGGCCATGATGATGACGATTGCGCTGCGCTTTATTCCTACGTTATTGGAAGAGACTGAGCGAATTATGAAAGCGCAAATGTCGAGAGGCGCTGAATTTGACTCAGGCAATTTAATCAAACGGGCGAAAAATCTCGTACCGCTGTTAGTACCACTCTTTGTGAGTGCCTTTCGACGGGCTGATGAACTTGCGACCGCCATGGAAGCTCGTTGCTATCGCGGTGGCGATCAACGGACTCGACTAAAAGAATTGCAATTGACAGGGCGAGATTGGCTAGGCATGGTGGCGCTGCTGCTCTTTAGCGGCCTCATCTTATCCCTGAAGCTGTTATAGGCGGGGAGGTCTTTATGCGTACGTTAAAACTAACCATTGCCTATGATGGTACAGCCTATCATGGATTTCAGCGTCAGCAGAATGCTGTGGCTGTGCAACAAGTACTGGAAAAAAAGTTAGAGCCGCTGTTTGGCCATAGCCTCGTGCTTCATGGTGCTGGCAGAACTGATGCGGGCGTTCATGCTGCCGGACAGGTTGTAAGCTTCACAACAACGGGAACGATTCCCGCAGAAAAAATTTGTCGAGCCGCTTCTTCCTTATTGCCTGCTGATATTGTGGTGATTGCAGCTGAGGAAGTAGCTGATTCGTTTCATGCCAGAAAATCGGCTGTAGCAAAAACCTATTTGTATCGCCTGTATCAAGGGGCGTTTGCCAATCCTTTTTGCCGCAACTATACCTGGCATATTCGTCACCCTCTGGCAGTTGACGAAATGCGCGAGGCCCTGCAACGGATTGAAGGGACCCATGATTTTTCTTCGTTTCGAGCGACTGGCAGTGTCATGACTGATCCGGTACGAACCATTTATGAAGCGAAGTGCATTGTCGAGAACGGTGGCATTTTTACCCTTTCTTTTACGGGAAACGGCTTTTTATATCATATGGTGCGTAATTTGACAGGCACGCTCGTGAATGTGGGGCTGGGGCGTTATCCGGGAGCCAGGATTACTGAAATTATGGCGGCAAAAGATCGTAAAGCTGCCGGAGTTACGGCGCCGGCGCAAGGATTATGCTTATTTCGGGTTTATTATGATCAAAAGCAAAGTTTTTCCGAAAATAATTCAGCTTTTCTTCCTGAGCCGCTTGACATTTAAGTTACAAAACAGTAAAATAATTTTATGAGATTTTTGCCATGTCTTCCATTAGCCCCGGAATTCAGGGAACCAAAAAAATTTCAGAGCAATTTGTTTGTGAGGAGGGATACAGCATGAAAACAACTTTTATGGCCAATGCAGGCAATATTACCCGCAAATGGTATGTTGTTGACGCAGAAGGTAAAACTTTGGGACGTCTTGCTGCAGAAGTAGCAAAAGTATTGCGTGGTAAGAATAAACCAACCTATACTCCCCATGTT
Source organism: Pelorhabdus sp. sgz311001 (assembly GCF_055901755.1). NCBI lineage: Bacteria > Bacillati > Bacillota > Negativicutes > Selenomonadales > Sporomusaceae > Pelorhabdus > Pelorhabdus sp. sgz311001. Next base: position 64,275 of record NZ_JBVXUT010000001.1, read on the forward strand.
GATACCGGCGATCATGTCATTATTATAAATGCAGAAAAAGTAGTATTAACTGGTAAGAAATTAATCCAGAAAACTTATTTCCGTCATTCCGGCTATGTAGGAGGTACAACCTTCGTAACAGCAGGAAGAATGCTTCAAAACCAACCGGCTAAAGTTTTAGAACATGCCATTAAAGGCATGTTGCCGAAAAACCGTTTGGGAAGCGACATGTATCGTAAATTGTACGTATATAGTGGATCTGAGCATCCTCATGCGGCTCAGCAGCCTGAAACTTTAGAATTCAACATTCGGTAAGAACTGGAAAGGAGGAACAAAAGAATGGCACTTGTAAGCTACTACGGCACAGGCCGCAGAAAAACCTCGGTTGCCAGAGTTCGTCTGGTTCCGGGAGAAGGAAATATTCTTGTGAACGAACGTCCGCTCAATGAATATTTCGGTCTTAAAACATTAGAACTCATCGTAAAACAGCCGTTAAATATTACTGATGTAATTGGTAAATATGATGTTCTGGCAAAAGTAGAAGGCGGCGGTATTTCTGGACAAGCTGGAGCAATCCGTCATGGTATTGCCCGCGCGCTCTTGAAAGTAGACGGTGAATTCCGTCCTGCTTTGAAAAAAGCTGGTCTTTTAACTCGCGATCCTCGCGAAAAAGAACGTCGGAAGTACGGTCTCAAAAAAGCCCGCAAAGCTTCTCAGTTCTCAAAACGTTAATATTTTCGAAACGACAAACCCGCGACAGCCAAGTGCTTCGCGGGTTTTCTTTATGAATCTGTCTTTTTACGTAAGACCGCCGTTGGTGCGCAGAACCGTTACGGCCTGTTCTACCATAGCTTCCGGTACAAAAGTGACAAGCGTAAATGGATGACTTCCTGCTAGGTCATTGCCACTGCGGCTGAAGCCGCTTACTGAGGGATCAGCGCCAAGGAGAACTCGGCGGGACTGGTTAGATTGGTTGGATTGATTTTCTGAAAACAACGTTAGGCCTGTAAGCGTTTCGGCTGAGGCGATGGCGCTGTCAATTGTGTAATTTTCACTTTCGCCGAAGCGGCTGTTACGTTTTATGTGCGTATCATGAAGTCCTAGCTTACTCAAAGCGGCCACTGCCTGTTCCGCTCTTTGTTTGGATGGGAAGAAGGCGATGACAGTTTGTTCTTGTTTAGTCATAGCTTTTCACTCCTTAAAGATATTGTGCCAGTTTGGTTGTTGACATCTTTCGCGTTTCGTAGAATAATAAAAAGTCTAACAACAGAAAACTGGAACCTGTTAAAGGATGTGCATTTATGCGTAGAGTTATGAAAAAAACTGTGAATACTTTCATCATTTTTTCCTGTTTATTACTTGCAGCAATTTATGTTGCTTTAACGTATTTTCAAGGCGTACCTGTCTTAAATTATCATCAGATCAATGACCGCGACCATAATGCGCTTACTGTAAGCAGCAGTGAGTTTGAGGCACAGATGGCTTATTTGGCGGATCATGGTTATCAAACTATTACACCTGATGAACTGGCTGATTATTTGCAGCTTGGTAAGCCCTTACCGCGAAAACCCATACTGATTACCATGGATGACGGCTATGAAGATAATTATCAAGTAGCTTATCCTATTTTGCAAAGATATCAGGCGAAAGCAACCATTTTTATTATTACTGATTTTGTAGGACGTTATGACCGTTATTTGACGTGGGAACAGATTGCGCAGATGAGCGCCCACGATATTGATTTTGAGAGCCATACTTTGAGCCATGTGGATTTAGCAACCGTATCGCCGACAGAAGCTCAAAAGCAGCTTACGGCTTCCAAAGCGGCCCTAGAATGGCATTTAGGCCGCCCAGTTAACTATTTAGCATATCCTGGCGGCGAATATAGTCAGCAAATTATTGATATGACGAAAGCGGCAGGCTATCGCGCGGCTTTTACGGTACACTTTGGCCGTGATCGTATTCACTCCACTTTATATACGCTTAATCGGATTCCTATTTTTGGCGGCAATAACCATACCTTTTGGCATTTTTGGCTGAGACTTAAGTTTACCGAAGTATTTACAGCTTTGGGAAATTTCAAAGCATATTTGTTGCAAGAAGGCGATCAAAGAATCGCTGGATTAATCTATATTCCTTAAACTCTATTAACAGCAAGAAAGACTGCCCAGCAATATGATTGCGGGCAGTCTTTTTGCTGTCTTATTTTTTTTGTAAGCCGTCTGTTGGTGCCAAGGAATCTTCGTAACAGAGCGCCAGCATATCAAATAAGATTTGGATCGATTTCGTATAGTTTTTGCCAGACACTCCGATGACAAATTGACAATCTGTGCTTTTGCAAAGCGATTCGCCACTGCAGTATTTCGTGAGCAGGGCACTTTCCATATGGCTTTCTTCACTGAGACAGTAGCCGGAAAGTTCCTGAGCTACTTCCTTGCCTGTGAGGGTACAACGACCAACTCGGTTCATAGTAATCGTTTCTCGCATATACAAAACCTCCCTAGAGGCAGGATACAGGAAAAATACTGCTATTTCTACCGTGATTTAGTTAATTTTTTCTTAATATTTGGTAAAGACGCTACATTATTCATGAGAAGAATTGAGATGTAGCGGTGCAGCAAGGGCCTCTTGGGCCATAGAAGGGCCGATATAGCCGTTTTTTGCCATAACATTTAATACGACAGCCTGGCGCTGTTTCGCTGCCGTAAAGTCCACGAAAGGCGAATAGAGTGACGGCGCGTTTGGCAGACCGGCCAATAAAGAGCTTTGGGCTAACGTCAAATCCGCTGGAGGCCGATCAAAATAGATTTTGGCGGCGCTTTTGATTCCATAAGCGCCAGAACCGAAGTAAATGGTATTCGCATACATCTCCAATATTTCTTCTTTCGAATAACGCAGTTCCATATCAATAGCAAGAATAAATTCTTCGGCTTTGCGGCCAAAGTTTTTATCTTGATTTAAAAACAAGTTTTTTATCAATTGCTGCGTAATGGTACTACCACCTTCGGTATAATTTCCTGTCTGAATATTGACTAGGGTGGCGCGCAGAATTCCTTCAATGTCGAAGCCATAGTGCCGATAAAAACGATTGTCTTCCACGGCAATCAGAGCTTGCTGAAAAGACAGGGGCATTTCTTGGATCTTTATATAATTTTTCCGATCTAATTTTGCTTCGACAGCTTGTTTTAACGCGAAAATGCGATACAGGCGATGATACAGACTGCTGCCTTGTTCGATTAGACGGCGGGATGAATCGGTATTTTCCTTCGTTTCTTCTGGCGATGCGGCCGAGGCGCCTATGCCGAACAGCGAGGTTGGATGAGATAAAGCACTCGGCAAGGTCGTTTTTTGCCACTGTTTTGGAATGAGGTTTGCGCCGCCAGCCCAGAAAAAAGCACCTAAAAAAGCAAAACATACGAGGAGTACAAACCGTTTTCTTGTCATAACTGCCTCCTTTCGGCTTGTCCTCTTTCTATTTTACATGAAGCGGAAGTCTTTGACCAGACTGAGACATAGCGGCCTTTTTTGCTGCATAGGGTGATACATAGGAGGGATCGCCATGATCGTATTGTTACGGCGGAAAAAGATTTTACAGGTCACCTTATGCGGTGTATTGGCATTGGCTTTACACTTTTTAGGGGTTTATCTGGCGGCAGATGAATTAGAGCAAGTTGATTTGACTAAACTCGCAGGTCATACTGTCATTATTGATCCTGGTCATGGCGGGATTGATAGCGGCGCCAGCGGTAACGGTATTGTAGAAAAAGAAATTAATCTAATTTTAGCGCAAGAAATGGCGCAAGTTCTGGCAAATTACGGCGCTGTTGTTACCCTAACCCGGGCGGAAGATGTAGATTACTATACGAAAGGGCGCGGCGGTAAGCGCCATGATTTGAAGGTTCGGATGAATATGATGGATCAAAGCGGCGCAGAACTCTTTATCAGTATTCATTTAAATGCTACGCCCTATAAAGAGGCCGAAGGAGCGCAGGTTTTTTATGGCGGGACTCTGCCAGAAAGCAAAGAATTAGCCGAAAATTTACAGAAAGCTCTTAAAATATTCCCGCCAGGCAACCGGCGCGAAAGTAAGCAGGATTTAGATATTTTAGTGTTGAATGGAACTCACATACCTGGTGTTTTGGTAGAATGCGGTTATGTAACGAATCAGGCGGAAGCCCATAAATTGAAAATGCAGGAATATCAACAAAAACTAGTTTGGCAAATTGCCAAAGGATTGGCGTATCATTTTACGCGAAAAGAAGCAAGATAATTTAGCTATAGAAATATTTTTTCAAGAAAACTATTGCATTATTATACATGAGTGGCGTATAATTATCAAAACGAGATAATTCAGGTACAGTGAACTTTTAGGAGGAATAAGATGTTTACCGAAAAAGAAGGAACTATTACATATCCGACTGGCTTTACAGCATCTGGCGTCAAAGCTGGTGTAAAGCAAAGCGGTAAGGAAGATATCGCCGTTATTTATAGCTCCGTTCCTGCGCAAGCAGCAGCGGTATTTACACAAAATTTGATGGCTGCAGCGCCTGTCATTGTGTCGAAGGAAACACTAGCATCAGGAACGGCCCAGGCGATTGTCGTCAATTCCGGTTGCGCCAATGCTTGCTCTGGGGAACAAGGACTGGCTGATGCGAAAGAAATGGCGCAGCTTACTGCGGAAAAACTGGGAATTGCAGCGAGCGAAGTTTTTGTCGCTTCTACTGGCGTAATTGGCGTAGCCATGCCGATGGATAAAATTAGAACAGGAATTACGGCAGCTGTCGGTTCCTTAGCCGAAAGCGGCGGCGAAAATGCTGTAAAAGCAATTATGACAACAGATACTTTTGCCAAATCAATCGTCTATGACCTGACTTTGGGTGGCAAAACGGTTAAAATTGCTGGGATAGCCAAAGGCGCTGGCATGATTCATCCTAATATGGCGACTATGCTTGGCTTTATTACGACCGATGCGGCTATTGCTGCGCCTGTATTGCAAGCGGCTCTAAAAGCGGCCGTCCAAGTGTCCTTCAATATGGTTTCTGTGGATGGAGATACAAGTACCAATGATATGGTTATTCTTCTCGCTAACGGACTGGCGGAAAATGGGCTTATTGATAGCGTAGATCATGCTGATTTTGCGGCATTCCAGGAAGCCTTAACAAGTCTTTGCACCTATTTGGCTAAACAAATTGCTCATGACGGAGAAGGCGCTACTAAATTTTTGGAACTTACCGTGAAGGGCGCCAAAGATTTTGCCGAAGGCAAACAAGTTGCTATGGCTGTGGCTAAATCGCCACTCGTAAAAACTGCTTTTTTTGGCGAAGATCCGAACTGGGGACGGATTCTTTGCGCGGTAGGTTACTCCGGCGTACCGCTTGATCCTACGAAAGTATCGCTAGCCATTGGTGGCGTCCCCATTGTAAAAGCCGGCCTTGGCGCTGCCTATGATGAAAAAGCCTTGCGCGATATTATGGCGGAAAGTGATATTCAAGTGGAAATTGATTTGGCACAAGGTGATACAGCCGTTACCGTTTGGAGTTGTGATTTCTCCTATGAATATGTGAAAATTAACGGTGAATATCATACCTGATACAATCAGGCTAGGTTTTCTTATTACAAGGAATCAGGCACGCCTTTGGGTGTGCCTCTTCCGTTAGAAAAGGATGGGGAACGATGAATATTGACAACGCAGCTGCGAAAGCGGCCGTACTTATTGAGGCTCTGCCTTATATGCAGCAATTTTTTGGTAAAACCATTGTCATTAAATATGGCGGTAACGCTATGATCAACCCTGAGCTAAAACACAGCGTCATGCAAGATATTATTCTCATGAAATATGTGGGCATGCGTCCTGTTGTAGTTCATGGCGGCGGCCCGGAAATTACGGCAACTTTAACTCAGCTCGGTAAAAAAAGCGAATTTGTCAGCGGTCTTCGCGTGACTGACGCCGAAACAGTGGGCATTGCCGAAATGGTACTTGTCGGCAAAATCAATACAGAAATCGTTACAATGCTGAATCAGCAGGGCGCAAAAGCAGTAGGCTTAAGCGGTAAGGACGCTAAATTGATGGTTGCCGAAAAGCATTTGGCGGAAGTCCATGAAAATGGAAAAACCAGTCTTGTTGATATTGGTTTTGTCGGTAATGTCAAAAAAGTGAATCCAGAATTATTACATACGCTATTAGATCAGAACTTTATTCCCGTTATTGCGCCGATTGCTGTGGGCGAAGATGGCGAGACTTATAATATTAATGCCGACTATGTAGCAGGCGAAATTGCTGGCGCCTTGAGGGCCGAAAAATTGATTCTGTTAACCGATGTAGAAGGTATTTACCGCGATTTTTCTGATAAGGATTCTTTAATTTCTACCTTGACGCGTCAGGAGGCGGAATCAATGGTTCGTAACCGCTCCATCGATGGCGGCATGATTCCGAAAGTAGAAACCTGCCTCAAGGCGCTCCGACAATGCGTGCCGAAAACGCATATTTTAGATGGTCGGGAAAAACATTCTATTTTGCTAGAAGTATTTACAAAAAATGGCGTAGGCACAGAAGTTGTGCAAGATGAAAGGGGACTTGACTTATGTCAAATACCAAGCAAGAAGTAATTACGAAAGATAAACAGTATTATATGCCTGTTTTCAATCGTTATCAGATGGTTATCTCCCATGGCGAAGGTCCTTATGTCTATGACAATGAAGGCAAAAAATATATCGACTTTCTCGGCGGTATTGCCGTAAATCTTCTAGGCCATGGTCACAAAGGGCTGGTAAAGGCTATTGCGGACCAAGCAGCTAAAGTGATTCATTGTTCTAATTTATATTACACGGCCGAACAAGCGCAGCTTGTAGAAGAGATTGCGAAACGGAGCGGTTTTGATAAAGTATTTCTGGCCAACAGCGGCGCTGAAGCCAATGAAGGCGCTTTAAAGCTGGCTAGAAAATATGGTAAAACCATCAGCTCTGACAAATATGAAATTATTAGCGCCGAACATTCTTTTCATGGTCGGACGCTGGCAACGCTTACAGTAACTGGCCAGCCGCATTATCAACACGGTTATGAGCCACTGCCTCAGGGTTTTGATTACGTTCCTTACAATGATCTTGCAGCGCTCGAAGCAAAAATTAGTGAAAAAACCTGTGCCGTTTTACTTGAGACCATTCAAGGCGAAGGCGGCGTACACGTACCAGCTCCCGGTTACTTGGAAGGCGTAAGAAAACTTTGCGATAATTATGGCGCTTTACTAATCTTCGATGAAATTCAATGCGGCATGGGCCGGACTGGCGAACTTTTTGCCTATCAGTATTACAAAGTACAGCCAGATATTGCGACTTTGGCAAAAGGGCTGGGCGGTGGCGTACCTATGGGCGCTTTTATGACGACAGATAAAATCGCTGCTGCGTTTACGGCAGGCGATCATGGTACGACTTTCGGCGGAAATCCTTTAGTCTGTGCTGCTAGTTTGGCTGTATTTAAAGCCATTGATGAAGAACATATTTTAGACAACGCCAAAAAAGTAGGCGCCTATATGAAAGCACAGCTCTTAGAACTCAAAAAAGCTTATCCGAAGTTGATCAAAGAAGTACGCGGCGAAGGCTTAATGCTGGGGGCTGAACTGACGAAACCAGGTAGAGAAATTGTAGAAGCTTGCCTTAATAAAGGCGTTATTATTAATTGTACAGCTGGAAATGTATTGCGTTTTGTACCACCTTTAATTATTACGGAAAGTCATGTTGATGAAGTTATGACCGTTTTAAAAGAAGTGCTGCAAAGTGAACCGGCTTAAAATATTGGAGGAAAGAGTATGTCTTTAGGAGGAAAGGATTTACTTTCGCTGCATGATCTGACTGTAGCAGAGATGCAGGAAATTTTTGATCTTACAGCTAAATTGAAGCAAGAACAAAAAGCAGGGATTGCCCATCCCATTTTAGAGGGCAAGACACTTGCGATGATTTTTCAAAAATCTTCAACGAGAACGAGAGTCTCTTTTGAAGTGGGCATGTATCAGCTTGGCGGTAGCGCTCTCTTTTTAAGCGCTAAGGATTTGCAGATTGGCCGCGGTGAGCCTGTAAAAGATACAGCTCGCGTTTTATCGCGCTATGTTGATGGCATCATGGTTCGTACCTATTCCCATGAACGGGTACAAGAACTGGCTGAATACGCTTCGGTGCCAGTCATCAACGCTTTAACGGATCTGATGCATCCTTGCCAGGTGCTTGCAGACTTATTTACAGCTATTGAGCATAAAGGGGATTTAAAAGGGAAAAAGCTTGCTTATATTGGCGATGGCAACAATATGGTCAACTCGCTGCTGCATGGCTGCGCCAAACTGGGTATGCATATTTCCGTCGCTTCCCCAAAAGGGTATGAGGCCGATCCTGTTTGCATTGAAGAAGCCAAAAGCGATGCCGCCATCAGCGGTAGCCAAATTGTCTTTACGCAAAGCCCGGCCGAAGCGGCCAAAGATGCTGATGTTATCTACACCGATGTATGGGCAAGTATGGGACAGGAAGCCGAACAAGAAAAGCGTGTAAAAGACTTTGCCGGCTTTATTGTGGATGAAAAGCTGCTTGCTGTTGCTAAGTCTGATGTGATTGTCATGCATTGTCTCCCAGCGCATCGCGGTGAGGAAATTAGCGAGGGTGTTATGGAAGGCCCTCATTCCGTAATTTTTGATGAAGCGGAAAATCGTCTGCATGTTCAAAAAGCAGTTATGGCCTTAACCATGGGTTTTGTGTCATAATAAGAGAGAAGTCTCGATAGAGGTTATTTTAAGGAGGACGTATTTCATGAGTGATGTAAAAAAAGTAGTATTAGCGTATTCCGGCGGTCTTGACACGTCGGTTATTATTCCCTGGCTGAAAGAAAACTACAATGGCTGCGAAGTTATTGCTGTTTGCGCTGACGTAGGACAAGGCGATGAACTTGATATTGTTCATGACAAAGCCTTAAAATCAGGCGCCAGCAAGGTCTATATTGAAGATTTGAAAAAACCGTTTGTGGAAGAATATATTTGGCCGACTTTAAAAGCCGGTGCCGTATACGAAGGAAAATATCTGCTTGGAACTTCTTTCGCTCGTCCGCTTATTGCGAAAGCTTTAGTGGAAATTGCTAAAAAAGAAGGCGCTGATGCAATTGCTCATGGCGCTACCGGCAAAGGCAACGATCAGGTGCGGTTTGAACTCAGCGTGAAAGCGCTGGCGCCGGAACTGAAAATCATTGCTCCTTGGCGGCTTTGGGACATTCGTTCCCGTGAAGATGCTATCGATTATGCAGAAAAACATAATATTCCCGTACCTGTTACGAAAAAACGCCCTTACAGCATGGACCGCAATATGTGGCATTTAAGCCATGAAGGCGCTGACCTGGAAGATCCTTGGAATGCACCGCAGAACGATTTATACATGATCTGCAAATCGCCGGAAGAAGCACCGGATCAAGCGGAATATGTAGAAATTGAATTTGACAAAGGCGTTCCTGTAACCTTAAATGGTGAAAAACTTGACGCAGTTGCTTTCATTGAAAAACTCAATGAAATTGGCGCTGAACACGGCATTGGTATTACTGATATGGTAGAAAATCGTCTTGTTGGCATGAAATCCCGCGGCGTTTATGAAACTCCTGCTGGTGCTATTTTGTTCTACGCTCATCATGAATTAGAGCTTCTGACGCTAGATCGCGCTACGCTTCATTACAAACAGCAGGTTGCGAATCGTTATGCTGAACTTGTTTATGACGGCATGTGGTTCTCACCGCTCAAAGAAGCACTCGATGCTTTCGTAGAATCAACGCAGCAGACTGTAACAGGCTTGATCCGTTTGAAACTCTACAAAGGCAATATTATTAGCGCTGGTTCGAAATCGCCTTACTCACTCTATCATGAAGGCTTTGTTACTTTTGGCCGTGATGAAGTGTACAACCAGCAAGATGCCGAAGGCTTCATCAACCTCTTCGGACTTCCCTTAAAAGTCAGAGCGTTAATGCAAAAGGAGAGTAAGTAAGCATGAAGCTTTGGGGCGGTCGTTTTTCTAAAAATACGGACGTCTTGGTGGAGGAGTTTACCTCCTCCATTTCTTTTGACTGCCGTATGTATAAAGAAGATATTGCTGGTAGCATTGCTCATGCGACGATGCTGGCCAAATGCAATATTTTAACTCAGGAAGAAGCCGATACGATTATTGGCGGCTTAAAAGTAATCCTTGCTGATATTGAAGCAGGGAATTTTTCCTTTGAAGTGAGTCTCGAAGATATTCATATGAATATTGAAAAGCGTCTCACTGACCGGATTGGACCTGTCGGCGGCAAGCTGCATACGGCAAGAAGCCGTAATGATCAGGTGGCCCTTGATACGCACCTCTATTTAAGAGGCCAGATTGAAGTAATCGGCAAGCTCATTGTTGATTTGCAGAAAGCTTTAGTCGAAGTGGCGGAAAAGAATAAAGATGTTATTATGCCTGGCTACACTCACTTGCAGCGGGCGCAGCCGATTCTGTTTGCTCATCACATGCTGGCTTATTTTTATATGCTTGTTCGCGATTTTGATCGTTTGACGATGGTCCATAAGCATACTGATATGATGCCGCTTGGCGCTGGCGCTCTGGCTGGTACGACTTTCCCGATTGATCGCCACTTTGTGGCTGAGCAGCTTGGGTTTGGCGCTGTCTATGATAACAGTATGGATGCCGTAAGCGATCGGGATTATATTCTTGAATTTTTAAGTTTTGCTTCGATTTTGATGATGCATTTGAGCCGGATTAGTGAAGAAATTATTCTCTGGTCTTCGGCAGAATTCCATTTCATCGAACTAGATGATGCACACTGCACCGGCAGCAGCATTATGCCACAAAAGAAAAACCCTGATGTGGCCGAACTGGTTCGTGGTAAAACAGGTCGCGTCTTTGGTCACTTAATGGCAATGCTGACTGTATCGAAAGGTCTGCCGCTTGCTTATAACAAAGATTTGCAAGAAGATAAAGAAGGCCTCTTTGACACGATTGATACAGTGAAATTCAGCTTGACTGTCTATGCTTCGATGCTGCGGGCGATGCGCTTGCAGAGTGATACTATGACCAATGCGCTCAAAACAGATTTTTCTAATGCGACTGATATGGCCGACTATCTCGTGCGAAAAGGTCTGCCCTTCCGCCAAGCTCATGAAGTAGTTGGTAAAAGTGTGGCTTATGCTATTGCCGAAAATAAAGTGCTTGCTGATATGACGCTAACAGAATTTCAGCAATTTTGTCCTTTATTTGAGAGCGACATTGTCGATGCCATACAAATCGAACGCTGCGTAAGTGCTCGGAATTCCTTTGGTGGTACATCGTACTCTGAAGTAGAACAATCGTTTACTAGAGCGAAACATAACCTAGCCGTAGAAGAAGGCGAACTTGACAAGTATACAAAAAACGTTCTATAATTTGGGAAGCTAAAGAATATTTTTGTATTTTGTTGAGGAGGGTTTTTGTTATGCAGGAAATCAGTATGCAGTTGGTAAAAGAACGACAGCCATTGCCGGAGGCGGATAAACTCGGCTTTGGCAAAATTTTTACGGATCATATGTTCTGTATGGACTATGAAGCAGGGAAAGGCTGGATTAATCCCCGCATTGAGCCTTATCGCGAGTTTGATATTGCCCCGGCGGCTATGGTGCTTCATTATGGCCAGGCGATCTTCGAAGGCATTAAAGCATTTCGGACTGAAGATAATCGAATTGTCGTGTTCCGTCCGAAAGACTATTTAGCCCGTTTTAACCGTTCGGCTGATATTCTTTGCATTCCTCAAATGAATGTAGAAGAAGTTTATGCTGGATTAATGAAGCTACTAGAAGTGGAAAAAGAATGGGTTCCCAATAAAGTGGGTACTGCTCTTTATATTCGTCCTTTCGTCATTTCGAATGACTCTTACCTCGGTGTCGGCGTAGCCAAGACCTATAAATTGATGATCATTCTGTCACCAGTAGGCGCTTACTATGCCAATGGCTTTAAGCCTGTTAAGCTGAAGGTTGAAGATCATTTCGTCCGCGCTTGTCCTGGCGGCGTTGGTGAAGCTAAGACGCCAGCTAATTATGCGGCAAGTCTTCGAGCTGGTGAAGTAGCGGAAAAAGAAGGCTTTTCCCAGGTGCTTTGGCTAGATGCGGTGGAACGGAAAAATATCGAAGAAGTCGGCGCAATGAATATATTCTTTAAAATCAACGGTGAACTGATTACGCCTGCATTAACTGGCAGTATCCTCGGTGGTATGACGCGTAAAACGGTGCTTGAACTTGCACCGGAACTGGGTCTCAAAGCAACCGAACGGGTCATTTCTATTGATGAAGTATATGAAGCTTATGACAAAGGACAGCTAGAAGAAATTTTCGGAACGGGTACAGCAGCTGTCATTTCTCCTGTCGGTTCTTTAACCTGGAAAGGTAAAACGATTACCGTTAATAATAATGAAACAGGCCCGATTGCTCAGCAACTTTTTGATATGGTAACAGGTTTGCAATATGGCAAACGCCAGGATAAACATGGCTGGGTCGCAACTGTTACGACACTCTAAGATCTTTTCTTAGAGTGTATCGAAAGAATTATCAGACAAAGGTCCTTAAAGTGCCCTCTGCTAAAGCAGAGGGTGCTTTTTTTGTATTTCTGAAAAGGTTTTTGCGGCGATTGGGTAGAATAAAAATAAAGACTAACATTTGAGGTTGGGATCGTATGTTACTACAAATTCGCGGCATTTTAGCTACGATTACACTGCTTGATATAGTGGATATATTAATAGTTGCTTTCTTCTTGTATAAATTTTATTCTATGATGAAAGATACGCGGGCTGTTGCGTTACTTAAAGGCCTTATCGTTCTATTAGTTGCCACTCTTGTCAGCAAATGGCTGGGGCTGAATGTCATCAACTGGATACTACAGAAAACGATGACAGTGGTGCTTGTTGCCTTGCCTGTTGTGTTTCAGCCCGAACTTAGACGGGCCTTAGAACAACTAGGGCGGGGCGGGATATTTAAAAAGAACATTTTTCTAAATGCCGAAGAGACAGAATCCTTTCTCGATGAAATTACGAAAGCTACCGTGGTTTTATCACAAAATAAAATTGGTGCTTTAATTATTTTTGAACGAGAGACGGGTCTTACGGATTATATTGAAACAGGCATAAAAGTGGGCGGTCTCGTATCAAGTGAATTTTTAATCAATATTTTTATACCCAATACGCCAATGCATGATGGCGCTGTTATTATTCGCGGCGACAGGGTAATGGCGGCTGGGTGTTTATTGCCATTAACAGATGACCGAACATTAAATAAAGAGCTTGGTACAAGGCATCGGGCCGCTATTGGCATTAGCGAGCAGGCTGATTGCGTTGTAGTGGTGGTCAGTGAAGAAACAGGTACGATTTCGATTGCTAGAGGCGGTCAGCTTATTAGACATCTTGATCAGGAGTCTCTGAAGAATATGTTAAGGCCGATATTTGTGGGCAAAACCTTGTCACTAGGCGACCTCTTTAATAGGAGGGCCACATCATGAATGGATTAAAAGACAAGAATATTGCTGCTAAAATTTTCTGCCTCATCATGGCTGTAGTGCTCTGGCTTTATGTAATGAATGAACAAAACCCTTCGATTGAAGCAAGCTATACCATTCCACTCGAAGTAAAGAATTTGTCGGCAGGCTATACACTGATTGATGCGCCTGAATCGGTTCGCGTTAAAGTCAGAGGCGCCCGCAGTACTATTGCCGCCATATCGGCTAGCGATATTGGGGCTTATGTGGATCTTAAAGGCGTCACCGAAGGACGTCATACTATTAAAATTAATGCCGTTGTTCCCACTTCCTTGGAACTGGTAGAAGTCAATCCTGACAAGGTGCCGCTGCGTATTGATACCGCTATAAGCCGCAGCTTGCCTGTGGAGATTAAATATACGAGCAGTCTGCCGCCTGGTCTTACCTTGGGAAAAGTAACAGTAAATCCTGAAATCGTTACTGTAGAGGGGCCGCGCAGCTTGCTTGATCAAATGGATCGTGCTATTATACAGATTGATCTGAGTAATCGCACCGTTGATTTTTCAGGAACCTTTAATGTGTTGATTGTTAATAAAGACGGACGGGAAGTCGAAGGGGCTGCGCCACATCCGGGGCAGGTTACTGTTGAGGCGCAACTGATTCAGGATAATAAAAAGACTGTCGATGTGAAACCGGCGTTTAGCGGTCAATTACCGGCAGGCTATGTATTTAAGCAGATTCAAGTGATTCCGGCCAAAGTAGAGTTGTCCGGTACGAAGAATCTCATTGATCCGATTGAATATGTGACGACAGAGCCGATTACGATCGGTACCGATACGAAAGAACAAACCCGTGAAGTCAAAGTGTGGGTGAAAGACGGAATAACAGCTACTCCCACGACGGTGACTGTGAAATTTACTGTGGCTTTAAACCACTAAAGGAGATTCTTTTTTTGCTTAAAATTAGTAATTTTCGAATAGCCCTTACAGATGACAGGCCGCTGAATGAGCAGGCAGCCAAACGTCTCAAACTTCCTGTAAAGGCCGTTCGCTCTGTGCAGATTTTGCGGCGGGCTGTAGACGCCAGACGCAAACAGAATATTACTTTCGTTCATACCTTATTAGTAGATACGACAATTGCACCAGGGCAGGTACTAGCGAAGCTGCGTCATGACAAAGATGTGACGATTCAAAACCCGCTTGTCGCAGAACAGGTGGTAAAAGGGACGCAACCGCTCAAGGAACGTCCGGTTATCGTTGGTTTTGGACCGGCTGGTATGCTGGCTGCTTATACATTGGCGAAAGAAGGCTATGCGCCGCTTGTCTTAGAACGCGGTGGCGATATGGATCGCCGTACGGCTGCTGTGGAGCGGTTTTGGGCGAAAGGGGAGTTTTCGCCAGAGTCGAATGTTCAGTTTGGTGAAGGCGGCGCGGGGACGTTTTCTGATGGCAAGCTCACTACGAGAGTCAGTGACAAGCGGATGAGCGAAGTACTGGAACTCTTTGTAGAGTGCGGTGCACCGCCTGATATTTGCTATACCCATAAACCTCATATTGGAACTGATATTTTAAAAAGAGTTGTCAAAAATTTGCGCCAAAAGATCATTGACTTAGGCGGGGAAGTGCGTTTTTTTAGCCAAGTTACGAATTTGGAAAAAGACGCTTTCGGCGCCGTTAAATCGGTTACGATTGGTCAGCATGAAAAAATCCCTGCGTCGGTTGTGTTGCTGGGAATTGGTCATAGCGCTCGCGATACTTACGAGATGCTCAGCACTTCTGTCGCCATGGAAGCGAAGCCTTTTGCCATTGGCTTGCGTATTGAGCATCCGCAAAGTTTGATTGATCAGGCGCAGTACGGCAGCTTTGCCGGTCATCCCAAACTCGGGGCAGCCGACTATGCGCTTGTTTATCATGATAAACAAGCGAGCCGTACGGCTTATTCGTTTTGCATGTGTCCTGGCGGCATTGTTGTGGCCGCTGCCTCAGAATTAGGCGGTGTTGTCACGAATGGTATGAGTCATCACGCTCGTGCGTCTGGCATTGCTAACAGTGCCCTTGTGGTCAATGTAGAACCGCGTGACTTCGGACCTGGCGTCTTAGCGGGGATTGCTTTTCAGCGCCGTTATGAACAATTAGCTTATGCTGTGGCTGGATCGAATTATCAGGCGCCGGGTGAAAGCGTTGCTTCCTTCTTAGGTCTTGACGGCACGTCCTTTTCTTTGTCGCCTACGTATCGGCCTGGCGTTGTAGCGGCGCCATTAAGTGAGTGCCTACCAGCTTTTGTAACTGATACGCTGCGAGCAGCCATTACTGATTTTGGCCGGAAGATCAAAGGCTTTGATGATGGCGGCGCCCAACTCACTGGTGTCGAAACGCGTACATCCGCTCCCGTCAGAATACGCCGTAGTGCGAATTTCCAATCAGAAAATACGCCTGGGTTATATCCGATTGGTGAAGGTGCTGGCTATGCCGGGGGAATTATGAGCGCTGCTTTAGACGGAATGAATGCGGCTTACGCCGTAATTGCCGCATATGAGCCCTGTAGCTAGGGTATCTTATTATAGAGATCCGGAAGGAGATTGACATTTTGGGAAAGTTATTTGGAACAGATGGAGTAAGAGGTCTTGCTAATGAACAGTTGACACCGGAGCTGGCTTTTGATTTAGGTCGAGCCGCTACGTATTATTTTGGGAAACACGGCGAGAAACAGCCGGTGATTTTAATTGGTCGTGATACGAGAATATCTGGTCAAATGCTCGAATCAGCTTTGGCGGCAGGCATTTGCAGCGCTGGCGGTAAAGCTTTGTTGGCCGGTGTGATTCCGACGCCCGCGATTGCTTTTTTAACGAAACAAATCGGCGCGCAGGCTGGTGTCGTAATTTCCGCCTCACATAATCCCTATCCTGATAATGGGATTAAGTTTTTTGCTGGCACAGGCTTTAAGTTGCCTGATGCCGTAGAAAATGAATTAGAAGAATTGATATTTGATCTTGGTTCCTTGGAACGGCCTATTGCCAACGGGGTAGGTACGATCGAATACCGTCATAATCTGATTGAAGACTACATCGCTCATGCGTTAACAACAATTGATGTATCTTTGGCAGGCCTTCATGTCGTACTTGATTGTGCCAATGGCGCGGCCTTTGAAGTATCGCCGCGTATCTTGACGCTAGCTGGCGCAAAAGTGACTGTGCTTCATAATGAACCGAATGGTATCAATATTAATGATCATTGTGGTTCGACCCATCTACAGAGTCTGCAAGAAGCAGTTCGCATGCAACGCGCCGATGTGGGCATTGCTCATGATGGCGATGCGGATCGCTGTCTGGCTGTGGATGAACGCGGTGAAATTATTGATGGGGATCATATGATGGTTATCTGTGCGAATATGTTCCATCAGGCTGGGCGGTTACAGCAAGATACACTTGTTACAACTGTCATGAGTAATATTGGTTTGCATCAAGCTATGAAACGCTCGGGGATTGCCATAGAAATTACGCCGGTTGGTGACCGCTATGTGCTCGAACGGATGCTGGAAAAAGGCTTTAATTTCGGCGGTGAGCAATCAGGCCATATTATTTTTAGCGACTATGCTACGACAGGCGATGGCATGATTACGGCGTTGCAGCTTTTAGCAGCGAAAGTAAAAGCGAAGAAGCCTTTTTCAGAATTAAGTGCTTCCATGACCACTTTTCCCCAGCTGTTAGTGAACGTACGCGTGGCAAGCAAAGACGGTTGGGAAGAGAATAAAGCAATTGCTGCTGCGATTACTGCTGGCGAAGAGCTTTTAGGAGATAGCGGGCGGATTCTTGTTCGTCCTTCTGGTACAGAGCCCTTAATCCGTGTTATGGCGGAAGGACCGACTATGGCTAAACTAGAAAAAATTGTGACCGAAATTGCCGCTGTTGTAAAAGTAGAGCAGGGGCAGGCTGAGTAAAGGATTCCGAAAGGTTGACTAGAAGAATAAAGTAGTTTAAAATAGGAAAATAGTGCAAGGGAGCACCCAAGGTGCTCCCTTGCCTATATAATGTAGTGAAAGGTGGTGAAAGGGGAAAAGTTAAGAAAGATAAGCGTCAAAGAGTGAAGTTAAAAACTAAAGCGCTGGTGCTTGCCTCGGAGCGGAAGAGAGAGCAAGCAGACGAGGAAGAGGTTTATCGAAAAGTCAGCGGATGCCTCTCGGCGACTGCCGTCGTTAGCAGTTTTCCCAAAACCTCCGGGTAACCGGACCGACAAAAGAAACTGCGGCAGATTCATTTATTATTATTTTAGGAGGAATAGCCTGTATGTGCGGAATCGTTGGCTATATTGGACCGAAAGAAGCGGCTCCATTTTTATTGCAAGGACTATCAAAATTAGAATATCGCGGTTATGATTCAGCTGGAATCGCTGTATTTGACGGCAATCACATTAATGTATTAAAAAGTGTAGGTCGTTTGGCCGCTTTAGAAAAGAAAGTAGAGCAGTCTATGCCTAAAGGGCATCTCGGCATTGGGCATACTCGTTGGGCTACCCATGGTCGTCCGTCTGATAGTAACTCGCATCCTCATACGGATTGCACCGGTGATTTCGTTGTCGTTCATAACGGCATTATCGAGAATTACCTAAATTTGAAAGAGCAGCTCGCAGCGAAAGGCCATGTGTTTTCGTCAGAGACTGATACAGAAGTCGTTGCTCATTTATTAGAAGAATATTATGAAGGCGATTTTGAAGCGGCTGTCAAAAAGGTATTGTCAGTCATTTCCGGGTCTTATTCGCTCGTATTCATGACGAAACATGATCCCGATAAAATTATTTGCACTAAGCAGGATAATCCGCTTGTTATCGGCCTGGGACAAGGCGAAAACTTTATTGCTTCTGACATTCCTGCCATTATCAATTACACGCGTCGCACTTATATCTTAAGCGACGGTGAAATGGCGATTGTATCGAAAGATTCTGTATGGGTGCAGAACCGTCAGGGCGTGCCGATTAATAAAAAAGTTTTCGAAGTCAATTGGGATGCGGAAGCAGCTGAAAAAGGCGGCTATGAGCATTTCATGATTAAAGAAATTTACGAACAGCCAAAAGTAATTCGTGAAACCATGACAAGTCGTTTGGCCAAAGATGATAGTCATATCATTTTTGAAGAACTGAAATGGACGAAAGATGACTTTGCTGGCGTGAAAAAGATTCTGATCACTGCCTGCGGTACGGCTTACCATGCTGGCGTCGTAGCGAAATATTATATTGAACAATTGGCGAGAATTCCCGTAGAAGTTGATATTGCTTCGGAATTCCGTTATCGGACGCCGCTCGTTGACGAATCGACGTTGGCGATTGTAATCAGCCAGTCTGGTGAAACAAGTGATACTTTGGCGGCGTTAAAAGAAGCGAAACGTCTTGGCGCTCGTACTTTGGCTGTTACCAATGTTGTTGGTTCTTCCATTGCCCGCGAAGCCGATCAAGTTGTTTATACTTGGGCCGGTCCGGAAATTGCTGTTGCTTCGACGAAAGCTTATACAACGCAGCTTGTCAGCCTCTTTATGTTAGCTCTGTATATGGCTGATCTCAAAGACAGCTTAAAGCCAGAACGAATGAAAGAACTGATTTCCGGTCTGCGTAATATTCCGGCGCAAGCCCATGAAATGCTAGAAGATGTAGAACCAATTAAGACTTTTGCTGAAAAATACGGTTTTAGTGAAGATGTGTTCTTTATTGGCCGTTCGCTTGATTATGCCGTAGCTTTGGAAGGTTCTTTGAAACTGAAGGAAATTTCCTATATTCATGCCGAAGCCTATGCAGCTGGTGAATTGAAGCATGGTACGCTGGCCCTCATTATTGAAGGCGTGCCTGTTATCGCTATGGCTACGCAGATGGATGTCTATGAAAAGACTTTGAGCAATATTAAAGAAGTTAAAGCTCGTGACGCTGTAGTAATTGGCCTAGGCTTTATCGGTGACGAACAGCTTGGTAAATATGTGGATCATACGATTCTCATTCCGAAAACCGAAAAATACTTGGCGCCGATCCTCTCCGTCATTCCGCTCCAATTGCTCGCTTACTATGCAGCAATTACGCGCGGTTGCGACGTAGATAAACCGAGAAATCTGGCAAAATCTGTAACTGTTGAATAAAACGGTTAAGTAAAGAAAAAAGCTTGTATATAAAAATAAAGTTATTAAATGAAAACCGACTTTATGGAAGAGTAAGAATCCATAAAGTCGGTTTTTTGTCGTTATCTAAAGACAAGGGTATTAATACTATGATGAGAAATAGTGGTATAAAAGATGACCGCAATAATGATAGGTACGCTAATCGAAGGCCAGGAGTATTCCTGGTCTTTTGCCTTTCTATCC
Source organism: Pelorhabdus sp. sgz311001 (assembly GCF_055901755.1). Lineage (NCBI taxonomy): Bacteria > Bacillati > Bacillota > Negativicutes > Selenomonadales > Sporomusaceae > Pelorhabdus > Pelorhabdus sp. sgz311001. The sequence goes on from NZ_JBVXUT010000001.1 coordinate 84,076, forward strand.
AACTTTTAGGACTTACTATAGCTTCGCCCACTGAGGTCAGTGCATAGAATGGAGTAAACTAGAATAAAGGGCGTGATATAGTGGTCACGAGTCGCGATTTATATGATTTACCTTTTGTAATGCGGCAGGGGGTAAAATATTTTGAACTTGTTGCCCAGCCGGTGGAACAAGAATTGCTGCCTGGGTTTTTTATTCGAGGCTGGGGCTATAATGGGAGTATTCCAGGGCCGACCATTCACGTATACCCAGGAGATTACGTGAATATCAGAGTATATAATGCTTTACCGGAAGCGACTAGCGTTCACTGGCATGGTTTAGATGTGCCTAATAATATGGACGGCGTGTCGGAAGTTGAGCCGACGCCACTCATTAAACCAAACAGTTATTTTGATTATCATTTTCAAATTAACAATCCGCCGGGGACACATATGTATCATACGCATCATCGCGTCGCAAGGCAGGGCATGATGGGTCTGGCAGGGGGCCTCGTAATATTAGACCCTGATGACCGACGGAAGGAGTGCGATTACTTTATTATGTTGCAAGAGTTTGCCGTAAAAGGTTTACCGATGGGGATTCTAAAATCAGGCAGCTATGAAGTGAATCCGATGAGTGACGATTTGCAATTTTTTACTATGAATGGGCGTTGCTTTCCGGCAACGACACCGCTCGAAGTATCGTTTGGTGAACGAGTTCGCATTCGTTTTGCCAATCCAGCCATGATGGAACATCCGATTCATTTACATGGCCATCAGTTTATCGTGACTGCCGCTGATGGCAATCCAATTGGAGAATGCGCCAGAATGAAAAAGAATACCATTGCTGTAGCTTCAGGAGAAACTTGGGATATTGAATTTATGACGAATAACCCGGGCAATTGGCCCCTTCATTGTCATATTCCGCATCATACCGCTAATAATATGATCAAAGAATTAGGTGGTATGTTTACCGTTATACAATATCGTTAAAAATCCTATAAATCCAGAAAAGCTGCCAGAGTCGGCAGCTTTTTTTTATAAATTGGTTTATTCTCTTACCGTATAACCTGCATCTTCTAGGATATGGAGGCGGCTCATCTGGTGGTGGAGGTGCTGATCGGAAATGGTAGTTTATCAAATGCTTAGAAACAATGTTGACAGCAAAGTGAAAAAGCAGAAGTTCTTCAATAGTTCTTCATAGTTTCTTCATAAAGGTTTGGTATGATAAAAGCAATCCAAGTGCAGTAGCAAGCAGAGAGAGGGATGCATCATGGAACCGAATAAACAATTGGATATGCCAGAAGAAGTGAAAGAAACTTATACGCCAGGGCAACAAGTGGTTTTGAAAATATTGCAATGGGGAGCATGGACACTCGCGTTTGCAGCGATGCTGTATGTTATGCACGCATAGCCAAGGAGGAATCAAAGATGGGATGTTGTAAACAATCTCAGCCTAGCAACACTACTCAAGGGCTGCAACAAAACTGCGGCAACAGCCTAAAACATATGCTCATGATGTTTGTCTGCTGCTTGCCCCCTATAGCAGCGGTTCTGTTATTAAAGATAAGCGGTTATGAAGGGACGGCCAGTTACCTAGTATTTCTTTTATGCCCGTTGATGCATCTGTTCATGATGAAGGGAATGGGACATAAAAAGCAAGAGCAGGTGGATGATCCCAAGGCGGCAAAATAAAGAGGTCATGCCTCATATATAGGGATTGCTGCTGTTAAGGTAAAGCGTATACTTAAACGATGTGAACTGGTATTTGATATGAGTGAGTGGGAGTTTTGTATAAAAGAAAAAATAAGTCAAATAAAAATAGGAGTGAAAAAAATGATGAAAAATAAAATGGCAAGCTTGATGATTGGCGGATTGATTACGGTATCGGTATTAGGCGTGACTTTCGGGATCAATTCGATTGGAAATACAGCGCAAAAGGCGGAACCCGGAACCGAATCGAGCATGATGATGCAAAGCGGGGCCATGAGTCCAGACATGATGAATTCACCGGATATGCAAAAGCAGTGCGGTGAAATGATGGCAAGCCCGGAAATGCAACAAACGATGAAAGCCATGATGAAACAGCCTCAAATACAAACTATGATGAAACAAATGCTGGCAAGTGATCCAGAATTTAAACAGATGATGTCTGATTTAGTGAATAACGCAACTGATGAAATAAAAGTAGATGGTACGCAAGCGCCATCGACAAATCAAACGCCTGCAACAATGGATCACAATGCGCATCACGCAGCGCAGTAGTGCCCCTCCATCTCTGGGGAAGCGCTAGTTTTCCCAGGGTTTATATAAAAGGGTTGCCTAGTGTCGTGTGATGCTAGGCAACCTTTATACTCGTTGCTTAGATTTGAGCCTTTTAGTATAAAGTTTTGGAAAAATAAAGAAACAAAAATTTTGTTGAAATAACATGTTTATTATTATAATAAAGATAAGTGCGATTACCAAATAAAAAGGAGTGATACACATGATGTATGGCAGCATGATGGGTGGATTTGGATTCGTTTTTATGGTGATTTATCTGGTAATAGTGATATATTTCTTTTATTTGTTGACTAGCATTACCAAGTCAGTAAAGCGGATTGCAGATAAACTGGATAGAATGCCTGTACCATCTTTCAATAGTGAGCAGGAAAAGTCAAAAATAGAGTAAAAGTAGTAAGCAAATCGTAGGTAGGGGAGGAGGACAGGAAAGTGAGAGGCTGGATGAATTGGAGAAAACAGGTTGTTACGACAGCACTGACAGTATTCATAGCGACAGCTACGGCACAAGCGGCTGACGTAAGACTAGAACTCAAAGAAGCCAATTGGGAACTAAGACCGGGACTGTCTACACGGGTATGGAGCTATAACGGCAGTGTGCCGGGAACGCCGATTATAGTACAGGAAGGAGAACGAGTTGTCGTGGAAGGTGTAAATCACCTTCCAGTTGTCACGAATATTCATTGGCATGGGCTATTGGTGCCAAATGATCAAGACGGACCCAGCCGGGTCATTAAGCCAGGCGAGCCCTTCCGTTATGAGTTCACCGCGAATGAGTCAGGTACATATTGGTATCACTCGCATTATCGCCCAGTAGTGACTCAAGTAGATATGGGGCTGTATGCACCTTTTATTGTGAAGACAGCAGCGGATCGTAAATATAGCGGTGACCATATCTTGGTTTTGGACGATTGGTACCTAGATGCGAATGGCAAGCGCTTAGATGGTACCGCGCGGGGCGACATGGAACGGTATGGCAATATAGAGACCGTGAATGGCAAGACCGGAGATGCGATTCCTCCTTTAGTCTTTCGTCAGGGAGAACTCCATAAATTACGGCTCATTAATGCATCGACAGCTGCCTATCATACCCTTCAACTGCCAGGGCATCGTTTTAGAGTGACCCATACGGATGGACATCCTTTAGTGGATCCTTACATGACAGATACCGTCACGCTAGCCCCTGGTGAGCGGATAGACGTGGAAGTGGCAGCGGTAGGAATAGCTGGTCAGCAATATCGCTTGATTAGTGAACGCCCCGAACTAGGCATGATTGTGCCGATTGTCTACGAAGGGAAGGCGGTAGCACCAGTAATATCTCCCTTTGTGCCGCCTGTATCGCGAGCGTTTGCTGGTATGCAGGATGAATCGCCTGACTTTACACTGGAATTAGGTTCAAGGATGGATATGGCTAGCATGACAGGTGGCAGTATGGCTGGAATGCAGCATGCGGGACATGCTATGGCGATGTCTATGCCCCAAGATGGGGCGAGTAAGATGCAGTGGACCATCAACGGAAAAGTGTTTCCCAATACAGATCCAATAAAGGTAACGGTGGGCCAAGTAGTCAAAGTGCGATTTTGGAATAAAGACACCCAGGGAATGCACCTGATGGATCACCCTATCCATGTTCACGGCGCCTATTTCCAAATCGTGTCACAGAATGGACAGGTGCCAGACCGAGAAATGTGGAAGGATACGGTGAATGTCCCAGCTGGACAGTATGTAGATGTGGCTTTTGTCATGAAAGAGGCAGGAAATTGGATGCTCCATTGCCATATCTTAGACCATGAAGATGGTGGAATGATGACAGAAGTTGTGGCGCAGCCTGCTAGCGAACCATAAACGAGACAGTAAGTCCTCCTCCAGCAGATACGCAGCAAGATGGTAATAACGAACATGCAGGACACCATAGCTCTAATAAGTAACGAAACGTATACGAGAGCAGCCCTTTTCTTTAAGGGGCTGCTCTTTATCGTTCAATTCTTAGGAAATATCTTTTAAATAGCATGAGTTATTCATCGTTTCTTCAATATTCCTTGAAAGAGAGTACCCCTATCCAATAGTATCAAGTTGGATAGGGGTACTCTCTTTTGTCATAGCATTTTTTATAAATTTTAAGACTGAATTTAGTTAGAAAAATTCGAGCGGAGGCAGAAGATCACTGGCACCTAATAGGAAGATTGTACCTACTGCAATACTATATAAAGATGTAGCAATCGCTAATCCCTTATAAACTTTGGGGTTCCTAGTTGCTTGTCCGTAGCCATTTAGCAAAAATAAAACCATTATAATTTGACAGGAAAATAAACCTGATATAAAGGCAAAGACGGCTGTTAGTCCAAGGGTAAGTGTTCCTGCACCAGCAGCGGTGGTAAATAATAAAATTTGCGAGGCGGTTTCTCCTCCGATACCATGGATGATCCCGACACCGCAAGCACTACCAGGTCCTAGAGCAATTGGTTGCATGTCTCTTTCAGTAGCTTTTCCGGTTATTTTAACCTTTAGCCAGTAGTAGACTTTTTGTAGGACATTGAATAATAGCTGCCATCTATTAATGAAAATAGATTCTTTTCTATTTTGAATAAGAATCACAATCAGCCATAATCCCAAAGTAATTAATGTTACTCCAACAACTCGTTCCATTACTGTATCTATCCATGATGGAACTGATTGGCCTAATACAATGGCAGCTCCACCAAAAAACAAATTCACTAAAGCATGACCAATTATATAGTATAACGACAAAAGAAATCCCTTTTTTTTAGATTTCTCAGCACCAACAAAGTCGGTAATAGCAGCAATGTGATCCCAATCAATCGCGTGTCTTGCTCCGAGAACAAAACCCAGCGAGATAATTGCAAGGACTTCCAAATTCATTCAATGTAACCTCCCGATTTTTTCGAGCGAATAATAGTAAAAAAACACTCTTGCTATAAGGAAAGAGTGTCAACTTGCTGAATAGAAAAAAGTGCAAATCGCCTCCCCATCGCTCGTGGGTAAAACGGTGACTATAAAATAGGCAGTTCTTCTGACTTCGGTTCATCGTATTCTACGCCTTCCCAGAAATCTTTTTCCAGTGGCTAAATTGTAGAATAGCTCCCCATTACAGCGGCGGGACCGTGTTGGCATTGCACCAATCTTCCCTATTAAGCCCGAGTGGGCACCTATTAAGACGATATGGAATTCTGTTACAGAATAAACCAAACCATTAGCGATGTCAACAAAGAACTGCGAAAAGCGCAAATTATTCAACAGTTTGATCTTAGCACCGGCCGTATACAAAAGAATATCAAAATAAAGAGAAAACATGGCAAGTGTAGTGGACGAAAGGGAACTAGTTTGGTTGTTTTGATTTTCAAATAGCACGAGAAGTTCACAATACATTCATAAGAAATTCATAATTGATAGATATAATAGGGGCAGTAAGAATGCGGATAACGAGTGAATCAAAAGTCATTGTTTATTAATCAGTCACGTGGAGGAAAGTTTTTTATGAAAAAGTTTTATGTTGTAAGCGCCGTATTAGTTTTTACTTTAGGATTCTTTTTAGCGGGATGTGGAAATTCAGCAAGCAATCAAATGCCGGCAACGAATCAGAGCACGACGCAGCAAGTCGATCACAGTAATATGAATCATAACTCAATGGACCACAGCACAATGCAAAAGACTGAATAACGATGATAGGCATTGAATGCTATGAATGAGGAGGTTTGTTAATTGATTAATATATTTAAAAGACGGGGTAGTTTTTTGGTAATTAGTTTTGCAACCTTACTTCTGCTTGGTATGTCTACGATGAATACTTTTGCTGCAACTAGTGTGGAGCAACCAAAGCATGAGATGGGGAACATGACGCAAGATTCGATGAGCGGTCATGATATGAACTCCATGACGCATGAGTCACAAGGTAGTCACAATATGGGGACTATGTCACCCAATGACCATAATGGTCATGATATGAATTCTATGACATCTGATTCACAAAATAGCCATGATATGAACAACATGAATCATAATGGACACGGCAAAAAGGAGGCTGAAAACGACAATCCTTGGCCTGTTCTCTATGGATTTGGTGGAGCTATTTCAGCAGTCATCCTTGTTGCTGGAATTATGAAATATACTAAGCTGAAAGGCCAGGGAGTGTGAGATAGATGGAGACGAAAATACCTGAAACCAAAGGCAATAACTTGTTAAAAGCCATATTAAAAAGCAAATGGTACCCAGGAATTTTTCAAATTCCTGTTGTGATTATTTTTGCTTTTATCACATATGAATTGTTTTTTGGCCCTGTCAGCGCCCATGAAAATTTTGGCACTGCATTAACCTGGGTACTGTGGTGGCCACTGATTCCGCTGATTTTTCTTTTGATGGGACGATTCTGGTGTGCTATTTGCCCTTTTGCGACAGTGAGTGATTTTGTGCAAAAGATTGTAGGGAATAATCGGCCTGTTCCCCAGTTTCTTAAGAAATATGGGATCTGGATTATTGATGCTTTTTTTATCATGATTACCTGGGGTGATCATGTTTATGGAATTGTAGAGTCGCCACGCGGCTCAGGGGTTATGATGCTGATTATTGCGCTAGGAGCCATTACGGCAGGGGCCTTTTTTGAACGCCGGGCTTGGTGCCGCAATTTATGCTTCTTAGGTGGGGTCGCCGGTAACTATTCTCGGACAGGGGCATTGGAACTGAGAGGAACGCCGGAAAAATGCAGTAAGTGTACGGTAGCCGCTTGTTACAAGGGCGGTGAAAAAGCACCAGGCTGTCCGATGTTTGAGTTCCCGAAAACCATGGATAACAGCGCTCGCTGCAATCTATGCGGTTATTGTGTAAAGAACTGCCCCAATGATTCTATTACCATTTCTGTTCGTCCGCCTTCTCGTGAACTTTGGTTTATTAAGAAGCCCAAATTTGAAGAGTCTGTTTTGGCTACCGTCATTATGGGAATCGTGTTTGTCCAAAATATTACCATGCTGGAGATTTGGACTAAGGCCCAAAGTTTTCTAGAAAATATTTTAGGCACGCAGGAGTATGCTATCACATTTACGGTTATCTTTCTCATTGCTATGGCCATTCCAGTGTCTTTATTGTATATTAGCAGTTGGGTGGCTGGAAAAAGTAATGGAGAGTCAGCTCATTTAAACTTTGCTCGCTTTGGATATGCTTTGATTCCGCTGGATTTATCAGCCCATCTGGCTCATAATTTGTTTCATTTATTAGCTGAAGGAAAATCTATTTTATTTACCGGTATGTCAGTAATCGGAATGAAAGTATCTGAACAATCAACCGCGCTGGTGAGTGTGGATACTATTCAAATGTTACAATATGCCTTGCTAGTTATTGGTGCTCTAGGCTCAATATATACAGCATATCGAATTGCTAAATCACAATATTCTTCAGAAAAAGTTACTGGATCTGCTTTGCCCTTTACTATACTGATCATCGTTTTGACAGTAGCAAATATTTACTTCTTTATGCTGCCTATGATGCATCGTATGTAATGCTTTGCTAGCCACAAGACGACGATAGTGAGTTAAGACAATAGTTACTAATATATTAAAAAGGCTAAGAAAAATCGCTTGCTGCGAATTCTTCTTAGCCTTTTATTTTATTGATTTAGCAATGAGTTTCCCAGTTTGAGGGATTGTTCAGCCAGATTGTTCGTATAGTTACTCAGAAATTGAATAGCTTGCTTCTTGTCTTGTCCATAAATTTGCAGGGCTTCTTTTTCTATGTCATCTTGAGCTGTGAATTCTTTTTTTTCAAAGAAATCAATTTGTCTATGAATATTGCCGATTACATTTTGATAGCGTACATCTGCATAGCGTGATAGGTCTCTAAAGGTCCAATAGGCGGAGTCGGGGGAATATTGGTTTGTTCCAGTTTGGAAAGCGGCAGGAATCTCAGAATTGCCGAAATACCATGGCGTAAATACGCTGGTGCAAGGCGTCGCCATAGCTCGCCAAGTTACGGCGCCTATTTCTGACGGTAGCCACGGTCGTGATTGGCAGACTAAACTTATTTCAGTATTGATACTGCATAGGGTTCTTTCATCTGTCTGGTGCGGAGAACCTTTTTTGTACCCATTCGTTAAATCATAAGGTGTTCCCTCATAATGGTCACGCAATATCCTGATTATATCAATCGGGGTAATGGTTGCAATCTGTTCTTTCAGTAATTCTTCGGCCCGCCATTGGCGGCGGGTATTATAGGGATCATTTAGTTTTTCTGGCGCAGCATATACTTTGGCAAAGTTAAAAGGCTCTTTTCCATCATACCAACCCATTTTTTTTGCATAATCAACTACATCACTTGAGTACATAAAATTATCAGGATTGGCAAAGTCAATTTGGCCAATTCGAAAGATATTAGCTCTAACTCCAAAGGAATCATTGGGAACCCGTTGCGCAACCCACTGTCCTTCTAGAGTAACTTCAACCCACCAGCCCTCGTTGCCATCTGTGACCGCAAAGATCGCGCCAGAATCACTACCCAGTTTATAAGTATGTACTAGGTCACCAATGACTTCGACTGCTTCACGCGCGGTTTTGGCGCGTTCCAGGGCGAGCTGGGTGAGTTCTGTCCAGATAATTCGTCCAGTAGTTGGTAGTTCGGTTGGTGCATCTCGACGATAAGACATATTATTGGCTACAGCTACCTGATGTTCGTTAACTCCGCTCGTTATATCCCCAGGAGAATAGGCCTTGTCAAAAATCTTGGTAGCAGAGTACCCATATGTCTCTGCTACTTGAGGAATTTTTGCCCCCCAGAAGGTGGTTATTATATCGCCTGATTCATGTTTGGCAGGAGGAATATACACGTAATGTTGTGCACAATAATTTGTTAAATCTTCGTTATGAGCTAGAAGCGTCGACCCATCTTTAGTCGCTTGTTTGCCAATAATGATGGATGAACAACGTTCGACGACTGCCGTTGGACGTACTTGATTGTCTGCCGCCCAAGCCTGCTGCATGGAAGTTCCTAGGGTGATGAAGCAGGTTATTACAATTGAGAAAACAGACAGGAAAGTACGATAATAGCTAGTTGCTGTTTTCAAATTATCACCTCTTAAGTTCATTAATCAAGGCTTATAATTTCATCAGGATTGTAGGGGGAAGTAATCGGCTTAGTCATAATTATGCCAACCTGAGTTAGAACCTCGTTGCTGAAAGAATCATAGTCGTGCCAGCGTGATATAAATTCTGCTGTAGGAATGTAAGTGTAGTGTCCTAGGGTAGAAGGATCCATAAAATAAAAATATTTGTCATCATAGCCAATCGCAACAACGTAATGGCCATCTTCATTTTTGTTAGGTGCATAATTGGACTTTGAATCGTCCCAAGCTTGAATTACTACAAGTACCGGTTGTTTTTTGTCAATATACCCTTTGAGTTCTTCTAAACTCATATTCGTCCGGGTGGTAACGTTAAATCCTAGTGATTTGGCATAATTTATAATATTCATATAGCCCGTGCCATTCTCAGGATCTGGTTTGACTGCATCGGATAGTACGTCTAAGCGCTTATCAAAACCGTAATAGCCGAGTATGGATTGCAGTGCAGCTACACCGCAGGTGTAATCGGTATTTTGCCTTGCCAGTGGTACTTGAATGAAGTTCTTGACCATAGAGACAGAGTGTTCGGTCTTTGCTGTAGCATAGGTGTTGCCAAAGCAACCAAGCGTTAAAGTAAGCATCAGTAATCCGGCGAAAAAATATCGCATTTTCATAGAAGCCTCCTTTTATACAATTTTTGTGTCTAGGATCTTACTGCTTGTAGTTTTCCTCAATGTAGAAGCAGTTTCCTGCTCGCAATGCTCTTTTCAAGCTCAGAAACTTGCGAGAAAATATTTTATGGCTGATTACTTAACTTTTTTTATGAAGCGAGAAAATTACTTTTTTCATTTGGATGAGGGGGGAGTATGTTAATTGTCAACGATAGAATGTTATTTTGTTCCGTTCTTGTTTGCTGATGTAAAGAGCGTTATCGGCTAATTCAACGAGTTGCCGTTTTGATGTACTATCCGTTGGAAATGATGCGATTCCAATACTTACAGTGCAGCCACTTAAGAGGCTTTCTGCATCGGATCTTATTTTTTCTGCAATGCTGCTAATTTCTTCATAGTCTTTTTCTTCGAAGATAATGGCAAACTCGTCGCCGCCAAACCGAAATACATGCCATTTATCTACGGCAAAATATAGAATACTAATAAATGTTTTAAGTATTTCGTCGCCGGCACTATGTCCCTGAGTATCGTTAATACTTTTAAAATGATCTAGATCTACTAAGGCAACGCTGAAACAACTCAAATTTTCCGCTTTATAATCTTTTTCTAATTCAGCTAATTTTTTATAAAAGGATCGCCGATTATACGCACCTGTTAATAAGTCTGTTTCAGCTGCTTCTTTTAACTCTTCATGGTTGATCTTTAAAATATTGACGGTGCTATTATAAATATCACCTATTTCATGGAGTTCTTTCGGCAGGCGATTGGTATTCAGTAATTCATATTTCCCTTTTTTCAATGTTTTAAAGGCTTGCATTAGTTCTTCAAAAGGTCGTAAACTGCGTCTGACAGAATACACACCAACCAAGGTGATTAAGCCGATTCCTAAAATCGATAATATGGTAATTTCAAATACAATAATATTTCTTGCTGCTTTAATTTCACTAGTCGATGTGTTTACTGTAACCAGCCAATTTAAACCAGGAACTTTATGATAACCAGTATACTGTTCAGAATTTGTAAAATCAGTTAGCACTGCCACACCGGTATCACCTGTCAGGTTTTCAAAACAATGTGTTTTTTGACCAATACGTTCTTTATTTTGATGATAGACAACATAGCCTTGGCTATCAATAATAGAAATATAGCCATTTTCTCCAAAGGATTTATTATCGAACATCGAAGCTAAGGCGTTACCGTGTAATTCGATATAGGCAATCACAGCGCCGTCAATTGCATGATTGTTTTTAATGGGAACGGCGATGGCAACGACTTTTTTTCCTGAGGCTGAGGTAAAAACATTGGTAATCCATTTATTCCCTTGCATTGCTTGCAGATAATATTCTTTAGAGGATAAATTGGATAAAACAGGACTTTTCTTATTATCGCTTATTTTTATGATATCGCCTTGCTTATTAAGAATGACTAGCCGGTTGATTTCAGGGAGCATTTTGTTTATTTCATCCAATAAAGTCTGATCTTCTTGAATGCTTTTATTGGAAGCAATGACTTCAAGGGCATTTTGCACTTTCGTAAAATAGGCTGAGATTTGATCGCTTACATATGCGGAAGCTTGTTGATTCAGATTTAATAAAGTAGAGTCTGTTTCAGTGACAAAATATTTATCAAAAACTAGAATTTGGATAAATCCGCCTAGGACAACAAATAAAATAAATAAAGCTGTAATTTTATAGAAAAAGCGCATTTAATCAATCCTGCCTTAAGATATATTTAAGCTTTATTATAACAAACTTACCTTTGCTGAGCTATCATTGACCGAGAGGGCGAGCGAAAGGTGTGAAAAGTCGAAAGAACGTATAAAGTAGTTCTTTTTGTAGGATTTAAAGATCGGTTTGGCGAATCTATCATTTATCATTGCAATTTTATAGACAAAAGGAGTAGCTATTATGATCTCAAGAACTTGGCATGGTATAGTTCCTTTAACAATGAAAGAGTGGTTTGAATCCTACGAGTATGAAACTGGTGTAAAAGATGCGCTCGCAACAAAAGGAAACTGCGGCGCTTACTTAAAAGTAGTTGAGCAAGGGGACTATGCGCATTTCTTTCTCTGCACAAAATGGTGGTCAATGGAAAGTATGCTTGCTTTTGCTGGAAATGATCCAAGACGTGCAGTCGATTATCCCGAAGATGAAAAATATAGATTGATTTCCGATCCGATTGTGGTGATTCAAGAAGTTACTGATGTCGGCAATCCTTTCGAAGATTAACTACAAGGGCAATGAAAATACAATTGCATATAAGGTAGTATAGCAACACCTCTTGTTATTCGTTACCATAAGATATATTGGAAACGATTACAGGAGGTGTTTTTTTTTGAAACCGAAATTTTTTGATGATGACTATCCTTGCTTCCCCATGGAGGAAGAAAAAGATCCTTGTGATTGTCCCAATCATCCGGATCTTTATTTGTTGCGTGATGCAGCGGCTGATGAGCGCGGCGCTATTGCCGATTATTTAGAATGTGCTTTCGAAAATCCTTGTTTTGCCGATCTGTTTTTAGATGCAGCTGAAGATGAAATGCAGCATTATGTGGAAATCATGCGTTTGATTTCTCTGCTCGACTCGGTTCAATATGACATGCTTAAAAAAGATTTAAAGTTTTTAACAACGAAGCGGCTTGCGACGAAACCGAAGGCTTGGAAAAAGTATCAAGTTGAGGAGGAGGAAGACGCTCAGGTAGAACTTCCCAAAAAGAAGGATCTTTGTTTAATTCGCTGTCTTACAAAAGCAATTCAAGATGAACTTCATGCGATTAATAAGTATCAGCGATATATGAATAAAGCGGAAGAATCCATCGTGAAAGAGCTTTTTTGCGACCTAATGAATGAAGAAAAAGAGCATGTGGCCGAATTCACGGCAGCCCTGTTTTCGGTAACGCGGGAGCCTTTAGAAGAAAAAGATTGATCATTTTTCAGATAAAGTGATGTATGAAGCCTGACGGTTTACCTCTGGTCATGAGGTACTTTGTCTGGCTTTTTATTTGTGAAAGAGCCGGAAATACAATTGAATCAATTTGCATATGTTATTTTTGCATTAGATTAATAACAATAATGCATTGGTAACATAAAATAGAATAAACTATACTACTGTTATAAGTTCTAGTCTCTATGCAACCAAATGGAGCAAATGATGATTTTACTTGTATTAAAAAGTTGAATTATCGGTAATTTTGCAGATTTTTTATGAACTGCAAGAAAATATTTTGAACAATTTGGCTAATTTGTGGAATTTTAACAATGCAAGTTAGATCCCAAATATGCAATTTTATGTATGAGTTTTGTTATTTCATGTTCAAAATAATTTTATTGATTTTAAAATTAGCTATAATTCAAGTAAAATCTAAAAATTTTGGGGGCAGAGAGCTAGTATGGCTACAATTCAAGAAAAAATTCAAGATTTAAAAAAACGCCAGGAAGAAATTCTGCTAGGCGGCGGTAAAAAATCCATTGAAAAACAGCATGCCAAAGGAAAGTTGACTTCAAGAGAAAGAATCAATCTTCTCTTAGATACCGGTTCTTTTGTGGAGCTTGATCAATTTGTAACGCATCGTTGCGTAAACTTTGATATGGCTGGCAAAGCAGCTCCTGGTGAAGGCGTAACGACTGGCTATGGTACAGTGGATGGTCGTCTCGTTTACGTATTTGCGCAAGATTTCACGGTTATTGGCGGTGCTCTCGGCGAAATGCATGCAGCAAAAATTGCTAAAGTGCAGAGCCTTGCTCTGAAAATGGGCGCACCAATCATCGGTCTTGCTGATTCCGGCGGTGCTAGAATTCAGGAAGCTGTTGACGCTCTGTCCGGTTATGGCCGCATTTTCTTCAATAACACCATGGCTTCCGGCGTAATCCCGCAGATCTCTGTAATCATGGGACCAAGTGCGGGCGGCGCAGTATATTCTCCGGCATTAACTGACTTTATCTTCATGGTTAAAAATACAAGCCAGATGTTCTTAACAGGCCCTGCTGTTATTAAATCCGTTACGGCGGAAGAAGTTACAGCAGAAGCTCTGGGCGGCGCTATGACTCATAATCAGACTTCCGGCGTAGCGCAGTTTGCTGCAGAAAACGACGAAGACGCTCTTAATCAAGTTCGTTATCTCTTAAGCTTCTTGCCAAACAACAACATGGAAGAAGCTCCGATCGTAGAAACTGGTGATGATCCGGCTCGTGTCGATTCAGCCCTTGATTCTTTGTTACCGGACAACCCGAACATGCCTTATAACATGTATGATGTCATTAAATCGATTGTTGACAATGGCGAATTTTTTGATGTAGCAACGCATTTTGCGAAAAATATGATCACTTGCTATGCTCGCATTGACGGTCAATCTGTTGGTATTGTTGCCAACCAGCCAGCTGTTATGGCAGGCTGCCTTGATATCAATGCTTCTGATAAAGCAGCTCGCTTCGTTCGGACTTGTGACGCTTTCAATATTCCAGTTGTAACAATTGTCGATGTTCCTGGCTTCTTGCCTGGTACGCAGCAGGAGTACGGCGGTGTTATCCGTCATGGCGCTAAAATGCTTTATGCTTACTCCGAAGCGACTGTACCTAAGATTACGGTTATTACTCGTAAAGCGTATGGCGGATCTTATATTGCTATGTGCTCGAAAGAGTTGGGCGCTGATCAAGTTCTTGCTTGGCCTTCCGCTGAAATTGCGGTTATGGGACCTGCTGGTGCAGCCAATATTATCTTCCGTGGCGATGCTAATATCAAAGAAAAGACGGAAGAATATATCAGAGATTTTGCAAATCCCTACTATGCAGCAGAACGCGGCTATGTGGATATTGTCATTGAGCCAAGTCAGACAAGACCGGCTGTTGCCAATGCCTTAAACATGCTGGCGATGAAACGGGAAGATCGCCCGAAGAAAAAACACGGCAATATTCCTTTATAAGTTTCAGTTATTTTTACTGGGGTAATAACGAGCTTGGCGAGATTTTTAGCTGAGATCTTCTGCCAAGCTTGTTGTTATATATAAATTAATTATCGCTAGAAAGGAGAATATACATGACAGTACCTGATACAGTTGAAGGTTCCATCTTACTTAGCGTCATTGACTTCATTTTGAGCTTCGTTATTATTTGGGGTATCGGCCTTGTGTTATACTTGTTCCCTATCCTAAATAAATTTGGCACAATCAATGAAGAAAAGTTAAAAGGCGGTCACTAAGAATTATATTATTTAATAGGAGGTAAATACGTACATGTTTGAACAAATTGGATCACTGATGCTGGACATGGTCAATCAGACCGGTTTAATGCATCTATGGTATGGCAACATTATTATGATGATTGTCGGCATTGTTTTCGTTTTCTTAGCAATTGTGAAAAAATACGAACCATTACTCTTAATCGGTATCGGCTTTGCTTGTATCGTAACAAACGCTCCAGGATCGGGATTAGCAGACCCAGGCGGATTATTCTGGTATGCTTACCAAGGTGTTGCTCTTATTATTATTCCTCCATTGATTTTCCTTGGCGTTGGCGCAATGACTGACTTTGGACCGATGATTTCGAATCCAAGTGTTATTATTTTGGGAGCTGCAGCTCATTTAGGTATCTTTATTGCATTAATTGGCGCTAAAATGCTGGGCTTCTCCTTGGCAGAAGCTGGTGCAATCGGTATTATCGGCGGCGCTGACGGCCCAATGGCTATCTTCGTTACGATGAAACTTGCTCCGCATTTGTTACCACAGATTTCCGTAGCAGCTTATTCCTACATGGCGCTGATGCCACTCATTCAGCCGCCAATCATGAAACTGTTCACAACGAAAAAAGAACGTATGGTTATTATGACGCAGGTTCGTCCTGTAAGCCGTTTAGAAAAAATCGTATTCCCAATGGTAATCGCGGTTATTGTTGACTTGTTACTCCCTCCAGTTGCTCCGCTCATTACGATGCTGATGCTTGGCAACTTGCTTCGTGAATGCGGCGTGGTTGATCGTTTGGCTCAAACAGCAGCAAATGATTTGATCAATATCATCATCATTACGTTGACGGTTGCTATCGGTTCCACCATGAATGCTGATACTTTCTTGACTTTCGAAACGATTGAAATTATCGTTCTTGGTTTGATTGCTTTTGCTGGCGGTACTTTCTCCGGTATTATCGGCGGACGTATCATGTACAGAGTTTCCGGCGGCAAAATCAATCCGTTGATCGGTTCAGCTGGTATTGCTTCGGTACCTATCGCAGCGCGTGTTGCTCACGTAGTTGCTTTAAAAGAAAATCCATACAACTTCTTGATTATGCATGCTATGGGACCAAACCTTGCTGGTGTATTTGGTACGGCTATTTCCGGTGGTATCATGCTGGCGCTCCTAGGCGTTCACTAATTAAAGGAGGAAATACCTCATGTTGACATTTTTTATAGCCTTGATTGTGATTCTTATCGTTTGCTATATTTGGAAAGTAACATCAGAAGCGCAAGAAAAAAAGGAAGAGCAGAATCAGCCGACTACTCCTGCAGCTATGGCGGCAACGCCTGCAACTCCAGCAGTTGCTACGGCTTCGGTACAGCAAGAAGATGATAGTGAGCTGATTGCCGTGATTACGGCAGCGATTGCCGCTATTTCTGGTAGCGCTTCTGTAACTATCGTAAGTATTCGGCGTGGCAGCGATGCGTGGGTAACCGCTGGCCGCCAGGATGTTATGAACGGTTTTTGAGCAGTAAACAATGATTGTATGACACCAAAGGGGGATTTATTATGAAAAACTATTCAATTACAGTAAATGGTCAGACCTATGAAGTTGCTGTAGAAGAAATTGGCGGCGTGGCAGCACCTGCAGCTCCTAAAGCAGCAGCTCCTGTAGCAGCACCGAAAGCAGCTCCTGCTCCTGTAGCAGCAGCTCCTGCACCAGCACCGAAAGCAGCACCAAAAGCTGGCGGCCCTGGCACGAAAGTTGCTTCGCCTATGCCTGGTAAAATTATTAGTGTTAAAGTCAATGTTGGCGATGCTGTAAAAAATGGTCAGGAACTGATCGTTATGGAAGCTATGAAAATGCATAATCCTGTTCTTTCCAGCGCTGATGGCGTGGTAAAAGAAATTCTAGTCAAAGCTGGCGATCCTGTACAGGCTGGTACTCCGCTTGTTGTAGTCGGCTAAGCAAGGTTATAATATAGGCAAAAGAAACAGGCTAGGTTCTGCGGAATCTAGCCTGTTTGCGATAGTTTCATCTAGTAATAAAAAGGACGCTAGGACTATTTTTATCAATTTGACAAAAATGGGTAATGTTGTTATTATAAAATAAAAAATTTATTAATTAAATAATTTTTAGGATAGGTGCCGCAAGGCTTAATAGGGAAGACCGGTGAAATACCGGCGCGGTCCCGCCACTGTAATGGGGAGCAATCTCAAGATATGCCACTGGAACATATTGTTCTGGGAAGGTTTGAGGGCGCGATGATCCAGAGCCAGGAGAACTGCCTGTTCAATAATCACCATTTTTACCTACGAACGATAGGGAGGGGATTTTGCTACAATAACTTAGCTTCTTTTTTTGCTATGGCTATGACTTGAGCGCTTACACTTCCTAATCTCATTAGGAAGTGTTTTATTTTTTCTCACCCACGAGTGATGGGGAGGTGATTGCGCTCTGTTCTTGCCCTAAGCAGTATAGAGGATTTTGCGCTAGCTCCTGCCCTTTTGGCAGGAGCTTTTTTATTGCGGCGGCATGAGTATATTAAACAATTTAGTACAGGGGGAGTTTAAAGGGTGGAAGAAAAGCAAATTTTAGTACGACCAGTTTTAGCGGAAGAAATTTTAAAGGTACAGAGCTTTTTGGAAAGTCAGCTAGTAGAACTGTTTTGTCATAAGGGGAAACGTGTAAATATGACTGATGTAGCAGCTTTGCAGCGCACTTATATTCAACCTGAAGATTGTAATTTATGGGGAGCTTTTTTGTCGACAGGAGAATTGATTGGCACCGGGGCTGTGTGTAGGTATAATGATCGAATTGCCTTATTGAAAAATTTGTATCATTTACCGACAACTGCTGAGTTTGGTCGTTGCTATGTATCACAAAATTTTCGACGCCAAGGGATTGGTGCGCAATTGGTACAGACTATGTCATCTTTTGCAAGTGACCAAAACTATACAAAAGTTTACCTTCATACACATCATTTTTTGCCAGGCGGTTTTAATTTTTGGAAAAAACAGGGGTTCAAGATTATCTTAGAAGAAGATGGGCCTGAACAGATTGTACATATGGAAAAAGGACTAGCATAATCTTGAAATGATACTTGAGGAGGATTTTCGTTTGAAGCAAAAGATATTAGGAATTACAACTTTCACTTTATTATTGGCTATGAACCAAGCGGCTGCTGCCGCCCAACCAGATGGTGTGCAATTTGACGGAAATCTAGTGGTGCATGCTCGTTCTCAGCATGATGAAAATCCAGGGAATCGGAGTCGCACTGGCATAAAAACAACTTTGACCTTAAATGCGACTCTTCCGGTTGCAGAAAATGTATCGGCTTATACAAGGTTTACTTATCAGAGATTAAATAATAATTATGGCGTCTTTTCAGCTGACTATTTTTGCAATACGAAGCAAGAGAATAGTGCTTTAGATGCTTTCGGTATCAAATATCAAAATGCTGGTTATAAATATGTGCTCGGGTTGCAAGGCCTTACTTTAGGCGGCGGTCTTGTTTATGATAATACGTATATTGGCCGTCATGCTTTACCTTATGCTATGTCTGTTTCGAAACAAGTTGGTGCAGTGAATCTGAATTTTATTGGTGCAAAGACGAACTATCAAGGCAATCTTTCGAATGATAAATTTTATGTATTGCAAGGGACCTATGCGCCAGATGGACAATCTTCTCTTGGGGTGATGTTGGCAAGAACTTCTTACGGGAGTGATACGCGATCACGCTATGCTTTCGCAGATAGTACGGTTAATTATGTGAGCGTTTATGGCAGTAGAGCTGTGAATGATAAAGTGGGAATTTCGGCAGAACTTTTGAAATCAAGTGCTAAGACTGAAAATCAGGCAATGCAAATGTCGCTGAAGTATACATTAGATGCTAAAAATACCTTGACTGCCAGCTATTATTACGTGGAAGATCAGGCAGTTATGACGGATTATAATGCTACAGAAATGAGCGCCTATCCTAATAGCAATGCCCAGGGTTATTCGATTGCCTGGATTCATAAATTCGATAAGAATATTTCGCTGAAGATTGGCGATTATGATTATAAAAAAATTAAAGCGGTGAATCATTCCGGGGCGTCTACTGACAGAAACCGCTTTACGACTACTTTAACCGCAAAATTTTAAAGTGGGGGTCTTGGAAAGTTCCTTTATGGTTTCCTCTTGTTCATTTTAGGACAATGTGGTATAAAGACAGATAATGGTACTATACCATGAAGCGAAAGAAGGTGGATCAGCTGTGAGGGGCTATGTCCAAATTTATACAGGTGATGGTAAAGGAAAAACAACTGCGGCAATTGGTTTAGCCATTCGTGCTTTAGGAGCGGGAAAACGGGTGCTTTTCTTGCAGTTTATGAAATCAAAAAGTTATAGTGAACATCTCGTATTGAAAAATCTAGCACCGAATTTGACTGTTGAAACAATAGGAAAGCCCTTTTTTATTGCGAAGGAGGGAAGCTTAAGTCCGGAAGAATTAGCCCAATGGAGTGATGAAGTCGTTGTTTTTCCACAGGGAAAGCCGCCAGAGGAATATAAAGCGCTTGCAGAACAAGGTGTGAAACGAGCCGAGACGGCAGTAAGTAGCGGTGAATTTGATATTGTAATACTTGATGAAATTGTTGTGGCTAATTATTTCGAATTAATCAGCGATCAGCAGTTACAGTCAATATTAGCGAAACGATTAGAAACAGTAGAACTAATTCTTACGGGGCGAAAAGCTTGTAAGGCACTTATGGAACAAGCCGATCTTGTGACAGAAATGACAGAAGTTAAGCATTATTATCAGCAAGGTGTTGAAGCTCGAAAAGGTATTGAAAATTAGCATAAGGGGAGACGAAGCATGGCAGCTGTAAAGTGCGCAAAATGTGGCAAGGTGTTTAATACGGAGGGGGCGATACTGAAACCGACAGGTGATGGTGCCTATGCAGAATGTTGTCCGCAATGTGGCAGCACGAACGTATATGGTGTTGATGATTTTCAAAATAACGACGATCGATTGTGGAAATGTTTTTAGGGCAAGAGATGAGTGAACTTTGGTGGATTTGTCAGATACTTTCCCAATGCAATTGATTGAATATTACGATTTGACAAAACAACTTTAACATGGTATCGTAAGGACGTAGAATTTGTAGCAAAACTGAATAGCGATAGAATAGGTGCCGTAAGGCTTAATAGGGAAGTCCGGTGAAATACCGGCGCGGTCCCGCCACTGTAATGGGGAGCAAACTCAAGAAATGCCACTGGAACTTTTGTTTTGGGAAGGTTTGAGCGAGCAATGATCCAGAGCCAGGAGAACTGCCTGTTTAATAATCACCATTTTTACCTACGAGCGATGGGGAGGGGATTGTAGCAGGTCTCTTGGCTATTTACAAGCTAAGAATTGAACGTTTACTACTTCCTAATTCATTTAGGAAGTTTTTTTATTTTATGCAATTTTATATTTTAGGAGGAGTATTTGTGAAAAATTGGAAGAAAATGCTTGCGATCTCTTTGGCTTGTGCAACCTTTATGGGGGCAAGTGCTGCCCCCACCTATGCTGCCTATGAACTGAATCCAGAAGTGAAGACGGCAACACCAGCGCTAAAACATGCTGCTCAAATTGGTGTAAATGTAGCGGAAAACCCGGCTATGCAGAATCTCGAAAATAAAGATGCAATTTTGGTGATGAGTTTTGGTACTACTTATGCAGAGTCGCGTAAACTCACAATAGAACAAACCGTAGCCGATATTCAAGCAGCACATCCTGGTCAAAAAGTCGTTTTGGCTTTTACTTCTCACATTATTATTGATCGGATTCAGCAAAAAGAAGGCATCAAAATTCCTACACCGGAAGAAGCTTTAGCGGAGCTGAAAGCGGAAGGTTATACGCGAGTTGCTCTTACTTCACTTGATGTAATTCCTGGTATGGAGTATGCTTACGATAAAGCAATTTTTGACATGTATAAGAATCAATTTAAGAAAATGACACTGGGAACGTCTTTGATTTATTGGATGGGACAGGAGAAACAGCGTGATGACGTTACCGATACGTTGAAAGCAATCCAAACGGAGTTTCCTAAAACCGGTAAGAATGATGCGATTTTATTGATGTATCATGGAACGCCTCATCCGGCTAATGCCTATTATTCAGTAATCCAAGCTCGTTTACAAGATATGGGGCTCAATAATGTTTATACTTATACGGTAGAAGGCTGGCCTAATCTGGAAACGGTCATTCCTAAGTTGAAAGCAAATGGAGTCAAAAATGTTACATTGATTCCGATGATGATGGTTGCTGGGGATCATGCGAACAACGATATGGCTGGCGATGAACCAGATTCCCATAAATCCATTTTAAAGAAAGAGGGTTTCTTCGTAACGACTTACATTCATGGCTTAGGTGAGAATGAAAATGTACGAAAGCTCTTTGTAGATCGTGCTAATGAAGCTTGGGATGCATTGCAAAGTGCCTCGCAGCCTGAAAAAAAGCATATGACGAAAAAGTAATTCTCAAATAGTTGAACATAATCACCATTTTGCCTACGAGAGATAGAAAAGGGGATTAAAGTTATTATTTTGTGATTCCAGGGCCTTTCTATTGCAGAAAGGCTCTTTATTTTGTTATGAAGGGAAGTTTTCATAGATGAAAACAGGAAAAAAACTTACTAGGAAAGCATTACTTTATACTATAATCAGTAGTGCTATACTAGTGCAAACAACAGGATTTTCTTGGGCTGCTGAAGCGAATGATTATTCCTTGGATCAGGTAGAAGTGACAGCAAATCGTATGCCGATAAAAGTAGCAGAGACAGCAGCGAATGTTTCTGTGATTACTCATGCTGATATAGAAAAAAATCATTATCGAGATTTAGGCGAAGCTTTGCAACAGGTTACAGGCGTGATTGTGACCAAACAAGGAGCGGCTGGCAGTGAGCAATATGTCAGTTTAAATGGTGATCCTCATGTCGTTATTATGATTGATGGGCGCCGGATGAATCTCAGAAAATTGCCGGGAGCTTTTGGCGGACGAGCAACCTTTGACATGAGCTCTTTTCCTTCGCTGACGATGATCGATAAGATCGAAGTGGTAAAAGGGGCGGCTTCTGCTTTATATGGCTCTGATGCAACTGGCGGGGTTATTAATATTATTACTCGTAAAGGCAGTAAAAGTGAATCAACGCTTGATATCAATACAGGATCATGGGGAACAAGAAATTATACTTATACCAATCAAGGTACGGATCAAGGCTGGAGTTGGTTTTTGACAGCAGGTAAGAGTAATCAGGATCACTTTGCCTATAAAGATTCCATAAGTGGGCAAACAAAAACGATGGAAAACAGTGCTTTTGACCAGAAAAATTTAACTTTCCGGCTCGATAAGGAACTTGATTCAGACCATTCTTTGACACTTAATTTTGAGCATATGAATAATCACAAAGGACAGCCTTATATGGCAGCCGGACGGACTTTATGGGGAGCTTCACTGCATTATCCCTATGACTATTTGAATACAGTGACCAATAATTGGGCGATTACCTATAATACTAAAAAGGATCAGTTAGCCGATAGTTATGTTCGCGTTTATCAAAATTATTACTCCTATAATATGAATCAATATGTTGCTAGTAAATGGTCTGCATCAAAATATAATAATAATCAACAGGGCCTGGAATGGAAAGATGGTTGGCAGCTTGGCGATAATCAGACTTTAGTCGGCGGCGCGGAGTGGATCAAAACAAAAGTGGATTATCCTGGTTACTTCACCAATAAGAGTATCGACAACAAGGCCGTTTATTTAGAAGATCGCGTGGCTTTATCGGATAAGTGGACGTTTACGCCAGGCGTGCGTTATGATCATCAAAATATGTTCGGTTCGAAAACTACGTCTCGCGCTGCTGTCAATTATGCCATGGATGCTGCGACCAATTTGTATTTGACTTGGGGGCAGGTCTTTAATGCACCGACGGTGGATGACTTATACTGGCCAGCAGGCGGCGGTGTGGCAGGCAATCCCAATTTGAGGCCAGAAACAGGCTATACCACAACAATTGGCGTGAATCATAAGTTAAGTGATACGGCAGAAGTGAAAGCCAGTGTATTTAAAACACAATTAAATGATGCGATTAACTGGGCGCCTGATGCTAGCGGTGTTTATGTTCCTTCTAATGTAGACAAGCAACGTAAACGTGGCTTAGAATTGGAATTTAGACAAAGTTTCTCACCAAACTGGAGTGTTATGACTGGCTATTCTTATGTGAAAGTGGAAAATAAATCAGGCGATTCTTATGTCAGTGACATAAAAAATTCAGCACCAAATGGATATCGCTTGGGGGTAACTTATACTGATCCTGTTTGGGCGGTTACGTTAAATGGAACTGGCGCTTCTGGGAGAAATACAACGGCCTTTACTTCAGCTCATTACTGGGTATGGGATGCGGCGGTAAATTATAAAGTAAATCAGGCGACAACTGCTTACGTTAAAGTGAATAACTTGACAAATAAAGCCTATGAAACGGTATATGCTTCTTCTGATCAAGGAGCGGGAGGATTCCCCATGCCGGGCAGAAACTATCAATTTGGTATCCAATATCGTTTTTAGGTAGAAAGGAATTAGATTTTATGGATAGTTTAATGACAGGTTTGGCTTTTTTTCAAAAAGGCGGCTTCGCCATGTATTTGATTTTACTTTGTTCGTTCGTGGTTTTAGGTATTGCCATTGAACGGTTTACTTTCTATCGCAAAATGCAGCCTAAACAACGTGATTTTTCTGAGCAAGCAAAAGCGCTGATTGCTAAGGAGGATTGGTCGAAACTATTAACACTTTGCCAAAGTTCAGATGGAATTGTGGCGAGAGTGCTGGCTAAAATTGTTGTCTATCGTAAGGAACGGCTGGAGGTATATAAAGAGCTGATGGAAGGTGAAATCACTTTAGCTGTGGCCAAGCTTGGTGAAAATCTAAATCATCTCGAATCCATAGTAACAGTAGCGCCGCTATTGGGGTTGCTAGGAACCGTTCTTGGTATGATTCACTCGTTCAGTGTGTTGAATCTCAAAAGCGGACAGCCTCTAGCGATTACTGGCGGGGTTGGAGAAGCTTTAATCGCTACGGCGGCAGGGCTTTGTGTGGCGATTGTATCCATGTTTTGTTATAGCTACTTTTCCCATCGATTAGATCGTATTTTGACGGAATTTCAAGAGTTTAGCTTATTGCTGTTAGCAAAACGGACTGAGGGCGATTGTCATGAAAATTCATGAACTGCGGCACAGGCGTTCACCTAAATTAATGATTATTCCGATGATTGACATTATTTTTTTTCTGCTGGTTTTTTTTATGATGAGTACGCTCTATATGGTAGATCAGCAGACCATTTCGGTACGATTGCCACAGGCGCAGACGGCGAAATCCGATCGGCCTCATAGTGTAGCAGTTACGGTGACCGCTGATAATAAAATTCTTTTTGACAAAGAAGAAATACCTTTTTCGCTGCTAGGACAAAGAACGAGAGCGCTGCTTGCGGCCCAAGCGTCTGACGATCTAGTGATTATACTGCGATCCGATAAGTCTTTGGAATATGGTAAGGTTGTTGCTGTGCTTGATGAATTGAAAAGTGCCGGCGCGCAACGGATTGCTATTGCTACAGATCGAAAGGGGGAATAACTGCTATGAGACAGAAGAAACGCTGGCAAAAGGCTTTTGGTCTTTCGCTTATTATTCATGCTGTCATAGTACTGGGAATCGGTTATTTTTCTCCCTTGACGGAAGGCAAGGAACCGGAAGAAAGTTATGTAGAACTTGCTTTAACGGATGCTCCCTTTGAGCGGGAGTTTTATCCTGCTGTTTCTAATGCGGCCGCAGGCGATGCTTTGTCAGCGACTCAAGCGACGGTAGCGACGACCGCGCTGCCAAACAACATAGCCTCTTCTGCGCCTGCCGCTAATGATGCACCTACTGTAGCGGCGACTGGTTCTCTATCCGTATTATCAACGGAAGGAACTGTCGCTGGCGCGTCTGGCAGCAGTTCCAGTGGAGCTGGCGAAGTACAGGGTACGGTGAGTCAGGGAACTGGCAGTTCCGAAACAGCTGGTGCGAGCAGAGGAACTGGTAGCGGAGGCGGCTATAGTCGGCCAGGCGTTTTAGAAAGGGTTTTGCCGCGTTATCCCGAAAATCTAAGAAGACAAGGTGTGGAAGGAACTGTAATATTAAGAATTAAGATTATGACTGACGGCTCGCCAGGCGATGTCACTGTGTCGGCATCAAGCGGCCATGAGGAACTTGATGAAGCGGCGGTGGCTGCAGTATGGCGTTGGCGCTTTACTCCTTCCTATGATCGCGGCAGTGGTGAACCGGTTGTTTGTACGACCTCGCTGCCTGTAAGATTTAGTCTGCATTAAAGCCGAAAGAAGGGGATTACGTTGCAGCGTGCTTTCTATTATATATTGCTGATTTGCTTAATTGTTTTATCTGTGGGGTGTGGCAAAGCGCCTGCCGTTGAATCGCAAAATACAGCGGACGCTTATTCGGTAACCGATAGTACTGGTTATGTTCTTACTCTGCAGCATAAACCTAAGCGGATTGTTTCGCTTACCTTAGGCACCGATGAGATTCTGACGAGTCTAGTTAGCTCTGATCGAATTGCTGCTTTGACTTACTTGTCTGATGATCCTGAGATTTCCAATGTAAGCGGGGCAGCAAAAAATGTTTCCGTAAAAATTAAAGATGCTACGGCAGAAACAATCTTAGCGTTGCAGCCTGATTTAGTGATTATTGCGGACTGGATGCGTCCCGATTTGATTCAGACGATGCGGGAGCTTCATGTTCCGCTCTATGTGTATCATACGCCTGATTCTGTTGCTGAGGTAAAAGCATCCATTCAAAATATTGCCGCAGCAGTGCAGGAACCGGAAAAAGGTCAGGAAATTACGGGAAAAATGGATCGGGATATAGAAAAAATTCAAGGAATTGTTGCTGCTATACCGGAAAATCAGCGGCAAGTCGTTATTTGGGGTTCAATTATGGGGACATCAGGCGGACAAGGGAGCTTATTTGACGATATGTGCCGCTTGGCTGGTGTTCAAAATGGTGCGACACGAATTGGTCTTGGTAAGAATGATTCTTTATCTAAGGAAAGTATGGTTAAAGCGAATCCTGACTTTATTTTGTTGCCTAACTGGAACTTTTCAGGAAAATGGGATGTGAATCAATATCGCTCTGAACTCGAGAATGATCCAGCGCTGCAACCCATTGCTGCGATTAAAAATCATCGGTTAGAACAGGTGCCAGACCGCTATTTATTTACTTCGTCACAGTATGTAATAGATGGAATTCGTGGTATTTTTAAAGCGGCTTATCCGGCTAAACAAGATTCGATTTAACAGCACCAAGCTGGTCAGGCGAAGGGAGAAACTATGAATCGGAGAAAAACTTGTTGTTTGTTTATTGGTCTTATCTTCTTATTGGGAATCGCTTTTATAATATCTTTAATAAGTGGACAAATTGATGTCTCTTTCGCCTCTTTGTTTCATTTGACAACCGAGCAAAGCTCCGTTTTATTTTATATTCGTTTGCCTCGAACTCTGCTCGCCGGTTTAGTTGGGGCTGCGTTAGCTGTATCCGGTGCAGTACTACAAGGTGTCTTTGGCAATCCCTTGGCAGATCCCGGTATGCTTGGCGTATCAGCAGGCGCTTCTTTAGGTGCTGTCATTGCGGTAGCCTTGGGACTGACTGGCGTAAGTTTATTTTACATGCCCTTATTCGCTTTGGCAGGAGCGCTCTTAACTGTGAGTATCATTGTATTTTTAGCTTTTCGTGAAGGTAGAACTTCCGTTATGGTGCTGCTCTTATCGGGAGTTGCTGTAAGTATTTTTCTCAGCGCCTTTACCTCAGGCATTTTAACGTTTATGAACGAGTATCGGCTAAGAGAATTTCTTTTTTGGATGGTTGGCGGTTTGGATTATCGACGCTGGGAGCACGTCTATTTAGCGGTAGGACCGATTTTATTAGGAATCGGCGTCTTATGCCTGATGGCGCGACATTTAAATCTTTTGGTACTAGGTGATGATGAAGCTCGTTCTGTCGGCGTTTCTGTGGCGAAGCTGCGGCTTTTCTTTCTGTTTACTGCTGCGTTTACGACAGCGGCTGCTGTTTGTGTGAGTGGAAATATCGGGTTTGTCGGACTGGTTGTGCCTCACATCATGCGTCTTTTATTGGGGGCGGAACATCGTGTTCTTCTACCGGCATCGGCGCTAGCGGGGGCCTTTTTCTTGATTTTTTGTGATACACTAGGGCGAGTTATCATTCCGCCGATAGAAATTCGTGTTGGCATTATGACAGCACTCCTAGGCGCACCTTACTTTTTGTATCTTTTGCGTCAGACCCAAAAGAAAGGCGGGCTTTTATAATGAATCAAGGGGAAAGAGTTTTACAAGTCCGCGATGTATCGGTAGCACTAACGGGAAAAGCTATTTTATCAAAGATTTCTTTTGCCGTTTCACCAGGAGAATTTATTGCCATTGTTGGACCAAACGGCGCCGGAAAAAGTACTTTGCTTCGAACGCTTCGCCGATTTTACAAAATGCAAGCTGGCGAGATTCTGCTTTTCGACAGTGCACTTGAAAGTTTATCGGAAAAAAAACTTGCTGCTTCTATTGCCTATATGCAGCAAGAGCTTCATTTGGGTTTTGGTTTTACTGTAAAACAAATTGTTTTAACCGGACGGTATCCCTATCTTGCTTGGTGGCAGAACGAAGGCAAGCAAGATCATGAGATTGCCGAAAAATATATGGAGTTTATGGGCGTGAGGCAATTTTCCGATCAACCGATGCAATCCCTGTCAGGCGGAGAACGACAGCGCGTCTTATTTGCGAAAGCATTAGCTCAGG
Source organism: Pelorhabdus sp. sgz311001 (assembly GCF_055901755.1). Classification (NCBI taxonomy): domain Bacteria; kingdom Bacillati; phylum Bacillota; class Negativicutes; order Selenomonadales; family Sporomusaceae; genus Pelorhabdus; species Pelorhabdus sp. sgz311001. The sequence goes on from NZ_JBVXUT010000001.1 coordinate 112,100, forward strand.
AAACTCCGCTAATTTTTCTTGATGAGCCGACAGCAAATCTGGATTTATTATATCAGGAAGAATTATTTCATTATTGTCAAAGGCTTTGCCAGCAAGGTAAGACGATTCTGCTTGTGGCGCATGATTTGAAGCTCGCGGCTAAGTATTGTTCGAGAATGCTGCTTATGGAAAAAGGCGAGATCATTGCTGATGGAGTACCTGAGACGGTTATTAATGCACATAATCTAGAGGCTACTTACGGTATTCACTCTGCGGTGTTTAAAAATAAGATTACAGGCCATCTCGATATTCACACTTATGCGGCGCCAGCGAAGCGGAACAAAAAAACGGTTCATGTGATTGGCGGCGGCGGTGCTGCAGCGGAAATTATTCGAGCCTTATATGAAGCCGGTTTTTCTATTAGCAGCGGCGTGCTCCATGAGGGCGATACGGATGCCGAAGTATCACAAGCCTTTCACATCGATTGTCTTACCATACCGCCATTTTCCCCCATTGATTCAGAGATGGCTGAACAAAATAAACAAAAAGTTTTAGCAGCAGATGTGGTGATCTTGGCGGATATTTGCATTGGCAAGCAGAATCTAGAAAATCTAAAAGCTTGTTTTTGGGCGCAGGCACTGCTCATTGTCAATGATACGCCCATGGAAGAAAAGGATTATAGCGGCGGCGAAGGCAAGCTGTTGTTTGATAAGCTGTGTGCGCGGTCAACGACTTTGCTATATCATAAGGCGGAATTGATTGCTTCGATTCGTGGGAAAGAAATTAATCACTTTTAGTTGATGATCACAATAGTATGTAAAGGAGGTTCCTATTTAAAAAAGAAGGAGCAGTGTGATTATGAACTATAAACAAGAAAATATTATTGATTGTGTGGGAACGGTAAATATTGTGCTGACCGATCGAGTTGTATTACAGGGGCAGATTATAAAAGACCGTCATCACGATGAACCTGTGAGTATCGATGTAACGGTAGAAAATCAAAATGAATTTATTACAGTAGACTTAACTTGTGATGCCATGATTGTTCGCGATAATGCCGATTTGGAAATTATTACTCCGGCTTTGTATGCAGCGGGAGATCGGGTGCGAGTGAATATTTCTGAAATCGCTTCTATTGGCCCAAGCCACGGTTGTCCTGAGGACGTTGCCAGTGAGCCTGTTTGTGTGGGATAATTTATAAAAAACAGTTGTGAAACTCTCCTGATTCGGTCTAAAAGCTGGAACAGGAGAGTTTTTTTGTAAGTAAAATCAGTTTGTTTTATTGATATTGAAAATCATTATCAACTGTGTTATGCTTATTAAAGTGCATAAATTACTTTGGTTCACTACTTAAAAATAATGAACCTTTGCGAAAGGAATGATTTTATTTTGGCAACTTATAGAGAACCACGCTTTAAGCTTTGCCGTCGTTTTGGCGTAAATATTTTTGGACATCCTAAGGCGCTCAATCGTCTTGAAACAGCAGGCAAGCGAAATAATAAAAAGATTTCGAACTATGGAATGCAGTTATTAGAAAAACAAAAGTTGAAAGCTTATTACGGCGTATTGGAAAAACAGTTTGTTCGATATGTGAAAAAAGCTTTGAATGATCGGGATATTAGTGGACACGCTTTATTAAAAGCATTGGAATGCCGCCTTGATAATCTGGTTTATCGTATTGGCTTTGCCAATTCCATACGCCAAGCTCGCCAGATGGTGAATCATGGTCATATTCGCGTTAATGGTAAAAAAGTTGATATTCCTTCTTATGCGGTTGCAGTTGGTGACGTTATCAGCTTACAGGAAAGGTCTCGTACTAACGAAATGTTTGTCAGCAATTTTCACGATCTCCAATCCTTTAACTTGCCTTATATTGAGAAAAACATGAATGAATTTAGCGGAACATTACTTCGCTTGCCTCAACGGGAAGAATTACCAATTGAAGTGGAAGAAATTCATATTATTGAATTGTATTCGCGCTAAGTATGGATAATTAGCCCTTGCGAGGTGGGAAAATGTGCAAATACAATAGTCCCTATTATTGGGAGGGGACGTTAGCTAGAAAAAAAGATGTATGGCAAAGCCATTTTGATGACAGCGCAGATCCGCGGCAAATGTTATTTGTGAATACGACTTTGGTTGATTATCCGAGGAGTATCTTAGACAATAACTGGGCGTGCTATCCTGACAGCAAATCATTACTAGGTTTTCTGCTATATATGTATTTACCAATGGCTTTTTATTTTATGATACATGAAGAAAATGAAAAGTTATTGATTCCCGTTGCTTCTACTCAGGAATTGTTAGATTCTATTGAAAAACTCTCAAGAGAAGATGCTGCGGCTATGTTTTCTATGGTAGAAGAGTTAGTTAGCTTCTGGTCACTAGATGAGGTCGATTGTCGTAAAGCGCTGCAATGCTTTTGCCAGCGCTTTAATGAAAGTTGGTACGGAGATAAGACAATTTTACATATTGGATTGTTTATGAATACGCAAGAAATTGCGCAGTCTATTTTAGCAGAACAAGAGTTTCCGGAAGTACTGGAAGAAGATATCGGTCTAACCCCTAAACAGCTAACAGAGCTATGTGAAAATTTTTATTCTGATATTTTCCTTCGTAAAACCTTTGTTAAAATTTTAAATAATAAAATTGGCTGCATTATTTAATTTTAAACGAAATAAGAAGAGACTTTACTAGATAAAGCGTAAACAAGCAGAATTTCGGTCAGAAATTTATTCATTGACCGGAATTCTGCTTGTTATTTTTAGAAAAGAATTTTAGCGGCTTCTGAAATCGTGAGTTAAGTGCTAAGTGAATTTATCTTACATATTCTGCGGAGTTTTGTGATTTGAAATATTTATCACAAATTTTCATTGTATAATAATAATTAAGTAGAAGATTCGGTACATAGGATGATGGGAGTCAGATTCAGCCTAAAAGTGTTGTTAGCAGCTCAGATTCTGTGCAGTAAAATAGGGAAGGCTAGGTGATACCTTTGAACGCATTACTCGTCGATGACCATGCATTGATGATGGAGGGAATGAAGCATTTTTTAACCTCTAACGGAATCAAAGTCGTAGGAACAGCCTGTAGTGGTGCTGAGGCCTTATTGCAGTATGAAATGCATCAAATGGAGATCGATATCGTGTTGATGGATATTCAAATGAAAGACTGTGACGGAATAGAGGCTACGAGTATGATTAAGAAGGAGTATCCTCAGGCTAAGATTGTTATGCTAACTGCTTTTGAGGATGAGGATAACCTTTTAGCAGCAGTCCGGGCAGGAGCTGAGGGGTATTTACTAAAAGATATGGAGCCTGAAAGTTTTCTGCAACAATTGTCAAGGCTGGCTGCAGGGGAAATGCCGCTAGCACCGCGCTTAGCCGAGCGGCTGCTTTATAAATTTAGTCATTATCAGGAAGCGTTTCGTGAAGACAGTAATGTATATGAAAAAGAAAAGTCAGCTGATGAGCCGGTAACAGAAAAGCCAGCAAGAGAACTCTCAGAGCGGCAAAGAGAAGTATTGCAGTTGCTTACGCAAGGAATGACTTATCGGCAAATTGGCGATCAACTTGAGCTGAAGGAGGTTACGGTGAAATATCACGTTAGGGAAATTCTCAATAAGCTGCATTTGCCGAACCGAGTTACATTAATTGCCTATACTTTGCGCGAAGGAATGGTGGACGAGGGTTCTCTGCCTTCCTAATTCGTTCGGTTTTTATTGGTGATATATACTCCGGCAATGACGGCGATTCCGCCGAATACAACGAGGGGACTTATGGTTTCTTTTAGCAGCCAGACGCCTGCGGCTAAGGCAAATAAGGGACTCGTATAGTAGAATGAAGCGGTACGGACTGCGCCGATTATTTCAATACCGTGGTACCAGCTATAGTAGGCGTAAACCGAGCAAAAGACTGCGAGGTATAGCAACGCTCCGACTGTTTGCATACTGATATTAGCGACTTGATCGAATACGGATATGGGGTTAAGGGGATTTGGAATACAAACAACTGGTAATAGCATGATGGCGCCAAAAATCGTGATATAAGCGACGGCGGTAAAGGGGGAATATTTTGTCATAATTCTCTTGCCATAGAGAGTAAAGATGGCCCAGACTGTTGCATTTAGTAGCATAAGTACATCGCCTAAAATTGTTTCGGAAGCAAATAATGTCAAGAAGTTTCCTTTGCTGATCACCAGGCTTACACCGAAAAAAGCAACGAGAATTCCGCCAATGGTATTACGATTGATTTGTTCTTGCTGTAAAATCCCGCTGGCTATAGTGGTCCATACTGGACTTGTTGCTAGTAGCAGTGAAGCATTAATTGATGTTGTATAAAGTAGACCTGTGTATTGAATATAAAAATAAGAGGTAATGGCCATAAATCCCATGACAATGAGTTGCGGGATATCTTTTTTGTGAACCCTTGCTTTTTTTAGCAGCAAAATCAAGGCGAATAAAATGGCTGCAACAAGAAATCGCAGGCCCGCTAAATTTAAAGGCGTTAATTCATAGAGTCCTATTTTGGATATAGCAAAGGACGTTCCCCATAAAAAAGCAACGCTAATAAGCGATAAATAGATACCTAGGTTCTTATTTTTTAACATAATCTATCCTCCCAGTAGGTTCGTAGGTAGTGCAAGTTTCTATAAAAGATGATATCATGAAAAAAATATCTTTGTGAAATTGAACCTTTTAATAGTAACAATTCATTTTTATGATAGGTGGCGTACTCTATGGAATTTCGGCAGTTACATGCGTTTTTAACAGTGGCTAAAACTGCTAATTTTTCTCATGCGGCTGAGGTATTGGGATATGCACAGTCGACTATTACTACGCAAATTCAGCTGTTAGAACGAGAATTAGATACTAAGCTGTTTGATCGCTTAGGAAAACAAGTGGTTCTAACAGACCAAGGCAATTGTTTTTACCCCTATGCACAACAGGTAGTTTCTTTATCGGCAGAGGCCAAGGCAGCGCTAGCAAGTTCTCGTGTAGTGAGCGGAAAAATTACGATAGGTGTGCCGGAATCACTTTGTGCGACCCGTTTGCCGAAAGTGTTGCAAGAGTATGGTCAGCGTTATCCGCAAGTAAAAATGGTATTGAAAATGGGATCCTATACAGATTTTACATATATGCTTAAAAATAATTATATTGATGTAGCGCTGTTTTTTCAGCGGGAACAAACTCATCTAAGTTTGATAACTGATACATTGCTGCCTGAGCCGATTGTGGCTGTCGCAGCAAATCATCATTCGTTTGCTTCTCGGAAAGGGCTTAGAGCAGTTGATTTGACTGGTCAAACCATTATATTAGCGGAACCTGGTTGCAGTTACCGGATTATACTGGAAGAGATACTAGATCGAGAACAGATTGAGCCTGAAACCATATTAGAAATCGGCAGTGTGGCGGCGATGGCACAATGTGCTGTTAGTGGTTTAGGAATTGCCTTCTTGCCTCGCGTAGCTGTCGAAAAAGAATTAGCCTCAGGAGCGTTAGTTGATTTACATTGGACTGGAGAAGAATTTGATACGGTCATTCAGGTTGCTTATCATAAGGATAAGTGGCTTTCACCAGCACTTCAAGCTTTTTTAGGGGTTCTAGCCAAGAAAATAGTTGAAACTCTGTAAGATGGCACTGCATCGTTTGAAAAAATATATAGCTGGTTTTAGGGGCTTTTTTAAAGGAGCAGAATTATGGAATCGTTTTATCTTGTATTAACGCAGTTAGAAATGTTTAGCGTTATGGTGACGTTAGGCATTATCGGCGTCAAGACAAAGGCATTAACGGAGCAATATTTGGGCGATTTATCAAAGCTGATTATGCGGCTGATTCTGCCTGTTATGATTTTTCATAAATCAATCAATGGAGCGACGCGTGCTGACATGTTTTCTTGTTTGGTGGAAGTGATTTTGGCAACCGTGTTTATGTACGTACTGCTTTTTTCTAACGGTGCTTTGCTAAAACGGCTGTTTTCATTACAAGGAAATTATGGACGTGTTTTTCAGGCTTCAGCTATGTTTGGCAATGTAGGCTTTATCGGAATTCCTTTAATTCTTGGTATTTTACCGGAACGCGGTATGCTATATATGGCCTTGTTTAGTATTATTGATCAGCTGTTTCTATGGACGATTGGCTTTTATTTGACATTGCCGGAGAAGCGACTCGAGCAAAGTTCTTTCGCAGCGAATCTGAAAAATATAGCAAATCCCGCTATGCTAGGAATCGTGCTGGCCATTTTGTTTATTCTCATGGATTGGAAGTTGCCTGTGACGTTAAATAAAGCACTCGGCGTAGTGGGCGATGCTACAACGCCGTTATCGCTCATTTATATTGGCGGTACTTTTTGTTCTTGTAATGTGCGAAAATTTCTCGTGAAATTTGAATACTATGCTATTGTTGCCACAAAAATGATCGTACTTCCGCTCATTATTTTTTATGCTTTACGTGTCTTTCAAGTGCAGCCTGAAATTATTACTTTTATTACGACTCTTGCGGGCATGCCTTGTATGGCCGCTATTGCTATGTTTGCGCGAGTGAATCAGTCTGATGAAGCAGGGGCCGTAGGCGCTATTATGATTTCGACAATTCTTTGTTTGGTTACTTTACCTTTGGTATCTTATCTAACGAGTTTTTAGGAACAAAACATTTTCCACTTGAGAGTGTGTTTCGTGGTTTAGAAGGAGGGATGTACCATGACTTTATTCGATTTTGTACTGCGCATTGCTCTAGCATTCTTTTTAGGAGCTTTTATTGGTATGGAAAGACAGTGGCGGCAGCGAATGGCTGGGCTTAGAACCAATACGCTTGTAGCCACAGGATCAGCCTTATTTGTGATGCTGTCCGTGATGACCGTCAATGATTCCAGTCCTAGTCGAATTGCGGCGCAAGTGGTATCAGGGATTGGTTTTCTTGGCGCTGGCGTGATTATGCGCGATGGACTCAATATTCGCGGCTTAAATACGGCAGCTACCTTATGGTGTTCGGCAGCCATCGGCACAATGACTGGCGCCGGTTTTTTGTTGGAAGCAGTAGTTGGCGCTGGCTTTATTCTTCTGGCGAATACGCTGCTCAGGCCGTTAGCGCAACGTGTTAACAAAACGCCGCATAGCGAAACCGAGGAAGAACTGGAGTATCGCATTGATGTGACGTGTCGACGAGAATTTGAAGCGCAAGTGAGGATTTTGCTGTTACAGGAGATTAATGAAGAAACTTTAATGCTTCATGCGTTGAAAAGCGAAAATGTAGATGACCAAGTACGTGTCGTCGTAACAGCTCACTTATTAAGTATGGTGGGCCGAACCGATCATGCTGTAGAGAAAATCGTCAGCCATATTTGTTTAGAGGCGGGTGTTACCGCCGTTTCCTGGAAGGTGATTGCCAATGAGCGAGTTTAATTGGTTTGCCTTCTTTCTTTTCCATTGCCAGAAGCCCGAGAGAGTCATATAATAGCAGATATGAGAAGAATAGCAGATATGAGAAGAATAGCAGATATGAGAAGAATAGCAGATATGAGAAGAATAGCAGTTATGAGAAGAATAGCAGTTAGGGAGATGCTTTTATGGCGCAAGATATACCGGAAGGTCGTTTAGCAAAACGAAAATCAAAACGGAAACGAAACTGGTTGTTTGTGATTTCGTTTTTTCTTTTAGCTTTTGTTGTTGGCGTCGGCGCTGCTTATTTTTGGGCTGACGATACAGGTCAATCGGTTATAACGCGAGTGGTGCCAGACTTAGGCACTGGAAAAGTCAATATTTTAGTACTGGGCGTTGATGAACGTGATGATGATGTCGGACGTTCTGATACAGCCTTTGTCGTGACAATTGATAAGGATCAAAAGAAAGTTACCATGCTTTCCATTCCCCGTGATTCAAGAGTCAAAATTCCCGGACACGGCTGGGACAAAATGAATCATGCCTATGCGTTTGGCGGTGTGAAGCTTTCCAAAGCGGCTGTAGAAGGCTTAATAGGCATTCCGATTGATCATACGGTTACGATTAATTTTAATGGCTTTGTTCGTATGATTGATGCCATCGGCGGAGTTACGATTGATGTAGAAAAAGCAATGCACTATTCCGATCCCTATGATGACAACGGTGGGCTCTATATTAACTTACAGCCGGGTGTACAGCATTTGACTGGTAGGACAGCCATTGAATATGTGCGATATCGCGATGAAGAAGGCGATATTGGCAGGGTAGCCAGACAACAAAAGTTTTTAAAAGCGGTTATGCAGGAATTTACCAATCCTCAGATTATTACGCGGCTACCCGAACTTGTGAAGGAATTTTCTAAGGCAGTCCGCACCGATATGTCGTTAGGCGAAATGGTCAAGCTGGCTCCGATCGTGGATCAGGCTGCAAAATCTGGTTTGGAAACGGCTTGGGTAGAAGGAACGCCGCTATGGATACAAGATGTGAGCTACTGGTTACCTGATATTAAAGGGCTTTGGACCAAAATCGCTCAGATACAAGGAATTCCTATGGATGAAAAATATCGTCAGGCTATGGAAAAGGAAGCAGCTGAGTATAGCCAGTCCGTGCCTAAGGAAATCAAAGTGGCCGATACCCCTGCCGTTGTAAAAAGAAGCGTGCAACAACAGACTGCGGCAACAACCAAGAAAGCATCTGACGAAAAGGCTAAAGAGAAAGTCAGCGGGGCTAAGGTAGCATCAAGTAATTTGAATGGTAAAACTTCCGCCAGTCAGTCGCTGGAGACGAGTGAGACAGGAACAGGTGAGACTGGGACGAAGAGCAGCAGTGACGAAAAAACTGCTGGTAAGTAACTTTAATAGCATAACAAAGCCGGATGAACTGCTAGTAAGCAGTTTAAGGGCTGTTTCATTAAGCGAGTTTTTTGCTTAGTGAAACAGCCCTTTTTATGTTTTCTTTATGGGTTTACTGGGAAGTTTTAGCCCTTTTTTATATGGCCGATGCTAAGCTAAATACAAGGAATGAATCACTACAAGGCAGGTCGAGATAAGGAAGCAGAGCTAAAGGAGGCAGTAATATGGGGGATTATTTATTGAGCGGGATTGTGACTATGGGATTGCTTGTTTATCTTGTATACGTCTTACTAAAACCGGAGGAATTTTAATATGAACAGCGATGTGCTTTTGTTTGCGAGCTATATAATTTTACTGCTGTTACTAGCAGTGCCATTCAGTCTTTATATTACAAAAGTATTTACCGACAAGCCCACTTTTCTCGATTGGTTTTGCAGGCCCCTAGAAAGGCTGATTTATAAAGCGGCGGCGATTGATCCGGCGCAGGAAATGAATTGGAAAGAATATGGCAAAGCGTTGCTATGGTTTCATTTACTTAGCTTTTTGGCTATTTTTATCACCGAATTAGTGCAAGAAGTTCTGCCGCTCAATCCGGCGCAGCAAAGTAACTTGTCGTGGGATTTGGCGCTAAATACGGCGGTCAGCTTTATTACGAATACGAACTGGCAAGCCTATGGTGGCGAGTCAACGATGAGCTATTTTACACAGATGACAGCCTTGACGGCACATAATTTCCTTTCTGCTGCTACAGGACTTGCTGTGGCCATGACACTGATTCGCGGCCTGATTCGCAAGACAACGGACAAGATTGGAAACTACTGGGTGGATATGGTTCGTGGTACTTTATGGATTCTGTTGCCTGTATCCATTCTGTTATCGCTGGTGTTTGTCCAACAAGGCGTGATTCAAAACTTTTCATCTTATGTGACGGTAACGACGATCGAAGGCAGTTCGCAAACGATTGCCATGGGTCCTGTAGCATCGCAGGAGGCCATTAAACTGCTCGGGACAAACGGCGGTGGCTTTTTTAATGCTAACTCAGCTCATCCCTTTGAGAACCCCACAGCTCTTACTAATTTTTTGCAAATGCTGGCGATCTTTTTGATTCCCGCCAGCCTTGTCCTTGCTTTTGGCCGAATGGTCGGCGATCTTCGGCAAGGAAAAGCCATTTTAGCGGCGATGCTGCTCTTGTTTCTCTTATTTCTTGGTGTTCTCTATACGAGCGAGTTCTATGGCAATCCTAATATTGCTAATTTGGGTGTGGCCGCGCCAAACAATATGGAGGGTAAAGAAGTTCGCTTTGGTTTAGGCGGATCCGTTCTCTTTACGGCGATTACGACAGCCGCTTCTTGCGGCGCCGTGAATGCTATGCTGGATAGTTTTACGCCGCTTGGCGGTATGATTCCCATGATACAGCTTATGTTGGGCGAAGTGGTTTTTGGCGGTGTCGGCGCTGGGTTTTACGGTATCATGTCCTTTGTGATTCTCACGGTTTTTATCGTGGGGCTTATGGTCGGGCGGACGCCGGAATACCTCGGCAAAAAGATTGAAGCGCCTGAGATGAAGATGGCGGTACTGGCCGTGCTGATTCCTTCCATTTGCATTTTGCTGGGCAGTGCTACTTCGTCAGTCCTGGATGTGGGAGTTGGGGCCATTAATAATAACGGTCCCCATGGACTCAGCGAAATCCTTTATGCCTATGCTTCAGCATCAGCGAACAATGGCAGCGCCTTTGCCGGACTTAACGCCAATAGTCCCTTTTATAATTTGACATTAGCAGCGGCTATGCTGCTAGGACGATTCGGTGTAATCTTCCCCATTCTAGCTATTTCTGGCAGTCTGGCTGCAAAGAAAGTATCGCCTGTAGGGCCTGGTACCTTCCAGACCCATGGCTGGCTTTTTGTACTACTCTTATTTGCCGTCATTTTGATTGTCGGCGCACTCACTTTTTTTCCGGCTTTAGCGCTAGGCCCGATTGTCGAGCATTTATTAATGCTGCAAGGGCAGCTATATTAAGGAGGCATTCCTATGGATAATAAATTAAAAGTCAATCAAGCCATGGTGTTTACTGCCATAGGGCAAGCCTTTGCCAAACTTGACCCGCGGGTGCAGGTGAAAAATCCCGTCATGTTTATCGTAATGGTTGGCTCCCTAATGACGACTGCTATGCTGTTGCGCGATATGTTCGGCGGTGCTCTTAATGATATTCGCTTTGAAGGGCAAATTGCTTTATGGCTTTGGTTTACCGTGCTCTTTGCCAACTTCGCCGAAGCGCTTGCCGAGGGCCGGGGGAAAGCCCAGGCGCAGGCCCTGCGGAAAACCAGGACTGATACGAAGGCCAAACGATTTTGCGGTGACAAGGTCGAACTTATTTCGGCGGCTGCGCTGCAAAAAGGCGATCTTGTGCTTGTCGAACCAGGTGATATTATTCCTAGCGACGGGGAAGTCATCGAAGGCATTGCCTCTGTTGATGAAAGTGCTGTGACTGGCGAATCAGCGCCAGTCATTCGCGAATCAGGCGGCGATAAATCTTCGGTCACAGGCGGAACGAAATTACTCTCAGACTGGCTCAAGATTCGTATTACAGCAAATCCCGGCGAAACCTTTCTCGATCGCATGATTGGTCTGGTGGAAGGGGCGAAGCGCCAGAAAACGCCTAATGAAATTGCCCTGACGATTTTGCTTGTGGGTCTTTCTATCGTATTTTTGATTGCTGTAGCGACGATTGAACCCTTTGCCATCTACTCATCGACGACGATCTCTGTGATTGTATTGATTGCGCTGCTTGTTTGCCTGATTCCGACAACCATTGGCGGATTACTCAGCGCCATCGGTATCGCTGGCATGGATCGACTTTTGCAGCACAACGTGCTGGCCATGTCCGGTCGGGCTGTAGAGGCGGCAGGCGACATTGACGCCTTGCTTCTTGATAAAACCGGAACAATTACCCTGGGAAATCGCATGGCCGCCGAGTTTATTGCCGCGCCAGGCATTGAATCAGAAGAATTGGCTGATGCCGCGCAGCTATCTTCGTTGGCTGATGAAACGCCGGAAGGACGTAGCATTGTCGTTCTGGCCAAGCAGCTTTATAACATTCGCGAGCGGGATATGGAACAGTTGCAGGCTCTATTTATTCCCTTTACAGCACAAACTCGCATGAGCGGTGTGGATTTTGGCGATGCGAAGATTCGTAAAGGGGCCATGGATGCGATTCGTCGCTATGTGGAAGGGCTTGGCGGTCTTTTTCCGGATCAGGTCCAAGCGGATTGCGCCAGAATTGCCAAAGGTGGCGGGACGCCTTTGGTGGTAGCGGAAAAGGCGCGTGTTCTTGGCACGATCTACTTGAAGGATGTTGTAAAAGGCGGCATGAAAGAGCGTTTTACTGAACTGCGGAAAATGGGCATCAAAACAGTAATGATTACAGGTGATAATCCTCTAACTGCAGCAGCGATTGCCGCCGAGGCGGGAGTCGACGATTTTCTGGCAGAGGCTACACCAGAAAATAAATTACAATTAATTCGTGAATATCAGGAAAAAGGAATGCTTGTTGCTATGACGGGCGATGGCACGAATGATGCCCCGGCTCTGGCGCAAGCTGATGTAGGGGTTGCCATGAACAGCGGAACCCAGGCGGCCAAGGAAGCGGGGAATATGGTCGACCTTGACAGCAATCCGACAAAACTTATTGAAGTGGTGGAAATCGGTAAGCAGCTGTTAATGACGCGCGGCGCGCTCACAACGTTCAGCATCGCTAATGACGTAGCAAAATATTTTGCTATTATTCCCGCCATGTTTATGAGCGCCTATCCCGTGCTGGGTATTTTAAATATTATGCAGCTTGCTACGCCGCAGAGCGCGATCTTGAGTGCTGTTATATTCAATGCCTTGATTATTGTGGTATTGATTCCGCTGGCCTTGCGAGGCGTAAAATATGAACCGTTAGGAGCCAGCGCGATACTCAAGAAAAACTTACTACTCTATGGCTTTGGCGGCTTGCTGGTTCCCTTTGTGGGCATAAAAGCGATTGATATGCTGCTTGTCTTATTCGGTCTTGTCTAAAGGAGAAGGAGGTTATTTGTATGGTTAAGCAATTTGCGAACGCTTTGTTGCTGCTGATTGTGCTTACACTTATTACGGGAGTTGGCTATCCCTTGCTGATTACCGGGGTTGCACAGGCTTTATTTCCCACGCAAGCCAATGGTTCTTTCCTTGCTAAAGAGGGTAAGCTGATCGGATCTTCTTTAATTGGTGAAAATTTTACTAAGCCCGAATATTTTCACGGTCGGCCATCGGCCGCCGGGGATGATGGCTATGATGCCGCCAATTCGTCGGCAAGCAATTTAGGGCCTACTAGTGAAAAATTAATCAAAGGAATTGCTGTAAAAGCCGCTGATTTTAGAACAGAGAATCACTTGGCGGACGATGTGAAAATTCCGGCTGATGCGGTTATGGCATCGGCAAGCGGTCTTGATCCTGATATCTCAATAGAAAACGCTTATTTGCAGGCAGCGCGTATTGCCGCGGCAAGAGGAATTTCCGAAGATACGGTGAAAAGTATTATAAATAAACAAATTGAAGCGCCTCATCTTGGCGGATTTAAAGTCAACAAGGTGAATGTATTGAATTTAAATGTAGCGCTTGACGGAGTCTCGTCAAACTATCCATAATAAACAGATGCTAGGCAGTTATCGGATTTTTCGGTAACTGCTCTTCCTATATACATAAAAATTTATTTATATAGGTGAGGGAGGAATTTTGTGGGGAACCATTATGATATACGGCGCGACCCCGAAGCGTTGTTAAAAAAAGCAAGTAAGGAAAAACGCGGCAAGCTTACTGTTTTCTTAGGGGCTGCTGCTGGGGTAGGTAAAACGTATGCGATGCTCGAAAGCGCTCAAGAACGGCTGCGTGAAGGGACTGATATCGTTATTGGCTGGATTGAAACCCATGGCCGCCAAGAAACGGAGGCCATGCTTTCTGGCTTGCCGTGTCTTGAGCCGCAGTCAATAGAATATCGCGGTAAAATACTGCAAGAAATGAATCTTGATGCGATTTTACAGCGGAAGCCTGAGCTTGTTTTAGTCGATGAACTGGCTCATACAAATGTGCCTGGCTCGCGTCATGTACGCCGTTTTCAAGATGTCGAGGAATTGTTAGCTGCAGGCATTCATGTTTATACGACACTAAATATTCAGCATATCGAAAGTTTAAATGATATTGTGGAACATATTACGGAAGTTAAAATCAGAGAGACTGTTCCTGATTCTATTTTAGAAAATGCTGATCAAGTTCAACTCATTGATATTCCGCCGGATGATTTGTTGAAGCGGCTCAAAGAAGGCAAGATTTATTTACCGGGACAGGCCGAAAGAGCGCTCCAAAATTTTTTTCGTCCCGGCAATATTAATGCTCTCCGGGAAATGGCGCTGCGGTTTACGGCGCATCGCGTCGATCAGCAGCTGAGTGAGTATATGCAGGATCATGCGATCGAAGGCCCTTGGCCCGCAGGAGAAAAAGTGCTTGTCTGTGTCAGCGCCAGCCCTTTTTCGGCTCATTTAATCCGTGTGGCTAAACGCATGGCCGCAGCGATGAAATCAGATTGGTACGCGCTGCATATTGAGACAGCTCATAACCCGACACTAGGCGATCAAGATCGCGAGCGTTTGCGTCAAAACCTTCATTTGGCAGAAGAACTAGGCGGCAAAGTGATATCCGTATCGGGACGCGATATGGTGGAAACGATGCTTGCTTTCGCCCATCAGGAAAATATTACTCATATTGTAATTGGCAAGCCTCTGAAAAATCGTTTTTGGGAATGGCTTCGCGGCGGCGCCGTTGTGGATCAGCTCATTCGGCAGAGTGCCGGCATTCAGATCCATGTGATTCAAGGCAAAAAATCGTTAGAATATGTTCCCAAAGTAGAAACCTTGAAAAAGAAGCAAAGCTTTTCTTGGCGATACTATAGCGGCGGTATTCTCATGATGCTCATCAACACTCTATTTTGCTGGTTTATGCCGCAGCTCGATTTAGTGAATGTGGCGATGCTGTACTTACTTCCGGTACTACTAAGCGCCGCTTGGTGGGGGCGAGGTCCATCATATTGTACGGCGGCCTGTACAGTTGTGGTTTTTGATTTTTTGTTTGTGCCGCCTATTTTTAGTTTTAATGTTCTTGATATTCGCTATATCTGGACTTTTATTATTTTCCTTTGTGTTGCTTTTATTGCTGGCGGACAGACGGAAAAACTTCGTAATGAAGCGCGTTTTGCCGAGCAACAGGAACGGCGGATTCGCGTACTCTATGAATTTAGTCGTGAAGTCGCTGCCTTAGTGGATCTAGAGGCGATTATTCGTCGCCTGGCTGTGACAGCCGCTGAAGCCTTGGAGCGAGGCGTTATTGTATTTTTGCCCAATGCGAAGGGACAGCTGGAAATTGTTTCACAGGCTGGGCTGAATGAAACCATAGAAAATATGTCCAGTGAAACAGGCGTGGCTCTGTGGGCCTTTGAGCATGGTCAATTGGCGGGAAGATCCACGGAAACGTTACCGTCAGCTACATTTCTGTATTTGCCCCTAAGGACACGCGGCCGCACGCTCGGCGTTCTAGGCATTCATGTGGTAGAAAAAAATATTACGCCAGAACAGCGGCGTTTGATCGACGCTTGGGGAGCTATGGCCGCTATCGCCATTGAACGGGTACAATTGGCAGCGGAAGAACAGAAAGCGGCGCTGCTAGCCGAATCGGAACGCTTGAGCATGGCTTTATTAAATTCTATTTCGCATGAGCTTAAAACTCCATTAGCTACTATTCTTGGCTCAGTCTCAACGCTGCTTGATCGAACCATTTCTCTCTCCGCTGAAATTCAAGAGGAATTACAAAATAATATTAAATCAGGCGCCATGCGGATGGAACGAATTATTAACAATTTACTCGATACGGCTCGACTAGAAAGCGGTACAATGAAAGTAAAAAAAGATTGGTGCGATATACAGGATATTATCGGTGCTGCTTTGCAAAGACTAGATGAAAATTTGCAAGAGCGACAAATTACAATTCAGCTTGAACCGGATATTCCTTTGTTTCGCGGTGATAGTGTGTTACTAGAACAAGTACTAGTTAATCTAGTGGATAATGCGAATAAATATTCACCGCTCAATGAGCCGATTGAAATTACCGCGGCAGTAGATGATAAAAAATTGCTGGTAGCTGTGTCTGATAGCGGTAAAGGAATTGCTACCGAAGATTTAGAACACGTCTTTGCGAAGTTTTATCGCGGCAAGGCGCAAAAAAGTGTTGCTGGTACGGGCCTTGGCCTTTCTATTTGCAAAGGCATCATCGAAGCCCATGGCGGCGAAATATGGGTTGTAAATCGCTTAGATAAGGGAAGTCGTTTCGTCTTCACCTTGTCGTTGGAGGGATAACATGGGACAGCAGACGAAAGTATTGATTGTAGATGATGAGATTCAGATTCGAAGATTAATTAAAGTTTCTTTAGAAGGTCACTCCTACAGCGTTGTAGAAGCAGCGAATGGGAAAAGCGGCATTGACCAGGTTTTAGCTCACAAACCTGACTTGATTTTGCTGGATTTAGGTCTGCCTGATATGGATGGCAAGGCGGTGATCAAGACAATTCGGGAATGGTCAACAACTCCAATCATCATTTTATCGGCACGTGACCAGGAAACGGAAAAAGTGGAAGCCCTTGATCTTGGGGCCAATGATTATTTAACGAAGCCCTTTGGCGTGGGCGAGCTTATGGCCAGAATTCGTGTTTCCTTGCGGGCGAACTCTGGCTCAGTGAATGAAGAGGTGCTTCACTGCGGCGATTTGAAGATCGATTTAGTGAAACATCAGGTTTTCGTAGCGGAAAACGAGATTAAGCTTACGCCAATTCAGTACGATTTATTGAAAGTCCTGGCGAAGAATGCTGGCAAGGTGTTGACGCATCGGCAGCTATTAAAAGCGGTGTGGGGCGTAGAAAGCGATGACATTCAGTATATTCGCGTCTATATTGGGCAATTGCGACAAAAGATTGAAACAGAGCCGTCTAGGCCGAAATATTTGATTACGGAATCGGGAATTGGCTATCGACTTATGTTTTCATAAGAGGTTCAGGATCTTTAGGATTTTTATGATTTCTTTATGTTTTCAATAGGAAGTTTTATCCCCTTTTTATATGGCGAGTGTTAGTCTTAAGACAAGAAGAGAAGTCGTAAACCAGTCACAAAATAGTCACTAGTTTATCCGACATAACCTTGTAGTTAACACTCGTTTGAGGAGGGGATATTTATGAAAGCAAATGGCAGCAGTTTCATTAGCGAAGCCGTCAAATATCGTGATTTAGGCTATGTATTGGAAGGAATCTATGAATATAAAGATGGCTCAGGTTTTATGGTTTTCGATAATCCTGATGATACGGAAGATCAAAAAACGATAGATTTGCCTACGGAAGCTGACGTGCAATCCATGTCTCAAGAGTTGGATGAGGAGATTCAGAAAATCAATCTTTGAATAATAAATTAGGCAGCGCCGCTCTAGATATTTTCTTAGAGCGGCGCTGTTTTTTGATGGGGATGCATTTTGCGGCGCCATGTATAGTTTTATGCTAGTGATAGGACTTAGCCGATTTTTCGCGAAATAACAGATTGTTGCAGTTCTTTTGGTAGAAAGACGCAAAATAAAACTTGATTGAGGGATACATATGATACGTTTTGAATGTGACTATACGGAAGGCGCCCACGAGCGTATTATGCAGCGTCTAATGACGACAAATCAGGAACAAACGCCGGGCTATGGCGTCGATGAACATTGTGAGAGAGCAAGAGGGTATATTCGTAAGGCTTGCCAGGCCGAAAGCGCTGATGTGCATTTTCTAGTTGGCGGAACACAGACCAATACGACTGTCATTGCATCAATTCTGCGGCCCCATCAAGGGGCGGTAGCAGCCGAGAATGGTCATATTGCCGTACATGAGACAGGGGCCATTGAAGCGACTGGACACAAGGTATTGACGCTGCCAAGTGATGATGGCAAGATTCAAGCGCAGCAAGTAAAAGAGCTTTATGAGGCGCATAAAAATGATGCTTCGTTCGAGCATATGGTGCAGCCTGGGCTTGTTTATATTTCCCACCCCACGGAAAATGGCACGACTTACACGAAGGCGGAGCTACGCGCTTTAAGTAAGGTTTGCCATGAATGCGGCCTACCGCTGTTTCTTGATGGCGCTAGGCTGGGGTATGGTTTAGCGGCTCCAGGCAGTGATTTGACTTTACCGGATATTGCTGCACTTTGTGATGTGTTTTATATTGGCGGTACGAAAGTCGGCGCTCTGTTTGGCGAGGCTGTTGTCATTACGAATGATGTACTCAAGCAGGATTTTCGCTATAGTATAAAACAGCGCGGCGGTATGCTCGCAAAAGGGCGACTGCTGGGAATTCAATTTGAAACGTTGTTTGAAGATGGCCTTTACTGCGAGATTTCCCATCATGCTGTCGCTATGGCCATGCTAATTCGGCAAGCCTGCGAGCGCCAGGGCTTTGCCTTTCGCTATGACTCGATGACGAATCAGCAGTTTCCCATTTTGCCTAATATGCTGTTAGCTAAACTAGCGGATAAATACTCCTATTCTTTTTGGGAAAAGATTGATGAGACTCATAGTGCCGTGCGCTTTTGTACCAGTTGGGCCACAAAACAGTCCGATGTGGACAGTTTAATTCAAGATTTAGGTTGATTTTTACTTTCTGTTTTGTTTTGGCCCGTTGGAATGGTTCCTTTTTCCATCGATGCTAGCCGGGATGGCGTCTGTTGCCTCTACCAGTCCGGCTTTTTCTTCGTTGTCAGGCCATACATCAAATGTTCTTGTTCCTGAGACATCTTGCGGTGTATCGGAACTGCCGAATTTTAATACAGCTTGGAGGGCGTCCTCGCCGTCAAAACCTACGTTTTCATCGGAGTCATGATCTAAAAAAGTACGACCGAAAGGCGGCATGAGCAATTCTTCTTCTAATGGTCGGGGTGTCGTATCAATGACATCGATTTCGTGTTGGCAGCGAATACAGCGTGCGGCAGTTGGCAGGGCCTCTAGTCGCTCTGGTTCAATTTTTTCTTGGCAGCGTTCGCAAATGCCATAAGTTCCTTGCTCTAATCTTGCCAGGGCTGCTTCAATTTCACGGAGTTCTAGCGCTTCATTGTCTCTTAAAGCTAAATCTTTGCTACGTTCGAATAGTTCATCGCCAATGTCGCCAGGATGGTTGTCATATAAGGAAAGCTCGCCAAGTGAATCTGCTAGTGTGTCGCCAAGGCCGGTTTCTTCCAGGCGGCTAGCAGTTTGTAGTAACGCTTCTTGGGATTTTAATAGTCTTTCTTTAATTAAAGCATGGTGATCCATAAAGTATCCTCCCTTTTTCAGTAGATTAAGGTCAAAGTGATCTTCTTTAGTTTTGAACTTTAGCTGACTTTTATGCTTGTATTTGGGCGTCTTAGAGTGTGATGAAAGTCATAGTTTGGCGTCGCCGTTTTTGCTATGATGAATCTAATTAAAACTTTTTTCAAAAAGAAGGGAGAACTTACTATGAAGATTGCAATTATTGTAAGAGAAGAAACGCTGCAGCGGTGTACTGGCAGCGGTTGTATGAAGGCCTTCTTTCAGCGGCAGGATTCTTTTGCCCGCTATAAAGGGATGGAAGAAGTAGAACTTGTCGCTTTTACCCATAACGGCGGCGATATGGAAAAGAAAATTGCTTCCTTAAAGAAAAAAGAGGTTGATGTAGTACATCTTTCTTCTTGTGTGAGAGGCAAAGATCCTAACTATGAAGCGTGGGCTAATAGGCTAGCACAAGATTTTACTGTTGTCGGGTATACTCACGGTCAGGAAGTTGGCGAAACAAAGACTGCTTTGATTTTGGAACGTGGTGAAGTAAGATAAAATAGAAGAAATTAGCAGCTTGGCAGAATTTCTTCATGAGTTTTTCATAATTGCCTGCTATGATAAGAAGAATAAGAGAATTACAAACCTACCAGGAAATGATGCGGGGCAATAAGGAGGAATGATGCAAGTTGGCTTCCTATTCGGTTTTACTTGTTGATGATGATATAAAGCTCGTGCAGCTTTTGCAAACCTATTTTGATCGAGAAGGTTTTACTGTTTATAAGGCGGCTAACGGCCTTGATGCTTTAAATGCCGCCAGAGAAAAAAAGCCTGATATTATGATTCTTGATTTGATGCTGCCAGGTCTTGATGGTTGGGAAGTCTGTCGGAAGATCCGGCGGGAAAGCGATTTACCGATTCTCATGTTGACAGCTAGGGATGAAGAAAGTGATCGGCTAGTTGGATTGGAGATTGGCGCCGATGATTATGTGACGAAGCCCTTTAGTCCGAAAGAAGTCGTAGCTAGGGCAAAGGCCATTTTACGACGTTCTTATAAAGAAGTATCGGGTCGAGAAGCGATTCGACTTGGTCAATTGACCGTGGATCTTGTGGGCTATCAAGTAAAGAAAGGTGATCAGCTTATTGAGGTAACGCCGACAGAGTTTAAATTGCTGGAGCTTTTCGCTGCCAATCCTGGTAAAGTTTTTAGCCGCTTACAAATTGTTGAACAAATCCAGGGTTATAGTTTTGAAGGGTATGAACGGACGATTGACGCTCATATTAAGAATCTTCGCCGCAAGCTGGAGGAAAATCCCCGCGAACCGCAGTGGATTTTGACGGTGTATGGAGTTGGCTACAAATTTGCCAGTGGCAGCTATGAATAAGCTACAGAGCATAACCTACCGCATCACAGGCTTAACTTTTTTCATCGTGGCTGTAACGGTCTTAGTTCTAATTTATCTAGCTAATTATCAGATGACGCAATTGTTTCAGGAGTATTTAGTCGGGCAGCAACTGCAGATGAATCATGGCGGACCGATGCTTCATAGTATGAATGGTCAGTCGGGACAAGCTATCTTAATGGGTCCCTTAGAGGATGTTTTTTTATCATCGGTTCATCAATCGCTTGTTTGGGTGGGGTTGATTATTCTGCTTGTCGCGTTGGCTGTCAGCTATTTATTAGCCCGCAGTATTACGATTCCCTTGCGGAAACTCAGTCAGGCGGCCCAACAGATTGAGCAAGGCCATTTAGGCGAAACGGTTCAAGTTACAGCAAATGACGAGGTGGGTCATTTGGCTGTGATCTTTAATCGCATGTCGGAAACCCTTGCGGCAAACAATCAGTTAAGACGGCAACTGCTCGCTAATATTGCCCACGAACTGCGGACGCCACTGGCAATTATCCAGGGGAATCTGGAGGCCATGGTTGACGGAGTTATTGCACCGAACAAGGAACAATTGAGCTCGCTGCATGAAGAGGCTGTTCGTTTAAATCGCTTGATACGGGATTTGCGCGATTTATCTTTAGCAGAAGTTCGCCAATTGGTTTTGGAGAAAGAATCTATTGATTTGAGTCAGCTACTTACTAGAACTGTTTCGATGCTGCGACCGTTAGCGGAAGAAAAACACCTAAGTATTAATCTGATTTTGGCGGAAAACTTACCGCAGGTTACAGTGGATGTAGACCGGATGTGTCAGGTCTTCTATAATATTTTAGGAAATGCCATTCGGTATTCACCGTCAGACGGAGAAATTGAGGTGGCGGCTTCGCTTCTGGCAGAGAAAACAGCTTCGTGGCTAAAGGTTACGGTAAAAGATCATGGACCAGGCATTTCGCCGGAAGATCTGCCTCATGTATTTGATCACTTTTACCGCGGTGATAAATCGCGAGATCGTAAAAGTGGCGGTTCCGGTATTGGGCTGGCAATTGTAAAGCAGCTTGTGGAAAATCACGGCGGACAAGTGCGAGTGGAAAGTGTAGCCGGTGAAGGTAGTCTATTTCAAGTTTTGCTTCCTTGCGAAAAATAAAACCGCATGTAATTAAGCGGTTTCTTGTTGGCAAGACCGCTACAGGAGTTTGCAAAATTTTAGGCGAATAGTAAATCTAGAAAGGAGTGATTTGATGCGTAATAAAGTATGGGGAACAGTTCTTTTGGCCGTAACTCTAGGCGTTTATGGAGTTTTTGGCGCTGGGGTAGCGGCGGCTTCCGGCGAAATCGCTAATTCGATGGTAGAAAGTTCTGTAATACCTTATCCAAGCGGCTTTGACACAACAAAGGAAGGTGCTTCTGCCTATCAGGGAATCGGGAATGTTAAAAATTCACCTTACTATACAAAGCTTGATTTCTACCATATGAAATCATCAGAAACTCTTACGATTTTAACAAATTATAAGACCTATCAGCAGACAACCGAAATTACTTGCGGTCCTGCGGCTGCGTTAACGGTGCTGTATCACTTTGACAATACCAGTTGGAATGAATTAGAGATTGCCAAAATTATGGGAACCAAGCCGGAAGTCGGCACAGATACGAAAGGCATGGTTACGTTTTTTAAGAAAATCGGCTGGGATGTAAAGTCAAGCCTGACAAGTGCTGGTAAGGATGGTACGACCTTTGCTTCACCAAAAGAATTTAAAGATTTTGTCGTGGAAAATTTAAAAGAAAATACGCCCGTGCTTGTAGAAAATATTGATTGGGGCGGTCATTGGCGCGCAATCATTGGCTATGACACTTTAGGAACCGACACGGTTGCTGATGATGTAGTCATATTGGCTGACTCATATGATACAGCCGATCATTGGCAGGATGGCTACGTTGTTATGCCAGCAGAAAAGTTCTTTTATATGTGGTTTGACGCTCATATGCTGCCCAAAGATCAGCAAAGACAGCAGTGGCTTGTAGCTAAACCTTCCCAATTATGATTTTAATCGGATCTAAATCATTATATAGCAGAGAGACATCAGTGGCTGGGGAAATCCTCCAGCCACTGATCAATGCAATGCTGTAATGCGGCGAAGGATTCTGGTGTTTTACTGAATAAGCCTTTTTGAACAAGATAGTGCTCTAGTTTTTCGATGATGCCGAAACTGCGGTCGGTAAGGAGCCAATCTGGCGTTTTGGCAGGAAAGTCTTGCTTGATAATGCTTTGATATTCTTTTAAGTCATTATTGTCCTGCGTGGAATGAAAAACAGTCAGTACTGGATAGTTTTGGGCGCGATAGGCAGGCAAAATATGAGTTTCGAAGACTTTTTTTCCAGCCGCGATGGTACGATAGGGACTTAGGTGGCTAATAGCTTGTTTGGTATACATATCAACAAAGGTATGAAAGTAGAGACGACCAAAGCTGCCAAGGCCGCGGCCGAATAGTCGTTTATACAGTAGTACTTCACCTGGTTTTTGGGGGCGTATATCTCGATCACGAAATTCCGGCCTTGTTCGCTCAATAAAGCGAAGCTGATTTTCTGTTAACTCTAGCCCGCCCTCTGTGGTCAGATGGATTAAGGTGGCGCAGACGGAGTCGCGGTCTTCTAAGGAACACTCTTGTTTCAGTTGTTTCAGCTTACTATGAGTTAAAGGGATACCCTGTTTTTCAAAATAATTTAGCAGGCGAAAGTCGTTCCAAAATGGGTTGGCGAGGTAAAGGGAAGTAAGACGCCTGTGCAAGGGTGTAATCACAGGTAAAGCGGTCTCGGCGTTTGTTTCGACCGCCGAAACTACTTGTTTAGGCAGTGCTAAGGCGTCTTCCATAAAGAGAAGGCCGAGTCCATTACCAGGGGCAGGGAGTAAGGCTAGTGCTGTAGCTGGATGCTTCATGAGAAATAGCCTCCTTTGGTGATGTGTTTTATATGGGCGGTATTAAAAAAAGTGCCGACAGAATGTTTCTGTCGGCACTTCATTGTGCAATTATTTCTTTTTTATTATAAAATGCTTTTTCTCATGATGCAATATTTTTCTAGAATAACTGAATATAACAAGATTAAAACCAACCTATTTCTTTTAGCGAAATTGTTTTAGTTAGTTTAAGTTAAAATTGATTTAAATGGATTACCAAAGAAAAACAGGGGATTATCGGTTGTCGTCGAATAAAATCGTGATTGCGATGCTCTCTACTCACTATTTCTAGAAGTAAGAATAGTAGATTGGATTAGGGATGACCAGGAGGAAACGTATTGAGCGTTTTAGATTTACCGCAGGTCCGGTGTACATTTAGTAGAACGTTGCCTAAGTATCAACTGCTTATTGTAGCTGGCGGGAGAAAGCCTGACAAGAATTGGTTGAAGCAAGTTGCGCCAAGGTTTTCGGTATGGGCTGTTGATAGCGGTGTTGATAGTTGTAGAAATAGCGGCGTCCAGCCAGAACGGTTGATTGGTGATGGCGATAGTGCGACAGAAGCAGGCTGGTGTTGGGCGACGAAGCTCGCTATACCAATCGAAGTTCATCCGCCGGAAAAAGATTTAACAGATTTGCAATTAGCCCTGCAGCGGGCGAAGCAGCTCAATAGTGGCTACGCAGTTTTGTTGACAGGCGGATGGGGCGGCCGCTTTGATCATGCCTTTAGCAATGTATATTCGTTGCAGGGGTTTAAAGAACAAGGGCTTTGCACGCTAGGAATCGCTGATGAGCAGGAAGTTTTGCTGCTGCTTGCTGGAGGAGAAACGGTATCTTTGGAGTTTGCTGAGAACCCATCCGTAATATCACTGCTGCCGTTAGCACCTATTTGCAAGGACGTTTCGATTGCTGGGGTTCATTGGCCGTTAACAGAGGTTCTCTTAAAAAATTCTCTGCCTTATGCGATTAGTAATCGCAGTCAAGCTAGGGACGACACGGAAAACCTAGTTGAGGTCAGTCTTGGCGAAGGCGCCTTAGGCGTCTATTTGAATTGGGAACGGAAAGAAGGAAAATATTAATATGCGAAAACCAATCATTACGGTCCGAATGATCGTTCATGTGGGGTTGATGGTGGCTCTGACTGTTATTTTACATGTGTTCCGTCTGTATCATATGCCCCAAGGCGGCAGCATTACGTTAGGTGGCATGTTGCCACTGCTGTTTCTTGCTTATGCCTACGGGCCGATAGGTGGTTACCTAGGCGGATTTGTTTACGGCCTGATTAATTTGCTACAAGATCCCTATATACTCCATCCCATACAGGTTCTCTTTGATTATCCCTTACCCTATATGGCGCTAGGATTAGCAGGATATTTTAAAACGAAACCTTTGCTGGGAGCGGTAGTTGGTTGCAGCGGACGGTTGTTTTGTCATTTTATTTCAGGTGCTGTTTTCTTTGCTAGCTACGCACCGCCAGACATGTCACCTTACTGGTATTCTTTTGTGTTTAATGCCACTTACCTTGTACCAGAGCTCCTTATTTGCTTGTTATTCTTAATCGTTTTGCCGACGAAACGGCTCATTCATCAAATGACAGTGGGAAAATAAAATTTTATGGGGAATTTTTGCTAGAATAGCAGGATAGAATATTTTTGTAGCGAAGTGAAAGCTATAGAAAATGATTATCGAGGGGGCTTTCTTATGCTTTTTCATTCATTTCAGCTAAAAAAAATGACTCTGGCAAACCGCATTGTGATGGCTCCTATGTGCCAATATTCAGCTTTGGCTGATGGTAAGGCGACAGATTGGCACTTTGTCCATTATACATCCCGGGCAGTTGGCGGAGCGGGATTGATTATCATAGAAGCGACGGGAGTGGAGCCAGGCGGTCGAATTTCTTCACAGGACTTAGGTCTATGGGATGATGAGCAAGTGACGAATTTGCGCCGGATTGTAACGGAAGTTCACAAATATAACAGTAAAATTGCTATTCAATTAAACCATGCGGGACGGAAAAGTCAAGTGGAGTCACTTCTGCCTGTAGCGCCGTCCGCAGTGCCCTTTGGGCCAGAAGATCGGATGCCACAGGCTTTGTCTAAAATGGAAATTCAGGTAATTACAATGAATTTTGCTCAAGCGGCGCGCCGGGCTGTGGCGGCGGGGTTTGATGCTATTGAAATTCACGGAGCTCACGGCTATCTTCTTAATCAGTTTCTTTCGCCATTAGCCAATCAACGAAACGATGAATATGGCGGATCGCCGGAAAATCGAGCTCGGTTTTTAGGCGAAGTCATTGAGGCTGTCCGTCGGGTGATTCCAGCTGAAATGCCGCTCATTGTGCGTGTATCAGCTCACGATTATGATACTGCAGGAAATACTCCAGAAGATATTGCTGTTATGCTGAATTTGGTGAAAGAAAAGGGAATTGATCTTATTGATGTGAGCTCTGGTGCTGTGACGCCCCTTGCGCCTAAAGCCTATCCTGGCTATCAAATCGGCTTTGCTATGACAATCAAAGAACTTACGGGACTTCCTGTTATTGGCGGTGGTCTTATTACCGAGGCGGTTCAAGCCGAACAGATCATTAAAGGGGGGATTGATCTGCTGTTTTTGGGACGGGAATTGCTTCGAAATCCCTACTGGCCGCTTGCTACCGCCCATGAACTGAGAGAAGACATTATTTGGCCAAAGCCTTATGAACGGAGTCGTTACCGCTAAGTGAGCATAAGAAGAAGCACTGCTAGAATAAATTTTAGCAGTGCTTCTTTTACTGAGATTATAACCATTTATATTACTGAACCTGGTACATATTGTGGCTATTCATATACTGAAATAAGCCTTCGCCATGTTCTTGTTCTTCTTTTTGAATATGATTTAAAGTCTGACGAATTTGGGGATTAGTAAACTCAAAGATTGCTGTATTGTAAGCGCCGGAAACATATTTTTCAGTCATAAGCATATCAGAGCAAAGCGTTGCATCTTCTTTAGAGGCAGTAGTTGCGGTAGAAGTATTTTGTGATGTTGTGCTTGCCTTGGACGAAGTCGTCGAAGCTTGACTGTTTGATGTTCCAGACTGACTGGATGAAGTAGCTTGGCCGGATGATGCGGACGAGCTTTGATTCTGGGCGGAGTTACTTGCTGATGTTTGATTCATAGCGGGAGTCTGACCTTGTAAGAGGGAGTTAATAGTCTGTAAATGGGTTTGTTCTTTTTGAGCGAAAGACTGAAATAACTGCTGAAGCTGCGGGTCGGTTGCCTGATTGGCGTAAGCTTGATATTTTTTGATACAGACTTCTTCATGCGATTTTTGATCTTGCAGCAACTGTTTTTCTTTTTGACTCAATGGCATAGAATGGCCTCCTTTGATTTTTTCTTATTATTCCCGCCGGAAAGGAGATCATGCAGATTGTACCCTCTTTAGTGCAATGCTATAATGATAAACAAAACAAGCTTTTCAGGAGGTTTCTATGTCAATTGATCGGGTAAAAAATTATTTTAAACAATTTGGCATGACGGAACGCGTATTAGAGCTGGCTGAATCAAGTGCGACAGTCGAATTAGCAGCGCAGGCCTTGCATTGTGAGCCAGAGCGGATTGCCAAAACCCTGTCGTTTCGATCCGGCGAGAGTGTATTGCTTGTAGTTGCCGCTGGTGATGCTAAAATTGATAATCGTAAATATAAAGAATTCTTTGGAGAAAAAGCGAAAATGCTAGGTTTTGACGAAGTGGAACCATTAGTTGGTCACGCCGTCGGCGGTGTCTGCCCCTTTGGTATAAATACAGGCATTCCAGTATATATGGATGTATCTTTGAAGCGCTTTACCACTGTATTTCCTGCTTGTGGCAGTGCCAATAGCGCCATTGAGCTAACAATTCCTGAACTAGAAAACTATGCAAAGTGCCAGGAATGGGTTGATGTGTGTAAAGGCTGGCAAGAATAGAAAAGTCAGGGAAGGAAAAAGATTATGCTAAATATAGGTTGTCATTTGTCAGCCGCTAAGGGATATTTTCATATGGGAAAAGAAGCTGTCGCCCTAGGCGGCAATACTTTTCAATTTTTTACCCGCAATCCCCGGGGCGGCAAGGCAAAAGAGATTAATGAAGCGGATGTTACCAAATTTCTAACTTTGGCTAAGAAGCAAGAATTTACGACCTTGTTGGCTCATGCGCCGTATACGCTCAATGCTTGTTCGGCCGATGAAAAAGTAAGGGATTTTGCCTTTCGGACCATGACGGATGATTTAAACCGCATGGAGTATACGCCCCATAATTATTATAATTTTCATCCCGGCAGTCATGTAGGACAAGGCATAGAAGCAGGTATTTCGCTGATTGCTGCGTTATTAAATAGGACAATGACAGAGACTATGACTACGACAGTGTTACTTGAAACGATGGCGGGAAAAGGCTCTGAAGTTGGCAGTACTTTTCAGGAATTACAAGCGATTATTGAATTGACGAAGCTATCTGGAAAACTAGGTGTTTGCCTTGATACCTGCCATGTCTATGATGCTGGTTATGATATTGTGAATAATCTTGATGGTGTACTCAGCGAATTCGATGCGGTGATTGGACTAGAAAAATTGAAAGCAATTCACCTAAATGACAGTAAAAATCCTTTTGCCAGTCATAAAGATCGCCATGAAAAAATCGGTGAAGGAGCATTAGGTCTGCCTGCCATTCAACGTATTATTAATCATCCTAAACTGAAGCATTTGCCATTTTTCCTGGAAACGCCTAATGATAATGAAGGGTATGCCGCTGAAATCGCTTTGTTGCGTTCGCTGTACGAGGTATAACGATGACGGAAAATTTACGGGAAAAACTTTTGTGCTTGGCGGAGAAGGACTACCAGAACTTTTCAGCTTCTTTGCTGCCTAACCTTGCAGCAGAAACGATTCTGGGAGTACGGTTGCCTAAGCTCCGACAGTTAGCCAAAGAAATTGCTCGCGGCGATTGGCGCTCCTTTTTGGCGCAAGCGCCGAGTGATTACTTTGAAGAAGTAATGGTACAGGGAATGGTGATCGGTTATGCTCCCATGGAGTTGCCGGAAAGATTTGCTTATGTGACTGCTTTTGTACCGAAAATTCATAGCTGGTCTGTCTGTGATAGTTTCTGCGGCGGATTAAAATTTACTCACGACCATAAAGCGGCTGTCTGGACTTTTCTACAGCCTTACTTTTTTTCACAGCAAGAATATGAGGTGCGTTTTGCTGTCGTTATGATCTTAGAGTTTTATATTGAAGAAGCCTATTTGCCGCAGATTTTTTCGCTATTTGATCAAATCAGCCATGAGGGCTATTATGTAAAAATGGCGGTAGCTTGGGCGTTATCACTTTGTTATATTCATTTACCTGATGCAACAAATGAATATCTTCAAGCCAATCAGTTAGATGATTTTACCTATAATAAAGCACTGCAGAAAATTACTGAATCTTATCGTATTTCCCCGGAAACGAAAGCTGCGATTCGCGCCATGAAGCGACCTAGCGCTAAGTCCAAAAAACAACGCTGAGGACTAGCGCTAAAGGCGGAATTTGCGCTACGCTGCAGCATGAATCAATGAACTTGTTTAATAGTGAGAGGATTACTTTCTATGAATAACGTACGAAAAGTTGCTATTTTTCTGTTCTTGATTGGTCTTGATAAAGGCCGCAAAATTATGGATTTGATGGATAGCGGTGAATTGAAACAAGTCCTTAGGGAAATGAAAACTGTCCAAGCAGTTTCTGAGACTGAGGGCGAATTTGTAAGAAATTTGTTTTTGGAATTAGGCTATGAAGCAAAAACCTCGCCTGTGGATACGATGTTTTTTATTCGGCAGGTTCTTCATGAGGACCATTAGTAACAACTAAACTATAAACAGTTTTAACAACCTAGGAAAAAGCGTAAAAGGGACTTGCAACTTTCGTTGCAGGTCCCTTTTACATAGCAAAGTTTAAGTCGGCGGTGGAAATTTTACGGCAATCATCGTTCCTTTACGACTTGTCGTGATTTCTAGTTTAGCGTGATGGCGGTCGGCAATTCGATAGCAGACAGATAAACCAAGGCCTGTTCCATTGTCCTTGGTGGTCACAAAGGGGGTTCCTAACTTTTCCATAA
Source organism: Pelorhabdus sp. sgz311001 (assembly GCF_055901755.1). NCBI lineage: Bacteria > Bacillati > Bacillota > Negativicutes > Selenomonadales > Sporomusaceae > Pelorhabdus > Pelorhabdus sp. sgz311001. Next base: position 141,665 of record NZ_JBVXUT010000001.1, read on the forward strand.
TGTCTGGGGGAATACCAAGGCCGAAATCGCGAACAGATAAGCGGATACCGTCTGTTTCGGCCGTTGTTTTTATTAGAATAGGAGCGCCTGGCGGTGAGGCTTCTAAGGCATTGCGGACAAGATTTAGGAGAACTTGGCGAATGGCCTTTTTATCAAGTAAAAGCGCCGGAAGCGATTCTAGTTCCAACTGAATCGTATGTTCTGAAAGATTGGCTTCGGCTTGCAGCAACGGCAGGATTGCTTCGATATTTTCATTTAGATTGGTTATTTCAAGAGTAATTGCCTTGTTTTTAGCGAGCGATAAAAATTCGGTAATGATGGCATTGGCTCGATCTAATTCTTCGATCATTGTTGCAAATTGTTCTTTATGCTGGGGATAGGTATTTCGACTTGAAAAGTATTGTAAATAGCCCTTAATCGTCGTTAGCGGATTACGCAGTTCATGACCAATGCTTGCCGCCATCTCGCCGATGATATTTAGCCGATCTAAACGGATTAATTCTTTTTGTAACTGCTTTTCTTCCGTTAAGTCTCTGGCTACAACTAAGACTGTTTCTGTTTTGTAATCGCTGCCGCCTTCAGGAATGATTGATACAGCATAGTGGCTTTGCCCTTTCGATAAATTGAGTGAAGTTTCATACTGGATGGTTTGGTTTGTCTTAAAGACAGTTTGAGCATGCTGCTGAAAGGCTGTAAATGTATCAGTAGGAATGCCTAAAACAGACCAAGCGTTTTCCGTAAGCTCAATCAGTGTCTTACCGGTTTCTTGTTCAAATAAAGGATTCACATATAAAAAGTCTAGGTTTTTATTTAATCGAATAATTAGAAAGGGGAGATTTTCCACTAAAGCTTGATAGTTAGTTTTTTGTTGTAATAGATCTTGATTGACTTTCAGCAAGTCTTGGGAATGATTTCGATCACGATCGCGTATCAGATAAATTTTTTCGATTAAATACGAGTTGGCAATAGAAATTAGTGGGAAAGCAGCTTGAATCACATAGTCAATGATCCTGAAACTCGGAATAGCTCGGATATCAATAATAAAAATATAAGCAGCGATTAAAGAACAAAGCGTGGCGGCTACCCCCGCGCGAAATCCACCGAAAAGAGCGGCTAAAAAAGCGGCAGGATAAAAAGTTACGTAAGGCAGAGTGGCGCCTAATTGCGCTAAGAATGTTTTTCGAATCAGCAGAGAAAGGCCGACAACAAGCAAAATGAAGGGGATTTGCGTCCAATTGCGGTGCGGCCAAGACGGTAGGATCATAGGAAGATCGCTCATTTCTAGAAATATCAAATTATTTAATGATACAGATTTCGATTTAGTTTGAGGTATTTCCTTGTTTATGGCAAAACAAAGTCGGCAATAATTTATACAAAAAATTCAAACGAGTCAGCAGGAATTTCTTAAAAAAAATATAATTATCAAAATATATAATTAATTAAGTGAATTAACTTGCAGGGAGAAAGCTAACCAAGAAGGAGGTTTCCTTTATGAAAAGCGAGGAAGTAGAGGAGTTTCATGGCCCCATTGGTTATTTAGCAAGGACTGCTGAATTCGTTATGGTTGTTCTTACTATAACAATGGTTGCCCTAGTGTCCTATCAAGTGTTTCAACGTTATGTTTTAAAGTATACGCCGCCTTGGTCGGAAGAATTAGCTGTGTATCTAATGATTTGGTTTGGCATGATAGGAATTGCCGTCGGCGTCCGTCGCAATTCTCACATGGCTCTGCATTATTTTGCCGATTTATTTCCGCAGGTGTTGCAGCACCCTTTAGCTATCTTAAAATACATATTGATTTTAACGTATACAGGCATTTTATTTAATGAAGGACTTTCCATGGTGGAACTCACTTTGCAGCAAACCTCGCCAGCGCTTCATATTCCTGTTGCTTACGTTTACGCGGCATTACCTGTGAGCTTTGCTTTAATTCTGATCTTTTCTCTGGAAAGACTCGTGCGATTGTTGCGGCAAGGCGGGGGGGAGTAAAGTGGATTTAGGAGTTGTAGTACTACTTGGATCATTTATTCTGTTAATGGTGCTTCGCATACCGATTGCTTTTAGTTTAGGAATTTCTTCGCTGATAACTTGTTTTTATTCCGATATTCCGCTTACACCGCTGGCGCAAAGAATGGTAGCCTCACTGGATTCGTTTCCGCTCATGACAATCCCCTTTTTTATCTTGGCGGGTCATATTATGTCACAAGGCGGGATTGCTCGACGCATTGTAGATTTTGCCAATGTTCTTGTAGGGCGCATGCGCGGCGGTTTAGCTATGGTTAATATTGTAGCAAGCATGTTTTTCGGCGGAACTACTGGATCTTCTGTAGCGGATGTAGCTTCTGTCGGCCCTGTATTAATTCCGATGATGGAACGAAAAGGCTATGGGAAGGATTTTGCTGTATCTGTTACCGTCTGTTCTTCGACGACAGGTATTATTTTGCCGCCAAGCCATAATGCGATCATTTTTGCCGTAGCGGCTGGCGGAACGGTATCAATTGGCGCCATGTTTTTGGCGGGTTATATTCCAGGATTGCTTATTGCGTTAGGTTTGATGGCGGTCAGCTATTTTCTTGCTGTAAAGCGCAATTATGCCAAAGAACCAGCGCGTAGTTTAAAAGAAACGTGGCTGGCTTTAAAAGACGGTTTTCTTAGTTTGACTGTAGCGATTATTATTGTTGGCGGCATTGTTTCAGGAATATTTACCGCGACAGAATCTGGGGCCATTGCTTGTGTCTATGCGCTATTGCTTACGGTATTTTATTACAAAGAATTGAAATGGTCAGCTCTGCCAGAGATTTTGGAAAAGGTCGCTGTTACTTGTGGTATGGTATTTTTTCTGGTGGCTACTTCATCGGCCTTTGGCTGGATTATGGCTTATGAACATATTCCGCAAACGATTGCTAGCGGGATTGCTTCGGTTACGCGTGACCCTGCTTATGTTATTTTAATTATTAATCTCTTTGTATTGATTATTGGCTTTTTTATGGATATGGCGGCATCTATCTTGATTCTAACGCCTATTTTCCTGCCCATAGCTATAAGTATTGGTATGGACCCAGTTCATTTTGGCATTATGCTGTTGTTAAACTTATCAATTGGTTTAGTTCACCCGCCAGTCGGTACAGCTCTTTTTGTGGGGTGTGCTATTGCGAAATGTACATTGGAAAGCACAGTTAAGGCTATTTTATTATTTATTCCGGTTTTAATTATTGTTTTGCTGCTCGTAACCTATGTTCCGGCCGTGACTATGACTTTGCCGAAACTGTTTATGCCTTGAGGCGAGCTGGCGAAGCAGTCCAACTTAATTCAATATAAAGGAGGGAATAGACGTCACTGATGGTTTGGGGCTACTTACAAAAGGAGGGTGCATGATGAAACACTTAAAATGGATGACAGCAGGGATCCTGGGAGTTTTTGCAGCGACGGCATTGCTTGTTGGCTGTGGCTCCTCTTCACAAGCGCCAGTACAAAAGAAAGAGATTGTTTTCAAAGCAGCTGACAATCAGCCCGATGATTATCCTACCGTACTCGGTTTGAAAAAAATGGCCCAGCTTCTGGACGAAAGAACGCAGGGGCGAATTAAAATGCAAGTTTATTCCGGTGGTCAATTAGGGGGCGAAAAAGAAACGATTGAAATGACCCAAATGGGGACCATCGCCATCAGTCGTGTTAATTCAGCGCCGCTAGCTAGTTTTTCACCGAATATGGGCGTTCTTTCCATGCCCTTTTTATTCCGTGATGCAACACATTTCTGGAAGGTATTAGATGGCGATATTGGCAAGAACATGTTGAAGGAAATGGAAAAGAGCAATCTTATCGGCTTGGCTTACTATGATTCTGGAGCGCGGAGTTTTTATACCAAGAATAAACCAATCAATTCACCAGCTGATGCGCAAGGTCAAAAGATTCGCGTTCAACAAAGTAAGATTTTTGTGGATATGGTCAATGCTTTAGGCGCTTCAGCAACTGCTATGGGCTATGGTGAAGTTTATAGTGGGTTACAAACAGGCATTATTGACGGTGCAGAAAATAATCCGCCGAGCCTTTGGTCAGCAAAACATTATGAAGTCTGTAAGTACTTTTCACTTGATGAACATGCTATGGTTCCAGAAGTTGTCATTATGAGTAAAAAGGTATGGGATACACTTTTACCAGAAGATCAGAAAATTGTGATGCAGGCAGCCATTGATTCGGGTGTTTTCCAAAAGCAAGTATGGGCTGATTACACGACAAAATCGATTAATGAGTTGAAAAATAAAGGCGTTATCATATCAACCCCCGATAAAGCGCCTTTCCGCAAAGCAGTAGAACCAATGTATAATAATTATCCTGAATATAAAGACGTGATTGCTCAAATTCAGGCGGTACAGTAAATGGAACTCCAGGAAGCGGCTTATAAGGCATGTATTGCCGACAAGGATGTTGCTTTATTTACGTTAACGAATCAGCTGGGATTTGAAGCGCAAATTACAAATTATGGCGGTCGTCTGGTTTCATTAACAACACCAGATCGCCGGGGAAAGCTTGCTGATATTGTTCTCGGCTATGATTCATTAGACGATGTCTTTGCCGGACAGCCTTCTATGGGGGCGACAATTGGCCGCTTTGCAAATCGGATTGGTGCAGGTATGTTTTCCTTGCGAGGGAAAAGCTATCAGCTGTCACTAAACGACGGAAAAAATCATTTGCATGGCGGGGTGGCCGGATCACGTTTTGTTGTTTTCACGGCAAACCAACTAGCGGCAAATTGCTTGAGTCTAACTTATTCCTTTAAAGATGGCGAAGAAGGCTATCCCGGAACTTGTGATTTTAAAGTCCAGTATCGCTTGACCGATCAAGGGGAACTGCGCCTTGACTATGAGGCCGTCACCGATCAGCCTACGATTGTTAATTTTACGAATCATACTTTTTGGAATCTAGCTGGCGAAGGGAACCCTTCTATTTTAGGGCATCAACTTCTTATTAATGGTGATTTTTTTACACCGGTAGGCAAAGATTTGATACCCACCGGCGAAATTCGTTCTGTTGCTGATACGCCCTTTGATTTTAGGGAGCTTAGGACCATTGGCGAACGAATTGACTGGCAAGACGAACAGTTAGCCTATGGCAAGGGGTATGATTTAAATTGGGTGCTGAATAAACCAGAGCCAGACGCCTTGACGTTGGCAGCGACGGTCTATGAGCCAAAGTGTGGCAGGTTGATGAAAATTTTCACAACTGAACCGGGCTTGCAATTTTATTCTGGCAATTATTTAACGGGAACAGCGCCGCGTGACACGGGGAAAGGCGGCAAGGCTTATCTTTGTCGTAGTGCGCTGGCCCTAGAGACACAGCATTTTCCCGACTCACCTAATAAGGGACATTTCCCCAGTACCATTCTTTTGCCAGAACAAAAGTTTACCTCTACGACGGTATATCAATTTAGCTCTGATTAGAAAATACGTGATAAAAAGATCCTCCTGATGATAAATTTCGTCAGGAGGATCTTTTTAATATTTTCAGATTTTTTTTGTAATGCGGCAGGGACTTTATACCTAAATGTCGAAAAATGTTAAAATAGAATAAAATTTGAAAAGGACGGATTTTTTATTCAATTGAGAGGGGATGATTCGCATGAAAGGCTTGTTTAAACCTATTTTGTATATCTTAGATAAGAGCGCTTTTTCACGCAAATTTTTGCTTGTAGGACTTATTTTTCTGATTCCCCTGCTATTGGCGTTATATATGATCGTAAATCAGGTTCATGAACAAATTAATTTTTTAGCCAAGGAGCGCGTGGGAGTCGCTTATAGTCAATCCATTCGCGAACTGATTGATGATATACAGCAACATCGCGGCATGACTAATGCGTATTTAAGTGGTGACAAGTCTTTTGGTAATAAATTAATAGAAAAGCGCGAAAAGATTTCTGGAGATTTTCAAAAGATTACGCAGCTTCAAGTGAAAATGCCGCTTTCAGCCCAAGCCGAAAAACAGCTGAATGCTAGTCTGAGTGAATGGGGTGAACTACAGAGCGGGGCGGGACGGTTTACCGCTTCTGATAGTTTTCGCCGCCACACCTTATTAATTGGGCAACTTCTGCTTCTCAACCGTTCCATTGGTGTTGAATCGAATTTAGCCATAGATCCTAAGCTGGACACAAACTATTTGATTAGTAATTTGAATGAGGTATTGCTTCCTACGATTGAGTTGATGGGACAAGCGCGCGGTAAAGGAGCCGGGATTTTTGCCAAAAAGGCGATAACAGAGCAAGATCGACTTGATATCATGCTGCTTGCTAAAGAATTAGAAAGAAATTCACAAACTTTTGGGTTCGGTTTCCAGGTCGTTTATCAGCAAAGCCTGGTTTTTTCACAAAGCCTATCTGCTGGGAGTGAAGCTGTTTCCGGGCAAATGAATAGTCTTTTAACCATTTTAGATAAGGATATTTTGCGAGCTTCAGCTATTTCGCAAGATTCTCAGACTTACTTTAAAATAACGACAGATATGATTCAAGGCGCCTACGTTTTTTATGATCAAGGGATGAAGCTGTTAGATGAAACTTTGCAGCAGCGGTTGTCACGGCAGGAAAATATAGAAAGAGTGATTGTAGTTTTCCTGATCATTCTATTAGGCCTGCTGTTCTATGTTTTTTATGCGCTCCATTTATCTATTTCAGAAAATGTAAAAAAACTGAAAATTGCTACGGAAGCAGTGGCAAAAGGCGATTTGTGCGCTTCGATTACAATTGCTTCTCATGATGAAATGGCGGCTATTGGCGCTGATTTTAATAAGATGACAAATTCTTTATGTAGCTTAGTCAGTTTGCTACATTCTAACATTGACGATCTGGCTACTTCCTCGGAGGAAATGACGTCTAGTTCCGATCAGTCAGCTCAGGCCGCTGAACATATTGCCCAGAATATTATTAGGGTAGCCGATGGCGCGAAAGCACAGCTTGAGTGTATTAAGGCGAGTGAACAAATGGTCCAACAAATTACTCATAGCATGGAGGAAATTTCAAATCATATTTCATCGGTTGTGTCGACAGCAGAAAAAACGGTTGATACAGCGCAGATTGGCGGCAACGTTATTCAAAAGACCATAGAAAAAATGGATCATATCTTTCAGACGGTTAATCAATCGTCTGAGCTTGTTGAAGCTTTAAACAGCCGTTCTGAACAGATTGAAACGATTATTCATACCATTGCTGAAATTGCTAGCCAAACGAATCTGTTGGCTTTAAATGCTTCAATTGAAGCAGCAAGGGCTGGGGAGCATGGTCGCGGGTTTGCTGTTGTAGCCAGCGAAGTGGGGAAACTAGCTGATCAGTCGCAGGCGGCGGCGAAACAGATTGGAATGCTTATTGAGCAAATACAGGAAAATACTCGCTCCGTCGTGACGTTTATGCGTAATGGTACCGAAGAGGTATCGAACGGCGTAACGATTGTGCAAGAGGCTGGGAGTGCTTTTCAAGATATTGTAGCAAAGGTTGAGCAGGTCTATCATAAAATTGGCGATATATCGCGTCCCATGGAGCGAGTCGTGCAGGATAGCCGGATGATTGTAGATGCCGTCTATCAATCCGATGCCTTAGGTCAGGATATCGCTGAAAAGACAGAGAGTATCTCCGCTGCCGCCCAGGAACAGTCGGCATCTATGGAGCAAATTGCTGTAGCAAGCCAAACTTTGGCTAAATTAGCTGAGACGACACGGGAGACGGTAAGTAAATTTACAGTCTAATTCAAAAGAATTTCAAAGAAGTACCCCTTATAGTGTAGTTAAGGGAACGGACAGAATGTGTTTCGTTCTCCCACTAGCTTATACTATACAGGAGGCTTTACCGTGAAAAAAATATTAAGCGCAACGATTCTTTCTTTAGCCTTGGCAAGTACTGCTTTTGCGGCAGTACCAGATTCCAATTTAGCAAGTGGCCGGATATCGCTCGGATATTCCTATGAAAATCTGCAGACCGATATGAACGGGTTAGGAAATTTAGGCGCTTTTAAGGGCAATGCGTATCAAGCTGCTTACGGTTTAACTGATAAGGTTAGTTTGACCGGGGAATATCTCCGCTCGAATAGCCGCGACTTTAATGTTTACTCTAACGGCGCTTATAGCAGTTCTCTTACTGGACTTCATTTCAGTTCTACGGCACTAGGCGTACAGTATCAATTGACAAAGCAGCTTGCTTTGGCTGCAGGCAGCTTTAAATCAGAGATCGCCTCTAATTATGGCTCGGCAGCAACAAATGAAGTGTTTGGCGGTATTGCCTACGAACAACCGATTACAGCACAGTTAACTGGCTATGCATCTTATAAAAAATCCGAGAATATTGGTGATTTAAAGGCTGGTATTGTTTATGCTATGGACAGTCAGACGTCGCTAGAGGCAGGCTATCATGATTATCAGAATAAAGTAGCTGGCCATGTTAACACCAAGGGAATCAGTTTTGGCGTTAACCATAAATTTTAAAGCGATTTTTACAAAACGAAGGGCTGTTGCTTTCATGCAACAGCCCTTCGAATTTCTTGCATAGCGAATTGTTTATAGCTTTAAGGCTTTTTTTAGTTTTGGTGCTAAGAGTAAAGCAGCTAAAATGCCAACGCCAGAGGTAATTAAGGAACTTGGCGCATTGCCAAAGGCGATAGTGAGACTGCCTGTAACTTGCCACCAAGCTAGAATATAGCCGCCTAGGGTCCAGATTGCGGCGATAATACAACCCAGAAAAGCACGCAACAGACTTTGTTGTTGGTTATGAAACTGGTTGTGCGACGATTCCGGCCAAACTCCTCGGGCAATCCAGCCAGCTAAAAAACCAGCACCGCCTTTAATAATAAACGACCAGATTGTATATGGTGAGAAACCAAGCAACAGATCAAAAAAAGCGGAGCCGATTGCTCCAGCAAAACCAGAATAAACGCCGCCAAATAAAATGGCGATTGTGAATAGGCAGGCTGAGCCGAGATGAACCATACCGCCTGTCGGCAAAGGAATTTTGATCGTCGTGGCAATGACGCATAAAGCCGATAAAATACCAATAAAAATAAGATCTCTTGTAGTCATACTGCGTGATACTTTCATAGCGGGGAAGCCTCCTGAATGAAAAAAGTTAATCTAAGAGTATTCATTGGTATTTATTGTACTCTCTTTCCCACGTGATTGCCAGACTCTCTTTGTAAAAAATATTGCTTTTGTATAAATCGTATTTGTTTATGGATCGACATGGATACTGTTGTTTAATGAGGCAATACTATTGGCTAAAGTGATTAATTGTGCTAGATTCATGGCTGGATTTCTTGCCAATTCTTCAATCAGTTCTTCGAAAACGAACATGGTAAATAAGACCACGCCGTTACCGGCAGCAAGTGTTCCTTTAGCGGACGTTGATGCAATTTCGTGGGCTTTTTTTTCTAGGGCTTCGACGGGAATGGATGGCTGGCAGGTGGACAGGCAAGTAGACATAGATGCTGGCCTCCTTTATGTTTTGTAGAAAGTCGCTGATTCTTGTTTTACTATATGCAGCTCACTCAAAGGAACAGACATAAAAAACGCTGGAAGAAAAAATTCCAGGCGTTTTAAAGTCGTTTATATTTGGTTTTATTCATCAGCGGGGGTACATTCCATTTTGCAAACTATATTAGGGTTTTTTTTAGCTTTACGGAACTCATAGCGTCGTTTGCCTTCCTCAAAAGCGGCTTTTTCTTCTGGTGTATCGAGAATTAATTCCGCAACTTGGCTAGGACGGCCTTTTTTATCAATGGCCACCATCGTGAAGAAGGCCGAGAGAGCTTTTTGCCGACCTTCATGCTCTAAGTCTTCTACTTCTACGTTCACTGCGACTTCCATAGAAGAGCGGCCCGCATAGACAACTTGGGCGGTACATATTACTAAATCGCCGATAAAAATAGGAAGATGAAATTCTAGTTCATCAACTCGGGCGGTAACGACATTGGTTCGGGCGAAACGCCTAGCGGCGGCATAGGCTGTGGAGTCCATTAATTTAATAATTTCACCGCCATGAATATTACCAGCTACATTGGCTTGGCTTGGCATCATAACTTCGCTAATGACTAATTTAGAGTCGGCGGAAGATTTTTTCACAAGGTTCCATCTCCTAGAAGTAGATTTATATAAGAAAAAATAAACTATTAAATAATTATTCTCTTATTAGGGTGGTTTTCCTGCATCCTTTTGTAAAGATTTCTTTAAAAAAGAAAACCTGCAAACCAGTTGGATTGCAGGTTTTTTGCTTAGCGAGAACCGAGATGCTTAACGCGGTCTTCTACTTCGGCTCGTTTCGCATTATTGAAACGGTCAAGTGTTCCGACAAGGTATCCGGTAATGCGGCGAATTCGTTCAAATGATACGCCGTTTTCATGGCGATGGCATTTAGGGCACTCATCATTAATAATACCATTATAGCCGCAGACGGGATCACGGTCTACCGGATGATTGATGGAGCCATAGCCAACGCCGCTTTCTTTCATGCAGCGGATTACTGATTCAAAAGCTTCCAAATTTTTCGTCGGATCGCCATCTAATTCTACATAAGTAATATGGCCGCCATTTGTAAGATTGTGGTACGGTGCTTCTAACTGGATCTTTTCATAGGCGCTGATGGGATAATAGACAGGAACATGAAATCCATTTGTATAATAGGGACGATCGGTTACGCCAGGAATAGAGCCAAACTTTTTCTGGTCGATATCAACAAAACGTCCAGAAAGTCCTTCCGCTGGGGTTGCGATCAGCGAGAAATTAAGCTTGTATTTTTGAGCAGCTTCGTCCATTTTCTGACGCATGTGGCCAATAATGTCGAGACCAAGTTGCTGAGCTTGCTTAGATTCGCCGTGATGCTTTCCGATTAGGGCTTTTAAACATTCTGCTAAACCGATGAAGCCAAGCGACAGAGTGCCGTGGCGGAGAATATCGCGAAGCGTGTCATCAGGCGCTAACTTCTCAGAGTCGATCCAGACGCCGTCACCCATCAGGAAGGGGAAGTTACGGACTTTTTTACGGCACTGGATTTCAAAGCGATCAAGGAGCTGCGTAGTACACATATGAATCAGTTCATCAAGACGAGCGTAAAAATCCTGAATATTTCCTTGGCTTAAAATACCAAGACGCGGCAGATTAATCGAAGTGAAGCTTAAATTGCCGCGACCGAATACGATTTCACGGCTGGGGTCATAAACGTTGCCAATCGTACGAGTACGGCAGCCCATATAGGCAATTTCTGTTTCGGGATGCCCTTCTTTATAGTACTGGAAGTTAAAGGGAGCATCAATGAAGGAAAAGTTAGGAAAGAGGCGTTTCGCGCTGACGCGACAGGCGAGCTTAAATAAATCGTAATTGGGGTCGCCAGGATTATAGTTAACGCCTTCTTTAATTTTGAAGATTTGAATCGGGAAGATCGGTGTTTCGCCATAGCCAAGACCAGCTTCCGTCGCCAGCATGATATTTTTCATAACCATGCGGCCTTCTGGGGAGGTATCTGTTCCATAATTGATCGAACTAAAAGGAACTTGAGCGCCAGCGCGGCTATGCATGGTGTTTAAATTGTGAATCAGCGCCTCCATGGCTTGATAGGTGCTGCGATCTGTTTCCTGAATCGCTTTTTTCATAGCAAACTCTTGGGCTTGGCTGAGCTTGTCACGATCAATGATATTTTGCAATAGCCGAGCTTCTTCGGCTAAATAATTATTTTGATTTGCCAGTTCCGGACGGAGCTGGAGATTTATCCACAAGTCTTTATGAGTTTGCGTGATCGCTTCGGCGTCAGATATAGTAAGATCGGCCGAGATCTCTAGCGCTTTTAAGAGATTTTCTAAGTATTTTCTGGCGAAAGTTTTGCGAATTCCGTCAGCTAAACCATAGTCAAAGTTAGGAATGCTTTGTCCGCCATGCTGGTCGTTTTGATTCGACTGAATGGCAATACAGGCAAGGGCTGAATAGCTAGCAATATCATTTGGTTCGCGTAAGTAACCATGGCCAGTGGAAAAACCGCCTTTGAATAGTCTTTGAATGTCGATTTGACAGCAAGTTGTTGTTAACGTATAAAAGTCAAAATCATGAATGTGAATATCGCCGCTGCGGTGGGCCTTGGAATGTTCCGGCTTTAAAATATACATTTCATTGTAAATTTTTGTTCCTTCGGAGCCATATTTGAGCATAGCGCCCATGGCCGTATCGCCGTCGATATTGGCATTGTCGCGCTTTAGATTGCTTTCTTTCGAATCAGTATGGGTAATTTCTTCATAGGTTTTCATTAAGCGCGTATTCATTTCACGGGCGCGGGTCCGTTCGGCCCGATATAAAATATAAGCTTTGGCTACTTTCGATAGATCTGCGTCAATTAATACTTGTTCGACTACGTCTTGAATTTCTTCGACTAAGGGAGGCGTTTTTTTGGTTGCTGATTGCTGTTCCACCTGTTCTGTTACTTTGATGGCTAAAGCCAGCGCTTCCTTCGAATCAGCGGCATTGACTGCTTGCATCGCTTTTACAATAGCATTTGTAATTTTTTCTAAGTTAAAAGGGACTTCTCGTCCGTCGCGTTTTACAATACTTGTTATCATCATTCATGTGGCTGCGGTTTTACCCAGCCCTTTCCCCCCTGCTTGTATAAAAATTTGCTAGAATTATGATAATACTATATCTTGTGTTTGTCAATGTGTGGAAAGCTATATATGGTGATGCTGTATTGCGCTAAAGTCGCGATAAGCGGGATTTTTGCTCATGAAAAGAGTTGCTTCTTGTCAGTTGAAAAAGTTTGTGGTACGATCAAATAGGTTTTTAGCGAAGCATAAGGCAAAGTTTTGGTGATATCCGGTAGGAATCATACAATGCTTTTACAGGCTTTATATTATTGCGAAAACACAAGACCGCTTAGATCGTTGCAGACTGAGACGGGAGGTGAATGAGATTGTATCTTCTATGCCTTCCTTTTCCTAAAAGGGAAGGCTTTTTTGCGTCATAAATAAAAAGTTTAATTCGAGGAGGAGCATACATGTTGCTTACTATGATGAAAGGCAAGATTCATAGTGCTACGGTAACCGAAGCCAATTTGCACTATATGGGAAGTATTACGATTGATGAGACTTTATTAGAAGCGGCCGGAATTTTGGTCAATGAAAAAGTACAGATTGTGAACAATCATAACGGGGCGAGGTTAGAAACCTATGTCATTTGCGGTCCCAGAGATTCTGGCGTTATTTGTTTGAACGGTGCAGCGGCTCGCTTAGTTCAGCCTGGTGACAAAGTCATTATTATTGCTTATGGCCTAGCGGAGGAAAAGGAAGCTAAAGCTTTACAGCCGCGGGTGGTCATGGTGGACGCGCAGAATCGGATCACGCAAGTACGCGGCTTGGAGCAGCCGGGCGAAACCGCTTAAAATCTTGCCAAATTTTCTCGTACCGCTATAATAGAGAAGAAGATTGCTTTTAGCTAGTAGAACAAGGCTTTGAGGGAGAGGACTTAGATATGAAACAAAAAGTAATTGTAGTAGCAACAGGCGGTACGATTGCTATGCGTTATGACCCTGTTAGACAGGGGGTTTTTCCCGCTGTGACCGGAGCAGAACTGATGGAAGCTGTGCCGCCGCTGCGTGCAGTTGGTCCAGTGGAGGTCGTGGAATTTTCTAATATACCAAGTCCCCATATGACACCAGCAAAAATGATGGAGTTAGCGACTAAAGTCGATGAACTTGCGTTACAAGACGATGTGGCTGGTATTGTTATTACTCATGGTACGGATACACTGGAAGAAACGGCTTATTTGCTGGAACTTGTACTAAAAACAGATAAGCCTGTTTGTTTTACAGCAGCGATGCGAAGCTCCGCGGAAGTGAGTCCTGACGGTCCCAAAAATATTTTATGTGCCGTAAAGGCAGCGTTTTCGAAACAGGCTTTCGATGCGGGTGTTCTTGTAGTAATGAATGAAGAAATTCACTGTGCTCGTGAGGTGACAAAAACCCATTCAGCGAACCCTAAGACCTTTGCATCGCCCTTTTGGGGTCCTATAGGCTATGTGGATGAAGATCGTGTTATTTTTCGCCGCCAGTCGGTGAAGGAATTAAAAATTCAGCCAAAATCGCTGGAGGAATCCGTTTATTTAGTGAAGTTAGCAGCTGGGTCAGATGATTTCTTTTTCCATTGCCTTATCGAAAAACAGGCTAAGGGAATCGTAGTCGAAGGGCTGGGGCGCGGTAATGTTCCCCCGGCAGTGGTTCCGGGAATTCAGGCGGCGATTGCTGCGGGTATTCCTGTTGTTTTAACAAGTCGGGTAGAAGGCGGACGCGTCCTTGGTGTTTACGGCTATGAAGGCGGCGCTAAGCCGCTGACAGAGCTAGGCGTTATTTTAGGCGGTGATTTAAGCGGCCAGAAAGCCAGACTGAAGTTGATGTTGGCTTTGGGGGTTACGCAGGAACCGCAAAAAATTGCTGCATATTTTGATGCTATATAAGATAGTGCAAGAATAATAAGCAGTTCTTAATTCCCATCTTTGGGAGTTTAGAACTGCTTTTTGTCGAAGTGGCAGGAAAAAGCGAAGAAAGGGAGAATTTTGCAAAAGAGATATTTTTCTTATGGAAGACAAAGATAGCTGAGGTGGCAAAATGAAGCGTATTATACTTGTACTAATGATGATTTTGACGGCCTATACGACGGTTTTTGCAGCCGGCGGGGCGCAGGCTGAACTTGATAAGCGGGATGCTAAAAAAACGGATAAACCAGTAGTGGTAGAACCAGCTACCCACTTTGCTAATATTGATGTGCAGGGAGAAACAAAATTTTATTTTGATACAAATACCATTCGCTATACGAAAGATCCCTATCGTGACGAATTACTTATTGATGTTTGGATTAAAACGCCTTTAAAACAAGGCTTTACCTTAAATCGCTATCTTCTTAGGATGCAGGAGCGAGAATATATGCTGACAAGCGGTCTTATTTATGCAAATGAAACGAAATTGCTGAGTCAGGAAAAGTATGCTTATCAACCAGAGCGGTGGAGTCCGGTTATACCGGGTTCGCCACAGTCGATTTGGTATCAGTCAATTATTAACTATGCGAGTCAAAACGATAAGCAGTTAAAGAAGGACTTTGAGAAAAAGCGCGGTGAACTATAAAGAAACACGCCCTATGATGAGACATTCATAGGGCGTGTTTCTTTTCGTAGATTTTTTGACCTTGGACCCAAACTTCTTTGAGCTGCAAGGTTTTATCGAGTCGTAAGAAGGTCGCTTCTTTACCACATTCGAGGCTGCCGAGACGATGGTCTAGCTTGAAGCGTTTCGCTGGATTGAGCGAGGCGAAACGGACTGCTTCGCTTAAGGAGTGTCCCAAAGTATTGACAAGGGTACGGACTCCTTGTAGTAGCGGATAAGCGCTACCAGCAATGGTTCCATCAGCCAGACGAGCCATACCGCCAGAGACAAAGGTTCTCTGGCCGCCTAGTTCGTATTCGCCGTCCGGCATAGCGACGGCGCGAGTTCCATCGGAAATAAGCGTAATCTTCTCTGGCGACTTTAATCGCAAGGCTGTTTCGATAACTGCCGGATGGACATGAACGCCATCGGCGATGATTTCCATTTCAATATCAGGATGAAGCAGAGTTGCCGTAATCGGTCCTGGCTGGCGATGGTGAATTCCCGGCATGGCATTAAAAGAATGAGTAAGACGGGAGAAGCCCCAGCAAGCAGCTTGTTGCATTTGATTGTAGTCGGCGCTGGTATGTCCTGCCGCGGCGATAATCTGATGGCGGCGACACAGCAACGCGAATTCTTTGCTGCCAGGCCGTTCTGGCGCTGCTGTGATCAGGCGGACTAGGTTGGGAAAGGTTTGCAAGATATTCGTGAGAAGCTTGCAATCCTCTGTAGCTGAAGGCGGCGTTATGTATTCAGGAATATGAGATCCCTTATAAGCGGTACTAAGTAAGGGGCCTTCTAAATGAACGCCAATCAGTTCGGCTGAGGCAGTTTCAGAAACGTTATTTGAATGTGAGGCAGCCTGGACTGTATGTAAAGCCTGATATAATTGCTCTAAGGGACTGGAGATCGTTGTAGCTAAAAAAGCGGTTGTTCCTACTGTAAGTAAAGCGTGGCGCAGTCCGTCAAGACTCTCTTTGGTGCCGTCCATGACATCAAAGCCGCCAGCGCCATGAACGTGCGTATCAATTAGACCGGGAATGATAAAATCGCCGTCAAAACAATGCAGCTTCGCATCGGATGGTGCTGATATTTTTTCTTCTATGGCCATAATTTGACTAGTATGAATCAGTAAAGAGCCATCGAACTCACGGTCTGGTAAAACGAGACGGCAGTCCGAAATTAGGTGTTTCACGATAAAGCCTCCTCCGGGGTGGTGGCGAGGAATACGGCTGTAAACAGAGGGGTTTGACCGGCTGTGGCAACTTCTTCGCTAGTCCGTTCGGTTATTTTCCATTGCGAGCTATTGGTGATTACCAGCGGGGTCACGAGCTTTTTACCTGTTTGTTTTAAACAAGTAAGATCAAGCTCAATTAAGGGGGTTCCTTGCGCTACTTCATCTCCCTGCGCTACGAGGGGGCGAAAGCCTTGGCCATTTAAGGCTACTGTATCGATTCCGATGTGGAGCAAGCACTCCAGACCGGAAGGTGTGCGTAGACCGATAGCATGACCGCTGGGAAAGAGACTTACCACGGTTGCCGCAAAGGGAGCTAATAGCGTTTGTGATTTTGGTTCGATTGCTAAACCATCGCCTAACATTTTTTCGGCAAAAACTGGGTCAGGAACCGTATCTAACGCAGTAATAGCGCCGCTAAGTGGAGCGTAAACGATGATTGACCTTTCTTGTTGTTCTTTTTCAGTGGAGTTATCGGATTTAAAGGAAGAAAAAAGTTTTCCAAACATAGACGTTCCTCACTTTAGTATTTTTTCAGACTTTATTAGCTTCGAGCGATGCGGCGATAAAGCCTTTGTTTTTTTTGAGTAATTGGATTGCCGGTTCGCGATCGAGACCGGTAAGCACCATAAGAATGGCTAATTTAGCAGAGCCATGAGCCGCTTGTAAAGCCTTCTCAGCTTCAGACAGTGAGATATTGGCAGCTAAGGCTACAATTCGTTTGGCCCGTTCCTGCAGCTTATGATTGGTTGCCTGAAGGTCTACCATCAAATTACTGTATACCTTTCCTAGCGAAATCATGGTGGCGGTTGTAAGCATATTTAAGACAAGTTTTTGTGCTGTGCCTGCTTTCATACGGGTAGATCCCATGATGACTTCTGGTCCTGTTAAGACAGTTAGGCTGAGATCGGCGGCATAACCAATCTCTGAGCCTGGAGAGCAAGCGAGCGAAATGGTTTTGCAGCCTTGACTCTTGGCATATTTTAGACCGCCAAGGACATAAGGAGTGCGACCACTAGCCGCAATCCCTACGAGAATGTCTGGGGGCGCAAATTGTTTTTTGGTTAAATCTTCCGCCGCTAAGGTGAGGGAGTCTTCGGCGCCTTCTACGGCTTGTAGGATTGCGCTGGGGCCACCAGCGATGAGTGCTACGACTTGACCTGGTGGTGTGCCATAGGTAGGTGGGCACTCTGAGGCGTCGAGGACGCCAAGTCGGCCGCTGGTGCCAGCGCCAATATAAAAAAGGCGTCCGCCTGCTCTGAGTGCGGCAGTAATCCAGTCCACAGCTTGAGCAATTTGCGGCAGAATGGCCGTGACGGCAGTCGGAACGGTTTGATCCTCCTGGTTAATCAAGGTAACGATTTCTAGTGTGGAAAGCGAATCAATCTGGATAGTTCGTTGATTGCGGGCTTCGGTAAGTAGATTTTCAAGCTTCATGGCATGATTCCTCCTGCTTTTGGTTCATTGCCTCGAACTGAAAAGCTCCGCCGGGTTTTAGGTAGGAGAGGAGAAATTGTTCTTCAGGAATAATTTGAGCGACAACATTGACGCGAGAATCTGCTGGTAAAGGCGAGCGTACAATCTGCAATTCGCCTTTATAACGAAGATAAGAATCGTTATCGATCGTTACAGAGCCAGTAAGACGTTGGCGTGGCTCGGTTGGGGGAATCGGACCTGATGCCAGGGAGCGCGCTTCTTGTGAACGGACAACGTTTTCGCCGGGATCGAAGCGGTTTTGATGCAATGAAAAAAGAATTTGGCGTTCGAGCGGTGAAAGGGTTGGCGCCGTAGTAATGCGGAAGGAAATGCTGTCAGCAGGGAGCGCGGCTACGGTGGTAAGTTCTGCTTCTGTTGCCAGTGGATCGCCAAAGAGTAAACCCGACACAAGTCCTGTTGCTAAGAATTCTTTAGCGGCGATTACTGGTTCTAGATTCCGATGTTTTTCTAAAGTTGGCAGACCGGCAGCGAGCGGTGGTCTGGGATGCGTTTTAGAAGGGATGAACGCAAAAACTAAAACGCCATAACGGCGCAAAAGCTTGGAACGCTCCATAAATAAATCCATAGCAAGACCTGTTTCTGGTCGCGGATAATAATTATGGCAGGCTCGTACTTTCGAGAAATCTGTTTTGGCAGCGGTTAGCTTGATGAGAAAGTCTTCTGTGATGGTACTGGCATTTAGTTCAATTTCTAATTGATGTTTTCTGGTAAAAGCCGCGATTTGCTCTGGGGTAAAGCCATAGTCAAGGCGCAGTGTCGTAAGGCCAAGGTCAGTGAGCGCAGACAAATCTTCACAAGAAGCGCCAAACTCGGTTAAGACGCCTGATGAAATGTCAGCTGTGATCTGATAGCCTAGCGAAGCAGCTTTTTGGATAAAGGCTTCTATCTCCTTTTGACTGCAGCCTGCTTTGGCTTCGGGAATATGCAAAGACGTAAAGAGGCGGCTATAGCTGCAGCGTTTCGCTTGTTCCAGATAATTGTATAAGCGATCTGGTGGTTCATTTAGGCCTAGATAGGCGGAAATTCCTTTTTCCCACATAAGAGACTCCTTTAAATTGTTTTTACTTTTTCCTCATCGAATCCAGCTAGATACGTAAAAAGAAAGCCAAAAAAGTAGGCAAGTACTAAGCCGATTAAATAATACATCATGCTCTGGGGCTCGATGAGAAAAGTAAGCGGCAGGCCGGAAAGCCCGAGAGCAATCGATTGTACCTGCATAGCCGCTTGGAAGGCGCCACCGCAGCCCGCACCGAGACAAGCGGTGAAAAAGGGACGACCAAGCGGTAGGGTAACGCCGAAAATCAACGGTTCGCCAATACCGAGAACGCCTACAGGTAAAGCACCTTGAATGATTGTTTTCAATTTATCATTCTTAGTTTTTATATAAATGGCGCAAGCGGCACCGACCTGGCCAGCGCCAGCCATAGCGAGAATCGGCATGAGTGGATTCGCTTTCTGAACATTGAGAAACTCCATATGAATTGGTAGGAGTCCTTGGTGTAAGCCAGTCATGACTACAGGTAAAAAGGTTCCAGCTAAGGCAAAACCAGCAAAAGGGCCGCCTGACTGTAGAATTATTTTAAAAAATGCTATGATGCCATCAGAAAGCAGGCCCCCAATAGGCTGCAAGACATAAAAGACGGCAAAACTCGTAATGAGAAGTGATAAGAGCGGTGTTACTACAATATCTAGGGCGTGCGGAATATAGGGACGCAGCTTCTTTTCGGTAAACGCCATGAAGGCAGCAGCTAATAGTACGCCGATTAAACCGCCGCGACCAGGAACAAGAGCTTCACCATATACGGTGAGGGTGGCAATCGCTGGATTCATAATCAAAATACCGGCAAGGCCGCCTAGAGCGGGAGTTCCGCCGAATTCCTTAGCGGTATTGATTCCGACAAAAATACCTAAATAGGAAAAGAGACCCCAACCGATTACGTTCAACATAGAAATAACAGAACTTTTCGGATCACAGCCTGCTTGGATAGCAATATTTGTAAGGCCAGCTACCATACCGGAAGCGACGATCGCAGGAATCAACGGCACAAAAATGCTGGCGATTTTTCGCAGAAATAGCTTAAAGGGAGTCTTATTTTTTGCAGTGATTTTTTCTTTTAAAGCTTGCGCCGTTAATGGCGGCTGTGATTTATCACTAGGCAGAGCTTCCATAGCGTGAGAAGTCTCACTTACTTCTGGCGGACTTTCCCTCTGAGCTGAATCAAGGATGGCTGTGGTGGCTGCCGCCACTTTATTGACAAAGCCTGGTCCCAAAATAATTTGCAACTGCTCCTCAGCGACGACTACGCCGAGTACCCCAGGTAGCGCTTTTATAGCGACAGCGTCACTTTTACTTTTATCATGCAGCGTGAGGCGTAGACGGGTCATGCAATGGGCAGCATTTGCTATATTCTCGGCACCGCCGGTCAAGGTTAGGATTTGCTGCGCTAATTCTTTTTCTTTGGTCATTGTTTCACTCTCCTGAGAGATCCTTTATAATTTATAATAGAAGAAAAAGTAGAGTAATTACGATTCAACATAGTAGCAGAACTTTGCAATAAATAGAAGCAGGAGGGCTATATGGAAGCGAAAACAGTTCTCGCCGTGGATGGTGGTGGTACGAAACTAAGGGCGGTTTTGTCCGATCATGACGGCAAAATTTTAGCCTATGCCGAAGGCGACTCGGGGAATTATCATAGTATCGGCGCTGCTCAGGCGGCCGAGAATGTGAAAGGGCTGCTCAGACGCTTATTAGTCAGCGGCGCAACAAAGCGAATCAGCTATAGCGCTTTAGCCTTAGCTGGTGTGGATACGCCCGAAGACTATGCAATCATGGAGCCGCTGGTTGCTGCTAGTCTGGCAGAGTTTCAGATGCCGCCAAGTTCTTTTGTTTTAGATAATGATGCGATACTTGCCCTTAAAGGGGCCAGCGGCAAACAACATGGTGTTTTACTCATTGCTGGTACGGGATCGATTGCCTGCGGCATTCATCAAGATGGACGAACTGTACGAGCGGGTGGCTGGGGCTATCGTGTGGGGGATGAAGGCAGTGGTTTTGCTATGGGTACAGCGGGGCTTGTCCATATTTTGCGTGCTGCTGACGGCCGTGAGCCCTGCTCAGCCATAAGCAACACTTTGTTGCAGCAATTAGGGTTAGTTGACGAAACTCATTTAGCCGCTTGGATTTACAGTGATCATTATTCCGTAGCGAAGGTAGCATCTTTGGCTCCTAGTATTTTGGATTTAGCTTATAAAAATGAGAAAAAAGCTTTAGCGATTGTTCAATCTGCAGCTAGGGAGTTACAACTGTTGGTTCAATCTGTTGTGACCAGATTGGAATTAGAGAGAGTAAGCTTTTCTTTGCTGTTAAAGGGTGGACTTATGGACAATCCTTTTTTTCAACAAATGGTACAGAAAGCCATTCTAGAACAATATCCGCAGGCGAAGCCGCGCGCCATACAGGAAGAACCGCTCGCTTTTATTTTAGCTTACGCCTTTGAACAGGCTTTTGGTTGTGTAAAAGCCGATCGGCGCCAGTTGGTCAGAAAATTAGACCAGAATATAAAAACATTTCGTTGTTAGTGTAACGCACTTTTTCCAAGATCACAATACAGCCTTTACAGGATTTTACGACATTTCCTTTAGCAGGGAGGAAATGTTGACAGGCTTGGGAATTTTGCGCTAGCATTTATAGTAAAAGCAATTATAAAATTTGTTTGATACAAGGCAGTTCGTACAGGAATAGGCAATGGATTGTTTGCAAACAACTTTATCAGAGAATAATACAAGAATATTAAGGATGGTGAAAGAGATGCGTAGTGCTGATACATTTCAAATCATTAAAGATACAGGCATTGTCGTCGTTTTGCGCGGTCTTACGGAAACGGAAACGGTTCATACCGTGGAAGCTCTCTATAACGGAGGAATCCGGGCTATTGAAGTCACCTTCAATACGCCAGGGGCGGCTTCGATTATTGAAAAAATTAATAAAGAGTTTAAAGACCGTATCATTGTTGGCGCCGGTACCGTATTAAGTACGGAACAGGCCGCTATGGCTTTGGCTAGCGGCGCGGAATTTGTCTTAGCGCCAAACGTGGATCTGGATGTGATCCGCTTGGTCAAGCAGTATGGCAAGCTGATGGTTCCCGGCGCTTTTACGCCGACAGAAGTCCTAACGTGCTATAAGGCAGGCGCTGATATGGTTAAGGTATTTCCTGTTTCTTCGGTGGGGCCAAACTATATTAAAGATTTAAAAGGTCCTTATGATCATATGGATCTGATGCCTGTAGGCGGCGTTACGATCAAAAATGCGAAAGCTTTTATGGAAGCCGGGTCAGTAGCTGTTGGTGTTGGGAGCAGTTTGTCGCCGAAAAATTTGATTACTGCGGGAAAATACGACGAAATTACGCAAATTGCCAAAGAATTTATGATGGAAGTTGCGGCAGGTCGAAAATAGTCATACAGATTTAATAGAAGAAAAGCGCTAGGTTCTTAAAAAAGAGAGCCTGGCGCTTTTGGACAATCTTCCGAAGAAAATTAGGATTCTTTTGTCTGTAATTCTTCTAACGTGGGGCTGACGGCAGCTACATAGTTTTTGCCCCAGTCGCAGAGACTTGTTAAAAGCGGCAACAGGGTTTTGCCTGCATCGGTAAGCGAGTATTCTACTTTAGGCGGTACCTGTGTATAAACAAGGCGATTAACAAGACCGTCATGCTCTAATTCGCGAAGTTGCTGTGTTAGCATTTTCTGGGTAATTTGTGGTAAGGTTTTTCTAAGTTCGCTAAAGCGCAGGGAATCTTCGCCAAGATACCACATGATGAGAGACTTCCATTTGCCGCCAATCAAGGCTAGCGTCAATTCCATGGCACATTGATATTCTGTATCTTTAAATTTAATCACAGTTTTTCCTTCCTTTCTTAGTATCCGAAAAGTAACTATAATACGAAAAAGTGCGTACTTGTCATAAATGGTTAAATCAACTACTATTATAGCAAAGAAAACTATCTAGTACAGCTTATTTGTAGCTTACGATAAAAATGTTTGAAAGGATGTTGGTCTGTATGATGACAAAAGAAGAGATTCTAGCACCCCATCAGTTTCGCCATGCTTGTAAGGAATTTGATGCCGCGAAAAAAATTCCAGAAGAAGAATTTGCTGTTGTATTAGAAACGGGGAGATTGTCGCCAAGCTCCTTTGGTTTTGAGCCTTGGAAGTTTGTGGTTGTGCAAAACCAAGTGCTACGTGAAAAAATCAAAGCTTTTTCCTGGGGGGCCCAGGGACAGTTGCCAACAGCAAGTCACTATGTGTTGATTTTAGCCAGAAAGGCCCCGGATTTATTGGCAGGGTCTTCTTATACAAACTACATGATGACTGATATTCATCATTTATCGGAAGAAATGCTGAAACGGCGTGATGAAGTGTACCCGCGCTTTCAGCAGGAAGATTTTGAGCTATTAGAAAATGATCGATTATTATTTGAATGGGCCTGTCGGCAAAGCTATATTGCCATGGCTAATATGATGACTGTTGCCGCACAAATGAAAATTGATTCTTGTCCGATTGAAGGTTTTCAAAAAGATAAACTAGAGGCGCTACTTGCGGCAGAGGGTGTTTTGGATCAAGAACATTTTGGTCTTTCTTGTATGGTGGCCTTTGGGTATCGTAAAAAAGAGCCTCGCGTGAAGACTCGTCGCACAGCTGATGAGGTTATTACTTGGATTCGTTAAAGGAGCGGTATAAATGAAAGTTGTAGCATTTAATGGCAGTTCGAAAAAAGATGGCAATACGGCTCAGAGTCTGGCGCTTGTTGGTGAAGCTCTGACAGCGCAAGGCATTGACTTTGAACTCGTACATGTAGGAAATCAAGCAATTCGCGGCTGTATGGCTTGCGGCGTTTGTGCGCAAAAGCAAAATGAACGTTGTGTCATGGCTGGGGATAGCGTGAATGAGTGGATTCAATTAATGAAACAGGCTGATGGAATATTGCTAGGATCGCCAGTTCATTATGCAGGCATTGCCGGTACGATGAAGTCTTTTTTAGACCGGGCTTTTTATGTAGCCGGAGTCAATGGATCTATGTTGCGCCATAAAGTAGGTGCTGCTGTTGTGGCCGTGAGACGTTCTGGCGGCGTAGTAACCTTTGACGGATTAAATCACTATCTGAATTATTCTGAAATGCTTGTGCCTGGATCAAATTACTGGACGGTTGTTCATGGCACAGAGCCGGGAGAAGTACACCAAGACGGCGAGGGAAAGCAAATTTTGCGGGTTTTAGGCAAAAATATAGCTTGGCTGCTGCAAATTTTAGCAGCTGGGCGTGAAACGGTCGGCGACATTGCGCCAGAAGAAAAAGAGTTTACTCATTTTATTCGATAAACTAAGGCTATATATTTCTTTTAAAATCCTGTCATAATTTTTGCGTTATGACAGGATTTTTTTTCGTAAATTTTATTTTAAAATTATTAAAATGACAAGAGGTTATTTCAAAATAGTGAAGAATATAGGGATATATAAAGAAGATATTCAATATACTTACAAAAAGATTAAAAATAAAACTTAATGGTGTGCTAAGGCAATGGAGCCTTCTATACAATTTGGGTATAGAAGGCTTTTGTGTTTATGGGCTTATAAATTTGCCAGGCTGAGTTGAGAGTCGGAGAGTCTAAGAGGCAGATTTATTTGATAAATTTCCTATGTAACTATTTATTAGAGGAGGAGAAATATGAAAAAACTGATTTTATTAGTTCTGTTGTCCTGCTTTCTAGCTGGCTGTGGCGGCCAACAGGCAAACCAGGGAAAGATTCCTAAAGATACACTAGTCGTCGGCATGGCGTCAGATTTGGCTACATTAGATCCTGCTGTATCGATGGATAATGCTTCCTGGAAAATTACCTATCCCAGCTATGACCGTTTAGTGCAGTATAAAACGGTTGACGGCAAGAGCAGTACCGAAGTAGAACCTATGGCGGCTGAATCGTGGACAGTCAGTCCTGATGGTAAGGAATGGGTCTTTAAACTGAGAAAAGATATGAAATTTCACGATGGTACGCCCGTAAACGCCCAAGCAGTCAAATTTAGTTTTGATAGAGTTATGAAAATTCATAAAGGTCCGGCTGATTATTTTCCTACATTAAAATCGGTCGATGTTGTGGATGATTATACTGTTAAATTTATTATGGAAAAACCTTTTCCGCCGTTCCTCTATACACTGGCCACTAACGCCGCCAGTATTATCAACCCAGCTGTTATGAAACAGGAAAAAGACGGTGATATGGCGTCAAACTATTTGGCGAACCACACCATGGGAAGCGGCGCCTATGATTTAACGGAGTGGAATAACCAACAAAATATTAAGCTGCAGGCAGTGAAAGATTATTGGGGCGGTACGCCAGCCTTGCAAACAATACTCGTTCAAGTCATTAAAGACGTCTCGACGCAGCGTTTGCAGCTAGAAAACGGCGATATTGATATTGCTGAAAATATCCCGGCAGAGCAGTTGGAGTCGCTAAAAGCGAACAACAATATTCAAGTCGGCGAATATCATAGCTTAAATGCGAACTTGATTTATCTGAACAATAAAAAAGCGCCTTTAGATAATGTGAAGGTTAGACAGGCGTTGAATTATGCTGTTGACTATAATGGCCTAATTCAAGGGGCGATCAAAGGCAAAGGCATTCAATTGAAGAGTCCAGTGCCGGAAGGTCTGTGGGGCCATGATGCTTCGCTGACAGGATATAGTACAAATCTTGATAAGGCAAAACAACTTCTGGCAGAGGCTGGATTTGCTCAGGGACTTACGTTAAAACTGCTTTATTCTGACTATAAGCCGTATTGGGAAAGCGAGGCTTTACTGATTCAAGATAATTTCAGTAAAATTGGCGTCAAATTGGAACTGGAAAAAGTGGCTTGGCCAACTTTGCGTGAAAAAGTTGATCGGGCTGACTTTGATCTCTGTTTAGGCGTATGGAGTCCTGACTATGCTGATCCGCAGTTCTTTATGACCTATCTGTATGATTCAAGAATGCATGGCCTTTCAGGGAATCGTTCCTTTTACAAAAACGATAAAGTTGACAATTTGCTAAGACAGGCTGAAAAAATCAGCGATCAGCCAGAACGCATAAAACTTTATGGTGAAGCGCAAAAGCTTGTTTTAGATGATGCACCCTATATCTTGGCGTTCCAAAGCGATGTCATGACAGCGATGCGTAAAGATGTGCAAGGTTTTGTATTTAATCCAATGCTTGAAAGCATGTATAATTTTGCCACAATGAAAAAACAGTAAAACCTTTGCTGGTTAGGGGCTTATTATTGCCTCTAACCGCTCTTTTGGAGGAATCTTACGCATGTTTCTATTGCGATACTTTATAAACCGCATTCCTCGCCTGATTGTTGTCTTTTTGGGCGTATCTATGGTTACCTTTGCCATATCTCACGTCATTCCTGGTGATCCAGCGCGAATGCTGGCAGGGCAGAAGGCCAGTCAGGAAACGGTCACTAAGATGCGGTCCGAACTTGGTTTGGATCAGCCTATTTATGTGCAATATGGCCACTATGTAGCTGATTTAGTGAGAGGCGATATGGGAAAATCGATTCGCACGCAGCAAAGCGTCGCCTCGGAATTGAGAAAGTTTTTTCCGGCGACCCTGGAATTAACTTTAGTCAGTATGATTCTCACGTTGGTTTTCGGTATTTTACTTGGCGTTATGGCAGCTGTTAACAGAGACCGTTTTGGTGATCATTTGAGCCGTATTATATCGCTCATCGGCGTTTCTATGCCTTTATTCTGGTCAGGGCTGCTTGTACTAATTATTTTTTATAAATGGTTAGGATTATTTCCGGCATCAGGTCGTTTGGATACCTTTTTAAGTCCGCCGCCGCCTGTCACGGGATTATATCTCATTGATGGGTTGTTAGCCGGAAATATTCCTGTTGTCGCCAGCGCAATCGAACATTTAGTTTTACCAGCAAGTTGTCTTGCCTATGTTCAGCTTGCGGTAATTGCCAGACAGATTCGTTCTAGTATGATACAGGTACTTTCGCTTGACTATATTCGTACGGCCACAGCCTTTGGTCTCTCCAAACGAAAAATTATATATCAGTATGCCCTAAAGAATGCCTTATTGCCTACCGTTACGGTGGCTGGCTTAATTTTTGGCGAACTGCTCGGCGGCGCTATTATTACCGAAACGATTTTTTCCTGGCCCGGTATGGGGAAATATGTAGTCGACTCGATTGCTTTTCTCGACTTTCCGGCCATTATGGGTTTTACAATGATCGTTGCTTTAGGGTATGTATTGATTAACTTGCTGATTGATCTGGTGTATCGCTGGCTGGATCCGCAAATCCGGGAGGTCGAGTAAGTTTGGAAGCCGCAGTAAAAACTTTTGTAATTTTACGTCGTAATCCTCTGACCTTTATCGGGTGCTTCATCGTATTTATTATGGCCTTTATGGGGATCGCAGCACCGCTCTTAGCGCCTTATGATCCTGTAGCAATCGATATTATCCATAAATTACAGCCGCCTAGTCTGAGCCATTTTTTTGGCACGGATGAAGTGGGGCGCGATATTTTTAGCCGTGTAATTTTTGGCTGTCGCGTTTCCATTCAGGTAGGTCTTTATATTGTCATCATTGCCTCGGTGTTTGGTACGATTGTCGGCAGTATTTCTGGTTATCAGGGCGGTAAAACCGATCAAGTCATCATGACGGTAACCGATATTATTTTGTCGTTTCCCTCGCTGGTTTTGGCTATGGCTTTGGCTGCTGCGCTGGGACCTAGCTTATTTAATACCATGCTAGCTGTAGCGATCGTGAAAATTCCCCTGTATGTGCGCTTAGTACGCGGGCAGGTACTGTCCCTCAAGGAACAGCCTTATGTGAAGGCGGCGCGAACTTTTGGCGCAAATCGGTTTTGGATTTTATCGCGCCATATTGTACCGAATTGTCTGGCGCCTGTTTTAATTCAGGTTACCCTTGGCATCGGCGAAGCCATTTTGACAGCCTCTTCCCTTTCTTTTATTGGACTGGGGGCGCAGCCGCCTACGCCGGAATGGGGCGCTATGATCAGTACAGCTAGAATTTATGCCTTGGATCAGTGGTGGTATGTGGCTTTTCCCGGCATTGCAATCTTTATTACGGTGGTTGGGTTTAATCTATTAGGCGATGGGATTCGCGACTTATTAGACCCCCGTTCCAAAAATTAGACAGGGAGAGTAACAATGGCAGAAACGATATTAGAGCTTCGGAATGTGGTTGTTGATCTTCCCGTAGGCAAAGAAGTAAGGCGTATTTTGCATAGCATTAGTTTTACCGTGCAAAAAGGTGAAATTCTCGGCTTGGTAGGGGAGTCCGGTTCGGGAAAGTCGGTTACGGCTAGTGCCATTTTGCAACTTTTGCCTGGCGGGTCAAAAGCCATTCAATCAGGTAAGATTTATTTCAAAGGACAGGATATTACGCAAAATAGTCCTGAAGGGATGCGGAATTTGCGCGGCAAAGAGATTGCCATGATCTTTCAGGAGCCTATGACGAGTCTCAATCCAGTATTTACGATCGGTCGCCAATTTACGGACATGCTGCGCACTCACCAGCCTTTGAGCGCAGCAGCAGCATTAAAGCATGCTGCTTTCATGTTGCAGTCTGTACAAATTCCTGAACCTGAGCGGATTTTGAAAAGCTATCCTTACGAATTAAGCGGCGGCATGCGGCAGCGGGTAATGATTGCCATGGCCCAGGCTTGCGCGCCAGCCTTACTTATTGCTGATGAACCGACAACAGCCCTTGATGTTACGATTCAAGCGCAAATCCTACGTCTTTTTCGCGCTGCTGCGGCGGAATCAGGCGCTTCGGCTATTTTTATTTCCCATGATTTAGGTGTTGTTTCCCAGCTATGTCAACGCGTAGCAGTCATGTATGCCGGTGAAATTGTTGAGGTGGGGCCAGTAGACGCTATATTAAAAGCGCCGAAACATCCTTATACAAAGGCGCTCCTTCATTCAATTCCTGATTTTCAAACCGAGCGCGGCGCGCTGCAAGCGATTCCGGGGAGCGTGCCTGATCTAAGATCGCCCCTAGCAGGCTGTCCCTTCACCCCTCGGTGTGAGCAGGCGCAGCCCTTGTGTCAAACAGCTAAGCCTGCTTCGCGTCAAGTTGATGCAAGTCATCAGGTAAGTTGCTGGAACTATGCAGAGGAGGCGATCACTTATGGCAGCGCTGCTGGAGCTTGAAGCAGTAGAAAAACATTTTACGAAAAAATCTTTTTTAGGGCACAAGCAGACTGTCCGTGCGGTTGATGGTGTGAGTCTGAAGGTAGATAAAGGCGAAACTTTAGGAATTGTCGGAGAATCAGGCTGTGGCAAAAGTACTTTGGCTAGCTTAATGATTCGGTTGGAGGAAGTGACAAGCGGTCAGATCTTACTCGAAGGGACCGACTTGGGAAAACTGTCTGAAAAAGAGCTTAGACCGCTTCGCTCACGGATTCAAATTGTTTTTCAAGATCCTTATTCATCCTTTAATCCTCGGTTTACAGTCAGACAGATTTTGTCAGAGCCCATGCGGGTTCTTGGTAAATGGAGCCGTAGTGAGATGGAAGTAAAAGTAATTTCTTTACTGCAGAAGGTTGGTTTAGGTGCAGAGCATTTAGCGCGGTATCCTCATGAATTTAGCGGTGGACAGCGCCAGCGACTGTCGATTGCCCGAGCTTTGACTACCGAACCGGATATTTTGATATTAGATGAACCGACTTCGGCCCTTGATGTATCTGTTCAGGCGCAGGTTTTAAATTTACTGCTGCAGTTGCAGCAAGATCTTGGCCTTACTTATATTTTTATTTCTCATAATTTATCTGTCGTGAAATATGTAGCGAATCGCGTGGCTGTCATGTATCTTGGCAAGGTGGTAGAAATTGGCCAGCGCGACGAAGTACTTCTTGAACCGCAGCATCCTTATACCAAGGAACTGATTCAAGCTGTTCCGTTGATTGGCAAGCCGCTAAGTCAGTCAGGCCTTGACTATGAACAGCGACAAGGGGCTCGTCAAAGGAATTGTGGCTGTGCTTATTTTTCACGTTGTTCTTTTGCTGTCCAGAGCTGTCAGCAAACGATTCCCCAGCTAGAGCAGTATCGCCAAGGCCATTGGGTTTCTTGTTTGGAGATGAAAAAATTTGAATAAATTACAAGCCAATTTATGTGCTTCTATCGAAAAAAGTGATTTTCCAGTTCGTCTTGTAGCTGTCTATTATCAGAAAAATCAGCAGCTTGCCGAAAAGATTGCAGATCTGCTACCTTACCCTACGATTGTAGTCGATGCTGTTAGGCAAGGCTTTACCGAAAAAATGCGTCATGACGTCAGCCATGCGATCGAGTTGTCCCATCCCGCTGAGCCAGACTATGAACTTTGTAAGTGGCAACGTGCCAGACTTCTATCTGCGGACTGCTTAGTTCTGAATCTCTATGATTGGCAAGAGTCGTATTTAGCAGATTCTTTTTGGGGGATTACTGATTATCGTGAGCTTGCTGGCTTTTTAGAAAACATTAAGCATGATTTAGAAAAAGTGAGCACTTTTCATATTACATCAGATATTGGTACTGATATTTCTTTTTCAGTGAAAAATCGTCGCTGGATTATGGCAAATGGTTTGTTTCGTCAAGATGAACTGTCGCAAATGCCTGACGGTGAAATTTATACCTGTCCCGTTGAAGATACTTTCGAAGGGGTGCTGATGGTTGACGGAACGATTACGCGTTCGTGGGTTCCTAAGGAGCCGCAGCGTCTGGAATTTGCTGCGGGAAAGCTAGTCAAGGCGTCGCCTGATTTTGCCGAGTATATTCGTCCGCTGGGACCCGATATTTATTTGATTGGCGAGTTTGCTCTTGGGTTTAATCCTGCCCACAAAGCGATTGTCCATAATATATCGGTGGATGAAAAAGCAGCCGGAACGATTCACTTTGCCTTAGGGGATAGTTATCAAATCGGAAAAAATCATTGTTCTTGCCATGTGGATATGGTAATTCGCGAACCGAAAATCGTAACAGATCCTTTAATTTCTTTACCGTTTTTTACCAAAAGATAAATTTAGAAAACTTTGTATTGTGTGGTGAATAGATGGAATTTGGTAAAAAGATTCGCCAGTTAAGAAAAAAACAAAAATTAAGTATTGAACAGTTGGCGGCGAAAGCGGAATTGAGCAGCGGCTTAATCAGTCAGATGGAGCGAGATTTGACGACGCCGTCCGTTGGATCTTTGTGGAAGGTAGCGAAAGCTTTGTCTGTTCATATTAACTATTTTTTTGACGAATATGAACAGGAAAGTCCCATAGTGAGAAAAGCGGAGCGAAAAAAAATTATATTGCCTCATTCTAGTATTACTTATGAGCTATTAAGCCCTAGTTTGCAGAAAAAAATGGAATTCTTAATGATTACCATTGAGCCTGGACAAGAAAATTTTGAAGAGCAGATTTGTCATGATGGAGAAGAATGCGGTTATATGCTGCAGGGAACAATGAAAATTAAATGGGGCAGTCGTGAGTTTATTTTGGCGGAAGGGGATAGTATTTATCTTGACAGCGCAATGCCTCACCGATTTATTAACTGCGGAACTGTAACGGCTGTTTCGATTTGGGCGATGACACCGCCTAGCTTCTAAAGTCTGCTTAATTTAACCATGGCTAGTGCCGTGGTTTTTCTTTTAAATTAAATAGTATATACTATTTGACAAAATATAATTAATAGTATACTATTTAGAAGTCGCACATTTACGGCATTCTTTAAGCTTCAATTCAGGGGTGTATTAGTCGGTTGGATTTAAATTTTTATTAGACTGCACCTATGTATACAATGTGCAAAATTCTTTTTTTTAGCAGTAAGACAAGTTTTTTTGTTTGTTCACAAAGCATAGACTAAAGATAAGAATTTTCGTATGACTATAATGAAGTAACTGTAAAGTCACTATAAAATGAGCTAGAAGGATGGGAGAGTTATGGAAAACCTGCATCAAGAAAAAGAACGAATTATTGTATCAGCAAAAAAAGTTCATTGGAATCTTTCACCAGCAAAACTTGTTACTGAAGCACTTAGCCGCGGTGAAGGCGCACTAACCTCTACAGGCGCTTTCCGGGTTCTTACAGGCAAACATACAGGACGCTCTCCTTACGATAAATATGTTGTGAAAAGCAAAAATGTTGCAACAGAATTAGACTGGGTGTGCAATCAGGCCATTAGTGAAGAAGCTTTTCAAGCCCTTTATCTGCGGATGGAAGCTTATCTTAAGAATCGTGAAATTTTTGTTTTTGACGGACTAGCTGGGGCCGAACAAGCAAGTCAGCTAAAGGTACGGTTTATTAATGAATTCGCTTGGCAGAATTTATTTGTCCATCAGCTTTTTATTCGTCCCGAAGAAACTGCTGCAGAGGCTGACAGTGATTTTACAGTTCTTTGCGCACCGGGATTTGCCGCGATACCGTCAGTTGACGGGACCCGCTCTGAAACGTTTATTATGATTCATTTTGAACGCAGACTTGTCTTAATTGGCGGAACGAGCTATGCAGGCGAGATGAAAAAGTCAATTTTCACTGTGATGAATTATTTGCTGCCGAAAGCAGGCATACTATCGATGCATTGTTCGGCAAATGTAGGCGAATCGGGCGATACTGCTCTGTTTTTCGGACTGAGCGGTACAGGAAAGACAACTCTTTCCGCTGATCCAGCGCGACGGTTAATCGGCGATGATGAGCATGGCTGGAGTGAACAGGGGATTTTCAATGTAGAAGGCGGCTGTTATGCCAAGTGTATTCATTTGAGTCAGGCTGGCGAGCCGCAGATCTGGTCGGCTATCAAATTCGGTACAGTACTTGAAAATGTAGCGATTGATGATACGAACCGGACTGCTGACTATGACAGCGCTATTCATACGGAAAATACACGGGCAGCTTACCCGATTGATGCGATTCCCAATGCTCTTTTGGCTGGGCAGGGACGCCATCCGAAAACCGTCATTTTCTTGACGGCTGATGCTTTCGGTATTTTACCGCCTGTAGCTAAGTTGACGCCGGAACAGGCCATGTATCACTTTTTATCAGGCTATACAAGTAAGCTAGCCGGAACAGAAAAGGGCGTAACTGAGCCTGAAGCAACTTTTTCCGCTTGCTTTGGCGCACCGTTTCTCCCTCTATCACCACTCGTTTATGCAAACCTTTTGAAAGAAAAGCTGACAGCTCATAACACGAACGTCTATCTGATTAACACCGGTTGGTCCGGCGGTCCGGCAGGCGTAGGCAAACGCATGAATCTTGCCTTTACGCGCGCTATGGTCACAGCCGCTCTCGATGGTTCTCTTGCACAGGCTGAGTATCGACAGGATCCTCTATTTCAACTGTTTGTACCGACGACTTGCCCGAATGTGCCTGACGCCGTATTGCAGCCACGTTCTACATGGCAAGATCCAGCCGAATATGATATGACGGCATTGCAATTGGCTAAACGCTTCATTCGGAATATGGAAAAGTTCGGCGATCAGATTCCTGAGGAAGTTTTACAAGCTGGTCCCGTAATCGATGGCGTAAAATAAAAAGCAAGGCTTTTTGGCGCAAGCAGCCAAGAAGCCTTGTTTTGTTTTCGCGGCCTTGCTACAATAAAGGGCAGAGTTATACAGGGCAGAGCAAACAAAAGAGGGGATTTTTTTGATTACAATTCATAAAGCAATTTTGCATATTTTAGATTTTCAGTCAGGTCTTACGGTCTTTTCCGAAGAAGAACTGGATCTGGGCAGTGACAGTATTTTTACATTTTTAACAAAACATTTGGAAAGGGCCAGTCAGGATCAACAAGCGCAACCAGGCGAGTTTTATCCGGAAAGTTCTTTCTTGATTCAAGTACAGGATTATTTTACGGAGCAACTTGATTTTGTAGAGTTTTCTCGCCATATTGCGGAACTGCTTTACAAAGCTTTATCTCAGTCTGACGCCCTTGTGTCTACTGATTTATTAGTATGCGATGCAGCACTTGATGATGCGCGGTTTTTGGCAATCTTACTCTGCAATAACCGCGTTGGTTTTACTCACCAAGTGAATCAGGCGGATGGTAAAGTAAGAAATGAGATTATTCATCATTACGCTATCTTGCCGGGGTTATCGCAGAAAATTGACGAATATGCTTTGATTTCTGTTGACCCCTTAGCGATTCGACTAGTTGAGAAAAAGCGATCCATGAACGGACAGGAGGCCTTAGCGCTGTCGGAACAAGTTCTTCAGTGCAGTACGAAAATTTCACCGCAGGAAACGGTTAAACTTGTCAGTACGATTGCAAAAACAGTAGCGGAAAATCACGGTGAAAGCGCTGTTGCTGCTGTGTCTCGTGCCAAAAGCTTTATGGTGGAAAATACGGAACTATCGGACTATCTTGACCCGAGCGATCTCAGCCGTGAAATTTTTCCCATGTCGCCGATGTTGCAGGCTGAATATTTAAAGGAAGTACAGGAAGCCGGGATTACTGAAAAAGTAAAACTTGATAAGGAATTTACCGTAAAAAAAGGACGCAATCATAAAATTAAGACAGATACGGGGATTGAATTGTCCTTTCCTGTGGATTATTTTGACAGCAAAGAGTTTATTGAGTTTATTAATAATCCTGACGGGACAATTTCGATTTCCCTTAAAAACATTGGTAAAATTGTAAATAAGTAGGATGAAAAGGGGGGAGACTGTGAGACCGTCTTTTTTATCGGCTACGGAATTAGCGAAAATGGGAAAGTGTGAACAACAGCTCTATTATGATTGTTGTTATGGCGACGATCATAAATATACCAAAGAACAAATCCGCCGCGGCAATCAGGCTCATCAAGCTTTTGCTGACCGTATTACTGGCAGAAACAGTAGTTTTTTAGCTCGGCTATGGCGTGGTTTTTGCCGTTGGCTAGGGCTAGGGATTTCTTAGAACGAGGTTGATTTATGGATGGTCTAGGTTTAGTAATTGGTGCCGTGTTTCTCGCGGTCTGGTATTTTTGGCATAGGTCAGCGGCAAAGCTAGTGTTGTACCGCACCGAATGGTATATGGAAATCGTTGATCCAGTGCCGCTATGTGGTGCGCCCGATGTAGTATGGCGCTCTCGCAATAAGCTGATCGTCGGTGACTATAAAAGCCGCAGTTCTTGCAAGGTCTATCCTTCTGATAAAATTCAGTTGTCTGTGTATCGCTTGCTGCTCAAGAAAAATCAGAAGATGCCTGTAGCTGATTATGGTTTTATCCACTTTGCGAATGGTAGAAAAGAAACGGTAAAGCTTTATTCAGAAAAGGAAATTCTACAGCTTGTTAAGCGTTATGGTGCGATTCGGGCAGGAAAAATAAAACCAGAGAAAAAATGTGATACTTTTTATTGTCGCTATTGTTCACATCAAGGGCGCTGTAAAAGGTGATAGGCTGTCTCACCATGAGACAGCCTATTTTTTCGGAAAGTAAATCGTGAAAGTGGTGCCATGGCCTATTTCACTGCTGATTTCAGCTGTAGCTCCATGACGGTCTAATATGGCTTTCGCAATGGCAAGTCCTAAGCCAGTGCCGCCGGAAGCACCTGAGCGGGTTCGGCTTTTATCGCCTTTATAAAATCGGTCCCAGATGTAGGGAAGATCAGCTGGGGCAATCCCGTGACCTTGATCAGATATTTTGAGACAGACTGTGTTGGCTGCGGTAAATACTTCTAGGGAGATTTCGCTTTCTGGCGGTGAGTATTTTACGGCATTATCCAAGAGAATCAAAATAAGCTGAGTCAAACGATCTCCTTCTGCTAAAATAAGCGGTAAATCTGGGGCGATGGCGCTGATCAGTTTGACATTTTTTTGTGCGGCCTGTTGTTCCAGGAGAAACAGAACATTGACGGCGACTTCGCCGATATTTACTGGTTCTGGTGTCCAACTAATTTCTTCTGATT
Source organism: Pelorhabdus sp. sgz311001 (assembly GCF_055901755.1). Taxonomy (NCBI): domain Bacteria; kingdom Bacillati; phylum Bacillota; class Negativicutes; order Selenomonadales; family Sporomusaceae; genus Pelorhabdus; species Pelorhabdus sp. sgz311001. The sequence continues at coordinate 177,435 of NZ_JBVXUT010000001.1, forward strand.
GCAGGCGACTTAAATCAAGCAGCTCGGCGATTAACTTTTCGAGCCGAGTCGTTTCGCTGCGAATGAGTTGTTGGTAGCGGGTGATTAGCGATGGATCTGTTACTGTGCCATCAAGGAGCGCTTCATTATAACCGCGGATAATTGTCAAAGGCGTGCGTAGTTCATGAGAGATATTTGCCACAAAATCACGGCGGACTCGGTCCATTTTGGCCAGTTGATCTAAGGAGGCGCTGAGGGCTTGACTTAAAGAATTCAAGGATTTTCCTAGATCGCCTACTTCATCACGCGGCAGGTTGGTAATTTTAGAATTATAATTGCCTGCGGCCATGGCTGCGGCAGTAGATCGCATGGCTTTGAGCGGACGAATAATTTGTAGCGATAGAAAATTAGCCAACAGTAAAGCTAACAGGCAGGCCACGAGGGCTGTCAGCAGTAAATAAAGATAAATATGCTTTAAGAAAAAATCAATATCCGCAAGGGGCGTATGAATCAGGACAGTGCCGTTTACAGTTCCGTCACTTTTGATCAGGGGAATGCCTACCATGAGCATATTTTCTTCATAATAAGGATGATAATAGGAGACTGACCAAGTTTCACCGCTATGGTCTTGAATCAGCTTGATAATATTGTCCATTCCGGTGATATCTGACAGTGACAAAGGGGCGTCAGTGGATTTAAAGGCAGCGGGAGGTTCCGGTGTTGTCTGTGTCGGTAACTGTGGCGTCGGCGCTGGCGCTTGTGGCGGTAATGGCGGCTGTTGATTCAGCGGACCGCGGTGGTTGTGATGCTCCGCCATCATCGGCCCCATCATATCGGGCCGCATGGAAGGGTTCATGAAATGATGCATAGGGCTTTCGCGGATCGGACGGCGGTTGGGAGCTGGCGTATCAGGCGCTTGTTCTTCGGAAACGGTAATGAGTTTTAGGTCTTTATCAATAATCCAGACGCGAGAATCCAGAAAACTGTCAATATGGTTGACAAAGAGGTAGAGCTGACGCTGTGTTAATTGTCCATCGTAATAGTCGTTAACAATTTGAACAAGTTCTTTGCCTTTTGTCATTAGTTCATGTTCTTTGCTTGTAATAAAATAAGTGCGGATTAACGGCGGTAAACCAACGGCGATACTAACAAGCAGCAGAAGGACGGCAGCAATGAAGGCGCCCATTAATTTGTGTTGTAGCGAAATTTTCATTGTTTTACCTCAAACTTATAGCCAATGCCCCAGACTGTTTTAATATCCCAGGGGAGATTGTCTTTGACCATAAGCTTTTTGCGGATGCGTTTTACATGGGTATCTACGGTACGGGTATCGCCGCAATAGGTATAGTCCCACACAATTTCTAAGAGCTGCTCGCGGGAAAAAACTTTTCCTTGATGGGAGGCAAGATGCCATAAAAGTTCCAATTCTTTATTGGCAAAAGCAATTTCTTCATCAAAGGCTGTTACCTTATGTTCCGCGAGATTTATGGTCAGATTTGGTAGGCTTAAAATTTCGCCGCTAGTAGGAGGCGGTGCTGCTGTCCGGCGGAGAACGGCTTTGACTCTTGCGACAATTTCACGCGGATTAAAAGGCTTGGTTACATAATCATCAGCACCGATATCGAGACCTAAAATTCGGTCTTCATCTTCTGTTTTTGAAGTGAGCAGAATAATCGGCGTATCGCTAATCTTACGGAGTTGTTGACAGACAGCCAGACCGTCAAGCACTGGCATCATAATATCTAAGATTACAATATGCGGCTGAATCTGTTGGAAAACAAGTAATGCTTCAGCGCCGTCACTAGCTTCGGCCACTGTAAAACCTTCTTTAGTAAAGTAGAGAGACAGAAGTTCGCGGATCGACGGTTCATCGTCAACGAGAAGAATCGTAGGCTGCTGCATGGAAAATCACCGCCCGAAAATGTATTTCTTTTAGCATAGCATACTTTTTTTCGTAAAGAAAACGGACCTCGTCATCCAAGAGGTCCGTTTTTGAAATCTCTGTTTGTAATGGCTGTGTTTACTGATTAGAGGCTGGCGGAGCGACCGGAGCGCAATTAGCGCCGTCCATCATGCCGTGACCGCCCATGCCAGGTCCTCTCATGCCGCCGTGATGGCCAGGGCCCATCATGCCAGGTCCCATGGCGGACGGATCAAAGCCTTGTTTGCTCCAACTATCGAGACGTTGTACTTCAGCATCAGCTTGAGCTTGAGTAATCCAGCCCCAACCTACTTGTTGCTGAATGAGTTCTTTGCGATTTTCAATCATTTTTTGATGAAAAGAGGTGAAGGCTTGTTTTTGTTCATCCGTCAGAGTATCACGGTGCGTAAAAAAGGGACACATGAAATTTCCCGGTCCAGGGCCTGGCTGATCTGTCGGTGCGGCAGCAAAAGCGGCGCCGGCGATGCCGAGAACAAAGAGACCGACGAAAGCATAGGTAGTTAATTTTTTCAAGAGAATCACTCCTTATGTTTAATTTTCCTTCTGCTTTTATTATAGAAAAACTTTACGGCAAAAGTATGGAGAAAGTGTGAACAAAATCGGAACTTTACGTTTTAAACGGATCAAACTTTTTTAGCCGTAGTGCATTTGTTACAACTGAGACTGAACTACAAGCCATAGCAGCGCCTGCTAGTATGGGGGATAAGTAGCCAGCAGCCGCTATCGGGATGCCTAGCAGATTATAAAAGAGAGCCCAGAAGAGATTTTGTTTAATATTGCGCATCGTTCCCTGGCTGAGACGAATAGCGGCAGGCAAAGTGCGAAGATCACCATTCATTAATGTAATATCGGCTGCTTCAATCGCTACATCAGTTCCTGTTCCCATGGCAAAACCGATATCAGCAATAGCCAGGGCCGGAGCGTCATTGATGCCGTCGCCTACCATAGCGACAGTTTTTCCTGCTGACTTTAACTGGGCCACTGCCTGGGCCTTATGCTCAGGTAGTACTTCGGCTAGAATATGATCAGTCTCAATGCCGATTTCCTGACCAATGGCTGCTGCTGTTCGCTCGTTATCACCAGTAATCATCCATAAGGTAATTCCTAATTGTTTTAAAGCCGTGATTGCAGTCAAGGAATGTTCTTTGATCGTGTCTGCAACTGCAATGAGTCCCAGAAGCTCTGTTTCATCAGCAAGCAGCATTACCGTTTTACCGGAAGATTCAAGCCGGGTAATTTCGGTTGTAGCGGTTTCGTAGGAAATTTGACGCTCTGTTAATAATAAGCGATTTCCAACAAAATATTTTTTTTCGGCGAAAACTGCTTCAATGCCGCGACCTGGCAGAGCGGTGAATGTATCGACAGTCAGAGCGGGCGTTTGTTGTTCTTCACTATAGGCGACAATCGCTGCTGCGAGCGGGTGTTCTGAATTCCTTTCGGCGCCTGCTGCTAGCGCAAGTAACTTTTGAGGAGTTAGATTACTATAAGGGATCAGATCAGTCACCCGAGGTTTTCCCTCGGTAATCGTTCCCGTTTTATCGAGAATTAGATCGGTAATTTTGTGAGCCGTTTCTAAAGTAGCTGCGTTTTTGATCAGAATTCCTTTTTCAGCGCCTTTGCCTGTGCCGACCATAATTGATGTCGGTGTAGCGAGCCCTAAGGCACAGGGACAAGCTATGACGAGAACCGCGGTGAAATGAGTAAGGGCTTCCGTGAAGTTTCCTGGTAGCAGCCAAAAATACCATAAGGTAAAAGTGAGGCAGGATAATGCCACAATGGCAGGTACAAAATAGGCTGAAATTGTGTCAGCAAAGCGTTGAATCGGCGCTTTTGATCCCTGCGCTTCTTCGACGATGCGGACGATTTGGGCCAGAACAGTATCTTTGCCGACTTTAGTAGCTTCTATTTCAAAAGCGCCCAGTTTATTTAAAGTGGCACCAGTGACAAAATCGCCAGGGCCTTTGTCCACAGGCAGGCTTTCACCTGTCAGCATGGATTCATCAATGGCAGAGGTTCCTTTGAGAATCTTGCCGTCAACCGGGATTTTTTCGCCAGGGCGAACTAATAGACGATCGCCGGGAAGGATGACTTCCACGGGAACCTCCTCTTCTTTGCCGTCTTTCAGGCGTCTCGCTGTTTTAGGCTGCAAGTTAATCAGACTTTTAATGGCTTCTGATGTACGCCCTTTCGCGCGCGCTTCGAGTCGTTTTCCTACCAATATAAGTGTAATTAAAATTGCCGATGTTTCGAAATAGAGGTCAGGCGAGCCGTTTAACACATTTGCCAAGCTGAAAAAATAGGCGGCTGAAGTTCCGAGCGCCACTAGGACATCCATGTTAGCGCCGCCACTCCTTAAGGCGCTAAAGGCGCCGTGGTAGAAGGGCCAACCAGCAATAAACTGAACTGGTGTTGCTAAGGCGAGTTGAAAGTACGGATCTTTTAAAAGATGGCCTAACGTACTTTCGATCGAAAGACTGTGAAGCAGCATCGCAAACAGTAAGGGGAAAGAGAGAACAGCTGCAAAGAGTAGACGCAAGGTTTCTTTACGGGCTTCTTGCTGGCGGATTGCTTCCGTTTCTTTAACCGGAGCGGAGGGGTGGTTCAAATGAGAACCAAAACCGAGCTTTTCGATTTTCGCTTGGATGGTTTCCAAAGAAATTTGATTTTCATCATATTCGATCGTTGCTTTTTCAGCAACGAGATTGACTGTCGCCTGAGCAACGCCAGGCAGACGAGAAACTACTTTCTCAATGCGGGTAGAACAGGCGGCGCAGTGCATTCCCGTAATGGAAAGTTCTATTTTTTTTGCTGGTATTTCAGGCATGTTGCCACATCCTTTCAAAGAAAATCTACTGAGACATTTATTTTGTGAACTGTTTTATTACAGTCATGAGTTCATTGATGCTTTCCTCACCATGATCTTCTTGGATTGCTTTTACAACGCAACTTTTGGCATGACTGTCAAGAATCAGCAACGATACTTTATTGAGAGCCGCTCTGGCAGCCATAAGCTGTTGCAAAACATCAATGCAGTAGCGGCCTTCATCAACCATTTTTTCAATCCCGTTAATTTGACCAGCTATTTTTTTTAAACGCGGTTTGATCGTTTGTTTCTCTAACTCTGTTAACATAGTTTAACGCCCCTTAATCTTACTATACCCCGGTAGGGTATAGTAAGATTATACAATAAATAAGCTGTAATCACAATAGCTTTTGGTTAGCTTATCCTTGCTTGAGCTAAGTATGTGTTTGTATCTAAAAATCATCTTTGGAGTAAAGCAGGAACTATAAAAATTTTGTCGAAAAAGATTCTCGGAAAGCTTCCTTTCGTTTTACTAGATAAGAATTGTATGACAATTAGAAAATATTGACAGGTGAAGAAGAGTAGTGTATTATGAGAGGATGGTACGCAAAAAACAAATAGAGTACCGTGCGTTTATTTTTAACATAAAGGGGGGAGACAATGCGACAAAGAATCATGACAGCAGCCAGAGAGGCAATGGAACAACATGGTGTTAAGTTTACGATGCATGATCTTGCCAGACAGCTTGGTGTTAGCAAACGTTCGCTTTATGAACATTTTGCTTCGAAGGAGGCGCTGATTGGTGCGATTGTCGATGAACATCTGAACGAAATTCGCCGTGCCCGTCGTGAAGTTGTAAGCAATCCCCATTTATCATTTGTTGAAAAACTGCGGCAAAGTCTGTTCATTGTGCCACAAGTTTGTACGGCCACCAAAGGGCGCGTTGCTTCGGATATTAAGCGGTTTATGCCACAGGAAAAAGAAAAAATTGATCGTTTTTTTGATGAAGAATGGATGACGCTAGAAGCCATGCTTAAAGAAGGCATTGACCAGGGGGAGTTTCGACCTGTCTATCTTCCTATTTTGCAGCGGATGATACGCGGTACTATGGAGGAAATTATTGAGTATCCTTTTTTAACGGAGCACAATATATCGCTAAAAGAAGCCACAGATTGTATCGGTGATATTCTTATGAACGGAGTCCTTTGCGCCGGGAAAGAATAAAGCCGTCACAAATAGAAGAGTAACAGTGTGAATGGGCATGTTTGCCTAAAAGGAGGAGAGATTACAGATGTGGATGGGAAAATCTTATGGCCGACTTAGTAAGCAAGTAATAGGCTTGGCCGCCATCGCTTCTTTGCTATTGGCAACCGGTTGCGGCAGTCAGCAAGCAGCAAGGCCGCCACAGGCTGTTGCCGTAAAGGCAATGCAAGTCCAGCAGAAAGATACGCCGATTTCTTATGAGTATATCGGTCAAGTGGAAGCAAAAGATCAGGTCGATATTCGGGCGAATGTAACAGGTCGTATCTTGGAAAAAATGGTCCAGGGCGGTGCAATGGTTCATAAGGGGCAGCCTTTATTTCGAATTGACAGCCGTCAGTATGAAACAAATTTATTGAACAGTCAGGCACAGCTAGCTCAGTCGCAAGCAACGCTTAGTAATTCACGGCGTGATACAGCGCGTTATCGGACTCTGATTGAACAAAATGCTGTAGCGCAACAAGTTTATGATAATGCTGTAGCGGCAGAGCAGCAGAATGAGGCTCTTGTCGAAGCCAATAGCGCTAAAGTACAGCAGTCGCAAAATGATTTAAATGATACCATCGTCGTATCCCCGATTGATGGGAAAATTGATTTGACAGATCTGAGTGTTGGCAACTTTGTAACAGCTGGTTCGACGAGTCTAGGTACGATTTCATCGAGCGGCCCTGTAAAAGTTGTCTTTAAAATGAGTGAAAATGAGTATTTGCGATTTGCTCAGCAGGGAAAAAGCGATACGGCTAGTTCTTGGGCCCAACAGCTTCGTCTTGTTTTAAGTGATGGTACGGCTTACCCTTATATGGGACGAGTCGATCAGATTGATCGTGCCTTAACGCAGCAGACAGGCACACTTTCGATTAAGGCGACGTTTGATAATCCCCAGGGGTTATTAGTTCCTGGCATGTTTGCTCGGATTTTATCAACTGGTGAAACGCGTCAAGGCGCTATTTTGATTCCGAAACGGGCGATACAACAGATTTTGGGTAAGAACTTTGTGACTGTTGTTGTCGATGGCGATAAAGCGGAAAATCGACCAGTTACGCTAGGACCCGTTGTCGGGAATTTCCAGATTGTCGATAGCGGTTTGAATGCACAAGATATTGTGGTTGTAGAAGGTGCAAATAAAACGCAGCCAGGAGCTACGCTAAATATAGAAATGGTTGCTCCGGATGCTTTTAATGCACCGGATGCCAAGTAGGAGGGGGTTTCATGGCCAAGTTTTTTATTAATCGCCCAATATTTGCGATTGTTATCTCCATTATTATCGTATTGGCCGGGGCAATCTCCATGTATAGTCTGCCTGTAGGGCAGTATCCGCAAATTACGCCGCCGCAGGTTACTGTCAGCGGCAGCTACAATGGTGCAAATGCCCAAACGGTAGAACAGTCAGTGGCTCAGGTTATTGAACAGCAGGTAAACGGTGTTGAAGGTGCTGTTTCACTGCAGTCTACCAGTACTGACAATGGTACATATACGCTCAATGTAAAGTTTGAGCTAGAAAAAGACGGCGATTTGGCAGCTATGCAGACGCAAAATCAGGTTGGCTGGGCTAACTCACAGTTGCCTAATGATGTTTTAAACGCCGGTCTTGTAACGAAAAAACAGGCGCCTGATACAGTTATGTATTTTTCTTTGTGGGCGCCTAATGGCGATTATGACAATGTCTTTTTGAAAAACTACGGCAGTATCAATATCGTCGACGCCTTGAAGCGTGTTAAAGGCGTCAGTAATGTTAACGAGTACGGTAGCGATTACGCTATGCGTATTTGGGTTCGTCCTGATAAACTAGCGCAGCTTGGTATTACCGTGAATGATATTGGAGCGGCGATTCAGGCGCAGAATGTGCAAGCGCCTGCTGGTAAAATTGGCCAAAGACCGACAGGTCCCAATCAGGACTTTCAATATACGGTCAATGTAAAAGGCCGCTTGGTAGATCCTGAAGAGTTTGCCAATATTGTTGTTCGAGCGCAGCCTGACGGATCCTTTGTGCGGATTGGCGATGTGGCCAGAGTCGAGCTGGGAGGCAAAGATTATTCCTTCAGCAGTGACCTGAAAGGACGCGATTCCGTTACTTTTGCCGTGCAGTTAACACCAGATGCGAATGCACTTGATACCGTTTCGGCAGCCAAACAAGTTATTGAAGAGGCTTCGAAGAAATTCCCTGCTGGTATGGAATATAAAATCGTTGTAGATAATACGCGATTTGTTCGCGAATCACTGCATGAAGTGGCGATCACCTTTGTGGAAGCGTTGCTGCTTGTTATGATTATTGTCTTCTTGTTCTTACAGACTTGGCGGGCTACATTGATACCGCTCTTGGCAGTACCGGTATCATTAATTGGTACATTTGCTTCTTTCGTGTTGCTCGGGTTTACCATTAACACACTAACGCTGTTTGCAATGGTTTTGGCTATCGGCCTTGTTGTCGATGATGCCATTGTTGTTGTGGAAGCAGTTGAGCACCATATGCGCAACTCGAAAATGTCGCCTTATGACGCTACAGTACAGGCGATGAGTGAAGTTTCCGGTCCAGTTGTGGCGATTGCAGCTGTACTGGCTTCCGTATTTATTCCTGTCGCTTTTTTCGGCGGCACCGTTGGTGTTCTTTACAAGCAGTTTGCTATTACGATTGCTGTTTCAATGGCGCTTTCTGCCATTGTGGCGCTGTCGCTAACGCCTGCTTTATGTGTAATGTTATTAAAGCCTCATGTGGAAGAGGGCCATCCTGGCGTTTTAGGTCGTTTCTTTGCTGGGTTTAATCATGGCTTTGACCGTTTAGTCGAACGTTATTCGGCGGGCGTGCAAAAAGCGATTCGCCGTTCGGCCATTACGATCATTTGCTTGCTTGTTCTTGTGGTATTGTCTGGTGGTATCTTTAAGAATCTGCCATCTTCTTTTGTACCAAGTGAAGACCAGGGATTTATGTTTTCTGCTATCACTTTGCCAGAAGCAGCAAATCCCAATCGTACGCGTAAAGTGGCGGAAGATATTGCTGCGCAAATCCGCGAAATGCCAGGTGTTGAAACAACGCTGGCGATTACTGGGTATGACATTTTGGCTGGGGCGCCAAAACCAAATGCAGCTCTCTTAATTACAGCGTTAAAGCCTTGGTCAGATCGACCGACTGCGGCGCTCAGCGTTGATGCCAAAATTCGCGATGTATTCCGTCTGACAGCGAATATTCCTGAGGCAAGTGCGATCACCCTGAACGTACCGACACTGCCTGGGATTGGTTCTGTTGGTGGCGTAACCATGATGATTGAAGATAAAGGCGGCGGAACAGTTGCCGATATGGATGCTATTTCTAAGCAGTTTGTGGCTGCTGCCCGAAAACGTCCAGAATTTGCCATGATCAACTCGAGTTTCCAGGCGAATACACCGGGGTATCAATTTGAGGTAGACCGTGATAAAGCCGAGAAGCTCGGAGTTGCTTTGCCTGATGTTTATCAGGCGCTGCAAGCCTTTTTAGGTGGCTGGCAGGTCAATGATTTTAATGACTTCGGCCGTATCTATAAAGTAGTTATGCAGGCAGAGCCGCAATTCCGTTCTGATGTAAATGATATGCGTTTCCTCTTTGTTCGCAGCAATTCTGGTACGATGGTTCCGTTGAATACGCTCATTAAGCCAGTGGAAACGTCGGCGCCTACTTCGTTAAAACGATTTAACGGTTTTAGAGCGATTCAGATTAATGCGAGCCCGGCGCAGGGGTATAGTAGTGGCCAGGCCATGGATGCTCTGGAATCTGTAGCAAAAGAAGTTTTGCCATCTACTTACGCCTATGAATGGGCCGATCAAAGCCGCGAAGAAAAACTTTCTGGCGGTCGAGCTCCCATTATCTTTGGTTTTGCTTTAGTTTTCGTTTTTCTGTGCTTAGCGGCTCTCTACGAAAGCTGGAGGATTCCTTTTGCCGTTATCTTATCAGTTCCTACAGGCTTGTTCGGCGCGATGCTCTTAACTTATGCGCGCCATTTGGAACTGAATGTGTATATGCAGATTGGTCTTGTCGTACTAATCGGTCTTGCCGCGAAAAATGCAATCTTGATTGTTGAATTTGCCAAGATGCGGACAGATCATGGTATGGAACCAGTGCAAGCCGCTATTGAGGCGGCGAAACTGCGGTTACGTCCGATCATTATGACTTCCTTTGCTTTTATTCTCGGTTCGATTCCGTTGGCAATTGCCGCTGGGGCTGGCTCAGCTGCTCGTATTGCTATGGGAACGGCTGTAGTCGGGGGTATGGTTACCGCAACAATGTTTGGGATTTTCATTGTTCCTGTGCTGTTTGTGGTCATTGAAAAATTTGGTTTGCGTAAGAAAAAGAATCTAGAACCGAAAACGTTGGCTCAGTAGAATTTTTACGATGCAGCGTTTCGTGAAGTAACTTCGATAGGCCGGGCAGTATTCTGCTTCGGCCTATCTTGCTAACTATAAGGAGGGGAAAGAAGATGAAAGTTCTCGGTATTAATGGTAGCGCAAGAAGAAATGGTAATACGGCAATTTTGCTGAATAAAGTGTTTGCTGAGCTGCAGCAAGCGGGGATTGAAACAGAGATGCTTCAACTGGGCGGTGAAGGGATTCAAGGCTGTATGGCTTGCTATGGCTGCGTAAATTCGCGTGATCAAAAGTGTGTGATTACGGAGGATATAGTAAATATTTCCCTGCAAAAGATGATGGCTGCTGATGGTATTATTTTGGGATCGCCAACCTACTTTGCCGATGTTACCTCAGATATGAAGGCGTTTATTGATCGCGTGGGTTTTGTGAGTCGCGCTAATGGCGGTCTCTTGAAGCATAAGGCGGGAGCGGCAGTTGTAGCCGTAAGGCGTGGTGGCGCGCTGCATGCTTTTGATACGATGCAGCATTTCCTTCATATTTCGGAAATGTTTTTAGTAGGCGCTAATTATTGGAATTTTGCTTATGGTCGGGATATTGGAGAAGTGGAACAAGATCAAGAAGCCATGGAAAATATGAAAGTGCTTGGTCGCAACATGGCTTACTTAATGCAAAAATTAGCAAAGTAGAATTAAAAATAAAAATTTAAAATACCTCTATACAAAATATGTTTTACAGAGTATAATCTATATGTTTGGCCTGTAATAAGTGATCCAGGGTATTTTAGTAAAGAGGTGACGCTTGAATGGCTCAAGAACAAAATTCGTTTCAAGTTGGTATTATCGGCGGCGGACCTTCCGCGATTTTTGCCGCCTATGAGATGATTACAAAACAGCCGGATTTAAAGATTGTATTGATTGAAGAAGGCAATGATATTTATTCGCGACGCTGCCCTATTGCCGAGAAAAAAGTGGAAAGCTGTATTCGCTGTACGCCTTGCGGTATTATGCGCGGTTTTGGCGGAGCCGGTGCTTTCTCTGATGGTAAATATAATTTTACGACTCAGTTTGGCGGCTGGCTTCATGAATATTTGCCAGAGAGTCAGGTTATGGATCTCATCGAATATGTCGACCAGATTAATTCCGGTTATGGCGCTCCAGCGGAAATGTTTAGTACGCAAAGCAGTTCCATTGGTCGCTTGGCTTTGCAGAAAGATCTGCATCTGCTGGAAGCGCGCGTGCGGCATTTGGGAACAGAGAATAACTTGAAGATTTTAGAAGGTATTTTTGATTTTCTTAAAGAAAAAATTACTATGCGGTTTAAGACGCGCGTTGAATCGATTCAACCCCAGGAAAAAGGCTTTAAACTTCTAGTAGGTGAAAAGCAGGAAGTAGTTTGCTGTGATTATTTGATTGCGGCTCCTGGGCGAGCTGGCTCGGAATGGTTTAGTCATCAGTGTCGCGAACTCAATTTATCGTTGCACAATAACCAAGTGGATGTAGGCGTTCGCGTCGAAATTCCCGCACAGGTTTTTGAGCATATTACCGATGAGGTTTATGAAGCAAAGCTTGTCTATCGGACGAAGCAATATGGCGATCTTGTTCGTACTTTCTGCATGAATCCCAAAGGCTATGTCGTAGCAGAAAATACTGACGGGATTGTTACTGTGAACGGTCATAGCTTTCGCGATGAAAAACTGCACAGTAAAAACACGAACTTTGCTCTGCTTGTGAGCAATACTTTTACGAAACCTTTTAACGAGCCCTTGCAATATGGTAAAAGAATTGCGTCTTTTTCCAACATGCTGGGCGGCGGCGTGCTTGTGCAGCGCTTTGGCGATTTAATCAAAGGACGGCGTACCAATAGCCATCGTTTGGAAAAGAGCTTTGTAAAGCCTACTTTGCAGGCGACGCCAGGTGATTTGAGTCTTGTTTTGCCTAAACGGCATTTAGATAATATTATCGAAATGATTTATGCGCTGGACGAAATTGCACCAGGTATGGCCAATGATGATACGCTTTTATATGGTGTTGAAGTGAAGTTTTACAGCTCACGCCTTGCCTTGACAAAAGAGTTGGAAACAGAAATTCCCGACTTCTTTGCCATTGGCGATGGCGCCGGCGTAACGCGCGGCCTTTCCCAAGCCAGCGCCAGCGGCGTTCATGTGGCTAGAGTGATTTTAGAGCGGCTAAAGGCTTAATTGGTTTTTCCCTCGTGGTTCAGTAATCTTTCTATATTGGCATTCCCTGCGGGGAGTGCCCTTTTTGTATGACGGTAAAAGTGCCCGGGCATAATGAAACAAGAAGTTTTCGATAAGGTGTTTCGAGGAGGGCTTATGGAACAAGAACGGTCTAAGCTGCTTGGTACTGAGGAAATCGGCAAGCTCTTATGGCAGTTTTCTCTACCGGCAATGGCCGGTATGATTATTAATGCATTATATAATGTGGTGGATAGTATCTTTGTGGGCAACGGCGTAGGCGAGATCGGTTTGACGGCTGTTACTATTGCCTTTCCTATTATGATTATCTTTATGGCTTTTGGCATGCTCGTCGGGGTGGGGGCTACCTCGCTTGTGTCGATTAAATTGGGAGAAGGAAAGCCTACAGAAGCGGAAGCAATTATGGGAAACGCCTTATCAATGGCGTTGCTACTAGCAGTTATACTTACCCCGCTTACGCTTTTTTTGCTTGATCCCCTGTTGATTTTTGCTGGGGCTGGCCCTGATGTTCTGCCTTATGCTCGGGAATTTTCGCGGATTATTGTGAGCGGAACGATTTTTATGTTTTTAAGTTTTGGCTTAAATAATCTAATCAGAGCGGAAGGTCATCCGAAAATAGCCATGATGACCATGGTGATTTCAGCAAGTTTAAATATGATATTAAATCCTCTATTTATTTTTCAGTTTCACTGGGGAATCGCTGGTTCAGCTGCGGCCACTGTTTGTTCGCAATTTGTCGCTTCCCTGTGGGTTTTGGCTTATTTCTTCGGGGGAAAAAGTACTTTGAAGTTTCGCTGGCATAATCTTATTTTGCGTAAATCAATTCTCTCTGGGATTTTCTCTATTGGACTGTCTCCTTTTTTGATGCAGATTGGTGCTAGTGCCATTACGCTGTTTTCCAATGAGGCATTGTTAGCCCATGGCGGTGATTTAGCTGTGGCAGCTATGGGGGTTATCAATCGAATCGTCCTGCTTATTTTGATGCCTGTATTTGGCATTCAGCAGGGCGTACAGCCTATTATTGGCTTTAATTACGGAGCAAAACAATATGAGCGGGTGACTGAAGCGCTGCATAAAGCCGTTTTTGCCGCTACGGCCCTTTGTATCGGCGGGTTTCTCATTGTACAGTTATTTGATCGCGAGATTATTCGTCTATTTAATGACAATGAAGAGCTTATTGCCATTGGTTCCTGGGGAATTCGTCTATCTTTATCGATGTTGCCTGTAGTGGGGTTCCAAATCGTGGGCGCTAATTATTTTCAAGCTGTGGGACGGGCAAAATATGCTATTTTGTTTAGTTTATCGCGGCAGGTTATCATTTTAATTCCGCTGCTATTTATTCTACCTTCTTTTTGGGGTCTTACGGGCGTTTGGTTGGCCAGTCCTACGGCTGATTTCGCTTCCTCCTTGTTAACAGGCTTCTTTTTGTGGCGGGAGTTGAAAAAGTTAAGACAGTTGCATCAAGCCTAGATTTTGGTTTTGTTTTTTCGCTTTTTGCTTTACTTTTATGGTTACAACAGTTACAATAAAATGGTTAACGTAAATGCTTGTTTGCGTTAACCATTTTATTGTTTTATAAGTTAACTTGAAATTTAATTGTGGTTAACGAATGAGGTGGGTTATGGAAGATACAATCATTGCTTTAGGGAAAAAAGTACTGTCGGGCCAATCAATCAGCCCGGAAGAAGCTCTTAGTCTTACGGAAATCGCGGCAATTGATGTGCCGCTTTTAGCTGCCTATGCGAATAAGATTCGCGATCATTTTGCCGGAAACTCTGTAGAACTTTGTGGTGTTATTAATGCACGGTCTGGTCAGTGCAGCGAAGATTGTAAGTTTTGCTCTCAGTCAGTCTATTATGAGACAAATTCGCCTGTATATGAACTGTTAGACAAAGAAGAAATTGTAGCAAAGGCTTTAGAGATTGCTACTCACGGAGCGAAACGGACAAGCCTTGTAACAAGCGGCAAAGGAATGGAGAATGATCCTGATTTTCCCGCGTTAGTAACCTTGCTGAAAGAGACAGGCAGAGCGACAGGACTTGCTGTTTGTGCCAATTTAGGGACCTTAGGCGAAAGCGAAGCTAAAGCGTTAAAAACAGATGGAATTCGTCGTTATGCCCATAATATTGAAACAAGCGAGCGGTTTTATCCTTCTATCTGTACAACTCATCCTTATACTGAGAGAATTGCAACAATCAAGGCGGCGAAGGCCGCTGGGCTGGAACTTTGTACTGGCGGAATTATTGGCTTGGGGGAAAGTTGGGAAGATCGCATTGCTATGGCTTTTACCTTAAAAGAGCTTGATGTAGATTCTGTTCCGTTAAATATTTTAAATCCGATTCCCGGTACCGCTCTGGCCGATCAGGCGCCTCTTGCGCCGCTAGAAATTTTGCAAACCTTTGCGCTGTTTCGGTTTATTTTACCAGATAAAGTGATTCGTCCTGCCGGAGGACGCGAAGTGAATCTACGTGATTTGCAGGGATCTTTGCTAATAGGCGGCGCTAATGGACTTATCATTGGCAATTATTTGACGTTCACTGGGCGGAATACGTCTATGGATTTACAGCTTGTAACTGATGCCGGTTTAAAGGCGAAATAGAAGAATAGGGGAGAAAATAATATGAGTTATGATTTGATTTTTTCATTAGGCAAGAAGGTATTAGATGGCGGCAGTTTAACTTTTGAAGAAGCGATGGCTTTAACGGAAATTGATCCAATTGATGTACCGATTTTGCTTGCTGTGGCGAATAAAGTACGAGAAAAGTTTACTGGTAATGCTGTTGATACTTGTCAGATCGTCAACGCTCGTTCGGGCGGCTGTAGTGAAGACTGTAAATTTTGTGCGCAGTCAGGCCATCATGAAGTAAAACTGGAAGTGTACCCACTGATGACGGAAGACGAGATCGTGGCAGCAGCGAAAAAAGCAGAAAATGCCGGAGCCTATCGGTTTTGCATTGTTACAGCAGGACGCGGCATGGAAAATGATGCTGATTTTGCTAAAATTCTTGGAGCGATTCGCCGGATTGGTCAAGAGACGAAGTTAAATCGTTGTTGTTCTTTAGGTACATTAGAGGAAGAGCATGTAGCTGCTTTAAAAGAAGCTGGCATTACACGTTACCATCATAATCTAGAGACAAGTGAAAATCATTTCTCCAGTATTTGCACAACTCATACGTTTGAAGAACGGATCGCCACCATAAAAAAAGTGAAGGCTGCCGGTCTTCAGGCTTGTTCTGGCGGCATTATCGGTCTTGGTGAGTCCTGGCGTGATCGCGTAGAAATGGCTTTTACGCTCCAAGAACTTGATGTAGATTCTGTGCCGATGAATGTGTTAAATCCTGTACCAGGTACGGCTCTTGATGGTCAGGCACAGCTACCGCCCCTAGAAATTTTACAGACATTTGCTATTTTCCGCATGGTTTTGCCAGGAAAAATTTTGCGCTATGCTGGTGGTAAAGAACGCAATTTAGGCGATCTTGTGCCGTTAGGATTCCTTTCCGGTATTAACGGTATGTTGATCGGCGACTATTTGACGACAAAAGGCCGGGGAGCTTCGAAAGACATTCATACTGTTACTGAATTAGGGATGGATCCTTTGTGTGCGAAAGCCGAGTAATCGAAAAAAAGTTTACAAATATGCTTGACAAACTAACAAAACATTGTAATAATGTAAAAAAGCAATGAACAGGACATACAAGTTTAGTCAGGCGAATGCAGAGAGCCGGTGGTAGGTGCGAACCGGTAGAGTCGATTAAACTCATCTCACCTGGGAGCTCTTACTCTGAGCCATTTGATGAATGGTTAGGAGCTAGGCGATTTCGAGCGTTAATCGAGACCTATTTCTGTGAAGCAGAGATAAAAGTGAAACATAGGGTGGTACCGCGGATCACGCCCCTATTCGACTGATAAGTCGGATAGGGGCTTTTTGTGCTTTCATTTTTACTTTGCCAGAAAAAAATATAGTAGATGGGGAGAGCGGCATGAGAGAAAAACGCATTTATATTTTTGATACGACCCTCCGCGATGGCGAACAGACTCCAGGCGTATCGCTTGGCGCTGATGACAAACTGGAAATTGCCAAGGCACTAGCCAAGCTGAATGTAGACATCATCGAAGCCGGTTTTCCTGTTGTTTCGCCAGGCGATTTTGCTGGTGTAGAACAAATTGCCAAAACAATTAAGGGACCAGCGATTGCGGCTTTAGCAAGAGCCCATAAAAAGGATATTGAAGCAGCGTATCAGGCCTTGAAAGCAGCCGAGTGTCCGGTTATTCATACTTTTTTAGCGA
This sequence comes from Pelorhabdus sp. sgz311001, assembly GCF_055901755.1. Classification (NCBI taxonomy): domain Bacteria; kingdom Bacillati; phylum Bacillota; class Negativicutes; order Selenomonadales; family Sporomusaceae; genus Pelorhabdus; species Pelorhabdus sp. sgz311001. Next base: position 194,256 of record NZ_JBVXUT010000001.1, read on the forward strand.
CGAGTGATATTCATTTGGAATATAAACTGAAAATGAGCCATGATCAGGCTTTGCAGCAGGCAGTGGAAGCCGTAAAGTTTGCTCGGACGCTCGTCAAGGATATTGAGTTTTCGGCAGAAGATGCGTCGCGCAGCAATTGGGATTATTTGAGCAAAGTCTATAGCGCAGTTATTGCCGCTGGAGCTACCGTCATTAATGTACCTGATACGGTGGGGTATATGGCGCCCAACGAATTTGCCGCTCTAATCCGGCATTTACAACAGACTGTCGTGGGGATTGATCAGGTCAGGATCAGTGTGCACTGTCATAATGACTTAGGTATGGCCGTCGCGAATTCTCTAGCGGCAGTCGGAGCAGGGGCGACGCAGGTGGAAACGGCTGTAAATGGCTTGGGAGAACGGGCTGGCAACGCTGCTTTAGAAGAAATCTTAATGGCCCTAGCAACTCGTAAAGATTATTTTGGGGCGTCTGCTAAGGCTGATACGAAACAGATTTACCGGACTTCGCGTCTTGTGGCAAATCTAAGTGGTGTAGCTGTACAGCCTAACAAAGCGATTGTCGGCGATAACGCCTTTGCTCATGAATCGGGGATTCACCAACATGGTGTCTTAAATAATGCCCTTACTTATGAAATTATGTCGCCGGAAACGGTGGGAATTAGTCGTAATGCACTCGTTCTCGGTAAGCATAGCGGCCGTCATGCTTTTGTCTCGCGCCTGCAAGAAATGGGCTACCAGCTTGAGGATGATAGGCTTGATGAACTGTTTGTGAAATTTAAAGATTTAGCCGATCGTAAAAAAACAATTTTTGATAAAGATATTGAAGCGTTACTTACGGAAAAAGTTTTGGAAGTAAAAGAGACGTACCGCTTATTGTCGCATCAGGTGATTAGCGGCAGTCAGGCGATGGCTACAGCTACGGTTCGGCTAGAGTCGGAAAGTACAATGATTGAACAAGCTTGTTCGGGAACCGGACCGATTGATGCCCTTTTTAATGCGATTGCTGCTGGGATTGGCGAAGCGATTGTATTAAAAGATTACCAGTTGAAGGCCGTTACTTCTGGCGAGGACGCCTTAGGCGAGGCAACAGTACGAGTGGAGCGAGACGGTCGAAGTTTTAGTGGTCGCGGCTTAAGTACCGATGTCATCGAGGCTAGTGCTAAGGCCTATTTACAGGCTGTGAATAAACTTTACTCTGCTTGCGGACAACATCAGGCAGTAGAAGCGGTAGGAGGAATGTAAATGCAACCCATGACAATGACAGAGAAGATTTTGGCAAAACATGCGGACAAAGAGTTTGTTCGCCCTGGTGAATTGATTGAGTGTAAAGTAGATCTTGTCTTAGGCAATGATATTACGGCGCCGCCAGCGATGGATGAATTTGAAAAAATCGGTAAGAGCGTGTTTGATAAAGATAAAATTGTCTTAGTTCCTGATCATTTTGTGCCGAATAAAGATATTAAATCGGCTGAAATGGTGCGTCGCGTTCGCGAATTTGCTAGAGAACACGAAATTACGCACTTCTTCGAGGTGGGCCGTATGGGCATTGAACATGTTTTACTGCCAGAAGCTGGTCTTACCTTGCCTGGTGAAGTGATTATCGGCGCCGATTCCCATACTTGTACCTATGGTGCGGTTGGCGCTTTCGCGACAGGCGTTGGCTCGACGGATATGGGAGCTAGCATGGCCACAGGCCAGACCTGGTTTAAAGTTCCTGCTTCGATTCAGGTTGAACTTACTGGCGCTTTACCCAGAAACGTAAGCGGGAAAGACGTGATCCTGACCTTGATTGGAATGATTGGTGTTGAAGGGGCCCGCTATCAATCATTGGAATTTACCGGTTCAGGCCTAGCATCATTGTCTATGGCTGACCGTTTTACTATTGCGAATATGGCGATTGAAGCAGGTGGTAAAAATGGAATTTTTCCGGTCGATGAAGTGACTAAGAGCTATTTAACCGGGCGGACAAATCGCGTATGGGAAGCGGTTACGGCTGATACTGACGCTGTTTATGAGCGAAAAATAACAATTCATTTGTCAGATTTAACGCCTGTTGTAGCATTGCCTCATTTGCCGGAAAATGTGAAAAAAGTTTCGGAAGTGGGCCAGATTGAGATTGATCAAGTGGTTATTGGTTCCTGTACGAACGGACGGATAGAAGATCTGGCTATTGCGGCGGAAATTATGGCGGGGAAAAATGTTCATCCTAAAGTCAGAGCTATTATTATTCCTGGTAGTCAAGCGGTTTACATGGAAGCCGTAAAAAAAGGCTATGTAGAAACCTTTATCAATGCTGGCGCTGTTGTAAGCACGCCCACTTGCGGACCATGTCTCGGCGGCTATATGGGGATTTTGGCTAAAGGCGAAAAGGCTGTTTCCACAACGAACCGCAATTTTAAAGGCCGTATGGGTCATATTGACAGTGAAGTGTATTTGGCTGGGCCTGCTGTGGCTGCAGCTAGTGCGATACTGGGGAAAATTGCGGCACCAGAGGAGGTACAATAATGTTTACAGGAAAAGTTTGGCGTTATGGCGATAATGTAGATACAGACGTAATTATTCCGGCAAGATATCTCAATACGTTTGATCCAGCAGAACTGGCGAAGCATTGCATGGAAGATATTGATTCAACCTTTGCCCAGGAAGTAAAAGCAGGTGATATTATTGTAGCAAGCCGTAATTTTGGCTGTGGCTCGTCCCGTGAGCATGCACCCATTGCGATTAAAGGCAGCGGCGTTCCCTGTGTTATTGCGGAAAGTTTTGCCCGGATTTTTTTTCGAAATGCTATTAATATCGGTCTGCCTGTTCTGGAAATCGGCAGTGACGTTCATAAAATTAACGTAGGTGATACGCTGGAAGTGGATGTGACGGCAGGAATTATTAAAAACATAACTTCTGGCGATACGTATCAAGTGCAGCCCCTGCCCTCATTTATTCAAAAAATTACTGCCGCTGGCGGCCTGATTGAATATGTGAAAGGCGGGAACTGACTGTGAGCTATCAAATTACGGTAATTGGCGGCGATGGAATCGGTCCGGAAATTGTAGCGGCGGCAGAGCCGATTTTAGCGCAAGCCTTGCAAAAATGCCATAAGAATGTTACTTTTACTGCGGCGCTAGCTGGCGGTGCTGCCTTGGATGCTACGGGAATTCCTTTACCTGCGGCAACGATAGAAGCCTGCCGGAAAGCGGACGCCATTTTGCTTGGTGCGGTAGGCGGTCCTAAATGGGATCAGGTAGCGCCTGAACTAAGGGCGGAAAAGGCGATTCTTGGATTGCGCCAAGAATTAAAGCTTTTTGCCAATCTGCGTCCGATCAGGGTGTCAAAGGCCTTAATGGAGCGGTCTCCCTTAAAGACGGAACTTGTTGATGGCGTTGATATTATGATTGTCCGAGAATTAAACGGCGGTATTTATTTTGGCGAACGTCAGGAAGGAAACGAAGTGGCAGGCTTGACTTCTGCTTATGATAAAGAAGAGTATACTGTGGCTGAAATCGAACGGATTGCTGCTGTAGCTGTAGCGGCAGCAAAGCTGCGCAGTCGCAGGATTACTTCTGTTGATAAAGCTAATGTACTCGCTACGTCGCGCCTGTGGCGTCGTACGATGGATCGCATTGCCGCCAAGGAATCTGAGCTAGAGATTAAGCATCTTTATGTTGATAATTGCGCCATGCAGCTTATTTTAAATCCTAAGCAGTTTGACGTCATTGTAACAAGTAATCTTTTTGGCGATATTTTAAGCGATGAGGCGGCTGTTTTAACTGGTTCGATTGGTATGCTACCTTCGGCTAGTCTTGGTGAAGGACCTGGTCTCTATGAACCTATCCATGGTTCGGCGCCTGATATTGCCGGACAAGATCTGGCGAATCCCCTTGGCACTATTTTGGCAGCGGCCATGCTTTTGCGTTATTCACTGAAAGAAGAGAACGCTGCAACTTTGATTGAACAGGCTGTTGACAATGTTTTGGCCCAAGGCTATCGGACCGGTGATTTGTATGAGATTGGCTTCACTAAGGTATCTACAAGCAAAATGGGCGAGCTAGTGGCGGCAGAACTGGCCAAATTGTAGTTTTTGAAAGGAAAGTTGTTGTCTGTTATTTTACGTATTATAGAAAATTCCAGTAGAAAGCTGTTGACAGATTTTTATCAGAGTGATATGATCTTAACAACAAATTCATAAAAACTATGACTCTTATCGAGAGTGGTCGAGGGACTGGCCCTATGACGCCCGGCAACCTGCAGCAATGCGGTGGTGCTAAATCCAGCAAGACGTATTTGTCTTGAAAGATGAGAGGAAATGCGGGATATATATGAAACCCCTTTCCTCGGAAAGGGGTTTTTCGTTTTCCCCTCGTAAGAGTCGCTACAAGGTTGCTGTGAATGAACATTAGAAAGGGTGAGGACCATGAGTGAGGTGAAAGCCGGCGCTTGTGAAGGAAAAGGAATAGAACAGGCAAGACAGGAGAGTCTCGGTAACGAGCAGGATCATGAAATTACGATCGTGATTCGTAATGGAGTTGTAGTGAAGTTTGAACAAAGATGGGGCGTTTTATAAATCAATTACGAAAGAGGGTTCATAAAATGAAAAAAATTTCTTTGGCTGCTATTGCGTTAGTCCTAACTGCCTTTTTGCTAGGGGGCTGCGGTGGCGGCGATTCACAAAAACAAGCATCAAATTCAGGTAAAACAGTATTAAAAGTGGGGGCGACAGCCGTACCTCATGCCGAAATTCTGAATGCTATTAAACCGACCTTAGCCAAAGAAGGCATTGATTTGCAGGTTGTTGAATTCAGCGATTATGTACAGCCGAATATGGCTCTTGCTGATAAAGAATTAGATGCTAATTTCTTCCAACATATTCCTTATTTAGAAAAGTTCAGCACAGAACATAATTTGAAATTGGGCTATACGGTGGCAGTTCATATTGAACCAATGGGCGTTTACTCCAAAAAGATCAAGAATCTTAGTGAACTACAAAATGGAGCGCAAATCGGTATTCCCAATGATCCAACCAATGGCGGCCGGGCGCTGGCTTTACTAGAAAAAGCTGGATTGATTACTTTAAAAGAGGGCGTTGGGATTAAGGCAACCGTTGCTGATATTAAAGACAATCCGAAAAATTTGAAATTCCGCGAATTGGAAGCTCCTCAGTTGCCTCGTTCTCTTGATGATCTGGGGGCTGCGGTGATTACGACAAATTATGCTTTGGAAGCAAAACTGGTACCGACGAAAGATGCCTTATTTATTGAGACGAAAGATTCGCCTTATGCCAATATCTTAGCAGTACGTAAAGGCGATGAAAACCGTCCGGAAATTCAAAAATTATCAAAAGTCCTAAACTCTGAGGAAGTTAAGAAGTTTATTGAAGAAAAATATAAAGGCGCAGTAGTTCCTGCTTTTTAAACAGCGGTTTTATTGAACCATAATCTATACACTAAAACTTGAAACTGTCTTTGGCGGCAGGAATCGATAAAAGATTCTTATGCGGCTAAAGACAGTTTTTTAGCTATTATTATTATTTTCAAATAATTTGTCGAATCATAGAATTATTTTTTGCTAAGAGAAGGGAATAGCAGGAAAGTGTCAGTTACATGTGGAAGTATTCCTAGTAAATTAGTATGAATTGAAGGTGATACTATGAATAATCCTTCACAAAATAAGCGGCCCCATGTGGTCATTATCGGTGCAGGTTTCGGCGGGATTAAAGCAGCGCAGTCTTTGGCGGATGCGCCAGTAGATGTTACTTTGATTGATCGTCATAACTACCATTTGTTTCAGCCTCTATTATATCAAGTAGCTACAGCTGGTTTGGCCCCTGACGATGTGGCAAAGCCTGTAAGGGCTATTTTACGGGGACAAAAGAATTTGATTTTCTGCATGGCTGAAGTGCAGGGGATTGACTGGGATCATAAAGTGGTAAAGACCGATTCTCGTGATTTTTCCTATGATTATTTGATTCTTGCGGTCGGCGGCGAGACCAATCATTTTGGCATGAAGAACGTGGCCGAGAAATCGTTTGGCTTAAAAACAGTCAATGAAGCGATTGAAATTCGTAACCACATCTTGTCAATGTTTGAACTGGCTGAACATGAACGGGATTTGGAAAAACGGCGGGCCATGCTCACCTTTGCGATTGTTGGCGGTGGTCCTACAGGCGTGGAATGCGCTGGCGCTTTATCAGAGTTGGTACATCATGTACTTGTGAAAGAATACACCAATGTTAACTTCAAAGAGGTCCGCATTATGCTGATTCAAGCAGTAGACCATTTACTGCCAGGTATGCCTGCGGATTTAAGCGAGGTAACAGCAAAAATACTTTGGGATAAAAAAGTAGATGTTCGTTTTGCGGCACAGGTCATTGATGTAGAAGGCGATAAGATTCTGTTAAAAGGCGGCGAAGTGATTCCTAGCAGAACCTTGATTTGGGCAGCTGGGATTCGTTCCGCAGCTCTGCTTGATCAACTAACGATTGAGCAAGGGGCGCAAAAGCGGGCTGTAGTTAATGAAAAACTACAGATACCAGGCCATGAAGAAGCTTTTGTGATTGGTGATGCGGCTGCGTTTATTCAAGATGGCGCACCTTTGCCGACAATTGCCACTGTGGCCATTCAGCAAGGCGTTGTTGTGGCGACAAATATTAAAAATTTGTTGGCAGACCGAGAACTGGTAACTTTTCGTTATAAAGATCCTGGTACTATGGCTACGATTGGTCGCAATGCCGCTGTGGTCAAAATTGGCAACTTTAAAACATCAGGCTTCTTTGCTTGGTTTTTGTGGCTTTTTGTTCATATTATGGCGCTGATGGGCTTTCGAAATCGCGTTTTTGTTTTCTTTAAGTGGGCTTGGGATTATGTTTTTTATGACCGAGCTGTGCGGATTATTACAAAAACGTAACTATACACTAGGAGGCAGGCGTGAATAACGCCTGCTTATTTTTTTTAATGTATGAAAAATTGTCACTGTGTTATTAAGCAGAACGCAGGAACTTTGCCTGGGTTAAGGCGAAATAAAGAGTATATCAGCCGTTTTTGTATTATATTAATAGTTAAAGCTATATGGATCGAAGTGGTAAGGAGAGATACCTGTGAACATGAGTGAAGAAGATGACCTACATCATATACCTTTGAAAACTTTGAGCGAAGTTATTGCAATGACCTCGCAGGAAATGGCTACCGCTTCGCCTTTCGTCGCCTGTCATATGAAGTATTTAATGAGCCAGGCTGAATCCATTGCCGATACCGCTCTTAAAAAACAGACTTTGCAGCTTTTAGAAAATCCTGCACCAACTTTTATGGTAAAGTTGAGTCGAACTGTTGAACAAGCAAAAATTACGGATCGTCTAGTTTCGGCGGGACTCTATGACAAAAATTCCAGCGGAACAGGGAAAAATCTGCCGTTGTTTCCGCCAGCAAAAGATTATCGAGTTGCACCTCAGCCTTTTTCCAGCGCTCCCGGCAGCGGTTACTTTCGCCATCATGCCTATCCTGGCGGATTGGCTGTTCATACTTCAGTCAATTTACGCTCGGCTTTAGCTCTTTCGGCTATTTATGAAGAGAGTTACGCTGTATCGACGAATCAAGATATTTTGATTGCGGCGCAGATAGCCCATGATTGTCAAAAACCTTGGGTATTGCAATGGTTGGAAAATGGACGGATTTTTCCTCAGGCTACGCTAGCTTTTACAGGCAGTCATCATGTCTTTGGTCTAGCAGAAACGATGACGCGCAATTTTCCGTCGGAAGTGATTATTGCGCAGGCTTGTGCCCATAATCACTTGGCGGCAAAGGAAGCGGAGGCGCTTATTGTCGGTTGGCTGCGGGCAGCAGCGATTCTTGCTGGTAAAGATCCTGTAAAAGAAAAATATCTTGAGCCGAGCGGACGAATTTTGAATCGGCCCAGACGGCTAGAAAACTGCATGACTCATTTGGGAGATCATAATTGGGTGGTTAGTTTACCAGCCAGCCAGTGGAGCAGTCCGCTGTTAGAAAGACTAGCAGTGCAGGAATATCGTTTCAGCGACAGTGATCTAAAAGGTAGACCTTTTTATCAATTAAGAAACTATATTTTTTCACAAGTGACAACTCTGTTGTTTTACGATACTTATGCGCAGGAAGGCATGAATGGCTTACGGCGCTTAGTACGACGTTTTGTAAAGCCCGAATGAGAAAAGGCCCTCGTTTGCCGTAACGAATCCTGCGGCATTTGAGGGCCTTTTCTCATTTGTTTCTTGTGAACTTATTTTAAAACGGCGCCCGTGTTCGCAGAGGTTACTAGGCGAGCGTAGCGGCTTAGATAGCCTGTTTTTACTTTCGGTTCAGGTTTTTTCCAGTCAGCGCGGCGTTTTTCCAGTTCCTCTGGAGCAATTTTAAGATCAAGTTGACGATTGGGGATATCAATATGAATCGTATCGCCTTCTTGAATTAGTGCGATCGGGCCTCCCTCCATAGCTTCTGGCGAGATATGACCAATGCAAGCGCCTTGGGTCGCACCGCTGAAGCGCCCATCAGTGAGCAGGGCTACGTTTAAGCCCATACCGGTAATCACTGCTGTTGGATTTAGCATCTCTCTCATACCAGGGCCGCCTTTAGGACCTTCGTAACGAATTACGACAACATTACCATCAGTAACTTTTCCGCCCATAATCGCTTCAATCGCGGCTTCTTCTGAATCATATACTTTGGCTGTACCATTAAATACCAGCATAGACTCTTTTACGGCGCTTTCTTTGACGACAGCGCCATCGGGTGCTAAATTGCCTTGTAAAATAGCAATTCCGCCGCGTTGACGGTAGGGAGTTTCGATGGAGCGGATGACATCAGGTCTGATAATAGCACTTTGGGTAATACGGTCGCCAATGGTGCCAGCGACAGTCTGACAGTCTTGGTGAATGACACCTGCTTTAGCAAGTTCACCAAGGACAGCGTTTATTCCACCAGCTTCATTCAAGTCGACCATATGATGGGCGCCGCTAGGACTTAATTTTGTAATATAAGGTGTTTTGGCGCTGATTTCATCAAATAATTCTAAGGGGAGCGTTAAACCTGCTTCATGGGCAATCGCGGTTAAATGTAACACCGTATTAGAAGATCCGCCAATACCCATATCGACAGCAATCGCATTTTCAAAGGCTTCTTTAGTGAGGATTTGTCGCGGTAGTAGCTGTTCTTTTACTAAATCAAGAATGATATGCCCCGCTTGTTTGGCTAAAGCGCGGCGGGCGCCAAAATAAGCGGCGGGAATAGTGCCATTGCCGGGAAGACCCATGCCGAGCACTTCTGTTAAACAGTTCATGGTGTTTGCCGTAAAGAGACCGGCGCAGGATCCACAGCCAGGACAAGCGGCTTTCTCAATATTTTGTAATTCTTCCTTGTCGATTTGTCCAGAGGCAAATTTACCTGCTGCTTCAAAGACCGTGCTGACACTAATATCGCGGCCTTCATAGCGACCAGGCAGCATGGGGCCGCCACTGACGACAATGGCCGGAATATTGATGCGGGCTGCGGCCATAAGCATGCCAGGAACAATTTTATCGCAGTTGGGGATCAGTACTAGACCGTCAAATTTATGGCCGATTGCCATCGCTTCAATGCTGTCTGCTACAAGTTCCCGCGAGGCTAAAGGAAATTTCATTCCTTCATGGCCCATGGCAATCCCATCGCAGATTCCGATCGCCGGAAACTCTACTGGCGTACCGCCAGCCGCTAAAATACCATATTTTACAGCCTCCGTAATTGTATCAAGGTGCATATGCCCTGGGATAATCTCATTTTTGGCGTTTACAACACCAATTAATGGTTTTTTAAGATCATCATCGGTATATCCCATAGCATAAAAGAGTGAGCGGTGCGCAGCTCTCGTCGGACCAATTTTCACTTCATCGCTTAACATAAGTAATCCTCCTTAACCAAACAATTCAATATGTTGAAATAAAAACAGTGTAAAGTTGTACATTTCGCTCTGGCGGCAGATATTCCTCTTTTGTTTATGAAAAAAGAAAAAGCTTTTATAATCAGCAGGACTTAGCTGAAAAAATGGCGAAATTTACTAGATTAAATTAATGCAAGGAAAGCGAGCAAATTATGTCTAAAGACACGAGTCTCAGGCAATTTATCCGATTCCATTCTGACCCGATGCTGGTCGTCGATTCAGAACAGAAAGTCTTTTTTATCAATAAAGCGGCTAAAAAAAGGTTGAATTTTTCGTCAACCTTACAACTAGGACAAGTTTTTCCTTATGAACTCAAGTCAGGAAATGTTGTGCCTGTAGACGCTGATCAATCGGGAAAGATTTTTTGGATGGAGCTTTCTGTTGCCCAGGCTTTATACGAAGAAAAGATGCTGTCCATAGTAACTTTTCGCGATGTGACAAAACAGTATGTGCAACGTGAGAAAATTCTTAAATTAACTCGGGCTGTGGAACAGAGTCCGGTTACTGTTGTTATTACTGATAGAGAGGGAAATATTGAATATGTCAATCCTCGCTTTACGCAAATTACTGGCTACACTTTTGCGGAGGTTTACGGCAAAAACCCTCGTATCTTAAAATCGGGGGAACAGCCAGCGGATTTCTATCAGGAACTTTGGAACACGCTGTTGGCTGAAAAGGAATGGCGCGGTGAATTTCAGAATAAGCGTAAAGATGGCAGCTTTTATTGGGAATATGCGCTCATTGTACCTATTCGCAATTCTTCGGGTGCAGTAACCCACTATTTGGCGGTGAAGGAAGATGTTACGACACAGAAACGACAGCAAGAGGAATTATATCTTGCGCACGAAGAGTTGGAACGGATTTTCAATTCAGCAGCTGACGCTATGTGCGTAGTTTCCTCGGATGCTACGATTTTGCGGATTAATAATGCTTTTATGGAATATTTTCAAATTGCCAGGGAAGAGTCCGTTGGCAAAAAAGACTATGAAGTTTTTAACAACGCTTTTTGCTGGATGGATTCCTATAGACCTTTGCCAATGGCTGATGGCTCCTATCATAGCGAAAGAGATGTCGATATTCAGCGGCGCGATGGGCAATGGCGGTCTTTTATTGTTTCGACAACTCCTTTTTTTGATGCAACAGGCGAGCTTGCTGGTACGATTAAAAATTTTAAGGATATTACCGAACGCAAACGATCAGAAGAGTCTTTAAAAAAGGATTTTTTGTTGGCGAGTCGAATACAAAGAGAAAGTCTACCCGTTCCGATTCAAAATCATCGCGTCAGCATGGATATGATTTATGCGCCGTTAAATCATGTAAGTGGTGATTTTTTTGGCTATTCTTATGATCCGATAGATGATACGTTGAATGGCTGTGTGCTCGATGTAATGGGCCACGGTTTAGCGACGGCGCTGCAAACGATGGCAATTCGCGTTTTGTTTGAGCAGACTAGAGAAAGAAAAGGCTCGCTTGCCAGTAAGATGGCTTGGTTAAATCAGGCAATTACCCCTTACCTTGCGGAGGATACTTTTGCTGCAGCTATTATTTTTGAATTTGATTTTAAAGCGCAAAAACTGACCTATGTTTCTTGTGGGATTCATTATTTTCTCATGAAGCAAACAGGAAAAGCTGCTAAAATGCACCGCGTTTCCGGTGCTTTCTTAGGTCTCTTAGAAGATACGGTTTTTGAGGAAGAGCAGCAAAAGATTCAGGCAGGCGAACAATATTACTTTTTTACTGATGGGATTTACGATTTGTGGCAGGACGATTTATCGCAAGAAGCGACTTTTGCTGATGTGATGGCCCGACTGCAAAACCTGGCTTACTCAGAGGAACGGACTGATGATGCAACTGTTGTAGCGATCGAAGTGCTAAGTTGCGATGAGACAAGCCGTTCTGAGAATTAAAGGAGGAGTAAAGATGGTACAAAATGTAACTGTAGTAAATAATGAAGTCCAAGTGAGTTTGTCTGGAAAAATTTATGTAGAGGAAGCCGCGACACTTAGACAGAATCTCATAGATTACATTGAAAAAGGCCATAAAGATTTTGTAATTAATATGGCTCAAGTTGATTATATTGACAGCTCTGGATTAGGTGTGTTAGTAGCAATTCAAAAACGGGCTCTGCAAAATGGCGGCGGCGTAGTAATTAAAGATCTACAGGGAATCGTCAAAGAATTGTTTGAATTGACCCGCTTAACAAAAGTTTTTACGGTAATTTGATCAGGCTGTTAAAAGCAGCAATTTAATTTTAACTAGGAACTTGCTGTGTAGCCTGCAGCAAGTTTTTTTATTTTGGAGAAAACTATTGATGAGGTGATTGAAATGGCACAGGAAAATTATACGGATGAAGGGTTGGCTCTGATCCAGGAAACGCAGCAAATTACGGCATTAGCCCATCACCAGGAAGTGACGACAAGGCATTTGCTGTTAGCTTTGGTAAAAGCAGAACCGGAGTGGCTAGATTATGTTTTAAAAAGTTTGGCCGTTAAAAAGCGCGATCTTGTTCGCGGCGCAGAACGACTTGTTGGACAAATTCCCGCTGTTCGTGGGGCGGAAAGCGCTTTGCGGCTGGGGACTGACATGGTTCGCGTCAGCGCTAAGGCGCAGCAGCTGGCCCAATCTTTTCATGAAGACCAGATAGCGTCGACACATTTGTTTTTAGCGTTACTTAACGAAGGTGAGCAGGAAGTCGTTGCACTTTGTCGGTCTTTAGGACTTGACTATGGTCGCGTACAACAGCAGCTTGATAGCTATCAACAAGAACAAGGTGAAGGCAGTGGTGAATATAAACTGCTATTAAAATATGGGCGGGATTTGACGAAACTAGCTAAAGACGGCAAAATTGATCCTGTGATTGGTCGTGATGAAGAAATTCGCCGCGTTATGGAAATTCTGTCGCGCCGCATGAAGAATAATCCAGTATTAATTGGTGAGCCTGGTGTTGGGAAGACCGCCATCGTTGAAGGGCTAGCGAGACGGATTGTAGCCGGAGATGTACCGGAGAATTTGAAAGACAAGCTGCTTTATTCGCTTGATTTAGGTTCCCTTGTTGCTGGCGCTAAGTATCGCGGTGAGTTTGAGGAACGATTGAAGAAAGTTTTAAATGAAATTGTTCATTCCGAGGGACAGATTATTTTATTTATTGATGAGATGCACACGCTAATCGGCGCTGGCGCCGCGGAAGGCGCTATGGACGCCGGAAATTTATTAAAGCCGATGTTGGCTCGCGGTGAATTGCATTGTATTGGGGCGACAACGCTGAATGAATATAGACAGCATATTGAAAAGGATGCTGCTTTTGAACGACGGTTTCAGCCAGTTCTTGTTGCCGAGCCGTCGGTAGATGATACGATATCTATTTTGCGCGGTCTCAAAGAACGTTATGAAGTGCATCATGGCGTTAGAATTAAAGATGCTGCTCTAGTAGCGGCTGCGATGATGGCTGAGAGGTATATTTCCGATCGCTTTTTACCGGATAAAGCCATTGATTTAGTCGATGAAGCAGCAGCGAAGCTGCGGACGGAAATTGATTCTATGCCAGCGGAGCTTGACGAAGTGTCACGCCGAACATTGCAACTTCAGATTGAAGAGCAGGCACTGAAAAAAGAGACCGATCTTGCGTCAAAAGAGCGACTGGCAGTGATTCAAAAAGAATTGCAACAACTAGAAAGTGCATCGGCTAGCCTAAGAGAACAGTGGCAGAATGAAAAAAGCGGAATTGTGAAATTGCGTGCGATTAAGGCGGAATTTGATAAGGTTCGCACGGAGATGGAAGCGGCGGAACGGGCCTATGACTTAAATAAATTAGCCGAACTAAAATATGGGCGTCTGCCAGAGTTGGAAAAGAATCTTGCAGTTCAGGAAGAGGCTTTGCGCAGTGCTGCGGCGCAGTCGGTCCTCTTAAAGGAAGAAGTTGACGAAGACGATATTGCTAAAATAGTGAGTCGGTGGACGGGAATCCCCGTACAGCGCATGCTTACAGGCGACAGACAAAAATTGCTGCATCTTGCTGATATTATGCATGAACGGGTCATTGGGCAGGAAGAAGCTGTGACAGCTGTAGCAGAATCGGTAATCAGGGCAAGAGCTGGACTGAAAGACCCAGGCAGACCGATTGGATCCTTTATTTTTCTGGGGCCTACCGGGGTTGGTAAAACAGAACTTGCTAAGACTTTGGCGGAAGTCCTCTTCGATGACGAGCGCAATTTAATCCGGTTAGATATGAGTGAATATATGGAGAAACATACGGTAGCTAGATTGATTGGGGCTCCTCCTGGCTATATTGGCTATGAAGAAGGCGGCCAACTGACGGAAGTAGTACGCCGTAAGCCTTACAGTGTTATTTTACTTGATGAAATTGAGAAAGCTCATTTTGATGTTTTTAATATTTTACTACAAATCTTAGATGACGGACGCTTGACAGACAGTAAGGGGCGTACTGTAGATTTTAAAAATACGATTATTATTATGACGTCAAACTTGGGATCGTCTGAAATTTTGGCGAAGGATTTTGATGAGGCGAAACAGGCCGTTGCGGCTCTATTGCAAAAATATTTCCGACCAGAATTTCTAAACCGAATTGATGATACGATTGTGTTTAAGGGATTGACCAAACCAGAAGTTGGTAAGATTGCTGGACTATTGCTGGAAAAGCTCAAGGAGAGGTTGCAAGAGCAACGGCAGCTTGAGCTGAAATGGGATGACTCTGTGACAGCCTATTTAGCGGATCATGGCTATGATGCTCAATTTGGCGCTCGGCCGCTCCGCCGCTTTATTACGAAAACGGTAGAAACCAAGCTGAGTCAACTCCTGATTGCCGAAGACATTGCAGCCGAAAGCACAATTTTTATGCATGCTGCTGCCACGATTGAATTTACTGTTACACCAAAAAATAAATAAAAAGATTTTGGTTTGATTAGACCAAGAGGCTGTTGCAAATAAGTTTATGCAACAGCCTCTTTTTGTAGCAAAGCATTTTTTTATGGCATAGTTTATTTTATCAAGGCAAGATGGCGCGACAAGGCGGTTCGTGCAAAGGAGATGAGCTTAATGTGCGGAATTACCGGTTGGGTCGATTGGCAGAGACCTGCTCCAGAGCAGGAAAGACTGCTATTAGCGATGATGGATACTTTGGCAGTGCGGGGACCTGATGCAGCAGGTTTTTATGTGAAAGGTCATGCGGCTTTGGGGCATCGGCGCTTAAGCGTCGTTGATTTGGTCGGTGGCGCCCAACCTATGATTTGTCGACGAGGCGAAGCGGAATATGCGATTACTTATAATGGTGAGCTCTATAATACGCTGGAAATAAAACGTGAACTTGAGGCGAAAGGCCATAGCTTTATGAGCCACAGTGATACAGAAGTGCTGCTCCATGCCTACATAGAATGGCGGGAGGGCTGTCTTGAAAAATTTAACGGCATTTTTGCTTTTGCTATTTGGGATGACCAAGCACAGGAATTATTTATTGCTCGTGATCGAATTGGCGTAAAACCTTTTTTTTATGCATTAAATGATAAGAGGCTGCTCTTTGCTTCAGAAGTCAAAGCACTTTTGCAGCATCCCGACGTTGCGCCGCGCGTTGGTAAAGTGGGGCTTGCTGAAATTTTACTTATGGGGCCTGCTAGAACGCCAGGCCAAGGTATTTATGAAGGCATTAGCGAGTTGAAACCAGGCTTTTGCGGGCGCTTTAGTCAAAACGGGTTAGAGGTGTATCCCTACTGGCAACTGATTTCGGCAAGACATGAAGATACTTTTGCTGAAACGACGGTAAAAGTACGGGAACTTGTCACCGATGCGGTAATTCGTCAGCTTGTTGCGGATGTTCCTGTTTGTGCTTTTTTGTCAGGAGGTCTTGATTCTAGTGCGCTCACTGCGATTGCTGCGGAAAAGTATCGTCAAGAAAAGCGAGTTTTAGGTACCTATTCGGTCGATTATATTGATAACGAGCAGTTTTTTACCGCGAATGATTTTCAGCCTAACAGCGACGCTCCTTGGGTAGAAAAAATGCAACGCTTTGTACAGACAGACCACCACAAGGTTCTGCTTTCGAATGAAGAGTTAGCCAGTACGTTGGGGCCTGCCACGATAGCTCGGGATTTCCCGGGAATGGCTGATGTTGATACATCGCTGTATTTGTTTTGCCGTGAAATTAGAAAAGGGGCCACAGTGGCTTTGTCTGGTGAGTGCGCTGATGAAATTTTTGGGGGTTATCCTTGGTTTCAGCGGCCTGATATGATTGAAGCAGCTACATTTCCTTGGGCGAATCATCTTGACTATCGCGCTGCTTTTTTAAAACCGGAGATTCGCGACTACTTAGAACCGGAAAAATATGTGCAGGATCGCTATGAAGAAGCTTTGGCTGAAGTTTCCACTTTGGCGGGCGAGGAACGCTATGGTGCTAGAATGCGGGAAATTTTCTATCTTAGTTTAACGCGGTTTATGCCTACCCTGCTTGATCGTAAAGATCGGATGAGTATGGCCTTTGGGTTAGAGGTGCGGGTTCCTTACTGTGATCATCGAATTGTTGAGTATGTCTGGAATGTTCCTTGGCAAATGAAATATCATCAAAAACGTGAGAAGGGACTGCTGCGACAGGCTTTGCAAGGGATTTTGCCTGATGATGTACTTTGGCGGCGCAAGAGCCCCTATCCTAAAACCCATCATCCTGGGTACTATCAATTAGTCAGAGATCAGTTACTTTCGCTGCTAAAAGATCCGCTCTGTCCGCTTCATCAATTGATTGATAGTGAAAAACTTTTTGCCTATGCTGCTCAAAATGAAACAGGTCCGGGCGTTCCCTGGTTTGGTCAATTGATGACAAAAGCGCAGTTGTTTGCTTATTTTTTACAAGTCTATACGTGGTTGGCCCATTATCAGGTAAAAATTGTGTAAAGAAAGTAAGATCAAAGGAATTAATGCTAGGCAGCAAGACAGCTTTCCTGTATTATTAAGGATAATACAGGAAAGCTGTCGTTTTTTATTCGGTCCGATGGCGGCGGACGGGTATGCTTTAGATTTGAATTTTGGGGGATGGATTTAGCAATGATCCAAAAAGAAGAAGAGCTCCGTCGTTTATTAGCAGAGCTTAGCGGAACGGTCGCTGGCCCGGAACTGCTGCAGCAAATGCTTGACGCGATGAGCCAGGGCGTATTGTTGTTAAATAGTGAACGCAAGGTATTACTATATAATCGTCAATTCGTTCGCATGCTGCGCTTTAAAGCGTCAGAGGTTTATGTTGGACAGGAATATGAGAGTTTATTGTCGCTCTGGTGTCGGCGTAGTAACCAACCGGAAGAATTGCTCCAGAAAAATCTTTTATCTATCAGTAAGAAAAAGTCATACGAAATAGAATACAGCTGGCAAGATTCGCTCGCTAAGCTGCGTTGGCTTTACGTGGAAAACCGTCCGCTTGCCAGTGGCGCTATTTTACGCACTTATACCGATATAACGAAAATGAAGCGTGATGAACAGATCCTCAAAGAAAGTGAAACAAGTTTTCGTAGTATCTTTGAAGTTGCGCCATTTCCTGTAGCTGTTATTAGTCAATCAGGAAAAATTTTGCACGGTAATAAATGTTTTATGGATTTTTACGAGTTGCAGGAAGACGATTTAGAACAGCTCTATCCATTAGACTTTTTTTTGGACAGCTCGGTGCGGCGACGCCTGCTTCATAACCTTACGATAGAAGGGGCTGTCGATGGCTTTGAAGCCCAAATTCGCACTTTTCGTACACAACTGGTACGATGGGTAATGATTGCCGCAAGACCGCTTTCTGTACTAGGACAGTCTTGTTTACTTACCATGCAAATTGATTTAACAGAAAGAAAGCGTTTGGAAGAAGACTTGCGGCGCTTAGCGACAAGCGACGGTTTGACTGGATTAAATAATCGTCGTTACTTTTTGGAAATTGCCGAGCGGGTTTTTCAGCAGGCGAGCCGCTATCAAGAACAATTGGCAGTGCTTGTATTAGATATTGACCATTTTAAAGGCATCAATGATACCTATGGACATCAATCTGGCGATATTGTTCTGCAAGAGCTGGCGCAGTGTTTAAGCCAAATCCTGCGCGAGGTAGATGTAATCGGTCGTATTGGCGGGGAAGAATTTGCTGTGTTGTTGCCGCAGACAGATAGTAAAGGCGCACTCTCTCTAGCAGAAAGAATGCGCCAAGCCGTGGAAGCCTATTGTTTTCATTTACCTGATGGGCAAATCATCAAAGTGACAATTAGTATTGGTTTTACACTTTTTTATATTAATGACAAGGATTTTGACCAGGTGTTGCGTCGGGCTGACGAAGGTCTCTATCTGGCGAAAAAATCAGGACGAAATCAAGTACAGCAAGGACCTGATCCTAGTGCCGCCAATTAAGCAAAGAGAACGAGCAGCAGCATTTTAAAGTTTTTGTCAGCCTGCAGACCGTGTGGTGTATTCGCTGGCATTAAAATAGACTCACCGGCTTTTACTTGATGGGTTACGTCGCCAATTGTGATTGAGGCCTCTCCGTCTAATAAATAGACAAAAGCATCGCCTGGCGAGGAATGCGTGCTAATGCTTTCTCCCTGTGAGAAAGCAAAAAGGGTCATTGTTAGAAACTCTTTTTGGACAAGGGTTAGACTGACAACGCGGCCAGCTTGGTATTCGACTAAGTCGGCAAAAGTGTTAATTTTACTTGCTTCTATGTTTTTAAAGAAACCTTGGTTCATGTGAATTCCTCCTATATGTTGATCTAAGATGATTGTAAAATATAAACTTCCCTTCGAATGTGATCCTTATCACAAAAGTGGGAAGTTTTTTTGTACCAGCAATTACCTATGACGGTTTTTCATTTTTTCTTTATAATAGGCTTAGTAAGTTAACATAATTATAAACTTACTGAAAGGATGATGTCTATTGCGTAAAAATGTATACTTAGGGTTGTTGGGTTTGCTGCTTGTTGTGCTACTAGGAGGCTGTACACCGCAGATTCTAACGCCGCGGGTGCCGGGACTGGCGCCGGAAGATACGGTCAAGGCTTTTTTTAATGCGGTTCAGGCAAATCATCTTGCTGATGCCAGTCAGTATGTTTCTCCTGAGTTTTTGCCCAAAGCAAATGATGGTGAAAATGGCAATGAAATCATTGCTGATCTTAAGGGTCAGAAGCTGATTCATGTCAAAGAAGCGGCTAGTCAGGGAAACTACTGCGTTGTTGTTGCGACGTTGCAGGGACAAGATAGTTTTGCTGTAAAAGTAAAGCCAGTTGGTTTGGAAAAAATCAATGGCGAATGGTATCTTGTCGATATAAACAAAATCTATCAAAGTGCGAAATATGAATTACTCCTTAAAATGCTGTTTAGCTTGTAACAAAAAAGGTAGGAGCCTCTTTGCGAGGCGTCCTACCTTTTTTATGAAGTTTAATCAGCGGAACGGTTGCTCCAAAAACCGGCCAAAGCGGAACCGGTAAGATTATGCCATACGCTGAAAATCGCGCCGGGAATTGCTGCTGACGGGTCGAGATGAACTAGGGCCAAGGCTACAGCTAGTCCTGAGTTTTCCATGCCAATTTCAAAGGTGATGGCTCTTGATTTTTTTTCAGTAAGGCCAACTGTTTTGGAAGCGCCGTATCCTAAGGCTAAGCCAAAAGCGTTGTGCAGTGCTACAGCTAAAAAAGCAACACCAGCTACAGCGGCTAACTTCGTTGCGTTTAAGGCGATGACGATAGCAATGACTAATATAATGACAACAACAGAAACAACTGGGACGATTTTCATAATCTTATCAACAAAGGCGGAAGCCACCATACGAAGTCCTACGCCAATTGCTACAGGTACAAGAACAATTTTCAAAATATCAAGGAGTAGAGCTTCCGCTTTAATGGGAATCAAAGTTCCGGCTAGCATAAGAAAAATATAAGGCGTCAAAAAAGGAGCAAGAATGGTATTGACGCTGGATACCGTAACAGAAAGGGCCGTATCTCCCTTAGCCAAAAAGGTCATAACGTTAGAGGCAGTGCCGCTTGGACAGCAGCCAACCAGAATAATACCAGCAGCCAAGGCTGGCGGTAGATCAAGAAGTTTACCGACAGCAAAGCCAACAAAAGGCATAATCAGATAACGAAAGCCTACGCCATAAAGTACGTCTTTGGGGCGGGTCAATACGAGCTTGAAATCATCAATAGACATTGTAAGTCCCATACCAAGCATAATGATACCGAGCAGATAAGAAATGTAAGGAGCTAGGGGCTTTAGTGGCTCAGGGGAGAAAAAAGCATAGAGAGAGAAAATGATGACCCAGAGTGGAAAAAGTTTTGTAATGAGTTTCGCAATCTTTTCTAATACAACCATATTAGCCTCCTTCATAAAGATATTCTAATTACAATTATACATCTAAAGATCTTTTCCTCTTTCCGTTTTAGTTAATTTTAAAATTATTATTTGGCAAAATTTCGGCAATGGACACAGAATGCCTTTCATTGCGCTATGAAAATCTTTATGCTACACTTTTCTTAAATAGAAGGCATAAGGAGAGACGTTTTGTGCGAGTAGGAATTCTTGTTGTTTTATTTACAGCAGTTTATATTTTTTCTCATTTGCCAGTATTTGCTTTCGGTTTTATCGACTGGTCCCTGTTAGCGATTATTTGGGGCGTTGCCTTGTTTTTTTATGCGTTGCAGCGGGGAATGAAAAATATGGCTCGACTGCTGGAGGCGAACCGTTGGTTGCTGGCTCTTTTGCGTCTGCTGGGATTTCGCGTAAATGGCGAAGGCCCAGTGATTGATATTTCCTATTATAAAAAGCCTTTAGCTTTGGGAAAAATGAAAGGATTTGCTATAGCTGGCATAATTCTTATCGGGATCGGCGTAGTAAACTTATTTATTCTCCCCTTTCTTACAAGTAATCCCTTGCTGTTTAATCAAGCTTACCGCAATCTGTTAGGACCTGTGACAGAAAGTTCCTTTACGGCTGATGTAGCGCCGATTGCTTTATCGCAGATTCGGATTGTTGATAGTGAGTCGGCCCGTAAACTAGCGGAAAAGAAAATTGGCGAAGTACCTGCTTTAGGCAGTGAAGTACAGCTAGGCGAATTAGTATTGCAAAAAATTCAAGACAAGCTGTACTATGCCGCACCGCTCGAACATCGCGGTTTTTTTCAGTGGTTGAGCAATCATCAACTTGGCAGTAAAGGCTATGTTCTGGTGTCGGCGACAAACCCTCAAGATGTGCGTCTAATACAAAATGTTGATGGCGATGAGGTTCATATTAAAGTGCAACCGCAGGGGTTTTTGTGGGATTATCTGCCGCGTTATCTTTATTTTCATGGTTTCTATAATGTAGGAATGACCGACTTTTCTTTTGAAATCGATGATAATTATCACCCATACTGGGTTGTTACGCTATATAAGAATAAAGTCGGATTTTCCGGTCCAGACGCAGTCGGGGTGGCTGTTGTCGATGCCGAAAGTGGTGAAATTTCTAGTTATTCTTTAGAAAATGCGCCGCAATGGATTGACCGTGTGCAGCCAGGTAATTTAATCTATAAGCAGATTGCTGATTGGGGCGAGTATATTAATGGCTTTTGGAATGCTCTCTTTACGAAGGCGGGAACCTTAAAGCCAGCTGGTGACACAGTACATTTGATTTATGGCGAAGACGGCAGTGTGTATTGGTATACAGGCATCACTTCTTCCGGTAAGGATCAAAGCACCGTTGGTTTTGTTCTCGTGAATTCGCGGACGAAAGAAGCTAAATGGTATAAAGTTGCCGGCGCGACGGAGGAAGGGGCCAAGAAGTCGGCAGAGGGGCAGGTACAGGAAAAAGGGTATCGCTCAGCCAATCCGATTCTCTACAATATTTATGGCGTACCAACTTATATTGCTTCGCTAAAAGATAAAGAAGGGCTACTAAAGGCTGTTTCTTTTGTATCGGTAGAAAACTATAATCTTGTCGGGGTTGGACCTGATGTGGAAACCGGGCTTAGAAACTATCGCCAAATGCTCGCTAGCCAGGGGAATCAATTCATTCCTGGTAGTGAAAACCACGATATTTGGCTAAATGGAAAAGTATTGCGAGTAAACTCTGTTGTCAAAGGCGGCGAATCTTATACCTACTTTATGATAGAAGGCGACCCGCGCGTATTTGCTGGTACAGCTCAGATTTCCCCGCGCTTGCCGCTGTTGCAGGCTGGTGATACTGTGAAAGTTGGTTTTTTAGACAATCAAGAGTCTATGATTATGATACGAGAGTTTACTCCTTCCTTTTAAATTCTTTGCTGACGGAATTCTTGTATATTTTTTTAGAACATGTTATACTTTTGTAGTAAATTAATAGTTAAAATGTAAAATAAATAAGTATAAAGTCAATGATGACTTCCTTTGTTTGTACAGGGGAAGTCTTTTTAATCGGCGCAGCTAGGTGTAAGATCCGGTTTTGCCGAAATACTCAATTGATAATGATGGGGGAGCGGTGACACATGAAAGAAGAAGGTATTATTAAAACAGCAGATACGCTAGATAGGCTGATGACACTGGATATTAGCGCCAGAGGTATTATTGGCAAGCTGTATGAAGCGGCGCGAGAAAAAGCTGGAGAACCTTTGACATTAGCAGCTGCTAAATTCTTACAAACGCACGTTAAACCAAAGGATTTCGTTATGATTGCGACAGGATTTATTGATCAGCCTGTGGCAGCTCCCGGATTTGCTGAATCTGATGGACCTGCTGGCGCAGTTGCTCTAGCCAAGGCTGTTCGTACGGTTTTAAATGGGTTGCCAATTATTTTAGTTGACGAATGTTCAGTAGAGCAGGTTAAGCAGGTTGCTCAGGCGGCAGGCTTTCATTGTCTTGCACCAGAACAACTTGTGCATTCTGTGGAACGACAGAAACTGATGACTGTAGCTGTTTTGCCTTTCCCATTAGGGGAGGAAGCTGGTAAAGTAAAAGCAACAGAACTTTTGGATACTTACAAACCGGCAGCTTGTATTGCCATTGAACGTGGCGGTATGAATGAACAAGGCAAGGGTCATAACATGATTGGTTTTGATACTGGCTCTACCATGGCGTTTCTTGATCTTTTATTTGCCCAAGCGTATGACCGCTCTATTCCTACTATGGGAATTGGTGATGGCGGGAACGAGATCGGTATGGGAAATATTAAGGCGGCTGTACAGCAGCATGTCCCTTATGGCACGCAGTGCCAGTGCGGTTGCGGCGGCGGGATCGCGGCAGCTACGCCAGTGAGTCTCTTAGTTACTGCAGCAATTTCTAACTGGGGCGCCTATGCCATCTGCGATATGCTTTCTGTATTGGCTGACGCGCCAAAAGGACTGTGCCAACCGGAACAGGAACAGCGCGTCATTGAAGCAGGCGCCGCAGTAGGTTTGCATGATGCTATTTATGGATCGGTTGCCCCGAGCGTAGATGGTTGCTATGTAGATGTTCATCATGCGATTGTTCGGATGATGCAAGAAGTTGTAGCACAGGCACAGATGCGTTATTAATAGTTTCTCAACGTATGCAAGAGCGAATAAGGCTAAAGGAGCTTGATAATTATGGAAGATTATGCACAAATGAGTCCGCAAGCTGTCAGAGCACTGATTCGGAAAAATCAGCTAGTCATTCCCACTGCGGGAATGGCGAAGGGGTATAATCAGGCTAATTTGGCGATTTTGCCGAAAGAGCTGGCTTTTGACTTTTTACTATTTTGTCAGAGAAATCCCAAGCCCTGCCCAATTCTTGACGTGACGGAAGTGGGGTCTTCAATTCCTCGTTTGGTAGCGCCTGATGGTGACATTATGACTGATATTCCTAAGTATCGGGTCTATAAAAAAGGCATTTTGGTTGATGAGCCGTTGGACCTCAAAGAATATTGGCGCGACGATCTTGTGGCTTTTCTGATCGGTTGCAGTTTTTCTTTTGAATCCGCCCTGCTTGATGCTGGCGTACCTGTACGTCATATTGAAGAAAATTGCAATGTACCTATGTACATTACCAATGTGGAATGTACGCCAGCTGGCGTTTTCTCTGGTCCGACAGTTATGTCGATGCGGCCAATTCCTGAATCACTTGTCGTTAAAGCTGTTCAAGTGACCTCTCGTTTTCCTTCAGTTCATGGCGCGCCGCTTCACATTGGTTCACCTGAAAGCATTGGTATTAAAGATATTAACAAGCCTGATTTTGGCGATGCTGTTCCTATCAGGCCAGGTGAAGTTCCTGTATTTTGGGCTTGTGGTGTCACGCCGCAGGCAGTAGGGATGAAAGTCAAGCCAGATCTGATGATTACGCATGCTCCTGGCCATATGTTTATTACCAATAAAAAAGATGTTGATTATGCGGTTTTGTAAGAAAAATAAAATTTTTGTCAAATCCTACGAAAGTCCGAGGAAAATCCTATGAAAAGGCTCTGCGAAAAGCAGGCCTTTTTTTAGTGTTTAGCGAACCATATAGAAATGGCTTTTATTTTTAGGCAAGAACGGGATTATGTACCTTGGATGTGGAGGCTTATGAAGGAGGGAGATATTTTTGTCTTCAATGGAACAAAAAACGTTTCACTTTTGTCCCTTTTGCGGTGAAACGCTCAATATTTCCGCAACATGTCGATTTTGTCCCTACTGTGGAAAACGTCTAAAAGAAAAGGTACCCAAAACAAGAAAAAGAACAAAGGAAGATACAGGTGTCGCCGATAAGGCGGAAGCCCCGGTTATGCAAACGTCGCCTGCGACTGATATAGTTGAAGTGCTAGATACTTTAGCCGTTTCGGCGAAGATAGCTAAAGTGGTAGAGGCTTCCGCAACTGTAGAGCCGGTTGATAAAGTAGTAGAGGCTCCCATAGTTGCAGAGAAGACAGCTAAAGCGGCAGAAGCTCCAGTAGCTCCAGTGGCTGCAGCAAAGGTTGCTAAAGCGGTAGCGACTCCCCTAGTTGTAGAGAAGACGGCTAAAGCGGCAGAAGCTCCTGCAGTAACGACCGATATGCTTGCCAGAGCAAAGGGCAGCATACAAGAACCTTCTAAGCGTGCTGAACTTGCCGCTGCTGTTCAACCTGTGGCTGATGAATGTACCCTTGTTTTGAAATATTGTCCCGATAAAGAGAAATTATTGCGTAAATTAGAGTTGTTGTTGCGACGCGACCGATTTGCTATACGTCTTGCTGTTGATATGGCTCCAGCTGTGCTGATGTATAAAAACAAACTGGAAGATGTATTACCTGTAGCTGACGCCTGTCGTGAAGTGGGGGCTTTAACTGCTGTAGTTATTGGTCCTTTTTCTTTGCAAAGCGATTTTCCCCCAGCGGCGCTTGCCTATTTAAGTGAAGAAGAACATGCTATGGTAAAGAAAGCGCCTGCTGCTTTATGGGCTGGCGAGCAAATTTCTCACTTTGCCGGTGCTGTGGATAATAGTGGTGAGCAAGGAATTTTAGCTTTGTCAGAACAAAATTTGATTTTCTTTGCCTTTCCTCAAAATGATTTTATATTGCGCATGATTGCTTTAGAAACTCTTGATACGGCGCAACTAGTAGAGCGACCTGAAGGGATGCGCCTTGTAATTCGTCAAAAACGTAAAAATACCGAAGAAGTATATGAACCAATCCATACGAAAGCTTTTCTTGCTTTAGACAAGGCACTACAGGCTATTTTGCAACGGGCTAATTATTTAAAATAAAAACAGGCTGCCCTAGATAGGTTTATCCTATTTTCGAGCAGCCTGTTTTTATTATTATTCTCTCGGAGCGCCAAAAGTCAGATTCGGTTCGATGAAGTCAGGCGGTGCAATGGTTATGTATTCAGTTTGACCATTATTGCGGACCTGAAAGCTTAATGTTCCATGTTTTTGTTTATCGGCATCGAGAACTACTACTTGAAAATTAATCAGTGCGCCTTTTTCTGTGGTAATTTCCACACGGCCTTTTCCTTTTCCTGGAGCTATAAGCGGCTGGGTCTGTTCTTGGCGCTTCGTATCGCCAATACCCCAAGTCAAGTTTACGGCGGCGGCTTTACCAAAATCACTACTATCCTTTGTTAAATAAGTTGTGTTCCAAAAAACATCAGCTTGGTCAACTTTTACATCAATGCGCATCGTGGCTGTTGGCGCTGCTTCGGCAAAGGTTGTTGTCGGTATAGACAGCAAGGCAAAGCAGGCAAGAAATACCGATAAAATAGCTTGAGTCAGTAACTTCATAGTAAACCTCCATCAACATGATTTTATAGTTCTAGTAATTCGGGTCAAAACGAGGAAAACCCTTTTTATGGCTTGGTCGGAGCGGGGGACGCTGGAGCAGTTGCATCAGATGGCCCTACTGGCAAGTCTTTGTCGTCTATAGGATATGTAAGCTCATAAAGAAAGGGATGCGGCACAGGACGATTTTTCGTTCGATCATAGGCAGGATAGAATTGCCACTGTTTTATGGCGGCTTTAGCCGCTTCATCAAGTTCTTTGATGCCTGATGAGGTTTGTATTGCTACGTAGGTCGGTTGACCTGTTTCAGAAATCATGATGATGAGTTTCATTTTAAAGGCGGGCAGTTCCGCAAGCTTTTTTTCGGGATAGCGGGGATTTACAATTGTCTTGAGACGGGGAGGCGTGATTACCCGTTGCTCAATCGTGAGATCGCGAATTGGCGCCTTCGGCGGCGTTTTTTCAAACGCAACGGTAGCGGATTCTTGAGGTGGCTGCGGCGGTGGTGGGGCGCTAGGCGCTTCTGGCACGGGCTTTGCTGATTCTAATGGTGAATCAGAAGCGTCATCAGGGGTGTCTGATGGCGCGATATCCATTTCTAAGGCTGACTGTTTTGTTGTATCGACAATTTGTAGTTCCTGTTCCGCTGAATCATCAGGTAAAAAAAACAAGCAAAAGAGAATCAGGTGAAACATGAGCGAGAAGAATAGAGCCTTATGCCAGGGCGATAAAGAATGGAGGAAATTTTTCATTTTTTACCCTCGGTAGCAAAGGACACTTTTTTTACGCCGATCTGTTTGAGTTCGTCAAGCAGGGCGATGACGCGGCCGTACTCTACGGCTTGATCAGCTCGCAAAATAAAGGGGGCGTCAGGATGCAGCATTAATTCACGGCCAACCGCTTCCGACAAGGCTTTTTCAGCGATTTCTTGTTTATTAAGATGGATTTTTCCAGTGGCATCGATTACGATGATGACAGGCTGATCAGGTATTTGCTTGGCCGCTGTTGCTGCCGCTGGCAGCGTAATTGGGATCATTCTTTGCTCATTCATGTATAAGGTACTCATCATAAAGAAGACTAAGAGAAAGAAAATAATATCAATCATGGGGATGATCATGAGGCGCGGGCTTCGTTCAATTCGTAAATTACGCAGTTTCATGGAGATTCCCCTTATTGGCAGCATCCACAATGAGCGAAGCAATTTCTTCAGTATCAGTAATCAATTGATCAAGTTGCTGCGCAAAGAAACTATGAGCGATCAAAGCGATAATCGCAATACATAGACCTGTGGCTGTGGCGATCAACGCTTCGCCGACGCCGCCGCTGATGGCCGCTGTTTGGCCGCTTTGAATGGTAAGGACGCTGAAGGTATTAATCATGCCTGTTACTGTGCCGAGAAGCCCCAAGAGCGGCGACAAGGTAACGATCAGATCTAGGTAGTTTAGACGATTACGCAACTTAGCGGCCCAGTGCGCCGCGCTACTTTCTAAAGAATGTTCAAGACCTTCTGGTTTAGCGCCAACGGCAAGATAAGAAAGTCCTGCGGCTGCTACCAACGAAGGAACTCCCGAGAAAGCCTTACAGGTATCCTGCGCTCTTAGCCAATCACCTGCCGCTAAGAGCGGAGTGAGCACTTCGGTAAACTTCGGCATAGCTGTCTTGGCCTGGCGATAGAAAAACAGGCGTTCGATTACAATGGCTAGCAAGAAAACAGAACAAAAAAGCAGGGGAATCATAACGATTCCGCCTTTTTCCAACATGAGAAAAAATTGTTGCATGGGGTCACCTCATTACAGAATTTAGATTCGTTTATTTCCCATACTTTCTGGATGGATTACAAAAATCCTGCTTTGATTCTATTCTGTTCAAGCTGCCATGATTAGGGTAAAATAGAAGAGAGTCCTTTTGCCAAATTATTTTGGCGAAAGCTTAGAGGAGAGTGTCAATGAATCGTTTTACAGAATGGGATTTACCGGCTTCGCTTGTCGAAGCCTTAACAGAGAAAGAAATTACGGAACCGACGGAAGTTCAGAAAAAATTAATTCCGCTACTGTTGGCAGGGAACAATGCGATTGGTCAGGCGCCGACCGGAACGGGGAAAACGCTGGCTTATTTGCTGCCACTGCTAGCAAGATTGGAGACTTCTGATCAAAAGGATCAGGCTTTGATTGTAGCTCCGACCTATGAGTTAGCGTCGCAGATCCAGCAGGTGGCGCTTGAGCTGTTGCAAAAAGCCGGTTTAGCCATAAAGACTGCTTTATTAATTGGTAGTGGCAATAAGGCGAGGCAGATCGAAAAGCTTAAGGAAAAACCGCAGCTGTTAGTGGGGACAAGCGTCCGTTTGCTAGAATTGATTGCAGCAAGAAAAATCCAAGGACAAAATATCAGAATGATCGTTTGTGACGAAGCAGATCGGCTGTTGAGTAAGGAGCAGCAAGATACTACCGAGAAAATTATTCGTTCGGCCTTCAAGGATTGTCAAGTTGTGTTCTGCTCGGCCACTTTTGCTGGTAAGAGTTTAGAGGCGGCGAAGCAGCTAAAAGAATCAGTTGAAATTGTCCAGACGACAGAGCGACCGAGTCTGCCTCAGTCGATTGTTCATAAATATATGATTGTAGCGCAGCGCGATAAATTTTCGGCTTTACGGCGGTTGCTGCAAGAAGAGCAGCTCCAGCAAGCATTGGTATTTGCTGATAATCCGGTGTTGTTACAGGAATTTACGGAAAAGTTGCAGTTCCATCAAGTGGCTGTAGCTGGTCTTTACGGCGCTAAGGATAAAGTGGCGCGCAAGCAGGCTGTGGCTGATTTCCGCAAGGGCAAGCTCAAGGTTTTAGCTGCTTCTGATGTTGCGGCAAGGGGCCTTGATTTTCCCGCCGTCAGTCATGTATTTCAATTGGATTTTCCTGATACGCCTCACGTCTATTTACATCGGGCTGGCCGCACAGGCAGGCAGGGACGAGCTGGCGTTGTCATTTCACTAGTTACGCCAGGCGAAGCAGAAAAGCTAAAAGAGACGGCTAAAAAACTACAAATTGAGCTTACAGAGCAAAAAGTGAAACAAGGGCGCCCCAAAGACAGCAAGAAAGGAGCGAAACATGGAAAAGTTTAAGCAATTAGGAATTGAAGAAGATTTACTCGTGTCGCTGGAACGTCAAAAAGTGACCGAGCCTACCCAAATTCAAAGCCAAGCGATTCCACCGCTATTGGCTGGTCGTGATGTGATTGCGCAGGCTCAGACTGGTACGGGAAAAACCTTTGCCTTTTTGCTACCGCTATTGCAGAAAGTCAATCCTCGTCTCGGTCACCCTCAGGCGCTTGTTTTGGCGCCGACGCGCGAGTTGGCTCTGCAGGTGAGCCGGGAAGCTCAAAAAATCGCTGAAAGCCGGGGCATCAAGGTTTTGTCCATTTACGGCGGCGTGGATACGCAAAAGCAAAAAAATCAATTGGCTGCAAAGGCACAGGTTCTTGTAGGAACGCCAGGCCGTATTTTAGACCATTGGCGGCGGGAACAAGTACAGTTGCGCGGTGTTCGCTATCTCGTACTTGATGAGGCGGATACGATGCTTAGCATGGGCTTTATGGAGGAAGTAGAGCTGATTTTCGCTGAGACATCTGAGAAAAAACAGACTTCGCTTTTTTCGGCTACTTTGCCGGATCTTGTCAGAGGGCTTGCTAAACAATATTTAAAGGATCCCTTATCAATTGTTGTAGCTACGCCGACCGTGACTTTACCGGAAATTGATCAGCAGCTTGTGCTAGTCAATAACGATAACAAAGGTGCACTGGTTGCTTCGTTGCTGCAAAAACACCGCCCTTATCTGGCAATCGTCTTTTGTTTGACCAAGCAGCGTTCCCAAGAAGCGGCACTTTATTTGGCGTCAGTAGGGATTGAATGTGAGGAACTAAACGGTGACCTATCGCAAAATAAGCGAGAGCAAGTTATGAAGCGGTTCCGCGCCGCTAAATTTCAAGTGTTGGTAGCTACCGATTTAGCAGCACGCGGTCTCGATGTAGAAGGCGTTACTCATATCTACAACTACGATATTCCTCATGACAGCGATACCTATATTCACCGAATCGGTCGAACTGGCCGGGCTGGTGAGAAGGGGCTGGCCGTAACTTTTGCGACGGCGCGTGATCGGCAGTATGTCGCCATGATTGAAAAAGCCATTGGGAAAAAACTGCCGGTCATTGATGCGAGCGGCGAGGTCAAAGTAAGCCGACCGAAGCAATCGGCAGAAAGAAAAATAGGCAAAGTAAAAACGACACCAGCGAGTGAAGGCAAACAATTCTTTGCGCCGAAAGGTGCGGAAAAATATAAAAAGATAAAGAAAGAGCATGGCGGCAAGAATTCTCGTAGCCGTCGTAAGCCAAAAGAAACAACATCATCAGGCAAGTAAAAAAGGAGGCTGAAGGAAATGGATCAAGCGGAAAAAATGTTGCAAGTAAAAACTTGGGCACTAGTTGGTGCAACGGATAATCAATCAAAATTTGGTTATAAGATCTTTAAATTCATGATTGATCGGGGGTTTACTGTATATCCGGTGAATCCTGGCGTAGCAGAAGTGTATGGACATAAATGCTATGGAACACTGGAGGAATTGCCAGTGAAACCAGAAGCTGTCGATTTTGTTGTGCCAGCTAGAGTCGGCGAGCAAGTCGTGCGTGATTGTGCAAAACTCGGGATTCAAAATGTTTGGTTACAGCCGGGAGCCGATGCTCCCTCGGTTGTAAAACTTGCCGAGGAGTTAGGTCTTACCGTCGTAACGGATTGCGTAATGGTTCGTTTCGGCGGGCCCCATTGATCAATCCAATATAAAAATACAAATGTACTTTAGAAATGGATTTAAATTTTATTCAAATATGAGACCTGTTAAGCGGGATTTTACCGTTGATTTATCAAGAGTATTGATAAATCAACGGTTTTTTTCTGTATGTTAGCTATAAAAATACAATATACATACTTGAAAAGTTTACAATATTACACTATGATATAAGAAGCTTTTAAAATAAAGCAAACAGACATCCTTTAATAACGGAGAAAATCTGTTTTGCCGACAAAGGCTAAGCCCTTTGGGGGAGGATTATTTTATATTGATAAGAAAGGCAGGTTGAAGAATGTGAACAAGAAGGGCTTGCCACCTAAACAGGGGCTATATAATCCCGACTATGAACATGATGCTTGCGGGATTGGCGTAGTAGCAAATATAAAAGGAAAAAAATCAAATGCTATTTTGCATCAAGCATTGACGGTGCTTTGTAATATGGAGCATCGCGGCGGGCAGGGAGCCGATACAAATACAGGGGATGGTGCTGGCGTACTGTTGCAGATTCCCCATAAACTATTTCGGCATGAATGCAGTTTTTTAAATATTGAATTGCCGCCAAGTGGTTCTTATGGCGTAGGGATGCTGTTTTTGCCCCCTGAGGCGAATGCGAGAAAAATTTGCGAGGAAAAACTGGAGCAGATTATTGCTGACCAAGGACAAATCCTGCTAGGCTGGCGCACTGTTCCCTGCGATTCTTCGGTAATCGGCGAATCGGCCCGTCTAGTGCAACCGAGTATTCGCCAAGTTTTTATTGCACCAGATTTGCGTACGCTGGAAGCGATGAAACAAGACGAAAAAGCTTTTGAGAGAAAGCTCTATATTATTCGTAAGCGCGCTGAAAATGAAATTCGTCGCAGCACTTTGGACGGCGCTGAATATTTTTATTTCTCCAGTCTGTCAGCTGCAACCATTGTTTATAAAGGCATGGTCACGCCGAAACAGCTTGATGAGTTTTTTATTGACTTGCAGCATCCGATGGTAGAAACGGCTGTAGCCATGGTTCATTCTCGCTTTAGTACGAATACGTTTCCCAGTTGGGAGCGTGCCCATCCTTATCGCTATATCATGCATAACGGCGAGATTAATACGCGGCGAGGCAATTTGAACTGGATGCATGCCAGACAGGCGCTCTGTAAATCGCCCCTCTTTGGCGATGACATGAAGAAGATTTTGCCAGTGATTGATGAGTCAGGCAGCGACTCTGGTATGTTTGATAACTGTCTGGAGTTTTTGACAATGGCTGGTCGTTCACTGCCACACGCTGCGATGATGATGGTTCCTGAACCATGGGCGAAACATGAGAGCATGAGTGATGAGAAGAAAGCTTTTTTTGAATATCATGGCTGTATGATGGAGCCGTGGGATGGCCCGGCAGCCGTGGCTTTTACGGATGGCAAACTGGTTGGGGCGGTTTTAGATCGAAACGGATTGCGTCCGGCTAGATATTATGTTACGAAAGATGACATGATTGTTTTAGCGTCTGAGGTTGGCGTCGTACAGATTGCACCTGAGAAGATTGCTGTAAAAGAACGGCTGCGTCCGGGGAAAATGCTGCTTGTTGATCTTGAAGCTGGGAGGATCGTTGCTGACGAAGAGATTAAAAACCGCATTGTGAATGCTCATCCCTATCAGCAGTGGCTTGATGAGAATATGTTAAGTCTGGAAGATTTACCGGATGCACCGCAGGAATCGACGATTGACTATCCGACAGTAGTGTTGCAGCAGGCTTTTGGCTATACGTTTGAAGAATTAGGCAAATTATTTCGGCCTTTGGCTAAAGACGGCATTGATCCAATTGGCGCGATGGGAACGGATACGCCTTTGGCTGTTTTATCAGAAAAGCCACAACTTTTATATAACTACTTTAAGCAACTTTTTGCGCAAGTGACGAATCCGCCCATTGACGGTTTGCGCGAAGAGATAGTTACAGCTACTGGCACCGCGATCGGGCCAGAACATAATCTGATTGATCCTCAGCCGGAAAGCTGTCGTCAGATTCGGGTGGAAACTCCCATATTAACCAATCAGGAGCTCGGAAAAATTCGCTATATTAAAGAATCAGGTTTTGAAACCGTTACGATACCCATGGTTTTTCCGGTGAAAGAAGGCGGCGCTGGTTTACAGCGGGCCTTAGAAAAAATTTGTTCTCTCTCTGATGACTATATTGAAGAAGGCAAAAATCTACTCATTCTTTCTGACCGTATGGTAGATGAAAATTATGCGCCTATTCCGGCGTTACTCGCCGTAGCCACACTGCAGCATCATATGGTACGGCAGGAAACACGGCTAAAGGCCAGTATGATCGTAGAAACTGGCGAACCGCGGGAGGTTCATCATTTTGCTCTGCTTCTGGGGTATGGCGCCAGTGGTGTGAATCCTTATCTTGCCTTTGATACGATTGAAGATCTAATCAACCGTAACTTCCTCTCCGGTATTTCCTTAGAAGATGCGATGCATAATTATTGCAAAGGGATTACGAAAGGGATTGTTAAAGTCTTATCGAAAATGGGCATATCCACAATCGCCAGCTATCGCGGCGCACAAATTTTTGAATCGATTGGCATCAGTCAGGCCGTGATTGATGAATACTTTACGGATACACCAAGCTCGCTTGGCGGTATTGGCCTAGACGAAATTGCCCAAGAAGCGGCTTTACGTCATGAACGGGCCTTTTCCACACAAAATGGCCGCGATGCCACTTTAGACAGCGGTTCCAACTATCAGTGGCGCTCGAATGGCGAAGAACATTTGTATAATCCGGAAACGATTACTCTGTTGCAGCAAGCCTGCCGCAAAGACGATTACAACCTCTTTAAGGAGTATGCTGCTAAGATTGATGAACATACGGCAGGGCTTACGCTGCGCGGTATGATGGCCTTTAAAAAAGTTAGAAAGGCAATTCCTTTAGCGGAAGTAGAGTCAGTAGAAAGTATTTGTAAGCGCTTTAAAACAGGCGCTATGAGTTATGGCTCTTTAAGTCAGGAAGCCCATGAATGTCTGGCGATCGCCATGAATCGCATCGGCGGCAAGAGCAATACGGGCGAAGGCGGTGAATCATCAGCGCGGTTTGTGCCTGATGCGAACGGCGATAGCCGTTGCAGCGCGATTAAACAAGTCGCTTCCGGTCGTTTTGGCGTAACAAGCCATTATCTAGCTCATGCTGACGAGATTCAGATTAAAATGGCGCAGGGGGCAAAACCGGGAGAAGGGGGCCAGCTGCCTGGCCGGAAAGTCTATCCCTGGATTGCGGAAGTGCGTGGTACAACAGCTGGTGTTGGACTAATTTCCCCGCCGCCGCATCATGATATTTATTCCATTGAAGATTTGGCAGAGCTCATTCATGATTTGAAAAACGCCAATCCGAAAGCAAGGATTAATGTAAAGCTCGTTGCTGAATCAGGTGTTGGTACGATTGCCGCCGGTGTGGCAAAAGCCCGGGCTGATGTGGTTCTAATCAGCGGCTACGATGGCGGAACTGGTGCATCGCCGCGCACCAGCATTCGCCATACAGGCCTTCCTTGGGAAATCGGCCTTGCTGAGACGCACCAGACGCTATTATTAAATAATCTGCGTGATCGTATCACAGTGGAAACAGACGGTAAGCTTATGACTGGTCGCGACGTAGCTGTTGCCGCTCTCTTGGGCGCCGAGGAATTTGGCTTTGCCACAGCGCCGCTGGTAGTCATGGGCTGTGTAATGATGCGGGTTTGCAATCTTGATACTTGTCCAGTCGGGGTAGCGACGCAAAATCCTAAGCTGAGACAGAATTTTACGGGAAAGCCGGAGTATGTAGTTAGCTTCATGCGTTTTATTGCCAGCCAGCTCAGAGAAATCATGGCAGAGCTCGGTTTTAAAACGATAAATGATATGATTGGGCATACAGAAGTTTTAGAACAAAATCAAGCAATTGCCCATTGGAAGGCGAAAACCGTTGATCTTTCACCGCTCTTTTATCAGCCAGCCAATGAGAGCAACTCCACTTTGTATTGTTCGAAAGTCCAAGATCATAATTTGGAAAAGGCCATGGATCTTCGTTTGTTGAAGGAGCTTTGTGATCCGGCGATTGAAACAGGCGAGAAAGTGGCTGTAAGTCTGCCGATCAAAAATACCGATCGCGTTGTTGGCACGCTGCTAGGCAATGCCATTACCCAGCGCTACGGTGAACAAGGTTTGCCGGAAGATACAATCTATTTAAAGTTTACTGGTTCGGCTGGTCAAAGCTTCGGCGCTTTTGCCCCCAAAGGCATGACGCTTGCTCTAGAAGGCGATTCCAATGATCATGTCGGCAAAGGCCTTTCCGGTGGCAAAATTATTGTTTATCCGCCAGCGAATGCTTCGTTTGCGGCGGAACAGAATATTATTATTGGCAATGTAGCTTTATATGGCGCTACTTCAGGTGAAGCCTATATTCGCGGTGTAGCTGGCGAACGTTTCTGTGTCAGAAATAGCGGCGTGAATGCTGTAGTTGAAGGCGTCGGCGAGCATGGCTGTGAGTATATGACAGGCGGCCGCGTGGTCATTTTAGGAAAAACTGGACGCAACTTTGCCGCAGGTATGTCCGGCGGAATCGCTTATGTCTATGATCCAGAAGGGACCTTCGCTATTGCTGTAAATCAAGAAATGGTGCTCTTAGAGCGGCTCGATGACGATGAAGAAGTACTATTAGTGAAACAGCTTTTAGAAAATCATATTGCTTATACGAATAGCGAAGTGGCCAAACGGCTTATGACCAACTGGTATCAATCGCAGCGCTATTTTGTCCGGGTTATTCCGAAAGACTATAAACGGATTCTCGAGGGGATTCGCCGTTTCCGCAAAAAGGGTATTTCCCCAGAGTCGGCGGTTATGCGGGCTTTTGAAGAAAATATACAAGATAAGTCAAGGGTCAGCGGTAACTAAGCCGATCTGATGAAGGGAGTGTCTTTGATGGGAAAGCCTACAGGCTTTATGGAATATAGCGCTTGTCTGCCGGCAGATCGACAGCCGCAGGAAAGAATCCGTGATTGGCGGGAATTTCATCTGGCGATGCAAGGCGAGGAACTGCAAGTTCAGGCCAGTCGCTGCATGGAGTGCGGAACACCCTTTTGCCATACAGGCATGATGATTGGCGGCATGGTTTCCGGTTGTCCGCTTCATAACCTTATGCCAGAATGGAATGATCTTGTCTACGCTGGTCTATGGCAGGAAGCTTTAAGTCGTCTTTTAAAAACTAATAATTTTCCTGAATTTACTGGCCGAGTCTGCCCCGCTCCCTGTGAGGGAGCCTGTACGGCCGGGCTGGCGGCCAAGCCTGTTACGATTCGTAATATTGAGAAAGAAATTATTGATCGAGCTTTTGAAAATCAGTGGCTTGTGCCCGAGCTGCCGACAAGTCGCACTGGTAAGAAAGTTGCTGTAGTCGGTTCTGGTCCAGCCGGTCTTGCCTGTGCTGCTCAGCTTAATAAAGCAGGTCATCTTGTGACGGTATTTGAACGGGCTGATCGGCCTGGCGGTCTTCTCGTTTACGGAATTCCCAATATGAAGCTTGATAAGGACGTTGTAAATCGGCGTGTTACCTTGCTGGAGGAAGAAGGAATTCAGTTTATTACGAATACCGAAGTTGGCAAAGATTATGAGGCCGAAAAGCTTTTAAAAGAGTTTGATGCTGTCGTTCTTTGCGGCGGTTCTACGGTGCCGCGTGACCTTCCTGTTCCCGGTCGCAATTTAGCAGGAATTTATTTCGCTGTTGATTTTTTGAAAGCAAATACAAAAAGTCTATTGGACTCTAAATTGCAGGACGGCTCTTATGTAAGCGCTGCCGGAGCCGATGTACTCGTTATTGGTGGTGGTGATACCGGTACCGATTGTGTGGGAACTGTTGTCCGTCATGGTTGTCGGACTGTGAGTCAGCTGGAAATTATGCCGCAGCTGCCATTAACACGCGGCAGTGAAAATCCTTGGCCGCAATTTCCTCGCGTTCACAAAATTGATTATGGTCAGGAAGAGGCGGCAGCACGGTTTGGTGCTGATCCTCGTAACTATTGTGTTACAACAAAGAAATTTGTCGGCGACAAAGCCGGGCGCGTAAAGGAAGTTCATACCGTGAAAGTGGAATGGCGAAAAAATGAGCAAGGGCAGTTTGGTTTTAGCGAGATTCCTGGCACAGAAAAGATTTGGCCAGCTCAGCTTGTCTTACTTGCCATGGGCTTTACCGGACCAGAGCAGGGGCTGCTCGAACAATTAAAAGTCAAACGGGATCAACGCTCTCTAGTAAAAGCGGAATTTGGTTCCTTTGCTACGAGTGTACCTGGTGTTTTTGCCGCTGGCGATATGCGGCGCGGTCAGAGCCTTGTGGTTTGGGCCATTCAAGAGGGACGCAGCGCTGCTCGCGAATGTGACCGTTATTTGATGGGGAAAACTCAGCTCAGCTAATATTTTGTTAATAATTTTAAAATAATAAACCCGCGAAATGTAGATTTTTCGCGGGTTTGTTTATGTATAAGAAAACCTAAAATAGCCTGAAATATGAATTGTTAGTAACAAACTAGTAACGTATTAGATAGGGGAGTGCGGACGTTTTCTTGGACTGCGCTTATGCAGATAATCCAAGATTATGCCTATACTTCCCTATCAAATTGCTCTACATGACAAATAGTATGAACGACACTCATTTAGATTCCCCCATTTAATGGTCAAGTTTCTGAGTGGTGCTGGCTTATTTGTTATTATATATTTAGTTCTTTTTTTAACCATTTTTTTGCTTCAGTGCGGGTACGGATTTCGACAGGCATTTCGGTCTTAATTAATGTTTCGATTGCTAGACCGCTTTTTTTAGTTAGAGGTACTTTTATCTCTTCTAAAAAAGAAACGATAAAATAATGGACTTCATACTTTTCTGTTCTACTTAACAGATCGCTATCTGGGTGGCCAATTTTTCGGGGGTTGTCCCAAGAATGAATGGGATCATATTGATACTGCATATCTTCCATAGAAAAAGCCATATGTTTTTCCTCCCTCTATTATAATATGTAAAAACTTTTATTGGTCTGTAGGAGATGAGGAAGCATCTGGTTCAGAAGAAGCAGATGCTTCTTCTGTGGTAGTAGACTGAGAAAGTAATTTTAATTCTTCTTGTTGAGATGATATTTGTTTAGCAGATTGCTTAAATGCTTCTTGGATTTTGGAAGGAGCTGTTAAAGATGCCACAACCTTATTCCCATCAATCATTACTTGAGCAAGATTTTGAATTGATAATATTGTAAAGCCTATTTCCTCATTAGTAAGTTGTAAATTAGGGTCCTCTTGTCTTCTAACAAGATCTTTTGCCATAGAGGATAGTACGCTATTAGCGGTTTCAGTTGCATCATTTTGTAATTTTGCCGCACGGTATCTTTGTTGCATTAATTTTAAATGCAGAAAATCATTAGTAAGAGTATAAGCCATTTTTACTATATAATGTACGACCGGAACATAGGATAAGTTAGTAATGTCAAAATTAAGCCAACTTGTTCCGGCTTCAAAACCGGAAAATTGAACACTTCCTTCTATGTTTGTTAAATTGGAAATAGGAGAAAAAGCTTCTTTTAAATTGTTGACTAGTTTCTGAACGTCAATTATATCGGCATTGTCTGATAATTTTATTGAAATAGAGTTTTCAGATGGTCGGGGAATTATCATATCAGACATTGAAACTATCACAGAGCATTGATCACGAAGTTCAATAAGAGTTTTTTCAAAAGGATCAAACTCGTGAGTAGCTAAAGTGATAGAATTGCTTCTGGAAGTGTAAATGTTTGAGTGAGAACGGAGCTTATTTATAGTCCCAGCTAAGAAGGTAAGCTTAGATAAATTTTCTAAAGCATTAACTACAATGGGAATACTAGATATTGTACAAGTATTGCCACCGTTAGATAAGGATTTTTGAATTGCTAAATGATCAATGTTTTCAAGTATAATGTTGCGTATTTCGCTAATTCTCAATTGTATCGCTCTCCCCTTAAGTAATAACAAACAATTAAAAAATGGCGTAATTTTTCTCCTTACCGATTGTAGTATATATGAGATCGGTAGGGAGAAAAAATAATACCAAAATGGTATCAGCGTCTCGTCGTTCTTTTGAGTTTTAAAGCGATTCTAACATCCCTAGGTAAAAATCCTAATTACTTTCCCTCAGCGGCGGATTGTTCATCCTTTAAGGCTTCATCAACTTTAATAACTGTTTCAACTATCTCGCGCTTATCAGGTGCGAGATTTTTTATTTTTCGGGCAAGGTCTGAAGAAGAAATGTCATCGCTTGCTGGCTTATCAAGGGGATCTTCTGTGAAAAATTCAGCCATTGTAACTCCTAATGTAAAACAAATACGTTCTAGTAAATCAATTGATGGGTTTGTAACTCCGTTTTCGATTTTAGATATCTGAGAGGGGACAACCCCGACTATTTCAGCTAGAGCTTTGCCTGAATAGCTTTTTTTTCGCGGATCTTTTTTAATCTTAAACCAGTATTCATTTTTCATTCCTCTATATCTATTAATGTGAATTAATTTCACAATCTTAGAATAACAAAATATGTTAGAAAAATAAAGTGTGAAAATAAGAAAATGAATGCATTAATAATATGAATTTTAGGAACTGAAATAATGACATAGACGGTATGAAAATGAAGAACCTAGGAGGTGGAATTAAATTCACAAGAAAGAAATTGAAATTAACTCAATCAGAATTAGTCGCAAAAGTAGACGTTGATCGTTCTTTAATTAGCAAAATAGAAAAAATGGATCTAACGCACTTGATACCATACACAAAATCGCAATTGCTCTTGGGGTAACGGTCCATGATCTATTAGATGACACAGATTCAGAGCTTTGTAAAACGGGATGAAAGGGGGTGGAAGGGTGAAAATGTTTCAGCAAATCAGAGATTTCACAGTCTCATATATTTTCGATACCAGAATGGCTTCCATTAGTAATGGCTATTATTGCATTAGTTCTTGTAGTGATAAATCAAAGCCAATGATATGATTTCGCTAAAGCAAATAAAGAGATAAGTATTGGAATTACGCGCCAGAGTGTTTCTTCATATTTACGGCGACGAAGTAATTGTTTTTCCATCCTATAGTCCTGAAGCGTTTTTTTTCCAAAGGAAGATAAATGGTAGATTTCTTTTTTTATAAAAGTTACTCCACCAAATTATCTTGTTGTTTATCAATCAATTCTACAATATAGCTGGGTTTTATCAATTTAGGACCCAAGTATTCTGATTTAGATAAAGTATTTAGTCTGTATTCAATAGTATCAACATTTGATTTGAAATGATTTTGTATTTCAGACTTTGACATTGGCTCGCGTTTGCGAATAAGCTCCAATATCTGATAATCAAAAGACGTTAATTCCATATTTAGCATTATTATCACCTCTTTATATGGTGATAATTCGACAGAATGAGGATATTACCTATTGGCCTGAGATGACAGAAGGTGTAAAAGAAGTATAAAATAGCTGATATTAATGGGTTTTAATAAAACGTTAGTGAGTGTGAGCGCCCTTATCCTGGCTGCGGCTGGGGTAGGGTGCTTTTTATTTAATTTGGAATTTTTTTATAGAACTGCTGACTTTTTTTAAAATTAAGATAAGATTCTAAAGAAAGTTTTCTTGTGACTGTTCAAAAGGGCCGGATCTTGAAAATAAGATTTGATCTAATTTATTATTATTTGCCATAATGAAGAAAAAATTAAAGGATTATGTTAAATATAGAAAAATAGTATTAATATAATTTGAAGAAGTTATTGCTCATATTGAGAATAATATAAGTTTTTGGAGGTGGATGAAATGAATAGAATTGAAGACACGATAGTAAGTAACGAATCGAAAGGTTTTCAAATAAAAGTATCTTGCGGACAATGTAATTCAAAAACTAATCATGATGTAATGCAATCAGTAGATGTTAAAACTACTGAGTATATAGAAGAAGATGAGGGGATAACTGTTGATGGTGTAAATCGTTATCAAATTATCAAATGTCGGGGTTGTGACTCAATTACTTTTCGCCAGACGAGTTGGTTTTCTGAAGGAAATGATGTTGTTGAGGAGTTTCTATATCCAAGACGAGCGCATATCGAAAAGAATTTTGTGGAATTGCCCAATCCACTTAAGGCTATCTACGATGAAACGGTCGACAGTTATAATAATGAATTAAACATTTTATGTGCTGCAGGCATGAGAGCTATTATTGATGGAATATGTGAAGATCAGGGCATAGAGGATGGACCTATTGAAGTGGAAAAAGGCAATGGAGTTAAAGTTATTAGGAGTAAGAATTTGCAAGGGAAAATTGCAGGGCTTTATGAAAAAGGACTTCTGACTCAAACCAATACTGATATTTTAAATGAATATCGTTTTATGGGAAATGAAGCAATTCACGAATTACAAGTTCCCAAAAAGGAGACACTACATTTAGCACTAGAAATCATTGAGCATTTGCTTGAAGGCTTATATGAAATTCCAGAAAAAGCTGATGAGCTAAAAAAGAAAAGAACGAAAAAGTGATCATTGGTTTAAGTTTTTTAGCAAAGTATGTTTACTGATAATACATACTATAACGAATGAAGTATTTTGTTGTGGCGATTTAAGAATTGATTTATTAGAATCACGTTAGTAACAAATAAGTTAAAAATATAGATGAAATGAGGGTACTCAATTATCGTTTACAAAATTTAGCTGGAACCTTTATAAATAGAAGAATTTAAATAAAAAGGTTGGCTAACTAGGTTTTTTCTTCCTGGTTTAAGCCAACCTTTTTGGTTATGAGGATTTAGTTTATGCTGTTAGGTATAAGCTGCGCTGAATGACTATAGCTTATTGCTCCATTCCTGGGTGGAAAGCACTTGGGAAAAGCGCATGGCTTGGGTTACAAGAATGGCCCTGTGAAGTTCTTCCGCCGTAACCTGCCCTGCTGTATTTTTAATAGCCAAAGTGCCTGTTGCATCTGAGAGGAATTCTACGGCAAAACCAAGATGTAATGCCTGTCTAGCTGTCGTATCACAGCACATTTGCGTCATATAGCCAGAAATGGTAACTGTATCAATGTTTTGCTCGCGCAGGAATGCTTCCAGATCGGTGCCCGTAAAGCTGCCAGGCAAAGTTTTATCAAAAATCTGCGTGTATTTTCGCTCTAAAACAGCTGAATGAATTTCCCAATTAAAGCTGTTTTTTACAAAAGCCGTAGCATCCGCTTGGGGAGATCCGTGGCGAATTAAAATGACAGGAATGTTTTTTTCATTGGCTGTATCAATTGCTTTCAGGATCTGATCAAAACTGTTTTCGGGATAACTTATCGGCAGAGCTCCAGTAAAATATTCATTTTGTACATCAATTACGAGCAAGGCTCTGTTCATGACACTCATCCT
Organism: Pelorhabdus sp. sgz311001; assembly: GCF_055901755.1. Lineage (NCBI taxonomy): Bacteria > Bacillati > Bacillota > Negativicutes > Selenomonadales > Sporomusaceae > Pelorhabdus > Pelorhabdus sp. sgz311001. The sequence goes on from NZ_JBVXUT010000001.1 coordinate 236,535, forward strand.
TTCTGTTTATCAAAATGGAATTGTTTTATTGAAAGAGATCTTTGTTATAATTATAGCGATAAGCAAAGTTGCGCCGCACAATAAAATAGCTCATTTTACTTTCGGCAAGAAAGGAATCAATATAAAATGCTTGGTCATACGGATTTGCAAATCCTAAACTTATTAAAAGAAAACAGTCGGATGCAATATCGTGATATTGGCGACTTGGTTCATCTTACGGGCCAAGCCGTTTCTAACCGTGTTGCTAGAATGGAAAAACTGGGAGTGATTAAAGGTTATTCCATTTTACTTGACGAGAAACTTTTAGGGAAATCGCTCTTAGCCTATATTACTGTCTTTATGAAAACAACGGAGCATGGTCTCTTTCAAAGCTTTTTACAAGAGCAGGAATTTGTCACCGAAGCCTGCCGCATTAGTGGCGAAGGTTGCTATATGCTACGGGTTGAGACGCAATCGGCGGAAGAGCTAGATCGCCTTTTAGATTCTTTGCTGCCTTATGGGAATTATCGTATTAATCTTTCCATTAAGAAGATCAAATAACAAGATACCCAAGATTAAATAAAAAACTGGGTGCAACATAACCCAGTTTTTTCATTTGAATTATTCTGCTTTTACCAAGGTCGCAGGGCCGAAGACATATGGCCGCACCATTCAGCTGTTTCTGAAATCACCGCTTCTAACAGGAACGTATAGACACTGTGAGCTAGAGCATCGAGGCATGCTCTTTCCGTTAAGGGGCCAAGGCGGCCATAAGCATCCCAGTCAAGCTCTGCAAAGCTTCCTTCTAGAGTAGTCGCAATCGTTACGGTAAGGGCCGGACAGATGACATGGTGTAAATCGTATGACGCTTGAAGCTCTGGAGGGCACTGCCAGTGACCTATAAACAGAATGACTTTGGGGAGCAGTTCTTGTAAGCGGGAGATCGCCGTAGTTTCTTTCGTCCATTCTGGCGAAGCCGGCAGCAGCAGCAGATCGGGTCTTGTTTCAAGCTGCTCTGGCTGAGGACAGAAAATGAATCCGTTATCAGTAAATGACGCAAGTACATTAGGCGCGATTTCAGTGAGTGACACTACTTGGAATTGATGCATTTTTCCCACTCCATTTCTGCCGAATTTTTCTTAAGCGAGTAAATCCGGAAATAAGGAAGTCGTTACAAGCGCTAAAGTCAATCCAATCATAATGACGGTAGTTAGCCAGGCAATGCCGTTATACCAGCGGGAATTTACATGGTCGCCCATGAGATCACGGTTATTAATTAAGCGAAGCATGAAAAAGAGAACGAAGGGCAGCAGCATGCCGTTAATCACCTGAGACCAGAGCATGATTTGAATAAGCGGTGCGTTAGGTAGCAGAATGATCGCAGCGCCGATGACAATAAGAAAAGTATAAAGCCAGTAAAAGACAGGTGCTTCTTTCCAACTTTTATCGATCCCAGCCTCTAGGCCAAAGGCTTCGCAGATGTAATAGGCTGTGGCTAGGGGTAAGATCGAAGCAGAAAAAATAGAAGCATTTAAGAGGCCGAAGGCGAAGAGGGCTGAGGCCCATTTTCCAGCTAATGGTTCTAAGGCGACGGCAGCGTCTTGCGCTGTTTCGATCGAAATATGATTCGTAAACATGGTGGCGGCGCAGGCAACGACGATAAACAAAGCGATAAAATCAGTCATAAAGCAGCCCACAATAACATCAAGACGTGAGTAGCGGTATTCCTCAGCGGTAATCCCTTTTTCTACGACAGCTGATTGAATGTAGAATTGCATCCAAGGGGCAATGGTTGTGCCGATAAGGCCGATAATCATGGCTAAATATTCATTTTCAAATTCGAAATGCGGCGTTATGAGTTCGTGACCAACGATACCCCAGTCAGGACCGGCCATAAACCCAGAAGCTACATAAGTCAAATAGAGTGCCGAAGCTACCAAGAAAATTCGTTCTACTACTTTGTAGGAGCCGCGAACAACCGTCCACCAAATGAGAAAAGCACTAATCGGAACTGCAATATATTTACTAATACCGAAAATTTCTGTACTTGCTGCGATACCGGCAAATTCGGAGACTGTATTGCCAAGATCGGCTAGGAGCAGTCCCAGCATGACAAACAAGGTGATTTTTACGCCGTAGTTTTCTCTGATTAAATCGGCGAGTCCTTTGCGGGTTACAGCTCCCATGCGCGCGCTCATTTCTTGAACGACAACGAGAGCGATTGTCATAGGGATGAAAATCCATAATAGTTTATAGCCAAAAGCGGCGCCAGCTACGGAATAAGTCGTAATACCGCCAGCATCATTATCTACATTGGCTGTAATAATACCTGGACCGACTACGGCAAGGAAGAGAAAAAGGCTGCGAAACACTTTATTATTTTTTATCAAATTCATTTCATCCACTCCTTGCGCGAGGCCAACATAAAGTTTGAAAAGGTGCGCAAATTACTGCGATCGGGAATAAACGTATAGAGGAGGTCATCGACGGTAATGATGCCGACAAGCTGTTGTTCTTTATTGATTACAGGCACGGAAACAACGCCGTATTTCATTACGATATCCAGGGCTTTGCGTGGATTATCGAGATCCATTACGGAACGAACCTTTACGTGCATGACATCACCTAATTTATCGTTGGGGGCGGCGATGATTAATTCTCTAAGCGATAAGACGCCAAGCAGATGCTGACTCTTATCAACCATATAGAGATAGGTAATCGTTTCTGCTTCGCGACCGATTTCGCGCAGTTGGCAAATTGCCTCTGAGGCTGTTAGTTCAGGCGAGAATGCTGGGAATTCTGTAGTCATCAAGGAACCGGCCGCTTCATCTGGATATTCCATGAGATCCCTTACATCTTCGGCATCTTCTGGTTCCATAAGCTTTAAAATTTCATCGGATTTTTCTGCAGGAAGTTCTCCTAAAATATCGGCTGCTTCATCAGCAGGCATTTCTTCTAGAATATCGGAAGCGCGGTGGACATCAAGGCTTTCGATAATGTCTACCTGCGTAGCCAGATCGACCTCAGTGAGGACATCGGCGGCCTGCTCACTGCCTAATTTACGGACAAAATCAAGCTGTTCATGATGATCCAGATCTTCAATAATTTCGGCAATATCGGCAGGATGAATCGTAGCAAGTTCTTCAAAGGACTCACGCAGATGCAAATTGGCCAATCTGTTTTCAAGCGGCGTGATATGCTGCCAGCTTACGAAATGATTTGGCCGGTTTTTTAATAAAAATTCTAGACCAAGGCGACGGAATAAGCCGCGTAGGCCAATATCAATCGAAATAAGAACAAATTCTTTGTGATCGTCATGACGAACCCAGGACAGCTGAATATCGTTGACGCGTACAAGTTTAGCGCCGCTTAAATCAATAATTTGCTTATCTAAGAGCCATTTGCCAACGAAAATCTCTTGGTCGAGAATTGGACGGGTAATCATTTCTTCGGCTGTTACGTTTAACACAAACCCTTGGTCATCCCATTTGTCAATCTGAGAGACTTCCAAATGTTTTTGTAAGCCCTTGGTAAATTTTACACACGTGACAATCGGGGCAGCCCCATTCCAACTTACTACGAGATCAAGCACTTTTCCTATCTGTTTCTTGTTTACATCATAAATGGTTGTGCCGATAATTTGGCTGAAAAAAGCGTCGCGCAGAAGCGTTACTTGTGCCATGGCCATCCTCCTTTTGTCCTAGCGTCCCTTAGTATTGTACACATAAATTGCCTATAGGGCAAAGATTATCTTACTGTATACTATTATATTAAAGGACCTGCGCCATAAAAGCCACGAAAAATATTTTAACACTCTCTGCGATCTTTTTTAATAGATTATCCTAAGAGTAAGAAGGAGGAGAGAAAATGCAGTGTTTTTCGGCTTTGCTGCTGGCTATTTCATCAAATCTTGATAATTTAGGAGTAGGAATCGCCTATGGAATTCGGGGAGTAAAGCTTTTGTGGCCATCCAATTTATTGATTGCCTGTCTGACTAGCGTAGGAACTTTTCTTTCCATGTCATTAGGCAGTTTGATATCGCAAGCTCTGCCGCTGATTATGGCAAAATATATTGGCGCTGTGCTGATGATTGTAGCGGGAGGCTGGGTCTTCTGGCTGGATCGATGCCAAAGCCGTTCAGGCTTGTTTCGGTTTTCTCGGCTATCGCTATTTTTAAAGGAACCCTTTCGCGCTGACATCGATCATTCTAAATCGATTAATTTAAAAGAGGCCACGCTACTCGGCCTGGCCTTAATGCTTAATAATATTTCCAGCGGTATTGGCGCCGGTATGATGGCGATGCCGTTGTTGCTTACGACAGGTCTTGTTTTTTGCTTCAGCCTATGTATGATGACAGGTGGCGTTGCTTTAGGAAAACATTTTGCATCGACGCGACTTGGCGACAAGGCCGGAGTATTAGGAGCTTTACTGCTCGTGTTTATTGGCTGCTATGAACTGTTTTTTTAGTAAGAAAGGATCAGAAAATAAGTGACTTGCATTTTTGTGACTGTAATATTCCATGCTTTATAAGCATTATAAGTCATTGAAACTAAGTATTTGTTATTAAGGGAAAATGATTTTACAATAAATCCATGCAACAAATACTCTTAGTAAGATGAGGAAAGGGGTTTTTATAATGACTTTTATGAAGCATGGTCGCAGGCTGCTCACGACGATGGTGCTGGGAGCGGCATTATGTACAACAAGTATGGGAAATGTATCGGCAGCAGATCTGCCGCATGGGGCTGATAATTTTTATAAAAGCGATGAGGTAATTGTTCAGCGGGTAGAATTTAACAACCAATATAATATGAAGGTTGTGGGAAATCTCTTTACTCCTAAGGCGATGAATCAGAGTGCGAAGAATCCTGCTATTATCGTAGGGCATCCCATGGGGGCTGTAAAAGAGCAGAGTGCGAATTTGTATGCCACTAAAATGGCAGAAAAAGGTTTCGTCACTTTATCGCTGGATTTGTCCTTCTGGGGCGAAAGTGAAGGGGAACCGCGCAATAGTGTTTCTCCAGAGATTTATGCGGAAGATTTTAGTGCAGCGGCAGATTTTCTTGGGACAAGGACTTTTGTTGATCGAGAAAACATTGGCGTTATCGGTATTTGTGGTAGCGGGAGTTTTGTTATCAGTGAGGCCAAGATTGATCCGCGCTTAAAAGCGATTGCCACAGTCAGCATGTATGATATGGGGGCAGCGAATCGTGATGGACTTCGGCACTCACAAACACTCGAACAAAGAAAAGCGATTATCAATGAGGCGGCTGAACAACGCTACACCGAGTTTCAAGGCGGCGCGAGGAAATATACGGGCGGGACTGTGAATGAACTTAAGGCAGATACACATCCCATTCAGCGAGAATTTTTTGACTTCTACCGCACACCGCGCGGCGAGTTTACTCCAGCGGGGGCATCGACAGAAACTACAACACATCCAACTATGACGAGTAATGTAAAATTTATGAACTTTTATCCCTTCAATGATATTGAAACAATTTCGCCGCGGCCGCTGTTATTTATTACTGGGTCGGAAGCTCATTCCCGAGAATTCAGTGAAAAGGCCTATACATTAGCCGCTGAGCCGAAAGAACTCTATATTGTTCCAGGCGCGGGTCATGTTGACCTGTATGATCGTGTTGATCTGATTCCTTTTGATAAACTCAATGCGTTCTTTTCGAAATATCTAAAAAAATAGTAACAAAGCGGGCTGTGGCTAACTGCATTTTAAGTTTAGCCACGGCTTTTTTATGGCAGTCAGAAGGGGTTAGTCGTTGCTGTCAGCCATTTTTTGCAGTTCATCGAGAAATAGCAGGGCTGCTTTGGAGAATAGCTGCTGTTTTTTCCAAATCAGAAAAACCTGAGCTGGGAGCTGTGGTTGTAATGGCCGAAAACAGAGGGAACTATCCGTTCCAGTGTAGACTAATTTATCCAAACAAAGGGCATAGCCTAGGCCTGCTTCTACCATAAGCGATGCGTTAAAAATTAAATTGTAAGTCGTGATAATGTTAAGTTCTTCTTGCTCTTTTTGCAGCCAGTGATACAGCTCGTGAGTAGATAGAGCTTGCTGAGAAACTAATAACGGTAGATTCCACAGATCTTGTGGCGCAATTTGTGTTTTATGACTTAATGGTGCGTCTTTGCGCATTAGTAGGCCCCAAAAGTCAGTATCTGGGAGCTTGAGAGAATGATATTTGCGGATATTATTAGGCTCAATGAGAAGGCCAAAATCAAGCAAGCCCTTATCTAACCTCTCTGTTACGTCATCTGCTTTAGCACTGAACAAATGATAGCATATATGAGGGTGAGTGTTTTGAATTTTTTTGGCAGTTTTGGCCAGACGCCGCATCGCGTTTGTTTCAGCGCAGCCAATGTAGACATCACCGTTGGCGGCTTCTGTTGTCTGGTTCAATTCGAGCAGAGTCTTTTCTGTAAGAGCGGTGATTTCTTCCGCTCGTTTTCGTAAGAGAAAGCCTGCTTCGGTTAAAGTAGTTTTGCGTTTACCACGGTTAAATAGTTGTACACCAAGCTTTTCTTCAAGTTCAGAAATCTGGCGTGAAAGGGTTGGCTGGGTGATATGAAGGTTTTCAGCAGCTTTAGAGATGTTTTCTTCTTTAGCTACAGCTAAGAAGTAGGATAAAACTCTAAATTCCAAGGTAAACACCTGCCTTATCTATAAAGTAGCATTGCTGAATTAATGCTTTTAAAGCATGATTTCTTATTTGATATAGGTATTTTTTATTGTATTGAAAAGATTTTATAATAAAGCCATAAAAACAAATTGATCATTTTATTATAACTAGTTTATGGAGTGGGAAGCGTTATGTCAAAGAAAAATAATTTGTTAGTTTATATTTTGGCAGTTGGTGTATTTGGCATCTTAAATACAGAAATGGGGTTCATTGGTATATTACCGTTCATTGCTGAGCAATTTCGTGTCGATATTGTGGAAGCTGGTTTGCTTATAAGCTTATTTGCATTAGGCGTAGCAATCGCCGGGCCGACAATGCCCCTATTATTTTCTGGTATGAATCGCAAAAGAGCAATGTTGATGGTTTTGGGGACTTTTTTTGTAGGAAATGAAAAAAGTGAAGAAAAGAGCTTGAAAGCGGAAAAAAGTATTTGATTTGAAGTTAACTCCATGGTTTATACTGAAAAAAATTAAAGAGTATTGTTTCGTCATTTAGAGATAGGAGGAATGCGTACTATGACAATTTCTGAAGTAAGTGAAAAATATGATTTAACTCAAGATACGCTGCGTTACTATGAGCGTATTGGCCTTATTCCATCGGTGCCGCGTCGGCCCAGCGGTTTTCGCGACTATGATGAGCAAAGCTGTGGTTGGGTAGAATTTATTCGCTGTATGCGTTGCGCTGGTTTATCGGTTGAGTCGCTTATTGAATATGTAAAGCTTTATCAAGGCGGTTCAAAGAATTACGAAGCTTGTAAACACATTTTAGTGGATGAATGTGCTAAGCTTGATGTTCGTATTGAGGCAATGACTGCAACAAGAGAAAGATTGGCTGGTAAGATTAAACATTATGATGAACTTAGCCAGTATGAGGGCTTTTTAAAAAAAGAATAGGGGGAAATTTGTTGTAACGAACCTATTGACAAAAGGCGGTGGGGTTGATGAAAAAACTTTTTATGGGAGCGGCTCTCGTAATTTTAGCGGGAGGAATCTATGCTTCTTGTTTCTTGCTTTACTTAATCAATGGTAACATTTCAGACGAAGATTATCGACGTATGTCTCAAGAAATTGTCAATCAAAAAGTACAATCAACCTCAGATTTTTGCGAGAAATTTCATAAAGAAAGCAAGATATAAGAATCAGTTTATAAAAATTTTACGGAGGTTTTAACTATGGATAAACAAGAACAATCAGGCGTATTTTCTCTTGGTGAAAAAAACGATGCTTATGCGCAATATTTTGTTGGGCAAAGTTATTTGAATATGCTTTCAACCGAACGAGTTGTGATTGGAAATGTAACTTTTGAACCAGGTTGCCGCAATAACTGGCACGTTCATCATAAAGGCGGGCAGATTTTGCTTTGTACATCAGGCCGAGGCTATTATCAGGAATGGGGCAAAGCGGCACAGGAACTTCACCCTGGCGATGTTGTAAATATTCCGCCTGAAGTGAAACATTGGCATGGCGCTGCTCCAGATAGATGGTTTGCTCATGTTGCAGTTGAAGTTCCGGCTGCAGGCGCTACGAATGAGTGGCTGGAACCTGTGGATATAGAGGAATATAATAAGCTGCCATGAAGGGGCGAAAAATGTTAATAATAATTGTAATTTTTTTATTTATACTTCTTGTTGGGAGCCTGTTCTTTGTAAATCAGCCAGAGTTTGGTCGTAGTCCGACCGGCGAGCGTTTAGCAAGAATTCAGGCCTCATCGAATTATGTAAATGGGAAATTTCAATGTTTAGAACCTGTAGAAAAAGTTGTTGAGGGCAGCCAAGTTAGCGCTATGGGGAATTTTCTATTTGGTTCTAAACAAAACTTGGTGCCTCGTGAAGCGCTGCCTACTGAAAAAACAGATTTAAAATCGCTGGATGTGCAGCAAAATATTGTTGTATGGCTTGGCCATTCGTCTTTCTACCTACAGGTCGGAGGATACCGAATTCTTATTGATCCCGTATTTAGCAGCTACGCTTCGCCGCTTTCTTTTATTAATAAAGCTTTTGCTGGGAGCAATGTCTATACGGCTGAAGATATGCCCAATATTGATGTACTTATTATTTCACATGATCATTGGGATCACCTTGATTATCCGACAATCATGGCGCTGAAGCCTAAAATTAAAGAGCTTGTATGTCCCTTAGGTGTCGGCGAATACTTTGAAGAATGGGGTTTTTTGCTAGAGCAGATACATGAAGAAGATTGGTTTACGCAAGTGAAGCTTGCTGAGAATTTTAATGTTTATGTGTTACCTGCACAGCATTTTTCAGGTCGGTTTTTAAAAGAAAATCCCACACAATGGGCTAGTTTCGCTTTTGTGACGCCAGATTGTCGTGTTTTTTATAGCGGTGATGGTGGTTATGGAAAACATTTTAAAGCGTTTGGCGAGATGTTTGGCAGTTTTGATCTAGCAATTCTGGAAAACGGTCAATATAGTAGGGATTGGCCTCGGATTCATATGATGCCGGAAGAGACGGCTCAAGCAGCTGTCGATATTCATGCCAAAACAGTGTTACCTGCTCATAGTGGCAAATTTGCCTTAAGTCGTCACAGTTGGGACGAGCCTTATCGTCGTATTGTGGTAAGCAGTCAAAATAAAGAATATAAATTAACTACGCCGAAAATAGGGGAACTTGCACATGTTGGCGATGTAAGAGAAACTTTTGATTTTTGGTGGGAGAAAATCAAAAAGGGGTAATGGCAGAATGGATTGTTACAAGGGGTTGTTTCATATGAACTTAAAGAATCTAAGAAAATGATTCGATTAGCTTCAATGTTATGCTTAGGTATTTTTATTATGGCAGGATCGTCTCATTCTGGTTTTGCTGCAGGCGCTAGGGAGGAGAATATGAAAGAGTCGGATACAATGAAACAGCGTGTCGAAAATGCAAATGAGAGATATCAGAAGCTCTTTGAAAACGAAAAAATGCCAGAAGAAACAACTGATCCAGATTTCGCTAATACTATGAAGCGATTTATTTATGGGGAGGTCGAACAACAAGGCAATCTTTCCGACAAAGAAAGGGCGCTTATTACCTTAGTCATATTGGAAACTACGGGAAACGAAGATCTTCTTGCAGTGAATGTTAAGAGCGCTTTACATGTTGGCGTGATGCCAATAGAGATAAAAGAGGCTATTTATCAGGTTGCGCCCTATGTTGGATTTCCCAAGGCGTTAGAAGCACTGCGTGTTGCTAATCAGGTTTTCATTCAACAAGGTATTCAGCTTCCCTTAGAAAATCAGTCTACAGTTACGGAATCTACACGTTTTGAAAAAGGCTTGGCAGTTCAAAAAGACATATTTGGTAGTTCAACTATTAATACGATGTATGAAAAGGCAGCAAAGGAGCAATTGCATTTTCAACATTATCTTTCTGGTTATTGCTTTGGCGATACCTATACGCGCCGAGCTTTGGATCTTAAGATGCGTGAAATGCTTACGATGGCAGCCATTGCTGCTTTAGGCGGTTGTGAACCGCAATTGAAGGCCCATATCCAGGGGAATCTTAATGTCGGGAATAGTAAAGAAACTATTGTTTCTGTTATTACAGAATGTGTGCCTTATATTGGATTTCCTCGTTCTTTAAATGCCATGCGCTGCGTAAATGAAGTTTTTGAGACAGCGACAAAGGCAAAATAGGTTGGTAGCAGCGTTGTAAAAAAAGTATTGCAAATTTAAAATAAAGAAAGCGAGTGTGGTCAAAATGCCATTTATTCAATTAGAAGCGGGTGCAGTAAGCAAAGAGCAAAAAGAAAAACTGATCGCTGGTTTCACGAAAATTGCCAGTGAAACGTTGGGCGTGGGAGAGGAGCACTTCTTAGTTTTGATCAAAGAAAATAGTCCAGATAATTGGGGTGTAAGCGGTGAGCCGCTTCTTCAGTTTTTAGCTAAAAAGCAGAAAGATTGATATTTGCAAAAAAAATTCTGATGGCTTTTAACTGTTTATTATAATAAAGGTTAGGTGATTATTAATATGGCAAAAAATATTCTTGTACTTACAGGTAGTCCTAGAAAGGGCGGAAACAGTGATAAGTTAGCTGATGCATTTATCAGCGGCGCTCAAGAAGCAGGCCACACAGTTACAAAATTTACAACCGCAAATAAAAATATTAAAGGTTGTATAGATTGTAAAACTTGTTTTAGTAAAGGCGGCGCTTGTTCGATCCCTGATGATTTTAATCAGTTAGCTCCGCTCATTGCACAAGGGGATGTGCTTGTCTTTGCAACTCCGCTATATTGGTTTTCATTCCCTACGCACTTGAAGGCTGTGATTGATAAACTTTTTTCATTTATGATCGGACAAAAGCCTTTGAAAGTAAAAGAAAGTGCTCTCTTGGTTTGTGCGGGTGATAATAATGAAGCTAGCTTTGAAGGGATCGTTACATCCTACAGATTAATCGCAGGTCATATGGGGTGGGAAGACCGTGGCACTATTCTTTTGGGTGGGCTTCTTGATAAAGACGATATTTTGAAAACGGACGCTTTGCAGCAAGCGAAAGATTTAGGAAAAAGTATATTGTAAAAGTTTTATTTGTGAGGATACCTTTGTCAATAGTAAGGAACATAGTTTGTAAAAAGATACGCAGTAGTATATTGACCTGGAGTTTACTCAATATGTTATGGTAAGACAAAGAATATAAAAGGATGGTGTTTAGCTATGGCAGAAGAAAATCAACCGGAAGGAACAGCAAAAGCTGGTATCAATCGCCGCACGTTTATAAAGGCAGCGGGAGGTGTTGTAGCGCTTGCGGCATTGCCTGCTTTATGGCAAACCCAAAAAGTGCAGGCTGAGTCCGCAGCTGCAAGGGCTAGCTCTTATAGTGGATCGCAGCGACTTGCAGCCTATGACTCCTCTAAACCGACTGTTTTTTTTACGCGAAACTTAAGTCCGGAAGGGGTTGCGCTTATTTATGAAAAAATTAAGCAGCCGATACAGGGAAAAGTAGGGATTAAGCTTCATACCGGAGAGCCTCATGGTCCTAATCTTTTGCCGATTGAATATATTAAGCAATTGCAAAGTAAAATTCCTAATAGTAATATAGTAGAATGCAATGTTCTCTACAAGAGTCCACGACGCGAAACAGAAACGCATCGAGAAACGATTCGTATTAATGGATTCGATTTTTGTCCTGTTGATATTTTGGATGAATCCGATGATGTTATGTTGTCAACTGGAATCAAGGATTTTTTAGATCGGCAACTTGATAATTTTGGCGGAAAAACACCTTTTGCACCGGGCGTTCATTTGCAGGAAGTTGCTATCGGTCGCAATGTATTAAACTATGATTCTCTTTTGGTTTATACGCATTTTAAAGGACATGCCATGGGTGGATTTGGCGGATCACTAAAAAATATTGGAATTGGTATGGCGTCAGGAAAAGTGGGGAAACGAATGATTCATGGCGAAGGTTGGCCGCTAGGAAAAGAGTTTCTCGAAAGGATGGTTGAATCAGGCAAAGCAACAGTAGATCATTTTAAAGATCGTATTGCTTATATTAATGTTTTGAAAAATATATCTGTTGATTGTGACTGTAATGCTCATGGCGCGAAGCCTACTTGCAGCGATATTGGAATTTTAGCATCAACTGATATTTTAGCGATTGATCAGGCTAGTGTTGATCTTATTTACGGTATGCCTGAGCAGGAGAAAAAGGATATTGTAGAAAGAATGGAATCACGCGAAGGTTTGCATCAACTTGACTATATGGAAGTCCTTGGTATGGGCAGTCGCAGCTATAATCTGGTTGAGTTATAAACTACAATATAAATAAAAGGACGAGATTTTCCTTTTGGGAAAGCCTCGTCTTTTTATTTATAAAGAAATTAATTTACAATAAAAAAATCCCTGATTTGTCATGGACAAAATCAGGGAACTTTTTATTGTATTAGTACTGTCTGCTGTTTTGGTTGAAACAATCGCGACAGAAAACAGGACGATCATTGCTAGGTTTGAAAGGAACTTGCGTTTCAACACCACAAGCTGCGCAAGTTGCAGGGTGCATTTCACGACGCTGTGAGTTGTTGTTGTTGCGAGGGTTTTGTTGTTTACGTGCAGAACGGCAGCTAGGGCAGCGGCCTGGTTCGTTCGTAAATCCTTTTTCTGCAAAGAAATCTTGTTCTGAAGCCGTGAAAACGAAATCAGCACCGCAATCGCGGCAAGTTAAAGTTTTGTCTTGAGCCATATTAAATAGCCTCCTCAAATCGATTACCCAAATAATTAATTTAGAATACTCATTGGGCTTCTCACTTATTGAGAAGGGACTAATGAAAACTCTTCGTTGTCTATAGTGGGTAATTATATTGTAAATGTATTTCGAGAAATAGTCAAGAAATACATTTTGACTATTTCTCATTTGATTTATTTTTGTTTCGGTGAGAGGATCATGAGTAAGTCGCCTGTCTGGATAGACGCGCCATTTCCTGTAACAATTTCTTTTACAAAGCCATCACAAGGAGCCTGAATCGTCGTTTCCATCTTCATAGCTTCTGTAACCATAATCGGTTGATCTTTTTTGACGCGCGTTCCTACTTCGACAAGCGATTTGACAACAGAACCGGACATAGTAGCGGCAATGTGATTCGGATTGTCGCGGTCAGCTTTACGGTTGGTAATAGCTGAGGCCACAATACTGCGGTCTTGCAAAATAACTTGACGTGTCGAACCATTGAGTTCGAAATTGACAGCGCGTGTTCCGTCAGGTCGCGGCGCTCCAATTGACAAGAGCCGGATTACTAGGGTTTTACCTTGCTCAATTTCAACGCGGATTTCTTCGCGTGGCGTCATGCCGTAGAAGAAGGTTGGCGTATTGAGTAAAGAGATATCGCTATATTTTTTTACAGCTTCCTGATAGTCGAGGAATACTTTGGGATATAAGGCATAAGAAATGAGATCTTCGCAAGTAATGGGACGATGCAAGGAATTGTGAAGCATGTCTTTCAAATTGTCGAAATTAACAGGTTCAAGCAGTTCGCCGGGGCGTTCTGTTAAAGGTTTGCGGCCTCGGAGAATAATACGCTGCAGTTCTTTCGGGAAGCCTTGGTAAGGTTGACCAATCTGACCTTCAAAAAATTCAACGACAGAATCAGGGAAGTCGAGGCTTTCACCTTGTTCATAAATATCGTCTTCCGTTAATTCATTTTGCACCATATACAGGGCCATGTCGCCGACCACTTTGGAAGAAGGTGTTACTTTAATGATATCACCGAACATTAGATTTACCTGACGGTACATGGTTTTTACTTCTTCCCACCGTTCGGCCAAGCCTACAGCTTGAGCTTGCTGACGAAGATTGCTGTATTGGCCGCCAGGCATTTCGTGTTCGTAAATTTCGGCATTAGGAAACTTCATGGCAGCTTCAAAGTTACGATAATAGTGCCGCACATCTTCCCAATAGTGTGATAAGTCATTGAGACCGGTAATATTGACATCAGGCTGACGACTATGACCGGAAAGCGCATAATAGAGGCTATTGGCGCTTGGCTGGGAAGTCATGCCTGACATGGCCGCAAGTGACGTGTCAACAATATCAACGCCAGCGTCAATGGCGCGTGCTAACGTATAAATACCATTACCGCTCGTATCATGAGTATGTAAGTGAATCGGAATATCGACAGCTTCTTTTAGGGCGGAAACAAGGACGTAGGCCGCTTCTGGTTTTAAGAGGCCAGCCATATCTTTGATACCTAAGATGTGAGCGCCAGCCTTTTCCAGCTCCTTAGCCATGGTCACATAGTACTCAAGATTGTATTTCGGACGTGCTGGATCAAGAATATCACCAGTGTAGCAGAGGGCGGCTTCCGCCACTTTACCTGATTCACCTACGGCATCAATAGCTACTTGCATTCCTTTGAGCCAGTTGAGACTGTCAAAGATTCGGAAAACATCCATACCAGCATCGGCGGATTTTTTTACGAAACGCCGTACTACATTATCAGGATAATTCTTGTAACCTACCGCATTAGATGCTCTGAGCAGCATCTGGAAGAGAATGTTAGGACATTTTTGCCGTAGCAACTGAAGTCTTTCCCAGGGATCTTCTTTTAAAAAGCGAAGCGCTACATCAAAGGTGGCGCCGCCCCACATTTCGAGAGAAAAGAAGTTTTGCATAACCTGTGAGGTTGGTTCCATGATTTTAGCCATATCATAGGTGCGGACACGGGTAGCTAAGAGCGATTGGTGACCGTCACGCATGGTTGTATCTGTCAACAGAACGCGAGGCTGTTCTTTGATCCAGCGGCTAAGTCCCGCCGGACCTTCTTTATCGAGAATTTGTTTAGTACCGCTTAGATTTTTTTCGTATTGTACGGATGGATAGCGTGGCGTTAAGAAAGCGGGTTTTTCGCGATTGGCCATACCAGGATAGCCATTTACCGTAATATCACCGATGTAAGTCAAAATTTTAGTACCGCGATCCTGCGGTGTAGGGAAGACAAAAAGTTCCGGTGATGTATCAATAAAAGAAGTATCGTAAGTGCCATGAAGAAATTTTTCGTGGTTTACTACATTATATAAGAATGCGATATTTGTTTTTATACCGCGAATTCTAAATTCGCCAAGCCCGCGCAGCATTTTGGAAATTGCACTACGATGGGTAAGACCCCAAGTGGATAATTTGACAAGCAAGGAATCATAATAGGGGGTAATGACGGCGCCTTGAAAAGCATTAGCTGCATCGAGACGAATGCCAAAACCGCCGCCGCTGCGGTATGCTGTTAGTTTTCCTGTATCAGGCATGAAGTTGTTAGCAGGATCTTCGGTTGTAATACGACACTGGATGGCATGGCCATGACAGCGGATTTCTTCTTGCTGGGGAATGCCAGTGATTTCATCATGGAGTGTATGACCGTCAGCAATAAGCAGTTGGGATTGAACAATGTCAATGCCAGTTACTTGCTCGGTAATAGTATGTTCTACTTGAACCCGAGGGTTTACTTCAATGAAGTAAAACTTATGGTCGGGTGTTACGAGAAATTCTACGGTACCGGCGCTAACGTAGCCGACATTTTTCATGAGTTTGACAGCCGCGTTGCAAATTTCATGACGGAGTTCATTCGGTAAAGATAAAGCAGGGGCAATTTCAACGACTTTTTGATGACGGCGCTGTACGGAACAGTCTCGTTCAAAGAGGTGAACAAGATTGCCGGCATGGTCGCCAAGGACTTGTACTTCAATATGTTTTGGCTTTTCTAACAGTTTTTCTACGTAAACTTCATCGCTGCCGAACGAAGTTAGCGCTTCTGATTTAGCGCGATTATAAGATTCTTCAAGGGAAGCAGCGCTACGAACAAGACGCATACCGCGTCCGCCGCCGCCGAGATTGGCTTTAATAATAATAGGATAGCCGTATTTTGCGGCAAAATCTTTTACTTCTTCTAAACTACTTACAGGTCCGTCGCTGCCAGGGATGACGGGAAGACCAGCGGCAATTGCCTGTTTACGGGCATTAATTTTATCGCCGAACATAATAAGATGCTCTTCTTCCGGTCCGATGAAAATAAAACCTTCTTCTTTACAACGGCGGGCTAAGTTACTGTTTTCAGATAAAAAGCCATAGCCGGGATGAATGGCGTCAACGCCATGTTCTTTAGCAATTTTCAAAATGCCTTCTAAATCAAGATAGGCTTCTGTTGGTTTTTTATTGGCGCCTACCTGATAAGCTTCATCGGCTTTATAACGATGCAGCGATAAAATATCTTCTTTGGCGTAAATGGCAACAGTTCGAATGCCCAATTCATTGCAGGCGCGGAAAACACGGATGGCAATTTCACCGCGATTGGCAACAAGTACGGTTTTAATTTTTTTCATGAAAATTCCCCCCAAAAAAATTTCCCTGTTAGCAGTTGTCGCTAAGATGAGCGCAATTGTAAAGTAAACAGTATTTTTCATAAAATAAGAATAGTTTTAAAGCTAACTGTAACATTACCATAGTTTTTAAGGGAATACAAGGCGGCTAAAGTAAATATACTGCATCCTTGTACAATGTACAAAGATTAGTGTATACAAAATACAGTATAACTACTGAACTCGCTGCTTTCATTGACTTTATGGCGGCAAATCGCTACAATTACAGGTAACTAGAAGGAAAGCGGGCGATTAATATGGCTAAAATTATAAAGAATCGTAGCGATAAAGAAATGTTTGCCAATTGGCAAGAAGAATCAACTTTTGAAAATATGCTCGACGGACGCCAGGAAACAACGGTTGCAAAGAAAACCGTTAAAGTGGAAGATAAAGGCTGGCAAAGTTTTTTTACGGACGAATTTAAAGAATCAGTGGGAAAAGCTTTATTAGAATTGAAAGTAACGCTTTACAAACAAGGCGTTGTAGACTTTAAGCTCCAGACGGCAGTGAAGGACAATCAGATTATCTTAACGGCTGTTCCGAAAAAGAAACGCTAACAATATTTATTATTAGGTAATGATCTGGTATAATGATCACAGATATGGTAGGGATTAAAAATAGTTTCACCAAATGAACACAATTAAATTAAGGAAAGAAGTGAGACGATGATCGGTGTTAGTACTTTACTCTGTGATACGCAAAATTACGGCGATACTCTGCGTTATGCCAAAAGCTCTCATGGCCAGCGTCATGGTGCAGCTGCTGGCATGGGGCCAGTAATTGCCTGGAATATTACTCGTACCTGCAATTTGAAATGTCGTCACTGTTATTCCGATTCAGCGGCAAAACAGTATGAAGGGGAGCTGAGTACGGCTGAGGCCTTAAAATTTATCGATGACTGTGCGGCTTTTAAGGTTCCTGTACTGTTATTATCAGGTGGCGAGCCTCTCATTCGTCCTGATGTCTTTACTTTAGTAGAACGGGCGACAAGTCATAATATTCGAGTCACCTTCTCAACGAATGGAACATTGATTGACGCTGCTATGGCGCAAAAAATCAAAAGCCTTGGCGTAGGCTATGTGGGCATTAGCCTTGATGGTTTAGGCGAGGCTAATGATAGTTTTCGCGGCAAAGATGGCGCTTTTACAGCAGCACTGACTGGAATTCGCCACTGTATGACTGCTGGTCAAAAAGTAGGGTTACGATTTACAATTAATCGCTATAATTACCAGGACCTAGAAAATATTTTTAAACTCATTGAAACGGAGCAGATTCCTCGTGTTTGTTTCTATCATTTAGTCTATTCGGGGCGAGGCTCCAGTATGATGCAGCACGATATTACGAAAGAAGAAGCGCGTGCAGCTATGGATTTGATCATGGCGAAAACGATAGAATTGGGAGACCGCTGCGAAATTCTCACAGTGGACAATCACGCTGACATTGTATATTTATACTTAAAACTCCAAAACAGTGATCCGGTAAGAGCGGCAAAAGTATGGGAACTTATGCAGCGAAACGGTGGCAATCGCTCCGGGATCGCTTTTGCCAATGTCGATCCCCTAGGCAATGTTCATTCGGATCAGTTTACGCAAAATCACACTTTTGGCAACGTGCGTGACCGTGCTTTTGGCGATATTTGGACCGATGTATCGCAACCAATTTTAGCGGGGCTGAAAGATCGAAAACCACTTTTGAAAGGACGTTGCGGTCAGTGTAAGTGGCTTTCTGTGTGTAACGGAAATTTTCGGGCGAGAGCTGAAGCTGTGACTGGGGACTTCTGGGAGTCCGATCCGGCTTGCTATTTGACGGATGAGGAAATCGGAATTTTATGATAGGAAGGACCGCGCTGATTTTAGCGCGGTCTTTTCATATAGAGAGGAGAGCTATCGATGGATGCCCATAAAGAACATCATTTTACGGCTTCCGATACGATTCGAGATATTGTAATTGGCATGTCTGACGGCTTGACTGTTCCCTTTGCCTTGGCAGCTGGTTTATCAGGCGCTATTGATTCTAATGGAATCGTGGTAACGGCTGGTCTTGCTGAAATTGCCGCAGGTGCTATATCTATGGGGCTTGGCGGTTTCTTAGCAGCACGTAGCGAGGCGGAGCACTATGAAAAAGAACGATTGCGCGAAGAAATGGAAACGAAATATCGCTTGGCTGATGAGGAGCAAGAAATTATTGATATTTTCGCTTCTTACGGCATAGCTCCGGCTGAATGTGCCAGCGTTGTAGCCGCTTTAAAACGAGATCCGCAAGCGATGGTTGATTTTATGATGAAATTTGAGCTGGGTCTGGAAGAGCCGGATCGCAAGCGCGCTTTCTATAGCGCTGTAACGATTGCCGGTGCTTATGCAGCCGGCGGGATTGTGCCGCTTTTGCCCTATATGTTGGTAGACGGTACTTCTCATGCGTTAGGGTTTTCTGTATTCGTTACTTTAGCTGCACTCTTTTTATTCGGTTATGGCAAAGGTTATTTTATTGGGGAACAGCCGTGGCGTAGCGCGCTGCAGACGACTTTAATCGGCGGTGCTGCTGCTAGTGCTGCTTTTTTCCTAGCCCGATTATTTTCTTGAACCGTCCTAGTACGGTCCCCAATTACAATTCGTGTATTTTAATGCGCAAAATTGAATAAAAATAAATAAAAATAAAAGTGTTGACAAACAAATGATATCACGTTAAACTAAACACAATTACAAAACAACGCAAAACTGTGATCAGGACGAGTAAGTATGTAAACAAAAGTGCAGCGAGTTGGTGACCGGGAGACCGGAGGTGCGATGACCAACCTTACGAGCATACTGAATGGACCTGTGAGTGCTCTCCGAACGTTTTAGGCAAGTAGGCAGAGACGGACGCCGCCGTTATCAGGCTAGAGTATCGGACGAGGAATCCCGTACTTGAAAAGAGGGAAAGCTTTTTCAGGCTTTCTAAATTAGGGTGGTACAGCGAACCATTTCGCCCCTTTAGCGGGTGAAGTGGTTTTTTTATATTTAAAAAGCAGAAAAACTGTGATCAGGACGAGTAAATATGTAAACGAAAGCGCAGCGAGTTGGTGACCGGGAGACCGGAGGTGTGATGACCAACCTTACGAGCATATTGAATGGACCTGTGAGTGCTCTCCGAACGTTTTAGGCAAGTAGGCAGAGACGGATGCCGCCGTTATCAGGCTAGAGTATCGGACGAGGAATCCCGTACTCGAAAGAGGGAAAACCTTCGCAGGTTTTCTGAATTAGGGTGGTACAGCGAACCATTTCGCCCCTTTAGCGGGTGAAGTGGTTTTTTTATTTGGGAAAAGGAGAGGATAGCAATGCTAAAAAAATTCTTACTGCAAGTTGTTTCTGGACGGAACTTATCAAAAGCAGAGGCTGATGAAGCCATGACTGTGATTATGTCAGGACAGGCCACTGAGGCTCAAATTGGCGCATTTTTAACAGCGCTGCGGCTAAAAGAAGAGACAAGTGAAGAAATAGCTGGATTTGCCGCCGGGATGCGTCGACAGGCTGAAGGGATTCAATGTACCTTACCGGATATGATTGATACCTGCGGTACTGGCGGTGACGGCACAGGCACTTTTAATGTTTCTACAACCGCGGCTTTTGTGCTAGCTGGCGGCGGCGTACCTGTTGCAAAGCATGGCAATCGCGGTATTTCGAGCTCCTGCGGCAGCGCAGATGTGCTTACGGAATTAGGCATTGCTGTAGATATGGCGCCAAAGCGGACCGAAGAAGCGATTCATTCGCTCCAGATTGGGTTCCTTTATGCTCCCGTTTTTCATAAAGCAATGAAATATGCGGCTGGTCCCCGGCGAGAGCTCGGTTTTCGAACGGTTTTCAATTTGCTCGGACCCTTAACGAATCCAGCTAAAGTAGAGCGTCAAATGATTGGTGTTTACGATAAAAAACTGACAGAGAAAGTGGCGCAAGCTCTGCTAGATTTAGGGACGAAGCAGGCTATGGTTGTGCATAGTTTTGATGGTATGGATGAAATATCGACGTCGGCTCCTACCTGTATTGCTGAAGTGAAGGCAGGGCAAGTTATCTCCTACACATTGCATCCCGAGGAGTACGGTTTTTATGGTCAAGGTCTTGAAAGTTATAAAGGCGGCACTGCGAAAGACAATGCCCAGATTGTACGACGCGTTTTACAAGGCGAAGCAGGACCTCACCGAGATATCGTTCTCTTAAATAGTGCCGCTGGCTTTGTCGTAGCTGGCAAGGCTGAAACAGTTAAAGAAGGCTTGGTCTTGGCGGCTTACAGCATTGATAGCGGCGCCGCTTTCACCAAGCTCGAGGAATTAGCCGCTTTTAGCCGGAGCGCGAAAGCGGCGGCAAGGGCGGTTGGGCAATGATTATTAAGATTTGCGGCATTCAAACAAGCGAAGCTGCTAAGGCGGCGGAAGCCTATGGCGCCGACTGGATTGGGTTTGTTTTTGCTAAGAGCCGTCGTCAGGTTTCGTTAGAACAGGCAGCTTTGATTAGTCAAGAGCTTCACACGGTGAAGAAAGTCGGCGTTTTTGTGAATGCGCCTCTTAACGTAGTAGACGCAGCCATTCGCTCTTGTTCTTTAGATTTCGTCCAGCTCCATGGTGACGAACCGGAAGAATATTGCCGCCAAGTTTCTGTGCCTGTGATTCGAGTCATGGCAGTTGGGGCTCAGGAGAAAGCGTCTTTGCCGCAAAACGCTGATTATCTGCTGTTTGATACGGCGAAGGCAGGAGAGCGCGGTGGAACTGGTGAGGTCTTTGATTGGAATAGTCATTATTCACTTAGACAAACCGCTTCGGTTCCCGTGCTTGTGGCAGGCGGTCTTAACGAACAGAATGTGGGTAAGGCAATTGCAAATTTTCGGCCTGATGGAGTGGATGTATCAGGCGGTGTAGAGACAGATGGCAGTAAGGATATTAGTAAAATTCACCGTTTTATTACAGCCGTCAGAAAGGTGGAAAGAATTTATGCTAAATAAGATTGTTGCCTTAAAGCGGCAAGAGGTTGAACAGACGAAAGTTAAAATGCCTATAGAAAATTATCAAAAAGTCCTTACAACAGGTGACCATGCTTTTGCTAAAGCTCTGGTAAAGACGCCTTGGGCGCTTATTGCCGAATGTAAGCTGGCTTCGCCGGCGAAAGGAAGGTTGTGTAAGGATTATTCGGTGCCAGAGTTAGCAAAAATCTATGAAACAAATGGCGCCTGTGCTTTGTCAGTTCATACTGACCAACATTTTCTTGGTAAGCTTTCTGATCTTGTTGCAGTGAAACAGGTGAGTTCACTACCAATTTTACGCAAAGAATTTATTATTGACGCCTACCAAATTTATGAAGCTAGAGCGCACGGCGCTGACTGCGTTTTGCTCATTGCGGCGATCCTGACAGATAAGGAACTGCAAAATTTTCTCGCAATTGCTAAGGAACTAGCCATGGATGCATTAGTGGAAGTCCATAGCCGAGAAGAGTTAGAACGGATCAATGTTCTGCCGGTTCAGCTTGTTGGTCTTAATAACCGTAATTTAAAGACCTTTGAAACAACGATTGAAACATCAGTAAAACTTCTGCCCCATTGTCGGGAAGGTCGCATTGTGATTAGCGAGAGCGGCGTAGGGAGCAGAGAAGATGCTTTGTTATTACAGCACGCTGGCGTCAAGGGGATTCTGGTTGGCGAAGGACTTGTTACGGCAGAATCTATTGCTGAGCAGACGCGGCAGTTCGCTTTATTAAAATAAACCTTTTTCAGTTGGAGTTTGAACTCGAACTGAATGGATACTAGGAGGAAGAAAAATGCCAAATAAACAGGGACGCTTTGGACGCTTTGGCGGACGGTTTGTACCGGAAACAGTAATGCCAGCTTTAATCGAGTTAGAAAAAAAATATGAAACGCTGAAAGAAGAACCTGAGTTTCAGGCCGAACTGGCTTTTTACTTAGATGAGTATGCTGGTAGGCCCACACGCCTTTATTACGCTGAAAAACTAACTAAGCATTATGGCCGGGCTCATATTTACTTAAAGCGCGAAGATCTTTTGCATACAGGCGCTCATAAAATTAATAATGCCATCGGGCAAGCTCTCTTAGCGAGAAGAATGGGTAAGAAACGAATTGTTGCTGAAACTGGCGCTGGTCAACACGGCGTAGCTTGTGCAACTGTTGCGGCTCTCTTTGGGATGGAATGTGTTGTGTTTATGGGAGCTGAAGATATGGAGCGGCAGGCATTAAACGTATTTCGTATGCGACTTCTAGGCAGTCGCGTTGAAGCTGTCACAAGCGGCAGCGGTACGCTGAAAGATGCCACAAGTGAAGCCATTCGCTACTGGGTTACCAATGTAGAGGATACGCACTATATTATTGGCTCGGTTGTAGGGCCCCATCCATATCCGATGATTGTGAGAGATTTTCAATCAGCCATTGGCGAGGAAGTGAAAGCAGAACAAGAGAAGCTGAAGGCGCCGCTGAAATATTTGGTAGCTTGCGTCGGCGGCGGCAGTAATGCTATGGGGCTGTTCTATCCTTATCATCAGGATAAAGCAGTTATCAAAATTGGCGTGGAAGCTGCTGGCAAAGGCTTGCATACAGGCGAACATGCCGCTTCCTTGACCCAGGGGCGTCCCGGCGTCCTTCATGGTGCTTACAGTTATTTGCTGCAAGATGAAGACGGCCAAGTGATACCGGCCTATTCGGTTTCAGCTGGACTTGATTATCCTGGCGTCGGACCGGAACACTCCTTTTTTCGCGATAGTAACATTGCCTCTTATCGCGCCGTGACAGATGAAGCCGCATTGGCAGCATTTCAGCGAATTGCCAAATTAGAAGGAATTATTCCGGCCTTGGAAAGCTCGCATGCATTGGCTTATTTAGAAGAACTCATGCCACAGACAAACAGCGATGAATCCGTAGTCCTGTGCCTTTCCGGGCGGGGCGATAAAGATGTTCAACATGTAGCTGGCTTATTGAAGGGGGTATTACCATGTCACGAATAGAGAAGCGTTTTTCTGCACTAAAAGAACAGGGCCGTAAAGGACTTGTTATTTATGTCAATAGCGGCTATCCCGATTATGAAATTACCTATGAAGCTGTCTTAGCTATGGCGGCAGCTGGCGCCGATGTGATAGAGTTGGGGCTTCCTTTTTCCGACCCTATGGCGGATGGGCCAGTGATTCAAAAAGCGGCTACCGAAGCGCTGGCGAAAGGCGCTACTACCGCAAAGGCACTAGATTTAGCCAAGCGAATTCGGCAGCAATCTGATGTTCCTTTGGCGGTTATGACTTACGTGAATACTATTTTAAATCGAGGGGTAGAAAAATTTGTGCAGGATTTCGCTGCTGCCGGTATTGATGGTCTTATAGCGCCTGACGTGCCAGCGGAAGAAGCGGCGCTTTTGCAAGGGCCTTGTCAGAGTGCCGGGATGGATCTTATTTCTTTTGTAGCGCCTACGACAGACGCCGCTCGACTGCCCGGTCTATGCCGTCAAGCCTCAGGATTCATTTATTGTATTGCTACAACTGGTGTGACTGGCGTTCGCCAAACAGACTATAGCGCCATTGGTAAGGTGATTCAATCAGTACGCAGCCAGACGAAGCTGCCGCTTGCTATCGGCTTTGGAATTGGCAGTCCTGAGGCCGCTGTGGCGGCGGCACAACATGCTGATGCTGTAATTGTCGGCAGTGCTGTAGTAAAACTTTTAGCCCAAGAGGGGGTTGACGCTGCTGCTGCATTTGTGGCTTCAGTGCGACAAGCTCTTGATGAAGGCAGGTGCTAGACTGTGAACATTTATCCGGGAGAAAATGAATTTAGCCAGCTAGCGCAGGAGTTTACGCTGATTCCTGTGTATACGGAACTGGCGGCCGATCTTGATACGCCCATTTCTTTTTATTATAAGCTAGTAGGCGATCAAGCCGGGTTTATCTTAGAAAGCGTAGAGACAGGAAAGACTTTTGGCCGCTATTCCTTTATTGGCGCGGAACCTTTTGCAACTTTTACCTGCTATAAAACAAAGACAAACGTTGTCGAGAACGATCCTTGCCCGAAAGAATATATTCTACCAGGCACGCCGAAAGAGGTTTTACAATCCTACTTAAATAACTTCAAGGTCCCATCACTTCCCGGACTGCCGCCCTTTATGGGGGGAGCTGTAGGCTATTTTGCTTATGAATCAGTAGCTACCTTTGAACGCGTACGCGGACTTGAAGTTGATGATAATCAGATTCTTTCTCAGTTGTTATTTTGTCGAATTCTCGTTGTCATGGATCATTTAACGCACGTGGCTCGCCTTGTCTACTTAGCAACAATCAAGCCAGGCGAAGATTCTGCGATCGTTTATCAGAAAGCTTGCACCGAGCTTGAAGCAGTTAAAGCGAAGCTGCAGCAAAATACGAAATTGGTTGAATCGGAAAGCGAGGCGGAATTTCAAAACATCGTTGGGCAGCAGCCAGCGGTAGCGAATGATGATTACGGCAAAATCTATATGGACCTTGTTGAAAAAGCGAAAGAATATATCAAAGCAGGCGATATCTTTCAAGTCGTCTTATCACAGCCCTTTTGCCGTAAATTGAATCAGCCGCCTTTTGCCATATACCGCAGTTTGCGGCGGCTGAATCCGTCACCTTATCTCTTTTATATTAATTTTGGTCAGGAAAAAATAGTCGGAGCCTCGCCGGAAATGCTAGTCAAAGTAGAAAATAAGAAGGTTTATACTTGTCCGATTGCTGGTACGCGGCCGCGCCAAAAAGACGAAGCAGAAAATCAGCGGTTAGCTGACGAAATGGCCTGTGACGCAAAGGAAGTCGCTGAGCATGCCATGCTCGTCGATTTAGGCCGCAACGATATTGGTCGCGTCAGTATTCCTGGCACAGTCAAAGTCGATCAGCTTATGACAGTTGAACATTTCTCGCATGTTATGCATATGGTTTCTCACGTGTCCGGTACGATAAAAGAGGGACTTACAGCGCTAGATGTACTTGCCGCTTGTTTTCCCGCTGGAACTTTAAGTGGAGCGCCGAAGGTGCGTGCTATGGAGATTATTGCTGAGCTGGAACAAAACGTACGAGGTTTTTATGGTGGTGCTGTTGGTTATATTGATTATCGCGGCAATATGAATACATGTATTGCCATTCGGACTCTATTTATTGACGGCGACGCTGTGGCGATTCGGACCGGTGCTGGCATTGTAGCCGACTCTGTACCGGAAACGGAATATCAGGAAGTGCTCGCTAAGGGAAAAATACTTTTTCAGGTCATGGGGGAATGACGTATGATTCTACTCATTGATAATTACGATTCTTTTACTTACAATGTCTATCAGTATATTGCCGAACTAGGCGCCAATGTAGAGGTCGTCCGCAATGATGCGGCAACTCTAGACGAACTTAGCCAAAAAGATTATGAGGCTGTTATTATTTCTCCTGGTCCTGGCAGACCGGAGGATGCGGGAATTAGTGTAGAAGCGATCCGTTATTTTGCTGGTAAAAAGCCTGTTCTCGGTATTTGTTTAGGCCATCAGGCCATTGGTCAGGTTTTTGGGGCGAAGGTAGTGCGAGCACCGCTGCCGATTCATGGCAAGACTTCACAAGTGAGTCATAATGGTACGGGAATTTATGCTGGAATGGAACCGGGGTTTATCGCTGGGCGCTATCATTCCTTGATTGTTGATAAAGAAAATTTACCTGATTGTCTTGAAATTACGGCAGAGGCTGATGGGTTAATTATGGGATTGAAGCATAAGGAGTGGGATGTAGAAGGTTTGCAGTTTCACCCTGAATCAGTGCTCACGCCGCAGGGGAAAAAGTTATTAGAAAATTTTCTGGGAAAATTAAAATAAAACTAAGACAAAGAGCTTGCGTGTAACCTTGTAATGTGCTATAGTAAGGATCAAATCATAACGCTTCAAAAACGATGATAAGGAAAAGTAGATATAACCGCTTGGCTACAGAGAGCCGGGAAAGATGAGAACCCGGTCCGGTTGTTGTATTGAAGTTCCCCTTAGAGTTTCGTGCTGAAACCTGTAGAGGCTGTAGGCGGCGACGGCAACCTTCTCCGTTACCTAGGAAGGGGGATATCGGCTTATGGCCCGCATCCTGATGAGTGATTCGCTGCTATAGCGAATAAGCAAGGTGGTACCGCGAGAACAAGCTCTCGTCCTTAGTTGGACGAGGGCTTTTATTTTGTTTTAGGAGGAAATGAAGATGACGGTGATTGGTTATTTGGGACCGGAAGGAACTTATAGTGAGGAAAGTGTCAAGTGTCTTTATAGTGAACAGCACGGAGTCTTTAAACCTTACCCCACTATTGATGGCGTAATTCGGGCCTTGGCGGCCGGGGAAATTACGGAGTGTGTTGTACCGATTGAAAACTCCTTGGAAGGAGCCGTAAATGTAACACTTGATCTATTAGCTCATGAGGTGAATTTATCCATTATAGCCGAGCTGATTTTACCAATTCGTCATAACTTGCTGTTGCATCAAAATCATAAAACAAAGTCGGTAAAACGCATTTTATCTCATCCACAAGCTTTAGCGCAATGTCGGCAAACACTGTTTAAATTATACCCTGATGCCGTGTTTGAAGCTGTAGCAAGCTCCGCTGAAGCAGCTAGTATTGTCGCTCAAGGCGGGGAGGAGATTGCTGCTGTGGGAAGCCGCGCCGCTGCTGCGCGCTATGGCTTAGCAATTGCTGCCGCCGATGTACAAGATAGTGACAATAATTCAACTCGGTTTATTGCACTTAGGCAAAAGTCGGCCCAGCTTCTTACTACTGAGTCAGTTAAGACTTCGGTGATTTGCCAAATGAATGGCGAGAAACCAGGGAGTTTATGTGACATATTACAAGAGTTTTCGCGGCGACAAGTGAATTTGACCCGTATTGAATCAAGACCAGCCAGAACGGGGCTGGGAAATTATATTTTCTTTTTTGATTTAGCTGGCGCTAGCAATCAGCCAATTCTGGCCGAGGCACTTCGGGCTGTAGAAAAAAAATGCTTATGGTTTAAATTTCTCGGATCTTATGGCGTAAGACAAATCAGTTCTTGCTAGCAAGATGCAGTGAATTCAATCAAGACGAATCTATTTTAATAAATAAAGGAGCGATATATATGGGATCGAAAAATTATAAATTAGTAAGTCGCGAATACCAGTCGGAAAATACGGTGATTCAAGTTGGCAATATTATCATTGGTGGTGAAAATCCGGTAGTTATGGCCGGTCCCTGCGCGATTGAAAGTCGCGAACAGCTGTTAGAAGCGGCGCAAATCGTAAAAGCTGGCGGGGCGCAATTTTTACGAGGCGGTGCCTTTAAACCGCGTACATCGCCTTATGCATTTCAAGGACTGGAAAGTAAGGGACTGGAATTTTTGGCGGAGGCCCGTGAGCGTACTGGCTTAAAAATTGTTACAGAAGTTATGGATATTGAATCAGTTGCGATGATTTCAGAAGTAGCCGACGTTTTACAAGTTGGTGCAAGAAACATGCAAAATTTTGCTTTACTCAAAGCACTGGGACAAAGTAAGAAGCCGATTCTTTTAAAGCGCGGTATGGCGGCTACGATTGAAGAATGGTTGAGTGCAGCCGAATATATTGTGAGCGCCGGAAATTCGCAAGTCGTTCTGTGCGAACGAGGCATTCGTACCTTTGAAGAGTATACGCGTAATACCTTAGATCTCAGTGCGGTCAGTGCTGTTAAAATACTCAGTCATTTGCCTGTAATCGCTGATCCTAGTCATGGAACGGGAAAATGGAAGCTTGTACGATCCATGGCATTAGCATCTGTTGCGGCTGGCGCCGATGGTTTGATGATCGAAGTTCATCCGAACCCTGATGAAGCGCGCTGCGATGGTCCGCAATCATTGAATCCGGCAAACTACAACGCTCTAATGAAAGAAGTGGGCGGTCTTTCGGCTTTTTTACAGCAAAATCGGCAAATTGCACAAGGTTAAAGAAAAGTTATGTTGAAGTGTGGCAGGGATACAATCAAAAATGTCAAATCAATACATCAGGCCTAAATGAGAGTCATGTTTAGACTGTGATGAAATCGTTTCGTAAAACCAGGCCGGGACTGGACGGATAAATTATGATATTAGCATTTCGCAGAATTCTTGTGCTAGGTCTTTTTCTATTAGTTAGTTGTTCTTTTATGCCAGTTTCTGCCGATGCAGTAGCGGAGGAATCAACGGTCCTTATCTTAAACTCCTATTCGCGTGATTTTGCCTGGACGGATGATCAGACAGCTGGTATTTTGTCGGGGCTGAAAAGAGGCGACAAGGATGCGAATGTGCGTATGGAATATTTGGACTGGAAAAATAATCCGCGTGAAGATCGCTTGCCGCTTCTTTATGCTCTATTTAAGGAGAAATACAGCCGAACAAAAGTAAACCTTGTTTTTGCAACTGACGATGCCGCATTGAAATTTGCCTTGCGTTACCGCCAAGAGCTTTT
Organism: Pelorhabdus sp. sgz311001; assembly: GCF_055901755.1. Taxonomy (NCBI): domain Bacteria; kingdom Bacillati; phylum Bacillota; class Negativicutes; order Selenomonadales; family Sporomusaceae; genus Pelorhabdus; species Pelorhabdus sp. sgz311001. The sequence goes on from NZ_JBVXUT010000001.1 coordinate 265,460, forward strand.
TTCGAATGCACCTATTGTATTTTCTGGCGTCTTTCCAGAATCAGCTCAGGCCATTATTGGGAAAACACGCAATATAACTGGCGTGTTTGAACAAATCGACGCGCAAGGAAATCTAGACCTAATGCTTACGTTAAATCCATTTTTGAAGAAGATTGTGTTACTTTCTGATCAAACCGAAACAGGACTTGCATCCAAAAAAATTATAAGGGAAGCGGTTCGTAAAGTACGGTCTGATTTAACTTTAGAAGATTTTAGTTCGCTCTCGGAAGCGGAAGTAGTTGAGCGATTGCGTACTCTGCCAGCTAACGCTGCCGTTCTTGTGACGAGCTATGTAAGTGATGGCGCTGGAATGATTCGTGCGCCGGAAAAATACGTTCGGCTTTATGCGGAGCAAAGTAACGCACCTTTATATGTGACCTATGACTTCAATATGGGAGACGGGGCTTTGGGCGGGAGCACTGTGAGTGGTAAGTTACAGGGAGAAGCCGCAGCGAAACTGGCTACTCGTATTTTACAAGGGGAAGATCCTGATACGATTTCTCCGCTAGCTGTGGGGACAACTGTGACTATGGTAGACTATAATCAGCTTGTTCGGCATAATTTGAGCTTAGGACGAGTGCCACAAGGCAGTATTTTGCTGCATAATCCTCTAGCTGTTTATGAAGAAAATAAAACAATCGTATGGTCGATAGCCATTATTTTTATATTTCTTATTGTGTATATTCTCGTTCTTAGTAGTAATATTCGCCAACGGAAAGCGGCAGAACTTGACTTAAAGCAAAAGAATGAAGAATTAGGCGCTCTGTATGAGGAAATTTACGCATCACAAGATGAACTCCATTATCGCTATCAGCAGCTAGAGTCAGTTCAGGCTGCTTTGAAAAAGAGTGAAGAACGCTATAAACTCTCCTTGGCAGGCGCTAATGACGGATTGTGGGATTGGGATTTAGTTACAGGTCAGATTTATCTTTCGAAGCGCGGTAGTAGAATTTTGGAGATTGAATGGCAAGAGTCTTACGGCGTTTCCGATCTTCCCACTGTCCTGCGGCAAGAAGAAACCCACGACAGTCTTTTGAACAAATTAGAGAATCTGATCGCTTTAGGTAAAACGCACTTTTCTTTTGAAAAAGAAATTTTCTTTAGCACTATGGCAAAATGGCTTTTGATTCGTGGCAAAGTCCTGCTAGACGAGGCGGGAATGCCGGTTCGGGCTGCTGGATCATTGACGGATGTAAGCGATCGAAAAAGAAATGAAGCTGTCATTCACTATATGGCGTTTCATGACAACTTGACGGAGTTAGCCAATCGTTCGGCTTTAAATGAAAAATTGGCAGCTTTGTTTGTACATTGTCAGGCCGAGAGAAAGCGAGGCTGCCTTTTTTTCCTCGATATCGATAATTTTAAAACGGTAAATGATTTATTTGGTCATACTTTTGGTGATCAACTGCTAATTGCTTTTGCGGATGTGCTAAAGCGAGAAAAGGAGGAGGCTTTTCTTGCCCGAATGGGCGGTGATGAGTTTGTCTTGCTTGTGGAAGACATGGAAGAACCGCAGCTTGCTGCCGATTTTGCACAAGAGATCGCCGACTTATTTGCAGAACCTTTGCGTGTAGCCGATAAACAAATTCATTTAACAATTAGTATAGGAATTGCATTTTATCCTAGCAATGGTCAAAGTCAGGAGGCTTTGCTGAAAAATGCTGATTTAGCAATGTATCAGGCTAAAAATAAAGGGAAAAATCAATATGCTTTTTTTGATTATGCCATGGAAGCGGCGATTCAAAAGAAAGCGTTGCTGGAAACTGATTTACGGTCGGCTATTGCCAGCGGTGAAATTTTTGCCTGGTATCAGCCAATTTTTGACCTTAAGACCAAAAAAATTAACCGATTTGAGGCTTTAGCTCGTTGGCACAGTCCGCAGCACGGATTTGTAGCGCCTAATGACTTTATTCCTTTGGCGGAAGAAACAGGACTTATTTTAGCGCTGGGCTATGAAATTTTGGGGCAGGCGTGTTCTTTCTTAAGGGATTTAATGCTGCAAGGTGAACAGCAAGTTGTTGTGACAGTAAATATTTCCGCTGTTCAACTGATGCAGCCTGATTTTGTGGACTTAGTTCAGGAAGCGATTGATCTTTACTCAATTCCGCCAGAATTACTCGGACTTGAGATTACAGAGAGTATTTTGATGCAGTCTTTCGACGACAATGTAGCTAAACTGAAGAAATTAAAGGAAAAGGGTATTTTAATTTACTTAGATGATTTTGGTACAGGCTATTCGTCGTTGAAGTATCTTAAGGATTTACCAATAGATGTAGTTAAAATTGATAAATCCTTTGTGGATGGGATTATTGAGAATCAAGAGGATCGTGAGTTTACTCATATTATTATTCGTCTCGCTCACTTATTAAACATGAAGACGGTAGCTGAAGGTGTGGAAACTAAGGATCAGCTAGCTCTTTTAGCACAGTATGAGTGTGATGCTGCGCAAGGATACTTATTTAGTAAGCCATTGCCAGTAGGGGAGGCCCAGTCTTTTTTAACAAGGGAAAAAATTTCTCAATAGGATCATGAAAAAGAGAGAAATCCGCCAATAAGGTCTGAGTATTCAGGACCTTGTTAGCGGATTTTTCTTTAGAAAATTCTAATCTGATTTTATTTCCACATCGGCAAAAATATAGCCATTTTTGCCGTGCTTTTTTATTTGGTACATAGCCTGATCGGCTTTGGTAATTAAGTCTTCTACGGTGGCGCCGTGAAGTGGATAGAGACTGATGCCAATACTTGCTGATAAGAAAAAGGATTGACCTTCTAATACAACCGGTTTTTCTAAGGCAATCAGAATGCGTTCAGCAATGGTGCCAGCATCAAGCCAAGTGGAGATCCCAGGTACGATGGCGGTAAACTCATCGCCGCCTAAACGTGCGATCGTATCTCTGGCCTTAAAGGATTGTCGTAATCTTGTCGCAATAATTTTTAAAACAAAATCCCCAATGGAATGACCTAACGTATCATTAATCTGTTTAAAGCCGTCAAGATCGATAAACATTACAGCAAGCAACTGATTGTTTTTTTGTACTTCCGTAAGTTCCTCTGCCAGTTTTTCGAGAAATTCTGTGCGATTCGGCAAGTCTGTTAAGGTATCGTGTTTTGCTAGGTAGTTTATTTTTTGTTGCGCTTTATAATAGGTTGTCATATCAATTAAAGTAATAAGATACCCATCAATGGTAGGATCGTCGAGACGGCAGACTTTTGCATCAAGTGACTGTTCATTCTTGCCAACTTGCTTGGTTAATGAGGCAAAAAGACAAGTATCTTGTTGTGACGAAATATTTAATTTGGTTAGGTTGATCTGCAAGGTTTGCAAAAGTTCTGCTATATTGCAGTCAGGCTGGGCCCAGGCGAGCATTTCTTCACTAGCGGCGTTGCGGCGGATAATTTCCAGCTCAGAATCTACAAGGAGAATGCCGACAGGCGAACTGTCGATAATCTGATCCATTAAATGTTCTAATAGATTAGGATCATAGACTCGTTTTAGGCTGCCAACAGCGGCATAGTTTTGCAGAATAGCAAAACCCATCATAATAAAACCTGTCAAAACAAGTAATTGTCCTATCCACCAAGAAAGATTCCAGGGATATCCGATGAGAAAAGCAAAGGAAGATTGGGTAAAAATAAATTGAGCCCACAGGTGATACGTAAGCACAGTGGCTTTTTTCGGCATAAGATATAGTCTTATGGTAGCTGTAAATGAAATTACCAGAGCTAATAGTTCCAGACCTTGACGCAATAATGTAACAGAGAATGTGCAAGATGCAGCGAAGGTAAGGAGAATAGCTGTAAGTATGATTAGAACAATGCAGTGTTTTTTCCAGTGAAAGAGCGTTAGATTATTGCGGTCTTTTAAATAAAAAAGCCCTAAGAGTAAATAACAAGATAGAATAATTCGCGCAACTGGCGCAAAGATCAGAAAGGAAAAGGGAAACGGTTCAAGGAGAACTAGGGCGCCGCTATAAACGGTATAAAGCAGCGTAAAGCCGCCATAGGCAAGGGTTGTGCAAGCGAGAAAACGATTTTGACGCCTTAGGGCATTCTGGTAGGCTGTATAGGCAATAAAGCCAGCGAAAAGATCAACAAGAAGCACGCCAGCGATATGGGCATGTTGAATGGCAAAAAGGCTTTCCGAAAGAAAGCCAGTTTCATAAAGCATAAGAGTGCTGGGAAAAAGGAAAAGCCAGAAAAGAAAAAAATATTTATATAGGGCCATTGTGCAGCGAGTCCTTTACTGCCTCTACGGCATCTTTATTTGCAAAGAGAAAAGTAAAACTTTAAAAATAATTATACTGTACTAGGCGAATTATGTCTATGAGCAAGGAGGGCTAAAATAAACTCCTGCGGCTATTCTAAGCGGCAGGAGTTTAGCTTTTTATAGTTTCAACGGGTTAGGAGAAGGCGTAAGAGGTAATATCTCGTACGCCGGTTCGACCTTGGTCGGTACAAAACTCGTAACCGCAGGTTAAATAATCAAGTTTGTGATTTTGGTGTTCGCCGCTATCAATTAGATTCTGATAGAGTTGCACGGCACTTTTCATATTTTCTAGATAGATACAGGGACTTTGCTTCGGATTGTCTTTGTAGCTTACAAATACGTAACACTTGCTAATGGACATCGTAACCATCCCTCTCTAAATTTGTATTTAATTTAGATTATTCTAATTAGTTAAAGAAATTCCTGCTGTTAAAAAGAAAAAGACTTGACTGTTTTTACACAATCAAGTCTTTGTTAGACAATCCTATACTTATTTTACGGTTTTTGCCATAAGTTCAGCTAGTTTATTGGCAAATCCAATCGGATCTTCTGGGGATAGACCTTCAATCAAGAGAGCCTGATCATAGAGAAGTCGGCAATAATCAGCAAACTGCTCCGAAGAAGCATCTGTTTCGTAGAGATCTTTTAAAACGTTAAATAAAGCATGCTGCGGATTTAATTCTAAAATGCGGCTTGCTTTCATCATAGTCCGGTTCATTTCAGACAAGATATGTTCCATCGATAAGCTGATGCCTTGATCACTGCTGACAAGGCATACAGCACTTGATTTTAAGCGAGTGCTGATTTTTACTTCGGTGACTTTGTCACCAAGCTGATCCTTAATTGCTTTAATGAGCGCTTCATTTTCCTTCGCGAGCTCTTTCGTATCTTGTTGAGTTTCCGGTGAATCAATATCTGCTAAATCTAAGTCACCGCGACTTGCGGAATGAAAGTGCTTTTCCTTATATTCACGTAACGCTTCAATAGCAAATTCATCGACGCGATCAAAGAGATATAGTATTTCCAATCCCTTTTCTTTCAGTAGTTCTAGCTGTGGTAATTTGTCAATTGTATCATAATCTTTTCCTGTAGCGTAATAGATAGCTTTTTGTTTCTCTGGCATACGGCTAATATAGTCAGCTAAAGTGGTGAGCTCTTCTTTATTCTTGGAAGAAGGGAATAGCAAAAGATCTTGCAATTTTTCCCGACTGGAAAAATCGGAATAAATACCGGCTTTTAAAGCTGTGCCGAATTCTTTCCAAAATTTCTCGTATTTAGGGCGATCATTATGTAGGAGGCGTTCTAACGATTTGAGTACGCTTTTCTCTAAATTTTTGCCAATGAGTTTAAGCTGTTTGCTATGCTGTAATAATTCCCGGGAAATATTTAAGGAAAAGTCCGGTGAATCAACGAGACCGCAAACAAAGCGAAGGTAAGGCGGCAGCAAGTCTTTGCAGTTTTCCATAACAAAAACATGTTTGGAATACAATGAAATTTTTGAAGCTGCGTCACGTTCATAAAAATCGAAAGGTGCATGAGCCGGGATAAAGAGCAAAGTGGTATATTCGACAGCTCCTTCAACACGAGAGTGAATGACCTCTAATGGCTCTTCCCAATCATGGAATTGACTTTGATAGAATTTTTGATATTCTTCTTGGGTAATTTCATTTTTACTACGCGACCAGAGCGGTGTCATAGAATTTAAAGTCCGCACTTCCACTGATTCTGTTTCTGGGGCATCCTCGATAACCTTTCCTTCGTTATCAAGCGGTTTTTCTTTGTGGATGAAATTCATCTTTATAGGATAGCGAATATAATCGGAATACTTCTTGATTAGATTTTGCAATGTATAGCGTTCTAGAAAATTTTCCTCGCCAGCTTCTTTACCGCAGAAGGCGTCATGAAGCGTTAAAATAATTGTAGTGCCGCGAGTGTCTTTGTCAAATTCCTCAATCGTATAAGTTCCGTCGCCTGCTGATTCCCATTTTACACCCTTTTCTTGTCCGGGAGCTCGTGTCAGAAGCGTGACTTTTTGGGCAACCATAAAGGCGGAATAAAAGCCGACACCAAATTGGCCAATCAGCTCTGTATCAGAATTTGTGCCTGATTCTTTCATTTTAGCTAAAAAGGCCTTTGTACCTGATTGAGCAATTGTACCGATAGTGGCGATGACTTCGTCATAGGTCATGCCCATGCCATTGTCAGAAATCGTTAATGTTTTTGTACTTTCATCAGGGGATAGCAGAATTTCAAAGGTATCATTTCCTTCTAGTAAATTCTGATCGGTTAACGATGCAAACCGAACTTTATCAATGGCATCCGAGGCATTGGAGACCAATTCACGCAAAAAAATCTCTTTGTTTGTATAGATGGAATGGATCATTAAATCGAGAAGTTGTTTCGTTTCAGTTTGAAATTCGCGCGTTTCTTTTGCTTTAATTTCCTGTGTCACGGTAAAGCCTCCTAAAAGTATGGTGATTCTGTACTCTATTATTTTGCGAAATTCCCAACAAAATGGCAAGTAAAAATTTCCCATATCGGGAAATTTTCATTGACAGAGTTGTAGTTCCATGCTATTTTATATTAAAACAAATACGCTAAGTAGCTGATCAGAAATACTGAAGGCTCATTGTATCTTTTGAAAAATAAGGTGCAGTGGCCTTTTTTTGTTGTTTTATTTAAATGAACGGGGGGATTGTGATGAATACTCTATCTGATAAGCTGGCGAAGCTTGAAACAATGCTTCGTAGTTATGAAAGTGTAGTCATCGGTTTTTCTGGTGGGGTCGACAGTACTTTTTTAGCCGCCGCTGCTTATAAAATATTAGGTGAAAAAGCTCTTGCAGTTACTGCTTACTCAGCAACCTTGCCGCAAAGCGAAAAAACTGCTGCTATAGCGGTAGCCAAAGAAATTGGCATTCGTCACGAGTTGCTGCCAATTGATGAACTCGCTAGCCCTGACTTTAGAGAAAATGACGCAGATCGCTGCTATCATTGTAAAACACTGCGGTTTTCTGCGTTGGTATCCTGGGCTAGACAACATGAGTTTCAATGGATACTCGAAGGATCAAATCAAGATGACCTCGGCGACTATCGACCAGGCATACAAGCTGTTTCAGAATTGGATCAAGTCGCATCGCCTCTGCTAGAAGCTGGTTTCACCAAAAAAGAAATTCGTCAACTTTCGAAAAAGTGGGGGCTGGCAACCTGGAATAAACCAAGCGCAGCCTGTTTGTCGTCTAGGGTGGCTTATGGCGAAGCGATAACTGCGGAAAAGCTTGGACAAATAGAGCAAGCCGAAGAGTATATCAGAAAGTTTTGTTCTGGTTCGATACGAGTGCGTCACCATGGGCAGGTAGCTCGCATTGAAGTCGAAGCGGAATGGATCCCCAGTTTATGTCAGGATAAAGTACGAGAGCAAATTGTAGTCGAGTTTAGGCGTCTTGGCTTTACTTTTATAACAATCGATCTTAACGGCTATCAAACAGGCAGTATGAATGCTTTGCTGCAACAGAATTGATAAAATGATATAAATTACCGAATAAACTCTTATCTAGAGTGGTCGAGGGACTGGCCCGATGACGCCCGGCAACCGGCTTTTTAGCAAGGTGCCAATTCCAGCAGGAAATTTCCTGAACGATGAGAGAAGCGCAGAAACGTAAGAGCTTCTTTCAAAGGGGCTCTTACGTTTTATTTTTTAGTCTAAGGGAGAGAAAACAGTATGCTAGAAAAACAAAATCAAATTTCGGTAAAGCAACTGGACCAGATTTTAGCTATTTTGCAGCAAGTGTATCATGGACATCTTACGCTCACTTGGCAGAATTTCCGTTTGATTCAGATTGAACGCAATGAAAAAATTCGTCCTGATGAATCGTTAGGCTCATTTCGTAAAAATAGTGAACGTAGTAAGGAGTTTAAAGCGGTGCGCAAGGGGCTGGAAGAAGCCTGTGAAGGAATTGAGTATGGTCAGGTTACTATCGTAGTGAAAACAGGGAAAGTCGTCCAGATTGATCGGACTGAAAAACAACGTTTTACTGCTTTGGCAGGACTTGATGGCGATGGTATTTAGATTAAAACCACGGTATAATGAAACAAACTTGATTCATTATCGTAGAAAGAAAGGCGGCCACCATGATCTATGACATCGTAATTAGCGATGGTTTGCTTATTGATCCTGAAAGAGGGATGCGACGACGTGGCAATATAGGAATTTTCAACGGGAAAATTGCGGCAATTACATCAGAAGAATTACAAGGACGCGAGGTTCTCTCTGTGGCAGGGCGGATTGTTTCGCCAGGATTTATTGATATTCATGGTCATGTAGATCTTGACGATTATTGCGGTGAATTATCTTTGCGGCAAGGAATTACAACAACGATTGGCGGTAATTGTGGACTTGGCCCGCTTGATATAGAAGCGTTTTTTTCCGCGCAAGAAAAGCAGGGGTTTATTCTTCATCAAGCGGAAATGATTGGTCATTCGATTAGTTTGCGAAAAGCTGTCGGAGCATTGGATCCTTTGCAGCCAGCTACGGAAGAGCAGCTACAGCAAATGGAACTCTTTGTAGAACGAGCTTTTATTGAAGGGGCCTGCGGCTTGTCACTCGGGTTAGCCTATGCGCCGGGGACATCTGAGGCAGAAGTTATACGTTTGAGCCAAATTGCCGCTCGCTATGGACGGGTTATATCAATTGACACAAGAATGATTACTGCAATTGATATGTTTTCTTTAGTGGAAGCGATCCAAATTGCACGGCAAACTGGGGCGAGAATTCAGGTGTCTCATTTAGTTTATCAATATGGTACCGGTATGGTAGCCGAGGCATTGGCGCTCATTAACCAAGCGCGCGCTAGCGGGATTGACATTCGTTTTGACAGCGGTATGTATACACAGTGGGCGACGCACATTGGAGCTGTATTATTTAATGAAGAGTCCATGGCGTTAAATGGCTGGGGATTGGAAGATATTCTTGTAGTTACCGGAAAATATAACGGTCAACGATTGACGCCCGCTATTTATGAAGAATTGCGTAATGTAGATCCAGGGGCTTCTGTAGTTGTTCTTACAGGTATTGAAGAAGAAATTTATGAGGCTTTGCGTCATCCTTTTGCTATGCCATCCACCGATACTGGCCCTTATGCTAAAGGCGAAGGCCATCCCCAGATTGCCGGTAGCTTCCCGCGTTATTTGCGTAAGCTTGTGCGTGAAAATTACGAATTGAGCTTACTTGAAGCGTTGCGCAAAGCCACGTATTTACCTGCTGAGACGTTGGGCCTTACTTATAAAGGTCGGTTGCAGGAGGGCATGGATGCTGATATTACGATTTTTGATATTCGCACGATTTGCGATAAAGCTGATTTTGGAAGACCCGATGCCTGGCCGGAAGGGATTGATTATGTTTTGCTCGATGGACAGATCGTTTTTGCTGACGGTAAAATTCTAAGTCGTTGCGCCGGTAAAGCGGTACGTTCTCATTATCCTGTTTATGATTATCAAATATAATAAAACTTATGCAGCTGCACAATAAGGCAGCTGCATTTTTCTTGGGAAAATTCAGTTATTTGATTTGATAGACAGGAGAGTGGAAAAATATGTCGAATTAAAACGGAAAAAGAAGTATGGTGTTTTGCTTATAGGAAAGGGAGGTTTGTAAGATGAACGCAAGTACTGTTTCTTGGCAACGATGGCTATGGCAGAGAAGTACATTAGTCATTCTATTATTTGCGTTTCTCTTACTTTCCTTAGTTTGGGGCGGACTTTATTATAAAATACGGGCGGAACAGCAAATTGAGATTGAGCAGGCTATAAAAGAAACAAGCAATTTTGCCCGCGCCTTTGAGGAACATTCACTTCGGACGATTCGCAGTGCCGATCAAACGGTGCTGTTTTTAAAATATCAATATGAAACAGATGGGGCGATCATTAGCATTCCTCGTTATATTAATGAGGGTCGGTTGACCAATCAGCCCTTTGTATTATTGAGCATTGCTGGCGAGAATGGTGATTTATTATTAAGCAGCCAAGTGCCTTTTGTGCCCTCTAATTTAAAAGATCGAGAACATTTTTTTGTGCATCAAAAAGCAGATACGAATCAATTATTCATTAGCAAACCTGTTCTTGGCCGATCTTCCGGTAAATGGTCGATACAAATGACACGGCGTATTAATAAGCCCGATAAATCTTTTGGCGGGGTAGTTATCGTTTCCGTTGATTTAAATTACTTTACGAACTTTTACCGTCAGGTTCATTTAGGTGATAAATCATCGATTGCCCTTGTAGGTTTTGACGGGATTGTCAGAGCTAGGCAGGCTGGCGAAGATCATACTGCAGGACAAGATTTAACGGGAAGTGCTTTGTTGCAACAAATTCAAACACAAGAGTCAGGGTCTTTTATTGGCGAAGGGGCCCTTGATCCTGTGAAGCGTATTTACAGTTATCATGTATTGCCAGATTATCCTTTGGCTGTTGTAGTGGGGATTGCCGAAGAGGAGGTTTTGGCAAGCTTACATGAAAGAATCATCGCTTACTATCAGGTCGTTGGCGCGCTTACTTTTATTCTTTTGTTGTTTATTTGTCTACTGCTCTTAGTGATACGGCGGCAAAAGCGGACAGAAATGTATTTGGCTGCCGCTCGTGACGAGCTAGAAGAGAAGGTGAAGGAGCGGACGAAACAGCTTTTTACTGTCAATGGACAACTTACGGGGAAAAACCAGGAATTGCTTGAAATCAACACCGAATTACAAAAGGAAGTCCATGATCGGGAAGCTGCCGAAGGCGAACTGAAAGTCAAAAATGTGGAACTGGAAAATGCCTACAGTGAATTGAAAAATGCGCAATCGCAAATTCTTCATCAGGAAAAAATGGCTTCGATAGGCCAGCTAGCAGCTGGAATTGCTCATGAAATTAATAATCCCTTAGGATTTGTACTTAGCAACTACGAAACCCTTGAAGAATATACAAAACGCCTTATTGAAATGATTGCTGCTTTAAAAAAGGTAGCAGAAGAAGCTAGAAATCAGGATCCTGAAAGACTGAAGCAGTCCTTACAAAACTTGAGCACCTTAATGAAAAAGAAGAAAATTGATTACATTTTAACAGATATTGAACCGGCTTTTTCGGAGAGCCTGGAAGGGCTTCAGCGGGTTGGCAGCATTGTTAAAGCCTTACGAGCCTTTTCACGTAGTGATCAAAGCGGTAGTTGGGAAGCTTATGACTTAAATGAAGGAATTCAAAGCTCACTAGTTGTTTGCCGAAATGAATTCAAATATATTGCGGCAGTAGACCTTCAGTTAGGCGATATTCCGCTGATTCAAGCTGTGGGAGGGCAGATTAATCAAGTATTGTTAAATCTGCTGCTAAATGCCGCCCAAGCAATTACTATGAAAGAAGGGGAAAGCATACCTTGGGGGAAAATCGTAATCGAGACATATGTACGCGATTCTTTTGTTTGCTGTTCGATTCGTGATAATGGTAGCGGGATACCCGAGGAAATTGGCCAAGATATTTTTAATCCCTTTTTTACGACAAAGCCTGTTGGTAGCGGTACAGGGCTTGGGCTTAGTATTTCTTACGATATTATTGTGAATAAACATCATGGTAAAATTTCATTTACAAGTAAACTGAATGAGGGTACGCAATTTTTGCTGGAATTGCCGCTAAAACAAACGGAGCAAGAATAAGAATTAACATAAGAAAGTCGGTGATGACGATGAAAATGTTAGTTGTTGATGATGAACGCTTCAATCTTACCTTAGCTAAGGATTTAATTGAGGCGCACATTCCAGGCAGTGATGTTCTAACTTGCAAACTTCCTGAAACTGTCATAGATTTGTTGCGGGATCAGGAAATTGATATTATTTTACTTGATATTGTTATGCCTAAGTTGAATGGTATGGAACTTTTACAGCAGATTCGTCGCCATGATGAATATAAGGATATTCAAATTATTATGTTTACAGGATTAACCGATAAAGAAAGTTTTCGGACTTGTTTTGAATATGGGGCCAATGATTATATTGGAAAGCCAATTGACGTTATTGAATTTACCACAAGGATGAGAGCTGCCGTAGAGGCGCGAAAACGAATTCTCATGTTGCGTGATATGTTTGATCAAATGTCTCAGCAATATCAAGAGCTGCAAGCGGTAACCCAGAAACTGAAAGAAGCGCAGTTTCATTTGATTCAGTCAGAGAAGCTAGCTTCTCTGGGGGAAATTGCCGCAGGAGTGGCTCATGAAATCAATAATCCGATTGGATTTGTCAGCAGTAATCTGGAGATTATGGCGAAATATCTTACTCGTATTCAGGAAGTTATCGAACTTTATCGATCCTTTGTTGATTTCGCTGCTGATGAGCAAAGCACCAAGGAGCAGTTGCTTGAGGTAATTCCATCTTTGCGTGAAGGCGAGAAAAGTCATAAAATCACTCGAGTATTAGCTGATTTTGGTCCGACGATTGCCGAATCGCAAGATGGTGTGAATCGTGTGGCTAAAATCGTTCGGAGTTTGCGGAATTTTGCCCGGACAGGCTTAGAAGATGAAATTGCCATGCATGATATGAATCAGATTGTAGAAGAAGCACTGTTGATTACTAAAAACGAAGTGAAATATACGGCGGAAGTAGAGAAGAACATGCAAGATTTACCTGAAATAAAATGCGATAAAGGTCAGATTGCTCAGGTATTGATGAATATTCTTGTCAATGCGTCTCATGCGATCAAAAGTCAACACAAAGAGGGCATGGGAAAAATTACGGTGGAAACGTATGTAGAGGATGTTTTTGCCGTATGTAAAATTACTGATGATGGTCCTGGCATTCCACCGGAGTATTTGACTCGAATCTTTGATCCCTTTTTTACGACCAAAGAGGTGGGCAGTGGTACTGGTCTTGGCCTTAGTATTGCTTATGGCATTATTAATAAACATGGTGGACAATTTTTAGTGGAGAGCCAGATCGGCCATGGTGCTTCATTTTTTATAAAAATTCCCTATGGAGAAAGAAATATAGATGAAGTGGTTTCATAAGCGAGAAACGGGAAAGAGGGGGACAAAAAGAAGATGGAAGATCGTATTTTATTTGTAGATGATGAAAAATCAATACTGAAAGCCATTGAGCGGCTCTTTTTTGATACAGATTACGAGTTGTTCGTAGCCGAAAGCGGCGAAGAAGGATTAGATATTTTAAAAGAAAATCCCATTGATATTGTTGTCTCCGACATGCGCATGCCAGGTATGGATGGACACCAGTTTTTAAAAAAAGTCAAAGCGCTCTATCCAGCTACCACAAGGTTAGTTTTAAGCGGTTATGCCGATGAAAAGGAAATTCTTGATAGTCTCATTGATGGATCCAATAGTTTATATTTGTTTAAACCGTGGAATGGAGAGGATTTGAAGAAGAAGATTGAGCAAATTTTTACAGCTCGTAAAATTTATCGTAATCCTATTTTGCTGAATCTTGTCAACGGATTGGAAAATCTCGCTGTTGTCACGGGAATTTATGATTCTGTAGGCGAGCTAATTGCCAAAGATGCCGAAGCAAGTGCGATTGCCAAAGTGATTGAAACAGATCCTGCCGTTACAGCAGCTATTTTACGAGTCGTAAATTCAGCGTTTTATAACGTAAAAACAGCTTCTGTTTTACAGGCTATTAACTATTTAGGTCTCTCTATTGTCAAATCAATAGTGCTTTCTTGCAGTCTCTTTAAACTCGTTGATTTGTCAATACCGCCTTTTTCGGTAGAAGAATTGACAAGACATGCTAATCTGACCAATCGCTTTATGAGTAAAATCTATCGAGAATTACTCCAAAAGAAAATGCCTGACAACTTATCAACAGCTGGACTTTTACATAACTTAGGCCTCGTTTTATGCATCCATTATTTCGCGAATGACTACCAAGAAGTGTTGAAAGCCGCTTTACAAACAGATACGCTTGTTTTAACAGAACTTGAGAAAGAGCGTCTTGGTGTTACTCATGAAGAGATGGGCGGCTATTTGCTTGATTGGTGGGGAATTCCTTATCCTATTGTAGAATGTGCTTTATTTCATCATCAGCCGCTTCATAGTGCCGTTATTGATCGCGAAGCCGTAAGCGCCGTCCATTTGGCCAATTATTATGCCTGGAAATTGATTGCGCCAGAATTACAAACCCCTTTGGAGGAAGGCGTTTTTGACTTTTTGCAAATTGCTCAGTCTGACTGTGAAGCGGTTCTGTTGCAAGATTAAAGGAAAAGTATATTTGTAATAATACAATTCTATACTTGCTATCGATTCCTAATGGAAAATAAATTTTAATATCTTATTAGTTTCCCCGTATCTTTTTACTAGCTTTCTATGACTAAGTAGATAGAAAGAAAAGAGGGGGAACTTACTATGATGGAAAAACGATACTATGAATGGAGTCTTTTATTGCTCCGTCTTACTTTAGGCATTATTTTCTTAGCCCATGGCTGGCAGAAAATAAATGGGTTTGAGCAAGTAGCAAAATTTTTTGCTTCCCTAGGATTGCCAGGCTTTTTAATCTACTTTGTTGTGACGATAGAAACGCTTGGGGGGTTGTTCCTACTGCTGGGAATCTTCACGCGGCTGGCAGCTGTTGGCATTGCAGCGGTTATGGTTGGCGCTATCGCTACGGTGAAAGCGCAGGCTGGTTTGGTTGGCGGTTATGAATTTGAACTAACTTTGTTGATTGGTGCGGTTGCATTGGCTCTTTCAGGCAGTGAATTGTTTTCGGTACAAACTCTATGGAAAAAAAATAGACAAAATTAAAGCTTTGCAATAGGGGCCGCAAGCGAGAATTTTTTCGCGCTTGTGGTCCTTAATTTTTTTCTGAGTAGAAAACAGGAAAATGACGGTTTTTTCGCAAAATTATATAAGATCAGTAAAAACGAGTTTGTATTTACATTTTGCACGAACATCAGAGAGGGGCTAAAAAATGTTACATTTACGAAGAACGGCATTAAGCGATAAAGAGTCTTGGCAGCAGGCTGGGATTGAAACAATTGCTTTTGATGATGCTAAAATGCGAACTAATACAAAAGAAAGACCCAATTGGGTACACTTCGGCGGCGGTAATATTTTTCGCGCTTTTTTAGCCGCGATTCATCAAGAATTGTTAAATGACGGAAAGGTTGATACTGGGATTGTAGCTGTATCAACCTATGATTTGGAAATTATCGAAAAGGTTTATGAACCTTATGAGAATCTAAGCTTACTGGCGGTGATGCATGCTGATGGCAGTCTTGACAAGAAAGTGATTGCCAGTGTAGCCGAAGGCCTGTTAGGAGATTCATCTCGCCCAACTGATTGGCAGAGATTATGCGAGATTTTTCAAAATCCATCTTTACAAATGGTAAGTTTTACGATTACCGAAAAAGGGTATCAACTAACGGATTTATCGGGAAGTTATTTGCCGGAAGTTTTGCAAGATATGCAAAACGGACCTAAGGCGCCTGTTCATGTTATGGCCAAAGTGGCTGCCCTTGCTTTAGCGCGCTATGAGCAAGGCGAATTACCTATTGCTTTTGTAAGTATGGATAATTGCTCGCATAACGGTGATAAATTAGCGGAAGCAGTATTAACATTTGCGCAGGCTTGGGAAAAACAAGGATTTGTACCAAGTCAGTTTGTTACTTATTTGCAAAATCGCCAAAAGGTCGCTTTTCCCTGGACGATGATTGATAAAATTACGCCAAGACCTTCCGAAATAGTTCAGAAAAAGCTCCATGACTGCGGCTTTGGCGATACGGAACTGATTCGTACGAAGAAGAATACTTTTATTGCTCCCTTTGTAAATGCTGAAGGTCCACAATACTTAGTGATCGAAGATCATTTTCCCAATGGGCGCATGCCTTTAGAAGATGTCGGTGTTTTATTTACTGATCGACAGACTGTAGAGAAAGTTGAAAAAATGAAGGTTACAACTTGCCTTAATCCTCTGCATACGGCTCTCGCTGTTTTTGGCTGTTTGCTTGGTTATACTTTGATTGCCGATGAAATGAAAGATCCGGAGCTAAAGCAACTGGTTGAAAAAATAGGATATGATGAAGGCATGCCTGTAGTAGTAGATCCGGAAATTCTAAAGCCGATGTCTTTTATTCAGGAAGTACTAGAGGTGCGTTTGCCGAATCCCTACATTCCTGATACACCACAGCGGATTGCTACAGATACTTCGCAAAAAGTTGGTGTGCGATTTGGTGAAACCATCAAAGCTTATCAAAAAAGTGATTCTTTACGGCCAGAAGATTTGCGGTTTATTCCTTTAGCTATTGCCGGTTGGTGCCGCTACTTGCTTGCTATTGATGACCAAGGGAAGCCTTTTGAGCTTAGCCCCGACCCCTTAGCGGAAAAATTGACTGCTTATTTTCAGCAAGTAAAGCTAGGAGATACTGACTGCTTAAAAATTCATGAAGCTCTTGCACCCATCTTAAGCAATGAAGACTTGTTTGGCATTAATCTATATGAGGCAGGTCTCGGCAATAAAATTGAAGAATATTTTGCTGCGATGATTGAAGGCAGCGGCGCGGTACGAAAAACGTTGCAACAGGAACTTGCGAAATAACCGGAAAGGAACTGTCATGAACGAACAAGTATATTTAGCACTTGGGATGGAAAAAGCCAAAGATGCTAAGTGGCATGAAGCAAAGACAGCTTTTTCAAAAGCTATCGAAGAAAACCCTCAGTCCTATGAAGCTTATGATAAATTAGGCCTTGTTTTGAAGAACCTAAAATGCTATGAAGAAGCGGAGGAGTATTTTCTTACTGCGCTAAAACTGATGCCAAAGTATGCTCCAGCCTATAACAATTTAGGTATATTGAAGACAGAACAAGAGGATATAAAAGGGGCAAAAGCGGCTTTTCAAAGGGCAATCCAAATTCAAGACGATTATATAGACGCTTATTATAACTTAGGATTGCTGTATTATGGAATTGGCGAACTTGAGGAAGCGCTTGCCGTCTTTGACATTCTTTTGACCATGGCGCCGCAGTTGCATGAAATTCACACGTTAAAAGGCGCTGTATTGGAAAAGCTTGAGCGTCTAGAAGAAGCGGAACGGGCGTTTCAAGAGTCTGATAAGCAAGATCCTAAACAAATTTTCAATCTGCTTGCTTTGGGCAATCTGCAGTATCGAGTCGGACAATGGGAAAAAGCCGAACTGAGTTTTTTTCGAGTGATTCAAATTGATCCTAACCATGCTGACGCGCATTTGAAAATGGCTTTAGCGGTAAAAGAGCAGAAGCGGCTACCTGAGGCCGAGGCCTTGCTTCGCCAGGCATTGCTTTTACAGCCTGAATTTCCTGAAGCTTGTAATGCTCTAGGAATTGTTTTAGCAGAAATGAAAAATTTAGGTGATGCAATTTCTTTTTTCTGTCAAGCAATTGAACAAAATAAAGAGTATGCTGAAGCCTATGGCAATTTAGGAATGGCTCTTAAGGAAACACATGGGCTTGCTGAGGCTGAAGCTTGTTTATTGCGGGCAATTGAGCTTAAGCCCGATTATTTGGAAGGATACAATAATCTGGGAATTGTTTTAAAAGACCAGAATCGAGTTGATGAGGCTAAGACATGCTTTTTGAAGGCTCTGTCATTAAATGAGAATTGTTCAGAAGTACATCATAATTTGGGAAATCTCTGTCGATATATGAATCAACTTGATGAAGCGGAGGCTTTCTATGAAAAAGCGATTACTTTGAACCCCGCTTGCTTGATTGCGAAATGCTCCTTAGCCATTATTTATTTGTTGCGAGGCGATTATGAACGTGGTTGGAAAAATTTTGAGATTCGTTATCTAATTGGCGAATCTTTTGATCCGAAATTACCCCGCTGGCATGGGGAGGACTTATCTGACAAAAGTATTTTAATTTATTTTGATCAGGGGTTTGGTGATACTCTGCAATTTATTCGTTTTGCCTATTTAGTGGCAGCTAAGGCCAAACATACAACTGTATGGGTGCAAACACCTATCAAGCGTCTTTTAGCGGGTACGCAAGATCAGTTTACTATTTATGCTGGCAGTGACTATCCGCCGGGAAACTATGATTTTGCTTGTCCGTTGTTAAGTCTGCCCTATGAGTTCTCAATTCCTTTTGATCAAGTTAGTTTTAGATTACCCTATATTCAGTCTATGCCGTCTTTAAGGGAACAGTGGCGTATCCGCCTACAAAATGTTCTTCCGGTAGGAAAGCGGTTAAGGGTTGGTATTGTTTGGGCGGGAAACCCTAATCATGATAATGATCATAATCGTTCGATTCCTTTTTCTTTATTTAAAGATTTATTTACAGTTCCGTCAATTAATTGGGTTAGTTTGCAAGTCGGTTCAAAAGCAGCGGATATACAGGAGGCTCCCGTTGGAAGTATACTGAATCTAGCGGAAGAATTAAGTGATTTTGCAGAAACAGCTGCTGTGATTGACAACCTAGACCTAATTATTACTGTAGATTCTTCTGTATCACATTTGGCAGGCGCAATGGGAAAACCTACTTGGATTTTTATTCCCTTTTCGCCGGATTGGCGTTGGGCAATGGACCGAGAAGATACGCCGTGGTATCCTCATACTCGATTATTTCGACAAAAAACAGCCGGCGATTGGCCGACTGTAATAAAAACTGTAAAAAAAGCTTTGCTAGAGTTTAAATTAAGATAGTTTTTGCAGTTTTTCTGGAAAGGAATTGGCAAAGCAGATTGTAAATATTGTTCCGCTACTGGGGGCGCTGTCAACAGTTAAGGTAGCGCGATGTCGCTCTAAAATGCGATAGCAAATAGTAAGTCCAAGACCCGTGCCTGTCTCTTTCGTTGTCAAAAAAGGCGTTCCTAGTTTGGCTTGGATTGTTGGTGAGATCCCTGGACCGTTGTCTTTTATGGCAAGCAAGACTCCCTGGGCGGTTGACTTTGTTGCTATGACAAGTTGGCCGTGATTTTCTATCATTGCTTCAAGACCGTTGCGGACTAAATTTAGAATTAGTTGGCGAATGCTATTTGGATCAATAAGTAGATTGGGTGTTGGTGTGAGGTCTAGTTTAATTTGACAGTTATTGCGTAGTGCATCTGTTTCTAGTAGCGGATAAATCTCACAAACAATGTCATTTAGGTTTTTTTCTTTAAATTCTAATGGGCGATTTTTAGCAAGTGATAAAAATTCAGTGATAATACTATTGGCTCGATCAATTTCATCAATCATGAGACTAAAATTATCGTGATGTGCCGCCAATTCTTTCTTATGACTTAGAAACTGGAGCAATCCTCTTACTGTTGTCATGGGATTGCGAATTTCGTGGGCAATTCCGGCTGACATTTCGCCAACCATATTTAGACGATCTAGTTTACGCATCGATTCTTTTTGTTGTGTTAGATATTCGAATAGAGGCGCTAGATCAGGCCAACTAGTTGGACAGACTTCAGAAGAAGATGTGATTAGCGTTTTAGCTGTGTAATTTAGTTTGGCTTTGAAGTTCGTAAAAAAATGATGGGTGAGACTGATGCAAGCGATAACCAGGAAAACGTTTAAAAGGGTAATCAGTCGATGGAGCTGATGATCTGTATCTTCCTCAAGGGGAAGATTTGGTTCCGCTATCAGTAATAAAAAAAGCAGCAATAAAATGGATAAGATATTTCCTTCCAGTCGTAAGATGAGATCGCCATTTTTCAAAGTTCAGCACCTCTATCATTCGTAGTTTCTAATGATTGTACAAAATTTCACTTGCACCCTATAAATACCTATTCGTTCCTCAAAAGGAAAATCCTTCCTTTTGAAAGGAGGAGATTAAATCTTTTTGACTTAATTTGCTATTTCATTAAAAAAGGCTGTCTCTAGGAAGTTACAAAATCTTTTGTACTTCCTTAAAGACAGCCCTAAATTTATTGTTTGGGATATTTTGTATTCCAGCGTTTGCGAAACCAAATCCAGTCTGATGGATGGTTACGAATCGCTTCTTCAATCGCTTGCGTCATTTTTGCAGTGTTTTCATAAAGTTCTTGTGTTTCATCATCGTATCGTTCATAAGGAAAAGCTGGTTTGATAACAATTTGATGGCCTCCCTCAGGACGATGAAAAATAAAGGCCGGCACAATAATAGAACCGAACTTGCGGGCAAATACTGCCGGACCTGCTGGCGTGGCTGATTTTCGATTAAAAAAGTCAACAAAAATGCCGTCAACACCACCGTCTTCATCTGCTAAAAACCCTAGGGCTTTTCCCTTTTTTAAGGCTCGTGCCGCTTTTACAAGCTCGGCGCCACTACGATTAAATACTTCCAGCCCCATTTTTTCGCGATATTCATTGAGTAATCGCGTATAGTGAGGATTTGGTTGTGGTTTGGCGATCGTTGTAATCGGCAGTCCTGTGTTAGCTAGGACTGCGCCGAGCCACTCCCAATTACCTATATGGGCGGTAAGAAGTACCACGCCGCGTCCTTGTTCAATGGCCCCCCTTAAATGCTCCAGACCTTCAATCGCAATATGTTTTTTGATTTTTTCTGGAGTAAGGGCAGGCGTATAGAGAACTTCCATCAAGGTTTGTCCTAAATTACCAAAAACTGTATGGACGATTTGTTTCGCCTCGGACAATGAAATTTGCAGACAATCCATGCTTTGACTGATGGCACGGCGTCGTTGGCGCGCACCGACAAGATAGAAGAGGTAACCTAGACTTCGTCCAATATGGCAGACAAGCGAATAAGGTAGAAGGCAGACGAAAGCACTGATTGCCTTTAGTAGATTATATTGAAAATTTTTAAATAGCATATGTGTCTCTCCCTAGATAGACAATTAAAATAAATTTTTGACATTAGTTTAATTGTAGTTTATTTATAAATGTTTGTAAACAAAAGAGCTAAGCAACAAATATTGTCACATTTCTACTTGTTTCCGCTTTTGTTTTACGGTATAGTATAATTAAACAAAATAAATAAGTAGAACTTTACAAGCTCTACTGATTGGCAAACCTTCTGAAAGGATGGGACGCAAAGCCATGGGTCTAATGATTTTATATCGAAGACTGCCAGGTTGTATTCACGCAAAGTAAGAGCGGAATGAACAGGCAGTTTTTTTATTTTTCAAAGAGCAGGAGGATGGCGTTGAAATTATTATTTGTTACCCAAGACGAACTTTGGCTGCAACGATTGCAGGAGCAGTGCAAAAAAAAAGATTTTTGTTGCGATGTTTTTGAGGACGTCGCTGCGGCAATAAGTGCATATCGCCAACAGTCTGATGAATATAGTTTGGTTATAGTGGATTTTTCGGGAGATTTTGACGGGTTTGACTTTACGCAAAAGCTTCGTGCTGTGTCGACGAAGCAATCTATTTTAGCTGTTAATAGCATGATCGAACCACAGCTGTTGCTGAAAGCAGCACTTAGCGGAATTTCTTTTTTCTTACCGAAGGCGGTTGAAATGGACGATTTTCTGGCTTTACTATGCCAAATTAGCGATCAGTTTAAAGTGCAAAAAAAAGAACAAGATGAAAAGGACGGGCTTGCGAAAGAATATATTCGCTTACGTCGTGAATATGGTGAGATGCAGGTTCAAATTAAAAAATACGAGGCTTTGCTGGCAATGCAGCAATAAGAGCATTTGTATTCTAGAAAATAGTAAAGGGCTACCGCATATAAGAAAGATTTCGAGCCTATGTTGTGAGGGGTGCGTAAACAAATCACAAGATAAGCTAGAGTTTTTCCTTGGTGCGGTAGTCTTTTTTTTAGAATCCGCCGCTCCATTTAATTATTCTAGAAATTTTTATATGTTTAGTGTATGATAGCAATAAGAAAAAATCGAATTTTATCTATAGGAAATTCGATTCTTTTGTTAAGACTAGAGGATATTGTTCGTTATCCAAAGGTTTTTGCTTACTGCAAGCGAGAAAATATAGAAGTGCAGAAGCTTATGGATGTGGAGGGGATTGGATTGCTTATTGATCAAAAAAGTAATTTTGAAGAACAGTCGTTAGATTTTCATGAAATTGACGCCGGTTTTACGACGAAAGAGGCAATTGCGGAAGCAAAACGTTGTCTTAATTGTGCAAAACCGTTTTGTCGTACAGGCTGTCCGATTGAGAATGAAATTCCTAGTTTTATCGCAGAACTTGCTAAAGGGAATATTGGCGCTGCTAGTGAAGTGATTGCCAGACGCAGTAATCTTCCTGCTGTATGTGGGCGGGTATGTCCTCATGAAAAACAGTGCGAAGCTGCCTGTATATTAAATAAAAAGAACGCAGGTATTAAGATTGGCAAACTAGAACGTTTTATTGCTGATTTTGATGCAGAAATGGATATTAGTCCAATTCATAAAAAAATCGTTCATAAAGGGAAGGTTGCCGTAATTGGTTCGGGTCCTGCCGGATTAACCGTAGCAGGTGATTTGGCGAAGCTAGGTTTTACTGTAACTGTTTTTGAAGGGCAGAAAGAGCCTGGCGGTGTTTTGATGTATGGAATTCCTGAATTCCGTTTAAATAAAGAAGTTGTTCGTCGTGAAATTGCTCGAATTGAAAGATTGGGCGTTTCATTTGAAACAGGAATTTTAATCGGTCCTGATAAAACCGTTGATGAGCTTTTTGCTGACGGTTATGATGCTGTGTTTATGGGGACAGGAACTGCTTTGCCTAAAGAACTTCATATTCCTGGTAAAGATTTGCCTGGTGTTATTCAGGCGACGTATTTTCTTGGTATGGTTACATTAGCAAATGAAAAAGGGATTGACGGACAGGAAATTCCGGTACAAAAAGGAGATTCTGTTATTGTAATTGGCGCAGGCAATGTTGCTATGGATGCAGCTCGGACGGCACTTCGTGTTGGTGCAGCAAAAGTTACTCTAGTGTATCGGCGTACGCAAGATCAGATTACGGCGCTTCGTTCCGAATATGAGGAAGCGAAGGCTGAAGGCGTGGAGTTTTCTTGGCTGATGAGTCCAAAACAATATTTAGGTGATAAAGAGGTTACTGCTTTAGAATGTGAGCGCCAAGTTTTATTGGAAGATGGCTCCGTGAAGGGCAGTGGGCTTTTGGAGAAAATTAGTGCCAATAAAATTATTGTGGCAATTGGTCAAAGACCAGCGGCTCGCATTGTTTCAACAACAGAAGGGATCGAAGTTAATCCTGCTGGTTTTGTTATTACTCGGGAACGGCCTTATGGTATGACTACGCGACGCGGTGTTTTTGCTGGGGGCGACGTAGTTCATGAACCAGCAACGGTCGTGTTGGCTATGAAAGCGGCAAAACAAGTAGCGCAAGGTATTGCGCAATATGTAGAAGCAAAAAAACTTATGGAAGAATGCGGTTTGTAAACCGATAAAAATAAGACTAAATACCTAAAAAAACTTGACCTTTTCTAGCAAAATATGGTTTAATCAATATAGCAGGATTTGGTAACTAATTGATTAGTGACTTTTACCGAGCGGATATATGAAAAACTGCCTATGATTATTAGGCTAATGCTAGAGTTAGCACAAAAAAATCAGGCGTAAGCCTGGTTTTTTTTACTTCCTGGTGAGATTTTCATATAAGATTTACTCTGCTGTAATCATGTAGACGTTTACTATACTTTGCGGTACAAGAGAGGTCAAGAGATGGGCAGTCAGATTGAAAGCAGTAAAAAAGTTGAAATTAGTATGCGCTTATCGGAATTTGAAATGCCGCCAATGCAAGATGTTTTGGTTGTCGGCAAACGGGCGCCGATCGGTCCGGAAGCGGCACGGCGAATGGGGGATATTTTATCACCTGGTCAATATATAGTAAAAAAAATTGAACACCCATCAATTGAAGCAATGGTTGTTCGTAAGTCTTTGCTTGCTATGGTGCCGGAAGATCAGTTAATTTCTCTTATGATTGATGAAGTAGATGAAATGATTCATGAATCAATGATTGTAAGAGTTCAGATTAATGTGACCGTAATAGTAAAGAAGTTGATTGAATTATGATGCGCCAGTTATCGCATATTATGACAGTTAAATTTCCCTATGTAGATGCGTTAGCTGGATTAAGTCAGGTACAGGAATTTATGCTTTCGACTCAACTAGAAAGTCTCCCGGTCATTGAGAACGGTAAAATACTCGGTGTGATTGATTATTGGGATGTGTTGAAAACACATCCTAATCGGATTGCCGCTGATGCCATGTCTGATTATTTTAAAGAAGTTGTGCCTGGCACATTCGTATGGGAAGCAAAAGAGGCTATAGATAGCCACGGTATTAAGCTTTTCATTGTGAAACAGCAGGACCAGGTAGTGGGAATTGTTAGTCCAAGCCAAGTTGCGTTAGAAATCGGCAGGCAATTTGATGTGTTAACAGAGCTTTACAAAAAAGATTATATCTATTATCAAGCTGTTAAAGTCTTAAAAGAAAGACAATTGCTTTCTTTGATTTTTCTTGATGTTAATAATTTTGGTAAGATAGACAAACAGTATGGCCATATTGCTGGGGATCAGATTTTACGAGAGATCGGTCAGCTTTTAAAGGCTAAAATGTCAAAAGAAACCCATGTGTCGCGGTTTGGCGGTGATGAGTTTCTTATATTGACTCCCTACAAACTAGAGAAGACTCGTAGTTTTGCTGAAATATTATTGCGCGAAGTAAAAGAACATCGCTTTTACAAAGAGATTCCTGTTAGTTTTTCAGCGGGAATTGTAAAGGGAATATGTCATGGATTCATGAAAAATAGTGTTCCCGCGCTAGAACGGCTGATTAATTGTGCTAGCCTAGCGTCAACTCAGGCGAAAAAAGAGTCTATAGACTTAGTCGTCGCCAATCAAGTCGAATTAGGTTATTAATTTAGCAGATTTTTAAAATTTCGGCAATCATATCAGGATCGCTTTCATCAGTAGGAAAGGTGATATAATGAATTGCGGGATCATTTGCTGTCGGGAGAATTTCCGATAGCTTTTTTCTTGCTTTATTAATGACAACATTTGTTCCATCTTGTTTGGTAAAAGGTAAAATAAGTAAAAGGTTTTGCGGTGTGGCCAGCAGAACGGAATCATAAACACGCAGCGTATTTTTTAGTTGTTCCATAATAAAGCTTCCATTGGCAAGGTTTTCATTAAAACCGAGTGATACAAAGGAAACTTCAGTATGATCTCGTTTCGCTCGGTAAATGCTATTAAGAATTTCTTTTTGACTGCTTGCTTGCATTGGCGCGGCAACAAGCGAACCCATTACATTTTCGATACGATCAAGCAAATCTTCATCAGAGAAGGGTTTTCGAATGTAATGGGAAGCGCCGAGACAGAGTGATTTCTGAATGACAAGACGATTGGCGATCCCTGAAACCATAATAACAGGGATTTGCTGTTGCAAATTTAGACGATGCATTTCTTCTAGGGCTGCAATTCCGTCCATTCCTTTTAAGTTAATATCTAAAAGTAACAAATTGATATCGCGGAACCGCCAGCGCTGCGCGAAGAAATCTTCGGCATTATCTAGCTCATATACTTCCACTCCATATTCTTCAAGAATCCTTTTTACTTGCAGGCGAATGAACCTTGAGTCATCAATGACTAATATTTTTTTTCCCATGGCAAGCCTCCAACTCCTCTCATAAATCATTCATTAAATCATTCATTAAATCATAAAAACCAGGTTGATCAGATAAATACATGACGATTTATCGATGCAACCTGGCAATCATTGATAGACTTTAGCAAGCAGTACTATCTTTAGATCCAATGGTTTTGCGTCCTTGATTTTCATCAAGTTTGCCCAAAATTTGATTTTTATTTAGTTTATGAAAATGTTCTCTGTGTAGAGAAAAAAATCCTTTTTTGTAAAAAAAAACGCGTGAATTTCTTGTGAAATATTGTAAGTTTATAAGAAACGCTTACTGAAAATAATAAGACAAAGGAGGGATTTTTATGAACGATAAAGTACGCCATAAAGTGAAACGGCATTATAAGAAAATTGCCGCTGCACTTGGTGGAGCTTTTGTGCTCGCTGCTTCGGCAATGCACGGTTTAGGTGCTGTTGCTCAGCATCAGTCTGCAACACCACAAGTAGATCCACCAATTAATACGGCGGAAGTGCAGACTGCGAATCCCCTTAGTACGCAAGAACTTGTGCAAAATATTGCAACGCAGGATACCTTGGGAAAAGAAGCGATACATGTAACGGCAACTGCTTATGCCCCAGGACCGCATGATAATGATCAGTGGGGAAGTAAAACGCGGCTAGGTACAGAAATAAGGCCGGGTGTTATTGCAGTAGATCCTCGGATTATTCCGCTCGGTTCCCGCGTGATGATTCAATATCCTGACGGAAGTAAAGAGTATGCTGTAGCAGAAGATACGGGCGGTGCTATAAAAGGGAATCGTATAGATGTGGCTAAATGGACGGTGCGAGAGGCAAATCATTTTGGAATCAAGGCTGTTAAGGTATATGTCTTAAGTAAACCAGATCAGGTTACAACTGAAACAGGAGAACAAGTATGAAGGGCAGCTGTAAGAGGCTGCTCTTTTTTTACACAAAAGTGTTGAGTGCTATTGACTTATAGTACACTCTAAAGTATACAATAAAATTGGAATTTTCTATTACGAATAAGGGGTGAGTCGATTATGCTTTACAGACAATATGGCAAAACAAAGGAACAAGTATCAATCTTAGGGTTTGGTTGTATGCGTCTACCTGTTATGGATGGCGATGCGACAAAAATTGATGAAAAGCAGGCGATTCCGATGATTCGCCAAGCCATTGACGCTGGCGTGAATTATATTGATACAGCCTATCCTTATCATGGAACAGGAATGCAAAGCGGCGGGGCTAGCGAACCCTTTGTGGCTAAGGTGTTAAAAGACGGCTATCGGGAAAAAGTAAAGCTTGCGACAAAATTGCCAAGCTGGCTCATTAAGACAAGAGCTGATATGGATCGTTACTTAGACGAGCAACTCCAGCGGTTGGAAACCGATTATATTGATTTTTATCTTGTACATAGCCTTGGATCTCATACCTGGTCTGCATTGACGAAAATCGGTATTGCTGATTTTCTCGACCAGGCTAAAAAAGATGGTAAGATTAAACATGTCGGTTTTTCCTTTCATGATCGGATCGGGTTATTCAAAGAAATAGTGGATTATTATGACTGGGAGTTTTGCCAGATTCAATATAACTACCTTGATGAAGACTATCAGGCCGGAACGGAAGGTTTGCATTATGCAGCGTCGAAAGGTCTTGGCATTGCCATTATGGAACCATTACGTGGCGGAAAGCTAGCGAATCTGCCTAATCAAGCGCTAGATTTGCTAAAAGAAAGCGGCACCCAGCGCACCCCAGCGCAATGGGCCTTACGCTGGGTCTGGAACCATCCTGAAGTTTCTGTTGTTTTAAGTGGTATGTCAATGATGGAACAAGTGACTGAGAACTTAGAAACGGCAAACGAAGGTCTACCCAATTCTCTTACAACAACGGAACTGGCAGCTCTTAATAAAGTAAACGCACTGTTTAAAGAGCGGATGAAAGTGAACTGTACAGCTTGTGCTTACTGTATGCCCTGTCCTAGCGGCGTGAATATACCAGGATGTTTTAGCCTCTATAATGATTACTCTGTATTTGGCGAAGGGGAAGCTTCTAAGGCTCGTTATCAGTTCCTTTATGGTTTCCGTATTGGGGAAGCGGCGCAGGCGAATCGTTGTGTCGAATGCGGTAAATGTGAAGATCACTGTCCTCAGGGGATTGCCATTCGTAAAGAGTTAAAGGCTGTAGAAGCTGTGTTAAGATAACCTTGTAAAATAACAAGAAGCCAGATTGCAATGTTCATATTGCAGTCTGGCTTCTTTGTTTATGAAAAGAGTTATTGATTGCCAACAAGTGGAACTGTCATACTGCCTAAGGGCATCAAGGTAATACTTGGAGTCGGCCCTAGCTTTTTATAGGCTAGTTGGAGGGCTTCTTCTATGGTAGCTGCTGGGGTAAAGAGCAATAGTTCAGCTAATTCTGGCGTCATAGAAGAAACAAGAATAAATTGTGCTTTTTTCATTAGGCGGGTTACGGCATAAGCTTTATGGGCCCCAATTTGAAAATCTTTCCTTATGGCAGCTTCTACCTCTTCCGGACTGCGATAAAGCTCCATGGCTTTTTCATAGGTAGGCGATCCGGAGCCCTCACGGCACTCGCCGAGGATAATGATAACGCCGCCGTCACGGACGGCGCACCAAGCGTTATCCATGGTTTTTTGTAATTGATAGACATTAATATCTTTCGGATAACCGCCGCAGGAAGCAATGACAAGATCGGCTTCTTTTTCAACCTTGGCGCCGTTCACTTCGTTGACAAATTCACAGGCTTTATTGTGAGCTTCAATGTAATCACCAGCAAAGATTTTTAGAAATTCCTTTTTTTCACTGAGAACGACATTGATTAAGAAGGTAGGGCGGCACATTTCCGCGCCTTCAACTTGGTCGTGATATATAGGATTTCCTTCTAGTTTGCCGATCACGGCATTGGTATCAAGCATCATACTGTGATTTTTTCGAACTGTTTCATAGTAGGAAACACCAGGAAGCATGGCTTTGCGGCCACCGCCAAACCCAGAAAAGAAATGATGAACCACACTGCCTGTACAGACAATATGATCAGCTTCTACAACTTTCTTATTGAAGTATACAGGCGTGCCGTAAGACGTATCGCCAAAGTACGTAAACTGATCTTTGTCTTTGCAGTCGCTATTGTACATTTTAACTCGTTTAGCCACAGCAGGGCCGACTTCTTGAGCCATTTCCGCTTCGGTCATGAGACGATGGGTACCAAGAGCAAAAACAATCCACATATCTTTATCAGGAATTCCTACTTGATTTAGCTCATCTAATAATAACGGCATAAAAATGTGGCTGTTTGCCACACGAGTCGTATCATTTACAATAAATACAACAGTTTCGCCTGGCTTTACAAGTTCCCTCAGTGGTTTTGATCCGATGGGATTTCGAATCGCTGTCAAAATAGCAGCTTCCGGATCGGCTAAAACCGGAAAATCTTTAAGATGTAATTCAGCAATCACTTTTTCTGCATCAATGGAAAAAGAAACCTTTTCTTTACCATATTTATATGTATATTCTTTTTGCATAAGCGCCTCCTATGATTTTACTAAGCTTATTATATTTTATAGTAGATTATATTTTTGTAAAATTCCAATAGCAATAATTCATGAACTCATACATAAGGAGTATATGTTATAATGATGCATAGCTGCTATGAAACCATAAGAATTGATAGCTTTTCTGAAACAACGATTTATTATAGGGGGCCTTTGATTTGTCATGGAGTTACGACAACTTGAGTATTTTTGCATGGTTGCGAAATTGAGCAGTTTTACGCGGGCTGCTGAACAACTGCATATTGCCCAACCGTCTGTAACGAGGGCGATTCGAAATTTAGAGGAAGAGCTTGGCATTCAACTTTTTGATCGTAACAAAAAGAAGATTGCCTTGACGAATGAAGGAGAAGTAATTTTTAATCGAATTGAGAAGATTTTAAAAGAATTGCAGCAAGCTTTTCAAGAGGCGAAAGATTATCGCAATTTGTTAAAAGGAACCGTGAAAATCGGCGTTCCACCCATGATTGAAGCCTATTTATTTCCTGATATCTTTACTCAATTTACGGCGAACTATCCCCAACTTCGGCTAATCGCATCCGAAGAAGGATCTTCCTTGGAGGCGGTTGCTAAAATAGAAAATGAGGAGTTAGATTTAGCAATTATTATTCTGCTTGATCAGTCGCCGACATTAAATACTCTGGAAATTACGCGAGAGGAGTTCGTACTTTGCACTCATCCGGACCATCCGCTGTGTCACGAAACGGCGCCTGTTCCTTTTTCTAAATTGCGCAATGAGTCTTTTATTTTACTGAAAGAACGTTCTTATCAGCGGGAAGTTGTTACCAATCGTTGTCTTAGACACAGCTTTATGCCCGATGTGGTTTTTTCCTCCAGTCAGATCAAAACAATTAAAGGTCTTGTCGCCAAAGGGGCTGGGATTTCTTTTCTTATGAATATGGTTGTTCGCGATGATCCTAAAATTGCTGTAGTTCCACTAGTAGAGCCAATTCAATTTTCTGTTGGCTTAGCATGGAAGAAGGAAAAATACCTATCTCATGCATCCTTGGCTTTTGTGAACTTTATTGAAAAACTTTATAATCTTTCAGAATAATATTGGAAGAATATTTCTAGGCTTTAAATTGCAAGAATAAAAAGTCGTAATTTATAGTAAGGAATATCGTAGGGAACATTGACAAAAGTATTTTTGTCTTGCTAAAATAAACTCTATTGACTCTCGTATAATTTTGGGAATAGGGCCCAGAAGTCTCTACCGGCGACCGTAAATCGCCTGTCTACGGGTGAGAAAGTAAACTTCGGGTTTTATGAAAAAGTCCGACGGGTATGATCGCTCACTTTACGTATGCGAAAGTTCCTGTTTGGGCTTTTTCTTTTTGTGTTACCCCAAAAATCAAGGAGGCTATCATGGAATTATTGCAACAAAAAATCCAGACAGACGGACAGGTTCTAAATGATTCGCTGCTAAAGGTTGATTCCTTTTTAAATCATCAACTCGATCCGCAGTTAATGTATGAAATGGGTAAGGAATTTGCAAAACGCTTTGCCGGGGAAGGGATTACTAAGATTCTTACGATTGAATCGTCCGGTATTGCTGTAGCTATTATGGCCGGGCTGGCCATGAACGTGCCTGTCTTATTTGCCAGAAAGAAAAAGTCGGTTGTAACGACTGGTAATTTGTATTGTACCAAGGTCTATTCGTTTACGAAGAAAGAAAGTAATGATGTGATTGTGGATAAGCAATTCTTACAGGCAGAAGATAAAGTTTTGATAATTGATGATTTTTTGGCAAATGGGGAAGCTGCTTTAGGTCTTATTAATATTGTGAAGCAAGCAGGCGCTGCGGTAATTGGTGTGGGTATCGTGATTGAGAAGTCCTTTCAGCCAGGAGCGGATAAGCTTAAAACGGCGGGGTTCCGCGTGGAATCATTGGCGAGAATTCAATCTTTTCAAAATGGACAAGTTCAATTTTTATAACAAAAAGGAGCTAAGCAGAATTTATTATGAATCAATATAATGGAAAGAGCTTATTGTTGGGAGCCCAGCATGTACTAGCTATGTACGCTGGTGCGATTATTGTTCCGCTCATTGTCGGCAGCGCCTTAAAACTGACTGCTTGGCAGATGAGTTATATTATTGCCGCCGATTTGTTGACATCAGGCCTTGCGACGTTATTGCAAGCTAGACAAAACGCCTTATTTGGTATTGGCCTGCCTGTTGTCCTTGGCTGTACCTTTACAGCTGTTTTTCCTATGATTACCATTGGAAATCAATACGGTCTTCCGGCTTTGTATGGTTCGATTATTTGTTCTGGATTCTTTGTTGTTTTAATTGCGAAGTATTTTTCAAAACTCGTAAAATTTTTTCCGCCGGTCGTTACTGGTTCGGTTGTTACGATTATTGGCGTTACCTTGGTACCTGTAGCTATTAATAATATGGCTGGCGGCGTAGGTAGCCCTGATTTCGGCTCGCTAGCTAACTTTGCTTTGGCCTTTACCGTTCTTCTATTTATTATTCTCGTCAATCGTTTTACTACCGGCTTTATTCGTTCTATTTCCGTATTGCTTGGTTTGATTTTTGGTACGGTTCTCGCCGGTTTATTTGGTACAGTTTCCTTAAATAGCGTCGCAGAAGCTTCTTGGTTTCATATGGTGATGCCCTTAACTTTTGGTATGCCTGTATTTGAACCAGCTGCTGTCTTGACAATGATTATTGTGGCGATTGTCAGTATGATTGAGTCTACTGGCGTGTTCATGGCTTTAGGGGAAATTTGTAAACGTGATTTAACGCAAGATGACTTAACACGTGGTTATCGGGCTGAGGGCCTTGCTGTTATGCTTGGTGGTTTTTTCAATTCCTTTCCTTATACTACTTTTTCGCAAAATGTCGGTCTTGTACAGCTATCCAATTCCAAAACGGCAAATGTGACAGTCATTGCCGGCGTTATGTTGATGCTCCTTGGTTTTATTCCTAAATTTGCCGCTTTAGCCATGATTATTCCTAATGCGGTGCTTGGCGGCGCTATGGTTGCCATGTTTGGCATTGTTGTAGCTTCAGGCATTAAGATGCTCAGCAAAATTGATTTCTCCAGTAATGAGAACTTATTGATTATTGCTTGTTCGGTCGCACTAGGGTTGGGCGTTACGGTAGTGCCTAATTTATTTGCTAAATTCCCGCCCCTGTTAAAGCTGTTTTTAGAGAACGGTATCGTAACAGGTGCGTTGACTGCTGTTATTTTAAATATCATTTTAAATATGACACCGAAAAAGGCTGTACCTGTTGCTAAAACAACTCATAGCTGATTTTTCTAATGTGACACAAAATTCTAATGTAGCACAAAAACTCTCCCGCGTTAATTTTAGCGAAGGGAGAGTTTTTCATGTCTTTATTAGCGTAAGGTATGATAGAATAATGCTACAGTTATAGAAAATGAGTTGCAGGTGATATATATTATGAAAATTAAAAATCCGCAATGGCTACAGGTCAGCGAAATAGAGAAAGCGCCTTATGGTTTTAGCCAATATTGGTACAGTACGGATTTTAAACGAACGCGAGGCTGCGGCCCGCGGGCGGCTGCGATGCAGCTTGCCTACGTAAGCAGACGAGAACAAGACGATACTTTTTTGTGTGATAATACAGTTGCAGCGTCTCAGTTGCTTATGGAGAAAGTTTGGGATTTTATTACGCCTGGTCGTTTTCTGGGGTTAAATAGTACGGAAAAATTTTGTAGTGGCATGTCCGTTCTTTTACGATATTATCATTTGCCATGGCAGTGTCAGCGATTGAGTGTTCCGCTTCTATCTTTTCAGCGGCCTGATTTAGACGAGGTAATTGCCTTTATTGAAGCAGGACTTGCACTCGATTGTCCTGTAGCTTTTTTGAATTTGCAGCGAGGACAAGCTATAACGATGGACAGCTGGCATTGGACGATTCTGGTAGCTCTGGAAAAGAATTCCCAAACGAATCAATATCAAGCGACTTGTTATGATAATGGCCGTTCGATCACTTTTGATTTAGGGCTGTGGCTCAAGACAACTAAATTAGGCGGCGGCTTTGTTTACTTAACAACCGATTTATTTTCAGCGCCCCATTGAGACATGAGCTCTAGAATGGGGATGAGTGTTTCGCCTTTACTTGTCAGTTTATATTCTACTTTGGGCGGAATCTGCGGATATTCTTTGCGGCTAATGAGGTTTTCTTCTTCCAATTCTTTTAGCTGTAGGCTTAGCATTTTGTGAGTAATCGGCGGGATGCTGCGTTTAATTTCACCATACCGCTGTACGCCATTTTGAAAGAGTTTATAGAGAAGCAGCCATTTCCACTTACTGCCGAGAATAGACAAGGTATAAGTAATGGAGCAATCGCACATTTCTTTCGACCATTTTTTCATAGTACTCTCCTTTATGATAGTATCTATCTTTAAAGTGCATACTTTTCATTTTTTCTCTTTGCTATACAATTATAGCAGGGTTTGTTAGGAAATAGAAGGAAGGATTGATGCACGATGAAAAAAGTGATTGTTATCAATGGAAGTCCGCGTAAGCAGGGAAATACGGCTATGCTGTTAGAAAAGGCTATTAGCGGTGTTCAGTCAGCCGGTGCTGAGGCTGAATTGATTCATTTATATGATTTGCAATTTACCGGCTGTAAAAGCTGTTTTGCCTGCAAGCGTATTGGCAGTAAAAGTTATGGGAAATGTGCTGTTCGTGACGATTTGCAGCCGCTGCTCAATAAAATAGAGCAGGCTGATGCATTACTGCTCGGTTCACCAATTTATTTGGGGACGGCCACAGGAGAAATGCGTTCTTTTCTCGAACGACTTATTTTTCCCTATTATGTCTATGATGAAGCGGGAACCTCATTATTTCCTAAAAAGATATCGGTTGGTTTCATTTATACGATGAATGTTCCAGAATCATTTATTACCGAATGGGGTTATGATCATTATTTTTCTCTTACAGAAAATATGCTTGCTCATGTATTTGGCAAGGCCAAATCATTGTATGTGACAGATACGTATCAGTTCTCCGATTATTCCCAGTATGTAGCTACTCGCTTTAATGCCAGTGAAAAGGCGAAGCGACGTCGTGAAGTATTTCCGTTGGACTGTGAAAAGGCGTTTCAATTAGGAAAACAAGTTATAGCCGGAGGCGAGGACCTTGATTAAAGTCAATAGGGAACTGTGTACGAAGTGTGGTCTTTGCGCGAGCATTTGTCCGGCAAAAGTA
This sequence comes from Pelorhabdus sp. sgz311001, assembly GCF_055901755.1. Taxonomy (NCBI): domain Bacteria; kingdom Bacillati; phylum Bacillota; class Negativicutes; order Selenomonadales; family Sporomusaceae; genus Pelorhabdus; species Pelorhabdus sp. sgz311001. The sequence goes on from NZ_JBVXUT010000001.1 coordinate 300,003, forward strand.
TTAAGCTTGCCGAAACAGGATGGCCCTATTGCAGTCAGAGGCGAATTTTGTAACCATTGTGGTCATTGTGTAGCGGTATGTCCCCAGGGAGCGCTTGATCATGCGATGGCGCCATTAGCTAAGCAAAGCGAGATCAACCCTTCTTTAGCAATTTCATCAGAGCAGGCGGCTTCTTTTCTGCGGTCGCGCCGTTCTACCCGCTGCTATAAACAAGAACCTGTTGCCAGAGAACTTGTAATGAAACTGCTCGATATGGCCCGGCTTGCGCCAACAGCAAGTAATAGCCAAAACATAGCTTATCTGGTTATTGAACAACGTGAAGTGTTAAACAAGGCAGTTGAAGTAATTGTACAGTGGATGGAGGAGCAGGTTAAAACCGGTCTTTTCCATAAAAGCTTTCCACTTCATATTTCAGCTTGGCGCGAACGACAGGAAGATACGATCTTACGCCAGGCGCCACAGATTATCCTTGCTACAGCGCCGCAAGAGTTTGCCAAAGGCCGGGAAAATACAATTTCTGCTTTTTCCTACTTGGAGCTTTTTGCACCCGCTCTCGGGCTTGGCTCTTGCTGGGCGGGAATTCTTGAAATGTGTCTTTTCGCTGACTACGATCCTTTGCTTGCTTTATTTTCAATTCCGGCAGGACAAAGAGCTACTGGCGCCGTAATGATTGGCTATCCACGCTATAAATTTAAACGGCTGCCTGACAGAGATCCATTAAAAGTGAATTTTCTCTAAATCTGGTTTTATAAAGTATCGCGAATTGATCTAACGGAGTGATTTTGTGTTACTAGATATGTTAACTTGGCTATGCTATGGCTTTCTCTATTTTGCCGTGCTTGCTTTGTGGTTGCCGCCTGTGAGGATTTTACAGCGAAAAGTTAACTTGTGGCCGATCTTTACCAGCGGCGCTATTTTATTCGGCCTAGCGAGTCAGCAAATTGATTTGGCGGCTGTAGCGCCAATTGCTATTCTAGGATACAGTCTGTATCTGTTTTACCAGAACGGCATTTCTCCAGGCAAGAAATTTGTGACGGGGCTTTGCATTATAAGCCTCGCCTTTCTTTTAGGCGCTCATAAAATTCCTTATTTCCATAATCTTAATGTGCTATCCAATATACAGATTAGTCAAGACGGCATTCCGTTTACCATGTATTTAAACTTTGACAAGGCGCTTGTTGGCTTGCTCCTACTTGGTTTTGGTCATAGGCTGATTGCAAGCAAAACGCAATGGGCTTCGCTGTGGCAAGCAATTAAAGTTAGGTGCCTGTTATTTGTTGGTATGTTAGTGCTTCTTGCCGTGGCTTTTGGTGAAGTCCATTTTGATCCTAAATTGCCTGATCGTTTTCTCCTATGGCTTTTTACGAATCTATGTTTTGTCTGTGTCCCCGAAGAAGCCTTCTTTCGCGGTTTTTTGCAAAAACAACTCGGTGAACTTTGGCAAGGCTTTGCTTGGGGCGGTTATGCTGCACTTATTGTTACGGCCTGCTTATTTGGTTTTGCTCATTATGCCGGCGGCATTGCTTACAGTATATGGGGAACCATCGCGGGATTAGGTTACGGCTGGATTTATGAGCGGACTAAACGAATTGAGGCCGCTATATTGTTGCATTTTATGTTGAATGTAACTCATTTTTTATTCTTTACCTATCCGGCATTAGCTTGACAGAGATGAGAGGGAGTGACTTTAGTGAATTTAACGCGATCAGCCTGGCTGTTTGTGCTTAGCGCTGCTGCTATTTTAGCCATTACTATGGGGGCTAGGCAGACAGCAGGATTGTTTGTAGCGCCAATCCATGATGCGACAGGGCTTGGGATTGTAGCAATTAGTTTTTCTTTAGCAATAGGACAGTTTGTCTGGGGGTTAGCTCAGCCAATTTTCGGTGCTATAGCTGATAAGCGCGGCCCCCATGGCGTTCTGGTGGCTGGAGCGTTGATTCTTGCTGGCGGCTTAGTATTGACTCCCTTCGCACAATCAGAAAGTATGCTCATTTTGGCTATGGGGATTTTGAGCGCCGCTGGCGCTGGAGCAGGCAGTTTTTCCATTTTGATTGGCGCGACTTCGCATCAACTCTTACCAGAGCAGCGTTCTTTTGCCGGGGGCTTTATTAATGCAGGCGGATCGCTTGGCCAATTTATTTTTGCTCCTTTGTTGCAGGCCATCATTCATGGAGTTAGCTGGATTGCCGCGTTATTTACTATGGCCGGATTCACGCTGCTTACTATTCCGCTGGCTGCGTTGTTTCGTCAAAAGCCAGTGGCGCATTCAAAAGAGGCGATTCACAATACTAGTGAGGGAATTTGGCAGCAGATTAGGATTGCTTTTGCGGATCGGAGCTATTGGTGTCTTCATGCCGGATTTTTTACCTGCGGTTTTCATATTGCCTTTTTAGTGACGCATTTACCAGGCGAAGTCGCGTTGTGTGGTCATTCCGCGACTGTATCAGCAGCGGCTTTGGCAATTATTGGATTAGCTAATGTTGGCGGTAGCTTAGCTGCTGGTTCACTGGGGATGCGTTATAAAATGAAGTACATTTTAGCTGTCATGTATGGAAGTCGGGCCTTGATGATTATGGCTTACTTATTAGCTCCCAAGACCGAGGTGACTTTTTATATTTTTGCTGCCTTCTTAGGATTTACCTGGCTAGCAACGGTGCCGCCAACGGCAGGGCTTGTAGGAAAACTTTTTGGCACAAGATATTTGGCTACTTTGTTTGGTCTTACTTTGCTAAGCCATCAAATCGGCGGCTTTCTTGGCGCTTGGCTTGGCGGACTTGCTATGGCTCATGATGGCAATTATTTGTGGGTATGGTATGTTGATATGTTCTTGGCCTCGTTAGCTGCAATTGTTAATTTTCCAATTCGAGAAAAATAAAAAAATCTATGCCATTGAAACATAACAAGATTTAAATGGGTAAATACTATATTTAGGCTTCCTAAAAATATTTATGGAGGTGTTTTCTATGTCTCATAAAGGCGGCGTTATGTCAGAGGAAACAAAGTATAAATTAGCCCATGATCTTGGCTTTGGCGAAAAAGTGGAAGATAATGACTGGAGCGATGTGACAACAGGCGAAGTTGGTTCTATGGTTAGAGAAGCAATTAAGCGCGGCAGTGCGGCTGTAGAGAAAGAAGCGCAAGCAGAGAACGGTGCAGCCCATCAAAATGCAAAATAAACAGGAAAAGGCTTGAAGTTCTATTTTGGACTTCAGGCCTTTTTGTTGCAGGATATGCTGCTGGTGCTGCCTTTGTTAAGGTACCATAATATCTATTGGTTGTATATTTTTAGCCATCATGAGTACTGGTATGACAGCGAATATAGCAATAACGGACATAATAGCATAAATCCAAATTACACCAAGTGATGAAGCGATAAAGCCAAAAAGCAGAGGAGAAATTATATTCGTAGTTCCACGACAAAAGGTACTAATTGCAAAAATGTCGTCATATTTGTCTTTTCCTTTAACTGGTTCTGTAATGATAGTTTGGATAACTGGAATTGTCCCTTTTGTTACAATGCCAAGCAAAAGCGATGCTCCAAGAATGATAAAAAGTTGCTGGCCTATAACAAGAATCACCAGGAGTATCGCCATAATAACTTCTGATATAACAAATACTTTCCGTGTGCCGAATATATCAACCATTCTTCCACATGCTATTTTTCCAAGGAAGCAGCCAAATGTAAAGGCAAGAGCAAAAGTTCCAAGAATTTTTGGATCCATACTTTTCGCAAAGAGTAGAAAAGGTAAAAATGTAAATATCTGGTCACTTCCAAATGCATCAAGTATATTTGCGCTTATTGGTAGCGCATATTCGGGATTGCGTAAAAGTGAGAAGGTAGGTAAATGGCTTTTTGTTTCTACTGCTGGCGAATTATTTTGATTGATTTTTTCTTTTATGTTGAAGGAGGAAACAGATATATATACTGAAAATAACAAAACTCCCAGGCCATAGGTTAAACAGACAATTCGCCACCCTGGAAACTCCAATATAGGGCAAGCGGCAATAAAAGCCGCTAGTGAAGCAAAAGGAATCCTACCAATATCACCGATCGCAGTGAAGTTACCCATAATCTTTCCAAGCGATTGTCTTTCAGAGTTTAATGTAAGATACGAAAAAGCAACATTATGAAATATACCATATCCTGCAATTGCTATGGTAAAGCAAAATCCTGCAAGATAGATATTTGGGGTAAAGGCATTAGTAAGAAATCCAAAGCCGTATAATAACATTATTATGATTAAGGTGCGCAACACCCCGAATTGTTGGGAAAAGAATTTCGTAGATAATCCGGCAAGAGTACTTACCATAATTGCAAGCGAGAAAATGATACCAGCATCTTTTTCGCTAGATCCAAAAGAGATAATCATAAATGAAAGGAGTACTGGTACACTAGCAAATAGGCCATCAATAATTATATGAAACGTATTAAGCAGGCATTGTTGTTTCAGCATATTCGGTCAACCCCCTAAGTTTAGATTCTTTCGTATATTGCGTTTTGCTAGCAAATCCATTATAGCTCTAAAAAATTCTAGTAACAATTGTGTTATACTCATACTGTACCGATACAGTTAGGGGCTGAATGTGTGAGAAAAGCATATGAGCGGATTGTCGAAGACATGGAATCATTTATACAAGAAGGCAGATTTATGCAGTGCAAAAGATTACCGTCTATACGGGAATTATGCGCCACGTACCAATGTAGCAAAAACACCGCAGTGAAAGCGTATGATATTTTAAAGAGTAAACATTTAATCTATTCTGTTCCCCAGAGTGGATGTTATGTTGTGGAGAACCGCCTAAAGACAGAACAGACCAATACTGCAATAATCGACTTTTCTAGAGGAAATCCGTTGTTTGGTAATAACTATATCCCTGACCTAAAGCATTGTCTCGACCGGGCGGTTGATATATGCAATACAAATAGCTTTGCGGGGCATAAGCTCTATGGCGTTCCTTCTCTAAGAAATTTATTGCCCAAATACCTAGCTGATTTTCAAGTATTCACAACTACCGATAATATTTTTGTTAATCTGGGCGTTCAGCAAGTCCTTAACATTTTAAACCAAATGCCATTTCCAAATAATAAAGACACTATCTTGATTGAGCAACCTACATTTAGGTATTATAATAGCTTTTTGAAAATGAGTGGTACCAAAATTCTTGGCATACCACGAGATAAAGCAGGAATTGATATAGACTTTCTGGAGGCTCTTTTTAAAAAAGAAAAGATCAAATTTTTTTATACAGTGCCGAGCAGTCACAATCCGTTAGGTACTTGTTACCCTAAGGAGCAACGAAAAGCTATTGCACGACTAGCGGAAAAATATGATGTATATATTGTAGAGGATGATTATTTTGGCGATATTATATTTGGCAACTATGGAGATCCCATATACGCCTACGGTGATCATAAACATCATATCTACTTGAGAAGCTTCATTAAAATAATACCCTGGATTAGAATTGGTATAACCGTTATTCCATCGCATCTGTTGCCTGTATTTACTGAACATGTACGGTACTCATATTACCATTCTTATTTCTCACCATCGCTGGTGTCACAATCTACTTTGGAGATCTATATACGCAGCAATTTGCTTAAAAAGCATAGTGGTTCCGTTAAAAATGAATTGTCGTCAAAGCTTGAATGTCTTAAGATGCATTTTGTAGATGCAGCAAAGTTTGGGGGGGAATGGGTAGGCGGCGAGAGTGGTTTTTATAGCTATCTGAAATTGCCTAAACATATTAATGAAACCCAATTTGTAGAAAACTTAAAGAGAAGACAGGGCATTCTAGTTACTCCAGGAATTGATTGTTTTGTTAACAGTCATTATTATGAAAAGGGAATAAGAATTAGCGTGGCACGCACGACCGTAGCAGATATTCATAAAGGAATTTCCAAAATTTACACTGAACTTGAGAGGATACCTTTGAAATAAAAAGGGATTATAGATGTCGAAATACTGAATAAGATATGAATAGCATATTGTTTCCCGGATAACATATTGATGCAATAATTAATAAACCTGAAGCTTATATTTGGCTTCAGGTTTATTAATGGAAATCATGGACTATTTAAAAGGATAATAGCCCTATGAATCTATGAATCTATGAATCTATGAATCTATGAATCTATGAAGGCATGAGGACAGGAATATTGCTAAATAAAGATGTCATTGAAGCGATGAAAATGAAGAGCTATTAGGATAGATTCCAGGCGCGAGATAATAATGCAATGCCTTTCTCCAATTCATCAGGGCTCATGTTTCCAAATCCAAGCATGATTCTTGGTGCATGAGCCTTGTTTTTCTGGAAAATACTAGGAAGGGGCAATAAACGGACATTCTTCTCTTCTGCACGGCGTATAAGTTCTTGTTCATCTAAAGAACAATCAACTAATTCTAAAACGATATGCAGTCCAGCTCCTTGTTCAAGAATATGGGCGTGATTCCCGAAATGACAATCAACAGATTGGACAAGGGCATCGTGCTTTTTTTTATACTTTGTACGCATTTTTCTCAAATGTTTTTCTAAATATCCTTGTTGCATAAATCGTAATAACGTTCGTTGTTCTAATAATGAGACGGTTGCGGCATATTTGCCAAATAACTTGTTATAAGTACTTAAGAGCTGGTGCGGCAAGACCATATAACTTACTCTAAGGGCAGGCGATAAAATTTTGGAAAAAGTACCTATATATACGATTTTTCCTTCTGGATGCAGGCCTTGCAGTGCCGGAATTGGTTTTCCGTGGTAGCGCAATTCGCTATCATAATCATCTTCGATAATTACGCCTCCGACAGTTTCTGCCCAATGAATTAACTTTAGGCGATTTTCCACAGGCATAATGTAACCTAATGGGAACTGGTGGGATGGAGTAACATAGACAAGCGTGCTATTGGTGCTTTTTAGATAGTCTAGATTTATGCCATCAGAATTTACTGGAATAGAACGAATCGAATAAGAATGGTTTTTAAACACTGATCTAGGAATCCAATGTCCAGGATCTTCAACCGCCAATACCGAGTGATCAGATTTTAATATTTGGGCAAGGCTGGACATGCTATCTTGTATTCCACAGCAGATAATGATTTGCTCAGGAGCGCAAGAAACGCCGCGAAAACGCTCTAGATACTGTTGGATTTCCCGGCGTAACTCAATTTCTCCGCAGGGATCACTGTATAAGGCAAATTGCTTGGGATCTTCCTGCAGGCAATCTGTTAGCTGTTTACGCCAAAGTTTAATGGGAAAACTATCTGATGAGAGAAGCGCTGGATGAAAGTCAAACAAATATGTTTTTTTATCGGCTTGGTGTACAGGGGATGCTATCTTTAGGGGATGGGAATGGGAGAATTCTTGTTCTAGTAGAGAAATATAGTATCCACTCTGGGGTTTACTATAGATAAATCCCTCGATACATAATTGTTCATAAACATACTCTACAGTATTGCGGCTTATCGATAGCTCTTGTGATAAATTTCTAACAGAGGGAAGTCTGGTTGCTGGAGTCAGTTTTCCAGATAAAATTTGATTTTTAATCTGATTATAGAGTTTAACATGTAAGGGACGACGATCATTGCTATCTAATATAAACATCAATTTTCACCTATCAATCATCGTAATTTAGAATAGCTAAACTGCTGCTAGCTATAGGAAGAAGGTAATGTCATATGCAGAATTGCCCCTGTTAAATTTCGAAAAACTGTCTCTATTATTGGGGTCAATTGTATTTTATAATAATACCTATCAGATAATCAATTAGATTTGTAAAAAGAAAGGATGTTATTATTATGCTCAACGAAAAATTATTGGAGATTCTTTCACATCCTGTCGATAGCGCGGTTTCGATTGTAACTAGCGGCGATGATGGTCCTCATTTAGTGAATACTTGGAATAGCTATATCGAAGTAACGCAAAATGATAAGCTGCTTATTCCGGTTGCTGGTTTTGTTAAAACCGAAAAAAATCTTGCAATCCACAACGAAGCAATTCTTTCGATTGCCTGCCGGGAAGTAATGGGGTATAAAAACAAAGGAACAGGTTGTATCGTCAAGGGAAGTACTCGCTTTATAAAATCCGGTGAAGACTTTGATCGTATGAAGGCAAAATTCTCTTGGATTCGTGCGGTCATGGAAGTAACGGTGATAGCTGCAAAACAAATGCTCTAATAATGTTCATAGAACATATTTCAGAGAGCGTTAATTTTACGACAAATTCGAGGACGGTTCTATAGTCAAGGAATCGATAAAGCGTGGCAATGAAATTGCCAAAAAAGAAATAAAAGCAGAAAATGGTGCAGCCCATCAAAATATGAGATAATAAAAAGTGCTCCAAAGTTTATTTTCAGTAGACTTTAGGGCACTTTTTGTTGTGTAATATAACGTGGTTATCTTGGAGCATAATGACATAAGTGTGAGATGATTTGATTAGTCTTATAACTGTATTCAAATTTTCATGATGGAGTATTTAGCGAATGATCTTATCGGGAATAGGGAATTTATAGTTATTTGGAATATCCCAAATTTCAATACAAGTGCCGATTGTTTTTTCCGTATCCATATATGCAAACTTAATTTCTCCCCAATTTCCTTGCATGGTAGATACTATACCAATTTGTGCAAATTGAGATATGGTCTCATCAAAGCTACCCTTATATTCACAGGCAATATGATGAAGACCTTCTCCGTGAAGAGCCAAGAAATCATGATAAATACTCGGACCAGCTAGCGGTTCTATTAACTCATATTGCAGACCGTCTTTGGACATCGCGACTGCTTGCCGCATGGAAAATTGGCCAGGCATTCCCCGATAAATTGAATGAGTTAGAGTAGGCGAGGCGATTGTATATACTTCCCAGTTGGTTAATCCAAAAATTGTTCGATAATATTCGATCCCTGTCTCAAGCTTATTAACGACAAACGCAAGTTGTATGACTTTGGTGATAGGGTTTAGCATTTAATTCACTTACCTCTCCGTGATTTTAAAATGTACATTTTTTAAATCAAACTATTTTGTCATACTAGTATGATAGAATGATACTATAAATAGGAGTTGCAAACTAGTACGCACTTATATGTGTTATAGTACCTCTATGGATACTAAGGAGGGAAAGCAATGTGTTAAGATTATATAACGATCAATTTAAATGTGATATGGAGCTAACTGTTTATCTTATCGGCGGCAAGTGGAAGATTCCAATTATCTGGAACTTGAAAGAGGGAAAAATGCGTTTTGGTGAAATTAAGCGACAACTGGGACCTGTTACACAAAAAATGCTTACGCAACAACTGCGTGAGCTGGAAGAGGCTGGTCTGGTAAAAAGGATAGTATACGCAGAAATCCCACCTAGAGTTGAGTATTCTTTGACAGCGGATGCTATAAGTATTCTTCCAATCTTGGAGCAATTATCTCAATGGGGAAATCGCTATTATAATAAACGCAAGTTAAAATTAGAAACCTATTAAGTAAAGGTCTGAAGTTTCATTTCGGGGGAGTATTTTTTATTTATAAAGCGTCTTATTGAGCAATTGTATGCTATCGATGGTTAGCGAAACTAGCTGTTCGTATCAGAGCTGAAAAAACTATATATTTGCATAAATGAAATTGCTTGAATGGGAGATCGGCGAGATGGTTTCTCTTGAATTGTGTGAGGAGTGAGATGTTTGACAACCGGACGCTTTTCTCAAGGGAATAGTGACAGCGAGATAAAGGACATTTTACAAATTTTAAAAGAAGTAAAGCTTAAAGAAAAATTGGATGAAAAGTTATATTTTATTATAGATAGTATTTCTGTCTATATTTCATATATCAATGCTGCTACTTTACGGTACGAATTTGTTAATGAAGCATTTGCTCGAGGCTATAATATTCCTAGAGAACAAATTATTGGTCGGCACATGAAGGAAATACTGCCGAAGGTAAACTATCAAAATGCAATTCAATATATTAAAGCAGTTAGAATGGGCAAGCCTGTAACTTATGAGCACTACTTTGAGGTAGCAATCGGGAAACGCTGGGTCAAAGTTGACTATATACCCGAATTTGACAATGCAGGGAATGTTGTTTCGTTTGTCGTTCTTGGTATGGATATAACTGATCGTAAAATAGCAGAAGAAAAAGTAAAAGAGAGCGAAGCTCTTTATCGATTTATTGTTGAAACTGCCAGTGAGGGTATTTTAATTTTGAAGCGAGATTTAACGATTACATTTGCCAATGATAAATTAGCAGCTATGTTTGGCTATGAAATAGAAGAATTAGTAGGAAGTAATTTTGAACAGTTAGTATTTGAAGAACATTTGGGTGAACTAGCAATAAATCTGCAAAAAAGAATGCGTGGCGAAGACGCAGTATATGAGATTTATTTGCGAAAAAAAGATGGAGCAAGGCATTGGGTGATTATTTCTGTAAAAGCGATGATGGATAATGATGGTTATTTTACGGGACTCTTCGTCATGCTAACAGATATTCATTCGCGAAAGCTCGTTGAAGAAAAACTGGAAAGTACGATTAAAAAACTTGAAGTATTAAGTAATATAGATGGATTGACGAACTTGGCTAATCGGCGTTATTTTGATCAGATACTGTCTGTAGAGTATGACCGGTTATCGCGCTCAGGGGCAATGTTATCTTTTATTATGATTGATATTGATTATTTTAAAGCGTTTAACGACTATTATGGGCATCTTTGTGGCGATAACTGTCTGCAACAAGTTGCAAGAATCTTAGAAAGCAGTATTTGTCGCACTGCAGACATTGTTGCTCGGTACGGAGGAGAAGAGTTTATTTGTATGCTGCCAGAAACAGACCTGGAAGGTGCCAAGGTAATTGCTGAAAAAATGAGAAGCGGTGTTGAACGGCTGCGTATTCCCCATACAGGTTCGAGAATCTCTGATTATGTTACAATCAGTCTCGGTGTTGCATCAATAAAATGTTCGCCTAAGAATAATGTACTTGAAAATATTAGTGAGGCGGATAAGGCTCTTTATAAAGCAAAAGCCAATGGGCGCAATAGAATTGAATTTGCTGAAGAGTAAATTGGGTTCAGCATGCTTTTGAGTGCAATACCTGATAGATCTAATTTCTGTGAAGGAGATCAGTGAAAATCATTATATAAAAACCAGCTCTGTATCGCACAGAGCTGGTTTTTATGTATAATGCTGATTTTGAATAATTGCAGTAACTATTATTGCCGATATGATCTGATTATTTCGTAATGTCATTGTCAAAAAGCAACAGCTGTTCATTTTTGATACTGAATATGTGTTATTTTTAGTAAGACTCAGGAAAGTTGAATTTTGATTACTCTAATAGACTTAAAACCGATTAGCAATTATTAAAATAAAATTATGATAAGAGAGGGATTATAAAATGAATAGACGAGTTGTTATTACCGGGATGGGAGCTGTATCTTCTTTCGGGTGTGGCGCAGATAAACTCTGGCAGTCAATTAAACAGGGTAAGTCAGGCATTCGGAGAATAGAGAGAATGGATGTATCCGATTTACCTACACAGGTAGGGGCCGAGGTAAGGGACTTTGAGCCAGATCAATTTTTAGAGAAGAAAGAAATTAAAAGAATGGACCGATTCGCCCAGTACGCCATGGCGGCTACGCAAATGGCAGTGGATGAAGCTAAAATCGATTTTACAAAATTGAACAGAGAGCGTGTGGGAATACTTATTGGAACTGGGATTGGTGGGATAGAAAGCATTGAACAGCAGCATAGCGTACTCTTAGAAAAGGGAACTAGCAGAATTAGTCCTTTTTTGGTGCCAATGATGTTACCTAATATGGCTGCTGGACTTATTGCGATCAAATATGGTGTCAAGGGATTTACAGAATGTACTGTTTCAGCTTGTGCATCGTCGACTAATGCCATTGGTGATGCTTATAAAATTATTCAAAGAAATGGTGCTGACATGATGATTGCCGGTGGAACAGAGGCCTCTATTACCAGGTTAGCATTCGCTGGCTTTTGTGCAATGAAAGCCATGACGACCAATCTAGATGCAGCCATGGCGTCTAGACCTTTTGATTTGGAGCGAGATGGGTTCGTACTGGGAGAAGGTGCCGGTACGCTTATTATCGAAGAACTTGAGCATGCCTTAGGGAGGGGTGCTACTATTATTGCAGAAATCGTGGGTTATGGTTGCACCAATGATGCATATCATATTACCGCTCCAGCTGAGGCGGGAGAAGGTGCGACCCGGTGTATGAAGCTGGCAATAGAAGATGCAGGGATACAACCCGATGATATTGGTTATATAAACGCTCATGGCACATCAACGCCCCTAGGGGACAAAATTGAAACACATGCCATAAAAACTGTTTTTCAAAAATATGCCTATGAGCTTGCAGTCAGTTCAACCAAATCAATGACCGGTCACTTATTAGGAGCCGCGGGAGCCATAGAGGCAATTATTACCGCTTCAGCGCTTAAGGATGGATTTTTGCCGCCAACAATCAATTACAAGACGAGAGATCGGGAATGTGATTTATACTATGTGCCTAATGAAGGAAAAGAGGCAGCCATAAACTATGGTTTGACTAATTCCTTCGGTTTTGGCGGACATAATGCAACACTGATTCTTAAGTCTTATTCAGCCTGAAACAGGAGAAGAGATACTGCAACTGAGGTATTTTGAAAATGGATGGGAAATGATCAGGAGAGGTCAGGAGTATATAATCATGGATTTAAAAGCAACGATTGCTGCATGTCTTCAATATATAGAAGCAAATTTGTACAATAAGGTCATTTTAGATGATATAGCTATGCATTGTGGCATATCGAAATACCACTTGCACAGAATGTTTAAATCGTTGACAGGTGAATCATTGATGGAATATGTTCAGTTCCGTAAGCTTTCATCTAGTATTTCTGACCTTAAAGATACGAATCGAAGAGTCATTGACATCGCCATGGATTACGGCTTTGATTATGAGCAGTCTTACATTAGAGCTTTTCGCAAGAAATTTGGGGTTACGCCGCTAAAGATCAGATTGGAGCCGATGTCACTACTCATTCAAGAAAAGTTAAATATCGATGACATTATGTCAGTTAATAATTCTGTGATCTACAAGCCTTCGTTTATGTTTAAACCCCAGTTTTATCTAGTTGGCGTGAAACATAAAATCCTTAGCAAGTCTGGTGATAAGATTGCTAACCTTTATGGCAGAGACTTTTTTTATAACCAGAGGGATAAGATTACGAATCCCGTTGATTCAGAAGTTTACTTTGGTTATACAGATTGGAGTGACACGGGGAATGGTTGCATTTATTATATGCCATCGCTGCAAGTTAAGGATCTTGATCATACCCCGGATCATATGGAGGCAATTGTCATACCTGCGTACAAATATGTAGTTTTTCGTTTTGTTGGCTTTTTTCGCCCTGATGAAATTAATGGCAGACAAGTGGGACGATTACTCGTTCATCTATATTCGAAATGGGGCTTAAAATCAGGTTATAAATTTGCTGATACATTTAGATTTGAATATATCAATAATAATTTATGTAAAGATAATTATTGTGAGTTAGATATATATCAACCGATTGTCGATTTGAATAGAATATGACCCCCAGGAAGGCTTAAAGAAAACTATTTGAATTTAATCGATAGTTTTCTTTTTGTTTTTTCCTAAATAATTCGTTCCGATCACGCCGAGAATGATGATAGCTGCGCCGATTATGTGAAAGGATTCTAATTTTTCCTGTAGAAACACGACTCCGGCGAAGATGGTAATAAGTGTAGCTAAGTTACTGAATACACTCATCTTAGAGGCTTCCATTCTTGACAGTACATAGTTAGATAAAAAAGCTGTACCAAAGGATGAGATTACACCAAGATATAAGGTGGCGATTAAAAACGATTTGTTGGCAAAAGGTGCAAAATAATAAGCTAGAGTATGAGCTGTGGCATGCTCGATAAGAGCGATGCCGTTGAAAGTAATCATGCCAAGCGTCGCCATAATATAGGTGATTACAGTGAGTGAATACTTTCTAGCTATTTTTCGGGCCAAAACATTATAGCAAGCTGCGGACAATGTAGAAAGCAGAATTAGAATAATTCCTTTCATGTTTGTAAGATCAAGCATAATGCCTTTCATCGCAAAGATGTAAATGACTCCAGCTACAGATAATAAAGTCGATAGTTTTTGCCATTGGGTGGATTGTTCTTTTAAAAAATAAGTAGCAAGAACTAAGGTGAATATGGGCACTGCGGCTTGGATGATTCCTGCTTCCGACGAAGACGTATAAACTAGACCAAAAGCCTGAAAAGTGAAAAATAATGCTGGGTAGAGTATGGCTAAAGGGAGTATCGCTATAAAGTCTTTGCTAGTAATATCCAAACGGACTTGTTTTGTAATAAGCGGTATGGCAGCAGCTAAGAAAGCAAGAGTGAAGCGGTGCGCGAGTGTATCTATAGGACTAGCTGAAGCTAAAGCTATTTTTACAAACATAAATGAGAAGCCGATAATGAGAGCATATAAGAGTGCGGCAACATAGGCCTTGTTGAGTTGTGTCATGAGAATCATCTCCCTAGTGTGGATAAATTTTATTTGAATTTATAGTAATACAAATAGAACAGATGTACAATTAGAATAAAAGTAAATTGTATGGTTACAGTTTGGTGGGAGAGCATCATGTATAAATATCTTTCTTTGGTCAATGAGTTGGAGAAAATGATTCAAACGAATCAATATAAAGCGGGGGAAAAGCTTCCATCAATCCGTGATTTGTCAAAGCGATATCAATGCAGCCTCAATACGGTCATTAAAGCATTTCAAAAATTGGAACGACAGGATATGGTATTTACTATACCTCAGAGCGGCTATTACGTAGTGCAAAAGCGGTTTGATATAACAACAAAGAACAAAAGTGAAGAATTGAACTTTGTCTCTAGTGCGCCGAGTTGGAGTGTATTTCCTTATCTGGACTTTCAGCATTCTTTAAATAAAGCCATTGATACGTATCGGCAAGAGCTATTTAATTATGGAACACCAAAGGGACTACCGTCCTTAATCAAGGTTGTGCAGAAACAACTAGCAACTTATCAAGTTTTTACAAAGCAAGAAAATATTTTTATTACTTCTGGTGTGCAGCAGGCGTTGGCAATTTTAAATACTCTGCCTTTTCCCAATCATAAAACTAAAATATTAGTGGAACAACCAAGCTATCACTTATTTCTTGAGTACTTACAGGTATATAACATACCAGCAGTTGGAATAGCTAGAACCGTCAATGGCATTGACTTAGTTGAGTTAGAGCGCATTTTCCGTGATGAAGAGATTAAATTTTTTTATACTATGCCAAGATTTCATAATCCGTTGGGAACTTCCTACTCCCAAAAAGAAAAAATAGCAATTGTTAAATTAGCGGCAAAATATAATGTATATATTGTCGAGGATGATTACTTGGCTGATTATGAACAAAACTCTAAAATCGATCCGCTGCATACTTATGATAGAGATGATAAAGTCATTTATTTAAAAAGTTATTCGAAAATTATGTTCCCCGGGTTGCGGGTTGGCGTAGTGGTTCTACCTAAAGATTTAGTCGAAAAATTTCAGCAGTATAAAAAAATTGCTGATATTGACAGTTCCATGATCTCGCAAGCGGCGCTCGAAATATATATAAAAAGCGGTATGTTTGAACGACATAAACGAAAAATTTGCTCTCGCTATCTCTTACGTGCAAAACTTTTATATGAGTCGCTTGCTAAATATAGTAATGAGACTTTAGATATAGAGAAGATAACAATGCCTTCATCGTTTTGTATGCATACCCATATTGTTTTACCGGAACATATTAATAGCAATCAATTACTTAGAAATCTGAAGCGACAAGGTGTCCTAGTTGAACTGGCAAAAGCCAATTATCTAGACTCATTTCCGTCAAGCAAGCTTTTAAAACTAAATGTTTCTAGTGTTGATGAGTCTAAAATTGAGGAAGGCGTCAAGAAAATAGTAAAAGAAATTAACAATGCAAGCAGAAAGAAATTTTAATAACGAAAGGTTGTATCTCTCCCCGGACTTTTAGATTCGGGGATTTTTTATGTTTTAGCGGGAAGAGCTCATTAGAAATATTTGAAATAAATAATGTTTGCTTTGAAATTAATGACCTTACTATTGCAATGAATCCGCCATTTATTGCAACAAAATGCCGATTAAATGAATTTTATAACCGGAATATTGAAATGAAGACATGTAATTCAATCGTTTTTTCTTGCTATGTAGGAGAAAGTGCATCGTTACGGCTTTTATAGAATTGGCATAAAAATTGCAATTAACTTAGATTGACTAGTAAATTCAGAAATTTATTCTTTGAATTACTGAGCTTTTAAAAACAGGGGGATTTATGATGGGGCAAACAGTAACTGAAAAATTGCTTGCGGCTTCTTTAGTAGAGGGCGTACTGGAACGGGGCGCACGCATTGGAATCAGAGCGCATCAGACTTTATCGCATGATTTAAATGGCGTTATGGCGCATTTGGCTTTTGAAGCGATGGGAGTCGAGCGTGTCAAAACAGAAGTTTCGGTTCATTATACGGATCATAATATGATTCAAGCTGACTATAAAAACTTTGATGATCATCGTTTTCAGCAAGATATAGCAGCAAAGTACGGGATTATTTATGCGAAGCCAGGCAGCGGGATCTGTCATCAGCTTCACTTAGAACATTTTGGCAAGCCGGGAAAAACTCTAATTGGCTGTGATTCTCATACCGTTGCCGCTGGTGGAATTGGCATGCTTTCTATCGGTACAGGCGGTTTTGATGAAGCCATGTCCTTAGCGGGAGAACCCTTTTATTTAACAATGCCAAAGATTGTTAATGTCCGTCTGCTAGGCAAATTGCCGCCGTTGGTATCAGCAAAAAATGTAATTTTGGAATTACTCCGTCGTGTATCGGTAAAAGGCGGCATTGGCAAAGTGTTTGAGTATAGTGGCGATGGGGTCGCTACATTAAATGTTACGGAGCGTTCCACAATTACCAATATGGGAGCGGAAACCGGGGCGACTACTTCGGTATTTCCGAGTGATGAACAAACGAAAAAATGGCTTGCAGCTTATCACCGGGAAGAAGACTGGATTCCTTTAATTGCTGATGAAGGTGCAGTCTATGATGAAGTGATTGAGATTGACTTAAGTACTTTGGAACCGCTAATCGCATTGCCGCATCAGCCTGATCGCGTTGTGCCTGTACGCGAAGTAGCCGGAACGCCTGTAGATCAAGTGATGTTTGGTAGCTGTACGAATACGTCCATACAGGATGTGGCGATTATCGCTCACTTTTTAAAAGGCAAAAGAGTTCACCCTAATGTAGATGCCGGTTTATACCCGAGTACTCGTACGGTTGTAAGAGAAAGCATTGCCTCAGGCGCTTATGAGCAGGTCGCAGCTGCTAACGTACGTATTTTTGAACCGATTTGTGGCGGGTGTAATGGCAGTGGTTTTGCGCCTCAGACTGATGGCGTCTCCTTACGTACAGGCCCGCGCAATTTTTTGGGACGCTCAGGAACAGCATCAGCTCAGGTTTATCTTGTAGCGCCAGAAACTGCTGCCGCCTCGGCGCTTACTGGTGTGATTACAGATCCTCGTGACTTAAATATCGAGCCCTTTACATTTACTCTTCCGGAAAAACTGACTTATGATCGGGAACAAATTTTCATTCAGCCGTCGAACGAGCCTGAGAAAATTTCGATTCGTCGGGGCCCTAATATTAGACCGCTTCCTGAGATGGATGCAATAGCTGATGTGATAAAAGGCGAAGTTATTATCAAGGTTGGCGACAATGTGACAACAGATCATATTTGCCCTGCCGGTGCTCTGTATTTGCCGATCCGCTCTAACATTCCTGAAATATCCAAACATGCTTTTAAAGTTGTCGATGAAACCTTTTCGACTCGCGCCCAAGCAGCCGGCGGCGGTTTTATTGTAGGCGGAGTCAATTACGCCCAAGGGTCTAGTCGGGAGCAAGCAGCTGTTGTGCCGCGCTATCTAGGCATTAAAGCGGTTATTACCAAAGGCTTTGCTCGCTTACATTTGGCCAATATGATCAATTGGGGGCTTTTACCGCTTCTCTTTAAAAATGAGAGCGACTATGAAAAGATTGATCAAGGCGACCAATTATCGTTAGATACGAGTGTTTTAACCGAAGGTCAAAATTTCATTTTGAAAAATGAAACAAAAGGCATTGAAATTGCGCTCTACTCCCCGCTTTGTCAAGCCGATTTAGATGCGGTAAAACTAGGCGGACGCATTAACTGGGTTAAAAATAAGTATAAAAAATAAATTGATACAAAAGGCTTAAGCAGTTTGCAGTGGTTTGCAGCTAATCATGCTGCAAACTTTGCAAATGCCGAAAGATTTCCTTTAAAAAGACGGAATTTATTGAATAACCTTACAGATTTTATTTAAAAAATTTATATATTGAAAGGTGGATAAGTCTATGAAATACGAAGTGATTGTGCAAGGATTTCCCGGAAAGCGTCTTAGCGGTTCTTTGGCTTGGAGTTCTGCCACGTATATAGAAGCAGGCAAAGAAAAGATTTTATTTGATACAGGTGGTCCGAACGTAAGATCAAGTATAAAAAAGCATTTGCAGGCTAGGGGCGTAGCTCCGGAAGAAATTACAATGCTCATCATCAGCCATTTTCATGATGACCATGTACGTAACTTTGACTATTTTTCCAAAGCGCAGATCTTTTTGCATGAAATTGATGCGAACTGGGCGGCAACAGAGCCAGAGGATTTTGCTGTTCCGCTGGGACTCTTGGATATCATGAAGAAAACCGGCCGTTTAGAACTTGTTAAACAAGACGGTGAACTCATTACCGGCGTTGAAACGATGCTTGTGCCAGGACATACGCCAGGCAGTATGGCTGTTTTTCTTCACGATGACTCGATGCCTGTTACTGCGTTAACAGGAGATGCTGTTAAGAATCTGGCAGAATTGGCAACTGGCGTAGTTTCGCATAGTAAAAATCCTGAGGTCAGTGCGGCAAGTATTAAGAAAATCAGAGATAAGGCACAGATTGTAATTCCGGGACATGACCGAATCCTAGAAATCACCAAAGATCGAATTATTGCAAAGACAGCGGCGCGTCAGACGATCGTGGTCCCAGCGAATGTAGTCGATACGGGCGAACGTTTCCTGGAATTGACACTGGAGCCGACTTGGCTTCCCAAAGAATAAGTGGGGAATAAAGGAGAAATTATGAAAAAGGTATTGTTCATAAATGGAAATGACAAGCGTATCGCGGAACTGTTTCAGCAAATAGCGCCGCCGGATTTTTCTGTTGTTTGCATATCAAACAAGGATAGTGAGGAACAACAGGCTCTTTTGTTGGCAGAAGCGGATTATCTTGTACTGCATCCCGCCGTATTGTCCGAAAAACTGTTGAAAGCAGGCGTGAAGCTGAAGCTTGTACAAGCTTTATCAGCTGGCTATGACCAAATAGATATAACAGCCGCACAGAAGCGACAAATTCCCGTAGCGACAAACGGTGGAGCAAATTCATGGGCTGTGGCTGAGCATGCCATTACATTGCTTCTTGCACTTTATAAAAAACTTTCTTTAAGTGAAGAGTCAGTTCGAGCTGGAAAGTGGCGTCAAGCAACAGACAGCTTCAATATTTTTGAAGTGGCGGGCAAGACTGTCGGCATTATTGGTGCCGGAAATATTGGCAGTAAAGTGGCTCGTCGTCTGAAGGCTTTTGAAACAGAAATTTTATATACGAACCTTGGTAAAGTTCCTGATTTGGAAAAGAATACCGGGGCGATCCGAGTTCCATGGGAAGAGCTGCTAGCAAAGTCTGATATTCTATCGCTGCATGCGCCGTTACTCCCCAGTACCCGTGGCATGATTGGCGAAAGGGAGCTCTCTTTAATGAAAGCGACTTCTGTCATTATCAATACTTCTCGAGCAGAATTAATTGATCAGGCAGCGCTAGTCAATGCACTACAATCTAATAAAATCGCTGGCGCTGGAATTGATGTATTTACGACAGAACCTGTTTCCCTAGACGATCCGCTGCTAACACTTGCGAATGTGCTGGTTTCGCCGCATATCGCTGGTCATTCTTGTGAGGGATGGTCGCGTCGAATTCGCTTTGCTTGGGAAAATATCCGGCGGATTGAGCAGGGCGAAGTACCCCTTTCTGTCGTTCGAGCAGAGTAATTTAACTTGTATTTAGGAGGAAATATATGCAAAGTCTATCAAAATGGAAGATTATTTGGAATCTATTAGCCCTTGCGTTGATGCTAGTCATCGCTTTTTGGCCACCTTTTCCCGGACTGTCCTTAGCTGGGCAGCGAGTTCTGGCAATTTTAGCTTTTGCTGTAGTCATGTGGGTGACTGAAGCAGTTCCTTATACAGTCAGCGCTGTAGCAATCGCCGTATTTATGGTGCTATTTATCGGCTTTTCTCCTGTGAAAGGAATTGACGGTCCATTATTAGGAACAAGTAAAGCATTGCCGATTGCCTTCGGCGGCTTTATTAATGGCGGACTGATCCTTGTCGGCGCCGGTTTATTTATGGCTGCTGGTATTTTGCAGACGGGTCTTGACCGCCGAATTGCTTTGTCAATTATGAAATTATTTGGTGCAAAAGCGAACAATATTATTGCTGGTATGATCGTGATTATGTTTGTTCTCGATTTTCTGATTCCTTCGATGACAGCAAGAGCTGCCGCGGTTGTTCCTTTAGCTGTTGGTATTTTAAAAGCCTTTAATATTGAATTAAAGAGCGTTTTTGGCCGCAGTCTGCTGTTGACGGTTGCCGCTTCTGCCTCTATTTCCGGTATTGGTATTTTAAGCGCCGGAGTTCCAAACCCTATTGCAGTTTCATTTATTTCACAAAATGTAAATCATTCGATTTCCTGGATTCAGTGGGCTGTTTACGCCATGCCCTTTTGTTTCTGCATGATGATTGCGCTTTATTTTCTCGTGACAAAATTGAATCGCTTCGAGTTTACTGAAATACCTGGCGGGCAGGACACGATCAATCGCCAGTGTGCTGAGCTTGGACCTATGAGTAAAGATGAGAAAAAGATTGGTGTCATTTTTGTGATTACCATCTTATTGTGGGCTACTGACTTCTTACACAAGGTTGACTCCAATAGCATCGCTGTTGTGGCTGTTTTGATGATGCTGTCTCCTTATATTGGGATTACTACTTTTAAAGAAATGGCGTCAAAAGTAGAATGGGGAACACTTGTTATCTGCGCTATTGCCATTTCTTTAGGGGAAGCTTTATTTAAAACAGGCGCTGCTTTATGGCTTGCGAAAACGATGCTAGGCGGTCTCGGTTTAGAAACTCTGGCGCCTACCGTGATGATGGTACTCATGTCTTGCGCTCTGTTGATCTTCCGCTTCGCCTTCGCAAGTATTGCTTCGGCAACCGCGGCGCTAGTACCAACCGTTCTCGGGTTTCTGCTTAGTTTAAATGCACCTGATCTTCCTGTTTGGGGGATGACGGTCATTGCTACTTTTACTATTTACTTTGCTTTTATTTTACCAGTCAGCGCACCGCAAAACATGATTGCTTATGCAACAGGCGCTTTTAGCGTAAAACAAATGATGAAGGTAGGCATTCCTTTAACTGTGGTCGGTTTTGCCTTGCTTGTCTTATTTACCTTTACTTATTGGCATTGGTTGGGGCTTGTTTAAGTAGAGTGTTTAATGATTTGCCTGAAATATAAAAAGAAATATCAAAGGGGAGAGGTGTTTAGATTGAAAAATATCATGCGTCTGAGTCTCTATGTATGTTGTTTCCTATTCTTTGTAGCGACCGCCTATGCGAGTTCCAGTAAGGACAAATCTGAGATTTTTGTTTACACAGCTTTAGATACGGAACTATCTCGCTATTCATTGAATGTCGATCAGGCTATTTTGACCAAAGAAGGTTCGATTACTTTGCCTGCAAATCTTCAATTTGCTGTGTTTCATCCCTCGGGCCGTTATTTGTACGCGATAACAAGTAATGCTGGCTCCGGAACTACCGGGGCCAAAGGTGACAGGCATTTGTTGCAGGTTTTTACCGTTGATAAAGAAGATGGATCGCTGCAGGCTTTTGGTGAACCGACAATTTTACCGGAAAGACCAATTCATGTGACTGTAGATCGAGATGGTCAATATGTACTGGTAGCTTTTAATCAGTCAGGTACAGTAAAGGTTTTTAAGATTGAGAAAAATGGCGGAATTGGCGAAGAGGTTTTCCAATCTGAAAGACCTGATGGCGGTATTTTTACGCATCAGGTGACAGTAACGCCGAATAATCATACGGTCATTGCCCTGGGAAGAGGGAATGAAGCTGTTGGCGCGCGTCCTGCCGATATCGGTAGTTTATCGCTTTTCGCTTTTGATCAAGGCAAACTATCTCTAATCAAGAAAACTCTTTACGAAGATGGTATTGGGCCTAGACACTTAGCTTATCATCCGACAAAACCGTGGGTTTATGTTGGAATGGAGCGAAGCAGCAAGCTCTTTATGTACAATATTGATAAACAGGGAGTTATTGCATCTGAACCATCTTTTAAACAAAATACTCTTCTTGATCCGGCGAATGAAACGAGAGAGCGGCAAAAAGGCGGCTGCATTGAAATTCATCCTAATGGGAATTTTATCTATGTAGCGAATCGGGCTGACGGTGTTAAAAAAGTAAAAGATAAGAAAGTTTGGGCTGGCGGCGAAAATAACATTGCTGTATATGCTGTAAATGAGAAAACAGGCGAACCTGTTTTGATTCAGCATATTGATACTCAGGGAATTGAAGCAAGAACTTTCCAAATAGATCCGTCGGGAAAATTGCTGCTTGTAGCAAATCAAAAAGCAATGAATGTACAGGACGGTGAAACTGAGAAAGTGGTACCGGCTAATATTGCCTTGTTTCAGATTCAGGTGGACGGAACGCTGAAATTTATTAGAAAATATGATATTACAACTGATTCGAAATTGCTTATTTGGCTTGATATATTAAATACAAAAGAGCATAAATGAGTGTTGAAACGAAAAAGTTATTGTCTTTAGGAGATAACTTTTTTCGTTGTCTCTAGATCGAATTGTAGTGCTTAGAGAGAGTTGGTACAATGATGATAGAACAGTACAATCTTTTTACTTTGCATAAGTAGGGGGGAACTATGAAAAAGATTGCCATTTTAGCACCTAATGACATAAAACTCTCTCATATTCAATCGATACTGAGTCAGTATAAAAAAGAAATTATTTTTGAAGTTGGTTCATTGGAAGATGGTCTTATTCAAGCTAAAAAGCTCAGGCAAAAAGGCATAGAAGTCATCATTGCTAGAGGGGAAACTGCCTTCAATATTCGGGATCGTTATCCCGATATTGTTGTTGTTGCTGTGCCGATTACGGGGATTGATTTTGTGCAAAGCCTGGAAGTGGCCAAGCAGTATGGCGGTCAGGTAGCTGTTGTTTCTTTTCCATCGATGATGCGAGAAATTGAACGGCTTGAGTCAGCTCTCGGCGTAAAGATCAGAAAATATGGCTTGCAGAAACGAAGTGATGTTGATGCTGCCCTTAAACAAGCCGTAAAAGACGGCGCCGATGTGATACTAGGCGGCTATACGGCGATGCAAGCAGCGAAAAAATATGATTTTCCTTATGTAGAATTTGTTACAGGGGATCAGGTGTATTTAGATTGCTTTCATACCGCAAAAGGCATTTTACAATCTATTTCGCAGCAAAAAAGACGGTCTGGGATGATCAAGACTGTATTGAATCATGCCTATGAAGGTATTTTATCTGTCGATGAGCAGGGGCTGATTTATTCGGTCAATCCCATAGCGCAGCGGATACTACAAATTTATGATAACAGTCGTGAGGCGGTAGATAAGGTATTGCCTGAATTAGGCTTAAGTTCTGTTTTGCGTTCTGGTCGTGAAGAGTTAAATCAGTTTTTAACAATGAACAACATCCAAATTCTTTGCAATAAAGTGCCGATTTTGGACCGGGGACGGATCATTGGAGCTGTTGCCACATTTCAGGATGTTACTAAGATACAAAATATGGAGTCAAAAATTCGCCATGAGTTTTATGCGAAAGGCCATCGGGCTACCTATCATTTTCAAGATATCAGTGCCAAGGACCTTACCACAAAAGAACTGGTTCGTATGGCCAAGCGTTTTGCGGTAAGCGAGGCCAACATCTTATTAAGCGGTGAAACTGGTGTTGGTAAGGAAGTTTTTGCGCAAAGTATTCACAATTATAGCAAGCGAAAGGACGGTCCCTTTGTAGCTGTAAACTGTGCAGCTTTGCCAGCACAACTTTTAGAAAGTGAACTGTTTGGCTATGTTAGCGGCGCTTTTACCGGCGCTAAAAAAGAGGGAAAGCCAGGCCTGTTTGAAGTGGCTCATGGCGGAACTATTTTTCTCGACGAAATCGGCGAAATGGATTATGTAAATCAAGGAAGGTTATTAAGGGTTTTACAGGAGCGATCTGTAGTAAGACTAGGAAGTACGAAAGTGACGCCTGTTAATGTTCGCGTTTTAGCGGCCACCAATAGAAATTTGGAACAGTTTGTCAAGGAACATAAATTTAGAGAAGACTTATATTATCGACTTAATGTACTTTTTCTTAGTATTGCGCCGCTACGCGAACGGAAAAAAGATATTATTGGTTACGCTCATCAATTTTTAGAAGAATTTTGTCGCCAGAGCTCTATATCAGGTCTAAAACTAAGCAGTGAAGCGAGTAATTTATTAGAGCAGCATCCTTGGCCGGGAAATATCAGAGAATTGCGTAATGTAATCCAGCGCGTAGTTGTGCTCTCGACAGGGAAAACGGTAAGTAAAATTCAGATGCTTACTGCTATCGGCATTCATAATTCTGGCAGGGCAGATAAGGACAGTGAAGAAGCCAAGGGGATTTTGGCAGCGTTGCAAGCTTGTGATCGAAACTTAGAGAAAACTGCAGAAAAACTATCTATCAGTCGGTCCACTTTATGGCGCAAGATGCGAAAGTTCGGCTTGTAAGAACGTATCAATTATCGAGCTTTATATTGCAAAAAAAGCGTGTATTGTTTTCAAGATTTGGAATAAATAGCTTTGATTTATTTGAATCTGTGGCTAGGGAGCACTATGATGAATACGAAAGAAAAATTAGCAGAATCGCTTGAGAATCTTCTTCAAAAGAAAAATCTCGATGATATTCAGGTAGGAGATATTGCAGCAGGCGCATTGTTGTCGCGAAAGACCTTTTATCGTCATTTCAAAGATAAATATGATCTTGCGAGTTGGTACTTTTCCCAATTTTATGAGTCGAGTTTTGGGCGTATAACTGATGATTTGGATTGGGAAGACGCTTTACTGGCGTATCTTGATACTTATCAAAAAAAATCCGGTATTTTAAAAAATGCTTATGCAAGCCGTGATGTGAATAGTCTTCGCAGTTATGACATTGCTGTTACCAGAAAAACATATGAAAAGTTTCTAGCTGATAAAGGCGCTGACATCCATTCTGAGATTATGGCTTTTGCAATTAATATAGCGGCACGAGGGGGGACTGATATCGTTATTGAATGGCTGCTTACTGGTATGAGAATGGAAAAGGGTCAACTAGTTTATTTTCTCAAACGCACCTTGCCTAAGGGTATTCTTAAATATATGGAATAACGACAGTAAAGTCACAGATGTGTCATTCTGTGACTTTACTGTCGTTTTAAGATCCGTTAGAATGTAAATTACTTAAGAAAATATAGTCATTTTGTCTTCTGCTTCCATTAGAGCAGAAGGCATTTTTGTTTGTAAAATATAACAGAAAGGGTGAATCGGATGAATCTTTATGATGAACTGATTGCTCGTGGATTGATTGCTCAGGTGACAAATGAAACAGAAATGAGAGAATTTATTAATACAGGTCGTGCAACTTTTTATATCGGATTCGATCCAACGGCAGATTCTTTGCATGTTGGCCATTTTATGGCGTTATGTTTGATGAAACGGTTACAAGTAGCGGGAAATAAACCAGTTGTTCTAATCGGCGGCGGAACAGGTTTTGTCGGCGATCCTTCTGGACGGTCAGATTTACGATTGATGATGACGCCAGAAAGAATCCAACATAATTGCAATTGTTTTAAAACCCAGATGGAAAGGTTTATCGACTTTGATAATGGAAAAGCCATTATGGTTAATAATGCCGACTGGCTTTTGAAGCTGAATTATCTGGAAGTGTTGCGAGAAATTGGATCGCACTTTTCTGTAAATACAATGTTGCGGGCAGAATGTTATAAGCAGAGAAGTGAAAAAGGCCTGTCCGTTTTAGAGTTTAACTACATGGTGATGCAAGCCTATGATTTTTATCATTTGTATCAGAACTTCGGATGTAATATGCAATTCGGCGGTGACGACCAGTGGTCGAATATGCTGGCAGGTACGGAACTGATTCGTCGGAAATTAGGAAAAGATGCCTATGCTTTGACTATTACATTATTAATGAATTCGGAAGGCAAAAAAATGGGGAAAACAGCGAATGGCGCTGTTTGGCTTGACCCGCAAAAAACGACGCCTTTGCAATTTTTCCAATACTGGCGCAATATTGGCAATGCTGATGTTCTCAAGTGTATTCGTATGCTCACTTTTTTGCCGCTTGCCCAAATCGAAGCGATGAAGTCCTGGACTGGAAGTCGATTAGAAGAAGCCAAGGAAATACTGGCTTTTGAATTGACTGAGCTGGTTCATGGTGAACGAGAAGCAAAGTGTGCACGAACAGCAGTTCGGGCTTTGGTTACTAACTAATGTCGTTGAGTTCTAATTGGTATGTAGCGAAATAACAAATCGTTGACCAGATTGCAGAGTTGATCAGTGCCGTGTAAAATATGATGTAACAATCAGAGATGAGTCGATGTTTACCAGACTGACACTGGGAGGTTACTGATGGAAACGCGAGATTGGATGATTTTAAAAATTCTTCACCAGGAAAATAGCATAACAAAGACGGCAGAATTACTGTATCTTTCCCAGCCAGCAATGACAAAGCGCTTGCAGCAAATTGAAAAGGAATTTGGCGTAGAAATTGTTCATCGGGGAAAAAGAGGGATTCACTTTACACCACAAGGCGAGTATTTAGCAAAATGCGCTTCTGATATTTTGATTATGCTAAATAAAATCAATGACGGGTTAGTGAATTTGAATGATAGCATTGAGGGAACCTTGCGGATTGGCGCGTCTTACTTTATTACGCGGCATAAACTGCCGGAATTATTGTCTCGTTTTAAAAGAACGTATCCAAAAGTGAATTTTAAAGTTACAGCAGGCTGGAGTAAGGATATTTTTAATTTGGCTCATAACCAGGATGTGCATATTGCAATTATTCGAGGCGACTACAATTGGAAAGATCAAAAGTCCTTATTAATGGAAGAACGCGTCTGTGTCGTTAGTTCTGAACCATTAGATTTACAAGACCTTCCTCAGTTACAACGAGTTGACTATAAGTTGGATTATAAGTTAAAAGAGCTCATAGATCATTGGTGGTGGGAAAACTATTCAGAACCACCACACGTGTGTATGGAAGTAGATAAATCGGATACTTGTAAGGAAATGGTGGTTAGGGGCTTGGGGTATGCGATTATGCCGGAATTTGTATTAAGCCAGACGGAAGGGCTTCATACGATTGCCATCAAGGATCAAAATGGTACAACGATTAAACGCAATACTTGGCTGCTTTACCACAAAGAGTTTCTTGATCTAAAGCTTGTTAAAACCTTTGTCGAATTTACTAAAGAACTGAATTTTGCTGAGTTACGCTAAAATTAGACTGTAAATATTTTTCTTGCACTATATGCTTTTTTGATAGATAGCCAAAAATTTTCGCGATAATGGCCGAAAGTGAGGAAGACGCGCGGAAAAACAAGCCAAATGCTCCTAAAATTGCCATGGTAGCAGAACCTCAAGACTATGTGACCACAGGCGGAGACGTCATAAAAAAAGCGCAAGTAGATATTTTAATTAAAGCCGTATCAATGGGAAAATTGCATCGTACTTGCCCGGCCAGCGGTTTATATAATGTAGCAGCCGCTTCCTTGCTTTCTGGCACGGTGCCGAATCAAGTTGATGGTTTTACTCCAGAGACGAAAGAACAGATGGTAAGAATCGGACATCCGGAAGGAGTCGTAGAAGTTTTAGTCACTGTGGCTGACGATGGCGTAAGTGTATCTAGAGTTGGAATGGAACGGCAGAAAAATTATGAAAGGTGAACTTTTTATCTCTAGTTAAAACATATGAAAAGAGCAAAAAAAGTGTAGCTACAAAACTGTCGTTGCTTAGGTAATGGCAGTTTTTATATTTAAAAATGTTATGACTACCTATGAAAAACATCTATTATACTTATTGTCTGATAAACGATACAGTATATTTATAAAAAAATTATATGAGCTGCCCAAACGCCTAGCAACTCCTATGGCAAGTCCTCTTTCCGAGCAAGAGCTTGCTTATGTAAAAGTGGGCGGTCGATTAAACTGGATCAAAATGAGAAATCGAAAACGGTTAAAACAGAATTAAGAAATATAATGAACACAGGGGGTCATGATGAATAAGGTAGTGTTTTTTAACGGCAATGATCAAAGAGTGGCCGATATCTTTGGCGAAATGGTGCCAGAAGGATTTGAAGCTGTAGTTGCTTCGAGTGAGTGGTCTGATGCCGATAAAATAGAGCTTTTAGCTGATGTCGAGTACGTGGTGCTTCATCCTGGGGTTGTTTCCGGCGAGGTACTTAGAAAATCCCAATCGTTAAAGTTGATTCAGTCGTTAACTGCTGGCTATGACAAGATTGATATTGTAACGGCGAAAAAGTTAAATATTCCCGTAGCTACAAATGGCGGGGCAAATTCTTGGGCGGTGGCCGAGCATAGTGTGGCTTTGTTGTTGGCTCTTTACAAACGGCTGATTTACTGTAATCTATCAACTCGGTGTGGTGAGTGGAGAAAAGCCATAAATGGCTTTGACACGTTTGAAGTTGCTGGGAAAACTGTCGGTATTATTGGCGCTGGAAACATTGGTTGTAAGGTAGCAAGAATCTTAAAGGGATTTGAAGCAAAGATTATTTATTATTCGCCTAAGCGGTCTGTTGAGATTGAAACAGAGTTAGAGGCGCGACTCGTTACTTTAGATGAACTAGTAAGTACAGCAGATATTATTTCGATGCATGCCCCATTGCTAAACAGCACGTGGGGCATGATTGGCAAACGTGAAATTTCTCTGATGAAACCGACAACTGTGATTATCAACACTTGTCGTGCCGAACTTGCTGATGAAACAGCGTTATTCGATGCTTTGCAAAACAAGAAAATTGCTGGAGCTGGTCTAGATGTATTTTATAAAGAGCCGGCGCCTAAGGAAGATCCATTTTTG
This sequence comes from Pelorhabdus sp. sgz311001, assembly GCF_055901755.1. NCBI lineage: Bacteria > Bacillati > Bacillota > Negativicutes > Selenomonadales > Sporomusaceae > Pelorhabdus > Pelorhabdus sp. sgz311001. The sequence goes on from NZ_JBVXUT010000001.1 coordinate 329,368, forward strand.
AAATTGGACAATGTTGTTGTATCGCCGCATACAGCAGGTCATACTGCCGAAGGCTGGTATCGTCGCATTGGTTTTGCTTGGAAGAATATACAACGCGTAGCTAATGGTCAAGCGCCCTTAGCAGTGGTAGAAAAGGTATAGACAATAGGAGGAAAGACTGTGGAAAAAATCATTGAAGAATTAAAAGTATTACCTGCTACTTGTATTTCCGATGCGCTGAAGGGCTTTAATCATTGTCACCCCACAGTAAAACCGTTAAAAGAAGAATATAAAATCTGTGGCCGCGCCGTGACTGTCAAGGTTCCAGCTGGTGATAACTTATTAGTACTTAAAGCAATGTTGGAAGGAAAGCCAGGCGATATTCTTGTTGTTGATACTGAAGACTTTTCTTATCGTTCTTTTGCTGGCGATATCGTAATCGGTCTTGCTCAAGTCATTGGCTTTGGTGGTGTTGTGGCAAATGGACCAGTTCGTGATGTTGTCTCGATTAAAGAAAGTAATTTTCCAGTTTTTTGTACGGGAGCTACTTTAGCCTGCAGTAAAAAAATCGGAAAAGGTCAAATCAATGTACCTATTTCTTTTGCCGGGGCGGTGATTCATCCTGGCGATATTATTGTCGGCGATGCTGGCGGGATTATTGCAGTGCCCCAGTCTATGGCACAAGAAGTGCTGGAAGGCGCTAGAAAAAAATTACAAAGTGATGATGTCAGGAGTGCGAAGATTTTAAGCAGCCGCGAAGCAGCGATTGCCTATATTAAGGAATTGCTGCCGGAAAAATAATGGTGGTTTGTGAGGTGGGAAATAAGCATGGTTGAATTGATCTATGGCGGAGTTTATTTATTGCAAGGCAGGTTGCTGGTTTAGGCTGCCGATCAAGTAAGCTCTGCGGTGCTGCGGTAAAAGACAATTATCGAAGGTCTACAATCTATCCTAAACGGATAAAAACTGCGATATCATAATCAGAAGCACTATATGCCTGATTAGAGGCTCATAGTGCTTTATTGTTTGCTATTTTCTGCGTAGGGCATTATAAAGTTTCGCTGATTCGGTTGCAATAAAATCACTAGAATAGGTATGATCCGCTGTTGAAGTATAAAAGCTGATTAATATGGGATCATGGCCGTCCTGAATGACCCCGACATCACAAAGAATATCATCTAATTCGCCGACTTTATGAAATACCGTTGTCGCCATATAGCGGGGAATTTCATCGTGAAAGATCGTATTAGCGAGTTCTGATTTTAATTGCTCGCCTTTGGCTTTGTTCAAATATTTGTTAGTGTAGATGCTTTCGAATATTTTGGCCATCTCGTAGGGGGTTGTGATGCTATGATAGCGATAACTATTAAAAGCGTCTTCACTATGAATTTTTGTTTTACGAAGATGAAGGTCTTTCGTTACTTTGGTTAGTGCATCTTTGTTAGTAGCATCTATTTCATCTAGTAATTCCTGAAAAGAGTTATTATCGCTTATTGTCATCATTAATTCTATATCCTGATCATACTTATTGGCCGTATCCGCTCCGGCTTTGGGATAGAGATATTTGTAGGTTGCCAATGCCACAACTAATTTACTGGTTGAAGCTGTAGGGAACACATCGTCCTGATTAAATTCAATCATTTTTCCGGTGTTTAGGTTTTTAGCAAATACACCAACTCGACCATTAAATCCTTTTAAATCATTTTTTATTTCAATCTCCGGCTTTGCTGCCGCAAAAGCATTAGTAGTAAAAATTGTTAAGACAATTACTAGAAGTATCATTTTTCTTATCATTCGGGCACCCCCATTAAAAGATAGAATTGTTTTATTTATCATATCAAAAAACGATGACGAAACGATGACAATTTTCACTTTACAAATTTATATTGACAATTGATAGTGATGAAATGTACTATAAAGTTAGTTTTATGAAACTAATATTTGGTGAGGCTCAAAATGATAATCGAAGATTTAATTGTAAAAACGATTGGTGTATTATCGCAATCGATGCGGCAAGTCATGCGAAAACATAAGGAGGAATCGCTTGAGGGAAAAGAGCTTTTTGATCTTACAATAACCCAACTTCATTATCTTTATGCGATTCGGGAAAGGGGAAACCCAACTTATACTGAGTTAGCTCAAAGATTTAATGTTCAAAAGTCGACGGTAACAGTTACAATTAATAAACTAATTCAACGGGGGTATGTCTATAAGACACAGTCAACGGAAGATTTGAGAGTTTTTCATCTCCAACTTTCGGATAAAGGTCAAAAGCTGTTGGATATAGAGGATCAAGGGTATCGTCAGTTTGCTGTCCAAATTACAGCGTGTTTAGACGATTCGCAAAAAGAACAGTTTAAGGAACTATTAATGATCATTGCTGAAGCTTCGTCTCGCAAGTAGCGAGATTCTATTTTGGCTAAACGATTAGTTTCATATAACTAATCATTTAGCGGATAGACCGATTATAGTTTTTGTTGATTAGATAGATGGACTGAGGGTTATTTTTTATAATATAATTCGCGGAGGTGTCAATATGATGATTTTGAAAAGTTTTTTTTATACCGTTATAATTACTCTGCTTTGTGCAAGTTTCGTACAGATACAGACTTGTCAAGCCAGTGCAAGAGATGATGTGCTTTTAGCTGTTGTCGACAGTTCGAAGGAAGCCTATGGCAGTCAGTTGAAAAAGGAAGTGAATCAACAGTTAGAAACACACTTATCGCTTCAAGGTAGCACAGAACAGAAAATAGAAACGATGATTCAGGCGCTTGGAGTTAAAGAGTTTTCAAACGTGGAGAAGCCCGAGTTGGCAGAGTTGACAAAAAAAATGGGGGTCCATAAAGCCGTTATCGTAGAAATACTTCCAGCTATGATTGAATATAATCAGATTGCTTCTTTCCAAAAAATTCAGGCTGATGCCACGTTGCGAATCCGCCTATACGATGCCGATAAGGAGCAGTATATTTTTATGGGCAATATTTCAGGAAAGGGGAGTAATAAAACCTTCCTTCCTTTTACTTCCATTGGAACAAAACCCGCTGTGCTAGAGGCGGTGCAAAAGGCAGCGTTGGTTGCAACTGAAAAGATATCGGGAGCTTTGCATCAAGCAATGTAATACAGACCCTGGTATAACATGATTTAGCTATTTATTGCAAAAAAATGATAGGAGCGATTCCATGAACGAGACAACTAACATATTTACTGAAATGAGGCATAAGAATAAGCTTATGTCCGAGACAGACGCTATTGAAGTTTTGACAAAAGCCGAATTTGGAACTTTAGCTTCTATTGGCAAAAATGGTTATCCCTATGCGGTGCCATTAAATTTTGTTTATGAAAATGGCGCAATATACTTTCATTCCGCTCATGAGGGAAATAAGATTAATAACATTAAAAATGATGCAAAAGTTAGTTTTTCTGCAGTTAGCTACGTTAATTTAGTACCAAGTAAGTTTGATACAGAATATGATAGTGCCGTAATCTTTGGGACAGCTGTTGAAGTTACCAATGAAATAGACAAGCGGCAAGCGCTTATTGCCTTAATAAAAAAATATTCAAGTGAGTATTTTGATAAGGGAATGGCTTATATAACGAATAGTATCAATACTACGGCCGTTTATAAAATACATATTGAACACATGACCGGAAAACGAGGCCGGTAGCTAGACCAGATTGTGATGAGAAAAGCGTCTTTGCAAGAAACCGTTTCTAAAGTTCTAAATGCATTTTAGGTAATTTTTTACTTATATTTTATCCACAAAGTACCGATATAATAAATAGTGATAGAGTAAGATCTTACGGATGGAGTGGAGAGTATGCCAATTGACCAAGCAAGTTTAAATAGTTTGTTGACTACTCTTATGCCAAAAGATAATATGACGGCTTTACGTGAACGACGGGCCAATTTATTGCAGAATCTACAAGATCGAAAGGACAACGAGAACAATGACGACGGTCATCAAGTTGTAGGCGATGCCAAAAAAGAGCTTGCAGAATTGGCTGAAGTCGATCAACATATTGCGCAAGAAGTATATGATGAAACAACTAGAAAGCTCGAGGAAGAAAGGCTGAAGTTGGAAGAGGCATTTGCTAAAAAGGAACGCGATAGAGAACGGCTGTTGGCTAAACACGAACGTCTTTTGGAAAATAGAAGTATGAGCAAACTTTTGTCTGCTGCTATCAAGGCAAATCATCCAGGAAGCCCCTATATTGGTGACTTTAACAGTGGTCGACAAGGCGATAATGCCTATGTCTCTGAGGTGGAGCGAGACTTGCATGAGTCTGTACAATATGGGATTGCAGCAGCGGAAGTAGCTGCACGTAGGAAAAATGCCGAAACAAAGGCGCAAATCGAGGAAGCTGCTGAAAAGAAGCAGAAGGCTTATAAGCAAAGGATGAGACGCATCAATATAAAGGTTTAAGAAGGATTAACATCAAAAATCTCCCTATAAGTCTATATTTAAATAAAAATCAGATGACTTGAAACGAAACAGTTTCAGGTCATTTTTTATAAGGAAGAAATTTCTGAGAGGACTTGACGTCGTAAGATGAGTTATATTATCATTAACGTGTATATACACGTTAATGATTTTGAGAACTGTATCATAAAAAAGCGAATTTTACTATGGACTTTATTAGAATGAGAAAGAATAAGGGAGGTAAAAATGCTTAAAGAAGAAATTAGACAGTATATTTTAGGATTAGGGGTAGATGATGTAGGCTTTGCAAAAGTGGCGGATTATCAAAGTCCTAAGTCGTATCCAATCGATAATTTTTTGCTAGGAGCAAAGACGATTATTTCGTTAGTATTTCAGGAATTGGACACCTGTGAAAGTCCCAGCACTACTATAGCGATGAATGGTAGATTAGATATGAACTATTTTCAGCGGTCTTGCAGCTACCAAATCAATCGTTTTTTGAAAAGAAAATTTCAGGCCAAGACTGTAGATATGCCTTATTCTTCTCCTATGGAACAAGACAAGGATCGAAGGGGAGTGGCGGATTTTTCTCAACGCCATGCGGCGGTAGCCGCTGGACTCGGAACATTTGGTAGGCATAATCTGGTTATTCATCCTCGTTTCGGAACGCGTATAGGTTTAGCGGCCCTTATCACCAATCTTGAGCTGGAGCCAGATGAGAAAATTGCGGAAGATCTGTGTATTCATTGTGATTTATGTGTCAAAAATTGCCCGGGAGGCGCCTTGGACGAAGCTGGAAAAACAGATATAAGCAAATGTATTAAGCACTCGCAACCTTATGGACTTGGTTCTGATATTAGTTTTTGGCACCAATTTGTCAGCAGTTCACCGGAAGAGCAAAAGCAGCTGTTTGTTGATGAGCGATATTGGCGCATACGACAGGCCCACTCTATCGGGATGCAATATTATTGCTTTAATTGCTTCAAGTCGTGTCCGGTTGGTCTAAAATAAATACGAATCCAGCAAAATTCATTAATAATAAATATTTGTTGTGGCGGAATTGAGTGATGTAGTTGAGTGACGTAGTTGCATTAAAGGCCCGTTTATTATAAGATAGTTAAAACTGGGTTGCCTGAGGAGAGTGAGGTTATGGAAGCATTTTTATGTGAACGTCGTACTTATGAGAATAAGCCATTTACTCATGCTCACTCCTATAGTCAGCTGATTGTTCCTATCTATGGATCCTTAACAGTTTCTGATGGTCAGGCTCTCGAAGAGAGCAAACAGGTAATATTTATACCTTCTGCAGTTGTTCATTCTTTTTATGCCAGGGCATCGAACCAATTTTTTGTTTTTGATATACCCTTATCTTATTTGCCTGAGGCAATGGGGACTCATGCTAAATTTTACCCCTTCAATGGACGCTGGCAAGCCATTAAATCCCTATTGGCAGCAGAGGTAGGGAGTAGGCCAGTATCAAATCAGCGTCTAATCGATTTGTTTCGTTATATAGCAGGTGTTTTAAGGGAAGATAACTTATCAAGTTCTATTGATTATATCAAGAAAAATTTTCATGAGCCGTTAAAGATACAGCAACTTGCCGACATGGAGCATTTTAATCAAACCTATTATGTAGAATGGTTTAAAAAACGCTTTGGGATATCACCGATTGCCTATATTCGCGAATTGCGATTAAGTAAGGCTAAAGAACTTCTTTCCCATACTAATTACAGTATACTGCAAATTGCTCAACAAATAGGATATGCCAATCAGGAAACGCTGACGCGATTATTTCGCAAAGAGACAGGAATGACTCCGGGAGCATATCGTCAAATGTGCCGAAAGTAAGTCAAATTAAATCAGAATATAAGTCAAAAAGAACAAAACTCCTTCTGCTATGATAAATTATGCAGAAGGAGTTTTGCTATAGAAAGGGAGATCATAATGAATCTAAAAGAAACAATAACTAACACGATTCAAACTTATGTTTCTAAATATCAGGAGAGAATAGCTGGCGCGTGTGAATGGGGTGCCCCTTTAGTTGGATTTGCTGATGCCAATCATCCGGAACTTTTTAAATTAAGAGAGCTTATTTCGCAAAATCATATTATGCCCCATCAAGTAATCGAAAAGCCAACAATTATTATTGCTTATTTCATTCCTTTTACTCGGGAACTGGCGAATACCAACCAAGTAATTCATGAGGCGGCGTCTCCAGAGTGGGCCTATGCTTATGAAGAAACCAACCGGATGTTAGGAGAACTGAATCGTTATCTTATTAGCGATATAAAACAAAGAGGCTATAATGCGGCAGTTTCTAAAGCGGCAGCAACCTTTGATCGGGAAAAATTAATAAGCAATTGGTCGCACCGTCATATTGCGAGGTTAGCGGGACTAGGTACCTTTGGTATCAATAATATGTTAATTACGAAACAGGGGTGCTGTGGTCGCTATAGCACCTTAGTTACAAATTTAGACATAGTGCCAGATAAGCCGCTAGATGAGGAGTATTGTTTATATAAGAAAGCGGGGGCGTGTGGTATTTGTGTGAAAAAATGCCCATCAGGAGCGTTGACTTTGTCTGGCTATGATAGAAAGAAATGTTATCAAGTGTGTTTAAAAAATGCCGAGCTTTATAAAAATCTTGGGAGTTCCTATTTGGATGAATCGGCACAACATTCGAATGATACTGGCAGCGAGATTTGTGGCAAGTGTGTCGTTAATGTTCCTTGTTCTTTTAAATAGTGAATTGCGATCCATTAATTAAGGTGCGATCGCTTCCAGTTTAGATAGTAACTCGACGAGTTTGTCAAGAGCCTCTGTGCCCATATATTCTTTTAAGGCGTCTTGAGCTTCGTTCCATAACGACAACCCTTCCGCTAAGGCCGTCTGGCCTGATTCGGTCAGTACGATGAGCTTAGTGCGCATATCTTTGCCTGGTTTAACTGCGATAAATCCGGCCTCAATCAATGGTTTCATATTGCGGTTCAAGGTGGTGCGATCAATGCGTACTGTTTTAGCTAATTCAGAGATGGTAGAAGTCTCAGATAGTTGGATATGCTTCAGCAGAGACATTTGGGCGGTAGTAAGGCCGCTTGCTTTTAATGTATCATCGTAAAATTGAGTAAGAGCTCTTGAAGATCGCCGCAAATTCAGGCAATAACAGGGACTTGGCGTCTTGGGATAAACTTCTTTGATCTGTTTCATATTGTAACCTCTGTCACTTCCTGTGTATATACACAAGAATTATTTGGAATGATTATAAATCATACTTCTTACTGGCGTCAAGCCTAATGAGTGATAATAACAATTAATTGACTAAATCAAATATTTAATTGACAAAGTCAACTTATTGTTCTATTCTATCATTAAATATGATAAAGGAAGCTTGATGGATTATGAAAAAAATTGAAAAATATGCTCAGGAAATTAGAAAATTTAATCGGTTTTATACAAATCTAAGTGGTCTCATGAATCAAACCATACTAGGAAGTTCCTACTCGCTTGCGGAAGCTAGGATACTGCTTGAAATTGATAGCGCCAGCCAATGCACTGCCAGCGATTTAGCAAAGGTCCTACACATTGATTCAGGTTATTTAAGTCGCATACTTTTGCGATTTACCCGTGATAAGCTGCTTGTTAAAGCGAAATCACTGACTGACGGCCGCGCTCAATTATTATCACTTACTGAAAAAGGTCTTGAAGTCATTCATAAACTTTACGAAGATTCGACAGCACAAGCCTGTAAAATCCTTGAAACTTTGACAGAGGAAGAACAGGAAAAACTTATGAATCATATGGCAGCCATGAGAAATCTTTTGGATAAACCAGAGCAAAAGACTTATATCATACGAAACATGAAGTATGGCGAGGCTGGCTATATTGCACATCGGCATTGTGTTCTTTATGAAAAGGAATATGGTCTTACCGGATCTTTTGAGAAATATGTACTTGATAGTCTTACAAAATATATTGATGAACAGCCGGAAGGCGAAGTTTGGGTAGCGGAAGATAATGGACAAATTATTGGTTTTATTGCCATTGTTAGTACGGGTGAAAACGAAGCGCAGTTAAGATGGTTTTTGCTAGAGCCCGAATATCGTGGCGCAGGCTTGGGGCGTCAGCTAATGAAGACCGCTATCGATTACTGTAAGCAAAAGAATTTCCGTCATGTCTTTTTGTGGACTTTTCAAGAGCTATGTGCGGCTAGGCATTTATATAAAAATTTTGGCTTTACCCTTACTGAGCAGGTGGCAAGTACTACGTGGAAAAAAGATTTAGTAGAAGAACGCTGGGATCTGGAGTTGAAATGAGTAAATTGAATTTTTTTATTAAGGTAATTACTATATTCAATTTCATTCTATCAAATAAACAGGGTAAACTGAAAGCAGTCACGGGAGCATGGTAGGAGGTCAAATGAATTGTCAGATAGATCGATATATCCTACAATTGAAATAGATCAATTTGTGGGATGTGCTAGAATATGGATTTGCGGTTATTAAAAACTTTTCTTTGCGTTGCTAAAATAGAAAATATTACTCAGGCGGCAGAAACGATGAATTTTAGTCAGCCTACTGTAACAGCTCAGATTAAGACACTGGAAGAACATTTTGGCGTTTTGCTTTTTGAAAGAGTTGGCAAAAAGTTGTATATTACTGAAGCGGGAAAGTGTTTAATGGGCTATGCAGAAAAATTACTCCTAATTCACCGGGAAGCGCAAACTGCTTTGGAGGAAATCTCTTGCCATCGAACAATTCGAATTGGTTTGGGGACAGCTGTAGCAGCGCATATGCTTTCGCCTGTTTTGCAAGAACTGCATAATAATAAATCGAATGTTGCCGTAAGCATTGAGCATTGTGTCGATTTACCAGAAACGATAAAAGGAATATTAAATAATAGCTTTGATTTTGCCTTGGTACATGATACAGTCTCGCATCACAAAATTTTACAGTTTAATCTAGGTCTACAAAAGTTAAAAGGGGTTGCTCATACAGCATTGTTGCAAAAGTACGGCAATGATATTTGGCAATATCCAATAGTTGCTTTAAGGCAAAGCAGTCTTTATCGGAAAATATATGATGGTGCATTTCAGGAACGCAATATCCGGCCTATTTTGGAGTACAGTGATTCAGAAGCGGTAAAAGAAGCTGTGCTAAAGGGTCTGGGAGCGGGAATTTTACCAGAGATACTAGTGGCAGATTCCATTCGAGATGGTATATTAAGTGAATTACAGCAAGTTCCCAATTTTTCGATCACCTTTTCTATAATTTTTCATAAAGAAAAAATTTTTACCGCGGAAACACAATTATTGTTAACAAGAATTGCCGCTCAGGCCGACCAAGGAACAGCTTTTCTAGAGTATTTGCAAGCAACCTAAGTGACAGGTGGTAATTCTTTATGATACAACTTTTAGCGAATATTAAGGGGAAATATAATCAAGCTTTAATGACAGGCAGTTTGGCTCATTTTATTCACGATGGCTTTAGCGATATGTTATATATCTTTTTTCCTATTTGGCAGGCGCAATTTTCATTGACTTTTGCTGAAGTCGGTTTTTTAAAAACGCTTTTTTCTGGGTTTCTAGCTGGATTTCAAATACCGTCAACTTTTCTTGCCTCGCGACTCGGTGAAGCCCGAACTCTCTTGATCGGAACTATTATTACAAGTATTTCTGTGTTTTTTTATGGTTTAGCACCGGCCTTTTTATTTTTATGTTTGCTGCTAGTTGCTGGCGGGCTTGGTTCGAGCGTACAGCATCCTTTGTCATCATCCATCATCTCTAGTGAATATAATGATAGCAATCAGCGAAGAGTTGCGTTAAGTACATTTAATGTAGCTGGTGATATGGGAAAACTTGTTTTGCCAAGTGGTGTTTCGTTTATTGTCAGTCAATATAGCTGGCAAGCGGCAAGCCAGATTATGGGGATTGTGGGACTAGCGATTGCAGCGCTAATATTTATAAATAGCAGAAATTTAATCTCTCATAATGGGCATTTACAATCTGACAAACAAGCGGGTGGCTTCAGTGGGTGGAAAGCGAGTAAAGCTTTTTGGGCCTTGTTACTGATTGGTATTATTGACAGCAGTACCCGAATGGGCTTCCTGACTTTTTTTCCTTTTTTAATGCAGCAAAAAGGGGCAGAAGTGGCGACAATCGGTATCGCTTTTTCTCTAGTATTTGCCGGTGGGGCCATGGGAAAGTTTTTGGTGGGGACCTTGGCTACGAAGGTGGGCGTGCTGCGATCAGTCATTATTACAGAAATACTAACTACGTTTTTTATCATAAGCATACTGAATTGTTCTTTACATATTGTGATGATAATTTCTTTGCTATTAGGAGTTGCTCTAAATGGCACGTCTTCTGTGCTTTATGGCAGCGTTCCTGATTTAGTGAAAGCAGAAAATCAAAAACAAGCATTTGCGTTATTTTATACAGCCACGATTGCTTCTGGCGCAGTTTCCCCCTGGCTGTATGGAATTTTCAGCGATGTAGCTGGCATTAACATCTCTGTATTTGTTGTAGCGCTTGTAGCGTTAGTTACAATTCCTTTGACCATACCGATCAATAAACATAATCAAACTGCGCAGTCATAGTACGCACTGCAAAATAAAAAAGACTAGCTGGTTATACTCAAAAAAGTATAGTCAGCTAGTTTTCTTTGTCAGATTGATTCATTATGTTTTTTTATAAGGAATTTTACTTTCGCAAGGTACGCCTGTCTGACACTTGCCGCAGCCGTAACGAGGGGCGTATTTTTCGGTTGTTTTATCGAGAAAGGCAGCACAAAGTACATGATTTTTTCCTTCTTCTAGTGAAATTGCTTTGGCTGGACATTTTCGAATGCAAGCGCCGCAATGGGTGCAATATTCATAAAGAGACTGATAATTTCTTGAATCAGGCGGTATTTCTAAATCAGTAATTAAACTACTGAATCTACCGGCGATGCCTTTGCTTGTGATGAGTCCTTTAGAAAGGCCGAAGGTACCAAGTCCGCAAATGAAAGCGATATGACGTTCTGACCAATTACTCGTAAACGCGGCTTCGGGATGAGGCGTAGCTGGGTTTAAGTATCTTTTTGCCCAAAAACGTTCATCTAGTGAAGGAATAATACTATGATAGCCCGCAGCTTCTAAAGAAGATTTAATATGTAGGGCTAGCTTATTGATGAATAGCTGTCCTTCAATGCGGGCATGAAGCCATTCGTCTGGCGGCCAAAGCGGATCTTTGTTATTTTCTTTCTTTACTTGTTCAGTAAAGGGAAGGAAAAAAGAAATAACTGTTTTTCCTTCTGGCAGCCATTCTTGCGGCAGAAGAAAATGTTCACCGATTCCAGTGGCTTTTTTCAATTCACTAAAATAGGGATCCGTGGCAGCTCCAAAGGAAAAGATTGGACTTTCGTACATCTTTAAACCAATTACTTTGGGGGAAAGCGCAATTTCTTTAGCGATATAATTGTCTTTGGAAGTCTCGGTAAAGTGGGCGGCTAATTCGCAGATGTCTGTTTTATTCATATTACCACCTAACCTTAATTTTTTAGATAGAGAAATGTCAATCGTCTGTATATTTACTATACTGTATCAAATGGAATCTGTAAATTTCTAATTTATTATAAAAAGGCTGCCGTACTAAGACGGTTTCATACCAGATATGGTGAGTCCCGCTTAGTGCGACAGTTCTTTTGTTTGGCTATATCCAATACTTTGGGAAGAGCCTTAGATGACTTGATAGTACAGCCCATGTTCCACGCAGTAAAAATAGAGTTTGCCGTGTCCGAGCTTGGCAAAGCGAACTTGCATATTCCATTCAGGGTATTGTTTTACTAGCAAGACTCTGTCGCCAGTTACGTAGGCGATAAAGGAAAGATAATGGACTTTGCTCATTTCATGAGGGGAAGTAATATATAATTCATCTTCCACCGTATCGACAACGAGTCGATGATCTTCCAGCGCCTTTATCGGTGTTTGCGCTTCTAGTTTTTTGCCGCAGCAAGATACGGTGGCGTTGCCTGAGGCTGTGACTAGGTTATTACAGTTTGGGCAGACGTAAAATGCAAGTTTTTTCATGTTTCCTCCATTCAATTCGTTAAGCGCAATACTTCCTGATAAAAGTTCTTCAATATTTACATTGAAAATTTTCGATAGCTCAGGCAGCAAGGAAATGTCAGGGCAGCCGAGACCTCTTTCCCATTTGCTAATCGCTTTATCGCTGATATTCATGGTATCGGCAAGTTCTTTTTGAGTCATGTTTTTTTCTTTGCGCAGAGTATAGATCAATTTACCAATTTTTTCGCAATTCATCGTATCACCTCACAAAGCTAGTTTAGCGGATCTTTCATAAGGAGACAATAAACGAACCGTAGAGTTATTCGTGAATAATCAATTCTAATACGTCAGGTCTAGAATAGTGACCGGTTGGATCAAAATCCATGCGGCTTAAAGGAACTAAGTCTAAATTTAAATCGGCATACAAGATTTCTTCCCTGTCCCAGACAGGAGCGACAACGTATTTTCCAAATGGGTCGACAATGCAACTACCGCCGGGACAGAAGTTTCCTGGATAATTTTCCAGTTCATGCTGATAGTTAAAATCGGTGGGATACATATCTGTGGTTACATATTGATTACAGCCAATTACAAAGCAGCGCCCTTCTAACGCAATATGCCGCATGGTGCATTGCCATTCTTCGCGGCTGTCCGCTGTTGGCGCTAAATAGATGGATACTCCTTTTTGATACATAGCGGCGCGAGCTAAAGGCATATAATTTTCCCAACAGATGAGCGAACCTACTATCCCATAAGGGGTATCGATTGTTGTTAATGTATGGTCATGGCCTTCACCCCAAATCAGGCGTTCTGTGCCTGTCGGTTTTAGCTTGCGATGCTTACCTAAAAAACTGCCGTCAGGGCCGAAGAATAAGTATGTGCAATATAAAGTACAGTTTAATTCATCTCGTTCGGTTACGCCCATGCACACGTAGGCATTGGCTTCAGCGGCGGCTTTTCCGATAGATTCGGTGTCGATACTTGGTACCATGACTGAATTATCATAATAGCGTTTCCAGTCTTCACGACCTTTCATAGTTCGTGTTCCCACTACGTAACCATAAGAAAATCCCCGCGGATAGGCCGGAATAAATGATTCGGGAAATATAATGAACTTAGCTTTGGCCTGGCTGGCTTCTTTTATTAGCTCGATGGCCTTGTCAATAGTTTTCTGTTTATCAAACAAACTAGGAGCAGCTTGTACTACGGCTATTTTTACATTCTTTTCGGTATCCTTCACAAATAAAACCTCCTAAGTATTTCTTTGACTTTACTTTATCATAACTTCCTAATATGATAAAAATGAATTTATTTAATTTAACTTATGAATTATATTGATAAGGAGAGCTATGAATCACAATTATCTAAAGACTTTTCTTAAAGTTGCCGAGTTAATGAATTTTTCGCAGGCGGCGCAGCAGTTAGGATATTCTCAATCGACAGTTACGATACAAATTCAGCAACTAGAGGACGAACTGGGGGTTCAGTTATTTGATCGGTTTGGTAAAAAAGTTTATATATCGCAACAAGGCGAGGCTTTTTTGCCTTTTGCGCAAAAAATTATTAAGCTAGCCATGGAAGCGCAGGAAGCTCTCATTGTGCAGCAAGAGCCGACTGGCGTCTTACAAGTAGGCATTGTTGAATCGCTTTGCAGTACTGTATATCAAGAAATTATTGAGACTTTTTTATTACGTTATCCTAAAGTTGCCTTGATAATCAAGATAGCGACTACATTAGAACTGGTAAAATTGTTGCAACAAAATCAAGTTGATGTAATAGTAACTTTAGATAAAAAAATTAATGAACATAATTTTTGCCGGGCTATAGAAAGAGAAGAAAGGATTGTATTTCTTGCTTCTAAGGCGCATCCATTGGTTTACAAAACACATTCTGTTTCTTTACAAGATATAGTTTGCGAAAAGTTTATTTTGACGGAGAAATATTGCAATTATCGCGAGGTCTTTGAAGAAATACTGCGAGAGCGTAATTTAGCAGTTGCGGCGCGACTAGAAATTGGTAGTACGAATTTAATTTTTGATCTAGTAGCAAAAGGGGTAGGCATTACGCTTCTACCAGAGATTTGTCTTTCTTATTATCCTGTGCAACAAGAAATAGCCATTTTGCCAATCGCGGATTGTTCTATTAAGCTATTTACGCAACTTATTTATAATAAAAATAAATGGGTAAGTCCGGCCAAGCAGGCATTTATTAATATAACAGAGCAGTATTTATTTCATTGATATCTTTTAGGATATAACTATTTTTAAGAAAGTTTTGTGGTATAATAATAAGCAAATAATTTAAGGGAGCCACTGTAATGAATACAATAGAAATTCAATTGACTAAAGGCGAACCGGGACAGCCTTGTCTCATCGCTAAAACGCTTGATGTTATTGGAACGAAGTGGACCTTTCTTATTATCAGAGACCTACTGATTGAAGGAACCATGCGCTTTAGTGATTTGCAAAAATCCATGAAAGCGATCAGTCCCAAGACCCTTTCATTGCGGTTGCGAGAATTAGAGGAAAAAGGGATCGTGAATAGGAAAGTCTATCCGGAAGTACCGCCGCGCGTGGAATATTCCCTCACTGAGAAAGGTCGCTGTTTGGAAAAAATTTTTATTGAACTGAAACGTTTTGGACTTACTTTATAAATAAATGAGAGCAAAAAGAGCTAATAAGCTTTTTGCTCTTATTTATTTTTGGGGTTTTTCCTGTGATAGTACAAAAATTTCTTTTTGGTAACTAGGCGCTAGTAATGTATTTCTTAAATTTATTTAGTCTTTTCTGTGAAAAAATAGATTAGGGCTATGATAGGCAGACTTAGTCCGAGGAGTGACGCGGCGAACCAGCCACCATAAGCGTAAGACCAGCTGCCCAGTGATGAACCGGCGGCTCCTCCTAAAAAGAAGACAGCCATAAATACTCCATTCACTCTCCCGCGGATTTCACTGCCTAGAGAATAAATAACTCGTTGGCCAAGAACGAGATTGCCTGATACGGCCATATCTAAGGCGATTGCGGCGATCACTAGTATTGTTAAGGCGAAAGGGGAAGGTTCGTTGGTGATATTTGTTAATAGGAAAGCAAGTATCGCAATGATAATGGCCAATCCTGTTAAGGGCTTCGTCCAGCCTCTATCAGCTAATCTACCGGCAATGGGAGCCGCAACAGCACCAGCCACGCCAGCAAGAGCAAATAGTGCAATTTCTTGCTGTGATAAATGAAAATGATGCGTGAGCCATAAGGGAATGACTGTCCAGAAAAGACTGAAGGAACCAAACAAGCAAGCTTGATAAAAGGCGCGGCGTCGTAAGAGCGGCTTGGTAGCAAAGAGTGATATAAGCGAAAGTAACAAACGACTATAGCTCAGGGTTGGTACAGGAGTTCTTTTGGGTAGAAAAAAGGCTAAGAGAAGCGCAAGCAGTGCTGTTAAGATAGCCGAGATCAGAAAAATAATCTGCCAACTCCATAAACCGGTCACTAGGCTGGCTAAGGGACGGGAGAGCATGATCCCAAGCAACAGTCCGCTCATGACATTGCCGACGGCCTGCCCGCGCTTTTCCTCAGGTGCGAGATGGGCGGCGTAAGGAACAAGAATTTGCGTTGCTACAGAGCCAAGCCCAAGTAGTAAAGCAGTAGCGAGGAAGAAGAACGCATTGGTTATCTGGGCGGCGCCGATTAGAGCGGCGATTAAAGCAATTAACAAGATAAAAACGAGTCGGCGATTTTCGATAAGATCAGAAAGCGGTACGATAAATAATAGACCAATGACATAGCCGATTTGTGTTAAAGTGACGATGAATCCGGCTAAAGAGAGGGGAAGGCCAGTGGCGGTGCTGATAGGGCCGATTAAGGGCTGGGCATAATAGAGATTGGCAACAATTACGCCACAGGCGACTGCCAGGAGCACTGTAATCCAAGTAGAAATTTGTTGGGAGTTTTTTTGATCTTGCTTCATAGAGAATCCCTGCCTTTATATTTTTTTGTCAATTTACAATACTAAACGTTTAGTTTTTTGTTTAAGTAAATTATATACTATACGTTTAGTATTGTAAATATCTTTTTCGTTTTATTATGGAAAGATATTTAGTATAATGTACGTATGGTTTTTAGCACCTGAAGTAGAATGGAGGTGTTTGTTTGGAAAAGAAACGAGGACGCCCGCGCGACGCTGCTACGGAAAAAGCGATTCTTGCGGCTTCCTATGAATTGCTCTTGGAAAAGGGCTTTAGCTCCGTCACTGTAGAAAAAATCGCGGAACGGGCTAAAGTGAGTAAAGCTACGATTTATAAATGGTGGCCTAATAAAGCAGCTGTTGTAATGGCTGGCTTTTTATCAGCTGCTATGTCTAGACTCCCCGTACCAGATACAGGATCAGTAGTAGAAGACACTATTATTCAAGCAGGGAATTTAGCTCGCTTTTTGGCGAGTCGCGAAGGACAAGCGATTAATGAGCTAATTGCCGAAGGGCAATTTGATGCAAAGATAGCAGAGGAATATCGGTTAAGGTATTTTCAGCCGCGTCGCCTAGAATCAAAGCGAATTCTGGAACGAGGCGTTCAGCGAGGCGAACTGAAAAAAGATTTGGATCTTGAATTATGTATTGACTTAATTTATGGTCCGCTATTTTATCGGTTGCTGATAACGGGAGAACCTGTTAATGAAGTATTTATTAAAGCTGTGGTGTATCATGTTTTTAATGGAATTCAATGATGAATAAAAAAATCCAAGGCCTTTTTCTTAGGCTTTGGATTTTTTGTTTGCATGTTTAAATGTTTCTGTAGTTACGTCAATAAAGGCTCGTAAGGCAGGCGACAGCCATTTATCTTTATGATAAATAATTTGTGTCTTAATTTGAAAGGGTGGACCGATCCAGGGAAGAATCGCGAGTCGGCCTTCTTTATATTCTTGCTCTACAGCGATTCGCGGTAAAAAGCCAATGCCCCAGCCATCCATGACGAATTTTTTTATTACGTCATTGCTGCTGAAGGCAATGACCGAGGCTGGAGTGACGCCAGCTTGGGTGAGAATGCTTTCAAAAATCCGGCGATAACTGCACCCTGGTTCTGTCAGAATAAAGGACTGATTGTTCATATCCTGTACTGTAACCGTTTTTTTGTATGCCAGAAGATGGTCAGGGGCTGTTATAATTGCCATTGGTTCTTCAAAAAGCGTATGACTTATAAAATCAGTTTCTTTGGTGGGTACATCAAGGGAGACCATAATATCGACAGTGTTTTTTTTCAAGTGGGAACGGTAATCTGAACAGATATCCAGAGTAATGTTGATCTCAACATGGGGATAGCGAGTGCGAAATATTTTAAACACTTCTGGTAAACGATGCGTGCAGAGTGATTCGGCAGTACCAATACTGAGAGAACCGCAAGGTGAAAGTGAATTGGCCAGGACAGCTTTGGCCTCTTCTGATAATTTTAATATTTTTTCTGCATAAACATAAAGATCTTCGCCTGATTTCGTAAGCTTGATTTGTTTGCCTAATCGCTCAAAGAGTAATGTTCCAAATTCTTTTTCCAACTCTTGAATTTGGTTAGTAATGGTTGATTGCGCGTATCCCAAGTGCTGAGCTGCTTGGGTAAAGCTTAGTTTTTTCACAACAATTGTGAAAGTTTTCAGTTGTCGCAGTTCCATAAATTAACCACCTATCAATTTTATTGAATTAATAGATCAAATCTATCCATTTTATCTATAGATAGCTCTATGGTAATATAACTTCAAGGATAAATCCAGTCTGAGATAATCAATTTAGGGAGGTTTAAAATGGGAAATATTACTGCTGTGACAATAAAAGAACATATGGAGAAGCTAGGCGCCGATTTGTGCCAAATCGCTG
Source organism: Pelorhabdus sp. sgz311001 (assembly GCF_055901755.1). Classification (NCBI taxonomy): domain Bacteria; kingdom Bacillati; phylum Bacillota; class Negativicutes; order Selenomonadales; family Sporomusaceae; genus Pelorhabdus; species Pelorhabdus sp. sgz311001. Next base: position 347,664 of record NZ_JBVXUT010000001.1, read on the forward strand.
CTGTTGAACATTTTACAAAGGCACCGTCTGGATTTCATCCTGATGATATTTTTCCTGGTTGCCAAAGTGTCGTTGTTTTTGCTGTAGCTATACCAAAAAGTATTTTCTGTTCTTCCTCGCAAGCTCTGTATACTTTCGCTCACTTAAAGTTATTTGATAAACTTAATTCGATTGCCCTTACTGCTGCGATGGAATGGGAGAAGCACGGAATTAGTTCTGTTCCTGTGCCAGCATCGGATCCTTATGAATATTGGGATGAAAGTCGGCGTCGCGGACAGGGAATACTTTCTTTAAAGCATGCGGCAGTACAAGCTGGATTAGGGAAGATCGGAAAAAATACGCTTCTTTTAAATGAACAGTTTGGCAATCGGCTTTTACTGGGCGCTATTTTACTCAAAGTCGCGGTAGAGACTGATCAGTTATCGAAAGAGGAAGGGTGTTTGCCCAATTGTCGCATTTGTTTAGATTCCTGTCCAAGTCAAGCGTTAGATGGTGTTACTATTGATCAAAGCAAATGCCGCGCCGTTTGCGGCAAATCTTCCGAAGGCGGCGGTTTTATTTACTCCTGCAACATGTGCCGGACTAGGTGTCCCAAACATCTAGGAAGATAAGTGGGATTAAAAGTCAGAGGAAACTAAAAGGGCGCCAGTACAAAAATGATTTTGTATGGCGCCCTTTATGATAATATAATAAATTTCTTAGAACTTACTAGAAAAACCTAAAGTAACGCCTGTGGCGTTATAGGAAGGATTGCGTGTTTTAAAGCCATCGGAAACATGCATAAGCATATAACCGAGATGAATGGAAGAATCTTTATCAAATTTATAAATAAGTTCCGGACCGATTCGCCACATAAAATTAAAGGATCTTCCGCCAGCCGGAAAAGCTTTATCATAAAGAATAAGTCCGCCGCTCATATCAATAGCTGCTGAGAATTTGCCTGAGCGATATTTTTCGTTACGCACCATATAAACAGGGCCGACGCCAACAGTGGAACTATCACGAGGCGTATGCTGGTTCAGATTTGTTAGTGTAACATTGCCATAAGCCCGAGTAACGGTGAGACCGCGATAAACAGAGCGTGTCTCGCTTTCAGAAATTTTTTGTAGGATATGTAGGGAATAAGTATCTACTTTACGATCACTCGAAATCGGTGTGAGGTAATCAAAATCTAGCTCAATCTGATTTTCTGTCGGAGCAGCAGGTGTTGTTGCAGTTGTGGCAGCTGCTGCAGTCACTGCAGCAGTGCTAGTTGTAGTCTCAGCAGCCGATGCTTCCGGTAGTCCTAGTAAAAGTAGCGGAACAGTAAGAGCTAATGGGATAAAATTGCGCATCATGAAGCACTCCTTGTGTAACCAGTTTGTGGAACCCTTCTAGTAAGAAAAGCAGTATATCTTTGATTCTCTATTGAGTAAAGTTTTCCCTGTTTATCAGGAGTCTTTTCAAAAAACTCGCTGAAGTGGTATGATACAGATAGTAATTATAGTGGAACAAGAAAGGACTACATTTTATGAAAATTATTGATGCGCATCTTCATTTTTGTGATGAACCTTATTTCGACCAGATTGCTGAAGCGGCTGGCCATAAAAATACAAGTGAACATTTACAAGAACAATACATAAAAAACAATATTGTTTGCGGTGTTGTCATGGGAAACCGCAGCTTAGAATTGACGGAGCATCATTATCCCAGCTATCTTCGCTACTGCATTGGCCTTGATAGCAATTGTTTTAATCCGAAAGAAGTGAAAGCGCAAGCGGATTTAGTGGAAAAACACTTACAACGAGAAAATTGTGTCGGTATTAAGCTCTATCCTGGCTATAATCATTTTTATATTTACGATACAATTGTGGATCCTTTTTACGAATTGGCGAGGGCCTATAGAAAGCCGGTGGCGGTTCATACGGGATTAACTGCTACAAGTAATGCCTTATTAAAATATAGCCATCCCATGGTTTTGGATGAGGCGGCAGTCCGTTATCCTGAGGTGCAGTTTGTTATGTGCCATTTGGGAAATCCTTGGCTTGTTGATGCCATTGCGGTTATGGAGAAAAATAAAAATGTAGCGGCCGATCTTTCAGGAATTTTAGAAGGGAAAATAGCCAGTTTGCCCAAGTTTTTTGCGAAAAAGCACGGGTATATAGAACTCTTTAAAACTTGGCTCGAATACCTAGATGATTATGATCAATTTATGTTTGGTACAGACTGGCCTTTAGCAAATTTAACTGATTATATTGAGTTCGTAGCACAGATTATTCCCGAGAAACATCACGACAAAGTATTTTTTGACAATGCCAATCGAATTTATCAACTAAAAATCGGCGAGTGAATGGATTCAGTGTGTTTGGATCAGGTAGACGCCAGTGACAAGTAAAGCAACCCCTAAAAGGCGATAGGGATTAAGCAGATGCAGCGTGTTGCCTAGCAGACCATAATGATCAAAAAATATGGCCAGCAAGAGTTGTCCGGCGACAATCAGGCTAAATAGGTTGGCAAAACCAATTTTAGGCAGACAGAAGATCGTTGTAAAGACAAAAAAAGCGCCTAATAAGCCGCCGCTCCACATCCAAATGCTTGTCTGAGTGAGACTCGCGAAAGACGGAATTGGCTGAGCTTGATAGAAAACGGTTGCCAAATAGGCCGCGCCTAAGCCGACAGAGCCGACTAAAAAACTGACAAAAGAAGTGAGCAGCGGACTGCCAAGAAAGACTTGGAGTTTTCCGTTAATTCCTGCTTGCAGCGTTGCGGCGAATCCTGCCAGCAAAGCAAATAAGTAATAGATCATAGCTTATATCTCCTTAGTTGAAACGAATGAATGTAGTGTAAAGAAATGGTACATTATTTTCAATTCTGATGCAATAGTCTTATTATCTTGTTGTGCTTTATTGCGCACAAAGGTATAATGATTTCTATAGACGTTATAACGCACAAAACGGGAGGGATTACGCTATGCAACATTTGGTAAAAGAAAGCGCTTGTCGTGTACAAGCAGCACTAAATCAGTATGGACTAGATCTACAAGTTGTAGAGATGCAAGATTCTACCCGTACAGCGCAAGAGGCTGCTGACGCTGTTGGCTGTCAAGTAGGACAAATTGCGAAATCCTTGATTTTTAAGGGGAAAAAAAGTGAAGAGCCGCTGCTGATCATTGCTAGTGGCAGTAACCGCGTAAATGAAAAGAAATTTAAAGAATTGATTGGCGAACCCCTTGTTCGCCCAGATGCCAGCTATGTTCTTGCTAACACTGGTTATGCTATAGGCGGGATTCCTCCTATCGGTCATAGCCAAAAACTAAATTGTTTTATTGATGAAGACTTGTTTCAGTATGAAAAAATTTGGGCTGCAGCTGGGACGCCTTTTGCTCTTTTTCAGCTTACCCCAGATGATTTACTGAAGATTACCGAAGGCAAAGTAATTTCTGTTTTATAAAAAGTAGTTATAAGCGTAGGAAGAGGCATAGTTTGTAAAAATGCCTCTTTTTATTTTGGGTTAAAACAAGAAAAATTTGCATAAGTGTATAAAAAAGTATACAATATAACAGATCTTTTCTGCAAAAAATAAGGGGCGTATTACATGGAAAAGCAGCCGGATATTGGTGCAAGACTAAAAGCCACTCGAAGAAAACGCCGCTTGAGCCTTGATAAAGTGGCCGAATTAACTGGTGTGAGTAAAACTATGCTCGGACAGATTGAAAGAGGCGAATCCAGCCCAACCTTAAATACTTTGTGGAAAATCGCGACAGGATTAAAAGTATCCTTTTCTTCGCTAGTGAGTGAACCAATTCAACAAACTGACTGCAGCAGCGGCCAATTTGTTGGTTTTTCAGCGATACAAGCTTTAGCCGAGGACAAGGGCCTTTTAAAAATTTATCCGCAATTTTCCTTTGACAGTATGCGCGGTTTTGAAATGTTCCTATTAGAGCTCGAACCTGGCTGTAATCATCACTCAGAGGCCCATGACGATGGTGTGGAAGAATATATAATGGTACTGGAAGGCGAAATTACGATTGGTGTTGCTGCACAGGAGTATCGCTTAAAAAAAGGCGATGTTCTTCGGTATTTTGCTAATCAGCCTCATTGCTATCAAAATCTCTCTAAACAGCAAGCTTCTTTTTATCACTTAATTTATTACATGTCCTAACTCTATGTGAGCAAGGGGACTAGAAAAATATAAAAACTTTGGATGTTTATTTAGGAGGAGAAGTTATGATTGCAAAACAGTATAAGAAGATGCTGGAAGGCAAGTCTGTGATTCGTGAGTTAGCCGAATTTGCGGCAGCGCGCGGGAAGGAAATCGGCTACGAAAATGTTTTTGATTATAGTCTAGGGAATCCTTCGGTTCCTGTTCCCGGTGACTTTACACAAGTTATGCAGACGATGCTTGCCGAAAAGAGTCCTGTAGAGCTCCATAGTTATAGTCCTAGTCTGGGGATTGCTTCTGTGAAAGAAAAAATAGCGGAGTCGTTAAATCGGCGTTTTGCCATGAATTATACGGCAAATCATATTTTTATGACTTCCGGCGCGGCTGGCGCTTTAGCCCATGCGGTACGCTGTGTTACGGAACCAGGTGACGAAGTGTTGACTTTTGCGCCGTTTTTTCCGGAATATCATCCATATATTGATTTGACTGGGGCAGTTTTAAAGGTGGTTCCGCCGAATACAGCAGACTTTCAAATTAATTTTGCTCTTTTTGAAGAAATGCTGACAGAGAAGGTGGCGGCGGTACTGATCAATTCGCCCAATAATCCTTCCGGTGTAGTTTACTCTAAAGCTACGATTGAAAGACTGGCTGATTTACTGACTAAAAAAGAAGCGGAATATGGTCACGAAATTTTTATTATATCTGATGAACCTTATCGGGAAATTTTGTTTAATGGTGTGGAAAATCCTTATATTTCCAAGTTTTATCATAATACCTTATCGTGCTATTCTTACTCGAAATCACTATCTTTACCAGGCGAACGAATTGGCTATGTAGCAGTAAATCCCACTTGTGTTGATGCGGCATTGATTGTTAGTATGTGCGGTCAGATTTCACGTGGGATTGGTCATAATTGTCCTTCGTCGATTATTCAGTTGGCTGTAGCGGAGGTAGTTGATTTAACTGCTGATATGGCTGTTTACGAGAAAAATATGAATTTGCTTTACGAAAAACTCGTTGAGCTCGGCTTTAGCTGTGTGAAACCAGGCGGCACTTTCTACATTTTCCCTAAGGCTTTGGAAGAAGACGCCAAGATATTTTGTCGTAAAGCGTTAAAGTATGATTTGATCTTAGTGCCTGGCGATAGTTTTGGCTGCCCTGGCTATTTTAGAATGGCCTACTGTATTGACACGGAAAAAGTGGAACGTTCTCTAGCTGCATTCGAGAAATTTGTGCAAAACGAATATGGTAAGTAATTGGGGAAAGACGGCCGAAAGCAGTGATAAAAGCGCTTTTTTTCTGCTGGGGATTGTTGTTGTTTTATGGGGACTCAATTCTGTGGCTATTAAGTATCTTACTCAGTTTTTTCCGCCGCTCGCACTAGCGCCGATTCGCTTAACTTTGGCAGCTGCTTTACTTTTTCCTACGGTGATTTATCAATATGGTTGGGTAAAAATACCTGCCGCGGCTTGGCTGCCAATTAGCGGAATTTCACTTTTTTGCATCTTTTTGCATCAAATTGCCTTGACTTGGGGAATTAGTGCCACAAGCGGAATTCATGCTGTGCTTATCCTTGGTTTAAGTCCGTTATTCACGACATTGCTGTCGGCCTTATTCTTAAAAGAGGCTTTTACTGGCACAAAAGGTGTAGGAATTCTTATTGGATTTTGCGGGCTATTGTTTATTGTTGCTGGTAAAGCCCAAGGTGGTGCAAGCTTATGGGGCGACAGTGTAACTTGTATTGCAACAATTACTTTTGTAATTGGGTCTCTCTTTGTAAAGCAGGCGACCACCTATGTCTCGCCGCTGCATGTGACTGCTTATAGTCATGTTTTAGCCGCGGTAGGCTTGGATATTTTGGGGCTTTTCAGTCAGGCGCAGTGGACTTATGGCAAAGATTTAAGTTTTTCCGTGATCGCTGTCCTGCTGTTTTCGAGTTTTTTTAGTACGGCATTAGGGGCCTTATTATGGAATATGAGTATTCAAAAAGTGGGTGCTTCAAGAGCTTCGCTTTTTCAAAATGCTTCGCCTGTTGTCGGTGTGTTTGCTTCCGCGTTTTTTTTAGGAGAACAGCTATACTTGAATCATTTGTATGCCCTATTGCTTGTCTTAATAGGCGTTAGTTTTGGTGCAGGTCTTATCAAAAAACCGACATGGCTTTCATAGAGGAGTAGCGGCTATCATAGTATAAAACTAGGGGCAGTGTTGAAAGTAATATTCAACACTGCCCCATTTCTCGCCCAATTTTATTTGCAAAAATTACAGTGAGGGTAACGGCAGATCTCGCAATTTAAGCAAAGCCCGCCATGGCCCATAGCCGCGATTAGGGCGGCCGTGATTGTTTCATTTAAAAGAATTCTAGGTAGTAGTACATCAAGGATCGTAATCTTATGATACATGCCGCAGGCTGGAATACCTAAAATTGGCGTTTCCTTCAAACGAGCTAAGAGAAACATGTAGCCAGGTGAAACGGGTGTGCCATAGACTGTAACGTCCGCACCTGTTTGGCGAATCGCTAGAGGTGTTACGTCATCAGGATCTACGGACATGCCGCCTGTTACCAAGACAAGATCGTTAGTTTGCGCCAGCGTTTCAATAGCAGCGCTAATCTCAGCAGGGTTATCAGGCGTGAAAATCGTTTTTACTACTTGGCTACCTAAACTGGCAAGCTTTGCTTGCATGACTTTTTCAAATTTATCGGGAATCCGTCCGTAAAAGACTTCATTGCCAGTGATAACTAAGCCCACTTTTTTCGCTGGAAGCGCCATGACTTGAATGATGGGGCCATCTGCGCAAATCTTTTGAATGGCGGCAAGGGTAGTCTGAGGGATAGCTAAAGGAATAATTTTAGTTCTGGCGACAAGCTCATTTTCCTGAACAAGTGTATCAGTGTGGAGTGTCGACACGGCAATTCCTGGCAGAGAATTAATTTGTTGTAGCTTTTCTACATTGATTTTTAATAAGCCTTTACAGGTCGAACGCAGGGTTACTTTTCCTTCCGAGGCCGATTCATCAGCAATATTCAAACCAGCTACAAGTTGGAAAAGCTTTTGAGCGGCATCATTTTCGTGGATGTCCCCGGCTTTAAGTTCTAAGATATACACATGATCTTTTCCCATACTCAGTAAAATGGGAATATCTTCGGGTTGAATCTTATGCCCCTTTTTAAAAGCTACGCCTTTAAACTGTCCCGGAACGACTCGGGTGAGATCTTGACCGAGAATTGAGCCTATGGCCTCCGTAACATGAATCGTTTTCATTACTATTATCTCCTTGCGTAATTTATAGAAGAAGCGCTTCAAACTGCATGCCTGGTGTAAGCGCGGGGGTATTTGGCGGAATATCTAATAAGGCATTGGCTGATGCCGCCGCTTTTAGCATACCATTTCCTTGACTAGAAAGGGGATCTGCATACATTCTTCCGTTGTGATTATAACAGCGTGCCCAGACGAAGCGTCGAGTTGGGGACGGTTTTGTGAACTCACTGTTTAAGGTGACTAAAGAGCGCTGATGCTCCCAGCAAGAAAAACCGGCCAGTTTTTGGATTAAAGGTCGGAGGAGAACTTCAAAGGATACGCTGCTTGCCGCCGGATTTCCTGATAGCGCAATGAGCAGGGAGTTTTTCCACAATCCGGCTATGACTGGCATTCCTGGCTTGATATCGAGTCGATTAAAGAGAATGGGAATTTTGAAATGCTGAAAAAGCTGTTCCATTAAATCATAGTCGCCCACGGAAGCACCGCCAGTAGTGAGATAGATTGGCAAAGGCGGCGCTGTTTCAAGACTTTCGATAATGGCTTCAAGGCGATCTGGTACGAGGCCGAGTAAATGCGGTTCGCCACCGCACTTTAATATTTTTCCAGCCAACATAAAGCTATTGGTATCACGGATTTTCCCTGGCGTTAACGGAGCTTCAGGTGGCACTAGTTCGCTTCCTGTAGCTAATAAGCCGATTCTTGGTTTGGTATAGACGAGCGGCTGTGTTTGTCCCACTAACGCTAATAGACCGAGAACGCCTTCATTGATGTAAGTTCCTGGCGTTAATAAAGTTTCACCAGAGTGGATCTCTTCGCCGCGGCGGCAAATGTTTTTGGCTGCTTGCTGATCCGTATAAATTGTTACAATATCGTCGACAAGGTTTGTATCTTCTAGTCTTACGACTCCGTCAGCGCCTGGCGGTAGCGGTGCTCCGGTCATAATGCGAGCGGCTTCGCCTGGGCAAACCGGTTTGGTGGAAAAGGTACCGGCAGGAATGTTATCCGTTTGTATTAACGTTTTAGGAGCGGCGGCGGAGGCGCCCTGGATGTCAGCGCTTCTTACTGCATAGCCGTCAAGCGGGGATCGATCAAACGGCGGAAAATCAAGCGCAGCTATAATCGGTTCTGCCAGAAGTCGACCGAAGCTGTCAGCCAAAGGAATTCTCACTGTTGGATTTTTCGGCAGCAAGGGAGTAAGTAGATCGCGAGCTGTTTCTAATTCCATAAATTCACCACTTTGCAAAAAAATTAAATTACGATAAATCTTTCTAGTGAAAGTATATCAGTAATTTAGAATTATTTCTAATAGACTTTCTTTGCAGGAGTTCTAAATTAAAGTAGGAATATAAGAAATGTGAAAGGCGGGTGATATTACCATGATACCCGTTATTTGTATTGTGGCAGCTGTTTCTAATATGGGGAAAACAACTTTTATGGAAAAAATAATTGCAGAAATGGTAGAGCGCGGCTACCGTGTGGGCGTCGTAAAGAGTGACAGCCATGGCTTTGAAGTCGATGTGCCTGGCAAAGATTCCTGGCGATTTCGCCAGGCTGGCGCTAATGTAACAGCTATTGTTGGTAACAGTCAGTATGCTGTCATTCAAAAGACTGATAAAAAAGCTGAACTGGATGAAATTGTCTCAGTGATGCGCGATGTCGATCTCATTTTAGTCGAAGGATTTAAACAAGCGAGGATGCCTAAGATTGAAGTGGTGAGAAGTGAACTCAGCAGTCAGATTGTTTCAGATCCGAAGGAGTTAATTGCAATTATTACGGATCTTAAGGAAGAAACTTTTTCAGCGCCGGCTTTTGCTTTTCATGATTTTAGCGGTGTAGCTGATTTAATTGTACAGAAATTTTTATAGGGAGGCAGTTTTTATGAGAGAACTGAGAAGAAAAGATAGAGCTATGGCCCAAGAGGCGGCACAGGAGGTTTTAAATACAGCGCAATATGGCATACTTGCTACGATTAATGAAGATGGTACGCCCTATGGCGTTCCACTAAGTTTTGTGTATCGCGATCAGGCTATTTATTTTCATTCGGCTACTACTGGGCAAAAATTAGACAATATTGCTTGGCGCGATGATACATGCTTTACGGTTGTAACTGACACAGAAGTGTTGCCAGCAGCTTTTTCGACGAAATATAAGTCAGTCATGGTTTTTGGTAAAGTCCAGCTTGTAGAAGATTTAGCAGAAAAAAAACAAGCAGCGATTTATTTTATCGAGAAATATAGTCGTGATTTTTATCAAGAAGGATTGGCTTATATTGATAAAGCCATTGAGCAAACAAAGTTTTTTCGGTTAGATATTACAGCCATGACTGGAAAAGCAAAAATATAGGCGTGGGAAATTTCGTTGTCAAGAAAATAGGGCAAACTAGTTTTGCTGTATTTTCTTGACAATAGAAAACTAAAACACTAATATAGTTTTTAAGTGGTGATTTTATTATGATCGGGAAAGAGGGCGAGACATGGAAGATATAAGAAATCTCATTCTTGATAAGGCTAAAGAGCGATTTGACCGTTTTGGCTATCGGAAAACAACGATGGATGAATTAAGTCGCGACTGTAAAGTTTCTAAGCGGACTATATACGAACTGTTTCGCGATAAAGAGGATTTATTTACAAATTTAATGATCCGGGAAAATCAAGCTTTTCAAAAAGTTCTTTTTGAACAAATTGCTATCATTGACGATCCGCTAGAACAGATTACGCAGCTTATCAGGACGGCCATTCGGTTTTTTAATGAAGATCACTTTTTAACTCGCCTGTTAAAGGCTGATGATCAGCTTTTTTCCGCCTTTATTAGTAAAAAATATAATACGATGGTGCGAGAAGAGGTTATTTCTCTCATCAGTGATATTCTGTGCAAAGGCAAACAGCGAGGGTTATTTCGCGAGGTTGATGAAGAACTTTTTGCTTATGCAGGTGTTCGGTTATTCGAAGCTTTTAGTTATATGCGGACAATGGAGTTTTCCGGTAGAAAAGGGGAAGAAGCTTATTATACAGAGGTATTAATTGATCTTATTGTCCATAGTATTGTGAAAAAATAAGAAGTACCCTATTTTTTAGAACGAGTTGTATAGAGGAGGGGAAAGCTTATGCAAAAATCTTTATATAAAGGTCTGTGCTGCTTCGTGTCCGCTTGGATTTTTTTAGCAGGATGCGGTAATGCACCCTTAGTTGAACAAAAGGCAGCGTTAGTTCAGACCGAAGTTATTAAGATGAGTGATAAGGGCCAGTCTGCTGTGTATTCCGGTGCGGTACGGGGTCGCTATGAAACGCAGCTCAGTTTTCAAGTGGATGGGAAAATTATCAAACGGTCTGTTCAATTAGGCAGTCAAGTGCAGGCTGGCGATGTCCTGATGGAAATTGATCCGAAAGATATTAATCAGTTGGTAAACAGTAATTCAGCGCAAGTCGCCTCAGCTCAATCGCAATTGAAACTGGCGGAAAGCAATTTGAATCGCTACCGGCAGCTGCTTGAACAAGATATTATTAGTCGAGCGCAATATGATCAATATCAAAATGCCTATGATGCTGCTGCGGCTGCGCTGCAACAAGCATCGGCTCAATATTCCCAGGGAATCAATAAATTAAATTATAGTCTGCTGCAAGCTGGTAGTTCTGGTGTTGTTTCGGCAATCAATGTTGAGGCTGGGCAAGTCGTCAGTGCTGGACAACCTGTTCTTACTCTCGTTCAGGATGGCGAACGAGAGGTAGAAATTTCTGTGCCGGAAAATCAGGTAGAGTCACTTCAGAAAGCGGCGCAGCTTACTATTACTTTTTGGGCTTTAAACAATACAACGGTTACTGGTGAAGTCAGAGAAATTTCGCCCATGGCAGACCCCGTTTCGCGAACTTATAAGGCCAGGATTCGTCTAATAAATCCCCCTAGTGCTGTAAAATTAGGGATGACGGCAGCTGTTAATGTAGCTCAGGGAGTATCAGGCGGTAACGGTTCTGGTGTGTATATTCCATTGGCCGCATTATATCAGTCGGGGAATCAGCCGAATGTTTGGGTTGTTGAAAATGGAGCACTTACGCTACGACCAATTAGTGTGGGAACTTTTGGTGATAATCAGATTCAAGTTTTGTCAGGTCTTCAGCCAGGCGAGCGAATCGTAACAGCTGGAGTTCATAAGCTGCAGGCCGGACAGAAAGTAAGGACGGCAGGTGAAGAATAGTGAAGCGAGTCAATTTAACAGAGTGGGCTTTGCATAATAAACCAATTATTTATTACTTTATAATTGCTACGTTTATCATGGGGATTTTTTCCTACTTTCGGTTAGGACGGATGGAAGACCCTGATTTTGTCATCCGTCAAATGATTGTTTCTGTCTCTTGGCCGGGAGCAAGTGCGCGCGAGGTAGAAGAACAAGTTACGGATAAAGTGGAGAAAAAGCTTCAAGATACACCGGGGCTTGATTATTTAAAAAGTTATTCAAGGCCTGGTCAAGCTGTTATTTATGTAAATTTAAAAGACGAAGTCAGCGAAAAAGATATTCGCCCAACCTGGCGGGAAGTACGCGATATGGTGAACGATATCAGCCATACACTGCCGCAGGGCGTGGCGGGAATCGGATTTAATGACCGCTTTGACGATGTATTTGGTTCCATTTACGCCCTTACAGCCGACGGTTTTACTTATGAAGAAATGCGGGACAGAGCCGAGAAAATTCGTCGGATGCTACTGGCGATTCCCAATATTCGTAAAGTAGACTTACTTGGCGTACAGGATGAAAAAATTTACATTGAAATGGAAAGTGCAAAGCTGGCTGAGCTTGGAATCGATCCTAATTTGATTATGAATACAGTGAAAACGCAAAATGCTACGGCAGCGGCAGGCATGGTCGAGACGTCCTCTGATAATGTTTACCTGCGGGTTACGGGAATGTTCGATGATTTGGAAAGCATTAAAAATTTGCCGATCCGAGCCGGGGGACGGACTTTCCGTCTTGGCGATATTGCCAAAATTGAACGCAGCTATAGTGATCCGATCAATCCGAAAATGTACTTTAATGGTCAGCCTGCTATTGGTCTGGCTATCTCGATGGATAAAGGCGGCAATATCCTCACTTTGGGTGAAAATGTAACGGCAAAAATTAAAGAGATTCAGCAAGAGCTGCCTGCAGGGCTAGAATTAAGTCAAGTATCGAATCAGCCGAAAGTCGTTGAAGAATCGATCGGCGAATTTACAAAATCTTTGAAAGAAGCTATTTTTATCGTTCTAGCTGTGTGTTTTGCCAGCCTAGGTATTCGCTCTGGTATCGTGGTAGCTTTATGTATTCCTCTTGTGATTGCGGGAGTTTTTGTTTGCATGCAGATTGGCGGTATTGATTTGCATAAAGTTTCTTTGGGCGCTTTAATTATCGCCTTGGGGTTATTAGTCGATGATGCCATTATTGCGGTCGAGATGATGAGCGTTAAACTAGAACAAGGCTGGGATACGTTTAAGGCTGCATCTTTTGCCTATACAGCTACAGCTTTCCCTATGCTGACAGGTACATTGATTACGTGCGCTGGTTTTATTCCGATTGGTTTTGCTAAAGGGAATGCCGCCGAATTTACGAGTTCGCTATTCAAGGTTATAACAATTGCCTTAATAATTTCTTGGCTTGTTTCTGTTTTAGTTACGCCGCTTTTAGGCAGCCTGCTTATTAAAGTTAAGAAAGATCACCAAGCGGACCATAACCTGTATGATACTAGGTTCTATCGATTGTTTCGCAAGGTTCTCGTTTGGTGTCTGACTCATCGCAAAATCGTACTTGTTTGTACGTTAAGTGCTTTTATTGGGGCAATAGGTCTGTTTCAATTTATCAAGCAAGAGTTTTTTCCACCGTCAATCCGGCCGGAACTTATTGTGGAAATGACACTGCCCGAAGGGGCTTCACTGAAGGCTACAGAGGCCGAAGCCAATCGGTTTTCTCAGGAAATAGCTAGTGACGAACAAATCGAAAATTATAGCTACTACGTTGGTGAAGGGGCGCCACGTTTTGTTTTAACTACCGAGCCCAAACTCCCTGCTAATAATTATGCTCAGTTTGTTATTGTGGCAAAAAGTCCTGAGGCGCGCGATATCATTCACAAGAAAATTGATACTCTCTTTGCGGAACAATTTCCCAATGTGCGCGGCAATATTAAATTGATTCAGACAGGGCCGCCTTCACCGTATCCGGTGATGCTGCGCGTAGCTGGCTACGATCATGATAAGGTGCAAGCCATTGCGGAAGAAGTGCGCCAGGTTATGAATAATAATCCGAACATTCTTGATGTGAATTTTGATTGGAATGAAAAAAGCAAAGTTATGCATTTGGCAGTGGATCAGGATAAGGCTCGATTACTCGGTATTGATAGTCAAACCCTGGCAAATAACCTACAAATGCAGCTATCTGGTGCAGCTATTGCTGAGTTTCGTCAGCGAGATAAGACGGTTGATATGGTATTTCGTTTAAATAATCAGAATCGCTATGACTTATCGCATATGAAAGACCTCAATATTCATATCGGTAGCGGCAAGTTTGTTCCATTAGAGCAAATCGCTAAAATTAGTTATGATGGGGAGCAGGGGCTTGTTTGGCGGCGTGATTTAAAACCGACAATTACGGTGCAGGCCAATGTGATTCCTGGGGCAATGGGCAACGACGTGACTAAAGCAGTGTATACCTCTTTGAGCCAAATTCGCAATCAGCTGCCGCCCGGCTATAGCATTACGATTGGCGGCTCTTTAGAAAATAGCGAAAAATCCATTAAGTATTTGTTGCAGCCTGTGCCTGCCATGATCTTTGTGATTTTAACACTGCTTATTTTCCAGTTGCGCAAAATATCGCTGATGCTGTTGACTGTGCTAACAGCGCCGTTAGGCATCATTGGCGTGAGTCTGGCCATGCTGGCCACACAGCGCCCACTAGGTTTTGTAGCTGAGCTTGGCATTTTAGCTTTGAGCGGTATGATTATACGCAATTCAGTCATTTTGATTGACCAGATTGAGCAGCATAAAGCAGCAGGTGAAACGGTATGGGATGCAATTATTGATTCGACCATTCTGCGATTTCGACCAATTATGTTGACTGCGGCTGCGGCGATTTTAGGGATGCTACCGCTGGTTATCAGTAACTTTTGGGGTCCCATGGCTGTGGCCATTGCCGGTGGTTTATTTGGCGCTACCGTACTTACTTTGCTCGTGCTGCCGACTATGTATGCGGCATGGTTTAAGGTCGAGGTTCCTCAAGCTATAATTGGTACAAAAGATTCTGTAAAGAGTGACCAGGTGGACGGTTCCATTTAAAGATTCTTTGTTGAATTAGCAATAAAGAAGGCTGACGTACTACACGTAGATTTTACGTGGATGCGTCAGCCTTTTATGTTTAGTTTTTGGACTCGTATGAGGGTTACTTGACCTGGAAGTTAGTCACAGCACTTTGGAGTTCTGTTGCTGTAGATGCTAAGGATTTGCTGGAGAAGGCAATTTCTTGCATCGCGGCGGCCTGTTCTTCTGTTGCGGCAGAAACGCTTTCCGCTTCTGTTGCATTTGCATTTGCTATTTTATCGACATTTTGAACTGATAGAACAAGGGTTTCGCTGCCAGCGGCAATCTGATCAATGGATTCGATAATGCCTTGCATCTGTGTTGATAAGGTTTCTACAGTAGCTGCAATTACTTTAAAGGTATCTCCAGCAGATTCAACTACTTCGATCCCTGTTTGAACGCCAGTGGCGCTAGCGTGGCTGGCAGTAATCGCCTGACCCATAGCAAGCTCGTTTTGTTGAATTAAAGCGGTAATCTTTTGTGCCGCTTGGTTAGACTCTTCGGCGAGTTTGCGAACTTCGTCAGCAACGACAGCGAAGCCACGGCCCGCTTCACCGGCGCGAGCCGCTTCAATGGCGGCATTAAGAGCTAGAAGATTTGTTTGACCAGCAATGGAGGAAATCAGTGTTACAATTTCGCCGATTTCGCGTGAGCCTTGTGCTAAATTTTCGATCGTATTTTGCACTGTTTCAGAGCCAGTACCAATATTACGCATATGTTCGGTGGCTTTTTCAATAGCCTCACGACCTTGCCCCGTAGAAAGACTTGTTTTTTGGGTCATTGAGGAAATTTCTCGAACTGTTACCGTAATGTTTTCTATGCCAGCAGAGATTTTTTCAACAATCGTCGCCATTTGATCAACTGCTTTTGCCTGTGATTCAGAACCTGCGGCAATATGGCAGGTTGCCTGGGCGACCTGATTTGTTACTTCGGCGGATTGTTGGGCGCTGGCTGTCATTTCTTCGCTGGCAGCAGCAACGGTTTCTGATTTTAACTGTACATTGGTAATGAATTTACGAAGTTTTTCCGCCATTTCGCTAAAGGCTTTGGCTAGTTGGCCAAATTCATCATCAGAATTGATTTGAATGGGACGAGAACGTAAATCGCCTGCGGCTAATAAGAGTGATTCATCACGGATTCTGATAATGGGGCGGGCGAAATTGTTACTGATAGCAACAACAGCAATGGAGCCAAGTAAAATACAGACTAGGGAAGCACCTATTAGAATCAAGCTCATTGTTCCTACTTCACGTGTGGCTTCAGCGGCAGGGGCGGTAATCATCATGACCCAGCGCTGGTCGCCAGGAAGCTCAATGGGAGTTAGTACACTGAGATAAGACGTATCTTTATTTAGAAAGTTGTGAGTTCCTTCGTGTTGCCCGCCGTTTTCGACTGTTTCTTTGAATAAAGCGAGAATTTTATCGTCTAGTTCAGCAATCGGTAAATTCAGCTCAGTCGCTACTTTTTTTTCTGTTAACATTAGTTTGCCATTGAAGTCAGCGCTTTTGCCATTGGCAATGACCATACCGGATTTGGCAATAATCAGGCCGTAACCGCTGTCTTCAAATTTAATATCTTTTACCATGTCATTTAAACTGTCAAGTGGAATAGTTGCCTGCAGTATGCCGGTTACATTGCCATTAACGAAGACCGGAACGGCAACGGCCAGAGAAATTTTGCCTGTTCCCTTGGCAATGAGTGGGTCCGATATAGCAATTTTTTTAGTTTGAATCGCTTTTTTATAATATTCGCGATCGCCTAAAAAAACCGTATCTCCTTGCGCGCGGACAACATTTCCTTGCAAATCGCCATAATTTAAGCCCGTAAACTTATTGTTGCGCTTAATTCCGTCAGCTAAAGCACTGACGATTTGCGGGCGATCTGTGCCGGCTTTTATGTAAGGATTATTCGCCAGTTCCTGGACAAAGATAATTAGTTCATTTGTAGAAGATTGTACACGGTGCGCATAATCAACACCAATGGAAGAGGCAATTTCATTGACGCTGTTAGATAAGTAGTGTTTAGAGAAATAATAACTGATTCCAGTCAGAACGCTTAAAGAAATGATCATGATCGCAAGAATTAAGAACAACAGACGTGTACGGATGCTTGTCATGCGAAACTGAATAGGAAAGGTTTTCATACTTTCACCCCAATTTGGATTATTTAAATATATTTTAAAATATTTAGGTGGAACTTAAAAGAAGATAAGAGAGGAATTCTGTATACTTGGCCGATTTCCTGTTTAATTATACTATAGCTTGACAAGTAAGGCTAATTTTTACAAAAAATTAACCTCAAATTCACCTGATTTAAGCTATATTAGCCTAAAATAGGACTTGAAGGCTAGTGCTTTGGTATAGTCGAGAAAAAACGGTCAGGTGATAAGAATGAATCGTTTATTGGAACCGGCAATACGCTTTATGAATCGACTAAAATACGCTTATAAATTTACGATCATTGGGCTTCTTATTTTTATTCAGGCTTTTGTGTTAATTTATATGTTGGTAGCCGAGTTAAATCGGACGATCGAATTATCGGAAAAAGAGCGTATGGGGATTCACTATGAAATTGTATTAACTGATTTATTAGCAGCAGCTCAGTCTTATCGTACAGTTCATTATGAGTATTTGTCGCAAACAGATGAACATAGCCAAGCTTTGCAGCAAGAGAGGGCTAAGGTTGATCAAGCTTTGGCCAAGGTAGTTGAGGAAGAGAAGCATCTTGGAAATCAATTTGATACCGACTGGAAAGTACAGTTAGTGCAACAAGACTGGGGGAAACGAAAAGCAGCGACGCAATTAGAGCAAAGCCAGAATCAGACAGAGTTAGACTTAGATAGTCGCTGGATTGAAGAGATCAATGAATTGATGCAACATGTCGGCTATGCTTCTAATCTAACGATGGATTCAGACTTTACTACATCTTACCTTATTGATGTAACCTTAAGAAAACTGCCTCAGCTTATGGACTATTTGACTGTAACGAAAGCTCTTGCGGTACAGCGGCCCCAGAGTGGTTTTTCCGAAGACAGCAAGAATCGTTTACTGCAGATTGTTGGGCTGGAGCGGTCTGTACTAGAGCAGGTTAGTCATGATATCCAGCTTATATTTCGGCATAATGAGCTAGTAGAAAAAGAATTAAAAACCCTACAGTCGGCACTGACTGATTCTGTACCGATTTTTACTTGGAATGTGGAACAAAACCTATTAGGGCAGCAGGGATTACCGATTCCGCCGGAATTACTTGCCGCCGCAGGCGTTCAGGCTATACAAACTTCCATAGACATGGAGAAAAGTACCTTACAGGTTGCAGAAAAAATGTTAGCAGAGCGAGTAGACCGTTATCGTCAATATCGTGATGGTGTAGTGGTTTTTTCAGGGGCTGTACTATTTCTTGTTTGCTATCTTTTCTTAGGATTTGATTTGTCAGTTCGTAGATCTGTCTATGAATTGAGTGGTGTTATGCAGCGCGTTGGTCAGGGCGATTGGGCGGTGCGAGGGCGGCTTTTTTCGAAAGATGAAATGGCTTTTCTGACAAATTCGATTAACACTACGCTTGATTCTTTGCAGAAAATGTATGAAGAAGTGCAGCGGTCTCATGCTTGCATGGAAGAATGGAATAAAGAATTGGAGAAAAAAATTGCGGAACGAACTGCCTCATTACAGAGCCTATTAGACCATGCTGGACAAGGATTTCTTTCTTTCGGTCCTGATCTTACAGTTAATGAGGAATACAGCGCTGAATGTGAAATGATTTTTTCTGGCCCAATTGGCGGTAAGAATATTTCTGTATTGCTCTATCCGGATAATGAAACCGAGCAAGATTTTATAGTTAATCTCTTTGCTAAGGTCTTTACAGAACAACGTACGATGGTGCGAAAAACTTATCTTTCGCTTTTGCCAGAAGAAATTATGCTAGGAAATCGATCTATTGGGCTTGCCTATAAGCTAATTGAAGGCAAGAAAGAGCTTTGGGATCGAAGAATTATGGTGATTCTTACAGATCTTACTCTTCAAAAAACGATGGAACAGCAAATTCAGGCAGAGCGAGATGTTTTATCAATGGTGGTTCATGTTGTTACCCATGCCGATGACTTCTTTGCTGCTGTGAAGCAATATAATGCTTTTTGCCAAGAGGGGATCGGACAAAAACTCAAAGAAGAACAGACCACTACAGATATTTGCTCTGCCTTATTTCGAACGGTCCATACTTTTAAGGGAACGTTTGGGCAGCTTCGCATGAAGCACTTGATGGCAAAACTACACGAGATGGAAGATTGGTTAGGGAAGTTTTGCGCCCATAAAGCCGGAGCAAGCGATCAGGCTTTGCAAGCAACCCTTGCTGCTTTTCCACCTGCAACCTTACAAGAATGGCTGCAGGAAGATATGACGATTTTAAAAGAGATATTGGGAGAGAGCTTTTTTGAACAAGAAAATCGCTTGGTTATTGAAAGTGAACGTTTATTAGAACTAGAAGCGAAAGTGCAAGAGCTTTTACCGCCGGAAGAATGTCGTTTCCTACTTCCTGAACTAAGAAAGCTGCGGTATAAGCCATTTAAAGAATTATTGCAATCTTATCCTGAGTATACGGTAGGATTGGCGGAACGAAATGGCAAAGTGATTAAACCGTTTGTTATTGAAGGCGGCGAGAATCTCGTCGATCCAATTATTTATCAAGAATTTATTAAATCACTTGGTCATGTATTTCGAAATGCTGTAGTGCATGGCTTAGAGTCCTTAGAGGAAAGAATCGTGCAAGGGAAAGATGAAATCGGCCATATGCGTTGTTGGATCCATCACGATGCTGAGGGCATGAGGTTACATATTCGTGATGATGGCAGGGGAATGGATTCAGAGCAAATCAGCTCTATTGCGTTGCAAAGAAAAATTTGTACAACAGTAGAATTGGCAGGGATGGATGAGCAAAAAAAGTTGCAGCTTGTTTTTGCTGAAGGCTTTTCCGGCGCTCCCAAAGTTACTGAATTAGCAGGACGCGGTGTGGGACTTTCTGCGGTTCTAGCAGAGTTAAAGCAACTTCATGGGACCGTACAGATTCATAGTGCGATTGGACAGGGAACTGAATTTGTTTTCTTTTTGCCGCATAGAAAAGCGAGCGACGTAGATGGTTTTGCTATTAGATAAACGACATATAATATAAAGGAGAAAACTTATGGCAAGAATAATGATTGTAGATGATGCTTTAATGATGCGTACAGTGCTGCGCAAGATTTTTGAAAAAGCCGGGCATGAAGTAGTAGCGGAGGCCGTAAACGGCGAAAACGCCATACAAGAATATCCAAGATGCGGCCCGGATATTGTTACAATGGATTTAACGATGCCCGGATTGGGGGGGATCGGGGCATTAAAGGGAATTATGAAAATAGATCCTTTGGCAAAAGTCATTGTTGTAAGTGCCTTAGGTCAAAAACACGTAATCTTTGAAGCTTTGCAGGAAGGGGCTAAGAATTATATTATAAAACCGCTTCAGGCGGAGAAGCTTTTAAGTGCTATAGACATTGTTTTAAATGAGGCTAGTTTTTGTGAGGCAAAATAAAAATAGTAAGACTGCCTGGAACAAGGCAGTCTTAGGTGACGCTGCTTTTAGGAGATTCCTGAAAGCAGTTTTTTTATTATATTAAAAAATAGTTTGCTTTATGTTGGAACGTTTCGTCGGTAAGGGTATAAAGTTGATCAATCAGGCTGGAACGAAAAGTTCCGGGGCCACTCGTTTGAATGGCTGTTTCGCCGCAGACGCCTAAGAGCGTTGTAGCGAGCAAGGCGCTGCCCAGGATATTTTGACTTGCTAAAAAAGTGCCGATGAGAGCATTTAGCATGCAGCCTGTGCCAGTCACTAAGGACAGCATTTCGCAGCCGTTTTTCACAGCGTAGGTATGGTGTCCATCGGAAAGTAAATCAATTACGCCTGAAGCGACAACGACAGAAGTTGTTTTTTGTGCTAGGGCAGCTACAATGGCGGCATTTGCAATTAAAGTATTTTCGGTAATTTGATCTTGAATGCCTACATCAATTCCCAAAGCAGTGTTCTTTACGCCTGCCAAAGCTTTTAATTCCGACATATTGCCTTTTATGACAGAAGGGCGGCACTGCGTAATGAAAGTTTCGGCAAATTGAAGCCTTAGATTGCTGCAGGCAATGCCAACTAAGTCAATAATAATGGGGTGCTGTAGTGCTAAGGCTTTTTTTCCTGCCAGAGGAATGGATGCCATACGCGCATCAGTGATGTTTCCCAGATTTACAGCTAAAGAACCTGCTAGCGTTGTAATCGCTTCCACTTCTAAAGGATGTTCGGCCATAATTGGTTTAGCGCCTACGGCGAGGATCGCATTGGCGCAGTCATTGATAGAAATAGGATTTGTGATACAGTGAATTAATGGTTTTTCGTGACGAATTTGTTCCCTAATTGTAAGTAAATCAGCTACATTAAGCCTGGACTTTATCATAAATTTTCGCTCCTAAGTTGCGTTGGAAATTTACTAGCATACCAGATCGTTTCAGTGAATTTAAGAAGAAATAGGCGATTGTTCCGCCGATTAAAGTGCCGCACAGAAAAAGCGGTACATAGAAGAGCCAAGTAAGGCCAGTTTTGCCATAGATAAAAGCCATAACCGGATAGGATACGATTGCACCGATAATGCCTGTGCCAATGACTTCGCCCGCTACGGCGCCGAAAAGATTGCCTTTTGATACGCGATAGAAAACTCCTGATAAGAAAGCGCCAAAGACCGCACCTGTCAGAGCAAGCGGCGGGATGCCCATAAACATCATGCGAATGACCCCGATGAGCGTTGCGCAGAGCAGCGCATACCATGGACCTAGCAAAACAGCGCAAACAATATTGATAAAATGCGCCATAGGACACATGCCTTCAATGCGTAAAATGGGAGAAATGACTACACCAAGCGCGACTAGCATCGATAGCATAACTAATTTTAGTACCTTTGAATTTTTTTGCATAAAAAAACCTCCTTGAGTTTGGTCGGCAGCGACTCGCTCAGGAGAGTTCTTAAAAAAGGATATACTGATACACTAAATAGCTCTCCTGCGGTGTGCTGCAGGTCGGTCGAAGCTTAAAAGCTTCCTCTCAGCTTGAAACACAAGCTCCCTCGCTATTTAGTTGTCGGTTTGTTCTGACGCCGGACGCTCCTCCGTCATCTTTTCTTGTTGCCGGTAAATCAAAAAACAGGATAGACCGAAGCGGTTACCCTGTTTGTACAAGCGAAACTTTTCCTACGTTGGCATTATCCAAATCAGGTTTAAGGGTCAAAGTTTGATTACTTTTTCTCAGCCTGCACTACAAGCTCCCCTACTCAATTTATTTTCATTTATTGTAGCATAAGATGGCAAGAATCGCAATGAACAGCGCTGTTATTACTCTGACAAAATAGAAAGTTTTTTAAAAGATATAAAATAGCAGGAAACTGTCGAAAAGGTTCGAAAAAAATATAATGGAAAATCATAGAGAATCTTTAATAGATAGAGCAGGAACAAGGTTGTAGGAGGAAAACCATGAAATCCATTGAAATCATAAAATTACAGAGACGCTGTAACAAGCTAACAAAAATCAATGAGGAATTAGGGAAAAGCGAACAGATGTATCGCTTTTTAGCGGAAAATTCCCTGGATGTGATTTGGCAACTTGATGAAGCTTTTCGATTTGTTTACGTATCCCCTGCGGTTCAGCCTGTTTTTGGTTATCAGACGGAGGAGTTGATTGGACGTTCTTTATTTACTCTTCTTACAGCAGATTCGGTGAGAAAAGTGCAGAAAAAATATGAAGAGCGTAAAGCTTTGCCCCTTGAAGAGCGAAATAAGCAAAGTTTTATTTATACAGTAGAAGCTTATCATAAGGCAGGGTATACGCTTTGGCTGGAAGTGACAGTCAATCCGCTTTTGGATTCGCAAAAACGCTCCAAAGGATTTATTGGCGTTACGCGTGATATTAGCGAACGACGTAAAAATGAAAAGCTTATGTATCAATATGCTTTTTATGATTCGCTAACTAACCTGCCGAATCGTCGCTTTTTTGAAGCAATGCTGGAGCGAGCCGTAGGCGAAGGAACAAAATATAAACGTTTCTTTGCGGTGCTGTTTATGGATATTGATGATTTTAAGCAAGTAAATGATCGCTTTGGTCACAATACCGGTGATTTTTTATTACAGGTTCTGGCGGAGCGGTTTCGTCGTACCTTGAGAGCGAAGGATTTTGCCGCGCGCTTAGCTGGCGACGAATTTGTTGCCATTCTGTCTGATCTGTCTGAACGTGAGGAAGCGTATAGTATTGCGAATAGACTGCTAAATTATTGTTTAGAGCCGATCACAAGAGAAGACAGTCAAGTAGAAATTGGGATCAGCATTGGTCTAAGTTTTTTTCCTGATGACGCCGAAGGTGCTGCTGATTTGATTGCTTATGCGGATCATGCTATGTATGCAGCTAAGCGATCTGGCGGTAGAACCTATCTTTCCTATGCAAAGTAGAAAAATTTTAAAATCGAATTGAAATATAAAAGCCGGAAATCCAGTAACGGATTTTCCGGCTTGTTTTATTGTTGCGGTGTAGTGTTTCGGTCAGGAGCTTGAAAGGTTGGCGGCTGGGGATTTTTTATATCTTATGAATAGACTTAAGAGATTGGTCAAAGCTATCTATGTAAGGAGTTCATAGGAGGGATGATATGCCTAAAGAAACATTGGAAAAAGGGCGTCGCTTTATTACTGGCAATCAGGCAATCGCCTTGGCGGCGCTGGCGGCGAAGGCCGATGCCTTGTTCGGCTACCCTATTACACCGCAAACAGAGGTCATGCAGTATTGGACAAAATATGCGCCTGATTTTAATAAACTTTTTTTGCAGACAGAAGATGAGCTTTCAGCAGGCTATTACACGCTTGGCGCTGTAATGACAGGAAAAAAAGCTTTTACGAGTACAGCTGGACCAGGAAACGTATTAATGCAGGAACCGATGGCTATGGCTGAGATGATGCGTATTCCTGCTGTGTTTGTAATTCAGCAGCGCGGCGGCCCCTCTACGGCAACTGTTATTTATGGTCAACAGGAGACGACTCTGACTGCTTTCGGCGGCAATGGTGAGGGTCTTCGAATTGTTTATTCGACAGCGAGTCATCAAGAATTGTTTGATTATACCATTAAAGCTTTTAACCGAGCTTGGCAATATCGCTTTCCCGCCTATGTTCTTGGTGACGGCTACCAGGGGAAAATGCGCGAATCCCTTACGGTGTATGATCCAACTGAGGCGGGAATGGAACTTGTAAAGCCTTATCCCTTAGTGGGGAAGGACGCGGCGTCAGACTATGAACATTATCGTAATACCTATAATACGGAAGAAGAACTCTATGAGGTTTTGCAAGAGCATCTTAGCGCCTATCAAAAAATGGCGCCACAAATCGTGGAATGGGAAGAGGAGAATTGTGACAAGGCCGATGTTATACTGGTAAGCCATGGCATTGTAAGTCGATCCTGTCGGGCCGCCGCTAAAATTCTGCAACAAGAGGGGCGGAAAATTGGCTTTTTTCGGCCCATTACCTTACGTCCTTTTCCCGCTGAGCAAATGCGGCAAGCTGTTCAAAAAGCGAAACACCTCTTGCTATTCGAATCGGCCGAAGGACAGTTTTATCGGATGGTAACAGAAGCGCTTTATGGTCTAAATGTGCCAATTACTAAAGTGTTTCGCCCCGGTCTTGGTATTACGACGGAAGAGGTTTACCGGGAAACGGCAAAACTTGAAATATGAAAGGGTGAGTCCATGCAGGAATTAATTGAAGACCAGATTTTTCAGCCTGCTTTCCCTGCTTCTTGGCTGGAAACTTCTAAACCTCATAGTTTTTGTCCTGGCTGTGGTCATGGGATTGTTTTAAAATGCTTAGGACAAGCAATTGACGAACTGGGCATTGTAGATAAGCTGCTTTATGGCTGTGATATTGGCTGTTCCCTGCTTAGCTGGAATTTCTTTCAGGCCGACTGCGTACAGACCCATCACGGTCGAACAACTCCTTTTATTGCCGGTGCTAAGCGGGTTAGGCCAGATCTAGTGGGCGTGGCTTATATGGGTGATGGCGGTGGCTACGCCATTGGCAGTCAGCATTTAGTAAATGCTGTTTTACGTAACGAAAAAATTACGATTGTTCTTGTTAACAATGTGAATTACGCTATGACCGGAGGACAGATGGCGCCGACGACTTTGCCAGGGCAGGTAACGGAAACGAGTCCCTATGGCAAAAAGGTAGAAGAAGCGGGGCCGCCGCTTTTGGGACCGGAAATGGTAGCAGCTATTAGTCAAGAAGGCGCTTATGTAGCTAGAGGTACAATTTCTAATATTAAGCAGTTAACTAAATTTATCCGCAAGGGGTTAGAAAATCAAATGGCTGGTCGCGGTATTTCTTTTATTGAGGCTCTGTCATCCTGTCCGACAAATTGGAAAACCAATGCCGAACAAACCTGGCGATTTGTTGAAAAAGATATGACAGCCTATTTTAAGGTGGGCGAATTGAAATTGCCGGAAGCAAAGGGGGAAGAGCATGCACAAAATCCTTAAAATTTTGCTTGCTGGCGAAGGCGGGCAAGGAATTCAATCTATTGCGGAAATCGTTGCCGAAGCGGCAAATCGCGAAGGTAAAGAAGCTTTATATATACCTAACTTTGGTGTTGAGCAACGTGGTGGCATTTCTATGGCCTACTTGCAAATTACCGAAGCAGATGAGAAAATTGGCGCTCCTAAATTTGAGACGGCTGATATTTTGATCGCCTTAAGCGCCAGAGCGATAGCTAGGACACGCCATTATGCCGGAGAAGAAACTCTGTATATTTATGACAATTCGCTGATTGAGCCAGCGCAAGTTAATGATGAGATCATTGGTTTGCAGTATTTTGAGAGCACGCCACCTTGTCCGACCGATCAAGCCGAGATTAAAACGGCAGCAGAAGATTTAGGCGATAATCGAAGCTGTTTTTACTTTCATGAAGCAGAGAACGCGGAGAATAAGGAAAGAAAAATTCCGCGCAAGGTAGGACGAGTGATTGCCATTGCTGCTAATGATACGGCCAAGAATGAACTGCATCCTCGTGTTTTTAATATTATGATTTTAGGAACGCTACTTGCGGCGACTTCTATTATGCCTTTAGAAGCTGTTCAACGAGCGTTGGAAGAAAAACTCGGCCATAAATTTCAGAAGGATCCTAAGCTGCGGGAATTGAATGAACAAGCTCTAGCTAAAGGCTATGAAATGTTTGCTGCGCTGGTGGAAGGAGGCAAAAATGGCTAAAGAAGCGGACACCGCTACAAGAAAGATACAATGGAAGTCAGTTCGCTACGATAACCCACGGGGAATTTGGCTTGGATTTCCTGGTTTATGCAAGGGGTGTGGTTTGTGTATACAAAAATGTCCCACGAAAGTCATTGAATGGTCAAAGGAAGTGGGGGTCTATGGGACGCCTCGCGTAGAACCGCGGATTGAAGGCTGTATTGTTTGCGGTATGTGTCAAATGGTTTGTCCTGATTGTGCCATACGAATCGAAAAAAAATAGCCGGATGTTCCGGTTATTTTTTTTCGATTCGTATCAATGACTTTTTTACTTACTTTGGGCAGGACATTTTTTGTGCTATGGAAAATATAATTAGTTACAAAATATTGTTTTAAGATTAAACTGGCAGTAAGAAAGTATTTGGAGGTTCTATGAGTAGTGAAGAATTTAAAGCGGTTGTTTTATGTAATGAATTGGATTTAAACAGTATAGCCGCGCATTTTGGGATTAACAGAAAATGGAAATGGGAAGATTCCTTAGTATTGCAGGAGGAAGCGCTCAAGGGGATTATTAAAGAAACGCAGGGACGACGCGTGAGACTCTTTCATTTTGGCAGTGTTGTTTTTATTAATTGTGCCCATCATGAGATGACTGACTTGATTAATTATTTGCGGACCATTGATAAGCGGATTATCACAAAAGATCCCTTTAAATATATGGATGACTATAAAATTGAGATTGATGCCTCACAGGAGCCCATGGTAAAAAATGATTATATGTTGGCCGCAGCGGAAGCTGACTATCATCGGGAAATTGTTTCAACGATTCTGGCAAAATCAGTAGCCCTTGATCGAATTGAAACCAATATTGATACTTTGCTTGATGACGTCGAAGTCACCGTAGAGAGACTTCATGAGGGGAATTTAGTGGCCTCTGATGAAAAACTTGCCAAGATATCGGCAAGAATATTGGGTTTTAAGCTCAATACAATTTCGTATATCATGCTGTTGGATAAGCCGGAAGTCACTTGGGTTAATGAGGCAGCATCCGATCTTTATGCCGAACTTAGCCAAATCTTTGAGCTTGATGATCGGCGCGATATTGTCAATCACAAAACGCAGGTACTTATGGATATTACGGAGTCTTTCTCCAATTTAACCCATGCGAAACGCGGGACAAAATTGGAATGGGCGATTATTATATTAATTGTCATTGAAGTCATTTTGTCACTGATCGATAAAATTAAATGGTAATTGGCAGGGGCTGTGCAAAATTAAAATTTTGTACAGCCCCGTTTGGTATTCTTAATTAGTGAACTGGGCGCCATTGTGACAGTTCTTTACGGAAAATTTTGCATGTCCCATGATACCAATAGACACAATCATTGCAGCGTTGTTTAAAATCTTGTGGCGATACATTAAGCAGCGAATAACCATATCCCATAGCGTTTATAATATGTTCGAACTTTTGACATTCTTCGGCGATTTTAAGCAGGATTTCTTCAGGGTATTCTTCATCCATTGGCTGAATCTCACTTCCTTACATGCTATGGTTTTAATATAACCTTGATGCAGTTATCAAGGCGGTGATCAAAGAGCTCATAGGCTTTTTTTCCTTCATTAAGAGGGAGGCGATGCGTAATAATATCAGTGGCGTCAAACTTGTTTTGTTCAATCAGTGCTAGAATTTCGTCCATATAAGATTGGGCTGGACACTGCCCCATTTTTAACGTAATGTTGCGGGAAAAGAAATCGCCAAAGGGAAAGTTATTATAGCGCATTCCGTAAACGCCGACGACTGATACAGTACCGCATTTTCTTACGGCCTGAGATGCCATCTCAATCGCTGATTTGGACCCGCCTTGCAGCATAAGTAAGGTTTCAAGCTCTTCAATAGGTGACATGACGCCATCCATGCCGACACAATCAATCACAACATCAGCGCCGCCATGGGTAATTTCTTTTATTGTTTCACCGGTATTGTCATAGTCATTAAAATCGATAGTTTCTACGTGATTGAATTTTTTAGCATGCTGTAGGCGGTAGTCAATATTATCAACAGCAATGATGCGATCTGCGCCCTTGTATTTCGCCCATTTTTGTGTAAGCAGTCCCACTGGTCCGCAGCCCAGAACGACAACCGTATCGCCTGGTTTTACGCCGCCATTAGCGACGCCCCAGTAGGACGTAGGTAGGATATCTGATAAAAATAAGACTTGTTCATCTGTTAAGCTTTCAGGAATGATTCTCGGGCCGACGTTTGCGTAGGGGACGCGCAAAAACTCTGCCTGGGCTCCGTCGTAGCCGCCCATGAGTTCGCTGTAACCGAGAAAACCGCCTACTTCGCCATGCTCATTGGAATTATCGCATTGGCTAAACTGACCATGGCTGCAATAAAAGCAATGGCCGCAGGCCACAGGAAAAGGGACGACCACACGGTCGCCTTTTTTTATTTTGGCAACGGCTTTTCCCGCTTCTTCGACGATACCCATCGCCTCGTGTCCGATAATAAACCCTTCCGGCATTTTGGGAATGCGACCACGAAACAGGTGTAAGTCAGAACCACAAATGGTGGTTGTAGTGATACGGACAATAATATCATCATCTTTTAGAATTTTTGGATCGGCGACTTTTGTGACGGCTACTTCACGTACTCCCTGATAAGTGATCGCTTTCATCTCTGGCGCTCCCTTTCGTGTTTTATTATCGGCTGGTACGCGGTGAGCCCCCGTAGCGAATGCCACTAAACTGCGCAATCTCAGGGGATACTGTTACAAGATCAGAACGATCTAAAGCGCTTAAGGAGCCTTTGCCTACCGCCTGTGCGGCCAGCTTCATTTCTTCGAGGCAGGAGGTCAGAAAATTGGTTAGAGCCGCCGCCGCTTGATCAATGTCAAGTTCATCAGCCTCTTTGCCGGTGTAGAGGGCCAGTTGTACTGGCGGTGTTTGCGGCATAACCTTGCTTACTTGACTATGCAGAGCAGCCATAAGGGCAATTGTACCGATATAAACGGCATCAGCTCCTAAGGCTAGAGCTTTCAAAAAATGTCCTGGCGTGGCAAGACCGCCTGCGGCGATTACGGAGATTTTTCCACGAAGGTTTTTTTGTGTGAGCCAGTCAACGGTGCGAACCAGACTATGAAATGTCGGGAGTCCTACATGGTCTTGCAGCGTTGGATTTGATGCAGCTGTACCGCCTTCCGATCCGTCAATGACAATATAATCAGCCTGCGTATGAGAAATCACTTCTAATTCATATTCAAGATAGTCAGAACCAGCAATTTTTACACCAATAGGAACATCATATTGCTGCTTCATTTCATTGATCATCGTAATGTAGTCACTCGTGGTAGTTTTACCGGGCATACGTCCGTGAATAGCCGTATCTTCTCCTTTGGCAAGCTGCCAAGTTAATCGCAGATGTTCGCCAATTTGATCGGCACGGATCGGTTCATCCACAGCGCCGCCCCATGCTCCTTGGCCAAGTTGAATTTCAATAGCGTCTAATTGACTAAGCTGCTCAGGTCCGCTTAAAAAATGGCCGCGATGGTATTGGCCGATCAATAAAGCGGCGCTGCGACGTTCCTCTGCCGTTACGGCTGATTCACCGGTATTCGTTGCTGTACCGGCAAGACTGGCGCCTTTGGCTAACGCCATTTTTATTGGCAATGCCAGGGAACCGCCATAGGACATACCGGTAATTAAGATGGGCAGGGCCAGGCGCAAAGGCTTTTTCGCTTGTGGCCCAATGATGGTTTCCGTAGTAACGGAGCTAGCTTCTTGCCAGGGGAGCTGAAAAAGCTGTTTGGGATTTAACAGTAGCTGATCCCAGGGAGATAAGACGACAGGGCTTCCCAAGGGGCGGGAAATGGCTTGGCCTGATTGGGATCGCAGTGCAGCCTCGACAATGGCGCGAGGCGATAGTTTTTCAGCGACTGTCACGAGTAGAAAAGGATTTTTAGCATATTCATCAGATAATATTTTTTTTGTAACCTCATCCATGGCGGGATCAAGTAATTTCATCAAGAGCCAATCCAGCATTCCTTTAGCCTCCTTAAGAGCGATGTATCAAGAGTTTGTAATGAAGTTAGTCCTTGCCTGTTTCCACATTTTTTATGCAGAACATCGAGGTAGTTCAAAAAAACTAATACCTGCCATAAAAGATTCTGAATGTACTTTAGCCTAATATTGCGGTAAGCTAAGACTATAGAAAAAAACACACTAAACAAATTTCAATACATTATTACCAATACAAGGGGGAAGTGTAACGTGAACAATGCTTATTTTCAAATTATGAGTCCTAAAAATGAACCGATTAAAGGTTATATGCCAGGATCACCTGAGAAGATTGCCTTGAAGGCGGAATTGAAGCGGCAAATGGAAAATCCTGTAGATCTTCCGATTATTATTGGCGGTAAAGAAATCCGTACAACGAAAAAGGGGAAAATGATCTGCCCGCATAATCATAAAATGGTTTTGGGCGAATATTCTATTGCCGGCCCTGAGGAACTAAAATTAGCAATTGAAGCTGCAGAAGCGGCAAAGGCCGAATGGGAAGCTATGCCGTGGGAACATCGGGCTTCGATTTTTCTAAAAGCAGCAGAGTTTTTGACTGGAAAGTATCGGGCGAAAATTGCTGCCTCTTGTATGTTGATCCAAAGTAAAAATGCTTTTCAAGCTGAAATTGATATTATTTGCGAATTAGCTGATTTTCTGCGGTTTAATCCTTATTATGTGCAGGAAATTTATAAACAGCAGCCAGCGAATACCGATGGAGTGTGGAACCGCGTAGAATATCGTCCGTTAGACGGTTTTGTAGCAGCCATTACGCCCTTTAACTTTACTTCGATTGGCGGCAACCTTTGTACTGCACCGGCCATGGTTGGCAATACGGTCTTATGGAAACCTTCTTCCACGGCAGTTCTTTCCAATTATTATTTTATGGAAATTCTTTTGGAAGCAGGCTTGCCTGCCGGCGTCATTAATTTTGTTCCTTGTAGCGGTGCTGATTTTTCGAAAGTCGTTATTGATCACTCTCATATGGCTGGTGTTCATTTTACGGGATCCACGGCTACTTTCAATCAGATTTGGCAGCACGTAGGGCAAAATCTTGACAAGTATATATCCTATCCTCGTTTGGTGGGAGAAACAGGCGGCAAAGACTTTATTTTTGCTCATGCATCAGCTGATGTAACGGCGCTTACCTGCGCTATGGTCATGGGATCTTTTGAATATCAGGGACAAAAATGTTCAGCAGCATCAAGGGCCTATGTTCCGGCAAGTCTTTGGGCACAGGTAGAGGTACAATTGAAAGAACGAATCGCTAAAATCAAAATGGGCGATGTAAGCGATTTTACAAACCTAGTTAATGCGGTAATTGATCAAAATTCTTTTGATAATATTAAAAGCTATATTGATTATGCTAAGGAGTCCAAAGACGCAGAAGTCATTATCGGCGGAACCTGTGATGACAGCGTGGGCTATTTCGTTGAACCTACAGTAATTTTAGCCAAATCGCCTCGTTTTAAAACAATGGTAGAAGAAATTTTCGGACCGGTTCTCACTGTCTATGTTTATGAGGATGCCCAATTCGAAGCCATGTTAAAAGAGTGCGATGAAGCGACTAAATATGGTTTAACAGGAGCTATCTTTGCTCAGGATAGAAACATAATTGTGAAAATGGCCAAGGCGCTTGGTCATGCAGCAGGAAACTTCTATATTAATGATAAACCAACTGGTGCGGTAGTCGGTCAGCAACCTTTTGGCGGCAGTCGTTGTTCTGGAACGAATGATAAAGCGGGTAGCGCAATCAATCTGTATCGTTGGATGAGCCAAAGAGCGATTAAAGAAACACTTCTTCCTCGTACTATCGTTGAATATCCTTACATGACAGAAGAATAAATTTATTTTGATTGTAAATGAAAAGAAGCCGTTACCCTCGGCGCAGCAAGCGTCTGGTGAGTAACGGCTTTTTTATGAAAAAACATGACAGGCTCCGCTTGGTTGTAGTATAGTGTGAATAAGATACTGCCCAAAGAGGAGTTGGTTATTTGTCGCTTTCAAAATATGAGATTTTTAGCGCTATTGCTGAAGTCGGCAGTTTAACCAAGGCTGCCGATAAACTTCATTTAACTCAGTCTGGCGTAAGCTACGCCATGTCTAGCTTGGAAGGAGAATTGGGGGTGGCTCTTTTAGAGCGAGGCCATGGCGGAATTCGCCTAACACCTAATGGCGAGCGGATTTTACAGCGCATTCGGCGTATTTTAAAGGAAGAAGAACTTTTAAAGCAAGAAATTGCTGCTATTAAAGGTCTTGATACAGGCGTTGTTCGTCTGGGAACTTTATCAAGCGTATCACAGCAATGGCTTCCGGGGATTTTAGCTAGTTTTAGTGAACAGTATCCCCATATTGAAGTAAAAACCTACTTAGGCTGTTATGATGAAATGGATACGTGGATTTCTAATGGGACAGTCGACTTTGGCTTTGTTTGTTTGCCTATGGCCAAATCTTTTGATACGATTCCTTTAAAAAAAGATAAACTCATGGTGATTTTACCGCCGAAGCATCCTTTACGCGAGGCTAAGAAAATTTCTTATGAGCAGATGCAGGATGAATGTTTTATTATGCCGCAGTGGGGCAGTGACGATAATATTCGGCGGATTTTGAAGGAACATAATTTGAATTTACAGATTAAATATGAACTAATGGAAGAACGAACGATTTTAGCCATGGTGCAAAGAGGGCTCGGAATTAGTATTTTGCCGGAACTTATTTTAGAACATGTGCCAGAGGGAGTACAACTTGTTGAGCTGGCCGAAGCCGATTATCGCCTCTTAGGCGTGGCGGCCCTATCCTTTAAGAATATTTCACCGGCAGCTCGCAAATTTCTTGATTGTACTCGCTTATGGCTGCGTGAAAATTATGAAGTGGATTTTTAAACAAATAAAACTGCGTGGCGAAAGCTAGGCAGTTTTTTTATAGATTTTTCCAAAAGTTAAGGATTTTGATTCTTTGTCGATATAATGAATAGAAAGATAAAGCGACGGTACTTTGATTGCGGGAGGATTTCTATGCGGAGCATCAGTTTAGACCAAATTGCGCCAGGGATGTATTTATCTCAGCCACTTCTGGCTGATGACGGGACTATATTGCTTCATGAAGGCATTGTTATGAAAGATCGCTATATAGAGTATTTAAAAAATCGCGGTTTTACCACTCTTTATGTGGGAGAGCCACAGACGAGCGTCATGGAAACTACAAACGATATGTTGTATGGCCTTAAGCAACAGCAGGCAGCCATTGGGGCTGCCTGTGATTTAGTAGATCAGTTTCAAGTAGGAAAAGATATTTCTTTGACAAAGATGAAGGGTTTTGTTACTAACTGGATTATTCAATTGGCGGACGATCCGCGTAGTATGATGAAATTGCTTGATATAGGACGTAAAGCCGGGTATATGTTTTCCCACGCAGTAAATACAGCTATTTTGTCGATTATGACAGGTTTGGCCCTAGGATATGAAGAAAAGCAGCTTAATGATTTAGGGTTAGCCGCTTTGCTTCATGATGTAGGAAAAATAAAATTTCCGCCAAAGGTGGCGGAGCAGTTTCCTGATCGGTTAACGCCAGGAGAGCAGGAAGAATACAAACGGCATCCCTTTTACTCTTTAGAGATCTTGCGGGAAAATCATACTGTGTCGGTAGATGTTTTAAACGGTTGCTTTCAACATCATGAGCGATGGAATGGCAGTGGTTACCCCATGGGTTTAAAAGGGGATTCTATTTCGCTGTATGGTCAGATTATTGGTATTGCCGATGTGTATGAACGGTTGATTGTAGGAATGCCGCATCGTCTGCCCACTCCTGTATATTATGCAGCCGCTATTTTGAACCGAGCGGCGGGAACCTATTTTAACCCACGTCTAACGGAGATTTTTGTTCAGAATGTAGTCGTTTATCCTATTGGCAAAAAAGTCTGGCTTAATACACAGCAAGAAGGTTTGATTCTTGGTGTTGATATTCATAATAAGACGACGCCGGTTGTTCGAATTCTGTCTCAAGCGGAGCCCGGCCAGTCGGAACGTGTTTTTTCGCTTGATTTAGCAAAAAATCCGGGACTGTTCATTGTGGATTTTGCAGAAGAATCGCCTTGCTACTCACAACTCTATGCTGAGCAGGCTTATAATTTACAAAGTAAAATTAATTAGATTGTTTCAAACAATTATATTATGGGAAAAAAATGTCACTTTATATTTTTTCGTGAAGGTGAAAAGAAATAAATGTCAAATAATAAAACTGAAATATAAACAAACAGGTCATTTATTAAAGAGCGGGAGTCTTTCTATATGAGAGAAATTATACAAGGCGCCAAAATTATGATTGTAGATGACACACCGTTTAATCTTACTATTTTAACAAAAATGCTCGAATCATTAGGCGCTTGCGCTATGACTTTTACGCGCGGTTGGGAAGCGTTGGCAAGTGCGGAAAAAACTCCTCCTGATTTGATACTGCTTGATATAACGATGCCGGAAATGGATGGATTTGAAGTATGCCGAAAAGTGAAAGAGAGTATTCGGCTTAAGGATATACCGGTTATTTTTATCAGTTCACTCACTGAAATTCGTGATAAAATGCAAGCCTTTGACGTAGGTGCTGTTGATTATATCACGAAGCCTTTTGATGTACGCGAAGTAGAACTTAGGGTTCGTACTCATCTGAAAATTGTTAGGTTGCAGCGACGGGTCGATATTTTTAATCAGCAACTGCAACAACTGGTGCAGGAACAGTATGGCCAAATCTTGAAAGAACAAAATAAGGTAACAGAAGCACAAACGGCAATGATTGTGGCTTTGGCTAAATTGTCAGAATGTCGTGATAACGATACGGGGGCGCATTTAGACAGGGTAAAATATTACTGTCAGATTTTGGCGAAGGACTTAGTAACAAAAAGTTTATTTAGTACTCAAATTGATGAGAAATTTATTAATGTAATTATGTATGCAGCGACGCTGCATGATATCGGGAAGGTTGGAATTCCCGATCGGATTTTGCTAAAACCAGGCAAATTAACAGTAGAAGAATTTGAGGTCATGAAAACTCATACGACACTTGGCGCAATTACAATTGCGCGGATCGTCGCTAAATATCCTGATAATAGTTTATTGACTATGGCTATGGATATTGCTCAGTCGCATCATGAAAATTGGGATGGGACAGGATATCCCTTTGGTTTAAAAGGAACCTTTATTCCTTTATGCGCTCGCATTATGGCTATTGCCGATGTTTACGATGCCTTGCGCTCGAAGCGGCCTTATAAAAATGGCTTTTCCCATGAAGATACTTGTGCGATCATTGTACATGACAAGGGGAAAAAATTCGACCCGGACCTTGTGGACGCGTTTGTAGAGATAAATGGCGCTTTTGCTGAAGTTTTTGAACAAAATAGTGAGCTAGGGCGAAGTGGCTTGTAATAGTCTAAGCAGGAGGGAAGTCCGTGAAAATTCTCATTGTCGATGATTCTGGTTTATCGCGGGCGCAATTACGCTCTTTTTTTGAAAAGGCCCAAAATGTCCAATTTGATGAAGCTGTAAATGGTATTGATGCTTTAGAAAAACAACGATCCTTTCAGCCAGACATTATTTTTCTTGATTACATTATTCCGGCGCCTGATGGGCTTGCTGTTTTAAAAATTATTTCTCAAATTGATGAGAAAGTTAAAATCTTTATGATTACTACTTTGGGCAATCAGCAATTTTTGCAAGACGAGTGTCAAAAATGGGGGGCTGCCGGGGTTATTACAAAACCTCTTAGCCAAGAAGCTGTTGTAAAGGCTATGACTAAATTATTTAAATCGCAGTCGTAGGATGTGGTAGAATGAAAAAGATTTCCGTCGAAGATCTGAAAGAAGGTATGATCTCTGATCAAACGATTTGCGATAAGCGAGGGATGGTTCTTGTCGCTAAAGGGCTTGTTTTAACTAAAACGATGATTCAGCGGTTGCGCAATTTTGATGTTGCTTTTATCGAAATTTGTGATGAAACTGACGAATTGCCTGAGGCCTGCTCGACTGATACAGTGATTGCCAAACAAACACTTGCTGATACAATCAATCTTACTTATCAGATTAATGAGTTAAGGGCGCTCACCGTTAAGAATAACATGGAGAAAATTGAAACAGTCATTTATTCTGTTTTAAAGCGATCTTTTATTCAAGAGTTTCTTGAAGTTTGCAGCAAGACAAGTATTCTTTATCAACATACTTTGCGTACGACAATTTTGGTCGTTCATTTAGGTCTGATTAAACAGTATGATACTTTGAATTTAGAATATATAGCTATGTGCGCTTTGTTGCATGACTGTGGAATGAATGATGAATTTCACGACGAAGATAAAGAACATCCTTTTTTAGGGTTCGTAAAATTGCGTGAAAATCCGCAAGTTGATATGGTTATTGCCCTTGCTTGTTTGCAACACCATGAATATTATAACGGTACCGGTTTTCCTTTTTCATTTAGTCGTACTCAAATTTCGGAGTTTTCAAGCTTGCTTAGTATCGTGGACTATTATGATCGTCTGATCATCAGTGAGGTTCATCCGCGCAAAGCGCTATTTGATACGATCGGTAAAAAGAAAATTTTATTTCCGCCTGATGCAGTTGAACTGCTGGCAGGCACGATTGATTGGACTCGGCTGTATCAACAAAGGCCTCTTGCGTAGACGATGCGAGAGGTTTTTGTTTTTTTATCGTTTTACACATTTTTACAAAGGAATTATCAGGAAAAACGAGAATTTTTTTAAAAAGTCTTCTGAGTAGAGACATGGTAAAATAAAGTCGGTTTTATTAGCCTATTTTATTGTGTGGAAGGGGGATATAAGCAGAGATTCTTGCGAAACAAAAAATAATGAGATAAGGGGTTTTCGTATGCAAGCGTTTGATTTTAAAAGCGATAAACTGACTGTGCCTGAACTGACAGTTCGCGGTATCGTACTAGGAATGCTGATTACTGTTATTTTTACAGCATCGAATGTGTACTTAGGACTAAAAGTCGGTCTAACTTTCTCCTCTTCCATTCCAGCTGCTGTTATTTCAATGGCTATTTTAAAAATGTTTAAAGATTCTAATGTGCTAGAAAATAATATGGTACAGACCCAAGCATCGGCTGCCGGAACGCTTTCTGCTGTTATTTTTATTGTTCCTGGTTTATTAATGCTTGGCTACTGGCAAGGCTTTGCTTTTTGGCAGACCCTGATGATTTGCGCCTGTGGCGGTTCTTTAGGTGTTTTATTTACGATTCCGTTGCGCCGGGCCATGATTGTTAACAGTGATCTGCCTTATCCCGAAGGCCTGGCAGCTGCTGAGATTCTTAAGGTCGGCAGTGGTCAATCGGTACAGGGAAAAGAAAATGGCATAAAAGACATTCTAGCTGGCGGGGTAGTTGCTAGTTTTGTCAGCCTGTGCGCAGATGGTTTTCAAATCCTTTCTTCAGCCATTCATTATTGGTTTTCTTTTGGCAAAGCGGTTTCGCAGTTGCCGCTTGGTTTTTCTTCCGCTTTGCTTGGTGCTGGTTATTTGATTGGTATAGCCAGTGGGATGGCTATATTAACAGGGACGATTTTGTCATGGGGCGTTTTTGTTCCTTATCTAACTTCAATTACTGCACCGGCCGATGGGCAAAGTATCGGTGCCTTTGCTTCTTCGATTTGGGCGCAAAAGGTACGACTTATTGGCGCTGGAACAATTGGTATTGCTGCTATTTGGACATTGCTTACTTTAACAAAACCGATTCTTGAAGGCATGAAAATCTCGCTTGCTGCTATGCGACAATCGGGTGAGAATCATACCTTGCATCGTATGGATACCGATTTATCGCCTAAAGCGACTGGCGCTGTTTTAGGCGTTGTTGTGTGCGGCTTGTTAGCTACTTTTTATTCTTTTATTTCTGATGCGCATCTTTCAGCAAGCGTTACGGGAGTATTTGTGATTGTTGGTGTTCTTGTTGCGATTTGCATGGGTTTCTTTGTCGCTGCCGCCTGTGGTTATATGGCTGGCTTGATTGGTACATCGGCTAGTCCTATTTCTGGCATTGGTATTTTAGGCATTATTACTTCATCCCTTGTTGTTTTATTGATTGGTTCGGCTGTAAGTTTGTTTGATACGGAACTTGGTAGTAAATTTGCGATTGCTTTGGCCATTTTCATGACCAGTGTAATTGTTAGCATTGCGGCTATTTCTAATGATAATATGCAGGATCTGAAAACTGGCTATCTTGTTGGCGCTACCCCTTGGAAACAGCAGGTTGCTTTACTGATCGGTTGTCTCGTTGGCTCTTTTGCCATTGCTCCGGTTTTAAATCTGCTGTACCAAGCTTATGGCTTTGTTGGCGCTATGCCGCGAAGCGGTATGGACGAAAGTCAGGTTTTATCAGCGCCTCAAGCTACCTTGATGACGACGATTGCCAAAGGTATCTTTAGTCATAATCTTGACTGGAGCTATATTTTATTTGGCATTGCCGTGGGAATTGTTATTATTTTGATTGATTTAATGCTGAAAAAAAATACTGCTAAATACACGTTGCCGCCTCTGGCTGTTGGCATGGGTATCTACTTGCCGCCTACGCTAGAAATGCCTTTAGTGATTGGGGCGGTCATGGGGTATGTCGTAAACCGCTATTTGCAAAAACGAGCTGTTCAGCGTAAGACTCAAGATGTAGACGCTTATGTGGAAAAAGCGAGTCGTCACGGTGTATTATTTGCTTCCGGGCTTATTGTTGGTGAAAGTCTGATGGGGGTTATTATTGCCATTGTGATTGTTTTTTCTGTTTCGAGCGGCGGTAGTGATGCTCCGTTAGCACTTGTAGGGAAAGCTTTTGGTCCAACGGCGGACTTCCTAGGACTTGGCGTGTTTATCGCGATGATTTGCTTATTTGTCTATCGCGTTTTAGCGATTAAAGAATAATTATATAAAAAAGAAGTGTTATACATAAATATAATACTGTAAACAATGAGAAGGAGGGCTTTTAGCCCTCCTTCTCATTGTTTTGCTAGATAAATTTGTTGTAATGCTTTATCTAATGTAGGGTATTTAAAAGTAAATCCTTGTGCTAAGGCGGCGCTGGGAACCGCCTGTTGACTACAAAGCAGAACTTCATCAGCCATTTCGCCAAAACAACAACGAGCCAGCCAAGCAGGAAATTGCGTCCAGCAATGTTTGTTAAGCGCTTCGCCGAGTGTTTCGCCGAACTCTTGCATAGTAACAGGTCGAGGCGCTGTGGCGTTATAAGGGCCATCTAATTTTCCCGATAAAGAGACTTCAATCAGAGCAATAAGATCATGAAGGTGAATCCAAGAGACATGGTTTTGGCCATTGCCAATGATGCCGCCTAAACCATAGGCGAAAGGCTGGGCGAGTCTTGTTAAGATGCCACCATTGGGGCCTAGCACCACGCCAAAGCGCAGTCTGACAATTTTTACTTTGGCATTGCGGGCTTTTTCCGCGGCGGCTTCCCAATCACGGCAGGTTTTGGCTAAAAACCCTGTACCGGAGGGGGATTGCTCGGTGAGCGGACCAAGCGGTGCTGTTCCATAGTAACCTACGGCTGAGGCGTTAATAAGCAAAGACGGTGTTTTTTGACCTGTGCTGAAGTTATATGAGATACTGTTGGCAATTTGGGCTGTTCTGCTTAGACGGCTGTCGCGAATTTTATCTTTGATAGCCTTAGTCCAGCGTAAATCTTTGCCGATGTTGTACCCTGCCAAATTGATTATGGCTTCAAATCTAGCAAGAGTGTCCGCGGGCAAGAGTTCCTGCGGATTTTTACTAACAATATAGGGAATGTTATAAGCGTTAGCTGGCTCTTGCTGCAAAAGGTGTGTCACTGCATGCCCTTTATGTAAAAGCTGTTTGGTGAGAGCTGTACCGATAAAACCTGTGCCACCTGTAAGTAAAATGTTCATAAAGCACCCTCCTTCAGTAAATTTACACAAAGCTTTTTTTATAAATTCTGCTTTCGATTAGAAACTCCTGTACATTTTTAGGATATTTTGTTAGAATATAGCTAATAAGCGAAGCTGTTACGAAGAAAGGGCGGGTAAATCATGATCAATGAAAAAGTACAAAATGCTTTTAACAAACAAATTCAAAAAGAATTTTATTCTGCTTACCTCTATCTAGCTATGTCTGCTTATTCTGAAGAAAAAAATCTAAAGGGATTTGCGCATTGGCTTAAAGTTCAGTATGAAGAAGAACGAGCTCATGCTCTGAAACTTATGGACTATTTGTCTGAACGTGGCGGGAAAGTCTTGTTAGAAGCGCTTGAGGCGCCTGAACATGACTTCGGTTCTCCTGTAGAAACTTTTGAAGCAGTTGTAAAACATGAACAATCTATTACAGAAAGCATCAATAAGCTTTATGAAGTCGCTTTAAAAGAAAAAGACTATGCGGCCCAGATCTTCTTGCAGTGGTATATTACGGAGCAAGTTGAAGAAGAAGCAAGTGCCACGGCTGTACTGGAACGCCTTAAAACTGTAGGCGACAAGGGGAGCGCGATCCTATATATTGATAAGGAATTAGGAAAACGAGCTGCTGAATAAATCATTGTTTTTTAGTAAAAGAGTGCATGAGACCATGCGCTCTTTTTTTGATTTTTTCTCTGACTGTAGACTGTGGTATACTTAAAAGAAAACTAAGGTTGTTGACATAGTTTTGTTTGAGATGGGAGGCAGTATCTTGATTATTGGAAT
This sequence comes from Pelorhabdus sp. sgz311001, assembly GCF_055901755.1. Lineage (NCBI taxonomy): Bacteria > Bacillati > Bacillota > Negativicutes > Selenomonadales > Sporomusaceae > Pelorhabdus > Pelorhabdus sp. sgz311001. The sequence continues at coordinate 388,384 of NZ_JBVXUT010000001.1, forward strand.
TGGACTTGATATTGTTGAAATTGATCGAATTGCTGCTGCCATAGAAAAAAATTCTTTTGTAAAGCGAGTTTTTACTCCTGCTGAGCAAGCGTACTGTGAAAGTCTCAGGGCAGGCTGCGCGGCTTCTTTTGCAGCGAGATTTGCTGCCAAGGAAGCTTTCTTAAAGGCTTTGGGAACAGGACTAAGAGAAGGCAAATGGATTGATATGGAAGTCTTGCCTGATGAACTAGGAGCACCGCATCTTTCGCTTTCAGGTCGGTTTGCTGAGATGGCAGAAGAAAAAGGAATTTCTGAAATTTATATATCACTGACGCATGCGAAAAAATATGCGGCGGCACAGGTAATTTGCTGGGGAGGTAAAAAAATATGAAAATAGCCATGGCGGAAGAAATGCGGGAGATAGACCGCAAAACAATAGAAGAGTATGGAATTCCTGGCGTTGTCTTAATGGAAAATGCCGGAGCGGCTGTCGCTCGATATATGGAAAAAATCCTTGGTGATGTGACGGGAAAACGGATTACTATTTTAGCTGGTAAGGGAAATAATGGCGGCGATGGTTTTGTTGTCGCTCGTTACTTGGCAAACCGCGGCGCTAAAGTTAAGGTTTTTCTTTTTTCTGAACAAGGTGATGTAGCGGGTGATGCGGCAGTTCATCTTGACGTTTTGTTGCAAATGGGAATTGATATTTTAGAAATCTCTGCTGAGCGTGATTGGGACCGTTTAAAAGTTTCTCTGTCATTTTCCGATTGCCTTGTTGATGCGTTGCTAGGAACTGGTATGACAGGCGAGTTATATCCTGTATTTTCCCAAGCGATTGAAGCGATAAATAAGGCGGCAAAATTGACTTTTGCGATTGATTTACCTTCTGGCGTTCAAGCAAATGATGGACGGGTTATATCGACTGCAGTAAAAGCAGATCATACCATTACCCTAGGGCTAGCTAAACCTGGGCTGTTTCTTTATCCTGGGACAGAATACGCCGGCCAGGTTGTTATCGATGATATTGGGATTCCCGCCGCTTTGCTGTGCCAAGATCGGATTCGCCAAAATGTGCTGACCGCAACTGATATGGTGACAAAAATCCCTTTGCGATACGCAGAAAGTCATAAGGGAGACTGCGGTTGGACGCTAGTATTAGGCGGGTCTGAAGGATATACTGGCGCTGCAGCGCTGACTGCAGCTGGGGCGCTTCGTGCAGGAACAGGGCGAGTTACTTTAGGTGTAGCTGAATCAATCTATCCAATTCTTGCGGCAAAATTAACCGAAGCCATGGTAACACCCTTGCCTGGCGGGGCAGGGGCTATACTGACACCTGATTCGTTGCCAGAGATTGAACTATTAGCGGAAAAAGTCTCTGTTGTAGCAATCGGGCCAGGTTTGGGACGAACGGAAGAGACGCTGAATTTGGTGCGGGAATTAGTTCATAAGGTAGACAGACCCTTTGTTATTGATGCTGATGCTCTCTATGCAGTAACAGTCGATCAAAATTTGTTTCAGGAAAGTCCCGCTTTGTGTGTATTGACGCCTCACCCTGGTGAAATGGCGGCGATGACTGGGCTTTCCGTTAAAGAAATTCAAGAGAATCGTTTGACTGTAGCTAAAGAATATGCGGAAAAGTGGCAGAGTATTGTTGTGTTAAAGGGTGCTGCTACGATTATCGCTTTTCCTGACGGCGAACTTTATATTAATTCTACGGGCAATGCCGGTATGGCTACAGGTGGCATGGGTGACGTGCTCACTGGTATGATTGCCGCCTTTATTGCTCAAGGCTGTTCAAGTCATGAAGCAGCTTTGCTTGGTGTATATTTGCATGGTTTAGCTGGTGATTTAGTTGCAAAAAGTAACCCGATTGGCATGGCGGCAAGTGATGTAGCGGAAGTGATTCCTGCTGCGATTTATGGCCTGCTTTCTGAAAAATAACGGATGGTTTTTCAAAGGGCAATTTTGTCAGCTGGTTTATGATAGATAAAAGTTGACATTCGTCTATATGGTTCTATATACTGTTGATAGATGTAGGCGCCGCAAGAGTCAGCGGGGGTGAGAGAGTGGCCGAATTAAAACGGATTATGATTAGTCTTCCCAATAGTTTACTACAGGAAGTGGACGGAATTATTGCCATGGAAAAATTAAGCCGCAGTCAATTTGTTCGAGAGGCAATGCGGCTGTATATCGAGGATAAGAAACGCAAGGCTGTACGGGACATGATGAAAAAAGGGTATCAGGAAATGGCGGTCATTAATTTGGCATTAGCAGAAGAAGGTTTGCCTGCCGATTGTGAAGCTTCTGATTTGATGCCTACTTTACTGGCGGAGCGTGAATAAGCGGTGGTCGTAAAACGCGGAGACATTTATTTTGCCAATTTAAGTCCTGTAGTCGGTTCAGAACAGGGAGGACACCGTCCTGTTTTAGTGATTCAAAATGATGTGGGCAATAAATATAGTCCAACTGTAATTGTGGCGGCAATTACCTCACAAATTGCTAAGGCTAAATTGCCAACTCATATTGAAATTAGCGCGAAACTCTTTCAAATGGATAAAGACTCCGTTATTTTGCTGGAACAGCTTCGAACGATTGATAAACGGCGTCTTCGAGAAAAAGTGACTCATTTAAGCGAAGAGGTTATGGAAAAAGTCGATGAGGCGATTCGCGTTAGCCTTGGTCTTATGGAGTTATGAAATAAAGAACATAGTCATTAAAGCTGAATTCTATGATGGTTTCAGCTTTTTTTGTTTGCCTGCGACATAGGTCCTGCAGGATTTATTTTTTTTGCGGCGAAAATAAAACAAAGTATGTCGCAGAAACAGGAGGTGTGGTGAATGCGGCAAAAAATTGCCATCTTATTGTTTATGGCAATCTTATTGATTCCTCAGTTGGTTTTTGCTGGAGCAGGGACCACGTCTTTAACAAATATCCGTTGGGCCAATCATGTCGATGCAGCAACAGGTGCTCTATCATTTCGGATGGTTGTTGATGTCTCAGGCCCGGTACAGGCGGCGGGGACGATTGTATCGACGGCACAGCCGCGATTAGTTGTCGATATAAAAAATGCAGCGGCAGGCCGTGTAGGTCCTGTCAGTTTTGATGGGAAGATTGCTAGCAAAGTCAATGTGGTTTCTGGCGCTAATGCAGCAAAACTTGTCATTGATTTAGCAGATGTTATTACGGCAAGCAATTTCAAAGTGTTTACTCTTCCTTCCGACAGTAAGAATAATAAACCCTATCGTGTTGTCGTAGATATTAGTAAGCCAATAGCTAAAGCGAACTTTTCTTATTCTGCAGGACTTGCCCAGAAGACTATTGTTTTAGATCCTGGTCATGGTGGGAGTGATCCTGGCGCTATTGGTCCGGGGAAAAATCAGGAAAAAACGGTTACTTTGGCTGTGGCTGCGAAAGTAAAAGCCATGTTGGAACGAGCTGGCGCTAAAGTGATCTTAACGCGTGACACGGATGTGGACGTTTATGGACCAAATGCAAGCGGCGTAGAAGAACTAGGGGCAAGGGCCGATGTTGCAAACAGTCGCAAGGCCGATATCTTTTTAAGTATTCATGCAAACTCTTTTACCAATCCAGCTGTTAATGGAGCTGCTACATATTATTATGAGAAATCAGATTATGATGCGCTCCTAGCTCAATCGTTGCAGACTTCTTTTGTACAGGCCACAAATCTTCAGGACCGAGGCACGTATCAGGCCAATTTTTATGTTATAAAACATACAACGATGCCTGCTGCGCTGATAGAACTTGCTTTTATTTCTAATCCTGAAGAGGAAAAAGATTTGATAAATAGTCAATTTCAGCAGAAAATGGCAAACGGAATTGTCCAAGGACTTGATTCTTTCTTTCTACAGGCAGCAAGCAGAGGGGGGAATCGTTCATGAAGCGGTATTTGATTTTGGCGCTTTTTGTTATTTTTCCGATGTTGCTCTTAACAGGGTGCGACAATTCGCAAAGTGCAGCGACTACGGCGACGCCTGGAGCTAACGCTTCAACTGATGCTGCGAAAACACCTGTCCAACCAGTGGCGGCGGGGACTCCTATTGATTCGAAGCTGAGCTATGTCAAGTTTAATTTGTATTTTCCCAGCGATGATGGCGCCCATCTTGTGATGGAACCAAGAACTTTTCCGTTAAATGACCAACCAGCCCATATGGCAGTGGAAGCTCTTTTGACTGGGTCTAATCAGCCGCATACCGCAAAGGTGTTTCCGGCAGGGACAAAATTGCGGCAGCTTACCATCAAAGACGGCGTTGCTTATGTGGATTTTAATAAGGCCCTATTAAAGGGGAATGGTGGATCTGCCACGGAAATGCTTCTGGTTACTTCCTTGGTAAATACTCTTACTGAATTTTCTACAGTGGATAAAGTACAAATTTTAGTAGAAGGCAAAAAAATTGACACTCTTTACGGACATATGGATCTTTCCGTTCCACTAAGCAGGTCCGAGAGCATTGTTAAAAAATGAGCATAAAAAAACCAGCCATTGTGGCTGGTTTTTAGCTTTTCTGTTAATCAATATAGTGGCGAGGTACTCGCTTGCTTACAGCACAAGCTAGTTCGTAATGAATTGTCTGGGCAAGATCTGCTAATTCGCCTAACGTGATTTCTTCTTTGCCTTGTTGGCCGAATAATACGGCCTCATCGCCAGCCTGCACAGTAGGATCATTGCCTAAGTTGACCATGATTTGATCCATGCAAATATTGCCAATCAGTTGGCGGCGTTTTCCCCCAATGAGAATCGGCGCTTTGTTAGAAAGTAAGCGATGGTAGCCATCGGCGTAGCCGATTGGCAGTGTAGCCACATAAACATCTTCGTCTGCTGTAAAGGTCCGGCCATAACCGACCGTCGTTCCGGCAGGAATTTGTTTTACATAGGCAACTTTTGTTTTTAAGGACATAACTGGTTTTAAGTTTAGGTGTTGCTGCATTTCTTTCGAAGGTTCCAAGCCATATAAAATGATGCCAGGGCGAGCATGAGTGCAAATAGTACAGTCTAGGTCCATAATGCTGGCGCTATTGGCGAAGGAAATATAGGGTAGCTGGATGCGTTTGGCTTCCAAAGTCTGCAAGGCATTTTTGAAAGCGCCTATTTGCCTTCCCGCGTATTCTTTGTCAGCGCTATCGGCTGTAGCTAAATGGGTGAAACAGCCGCGTAGATTGGCATTCGGTAAGGATGCGGTATAGTCGACAAATTCTAAGAGGTCTTGCGGTAGAAAACCAATACGACTCATGCCTGTATCGACTTTTAGCATAATCCGCGCCTGTTGGCTTTTGGCACGGGCTGTTGTAGCAAGCAGGTCAATTTGTTCTTTCGTACAGGCGGCTACGGTTAAGTCGTATCTGATGATGTCTTTAGCCTCTTCAGGGAAAGTAAGTCCTAAGATCAGAATAGGAACTTTTATACCTGCTTCACGCAGCTCAATTCCTTCTTGGACGGTCGCAACAGCCAAAGACGTAGCGCCTTCAAACAAAGCCCGTTTGCTTACTGGGATTGCGCCGTGGCCGTAGGCGTCAGCTTTGACGACAGCTGTCATATCAATGGCAGCAGGGAGATGTTTACGAATTTGTCTAAGATTGTGAGAGAGATAACTTAGGTTTACTTGCGCAATGGTTGGTCTCATTTCAGGATTCCTTCTTTACCGTTTGTTAAGATCATGCTGATCCGACTTTGTATGAATTTGCTGTAACGGCTGAATTTTCCTGTTTTCCGTGTAACTTTTTTTCTAAAGGGTATACTGAAAAGGCAGGAAACATTTAGTCGAAGATGGAAATAAAGGAATTGTTCAGGTTGTTGACAGTGATTGAGGTGGAAAAATGAATGTAACAGATCTTGGTGAATTTGGGCTGATTGATATATTGAAACAAGATACGATTCATGATCCTGGCACCGTTGTTGTTGGGATTGGCGATGATGCGGCTGTGCTTTTGCCGACGCCTCATAGATTGCAACTGATGACGACAGATATGCTTGTAGAAAATGTTCATTTTGATATGAAAACAACCTTGCCGTTGCAACTGGGATATAAATCAATGGCTGTGAGTTTTAGTGATATTGCCGCTATGGGCGGCAAGCCGAATCATGCTGTCGTTTCTATTGCGCTTCCGCCTCAGACCGATGTAGAACTTTTAATTAATCTTTATGAAGGCATGAAGGAAATTTGTCGTGAGTATGGCGTCAATATTGTTGGCGGCGATACGGTAGCGTCAAAAGAAAAACTTGTTATTAGTGTAACAGTAACTGGTGAAGTAGATCCATCTTTTTTAGTGCGGCGTTCCGGCGCTCGTGTCGGTGATCTTGTTGTTGTAACAGGAACGCTCGGTAATTCGAGCATGGGCTTTACTTTGTTATCAGAAGGGCAGTGGGAAGAGATTTCTTTTGCTTGGCCACTGGTAACCGCCCATCTTACACCGCGACCGCAAGTTGAACTAGGACAGCTGTTAGCGAAAAATGGGGCTCACAGTATGAATGATATTAGTGATGGGCTCGCCAGTGAAGCAAATGAAATTGCAGCTGCCAGCAAAGTGGGCATGATTCTTGATGAGGCAAAGATTCCTTTATCAGATGAGTTAAAGCAGGCGGCTCGTCTGCTAGAATTGTCAGCAGTGGAATGCGCCCTCTATGGAGGGGAAGATTATCAGCTTGTCTTTACGATGAGCCAAGGTGATTTTGCTTTGCTCACAGAGCAGTATCCTGATTTAGCGCTCACTGCTGTTGGCGAGGTTGTTGCTGGAAAAGAAGTGTTTTTGCGGACGATAGCAGGTGATATGACTTTGCTGGAGCCGAAAGGATACAATCATTTCCGTTAGGAGGATACATGGTTTCAATTCAATGCAATTGTTTAGCCGATACAGAAGATCTCGCTACCTTTGTCGCTTCTTTACTAAAAGACGGTGATGTGCTTGCGCTGGAAGGCGATTTAGGGGCTGGTAAAACTTTTTTTGTCCAGCAAATCACGAAAGTGCTAGCGCCAGACAGCGAGGCGACAAGTCCGACCTTTACAGTGCTTCAAGTTTATGAAGGAACTGTAGAAATTCATCATTTTGATCTGTATCGCTTAGAATCAATAGAGGAACTAGAAGATATCGGTTTTTATGAATATACGACGTATGGCATTTCTTTGATCGAATGGCCTGATCAATTTCGTGAGGCTTTACCTAGCAATTATTTATGGATTACTATTGAAAAAGGCGCGGGCGAGGAAGAACGAATTTTTCAGTTTCAGCCGCAAGGAAAGCGCTATGAATTTTTGTGTGAGGAGCTGAAGCATTTTGCTAATCCTAGCTCTTGATACAGCAACTCTTGTTTCTTCTGTTGCTTTAGATACGGAAGAGAAATTGCTTGCTGAATTTACTTTGCAAACGACAAAAACCCACTCGGAGAAGCTTTTACCGACGATTGATGCGCTTTGCCGCTTTGCTGCGGTGGAGCCAGAACACATTGAGGCTATTGCTGTGAGTATCGGACCAGGCTCATTTACGGGCCTGCGTATTGGCTTGGCAACAGCAAAGGCCATGAGTTATGTTCGTTCACTACCGTTAATTGGCGTACCCACCTTGGCAGGACTTGCTTATAATCTGGCTGGTTCTACGCAAATTTTAGCGCCGGTCTTAGATGCGCAAAAAGGTAATGTTTACATGGCGCTTTATGAGTTTACTGCCGACGGTATTCAGGAACGAATGCCTGTGACGATTTTAAAAGCCGAGGCAGCTTATGAAAAATTGGTTTCCTTAGCAAGAAAAGTTACATTACTTGGTGAGTCAGCCCAAGTAGTACAGGCAACTGGTGACAATAATCCGCTGATTACTGTGGCTCCACCGCACTTACTTATGCCGCGAGCCGCCAGTATTGCTGCAGCCGCGCGACAGCTTTATCAGCAAGGCAAGGTCTTTGATGCGATGACGCTTGAGCCGATTTATATCCGCCGTTCTGAAGCCGAGGTTTTATGGGAAAAACGCCAGCAAAATCAAATGCCCATGTTGCAAACGAAGGAGCATCATGGACAAGCTTAACGTGCGTAGCATGACAGAACAGGATATTGATGGCGTGCTGGCGATTGAGGAAGTATCCTTTTCTGAGCCGTGGTCGCGAGTCGCTTTTGAAGCGGAAGTAGCGGAAAATGATCTGGCCTATTATTTGGTGGTGGAAAAAGACGGGGAAATTGCCGCTTATGCGGGAACTTGGTTGATTCTTGATGAAGCTCATGTAACGAATGTGGCTGTACTGCCAAAGTACCGTCAGCAAGGAATAGGAGCTGTGATTTTAAAAACTCTAATTGAAAGAGTCAAAGCCCAGGGAGCTGTGAGGATGACACTAGAAGTTCGTACGTCTAATACGGCAGCTCAAAACCTTTATAAAAACTTTGGCTTTGAAGCCAAGGGAATTCGTAAGAAATACTATAGCGATACAGGCGAAGATGCCATCATCATGTGGGTCGACCTATGAAAAAAAGCCACTTTCGTGGCTAAGGGTGATTGTGCTACAGCCTATGCGATAACAGGTCGGTTTGTGCTGACTTGTAGACGGGACGGCGCCTAACCGTCCTGCTTATTTTTATTTGGGGTATGTAATGGAGGATATTATAATATTATGGAGAAAGAAAAGAAATCCATTTTTGTGCTTGGATTGGAAACAAGTTGCGATGAGACATCGGCGTCAGTTATACAGGACGGACGGATCATTTTATCCAATGTGATTTCATCGCAGGTCCCAGTTCATCAAAAATTTGGCGGCGTTGTGCCGGAAATTGCTTCGCGCAAACATATTGAACAGGTTATTCCTGTTGTGGATCAGGCTCTTACAGAAGCAGGGCTTAAAATTACCGACATGGATGCTATTGGCGTGACCTATGGACCCGGTCTCGTCGGCGCTCTGTTAGTAGGAGTCGCAGCGGCGAAAGCTTTAGCTTTTGCGGCGAAAGTTCCTTTGGTGGGAGTTCATCATTTAGAGGGACATATTTTTGCTAATCTATTGGCCCATCGTGACTTAGAGCCACCTTTTTTAGCATTGGTTGTGTCAGGCGGCCATACTTCTCTGGTGAAAGTAACTGGCTATAATTCCTTTGAACTTTTGGGACAAACGCGTGATGATGCCGCAGGCGAGGCTTTTGATAAGATTGCCCGCGTCATGGGTCTGCCTTATCCTGGCGGTCCCCATATTGATGAATTGGCTAAATCCGGTAATCCCGTGGCTATTGCTTTTCCGCGGGCGCTTGTCCATGATTCCAACTATGACTTTAGTTTTAGCGGCTTAAAGTCGGCAGTACTGAATTATTTAAATGCTAAAAAGCAAAAACAGGAAAGTTACGATCAAGCCGACGTGGCTGCTAGTTTTCAAGCTGCTGTGGTCGATGTTCTCGTGGAAAAGACTGCGGCTGCCGTGAAAGAAACGGGAATTTCTAAAGTGGTCCTGGCGGGCGGGGTAGCGGCAAACTCTTCGTTACGTCTTCAGTTAACCAAGGCTCTTAATAAGCAAGGTGCTAAGGTTTTTTATCCACCCCTTATTTTATGTACGGATAATGCGGCAATGATTGGTTGTCGCGCCTACTATCAATTTCAGAGCGGTTTTACTTCGCCTCTTACTTTAAACGCTAGGCCAACGATGCGTTTAGGTCAGTCTTTGGGCTAAAGCGCCTTTCAAAATACTTTTTTTCTAAGCAAGGATTTTTCTCTTTCATGTGGAATAGTTAGTACTTTAATAAAGAAAAGTGTAATTCTGTAAGTCGTGGGGGGCGCCTATGGGAGTTATTAGTGACATTTGCCGAAAAACAACAAGTTTAAAATCGCAGCAAATCATGCATTTAGAAAACCAGGCGAAGTTGATGGGAATTGCGGCTGATTTGGCTCATGCTCAGATTACAATTTATGCAAAAACGCACTCTGACAAGTATCTTGTCATTATTGCGCAGGTGCGGCCCAACACGAGTTTTATCGAATATCGCCCCCATCTTCTAGGAACTACGGTGCGAGCTGATGAAGAGCCGCTTGTTTGGCGGACGCTCACGACAGGAAAAAATATTTCTGGTCAACGAGAATGGGAAATTGGCATGGAATCGCTGGAAATGAAAACTTATGCGATAAAAGATGAACAGGGTGAAGTTATTGCCGTGGCGAGCTTTGAAGCCAGCTTTGAAGAGGCGCAGGCCCGCATCGGTTCGCATAATATTCTTGTGGATACGGCCTTTTTGCTGTTTACGACAACAAGTCCAGCCCTGTCTGGCGGCGATATGTACCGACGCCTTAGTGCGCGTGATGGAATTGTGATTGTTGACGACTCCGGTCAGGTTATTTTTGCCAATGCCGTCGCCACAAGTATTTATAAAGTACTTGGCGTGAGTCATATTGTTGGTCGGCGAGTTACGGACCGCCGCACTCATATGAATTTAGTACAAAGTGCAATTGAGCAAAAGCGGGCCCAGGAACAAGAGCTTGAAACAGGCAATTTGATTTTTAATCAAAGGGCTTTGCCAGTAGTAAAGGCTGATATTGTATGCGGCGTACTATTTATTGTCAGCGATATTACAGAAATTAAGAAAAAAGAGAAAGAATTGCTCGTTAAATCAGCGGTGATTCAAGAAATTCATCATCGCGTTAAAAATAATCTGCAGACGATTGCCAGCTTATTGCGGTTACAGGCACGGCGGTCGCCATCGCCAGAAGTAAAGGCGTCGCTAAGAGAATGCATTAACAGGATTCTTAGTATTTCTGTCATTCATGAATTTTTGTCACAGCAAGATGTAGAAGTGATTAATGTGGCTGAAGTGGCAAAAAATATTATGGATGCAGTTATTCAGAATATGCTGGAACCTGATTTTAATATCCAAACGGTATTTAACGGCGAAACCGTGATTTTACCTTCTGACTATGCTAGCAGCTTGGCGCTGGCAATTAACGAACTGATTCAAAATTCGATCGAACATGGTTTTGTCGGCTGTAAGGAAGGCTTGATTGGTATTGATATTCGCGCTCTGCCTGACTGCTATCAAGTAGAAATCTATGATAACGGCATTGGGCTTCCGCCAAACTTTGATCCCCATAAATTGAAGAGCCTGGGCATTCAAATAGTTACAACCCTAATTGAATCCGATCTATCCGGGAAGTTTGAATTGAAGTCGCAAGGCGGAACAAGAGCTATTATTACAATACCCCGGATGACAGAGGGAGGATAAGAGAGATGGACGCATTAAGGATTGTAATCGCTGATAATGAATCAATCATCCGTATGGATTTGAAGGAACTACTGGAAGAAGCGGGGCACGAAGTAGTTGGCGAAGCCTCTGATGGTGCTAAAGCTGTCGATTTGGCACGGCGTCTAAAGCCTGATCTTGTTATCATGGATATTAAAATGCCGGAAATGGATGGAATTACGGCGGCGCGCATTTTATCTACTGATAAAGTAGCTCCCGTTTTGTTATTAACAGCATTTAGTCAGAAGGAGATTGTTGATAAAGCAAAGGATTCTGGCGTTTTGGCGTATCTTGTCAAGCCGGTCAAAGAAGCGAATCTGTTTCCTGCTATCGAAATTGCCTTGTCGCGCTTTAGAGAGTTCAGTGAACTGGAAAAAGAATTAGAAGATGTAAAAAATTCTTTGGAGATGCGGAAAATTTTGGATCGGGCCAAGGGAATTTTAATGGATGCCTATCATCTGAGTGAAAGTGAAGCATACCGCCGGATTCAGCAGTATAGCATGGCGAAGCGAAAATCGATTCGAGAAGTAGCAGAGGCTATTATTAATTCCGTTAAGAAAAAATAACAAAATGGACTTAAAGAACGAGGTCTTGCTGGTGGCGGGACCTCGTCTTGTTGCTGCACTAGAAAAAAAGTAAAAAAAATCTTCTTTTTTTGTGGAAAACGCTTGATTTTTTGCCCAAAATTATATATCATAATTTATGGAATTAGCACTCTATCTTAGTGAGTGCTAACAATAATAAAAACGAACACTTTTAAAGGGAGGTTATTTTTTCATGATTAAGCCATTAGGTGACAGAGTTGTTATTAAAGCCTTAGAAGCCGAACAAAAAACAAAGAGCGGAATCGTTCTTCCTGATACGGTGAAGGAAAAACCTCAAGAAGGTGAAATCGTTGCCGTAGGAACAGGTAAACTTTTGGAAAATGGTACAAGAGTTGCTTTGGAAGTGAAAGTTGGCGACAAAATCATTTTCTCGAAATATGCTGGCACAGAAGTAAAGATCAACGATCAGGAATATATCATTCTCAGCGAAAGAGATATTTTGGCTGTTGCCGAATAATCTAGCGTGAGACGTAACGAAAATAAAAGGGGGATATACATACAATGGCTAAACAGATTATTTTTGATGAAGAAGCACGCCGCGCACTGGAAAGAGGCGTTAATGCTTTAGCAAATGCTGTAAAAGTAACTCTTGGACCAAAAGGCCGCAACGTGGTTCTTGATAAAAAATTCGGTGCTCCGACCATTACTAATGACGGCGTAACGATCGCTCGCGATATTGATTTGGAAGACCCATTTGAAAATATGGGCGCTCAGCTCGTTAAAGAAGTTGCTACAAAAACAAATGATGTAGCAGGTGATGGCACGACAACAGCTACGCTTTTAGCTCAAGCTTTCATCCATGAAGGCATGCGCAATGTTGCTGCTGGCGCTAACCCAATGATTATTAAAAAAGGCATCCAGAAAGCTGTAGATGCTCTTGTTTCTGAAATTAAAGCATCTGCTAAAAAAGTTGAAACAAAAGACGCGATTGCTCAGGTTGCTTCGATTTCGGCAGCTGACGAAGAAATTGGCCGTCTCATTGCGGAAGCTATGGAAAAAGTCGGCAACGATGGTGTTATCACCGTAGAAGAATCCAAAACGATGGGAACTGACCTTGACGTTGTTGAAGGCATGCAGTTTGACCGCGGCTACATTTCTCCTTACATGGTAACAGATACGGACAAAATGGAAGCAGTTCTCAATGATCCTTATATCTTGATTACGGACCGCAAAATTGGCGCAATTGCCGACATGCTGCCTGTTCTGGAAAAAGTAGTACAACAAGGTAAAGAACTTCTCATTATTGCTGAAGATGTAGAAGGCGAAGCTCTTGCTACTTTGGTTGTCAATAAACTTCGTGGTACCTTCAAAGCTGTTGCTGTAAAAGCTCCTGGCTTCGGTGATCGCCGCAAAGCTATGTTAGAAGATATCGCAATTTTAACTGGCGGTACTGTTATTACGGAAGATCTTGGCCGTAAATTAGACAGTGTAACGTTAGAAGATCTTGGTCGTGCTCGTCAAGTTCGCGTTTCGAAAGAAGAAACAACGGTTGTTGACGGCGCAGGTTCCGCTGATGACATTAAAGCTCGTGTAGCGAATATCAGAAGCCAAGTGGAAGAAAGCACATCTGACTTTGATAAAGAAAAACTGCAGGAACGTTTGGCTAAATTGTCCGGCGGTGTTGCTGTAATTCAAGTCGGCGCTGCAACAGAAGTGGAATTGAAAGAAAAGAAAATGCGCATTGAAGATGCTTTGAATGCAACTCGCGCTGCTGTGGAAGAAGGTATTGTCGCTGGCGGCGGTACAACTTTCATCGATATTCTGCCTGTACTTGATACGATTCAAGCCTCAGGTGACGAAAAGACTGGCGTGAACATTGTAAAACGCGCTATCGAAGAACCTGTTCGTCAGATCGCTAATAATGCTGGTCTAGAAGGCTCTATCGTTGTTGAAAACGTGAAAAAAGCCGGCAAAGGCATTGGCTTCAATGCTTTGACGGAAGAATATGTTGACATGATTAAAGCTGGTATCGTTGACCCTGCTAAAGTAACGCGCTCTGCTCTGCAAAATGCTTCCAGCATTGCAGCTCTTGTATTGACCACAGAAACGCTTGTTGCTGATAAACCGGAAAAAGATAACGGTGCTGCTGCAGCTGCTGCTATGGGCGGCATGGGCGGTATGGGTGGCATGGGCGGCATGGGCATGATGTAATATCATGTTCGTGACAGGCCAGTAAATTCAGCGGATTTCGCCACGGAATCTTTTGAATGTTACTTATTTGTTACTAATAAAATATAAAAGCTGCACATAAGTTCACAAGACTTATGTGCAGCTTTTTGCTTTTCTCTAAGCTCTTTAAGTTTGTATTAAGCACTCTTTATTTAGGGTTTTCATATAATAGGGTGAGCTACATCTTATAGGCTAGGGAGGAGAAAAGCCATGAGTTTTTATGAAGAGATTGCCAATCGGGCCTTAATTCGTGAATTGGAGCGGGAAATCAATACCGATGTTTTGCTCTTTGGCGTCGATGGTTTTGTTTATTTTGGGAATTTGCAAGGAATTGATAATTGTCGGATTGGCCTTTTAGTACCAGCCATTGCCGCGGAAACCAGTGACGTGGAGATTTTAACGCCAGGCGGTGAACTTAGAACTGTGGCGTTTTTGCGAGTTGATCTGTGGACGCTGATTGCCAAGGGAACAGGTATTGTATCGGATCCTATTGAGGGTGGAAGTGGCGGTGGTCTTGTAGTAAAAGAAGGTGTCGTGCGACAGGAAGAATCTGATGCCGGTCAGACATCGATTCGTCAGGAAAGCCATGAACTGATTCGCCGACTCTGCCGGATGGTTGGCGATGCGGTAGCAATTACAACACTGGGTGGATTTCTCTTTGAAGGAGTTTTAGGCGCAGTCGAAGATGAATTGGCCATTTTGACTGTAGAGGATATTTTTGGACCTGCTACAAGTTCTTCTATTTCCGATAATGACGTACGTTCTGTCGTCGTTAATTTAGAAGCAATTACATCAATAGCTTCCTCTACATGCAGGCCAGATTAGAATTTTGGCAAGATAAAGCAGGGCTGTTCCGCTGTGGTCTTCCCAGTGAGAATCATGCTTGGCGGAACGGCTTTTTTTCTTGTGACAGGCTAAAAAGGAGCGAAAAAGATGGTCGTTGCGGCAGAATATATCAAGCCTGTTGGTGTTGGTGTGACAGCTCCGCAGTTTTTTCGTGGTCTAGATGGAAGAGTTTATATTGTTAAGCTATGCCGCAAAGAAGAACATACGAAAGTACTTGCCAATGAGTGGCTTGGCGCGCGACTTGCCCAAGTTTTGGAACTGCCCTTGCCAACATATGATCAGATTGAAATACCGGCTGCAATAATTGATAGACATGTCATGCTGCAGAAACTGCAGGCTATGCCAGGTCTTCATTTTGCTTCAGCCTATTTGTCCGATAGTGAGTATGTAACAAGGCGAGCTGTGAAAGAACTGACAAACTGTAATCAATTAGTGGGAATTTTATTTTTTGACCATCTCTTTTGTAATCGTGACCGGGCGAAAAACCGTAAAAATTTACTGATGGCCCCCACTCCGCAAGGGTATCAATGCTATGCGATTGATCATTCGCATTTTTGCGGCTCAGGCAAATGGTCTGTGGCTACGCTGGAAAAGTTAGGACCTATCGTAAAAATATATTATGGCTTTTTATTTGGGTTTCTCTTGCAGCGATTTGCCAAGCGTGAAGATTTTATACCTTACTTAACTAGGGTAAAAGCGATTGATGCAGGACTAATCGATTCTATTTTACAAGAGATTCCTGAACCTTGGCTGAGATCGTCTGAGGAACGGCAAGCTTTGGCTGCTTTTATTCAACAACGCTGCGGTTTAGCAGATAAGATATTCACTGAACTATGTCGTCAAATTCCCGTGGTCAGAGGTGGAACAAGCCGCTACAGCTATCGGCGCATCAAGCTGTAATAAAAGTGATTGCTCCTTTGGTTATATTTTTCTTATAGCGCACATAAGGTGCTATAAGGAGGTGGGGGGCAATATGCTCGTTATTAATTTGCGGCGGCTCTTTGTACACCGTCATTTATTTTATAGCCTTGTTGGTTTATTCATGATTGGCGCTGTATATATACAAGTGGCTGATTTAATTGGTCATGAATCCTTAGCCATAGCGGGAACTAGAACTGACCAAAAAGTCGTTGCCTTAACTTTTGATCATTCCTGGGGCAATAAATATACTGGATCTATTTTAGATACGCTCCAAAGCCGCAATTTAAAAGCAACCTTTTTTATTATGGGGCCTTGGGCAAAGAAGTTTCCCGAGGTGGCGAAACGGATAGCGACGGACGGACACGAAATCGGCAGTCATGGCTATCGCCATGAAAATTATGGCGATATGGGTGTTGAATGGGTTAAGGAAGATATCCAAAAGGCTCATGGGTTAATTAAGGAAGTGACAGGGGTAGATCCAGTTCTGCTGCGTCCGCCTAATGGCCATTATAGTAATCAGTCCATTGCAGCAGCGCAGGAACTGGGGTATAAGACGATTATTTGGAACATTGATTCGCTTGATTGGAAAAATCCCGGCAAAGATGTGATTATCGAGCGCGTTGTTTCCCGGTTAAAGCCAGGTGCTATTATTTTGTTGCATGCGTCTGATACACCAACACAGACTGCTGAGGCTTTGCCGGAACTGCTTGATAAAATTGCCGGAGCCGGCTATAAGATTGTTACAGTTGGTGACTTATTGGCCAATTATAGTGAAAAAGGAATTTTGCGACATTAAACAGGCTACGGCCTGTTTTTTTGTGCAGCTATTTACAGTCAGGCGCAAGTTGTGGTATAGTATTTTTCTATAAAGAAGGTTCGGTTATTTATGTTGATTTCGTTATTCTAACGAGAAAAATATAGGGAGGGATTCGTTTGTCATTGCAGAAAGAAACCATTTTGGTATTGGATTTTGGTGGGCAGTATAATCAGCTGATCGCCAGACGTGTAAGAGAATGTAATGTATACTGTGAAGTATTTCCACATACATTGAGTCTTGCGGAAATAAAGGAAATGCAGCCAAAGGGTATTATATTCACTGGTGGACCAAACAGTGTGTATGAAAAAGATTCTGCTGTTTGTCAGGAAGAATTATTAGAACTTGGGATTCCTATTCTGGGGATCTGTTATGGATCGCAGCTTATGGCCCATTTGCTTGGCGGTAAGGTAGTAACAGCACCGATCAGCGAATATGGCAAAACAGAAGTCCATATACAAAATAAAGCATCCAAACTCTTGGAGGGTGTTTCCGAAAAGACAATTTGCTGGATGAGTCATACAGATTATATAGCGGAAGCTCCTGCTGATTTTACGGTAACGGCATCGACTCCCGTTTGTCCTGTAGCGGCCATGGAAAATGAAGCAAGAAATTTATATGCGGTACAATTCCATCCTGAAGTTATGCATACAGTGGAAGGCATGAAAATGTTGCATAACTTCGTATTTAACGTGTGTGCCTGCCGCGGCGACTGGAAAATGGATTCGTTTGTAGAGAAAACAATCGAAAGCCTGCGTGAAAAAATCGGTACAGGTAAAGTATTATGTGCCTTATCTGGTGGTGTCGACTCTTCGGTAGCGGCAGTCCTTCTTTCCCGAGCGATTGGTAAACAGCTTACCTGCGTTTTTGTAGATCACGGTCTGCTTCGTAAGAACGAAAGCGAAGAAGTCGAAGGCGTATTTGGTCCTAAGGGACAATATGACCTCAACTTTATCCGAGTAGATGCGAAGAAGCGTTTTTATGAAAAACTGAAAGGCGTAACTGACCCTGAAACAAAGCGGAAAATTATTGGTGAAGAATTTATTCGTGTTTTTGAAGAAGAAGCGAAAAAAATAGGTACGGTTGATTTTCTAGTACAAGGAACGATTTATCCCGATGTGATTGAAAGCGGTCTGGGAAAATCAGCAGTCATTAAATCCCATCATAACGTGGGCGGGTTGCCTGATTATGTTGATTTTAAAGAAATCGTAGAACCACTTAGAATGTTGTTCAAAGATGAAGTAAGACGGGCAGGAAGAGAACTTCAGATTCCTGAATATCTGGTGAGTCGCCAGCCGTTCCCTGGTCCTGGTCTTGGCATCCGCATTATTGGGGAAGTTACGGAAGAAAAAGTGAAAATTGTGCAGGAAGCAGATGCTATTTATCGGGAAGAAGTCGCAAAAGCCGGGATTGCTCAGGATTTGGGACAATACTTTGCCGCATTGACGAATATGCGTTCAGTAGGTGTTATGGGAGACGGCCGTACGTATGACTATGCCATTGCGCTTCGTGCCGTTATGACTTCCGATTTTATGACAGCTGAAAGTGCCCAAATGCCATGGGAAGTCCTGTCGATTGTGACAAGTCGCATCATTAATGAAGTAAAAGGCGTGAATCGTGTAATGTATGATTGCACAGGCAAGCCGCCGGCAACCATTGAATTTGAATAATATCATTGTCTCGGGGCACTGCCATTTATTCTGAAAAGGGCAAAATGGACTAGCCTGCCGACATAGACAAAAAGACCTTGCATTAAAGCTTTTTACGAAGCTTGTGCAAGGTCCTTTTTTATCCTCACCCTATGTAAATACAGGGATTTCTGCTTGCAAAAAAGAGCGTTCACCATGGAGTGGCGGGCATACCTGGCAAAGCCAGTGAGAATAAAGAAAAATGCCCTTTACAGAATAAACGGCAGTGCCCCGCGACAGGGTGATATTTTCTTTTATGCTTTTTGGGAAAAAGTATAACGCTATACAGGATATCTCGAATTGTAGCTTTCTATCTGTTATTTCTATATCAGCAGCAGTCTAAAAGGCTAGCTATAAACATCTTTTTTAAAGTATTCCAGTGCTAATTTAGAAGCTTTATTTAATTCTCCATTTTTAATTAGTATAGCACCACCTGTAAGTTCAGAGGTTGGAAACTCAGAAATAATTATAAATTTGCCATCAGAAAGTTCTTTTGTTATATTCCCGCTAGGAATCAGTGATATACCCATCTTATTTTCAACCATATTTTTAATAGTCTCAACATTATTAAATTCCATAATTTTTTTTATTTTAATGTTAAATTTGTGGAGAATTTTTTCTGCTATAATTGTATATTTACAGTTTTCGCCAAAAGAAAAGAGGGTAATATCAGAATAATTACTTTTTTTGCTTTCTTCCCAATAGGATTTTTCTGAAATAAATACTAAACATTCTTTATAAAGGGGTATAAAATCTATTTGTTTTGAATGGGGATCCTGTGGAATGATACCAAAATCAATCTTTCTCTTAAGAACAGAGGCTATTACATCTTCTACGGGGATTCTATCTACACTAAAACTTATTTCAGGATAAATATATGAAAATTTCCTAATAACCTCAGAAAGTCTGATAGAACTAAAAGTTTCAGAAGTAGCCATTTTTACTATTCCTTGTGGTTGATGAAAATTAATCATGGAATCCGATAACTCTTTCTCAAAATCAATATATCTGTATGCATATTTAGCAAATTCTTTCCCCACCTCTGTAACCATAACTCCTCTTGGTAATCTGATAAACAGCTTTTCCCCAAATGTTTCTTCTAAAATATTAATATGAGTAGATATAGTAGATTGAACATAATCAAGACGTTCAGCTGCTCTAGTTATATTCTCTTCCTCAAATACGGCAATAAAAGTATGAAAAAGTTTTCCTTCTAAATTTAAGATCATGAACAATATCCTTTCAAATATGTATAATTTAAAAATTCATAAATTGGTTAACTATTTTATTTTGCAATGGGTTCAATCGGAATTATTCGTTTTAAGTTATTTTTAAATGATGATATTATTTTCGTTGTAAGTTGTAATTTTAATCATGAATATTATAACAAACAGCAAACAACAAATAAATTGTTAGGAGGAGTTTACATGAAAGTTATTGCTTTTAACGGAAGTCCAAGAAAAAATGGGAATACAGCTGAAAGTTTGAAATTAGTTCTTGAAGAGCTTGAAAAAGCAGGTATCGAAACAGAATTAGTTCAATTAGGTGGACAAAAACTATTTGGATGTTCAGCTTGTGAGATGTGTTTTAAAAATAAGGACAACCGCTGTGCACGTAAGGATGATGAAATGAACAAGTTTATAGAAAAAGCAGCAGAAGCAGATGGTGTTCTTATTGGATCACCAACATATTTTGCTAATGTATCTACAGAAGTAAAAGCATTTATTGATAGATGCGGTTGTGTTAATATAGCTAATGATCGTAACTTATTAAGAGGCAAAATTGGAGCAGCTGTAGTATCTGTAAGAAGATCTGGAAGTAGTTTTGTATATTCTGCTATAAACTTCTTCTTTGGCAGCAACGAAATGACAATACCTGGTTCAATTGGTTGGAATATGACTTTATCACGTGATATAGGAGATTTACAAAAAGATGAGGAAGGTATTCACACCTTCAAAACGCTTGGGGAAAATATGGCGATTCTTTTGAAAAAGTAACAAGGTCGAGGGTATTTTGTCTCAGGGCACTGCCGTTTATTCTGAAAAGGGCAAAGTGGACTAGCCTGCCGACATAAACAAAAAGACCTTGCATTAAAGCTTTGCGAAGCTTATGCAAGGTCTTTTTGTTATCCTCAATCCGCGTAAATACAGGAAAATTATGTTTGGTCAAAAAGAGCGTTCACCATTAAAGCTTACGAGGAGAAGTACCATAATATTGTTTAAAGGCCTTATAGAAATTACTGCTATTGCTGTATCCGAGCATATCAGAAATAGCAGCGATGGAAAGATCCGTATGATCCAATAATAGCTTGGCTCTTCGCATACGCGATTCGGTTAGCAAGGCAGAAAAGGTTTTCCCTGTCTTTTCTGGAAAAAGACGGGAAATATAGACGGGATGATATACGAAATGGGATGCGATGTCATTCAATGTCATTCAATGTTACAGAATCAGAGTGTGATTCGATATATTGCATAATCCGATCGATTAATGTCGTGCCAGTAGTTAGATGCTGACGCTTGTACTCATAGGAAAGATACATTGCAAGGGACATGACCATAGGCTTTAAAATTTTCTGTGAATCCTCTGTTTTATGAGCATATTCAAGAATCATGACATTCAGCAGCTGCCAGATTGGCGAAGAAGCTGGTATTTCCAGATGAACGAACTCTTCTGCATATTTGTTTTTCTGTGGTTCCAGAAAAAAATTAAGCATGGAGCTATCTGCTGAGAGCGCACTCAGGTATTCTCGGAAAAAGGTTTCTTTACGAATCAGTACTCCGAGAATAATACATTCGTGATCAGAATCCCGCTTAACGGCATAGCCGCTGTAGGGCTGACCGATATAGCAGTCTCCTTCTTTTACCGTGATTCGATTGTCATAGTTGGCGCTTAATGCATCATAATCTCCATGGTAAGCAAAATGAATGAAAAAAAAGTCCTGGCGGTGAAAACGCTCCTCAATTTTTTCCCTTTAAATACACATACCATAACTTCCTCGGATTTCTCGCCCAACCAATGAGAAATCAGTTCATTATTTCCTGATGACGAATCTGGGCTAAAGTCCCAATTGAGGTGTGGAAAGTCCTGACCGAGTTTTTCTAATGCGTGATCGATTTCAAGGAAGAAGAGCTCACAAAGTATCCGAAGAGAATACACGAGGTGCTCGGCGGCGACATTACCGCAGACTAGTTACTGCTTACGGATGAAGATTCCCTTGGAATCTATAAGAAATCATATCGCTAAGAGCATAATTCAGCAGATAACTGTAATTTATTACATAATTTAAAGGAGGATAAATATGTCTAGAAAAAACATTGGAGCAAAGCCATACATCACACCGATGCCGGTTTTGATGATTTCATCTTATGATGAGGCTGAAAAGCCGACCGCCATGTTAGCAGTATGGGGCGGAATCACGAATGAGACAGAAATTACTATCACCGTAGCATCTCAGAGAAATACGTTAAAAGGGATTATTGCCAGAGGTTCTTTTGTTGTAAGTATGGCGGATGTGGAAAATGAAGTTGCCTGTGATTACCTTGGCATCACAACAGGAAATAAAGTGGAAGATAAGTTTGAAAAGTCAGGATTTCATACAACAAAGTCCGAATTCGTAGATGCACCGATTATCGATGAGCTTCCTTTTGCCGTTGAGTGCAGAGTGAAGAGCTATGATGAGGAAACCTGGAGATTGGTAGGCGAAATCGTCAATGTAAGTCTGGATGAACGGATTCTTGGAGAAGATGGCAAGGTATCATTTGAAAAATTCCATCCGATTACTTTCGATTGGATGAATAAGTCCTATTTGTCCGTTGGTGAAAAGGTCGGTAATGCTTACCGCGACGGACTTCAGTTGAGAGAGAAGAACTAAGAGGGGGTTTTTATTGAGATTTGCCTTTATACGAGATTAATAAGAGAGTTTAACTATATGAAAAAGTGAGGAATTAAATATGAAAACTAGAAAATTAGGTAACCAGGGGCTCGTTGTTTCAGAGATAGGACTTGGTTGTATGGGGATGGATCATGGTTATGGTCAATCAGTAGATCGTCAAGAAATGACTAAGTTGATACAAAGAGCAGTAGAATTAGGATGTAATCTTTTTGATACAGCTCCTATTTATGGATATGAAAATGAAGAGTTATTAGGTGAAGCGCTAAAAGCTTATAAAGATAAAGTTGTTATTGCTACTAAATTTGGAGTTACTGGAATGGACACTATCGGTGGCCAAATAGTCCAATCAGTTGATAGTAGTCCAGAATCTATTAGAAAACAATTAGATGGATCTTTAAAGCGGTTAAAGGTAGATTATATTGATTTGTACTATCAACTTCGTATTGACCCTAAAGTAGAGCCAGAAGTTGTTGCTGGAGTGATGAAAGAATTAATATCTGAAGGGAAAATTAAATACTGGGGATTATCAAACACACCAATAGATTATATTAGACGTGCTCATGCTGTCTGTCCTGTTACTGCAATTGAAGACCAATATTCAATGATGTGGCGTAAGCCTGAGCAGGGCTTGTTTCAAGTTTGCGAAGAGCTGAAAATTGGATTTGTTGCGTATAGCCCCTTAGGAAATGGTTTCTTAAGTGGGAAATATACAAAAGATACAAAATATCAAGAAGGCGATTTTAGAAACATGATGGGAAGATTTAAACCAGAAGTAATTGCGCAAAATCAAGCATTATTAGATTTAATTGTGCAAATTGCTGAAAGTAAAAATGCCACTTCAGCACAGATCGTCCTAGCTTGGGAATTGGCACAAAAGTCTTATATTGTTCCAATTCCTGGAACAACTAAATTACATAGATTAGAAGAAAATCTGGGAGTAGCTAACATTCAATTAACAGGGGAAGAATTAGCGGGTATCAATGAAGCTTTATCTAAAATTGATATAGATGAAACATTTTTTTTAGTTTTAAATAATGTATTTGTCTCACTCTTTAAGAGTAGTTAAACTAGTCAATATATAATTAGCAATATTTCAGAACTTTTTTCTTTTTGTTTTGGAATATTGCTTTAATATTTTAATGAATTTATTGAACCTGTGAAAAAGGCTAGTTATTTATTGAATTTCTTCGGGTATCATGATACAATATACAACATGTTGTATATTGTGGAGAAGTAAAATATGATAAATTTAGAATTCCTAATTGAGCGGAAAATACTAAGGCTTGGTAACCAACTTTTGAATCATCGTAATGATGACTTAAAAGCATATGATTTAACTGCTGAACAATCGGAGACTCTTTTATTTTTTGATCTTCATAAAAAAGCGCTGATACTTGATTTAAAAGGCCACCTTCGAATTAGCCATCAAGCAGCCAGAAATCTTGTTGAGCGTATGAAGAAAAAAGGTCTTTTATATGTTGAAGTGTCACCAAATGACGGAAGGGCTAGACTAGTTTGTTTAACGGAAAAAGGACAGAAAACCTGTGATTCTCTAAAACGTGCAGGGACAAGTGTTGGTCATAAGCTACTTGAAGGAATAAGCGACGAAGATCGCAAATGGATTTTGTCATTGCTTGAACAATTGAGCAAAAACATGGAATAAAAAATTTTAAAGATATATACAATCTGTTGTATATATCTTGCTTGGGAGTAGTAATTTTTAAATAAGTCTTGCAATAATATACAATGCGTTGTATTTATGATCGTTTAATCTACAAGGAGAAAATTTAGAAAGATGAATAAGAAAAATTTAGTAAAGCGGTACATTATATTTATATTTGGTTTGTTCTTTAACGCTTTTGGCGTTGCGTTAGTCACTAAAGCAGCACTTGGCGCTTCTCCCATTGCAGCGATACCCTACAGTTTATCACTGATTATTCCTAAACTATCACTTGGCAACTGGACAATCCTATTCAATATTTTATTAGTTTTGATACAACTGATTATACTTCGGAAAGCTGCGAATAAGCTGGAATTACTTTTACAGGTCGTTATCTGCTTTTTCTTTGGTTCCTTTATTGATTTATCCATGATAGTGCTATCTGGTTTTGCACCACAGGCATATCTGGTAATGATTATTTCATTGCTGATTGGTTGTGCTATTATTGCTTTTGGTGCATATCTGGAAGTAATTGCTGATGTCGTCATGCTTTCTGGCGATGCATTTATCCGCACGCTTGCCAAGGTTCTGTGCAAAGAATATGGTGTTGTCCGTGTCATTTCGGACAGCAGTATGACAGTGATTGCCGGAATACTCTGCCTGATTATGTTGGGAAAGCTGTCCGGTGTTCGTGAAGGAACTGTTATTGCAGCTTTGATTGTTGGCTATATGGTACGTTTTTTCATTTTGAAGTTTCAAACGCTCACATTTTTGCTTTTACCTGAAAACAGAAAAAGTGAAGAACATGATATTTCTATCCCCGAGCAGAATTTGTAATTACAATCTCCCGATAATGCGGAAGCAATCAAATTAAGCAAATATGGTGTAGAAAAAACAATTGACACCTTACTTGGGATTGCAAAGTATGTTCCGGGGTAATTACATAGTAAAAAACGTGAAATCATAGCATAAGTTGTTTGCTTTTTTGTCTATAGTCTGAGCCCTTGCATTCGCTATGCAGGGGCTTTTTGCCGCCTTGTTACATAAGATATTATGGTAAGTGGATTTTCGAAAAGGAAGGTGGCTTTATGTCGATATTGATTGTCGATGATTCCGCTGAAAGCAGATTGCTTATTCGCACTTATCTGACTGATGCCGACTATTTGGATTGCTTAGAGGCAGCCAACGGACGAGAATGCTGTGAAAATCTTGTTGCTGCAATTTCTGGTGGTGCGACGGCCATTGACTTGATTATTTTAGATATCCTTATGCCTGATCCTGATGGAATTGCGCTTTTAAAAAGCATTAAAGCGATGCAAGAATACAAACATGTTCCCGTGTTAATGGTGACGGCAGATCAGTCGCCAGAACGTTTATCGGCGGCTTTTGCCTGTGGCGCATCTGATTATATGACCAAGCCGTTGAAGCGAGTAGAACTTTTAGCGCGAGTTCGGGCAGCCCTTCGTTTGAAAGAACAGATTGATTGCAGTCAGCGACGGGAAGCGGAGCTGGTAGTGGCGGCCAAGCAGCTGCAACTGATGAATGAAAAACTGAGACAAATGACCGCTATTGACGGTTTAACCGGAATTTCCAATCGCCGCTCTTTTGACGAATTTTTAGCGAAAGCTTGTCGAGAGGTTTCGCAGAAACAAATGCTTTGCCTTATCTTGCTTGATGTAGACTGTTTTAAGCTCTACAATGATGCCTATGGTCATGTAGCAGGCGATGAAGTGCTGCGGAAAATTGCCCAGGCTATCAATGGTTTAACAACAGAAAATCAGTTAGCTGCTCGGTATGGCGGCGAGGAATTTGTTTTAGTAGCGAGAGATCTTTCGTTGCCAGACGCTTTAGCAGCGGCGGAATCTGTCAGAACTGCCGTAGAATCCCTTGAATTGCGTCATGAACACTCACCAGTAGCCGCTTATGTTACGGTCAGCGTTGGCTTAACTTGGGGGAGTTTTAACCAGCAGCCAAATCCCGAAGATTTGATTCATTATGCCGATCAAGCGCTCTATTTGTCAAAACGAAACGGCAGAAATCGAGTGACTTTGGGAGAATTCACAAAAAATCCGAACGATATGTAGAGAAAAGTCTGAAAGGTTCAGATTCCTGTTGACACCCTCCGAGGGGACTGGTAAAATAGGTTTGTAAAAACTCATAAGGCTCGTATAAAGTTGAGGATATGGCTCAGATGTTTCTACCAGGTAACCGTAAATTGCCTGACTACGGGTGAAATTGTTCGGCCTTTGCTATTGTATTGCTAATAGGAAAGAAACCCGAGCAGGATCTTTCGCTCTGCATGCAAATTTCCTGTTCGGGTATTTTTTTTGCGGCTTGTGGCGATGCTATTTGTTTAGCAAGGCTGGACAAGGAAGAAAATCGAAGCAGTTCCAAAGACAAAGGAGAGAAAAGGATGTTAGAAAAGTTTTTTGCTTTATCCGAGCGCAACACCGATGTAAAAACCGAAGTAGTGGCTGGTATTACTACATTTATGACCATGGCCTACATCCTATTTGTGAATCCGAGCATTTTAAGTGCTGCCGGGATGGACAAGAATGCCGTACTTCTGGCAACGTCGCTTGGCGCGGGCATTGTTACCATTATGATGGGCTTATTTGTTAATTATCCAATCTGTTTGGCACCTGGTATGGGATTAAACGCTTTCTATGCTTTTACTGTCGTTATTGGTATGGGCGTTACGTGGCAGGTTGCGTTAGGCGCTGTTTTTATTTCTGGTATTATTTTTATTTTACTTACGGTGACTCATATTCGCCAGCTTCTCGTGGAAGGAATGCCAGCTTCGCTAAAATATGCGATTACAGTGGGGATTGGCTTATTTATTACGATTATTGGTTTGAAACTTTCCGGATTGATGAGTATTCGTTTGTCCTTAATTCCGCCTACTTTAGAAAAAATTGCTGCGAATCATGGTAATGGCACGCCTCTATCGTTTGAAACAATTATTGAAATGGGAAAATTAGCTGATAAAGACGTATTGTTAACTGTTTTCGGTATTGTTTTAATGGTTGTTCTTATGGCTAGACAAGTAAAAGGCGCAATGTTGATTGGTATCTTAGTGACAACTATCGTGGGGATTACTTGTGGTGTTGTGAAAGTTCCGGCAAACTTTAGCCCTATTGCGATGCCTGACTTTAGTCATAATGCTTTTGGCGCTCTTGATATTGCTGGCGCTTTAAACATGGGACTTATGACGATAATTTTTACTTTTACGTTTGTTGAGTTATTTGATACGATGGGAACGCTTGTCGGTACGGCTACCAAGGCCGGTCTGATTGATAAACAAGGGAATTTCCCTGGTATTGGTAAGGCCATGATGGTGGATGCTGCTGGCGTAAGCTTAGGCTCTCTGCTTGGTACAAGTACTATTACGGCATTCGTCGAAAGCGCGGCAGGCGTTGGCGCTGGTGGTCGCACTGGTCTTACGGCGATTGTCTGCGGGATTCTCTTTATTTTTTCACTGTTTCTTTCGCCGCTGGCAAGTCTTATTCCTGATGCGGCAACAGCTCCGGCTTTGATTATTGTTGGCGCTTTAATGATGGAAGGAATTGTGAAAATTGACTTTAGTGATTTTACCGAATCGCTTCCTGCCTTTTTTACGATTGTACTGATGCCGCTTACGTACAGTATTGCTAACGGCATTTCTGTCGGTCTGGTCTTTTACCCCTTATTAAAACTGGTAACAGGCCGTGGTCGCGAAGTTCATCCAATTGTTTACATTTTGGCAGTCTTAGTTATTGCTCGCTTTATTTTCCTGAACGAGTAGAGGCTGTTTTTAAAATATATATTGAACCCAGATTCTTAAGGATTCTCCTTAGTATCTGGGTTTTCAATTCACTTCATTTTCGAATTGGGAGGAAAAGACATGAAAGTCGCTATTATCATGGGCAGTAATTCAGATTGGCCAAAATTAAAACCGGCCTATGATTGTCTGAAAGATTTTGCCATTGAAACAGAAGTAATTGTCGCTTCGGCGCATCGGACACCAGAAGATGTAAAAGTTTTCGCCGAAGGCGCTAGAGACAGAGGTATTGGCGTGATTATTGCAGCTGCTGGCGCTGCCGCTCACTTGGCAGGCGTTGTAGCAAGCTTTACTACATTGCCAGTTGTTGCTGTACCGATTGAGGTGTCACTTGGCGGTGTTGATTCGCTGCTGGCTATGGTCCAGATGCCTTCTGGTATTCCCGTGGCAACCATGGCAATTAACGGTGCTAAAAATGCTGCTTTATTTGCCGCTCAGATTTTAGCGGTTAGCAATAAAGAAATTCAGACAAAGTTAGAAGGTCATCGTCAGACGATGGCTGCTGAAGTAAGAGAAAAAAATCGTAAATTACAAGAACAATTAGGGGGAGAATAACCATGGCAGATCAAGTAAAACCACTTTATGAAGGCAAAGCAAAATGTGTATTCCAAGCAGAAAATCCTGATGAATATGTAGTTTATTTTAAAGATGATGCAACGGCTTTTAATGGCGAGAAAAAAGGTACAATTGCTAATAAAGGCGTTTTAAATAATAAAATTTCCACTTTTTTCTTTGAACTTTTGAGCAAAGAAGGCATTCATCATCATTTTGTAAAACAGCTCAGTGATCGTGAAATGCTTGTTAAAAAATTAGAAATTCTTCCAGTAGAAGTTGTTGTCCGTAATATTGCGGCAGGCAGCTTGGCAAAACGAATCGGCTGGGAAGAAGGCCGTAAAATGCCAACTACAATCGTAGAAATGTACTATAAAAATGACGATCTTGGCGATCCCTTAATCAATGATTTTCATATTGCCGCTATGGGTTTAGCTACGCCGGAACAAGTTAAAACCATGGAAGATATGGCTCTTAAAATCAATAAAATTTTGACAGACTATCTGAAAGAAAAGAAAATTGAACTGATTGACTTTAAATTGGAATTTGGCACGCATAAAGGCGAAGTGCTGTTAGGCGACGAAATTTCTCCTGATACCTGCCGTTTCTGGGATAGCGAAACGAAACAGAAACTTGACAAAGATCGTTTCCGTCGTGATTTAGGTAATGTAGAAGATGCTTATAAAGAAGTGTTAAAACGACTCACCGGTGAAACTTTATAATAGGTTGGGAAAAAAAGGAGGCTCTCTATGACCTGTAAGATTTTAGATGATAAGTTCCATGAAGAGTGCGGCGTCTTTGGCGTTTTTTCCCGACAGGATTATGTAGCAGAAACGACCTTCTGGGGACTTTACTCACTGCAGCACCGCGGCCAAGAAAGCGCTGGTATTACCGTTAGTGACGGACATCATATGGACGTTATGAAAGGAATGGGGCTTGTCAGCCACGTGTTTCGTAACGGCGTGCCGACTCAGCCGGCCCACCTTGCTATCGGTCATGTGCGTTATTCCACAACAGGTTCGAGCATGCTTGTCAATACGCAACCGCTCATGGTTAGCTTTGCCGGTGGTCAAATGAGTTTGGCTCATAATGGCAATCTGACAAATGCTGGTTCCGTGCGGCAACAGTTAGAAGCGGCTGGCAGTGTTTTTCAGACCACTATGGACAGTGAAGTTATTGTAAACTTAATTGCCCGGTCAACCAAAGAAACAATCGAAGAGAAGATCTTAGAAAGTCTGGTCAAAATCGAGGGCGCTTATTGTCTTGTTATTATGACGAAGGACAAACTGATTGGCGTTCGCGATCCCCAAGGCTATCGTCCGCTTTGCTTAGGTAAACTCCACGAAGGCTATGTCGTTGCTTCCGAGTCCTGTGCACTTGATACAGTCGATGCTGACTTCATTCGTGATATTGAACCAGGCGAAATGGTTGTGATCGATGACAGCGGCGTAAAAACTTATCAGCTTCCAGTGAAAAAGAAGAAAGCCTTGTGTGTCTTTGAATATATTTATTTTGCCCGTTCTGATAGTTCTATTGATGGACAAAGCGTTTATCAAGCGAGACTAGCTATGGGACGTCAGTTGGCGAAGGAAAGCAAATTTAAGGCCGATATTGTGATATCTGTACCAGACTCTGGTACGACAGCTGCTTTAGGTTTTTCGGCTGAATCAGGCATTCCCTTTGCCGAAGGGCTCATCAAAAATCGTTATATTGGCCGTACCTTTATTCAGCCAGAACAGAAAAAACGCGAGAAGAGTGTAAAGCTGAAATTAAATGCCGTTCGTTCTGTCGTGGCAGGAAAATCAATCATTATGGTTGATGATTCGATCGTGCGGGGTACAACAAGCGGAAAAATTGTAAAAATGCTGAAGGAAGCTGGCGCTAAGGAAGTTCATATGTGTGTTAGCTCGCCGCCGATTACGGATCCTTGCTTCTATGGGATTGATACGTCAGTACGGAAAGAACTGATTGCGGCAACGAAAACAGTAGAAGAAACCAGAGACTATATCGGTGCTGATTCGCTTCACTACTTGTCGATAGAAGGTCTTCATGAAGCGATTTCTCAGGTACCGCCAAGTGATATGTGCTATGCTTGCTTTAACGGAAAGTATCCATCTTGTATACCAGGCGAAAAAGAATGTGAGGGAAATAAATATGTCTTCGAACAAAACTGAGCCAACGGCGGCTTCTGTAACCTACAAAGACTCAGGTGTGAATATTGATGAGGGCAATAAAGCTGTAGAACTCATGAAGGAACATGTTCGTTCCACCTACCGTCCGGAAGTCATGGGAGACATCGGCGGCTTTGGCGGTTTATTTGCGTTAAGCGGTCGGTATGAAGAACCGATTCTTGTGTCAGGTACTGATGGCGTAGGCACAAAATTGAAACTGGCTTTTATGCTTGATAAACATGATACAATCGGTCAAGATGCTGTGGCTATGTGCGTCAATGACATTCTGGTACAAGGGGCGGAACCCTTATTTTTCCTCGATTATTTAGCCGTAGGAACCTTAGAATCAGAAAAAGTTGCTACGATCGTCAGTGGTGTAGCCAAAGCTTGTAAAGAATCAGGCTGTGCGCTAATTGGCGGTGAAACCGCCGAAATGTCTGGTTTTTATCCTGACGGCGAGTATGACTTAGCTGGTTTTTCCGTGGGCATAGTTGATAGACAGAAACTGATTACTGGCGAGACCATTCAGCCCGGCGATGTTATGATCGGTTTGCCGTCGACTGGCGTTCATTCTAACGGTTTTTCGCTTGTTCGGAAAATTTGTCTGGATATCAAAGGTTTTGATCTTAAAGAAGTTGTGCCGGAACTTGGCAAACCGCTAGGCGAAGAATTGCTTACGCCGACACGGCTTTATCCGAAGGTTTGTTTGCCGCTCTTTAATAAGTTTACGATTCGCGGCATGGTTCATATTACTGGCGGCGGGTTCTATGATAATATTCCTCGTGTTTTACCAAAAGGCTGTGCCGCGAAAGTAGCTGTAGACTCCTGGCCGAAGCTGCCCATTTTTGAATGTCTGCAAAAATGGGGCAATGTGGCTGATAAGGAAATGTATCGGACCTTTAATATGGGAATTGGCATGGTTTTCGTGGTACCGCAAGACGAAGCGGATGCTGTAATTGCTTCGCTAGCGGCAGCAGGCGAAGCTGCTTATAAAATCGGAGAAATTGTTTCCGGCGATCAGGAAACGATCCTGACAGGAGGCTCTTTCTAATGGCTTTTCGGCTCGGTATTTTAGCCTCTGGCCGGGGAAGTAATTTTGTGGCAATTCAAGAAGCGATTTCGGCGGGACAAGTCCCGGCCGAAATCGCTGTTGTAATTACCGACCAGAGTCAGGCTGGCGTTAGAGAAAGAACTGGGGAAATTCCCTGCTTGTTAATGGAACGTAGCGCTTATGACAGTAAACAAGCTTTTGAAATTGCTCTAGCAGAAAAATTAGCTGAATATAAAGTAGACCTAGTCGTTCTAGCTGGTTTTATGCGACTCTTAGGCGGTGCTTTTTTAAGCCGTTTTCCTGGTCGTGTACTTAATATTCATCCATCATTGCTTCCTTCTTTTCCGGGACTTCATCCTCAGCAGCAAGCGCTTGACTATGGTGTTAAAGTCTCAGGCTGTACAGTCCATTTTGTCGATGAAGGGATGGATTCCGGTCCGGTTATTATGCAGCAAGCGGTTCCGGTTCTCGATGAGGATACGGAAGAGACTTTGGCAGCGCGGATTTTAGAGCAGGAACATAAGTTATATCCCGCAGCTATCGCGTTGTGTGCGCAAGGAAAAATCTCTCTTACGGGAAGAAAAACCCTGCAAGAGAAATAGGAGAGAAGACTATGGCAAAAGTAAAGCAAGCATTAATTAGCGTATCAGATAAAACGGGCGTTGTGGAGTTTGCCCGTCAGCTTCATGAACTAGGCATTAAAATTATTTCTACAGGCGGCACGATGAAAACCATTAAAGCGGCTGATATTCCTGTTACTTATGTAAGCGATATTACTCGTTTTCCGGAAATGATGGATGGTCGAGTAAAGACGCTGCATCCTTATATTCATGGCGGCATTTTGGCGATCCGTGATAATGAAGCCCATCAGGCAGCCATGAAAGAGCATGGGATTGAACCCATTGATCTTGTGGTAGTAAATTTGTATCCTTTCCGTCAGACCATTGCGAAGGACGGCGTTACCTTAGAAGAAGCTGTTGAGAACATTGATATTGGCGGACCCGCCATGATTCGGGCAGCAGCAAAGAACTTCCATGATGTAGCTGTTGTTGTAAATCCAGATCGTTATGAGCAGGTAATCGCTGAGCTAAAGGCCGATGGCGTTGTAGCTGATAAGACTCGGATGGCCCTTTCGCGGGAAGCCTATGCGCATACTGGCGCTTATGATGCCTGCATATCCTCTTATCTGGCTAGTCAACTTGGTGAAGGTTTGTTCCCTGAAGAAGTTCAGACTGTTTATGAAAAAGTGCAGGATTTGCGCTATGGGGAAAATCCTCATCAAAATGCTGCTTTTTATCGCGAAAAGTATACAAAAACAGGCATCGCTTCGGCAAAACAACTGCATGGAAAAGAACTTTCCTTCAATAATATTGTCGATGTAGAAGCTGCCTATGCCATTGTCAGTGATTTCTCCCAACCGGCTGCAGCGATTATTAAGCATACCAATCCTTGCGGCACCGGTGTCGGCGCATCGATCAGCGATGCGTATCATAAAGCCTATGTGTCAGATCCTACGTCAGCTTTTGGCGGCATTATCGCCTTAAATCGCACCGTGGATAAAGAAACAGCGGAACTCATTACTCGAACGTTTATGGAAGCAGTGATTGCTCCTGATTTTGACGAAGAAGCGTTAGCTGTTTTAACAGCAAAGAAAAATCTCCGTCTGCTCTCAGCACCATTGTTAACAGCTACGGAACATGCCCTGGATATGAAAAAAGTATCAGGCGGGCTGTTACTGCAAGCAGCAGATCGTGGCGTAGATAGTCTTGACAGCATGACTGTTGTGACGAAAAAGGCTCCTACCGAAGAAGAATGGGAACAATTGCTCTTTGCTTGGAAAGTTGTAAAACATGTAAAATCCAATGCGATTGTCGTAGCAGGCGATTTCCAGACTTTCGGCGTTGGCGCTGGTCAAATGAATCGTGTTGGATCTGTAGAAATTGCTTTAAAGCAAGCTGGGGCTAATAGCGAAGATGCTGTTCTTGCTTCTGACGCTTTCTTTCCGTTCCGCGACTCTATAGATACAGCAGCAAAAGCTGGTATTAAAGCGATTATTCAACCTGGCGGTTCCGTTCGTGACCAAGAATCGATTGATGCGGCGAATGAGCATGGCATTGCTATGGTCTTTACCGGCGTTCGTCATTTTAAACATTAATAGGGAGTGATGGTGTGCGTATTCTCGTAATCGGTAGCGGCGGCAGAGAGCATGCTCTTGTTGAGGCAATCAGCCAAAGCCCTAGAGTATCAAAAATTTATGCAATCCCCGGGAATCCTGGCATGGGTGAGAAGGCGGAATGCGTCGCCCTTACGGCAACGGATGTAGCGGCTCTTTCTCAGTTTGCTATTGACCATAAAATTGACCTCACTGTCGTAGGTCCGGAAAATGTATTAGCGGCAGGTCTTGTCGATGAATTTACCGCTAAGGGACTGGCTGTTTTTGGTCCGACTAAACTAGCGGCGGAAATTGAATCTTCCAAGGCTTATGCCAAAGCATTGATGAAGAAGTATCAGATTCCTACAGCAAAATACGCTGTCTTTACGGAAAAGGAAGCTGCTAAGGCCTATATTCGCGCTGAAGGTGCACCTATTGTCGTAAAGGCTGATGGTTTAGCAGCAGGCAAAGGCGTTATTGTAGCACAAACTGTCGCGGAAGCGGAAGCGGCTGTGGATTCGATGCTTGACGCTCAGGAGTTTGGCGCCGCAGGTTCGACTGTAGTAATTGAGGAGTGCTTGTTCGGCGAAGAAGCTTCGGTTCTTACCTTTACTGATGGCAAAACGATTCAACCTATGGTGGCTGCTCAAGATCATAAACGGGTCTATGATAAAGATCAAGGGCCTAATACGGGTGGAATGGGCACCTATGCGCCAGCGCCAATTATTACGGACAGCCTTAAAGAAGAAATTATGACTAAGATCTTAAAGCCGGTTATTGCGGCAATGGCGAAGGAAGGGCGTCCTTATGTGGGTTGCCTCTATGCGGGGCTGATTATTACAGCGGAAGGCCCTAAAGTCATTGAATTCAATGCTCGGTTCGGCGATCCGGAAACACAAGTGGTATTGCCCCTATTAGAATCCGATATTGTGACGGTTATGGAGCATTGTACGCAAGGGACGCTTGAGGAATTCAAGGTGGAATGGAAAGATGGCGCTTGCGTCTGTGTAGTACTTGCTTCAGGCGGTTATCCGGGATCGTATCGCAGCGGTTGCGAAATTATGGGGCTTGAGAAGCTTTTGCCGGAAACTTATGCATTCCATGCCGGAACTGCAGTGAAAGAAGGCAAGCTTGTTACGGCAGGCGGGCGAGTTCTTGGTATAACAGCTCTGGCTGCTAACTTACAGGAAGCGGTAAATCAAGTCTATAAAGAAGTCAATAAAGTTCATTTTAAAGATGCTCACTATCGCACCGATATTGCGGCAAAAGCCTTACCTCGTTAACGGAAGACGGCTTTTGCCGTCTTTTTTTGTAAAAAAAGCTTGACCATTGCCTGGGAACGTAATAAGGTGATAAGAGTAAAGTGAAAAAAGTTTATAATTTTATAATACAGATTGTTCTGTTTTAGGCTTCTAGGTGAGGGAGTGTTACAGGTGACAAAACAACTCAACATGGCAATGGTAAATGACTTTTATGAATTGACAATGGCGAATGGCTACTTAAAAAGCGGGCTCGCTGATCAAATCGCTTATTTTGATATGTTTTTTCGCCGCGTACCTGATGATGGCGGTGTTGCCATTATGGCTGGCGTAGAGCAATTAATTGACGAATTGAAAGATCTACACTTTGATGAAGACGATATTGCCTATCTTCGGTCACGGCAGATCTTTAGCGAAGTCTTTTTGCAGTACTTAGCAGATTTTAAATTCTCCTGTGATGTCTGGGCTATACCGGAAGGTACGCCTGTGTTTCCTTATGAGCCGATTATTACGGTACGAGGACCGGCGCTCCAAGCGCAGCTTATTGAAACCTTAGTATTGTTGACAATCAATCATCAAACTTTGATTGCGACGAAGACAAATCGTATTGTCCGGGCGGCAGGAAGTCGGCCGGTGATGGAGTTTGGCACACGGCGCGCCCAAGGCGCTCATGGCGCCGTACTTGGCGCTAGGGCGGCTTATATTGGCGGCGCGGTGGGCACTGCTTGTACGGCTGCTGATAAAGATTATGGGATTCCGGCATTAGGAACGATGGCTCATAGTTGGGTACAAATGTTTTCTTCAGAATTGGAAGCATTTCGTGAGTATGCTCGGATTTATCCGAAAAATTGTACTCTCCTTGTAGATACTTATAATGTGCTAAAATCAGGGATTCCCAATGCTATTCGCATTTTCCGTGAGGAATTACTGCCGAAAGGAATTCGTCCCGGCGGAATTCGGATTGATAGCGGTGATATTGCCTATCTGTCGCGGCAAGCCCGTAAAATGCTTGATGAGGCTGGCTTTACGGATTGTAAGATCGTGGCGTCTAATTCACTTGATGAATTTATTATTCAAGATATCTTGACCCAGGGAGCCAAACTCGATGCCTTTGGCGTTGGTGAACGATTAATCACAGCAAAGTCTGATCCGGTATTTGGCGGCGTTTATAAGCTGGCAGCGATTGAAATTTCAGGAGAGCTTATTCCTAAAATTAAACTGAGTGAAAATGTTGAGAAAATCACGAATCCAGGTCATAAGCAGGTGTGGCGTCTTTATGAAAATGCTACGGGGAAAGCTGTGGCTGATGTAATTACATTGTTTGAAGAAGTGATTGATGATCAGAAGCCTTATGAAATCTTCCATCCAGAATTCACTTGGAAACGCAAAATAGTGAGTTCTTTTACAGCTAAGCCCTTACTTGTACCGATTTTTAAGGCTGGTGAATGTGTTTATGCACAGCCTTCGTTAGATGATATTCGAGCGTATCGTGAACAAGAAATTGCTACAATCTGGGAAGAGGTTTTGCGGTTTACGAATCCTCATCCTTATTATGTTGATTTATCAAAATCGCTTTGGGATATGAAAGAAGATTTGCTGTTGACTCATACAATTAAATAATTAACGTAAATGTTATAAGAATGCAGCAAAAGACACCGAAATAGGTGTCTTTTTTTATGGAGAGTATACTTGTAAGTAGGAGTGGAGTCTCTTTCGCCGTGACAGTCCTGTCAGATCATAGAAATAGGATATATCTTGTAAAATCGGATATACCTAAAAGAAAAGACTTTGCGGCAGAATGTCTGCCAAGGCAGAAGGGGATTTTGTATGAGTGAACAACAACAACTAACTAGAGGTCTCAAAGCAAGGCATATTGAATTGATTGCTCTAGGCGGAACCATTGGCGTTGGTCTATTTATGGGATCAGCCAGTACGATTAAGTGGGCAGGACCATCAGTGCTGCTGGCTTATGCCTTAGCCGGACTTGTCATGTTCTTTGTGATGAGAATTATGGGAGAAATGCTGTTTTTAGAGCCTGTTACTGGTTCGTTTGCTACCTATGGGCATAAGTATATTCACCCCTTAGTTGGCTACTTGACTGCTTGGTGTTATTGGTTTCTATGGGTTACTGTCGGGATGTCCGAGGTAACGGCTATTGGAATTTATGTGAAGTATTGGCTGCCTGATTTGCCACAGTGGCTACCCGCGCTTGCCGGCGTTGCCTTAGTCGCTTCCGCCAACTTGGCATAAGTAAAATATTACGGTGAATTCGAATTTTGGTTTGCGCTGATAAAGGTTGCAACAATTGTAGTGATGCTCGTTATTGGCGTTGGCATGATCTTCTTTGGTTTTGGCAATATGGGCCAGCCGATTGGTTTAGAAAATCTTTATAGTCAAGGCGGCTTTTTTGCTGGCGGTTGGGAAGGATTCTTGTTTGCGCTTTGTTTGGTAACGGCGGCTTATCAAGGGGTCGAGCTAGTCGGGATTACGGCAGGGGAAGCGCAAGATCCGCAAAATACATTACGCCGCGCCACTAAGAATATTATTTGGCGTATTTTGATTTTTTACATTGGCGCCATTTTTGTTATTGTTACAATTTATCCCTGGAATCAAATTGGCACAATCGGCAGTCCTTTTGTGATGACTTTTGCTAAAGTTGGCGTGACGGCGGCAGCTGGCATTATTAACTTTGTTGTGCTGACAGCAGCGTTATCAGGCTGTAACAGTGGTATTTATAGTGCTGGTCGGATGCTCTATACGTTGGCGGAAAATGGACAAGCACCCGCTTTTTTTGGCAAAATTTCTAAGAGCGGCGTACCCAGTAATAGTGTTGCTGTAACGATTGTGTGCCTATTATTCGGCGTTTTATTGAATTATTTAATGCCGCAATCAAAATTATTTTTGTATATTTATAGTGCTAGCGTACTACCAGGTATGATTCCTTGGTTTGTACTGGCAATTAGTCAGATGAAGTTTCGGAAAAAATGGGCAAATGAGATGAAAAGCCATCCGTTCACGTCACCGCTTTATCCGATTAGCAACTATATTACGGTAGTGTTCTTGATCTTTGTGCTGATTGGCATGTGGTTTAATGAAGATACGCAGCTTTCGCTGATTGTCGGCGCTGTTTTTTGCGTCATTGTAATCGCCAGTTATTATATTTTGGGCATGGGCGAAAGAGCGCGACAAAAGCAGTATAATAAAGGATGATTTTCTAAAACTTTACTTACAAAAGGGAAAGCAGCAGCTTTCCCTTTTTGCTATCTGTCACTACGCAGGAAACTTTGCCCAGCGGAACGAATAAGAATAATGATATTTGCATAGGAATAATGTGCAGGGACTACAAATCTTTTAAGGAAGAGGTTAACGCTATATGCAGACAAAATCAAAAGATTTGCTTCACGGCTTTATTATGGAAGAAAGCAAGCCAGTCGCTGAAGTAAATGGTACAGCCAAAATCTATCGCCATGTAAAAAGCGGCGCTCAGTTATTTTATCTGGAAACAGATGATGATAATAAAGTATTCAGCATTACCTTTAGAACTCCGCCGACCGATAGTACGGGTTTGCCCCATATTCTAGAACATTCGGTTTTATGCGGCTCACGTAAATTTCCTACGAAAGAGCCTTTCGTTGAGTTAGTAAAGGGATCGCTCAATACTTTTTTGAATGCCATGACCTTTCCTGACAAAACGATGTATCCTGTGGCTAGCCGGAATGACAAAGATTTCCGCAACCTCATGGATGTCTATCTTGATGCTGTTTTTTATCCCAATATTGCCAAATACCCTGAAATTATGATGCAGGAAGGCTGGCATTATGAATTAGAATCCAAGGAAAGTGAACTTACTTATAAGGGCGTTGTTTATAATGAAATGAAAGGCGTTTTTTCATCGCCTGATGCTGTGTTAGAGCGGAAAATTCAAGAAGCGCTTTTCCCTGATACAACCTATGGGGTTGAATCAGGCGGCGATCCGGAATTTATTCCTGATTTAACGCAGGAACAATTTTTGGCGTTCCATCAAAAATACTATCATCCAGCGAACAGCTATATTTTCCTGTACGGAAAGATGGATATTGCCGAAGAGCTGCGTTTTATTGACGAAGAATATCTAAGTCATTTTTCGGCCATCGCGGTTGATTCGGAAATTGAAAAACAGCCAGCTTTTGATTCTACCTATGTGGCGACCTATCCCTATCCGATTTCTCCCAGTGAGAAAGAAGCTGATAAGACGTTCTTAAGTCTAAGTTTTGTCGTCGGTGAGGCAACAGATCCTGAAGTGGCGCTTTCTTTTGATATTTTAAATCATTTGCTGCTCGGCACACCGGCAGCTCCTTTGAAAAAAGCGCTGCTTGATGCGGGAATCGGCAAAGATGTTTATGGTCAATTTAATCAAAGTATTTTGCAGCCTGTCTTTACTATCGGCGTCAGGGGCGCCAATGAAGACCAACAAGATGATTTTGTGCAGATTGTTTACGAAACACTAGAGAAACTCTCGCAAGAAGGCCTTGATAAGAAACTAGTAGAAGCATCGATCAATATTCATGAATTTCAACTACGTGAAGCCAATTTTGGCAATTACCCGAAAGGGTTGATTTATAATATTAAATGCATGGATAGCTGGCTCTATGGCGCAGATCCTGCTGTGCATCTTGCCTTTGAAGCTCCTTTGGCAAAAGTAAAACAGGCTCTTGAGCAGCCTTATTTTGAGCAGATGATTCAAGAAAAGCTGTTAGGCAATACCCATCAGGCTGTGGTTGTAGTGAAACCAGAAAAAGGGTTGGCCGAAAATGTGAACCGTGCGGTAAAGGACAAGCTCGCTCAATATAAAGCCGCTTTAAGCGAGGCGGAGCTTGAAACGATTATTGCGCAGACGGAAAAGTTGAAAGAACGCCAGCTTGCGCCTGATTCGCCGGAAGCGCTTAAGACAATCCCGCTGCTCAGTCTTGCTGATATTTCCCGGGAAACAGAAGAATTGCCGCTCAGCGAAAAAGATCTCAATGGAGCGAAGCTGCTACTTCATCCGTTATTTACGAATAAGATTGCCTATGTAAATCTCTATTTTGATAGTGCTGTTGTGCCGGAAAGTCAACTGCCTTATCTCTTCTTGCTTGATAGTGTACTGGGAAAAGTAAGCACAGAGAAGTATAGTTATGGCGAATTGTCTAATGAGCTCAATATTCATACTGGCGGTGTATCCTTTGCCTCCATTGTTTTTTCGGAAAAAGATGATGATCGAATTCTTTACCCGAAATTTAAAGTGAAGGCGAAGGCCCTTGTGAGTAAACTAGGTGAACTTATGGGCTTGCTTGGTGAAATACTTGGCCACAGCTCCTTTGAGGACCGCAAACGGCTTAAAGAATTGATCGGTGAATTAAAAGCGAAAATGGCTGCTGTCATTTTAGAACGGGGTCAATTGATTTCGTCTAGCCGTGCTCTTTCTTATATTTCACCAGTATCGCAGTTTAGGGAAAAAGGCTACTTATCTTTTTATCATTTCCTAGCTGATCTTGATAATAACTTTGAAGTGAAGTTTTCTGAAATTCAAGCGAATTTGAAAAAGACGGCTGAGCTTGTTTTCACAAAGCAAGGACTAATGATTAGTCTGACGACTGAAGCAGAGGACTACCAGAAATTTTGTGAAGACTTTACTGGTTTGTGGCAGGAACTCAAAGAGAGCAGTGAAGGACCTAAGTCGTATGAATTTTGCTTTGGTGCAAAAAATGAAGGCTTAATGACATCAGCCAAAGTTCAATTTGCAGCTAAAGCCTATAATTTCCGTCGCTTAGGTTATACCTATCATGGCGGATTGAAAGTGCTTGAGACGATTATGCGCTATGATTATCTGTGGAATCGCATTCGCGTGCAGGGGGGCGCTTATGGCGCTTTTGCTCAGTTTGAACGAAATGGCAACATGACATTTGGTTCTTATCGCGATCCCAATCTTGCTGAAACCCTGTCTGTCTATGATGAAACAGCCGACTATATTAACGGCTTTACCGTAAGTGATCGGGAAATGACGAAGTATATTATCGGCACAATGAGTGGGATTGATGCACCTTTAACCCCTTCGATGAAAGGCGAGAAGGCGACAGAATATTATCTGCAGCATATTACGCAAGCCGATCGGGAACAAGAACGCAAAGAAATTTTAGAACTGACGCAAGAAGAAATCCGTTCTTTTGCTCCGCTTGTTAAGGAATGCTTTGGAGCAAATTATTTGTGTGTTCTCGGCGGCAGCGAAAAAATTGAAGAAAATAAAGCATTATTCGGCGAACTTATTTCTGTTTTT
The DNA here is from genome assembly GCF_055901755.1 of Pelorhabdus sp. sgz311001. Classification (NCBI taxonomy): domain Bacteria; kingdom Bacillati; phylum Bacillota; class Negativicutes; order Selenomonadales; family Sporomusaceae; genus Pelorhabdus; species Pelorhabdus sp. sgz311001. The sequence continues at coordinate 429,456 of NZ_JBVXUT010000001.1, forward strand.
GAATAAGTCTGCCTGAGCGATTTGAAAGAAAACCGGCAGTCAGGGCTTAAGCCTGCTGCCGGTTTTGGCGTCTAAAAGCGGGAGACAAAACGTTCCAGTCGGTTAAGGGCTTCCTGTAAATGTTCGGTGGAATAGGAATAGGAGCAGCGGATAAAGCCATCGCCGCAAGCCCCGAAAGCATCGCCAGGAATTACAGCGAGACGCTCTTCCTGCAACAGTCTTTCGCAAAACTCTTGCGAGGATAAACCGGTTTTTTGAATGGAAGGGAAGATATAGAAGGCGCCTTGCGGTTCAAAGCAGGACAGCCCCATTTCTGTTAGTCCTTTGTACATAAGCTGGCGGCGTACATTGTATTGATCAATCATTTTGCGCATCTCTTTGTAGCCATTCTTTAGTGCTTCTAAAGCGGCAATTTGGGCGGTAACGGGAGCGCACAGCATGGTATATTGGTGGATTTTTACCATGGCGCCGATAAAATCTTCATTTCCTAAAGCATAGCCGATACGTAGTCCGGTCATTGCATGGGATTTAGAAAAACCGTTTAATAGAATGGTTCTATCTTTCATGCCAGGTAGAGCGGCAAAGCAGACATGGCTGCCTTCATAAGTCAGTTCTGAGTAAAGCTCATCGGAAATGACAAGCAGATCGTGTTTTTCCACTAAGGCGGCAATGCGGCTAAGTTCTGCTTGGGGCATGATTGCTCCGGTTGGGTTATTGGGATAACCTAAAATAATAGCTTTTGTTTTGGTTGTGATTTTTTCTTCCAGCTCTTCAGCGGTTACACAAAAGCCACGACTGGGATTGGTAGCAATCGGAACAGGGACGCCGCCGGCAAACGTTACGCAGGCCTGGTAAGCTACATAGCATGGTTCTGGAATCAGCACTTCATCGCCAGGGGCGACGATCGTTCGAATTGCTAAATCAAGCGCTTCGCTGACGCCGACTGTAACGATGATCTGATTTTCCGGATCATAGTCTACTTGACAGCAAGCGGAAATATGGTTAGCGATTTCCTGACGGAGTTCCGGTAGGCCCGAATTTGATGTGTAACTTGTTTGCCCTGCTTGCAGGCTCGTGACGCAGGCGTCGATAATATGTTTTGGCGTTGCAAAATCAGGTTCGCCGACGCCTAGAGAAATTACATTTTCCATAGTAGCGGCAATGTCAAAAAATTTACGGAGTCCCGAAGGCGCTACTTGGTTTACAACAGGGGAAATACGATTTGACCAGTTCATTAAAAATCCTCCTTCAAATAACATGAAAATTCAATAAACAAAATAGAAAAAACAAAAAGGGATCAGTTTCATCCTGTAATAAAAGGACGAGAACTGATCCCGCGGTACCACCTTACTTAGCTATTGCTCGCTTGGCTTCAGTAACGTTGAAGAAACGGGTAACTCTACTGTATTTCAAGTTACCAGCTACAGGAGGGCGTTCGGCTGAACATCTTACACCGGCTCACATCAAATCCGGCTTTCTGAGCTAAGACATAAAGCGTACTGTTCCTGTCATGGCCATTTGTTTTTTTTGATTGTTTGTATAATAACACAAAAGTTTTGAAATTGCCAGCAAAAAATTATTTATTTACAGAATAAGCATCAGAAAAAGCATTTACAGACTTTGTGCTATTATTTTTGGCCGGGCTTTGTTTGCTTTTTTGCAGTAGTTCGCGAAATTTACCATCTTGAAATTGGTTGTCTCGCTTAGTAGCTGAAGCCATTGGCGTAATGGGCATAATCGGCGTAATTCTCATAGCACTCACTCCCTTGCTTACTTTTTATCCTTCTACTTATTATATCGGGAGAAAAAGGTTAGGACTTAAGTGCTGATTTTGCTGACTTTACACGAGGCCGATCCATTTCCAGTAAGTTGCCCCCAAGAGCATGATGATGGCATAAGCAATAAGGGTCAGTGGAATTCCTGTCTTAATAAAATCTTTTACCTCAAAGGTTTCGGTACCATAGGCAATCATGTTTTGTGGTGCATTCACAGGTAAAATAAAACCAAAGCTGACTACATACTGGAGGATCATGGTCAAGCCAACCACATTGAGTCCTGGCGTAGTTGCTCCTTGCAGAATAGAAATGATAATAGGAATCATAGCAGCAGCTAGAGCCGTTGCACTGGCAAAGCCGAGATGAATAATAATGAGAAAGGCTGCTAACACAGCTAAGATAATTAGAGCCGGCATTGTTTTTAAACCAAAGAGAACCACAATGATTTTGGCAAGCCAAGCCGCTGCTTTTGTGGAAAGTAAGGCAGAGCCTAAACTAATTCCAACACCAAACAGGATAAGCGTACCCCAGGGAATTCTGGCCTGCGCTTCTTTCCAGGACATGATGCCAATTTTCGGTAAGAGCATGAGTGAAATGATGGCAAGAGTCGTAGTTGATGTGTCAAAGGGATGGACAATTTTTTCGGTTGACCAGAGAAAGAGCAGTACAAACGACATGGTTAACAGCTTTTTTTCGGCAATGCTCATTGGTCCGAGATCGGCGAGCGCTTTAGCAATTGCTTCTTTACCGCCAGGAACTTCCTCCATTTCCGGCGGCATCAGCTTTAGTAGAACAAAGTATAGCGCTGCTGACATCAGGATCGCAAAGGGCGCTGCGGCGAGAAACCAATCCATCCAGGAAATATAAACGCCAAGTTGTTTTTCGATAAAACCGAGAGCAATCATGTTTTGTGCGGCAGCTGTTTTAATGCCTACATTCCAGATGCTGTCAGCCTGAGCTGTGGCGATCATCATAACCGCAGCAAAGCGGCTTTTACGATCTACGCCGAAAGCTGTAATAATCCCTAAAACAATAGGGACGAGGCAGGAGACGCGGGCTGTTGTACTTGGCACAAAGAAGCTGAGAATAAAGCCGACCGTAATTACGCCCATAAGTACGCGGTTTGTTTTTGCACCAATTTTGGAAAGAACGACAAGAGCGATGCGTTTATCAAGGCCTGTCTGCATCATCGCGGCAGCTAAAAAGAGTGCGCCGCCGACAAGGGCTAGGGCTGTATTAGAGAAGCCGCCAAGCGCTAGGGTTAAGGCATTGGATGTTCCTAATAGTAGGGCAGGCTTTGCCGGATCAGGCGCCATGCCTAATAGAAAAGCCATCAAACTTAAAATAATAGCGCCGCTGACCGGATAGGAAATGGCATCTGTCATCCAAACAATGACGGAAAATACCAGAATAGCCAGCATGCGATGACCAGCAGTGGGCAGGTCTGCTGGGGTAGGCATAATCAGTACGATAGCCATGGCGAGAAGAGAAATAATAAGACCGTATTTTTGCCCGAAAGATTCCTTTGCTTCATTTGTCATAAGAAAGATTTCACTCCTTTACTGTGATGTACATGTATACATATATACGTATATTATGCAAAAAAGAGTCAAATCCTCCTGCTTGTGTAATTTTTGTTTTACTGAACCTGCATTGACAGAGAAGTCTTGAATTTCTATAATAGATTATAGATATTTTTCACGGAGGTGCCCATGGCAGAACAAGCAGCAATTGATCCAACAGCAGTAGACATGCGCACGAAACGAGAGCAAATTTTAGATGCTGCTTACACGGTGTTTTCTCAAAAAGGCTACCATCGGGCTACAGTAGATGAGATCATTGCTCTAGCTGATACGGGAAAGGGAACTGTTTATAATTATTTTCATAATAAGGAACAACTCTTCTACACTCTAGTCACTGAGCGGAGTCGGCCCTTTGAAGAAGCTGCTAAGAAGATCGTAGAGAGTGCAAGGGATCCACTGGAGAAGATCAAAATCCTGATTCGTCTTTATCTTGAATTTTACGTTAAAAATGCTGATTTATGGCGTGTATTTATGCATGAAATGCGTGGCTTTTCCAGTAGCGTATCTCTTTCGGAAAAGCAGTGCGATAAATATCGAGAATGTTTTAAAGCAACAATTTCGCTATTGGAAAAAGTGTTAGAAGAAGGAATTGAAAAAAAAGCTTTCCGAACATGTCAGGCAGACCGAACAGCGTATTGCTTATTTAGCGTGATTTTAACGATGGTTTTTCAGAAATTTGCTGCTGATGGCCCAGACAGTTTGGAACAGAGTGCTTGTATGATTGCTGATACTTTTTTCTATGGAATTGTAAATCGCGGAACGAATTGAATGAAATAAGAAAGAAACAGGGTTTTTCAAATCGCTTTTAGCGTTTGAAAAACCCTGTTTTGTTTGATTGGCTCTATTTATTTACCAGGCGGCAATAACCGAACCTTTGAAGTGGTCTTTAATGAAAGCTTTCATTTCATCAGATTGGTATATTTTAACGAGTTTTTGATAGTCTGGATTTTCTTTATCTTTGCCTCTTACAGCAATAATATTAGCATAAGGCGATTCGCCGCCTTCTAAGGCAATGGCATCTTTTAAGGGATTCAGTCCGGCTGTAACGGCGTAGTTTGTATTGATGGCAGCTGCATCGATATCATCAAGGGAACGGGGAATCTGGGCGGCATCTAGTTCTTTTACTTTTAAGTGTTTGGGATTTTCGGCAATATCAGCCGCTGTTGCGGTAAGACCGGCATTAGGTTTTAATTTAATTACACCTTTTTGTTCGAGCAACAGCAGGCCCCGACCGCCATTGGTCGGATCATTTGGAACAGCGATTGTAGCGCCATCAGGCAACTGCGAAAGGTCCTTTACTTTTTTGGAGTAGATACCCATCGGGAAAATGACTGTTTTACCGATATTCACAATATCATAGCCGCGGTCTTTAATAATATTTTTTAAATAAGGATCATGTTGGAAACTATTTACATCAATGTCGCCCTGCTGGAGCGCTACGTTAGGCTGGATATAATCGTTGAACTCAACAACTTGGATTTTAAGACCTTGTTTTTCTGCTAACTTTTTGACTTCATCCATTAACTCAGCATGGGGGCCGGCAGTTACACCGACTTTAATGACCTTGTCCTTAGAGGAATCGGCGGCATTTTTACTGTCGCCGCAACCAGCGGTAAAGGCAAGTGTTGTAATGAGACTAAGACCAAGGCAAAGCAATTTCAATGGCTTTTTCATGAATTTCCCTCCTGATTTTTAGTTTTGAAATTTAGCGTTTATTGACGCGGCGGGCAAAAAGATCACCGCAAGATTGAACAAGTTGGACCATCACAATCAAAATAATAACAGTAATCAACATGATATCGCCGCGGAACCGTTGATAGCCGTAACGAATTGCCAAATCGCCGAGACCGCCGCCGCCGATTGCTCCGGCCATAGCGGAATAGCCGATTAAGTTGATGATCGTAATCGTAAGACCTAAAATAATACCAGACATGGCTTCAGGTAATAGTACTTTCGTAATGATCTGAAAAGGCGAAGCCCCCATGGATTGAGCAGCTTCAATCAGTCCTTGATCGACTTCCTTTAACGCCGATTCGATGATGCGGCCCACAAAAGGAATAGCGGCAATGCTTAAGGGGACAATGGCTGCATTGGTGCCGATCGATGTTCCGGCAATTATACGAGTAAGGGGAATGATCGCTACCATTAAAATAATGAAAGGGACGGAACGTGTTGCATTGACAATCGAACCTAATATGCGGTTTAAAGCTGGTTTTTCTAAGATATGTCCTTTATTCGTGGCGACAAGAATGACGCCAAGGGGTATGCCGAGAATCGTAGCAATGGCTGTTGAAATGATGACCATATATACGGTTTGTCCAAAAGACTCAGCCAGCAATTGAAGTATTTCTTGCGACATAGCCGATCACCTCGATTCCTAAATCTTTAGTTTGTAGATACTTTAAGGCGCTTTCAATATTTTCTTTAACGCCTGACAGTTCAATTACAAGAGTCCCGTAAGGCGTGCTGTCAATATGGTCAATATTGCCATAGAGAATGCTAGCGTCTACATTGAAACGACGAATTAAGCTTGCAATAATAGGCTCTTCAGCAGAAGCGCCGATAAAGGAAAGTTTTACGAGCAGATTATCACCAGTGACGCTCTCTTGGCGGATTTCACGATCGCTTAAGAGTTCGTCTAGATTATTTTGCTCTAAAGTACTGATAAAATCACGAGTTGTAGCTGATTGCGGATTAGTGAAGATATCTAAGACCGGTCCTTCTTCGACAATATGACCATTTTCAATTACAGCAACGCGGTGACAGATTTCTTTGATGACATGCATTTCGTGAGTGATAAGAACAATAGTAAGGTCTAATTTTTTATTAATACTTTTTAACAGCTGTAAAATCGAGTGAGTCGTTTGCGGGTCGAGCGCCGAGGTGGCTTCATCGCACAACAGAACCTTTGGTTGACTAGCTAGAGCGCGGGCGATGCCGACACGCTGTTTTTGGCCGCCGCTAAGCTGGGAAGGATACTGATTTGCTTTATCAGCTAAGCCGACAAGCTCTAAGAGCGGCAAAACCGCATTTTTAATTTCATTCTTACTTTTTCCGGCTAGCTCTAGCGGAAAGGCCACGTTGTCGAATACGGTACGGGAAGAAAGTAAATTAAAATGTTGGAAAATCATACTAATCTGCTTGCGAGCATCGCGAAGCTGTTTTTCGGTTAAGACCGTGAGATCTTGGCCAGCGACGAGAACTTCGCCTTCTGTCGGTCTTTCCAGCATGTTCATGCAACGGACTAAGGTGCTTTTGCCAGCGCCGCTCTTACCAATAATGCCGAAAATTTCTCCTTTTTCTACGGTAAGATTAATGTTTTCTAACGCGGGTATAGAACCAGCATCAGACTGGTATACTTTGGAGAGGTTTTTCAAAGTAATCATACATGTCACTTCCTTTACAAAATAGAAAACCTCTGCTCAGGGAGCAGAGGAAGTTAGCTTGTCATAGCAATCGCTTCATCTGCCAGGATATCATCCTGTAGGAATTGGCACCGTTCGTATTATACATATTTGCAAAATACGATGGTTGCCGCAGCTTCATTGGGCCAGTCCCTCAGCCAACTCTTGATGAATTACAAGTGTATGCAGTTGTTAGAATTGATAATAGCAAAGGATAGAATGTCTGTCAAGGGAGAAGTAATAAAAAAGTATATATTGAATATTCGAGCTATTTATAATGAGTTTAGTATCAGTTTAGTTGAAATTTTATAAATTAAAGAATAAAAGTGATAAAAAGAAAAAGAGATAAAGAATTAAAGGAAAGCAGGAACTGTTATTTCTTATACCGAATAACCGAATAAAGGAAACACATAAGAAAATGATGGGGGTTCAAGCTATGTCCATTAATCAAAAAATACAGGATCCGCATACGGATCAATTATTTAGAGCAATTCTTTCCATTGAGACACTAGAGGAGTGTTATCAGTTTTTTGAGGATATTTGTACAATCAGCGAACTCAAAGCAATGGCGCAGCGACTGGAAGTAGCCCGAATGTTGGAAAAAGGAGCTATTTATGACGATATTGTAGAAAAAACCGGGGCAAGTACTGCCACGATCAGCCGTGTCAAGCGTTGTCTCTATTACGGGGCTGATGGCTATCGGACAATTTTGCCGCGAATTGAAGCAGAGGAGAAGGAATAGAGTCTATGAAAACAGCGCAGTTTTTACCTCAAATTGCTTACGGAACGCGCGACTTTTTGCCGCAGGAGGCGAAACGCAAACGGATTTTAGAAGATCGGTTAGCTCAGCTTTTTGACAAATGGGGCTATGATGAAGTCATTACGCCGACCTTTGAGTATTGGGAAACTTTATCGATTGCTTCTGAAAGCAATTCTTACGAGCAAAATGTATTTAAATTTTTTGATCAAACCAATCGTTTGCTTGTACTTCGGCCGGAAATGACGACGCCCATGGCTAGAGTTGCAGCGACCCGTCTCAAAGAAAATGAAGCGCCGCTACGGTTAAGCTATATTGCCAGTGTCTTTCGGCAGGAGGAGTATCAGGCTGGCCGACAATGCGAATTCCATCAGGCTGGCGTAGAACTTATGGGTGTGCCCGGTCCAGAGGCTGATGCCGAAATTATTGCCTTGGCGGTAGAATCGCTTGCCGCCTGCGGCTTAAAAGAATTTCAGTTGAGCCTTGGTCACATGCAGTTTATTAGCGGCATGATGGCGGCAAGTCATTTGTCAAGCAGTCAGAAACAAAACCTGAAGAGACTCTTAATGTCTCGCGATCTCGTGGCGCTGCAAGCTGCTGTAACTGAGTCCAATCTGCCTGAGAATATCCAAAAGACGCTACTGGAACTGCCGCTTCTCCACGGTCGCGAAGAACTTTTGGCGAAAGCGGAAAAATTGGCCAATACGAAAGAAAGTGCTCAGGCGCTTTCTGATTTAACGCATATTTTCGAGCTTTTAAAAAGCTATGGCGTAGCCAAGTATGTAGAATTTGACCTTGGCATGATCCGCGATTTCGACTATTATACGGGAGTTGTTTTTGAAGGCTATACGCCGGGTCTTGGCTTTCCTGTATGCGGCGGCGGCCGCTATGATCAATTGCTGGCCTCGTTTGGACCAGGTGCGCCTGCTACTGGTTTCGCCCTAGGTATGGAGCGAGTTTTACTGGCTTTAGAGCGGCAGGCCGCAGAAGTGGCTGTTGCCAAAGAGAATGTGTACATTGCTTGGCAAGACGGCGCTAGTGCTAAGGCGATCGCAAAAGCTTCCGCCCTTAGAAGTGAAGGTCGTCGTGTTGCCATGGCGCTTTGGGCGCAGGAGCGCGCCGAGGCTGAGAAAACCATGCAAGAAAAAGGCTATAGTGAGTTGATTTATTGTGACTAGCTGGCAACAGCGAATTCGCCAGCTTACAGCGGCTCTTGCCGCTGTGTTAACAGCGGAGGATCATCAGTTTGTACAGGAATATTTACAAGAAAAGGAACGAGCCTTATTTTATCAAATGAATCTTCCCGATCAATATCATGCCCTACAAGTCGCCTATAGCGCTCGTCGTTTGGCAGTTTCTCATACAAAAAGCCGCTCTATTCAGCTGAATTTGCTGATTAGAGCGGCATTGCTGCATGATGTGGGACGATTGAAAGGCGATGTGACGACTTTCGATAAAATATGGACAGTCTTATTTGACTGTTTTTGGGAAAAGAGGGGAAGAAAGTGGGCCAGTCAGACAGCACTACCGCGAGATCATTGGCGACGGGCTTTATATCTGCATTATTGTCATGGCGAAGTGGGCGCTGATCGACTGCAAAGGCTAGGGTGCGACGAATTGCTTGTAGCTCTTGTCCGCGTTCATCATTGGTCGCCGCGGGAAACGGATTCGTTAGAACTTAGCTTGCTGCGGCAGGCTGATGAATTGCATTAATAGTTTTTCAGTAACCCTTGATTGGATCAATCTGATTGCATAATTCGCCTTTAGCAATAAACCGCGACAGGTTATCAGCAAAAAGTTTAATGGCTCGATCCAGATAATAAGGTGATAGCGCTGCTACATGGGGCGTGATGATAACATTTTCCATATCCCAAAGCGGACTGTCTGACGGCAATGGTTCTACAGGAAAGACATCAAGTCCGGCGCCTTGAATCACACCCTCTTGGAGGGCTGCAATCAAATCTTGTTCAACGACGACGGGGCCGCGGGCAATATTAATAAAATAGGCTGTTTGTTTCATGGCGTCGAAGTGTTTTTGCGAAAAGAAATTTTCTGTTTCGGCAATGAGCGGTAGTGCCGCTACTACGTAATCACAATGCGATAGCATCTCAAAAATTTCATCAGGATGATAGAGACGATCAACAAAAATTTCTGTCGTCATTTCTCGTTTGGTAGCTACTACATTCATGCCGAAGCATTTTGCTTTTTTAGCAATTTCTCGGCCAATACTTCCCAGGCCGACAATACCAATCGTTTTTTCATAGAGTTCATCAGTGGGAACTCGTTTCCAGCGATGCTCCTGCTGTTTATGGCGCGACAGGTAGAGACCGCGGCTGAAGGACAGCATCATGGCGAAAACGTGTTCTGATACGGGAATACCATGAATTCCCTTAGAATTTGTCAGGAAAACCTGCTTTTCTTTTAATTCGGGCAGATTTAGATTTTCTACACCGGCGCTTAACGCATGAATCCACTTCAAATTCGGCGCCTTAGCAAAGAGTTCTTCAATGTGCATAAAGCCCCAGGCGACCAGTATATCCGTGTCGGCAATTTCTAAGTGGGCTTCCGGCAGCGTGCTTGTGACGACTTCGATGGACGAATCAATTGCTGCAATTTCAGCCTTTTGATCATCAGACAGTGGATTTAAAACAAGAATTTTCATAAAGGATACCCTCCCAGCGAAGCTTCTTATTTGAGTTCATTTTAGGCTTAAACGATTTTTGGTCATAATTACTCATTCTACGACCTAGGCAAAAATTCCTATGAATGGAAAAGACCTTTCTTTCTAAACTTGACGAAAAAAAGAATTTGTGATAACTTATTAATAAGTTAATGCTTTAAACAACTAAAGAAAAGGCGTTTTAAGGAGGATTTTATGACTTCTAGCGATATGGATTATTTGACAATTGCCTTGCCAAAGGGCAAGTTATTTGATTTGTCAGCACAGAAACTTGCCGCTTGCGGCTATGACGCTGAAGGCTTAAAGGAGGACTCGCGCAAATTAATTATTACGAACGAAGCCAAGAAGCTACGGTTTATTATTACTAAAACGGCCGATCTGCCTACTTATGTTGAATATGGCGCTGCTGATATCGGGATTATTGGAAAAGATGTTTTACTGGAAGAAAATCGTGACGTTTATGAACTTCTCGATTTAAAATATGGTTTATGCCGTCTTATGGTTGCTGTACCAGAGGCGTTGTTGCAGCCCAAGTTAAGTGATTATGCCCATATGCGGGTTGCGACGAAATATCCGCGCGTGGCCGAGCGTTTCTTTCATGATAAAGGAATTCAAATGGAGTTTATTAAGCTGAATGGCTCGATTGAATTAGCGCCGATGGTAGGTCTTGCTGAGCTGATCGTTGATATTGTGGAAACAGGGACGACGCTGCGTGAGAATAAGTTGATTGAAGTGGCGAAAATCGCACCAGCCACAGCTCGGTTTATTGCGAATCGCGTGAGTTTCAAGATGAAATTTGATCGCATCCATGATGTGGTAGAAAAATTAAAAGTTTTAACCGAAGAGGAGGCTAAATCATGCTAGAGATTTTGAACGTTTCTGCCTATGCGCCAGAGCAGCTTAAACAATTCATGGTGAAGCCTGCTTTTGATAAGGTAGAGCTTGGCGAGGGCGCTAAAAAACGAATTGCCCAGACCTTTGGTCGGGAGATGTCGGCCGCTGAAGTTGTCGATCAAATCGTAAACGATATACGACAACAGGGTGATAAGGCGTTATTTCATTACAGTCAGCTTATTGACGGCGTAACTTTGACAGAAGCAAATTTCGAAGTTTCCGCGGCAGAGATCGAGTCGGCTTTAGAACAAATCGACCCGGCGGTATTAGCGGCATTGCAACAGGCGGAACGCAATGTACGGGCCTTCCATGAAGAACAGCTGCCGAAATCTTGGATTACTTATCGGGAAGAAGGCTCGATGCTAGGGCAGAATGTACGGCCGTTGGAGCGAGTCGGTATTTATGTGCCTGGCGGTACGGCTTCGTATCCTTCTTCGGTGATTATGAATGCTGTTCCGGCTTCCGTAGCAGGTGTTAAAGAAATTATTATGGTAGTGCCGCCAGCGAAAGACGGTTCCGTCAATCCGTGTGTACTTGCAGCGGCAAAACTAGCTGGGGTTCATAGGATATTCCGCATCGGCGGCGCACAAGCGATTGCCGGTCTCGCTTTTGGTTCTGAATTGATGCCTAAAGTCGATAAGATTACGGGTCCCGGTAATATTTTCGTAACCTTAGCTAAAAAAGCTGTGTATGGCCATTGTGATATTGATATGCTGGCAGGTCCTAGTGAAATATTGATTTTGGCAGATGAACAGGCGAATCCGGTTTATGCGGCAGCTGATATGTTGAGTCAGGCGGAGCATGATCCCTTAGCAGCCTGTATGGTTGTTACTAATTCGCCGAATTTGGCGCAAGCAATTCAAGTCGAGGTAAAAAAACAGCTTGAACTTTTGCCGCGGCGGGAAATTGCCGCTGCTTCGCTTGCCAATAATGGAAAGATTCTTGTAGCAAAAGACATGCTGCAAGCAGCTGAAATTGCCAATTATGCCGCGCCAGAGCATTTAGAAGTTTTAGCGGAAAATCCCTTTTCCTTACTGCCTTATTTAGAGCATGCCGGCGCCATTTTCCTTGGGCCCTACTCGCCAGAACCATTAGGCGATTATATGGCCGGTCCGAATCATGTTTTGCCGACAGGCGGGACAGCGCGGTTTTATTCCGTGCTGAATGTGGATACTTTTATGAAAAAGACGAGTATTATTTCCTATACGAAAGCGGGACTTGAGAAAGTCAGCGATGCTGTAATTTGTCTGGCTGAAGCCGAAGGGCTGACAGCCCATGCCAATGCGATCAGAAAGCGGGGAATGAAATAATGAAGCTAGATATTCGTGAATCACTACAAAGCCTCACCGCTTACCATGTAGAAGAGTCTGACTGGAAGATTAAGCTTGATGCCAATGAGAAAAACGGTCCCATGCCACTTGGCGTAGCCGAAAAGGTACAGCAAGCCCTTAGTAAGGTCGTGTTGCAACGCTATCCCGGTTCGGATGAACCACTGCGCGGGCAAATTGCTGCCGCTTATGGCGTGACAGCTGAGCAAGTTGCACTAGGCTGCGGCTCTAGTGAAATTCTGTTAGCTCTTTGCATCGCTTTCGGCGGGAAAGGCCGCAAATTAGTTTTCCCCAGTCCGTCTTTTTCTATGTATGAAATTTATGGGCGGATTGCTGACAGCCAGTCTGTGCCAGTCGCACTGGCAGATGATTTTTCCCTATCAGTAGCAGATTATATTGATGCTGCCAAAGACGCTCAGTTGGCGCTCCTTTGCAACCCCAATAATCCAACAGGCAATGGTATGGCTTTAGCCGATGTAGAAAAGATTGTCGCTGCGCTTACCTGTCCGGTAGTTGTCGATGAAGCCTACATGGAATTTTACGGTGAAACGGCTTTGCCGCTATTAAATAAATATCCTAATTTAATTATTGCTAGAACTTTATCAAAAGCCTACGGTCTGGCTTCGGCTCGAACTGGCTATATGATTGCTTCGCAGGAACTGATTGAAGTCGTAAATAAAGTGCTGTTGCCATATCATGTCAATGCGTTTTCTTTGGCGGCGGCAGAGGCTGTCTTTTCTGAACGTAGCCTATTTGAAGCAGCGATTGCAGCAACAGTAAAAGAACGTCAGATTCTAACCGAAAAGCTGTCAAGCATTGGTGTTACCGTATTTCCGTCGCAAACAAATTTTCTTTTGGTACGGTTGCCTCGAGCGGAAGCTCTTGCCGCGTATCTTGCGGAAAAATCTATTGCTGTGCGCAGCTTTCATGGCGCGCCCGATTTAGAAAACTGCATAAGGATCACCGTAGGCACGTCAAAAGAAAATGAAGCGCTGCTTAAGGAAATCGTTCAATTTCTAGAAAAGTGAGGCGGAGAATGTGAGGTTTGCTAAAGCAGATCGCAAGACTGGTGAAACAGAAATTACTGGTTCCTTCGGAGTAGATGGAAAGGGTCAAGCAACAATTGCTACGGGAATCGGCTTTTTTGATCATATGCTCATACTGTTTGCCAAGCATGGCTTTTTTGATGTAACCCTTTCGGCAAAAGGCGACTTAGAAGTTGACGGCCATCATACCGTGGAAGATTGCGGCATTTTATTGGGCCAATTGATTAAGCAGGCGATTGGCGACAAGGCGGGAATCAAACGGTATGGTACCGTTTTCGTTCCTATGGATGAGGCGCTCGTGATGGTATCGCTGGATCTTTCTGGTCGGCCTTTTCTGGCTTATGACGCAGCTGTTCCGGCTCCTTCCATCGGTTCTTTTGATACCGAACTTACTGTGGAATTTTTTCGCGCCGTGGCCGTTCAGGCAGGGATTACGTTGCATATTCGTAAATTAGCTGGTGAGAACTCGCATCATATTATTGAGGCCGTTTTCAAGGCTTTTGGCCGCGCCTTAGACGAAGCGACACAAAAAGATATAAGAATTGAAGGTGTCATGTCCTCTAAGGGCATGCTTGAATAAAGGAGCGATCATGATGATTGCAATTATTGATTACGGTATGGGAAATCTGTTCAGCGTGGAAAAAGCCTTTGTGAAACTAGGGGCGCAGGTGCTTGTTACGAGAGATCCTAAGCAAATTCTCAAAGCCGATAAAGTAGTTCTTCCTGGCGTCGGCGCTTTTGGCGACTGCATGAACAACCTGCGACAATTTCAATTAGAGCCGGTGATTTTAGAAACGATTCAGTCAGGGAAACCTTTTTTAGGTATTTGCGTTGGCTTACAAATGTTATTTGAAGGCAGTGAAGAAGATCCTGGCGTGCCCGGAATCGGCATTTTTTCCGGTATGGTAAAGAAAATTGTGGCGCCAGAGCTAAAAATTCCGCATATGGGTTGGAATGATTTGACGCTGCAAAAAGAGAGCTCGCTGCTATCCGGTCTTGAACAAAGCTTTGTGTATTTTGTGCACAGCTATCATGCGGCGCCGACTGATTCCTCCATTATCACAGCGACAAGTAATTATGGTGAAACGATTACTGCTGCTGTCGGGCGAGATAATGTGCAGGCTGTGCAGTTTCATCCGGAGAAATCCGGTCAGGCTGGCATGAAAATTCTGGCGAACTTTAAGGAGATGACCTGATGATTTTATTTCCAGCGATTGATATACTGGGAGGAAAGTGCGTCAGACTTTATAAAGGCGATTTTTCCCAAGAAACTGTTTTCGCCGATCGGCCAGCAGATATGGCGCTTCGCTGGCAGGAACAAGGCGCTACGTATCTTCATGTAGTGGATCTTGATGGCGCCAAGGAAGCTAAGCCAGTGAATATCAGTGCGATTCGAGAAATTTTGCAAGAAGCAACAGTGCCTGTGCAGCTTGGCGGCGGGATCCGTGATCTAACTGCCGTGGAAACTTGGCTGAATATCGGAATTGAACGTGTTATTTTAGGCTCAGTAGCCGTCCGTAACCCGCAGCTTGTGAAAGAAGCTGTAAAAGAATTTGGCGAAAAAATTGTTGTCGGTATTGATGCGAAAGCGGGGATTGTAGCAGTGGATGGTTGGGGTGTAAGCGGCGATATGGCAGTTTCTGAACTGGCTGAGCGTATGGCTGATTGCGGTGTAACTCGACTGATCTATACAGATATTTCCCGAGATGGAACGCTAAGTGGTGTGAATATCGCAGCGACTGCCGATTTGGCTAAACGCTCCGGTCTTAAGGTGATTGCTTCTGGCGGCGTTAAAGATTTGGGCGATATTGAGGCGCTGTTAGCTTGCGGCGAACCCTTAATTGAAGGGGTTATTGTGGGGAAATCAATTTATACAGGTTCACTTGACTTACGCGAGGCTTTGGTTCGCTGCGAACAGCAAGGGGGACGGTAAGATGTATACAAAACGGATTATTCCCTGTCTTGACGTAAAAGATGGGCGGGTTGTAAAAGGTACCAATTTTGTGGGACTGCGTGATGCCGGCGATCCTGTGGAGCTTGCTCAGATTTATGATCGTGAGATGGCTGATGAATTGATTTTCCTTGATATTACTGCTTCTTCGGATCAGCGCGATACGATGGTTGATGTGGTGAAAAGTACCGCTTCTGAGGTGTTTATTCCGTTTACAGTCGGCGGCGGTATTCGTACCAGTGCCGATATTCGCAAAATGCTGAAAGCGGGCGCTGATAAGGTATCACTAAACACAGCAGCGGTCAATCAACCGGATTTGATTGCCGAAGGCGCTAAAAAATTTGGCAGTCAATGCGTGGTTTTGGCTGTAGACGCTCGTCAGACTAGTCCAGGAAAATGGGAAGTCTATATTCATGGCGGGCGGACTCCTACCGGTCTTGATGTGCTTGAGTGGGTCAAGAAAGGCGTTGCCTTAGGCGCCGGAGAAATTTTGCTGACAAGTATGGATAAAGACGGCACGAAAGACGGCTATGATATTTTGTTAACTAGAGCCGTAGCGGAAAGTGTGCCCGTACCAGTTATCGCCTCAGGCGGTGCTGGCGAAATGTCTCATTTTTATGATGTATTGACACTAGGAAAAGCCGATGCGGTCCTTGCCGCTTCCGTTTTTCATTATGGCCAGTTTACAGTAAAGCAAGTAAAAGAGTATTTAAAAAGTCAACAGGTGGAGGTACGATTATGAACGGAGTAGAACAGGCCCCGTGGCTTACTCAGGTGAAGTTTGACGAAGCGGGTCTTATCCCGGCTATTGTGCAAGATAGTGAAACAAAAGCGGTGCTGATGCTTGCTTATATGAATCAAGAAGCACTAGAAAAAACCTTAACAACTGGCGTAACTTGGTTTTACAGCCGCAGTCGTAAAGCTTTATGGCAAAAGGGCGAAACATCAGGCCATGTACAACAGGTGGAATCAATTCACTATGACTGCGATGGTGATACGCTACTGGTGACGGCGAAACAGACTGGCGCAGCTTGTCATGAAGGAACTTTTTCTTGCTTTAGCCGCCGCCTAGATCAATCGCAGCCCCAGGCTGAAGTTGTAAAAGATCCATCTGCACTTTACGGTGGTTCTGCCGCCATTTTGCAGTCGCTTTATGAAGTGATTGAAGATCGCAAACAAAATCGCCAGGAAGGTTCTTACACCTGCTATTTATTTGATAAAGGCCAGGATAAGATCTTAAAAAAGGTCGGCGAAGAAAATGCCGAAACGATTATTGCGTCTAAAAATAACGATAAGGCCGAAATTCTTTATGAAATGGCCGATCTCTGGTATCATTGCCTCGTTCTCCTAAGCTATCACAATATTACGCCTATGGAGCTTTTGGCAGAGCTCAATTCGCGCCGTAAATAATAGCAGCTGTTTTTTTCTCGGTTCTTTGCTATACTAGTATTCGACTAGTAGAACAACAGGATAGCGAGAAAGAAGGAACAATATGGAACCGATTACTCTATCAATGGGGATTTTTTTATTTGTAGTAGGCTTTGTAGCTTCTTTTATTGATTCTGTGGTAGGCGGCGGCGGACTTGTTACACTGCCAGCACTGCTCATGACAGGACTGCCTATTACTCATGTTTTTGGCACGAACAAGATGGCAGCCTCTATGGGTTCCATTACGAGCATGACCAGCTTTATTCGTTCTGGCAAGGTCGATTTGTCGCTAGTAAAATGGCTGTTTCCTTTAGCGCTGGTTGGTTCTGGCTTGGGCGCTTTCACGGTACAGTTTATTCCTTCCACTTTTTTAAAGCCTCTTGTTATCGTATTGCTTATTGTTGTAGCGATTTATACAGTCTTTAAAAAGGACTGGGGCGATATATCTACCTACCAGGGACTTTCGAGTAAACGCATGGGACTGAGCGGTCTTGTGGCTTTTTGCATCGGTTTTTATGATGGCTTTTTTGGACCAGGGACAGGTTCTTTTTTGATTTTTGCCTTTTTGCTAATCGGCTTTGATTTTGTAACTTCTTCCGGCAACGCTAAAGTTCTGAATTTTGCCAGCAACATTGCGGCTCTAATTACTTTTCTTGTACTAGGTTATGTTCACTATGATTACGGTCTTGTCATGGGAATCGGCATGATTTTAGGGGCTATTGCTGGTACAAAAGTAGCAATCTTAAAAGGCGCCGCCTATGTAAGACCGCTCTTTATTTCCATAACAGTCATTTTAGTAGGCAAACAGATCTGGGATATTCTTTTGTCCTGATGATAAGGCGGCAGACCGGATGAAGCGAAAAAACAATACAAAACGGTGGGGATTATGGCTAGGTCTTGCCGGAATTTTAGCTGTCCTTCTTTATGGCTTTTACGAGAATCAAAGTAGTACGGTTTCCCAGAAGGAGTCGGGATCAAGCAATGTAGGAGCGAATCAGACTGTTCCGGCGACTACGAAACAAACAAATCCCCTTACTAAAGAATCACAGGGAGCTAAATCAGGCAGTGCACGAGCTCGTATCGCTCTGATTATTGATGACTTCGGCTATACGAGCGAACCCATTAACGAGTTTGCTGCAATTAGCAGACCTCTAACTTTTTCGGTATTGCCTAATAGGCCCTATTCAACCCAGGCTGCGGCGAAAGCTTTACAGTCCGGTCATCAGGTTATGTTGCATTTACCTATGGAGCCTTTAGAGCGCTCGCAGCAATCGGAAGCGGAAACGGTTTCGGGGCGGCTCAGCGATAGTGAAATTCAAGGGCTTGTTCGCAAGGATATTCAGGCGATCCCTGGTTTGATCGGCGTTAATAATCATCAAGGATCGCGTGCGACCAGTGATAAACGAGTGATAAAGGCATTGTTAGCCGTATTAAAGGAAAAACAGCTCTTTTTTGTGGATAGTCGTACAAGCAGTCAGTCTGTAGCTTGGGAACTGGCGAAACAAGCTGGCGTGAAAACAGCGGCAAATGAGTTGTTCATTGATAATCAGCCTGATGTAGAGTCAGTCAAAAAACAGCTGCGCCAAGGTATTACTCTCGCGCTGAAAGAAGGGAAAATTATATTGATCGGCCATGCTCGCAATCATACAGCGCAGGCCATTCAAAGTATACTACCTGAACTGGATGCGCAGGGGATACAGCTTGTTTTTGTCTCTGAATTAGTCCAGTAACGCCTAGAACGGCATAAAAAAATCGGCTCGTCTACAAGACGAAGCCGGTTTTTTTACGTGCTAAGTTTTTATGTATTAAGGTATTAAGAATGATATTTATGGCGCTGTCTCTTCAAAGGGCAGTGTAGTAAATTCATCTGTTAAGGTAAAGCCAGCAAGCGGCGAAATTTTATTCAAACGATCTAACACGCGCGCTTTCGCGTTGCCTGTCAGCGGTGTAGGGCGATAGTCATTAATATAGTTGACCGAAGAAATGCTGCAAGGAATAATGCGAACGCCATAAGAGACGAGTTTTGAACCTTGGAAGTCGAAGCGGGTTTGGACGATCATCGTATCCTTATCATCAGGGTTTTTATTACCGCCAAAGGCGAAATTACCGAGACTATAGCAAATGAGTTTTCCTTTGTAGCGTTCAATTGGTTGAAGTACGTGAGGATGATGACCAAAAATAAAATCAGCGCCGTAGTCAATGGCGTAATGCGCCAGTTCCTTTTGCGTCGGAATGGTATGATTTAAAAGTTCTTCACCCCAGTGAAAATTGATAATCACAATACAGCCCTGTTTTTTTACAGTTTCAATATCGCGGCGCAGTTTTTCCAAGAATGCGCGGTCATAGGAGAAGCCTGTGTAGCCGAGAAAGGCAAACTGGCGGCCTTTAATTGTTTGAATCGCTACATTTCCTTCGCCGAAATAAGTAATTCCTGTTTTATTTAAGGACGCTAAGGTATCGCTAAAGCCGACATCGCCATAATCGTAAATATGATTATTGGATAAGTTTACCGCATTAATATGGCCAAGTTTCAGCATATTCGCATATTCGGGATCGCCGTGAAAAGCAAAGGTCTTTTCGACAGGATGATTGGAACGAGTCAGTGTTGTTTCTAAGTTTGCTGTAGTAAAGTCACTAGCGGCAAAGATCTCGGCTACATTGCTGAAAACATAGCTATAATCATTACCATGCGCTTTGATGACAGCTGGCATCGTATCAGCAGAACCGAAGCGTTCATCTGTTCCTAAAGTACAGTCGCCAACCGAGCTAAGTAGAATCTGCTCTATAGTCTGAGGCGTATCGGTAGAAAGAGATAGAATTGTAAGTGGTGTTGCCTGAGAAGCGGCTAGTGTTGGCAGACTCATGCCGAACAGCCACATCCACATGACAAAGGAATAAACAATAAATCTTTTTCCCCTTTGACTCACTTCAATTCCTCCTTTTGTACCTATTACAGTATATAAAAGTTTT
Organism: Pelorhabdus sp. sgz311001; assembly: GCF_055901755.1. Lineage (NCBI taxonomy): Bacteria > Bacillati > Bacillota > Negativicutes > Selenomonadales > Sporomusaceae > Pelorhabdus > Pelorhabdus sp. sgz311001. Next base: position 449,272 of record NZ_JBVXUT010000001.1, read on the forward strand.
TGCCACTGTGCAAAGGTTTTTGTCAGATTTATTATAGAAAGGTTATTTTTTTGTGATAAAATGGTAAAATAAAAAGATTATTGACTGATCCAGCGGACCTTTTATACGATTTAATATATTCGATAAGGAGGGTTTTATGAAAAGCGTATTTGATATTATCGGACCGGTTATGATTGGTCCTTCCAGCTCTCATACGGCAGGCGCAGCGCGTCTTGGCAGATTGGCCAGAAAAATTTTAGGCGAGGAAGTGCAGCAGGTTCAGGTAAAATTCCATGGTTCTTTTGCCCAGACGTACCGGGGACATGGCACCGATCGGGCTATTGTGGCAGGCTTGCTAGATATGGCGGCAGATGATGAACGTTTGCCAGAAGCTTTGGAATTGGCCAAAGCAGCGCAAATAGAAATTGAATTTTTGAAATGTGATTTAGGCGATGTCCATCCCAATACGGTCTGCTTGGAAATGACTGGACGATCAGGGCGGCGGGCGGAAGTTACCGGATCTTCCCTTGGCGGCGGCAGTATTATTGTAAATCGGATTAATGGTTATCAAGTGGAGCTTACTGGCGAATACTTTACTTTGATTACAATTCATCAGGACAAGCCAGGCATCGTGGCGCTTATTACTCATATTTTGGCCCAGGCGGGTGTTAATGTAGCCTTTATGCGCGTATCTCGCAGTGAGCGAGGCGCCCAGGCTTTACTCATTTTAGAGGCCGATGAGCCGATTGCGGAAAGTGTCTATGAAGTAGTGTCCAATTTGCCACGAATCGAATTGGCGATGCTTGTGCCCCCTTTATAAACTTGTACCACCCTTATCAAAAGGAGGAAATAAAATGATTCGTTTTTCTACATTTGCCGATTTGATTGCTTTGGCAAAAGCAAGAAAAGGTTCGATTGCTTCTGTCGTGATTGCCTATGAAGCGGAAAAAAGCCAGAGAAGCGAGGCGTCAGTTCGTGAAGATATGGCTCGTTGTCTTCAGGTCATGAAAGAGGCCGTAGAGAAAGGCCGATCTAGTCGGGAGAAATCAGTGAGTGGCATGGTCGGCGGCGATGCTGCGAAAATGGGCGACTTCATGACGTTAACGCAAGCGAAAACGCAGCAAAGCCTGCTCGGAGAAACGGTACAGAAAGCATTGCTTTATGCGTTGTCTGTTAGTGAAGTCAATGCCAAAATGGGCCGGATTGTGGCCAGTCCTACAGCTGGTTCTTGCGGCATATTGCCTGGCGCGCTACTGGCGGCTGGCGAAATCCTGCAAAAAAACGATGAAGCGTTAGTAGACGCCTTGTTTACGGCCTCTGGTGTGGGGCTAATCATCCAGGAGCATGCTTCTTTAGCGGGCGCTTTAGGGGGCTGCCAGGCTGAGTGCGGCTCCGCTGCGGCAATGGCGGCTGCGGCTATTACTGAATTGGCTGGCGGCTCGCCTGAACAGACCGGACATGCTTTAGCGTTAGCCTTTAAAAACTTATTGGGCCTTGTGTGCGATCCTGTTGCTGGTCTAGTAGAGGTACCTTGCGTGAAACGCAATGGCTTTGGCGCTTCTCATGCCTTGATTGCCGCTGAACTAGCCCTCGCCGGTGTGGAGAGTGTCATTCCGCCTGATGAAGTGATTACAGCCTCGCAGCAAATTGGCCGACTCTTGCCGCAGAGTTTAAGAGAAACCTCAGAGGCAGGACTCGCCGATACGCCGACAGCTAGAGCGATTGAAAAGAAAGTGTTGGGCTAGCTGCTACAGACTGGAAAGCGCGTAAAAAAGCTTACAGGTGCTTGCAGAAAAAGCGGTCATGCTTTGCCTTAAGTTCACTGCGCGTTGGCTCTGGCGGCCAAAGGTGAATTTTATCAGACTGACGCATACTTGCTGAAAGATGGGTATAAAATAGGGGATCTTCTTTTTCTAAGGCAGCAATCATTTGTTTGATTGTCTGCCTTTTTGTTTGGCCGTCACGGGGACAAGGACTAGGTATTGGTGTAAAACCATGATACGAAATCGCATCACGACTTTCCTGTTCGCGGAAATAGACAAGAGGCCGAATTAAAGTAATGTCAGAGCGATCAAAATAGGTTTTCGGCGAAAAAGTCTGAAGCTGGCCGGAAAAAAGCAGGCTCATGTAAAAAGTTTCTACGGCATCATCATGGTGATGAGCATAGGCAATTTTATTGAAGCCTTTTTCCTTGGCAAAGGTATTCATAATACCGCGACGCATGGTGGCGCAAATATAGCAGGCGTCTTTGTCTGACTGGCGAGCAATGGCTTCGCCAATCGGTTCGCTGACACTGTAAAAGGGAACCGCGAGGTTTTCGCACCAGTCAGCCAGCGCTGTTGTATCAAAAGTATCGGTGAAATTCGGATTAATTGTAAGGGCGGCAATTTCAAAAGGGCGCGGCGAATAGTGGCGCAGTTGGGCTAAAGCATAGGTTAAAAAGCAGCTGTCTTTGCCACCGGACAGACCGATGAGAATGCGGTCGTTTGGTTCAATGAGGTCAAATTCAATAATAGCCCGCCAGAGACGGCTATGGTAGGATTTTGGTAGTGACATAACAGAGTTTCCTCGTTTCTTTATAATTCATGCAACTTCTAATAATTGCGCATAAAGTCCTAAATTCCTGCTTTTTTTGTTTGAAGGGCCTGTCTTATTTTGCTATAATAAATAACTAGTAATTCTAAATAGTAACAATCACGTTTGGGGGGATTATCGTGGCGAAACCCATTTATGTAATGGGCCACAAAAACCCGGATACCGATTCAATTTGTTCAGCCATTGCTTACGCCGGTTTGAAACAAGCTCTTGGAATCGATGCAATTGCAGCCCGGGCAGGTAAAGTTAACAATGAAACAAAGTACATTTTAGATAAGCTGGGAGTAAAGGCGCCGCTTTTAATTAACGATCTCTATCCTAGAGTTCGTGAAATGATGCGCCCCTTGCAAGTCACGATTCACCCCGATCAGACGCTGAAAGAACTGGGCAGTCTTATGAAAGAACACAATGTAAAATCTATTCCGGTTATTGATAACCAAGGAATGCTCGAAGGCATTGTTTCCGTAGGGGATTTGGCAAGAAGGTATTTTGAGGAATTGGAAATGCCTGATTTATCCGAAGCAAATGTAGAATTTGGCGCTGTAGTTAAAGTGCTTGATGGAACGTTGCTTTGCGGCAGCGCTCTTGATCAGACCATCAAAGGGAAACTTAAAATTGCCGCAGCAAAGACCGAGACCATGGTGGCAAGTGTTGATGCTGGTGATACGGTTCTTGTCGGCGATCGGCTCAAGGCGCAGCTTGCCTGTATTGAAAAAGGCGTGCAATGCCTGATTATTACCGGCGGCGCAACACTGGCGAAACCAGTGGCCCAAGCGGCAAGTGATGCCAAAGTTATGATTATCAGCGCACCTTATGATACATACACTTGCGCGCGGCTGATTACGCAGTCCGTACCTGTCCGTACGGTGATGCAGAGCCAGGTAGTAACTTTTAAACCAAGTCAGTTGGTTATGGATATTAAGGGGACTATTGCTGCAACAAGCTTCCGCAATTATCCGATTGTTGAGAATGGTCGCTTTGTTGGCATGATTGATCGTGATAAACTCATTTTGCCAGAAAAAGAACAAGTGATTCTTGTCGATCATAATGAATTAGCGCAAGCGGTGGAAGGAATTCATGAAGGCGAAATCATCGAAGTCGTTGATCATCATCGCCTAGGCGGCCTCGAAACAAGCTATCCTGTAGATCTTCACTTTGAGCCTGTCGGCTGCACGGCAACGATTGTAGCAAATATGTACTGGCAAAATAATGTTGAAATCTCGAAAGAAACAGCTGGTTTGTTATTATCGGCTATTTTGTCTGATACGGTACTCTTTAAATCGCCTACTTGTACGGCGAAAGATCGCAAAACCGCGGAGAAACTTGCTGAGATCTCCGGTCTTGACTGTGAGGAACATGGTTTAGCGCTGCTGCGAGCCGGTTCTGATACGAGCAGCTTGACAGCTTCCGATATTTTAAAGAATGATTTCAAGGAATTCCAAATGGGCGATTATCGCTTAGCGATTGGCCAGATTTCCGTCTTGGCTGGTCAGGAAATTCTGGCTAAACAAGATGATTTAAAAGCTGCCATGAAAACCCTTTGTGATAAAGAAGGCTATGACATGGTGCTGCTCATGAACACAGATATTTTGGAAGAAGCAACCTACCTCTTCTATGAAGGGCAGCCGATCTCTTTAATTCAGGATGCCTTTGGCAGCCGCGGGGAAAATGGCATTGTTCATCTTCCTGGTGTAATGTCTCGTAAGAAACAGATTGTACCGCCGCTGACTGATGCGGCCCGCAAAATCTAAATTTATCGGATCATTTATCCGCAAAGAAAGCCCCTCGTGTTTCGCAGACTAGTTATGTTCTGCGGTAACGAGGGGCTTTTTTAATGTTAGAGGTTCTTCTGCTGCGCCATTTTTATAAAATAATGATGCAACCGGTCATCACCAGTTAATTCTGGATGAAAGGAACTAACAAGAAAATTTTTCTGACGGGCAATAACAGCTTTTTCATTCACTGAAGCTAGAATATTCACCGCTGGATCAGCCGCTTCAATTAGCGGGGCGCGGATAAAGACCGCTTTGATTGGCGTAGTTCCTAATTCAGGCACGGCTAGATCTGCTTCAAAGCTTTCTTTCTGGCGACCAAAGGCATTGCGGCGAACCGTAATATCCATGAGACCGAGACGAGGCTGATCGCTGTCGATAATCTTTTTAGCCAGCAGGATCATCCCGGCGCAGGTACCGTAAATCGCCATGCCTTCGGCAGCTCGCTCTAGGATCTTTGGCAGAAGATTCCACTCCACTAGCAGTTTGCCAATCGTCGTACTTTCGCCGCCAGGGAGGATGAGACCCTCGATCGCATCAAGCTCGGAGGCTTTGCGGATATCAACGGCTGTTGCGCCGCAGCGCTCAATGGCCCAGTGATGCTCACGAAAGGCGCCCTGAAGCGATAAAATGCCGATTTTCATTTTACCAGCCTCGTTCCTGCATCCGTTCGTGTTGCGGGATTGTATCAATTTCAATACCTACCATGGCTTCGCCGAGATCCTTGGAGACTTCTGCGAGGATTTTCGGATCGTTGTAGTAGGTGGTGGCAGCTACTATGGCTTTGGCACGTTTGGCGGGATCGCCTGATTTAAAGATGCCTGATCCGACGAAAACGCCATCGCAGCCAAGGTGCATCATGAGCGCTGCGTCAGCCGGGGTAGCAATACCGCCTGCAGCAAAATTAACCACAGGCAGACGGCCAAGTTTTCTCGTTTCCAGAACGAGTTCTAGCGGTGCGGCAATATTTTTGGCAAAAGAGGACACTTCTTCATCCGGTAGATTTTGCAATAGACGAATTTCACTCATGACCATGCGCATATGTTTTACAGCTTCGACGACATTGCCAGTACCAGGCTCGCCTTTGGTGCGGATCATGGCAGCGCCTTCGCCAATGCGGCGCAGCGCTTCGCCGAGGTTTTTAGCGCCACAGACAAAGGGCACTTTAAAATCCTGTTTATTGATATGAAACTTATCGTCAGCAGGTGTCAGGACTTCACTTTCATCAATATAATCTACGCCAAGCGATTCTAAAATGCGGGCTTCGACAAAATGACCGATGCGGGCTTTGGCCATGACGGGAATGGTAACCGCGGCCATAATATTTTCAACGATAGTTGGATCAGCCATACGGGCGACACCGCCAGCGGCGCGAATGTCCGCGGGGACCCGTTCTAGGGCCATAACGGCGCAAGCGCCAGCTTCTTCTGCTATTTTTGCTTGTTCTGGCGTCGTTACATCCATAATGACGCCGCCCTTCAGCATTTCAGCCAAACCAATTTTTACGCGCAGTGTTCCTTGTTCCATAATAATTCCTCCTCAGATGAGCGTTGATGGTTGTATTAATGATAGATTTGTTCTAAAACGAGAGCGAGTCGTTTGATACCTTCCGTGATTTCTGCTTCGTTCAGTTTGGAAATGGAAAGTCTAAGATGAACGGCGTTAGCGCTAGACGAAAAAAAGTATTTACCTGAAGAAATTTGGATTTTCTGTTTCGCGAAAAGTGCGGTGAGATCTGCCGCAGCGTCTGGCAGCGGTGAGAGTTTCAGCCATAAGAGATAGCCGCCGTTCGGTTCGCTCCAAGCGGCCCATTCTGGCTTAATATATTGTTTTAAAGCCGCGAGAGCCGTTTGCATGCGTTTACGGAAGAGCCGATGCATTTTGCTGATATGACGGTCGTAATGACCGCGCTGGCAAAACTCATAAATAGCGGCCTGCAAAATCATACTAGAAGAGAGATCGCTAAAGCTGCGAATGGCCATAAGGCGTTCAATGCATTCTGGCTCTGCCGCTATCCAGCCGATCCGAACGCCGGGAAAGAGAACTTTGGAGAAGGTGCCGCAATAAATCACCGTATGCTGGTCGTCCATTGATTTGATGGGCAGAACAACGCGGCCGAAATATTTCATTTCCTCTTCAAAGCCGTCTTCTAAAATGGGAACACCGTATTTTTGGCACAGTGACAGCAATTTTTCGCGATGGGACTGGCTTGTCGTGACGCCCGTCGGATTTTGAAAATTTGGCATCGTATAGACAAGCGAGGGCTGTTCCGTCTTTAGCATTTTTTCCAAAATCGCTAAATCCATTCCGTCAGAACGAATGGGAATTTCCAACGGCTTTAAACCGCAGAATTTTAACAGCGGCAGCATTTCCTTGTACGTAGGAGATTCGATGGCTACGGCTTTACCGGGCGCGGCAATCATGCGAAAGACGAGGTCAATCCCTTGTTGTAAGCCGTTAGTGATTAAAATTTCTTCGGCAGTGACGGAAATGCCGTGGCTTTGCAGATGATGCGCTAAGTAGGTGCGGAGCGGAAAAAAACCGGCTCGGTCGCCATAGCTCAGTAACGAAAATCCTTCTCGTTTCATTGCCTGATTAAAACAAGAGCGGAAGGTTTCCAGCGGAAAAAGTCGACAATCCATATCCAGGCCGCTAAAATCAATAAAATCTTGGGGAGGGCTTACCGGCGCCTCTGCTTGAAAGCCGCGATAAGTATCCCAAATAGCGCTGCTATCGGTTGAGGCTGTTAAACTCCAGTCAATGCGTCCCTTTTTTTGTCGGCTTGCCGCTGTGGCAATTTGCATCCTATCGCGGACAATGGGACAAGCATTCGGCTTCATATCAATAAAACCTAAGGCCCACAGTTCCTGATAAGCGCTAGCCACAGTGGAACGATGAATTCCTAGACTATCGGCTAGGCGGCGGGTTGATGGCAGCTTTTCGCCGGGATGAAGAATTCTTGCTTCAATTTTATGACGAATTTGTTCTAAAATTTGCTGGTATTGCGGTTTTGGTGATTTTTCTTGTAGTTCAAGTAGTAACATAAAACAGAACCTCCTGCAGGAAGGATTGCTATGATGTAACAATACCTTGCATCTGGCTTGTCGTCAACGACCACTTTTCATTGATTTATATAAGCCACTTTTGCATCGGTATTCGATTCACCTTTTTTTCCATCTTAGGGAGGGATTTTCGAAAAAAAGGTGAATTTACAAAGAGAGAATTTTTTATAAGTCCCAAAACTTTACTAAGCAGCCCAAATTAGGAGGATTCAACGAATGAAAAAAATTATTAGTACAGATCAAGCTCCTGCAGCAATCGGACCTTATTCTCAGGCGGTAAAAGCAGGTGGCATGCTTTATATTTCCGGTCAGATTCCGGTTGTGCCTGCAACAGGCGAAGTTGCTGAAGGCGGCGTAGAAGCGCAGACGAAGCAATCTTTGGAAAATGTTATGGCGATTTTGAAAAGTGAAGGTCTTACTGCCGCTGATGTAGTAAAAACATGTGTATTTATTAAAGACATGAATGATTTCCAGAAAATTAACGGCGTATACAGTCAGTATTTTACCGAAAAAGCGCCAGCTCGTGCTTGTGTAGAAGTGGTTCGTCTGCCGAAGGATGTTCTCGTAGAAGTAGAGGCTATTGCCGTTTACTAAGCCGGAGAATTTTACAGTAAAAGCCTTGCCGGAATCATTCGTGCAAGGCTTTTTTCACTTTGTACCATAGAGCTTCAGGGAAAAACGGCTAGTTACGATGCAGGTCGGATAAAGGAGTCGAAGAGTTTGTCAAAAGAAATGATTGAGGAATATGGAGAACTTTGCGAGGCGCTGCGGCAGAAGTTTCTTGCTGGTTTGAATCGTGAGCAGCGACGGGCTGTTATCAGCACAGAAGGGCCGCAGCTTATTTTAGCTGGCGCTGGCAGCGGCAAGACGCGGGTTCTTGTTCATAAAATTGCTTATATGCTCATGTTTGGGGCCGATTGCTATGAAAAAGACCCTTATCTTTCGGCCGAACGGCTGACGAAGCTTCGCCGCCTAGTAGAAAGCCCTGGCGCCTCCTGGGAGCAATGTGTGGGACTGATCGGACAGGAAGCGCCCATTCGACCTTGGCAGATTTTAGCCATTACCTTTACGAATAAAGCGGCAGCGGAGATGAAAGACCGGGTGGCAGCGCTCATTGGCGAAACTGCGAAGGATATTTGGCTCAGTACCTTTCATTCCTTTTGCGCGAAGTTTTTACGGTTCGAAATTGACCATTTGCCTGGTTACAGCAAGAATTTTACCATCTATGATACATCAGATAGTCAGAGTGTCATTAAACACTGCTTGAAAACGCTGAATCTTGATGAGAAACAGTATGCCCCAATGGGAGTACTGTCAGCCATTTCCAATGCCAAAAATGCGCTCATGGGGCCGCGCGAATTTGCCAGAAAGGCTGATCATTTTTACGCGCAGAAGGTTGCGGAAATTTACGAGCTTTATCAAGAGCGACTCTGGCGGAGCAACGCCCTTGATTTTGATGATCTCTTGATGCTTACGGTTACTTTGCTAGAAGAAAACGAAGAAGTGCAGGAAAAATATCAGGAAAAATTCCGTTATATTTTAATTGACGAATATCAAGATACGAACCATGCTCAGTATCGCTTGGCCAAAATTTTGGCAGCGAAGCGGAAAAATCTCTGTGTGGTTGGTGATGCCGATCAGAGTATTTACGGCTGGCGCGGTGCTGATATCAGCAATATCCGTGATTTTGAACGAGACTATCGCGATGCCCAAGTCATTAAATTAGAGCAAAATTATCGTTCCGTAAAGACGATTCTTGATGCCGCGAATGCGGTTATTGAAAATAACGGCAACCGGATTCCCAAAACGCTCCTAAGTACCCGCGAGCAGGGTGATAAGATTACTTATTATTTGGCGCAGGATGAACATGACGAAGCGCGCTTTATTTCAGATCAAATCAGCCAGCTCAATACGATTTATAATATGCCTTACGGCGACATGGCTGTATTGTATCGAACGAATGCCCAGTCGCGTGTCGTGGAAGAATGGTTTATGCGGCAAGGCATTCCCTATACAATGGTGGGCGGTTTGAAATTCTATGACCGCAAAGAAATTAAAGATATTATCGCTTATTTAAAAGTGATTCATAATCCCGCCGATACAGTAAGTCTTCAGCGCATTATTAATGTGCCAAAACGCGGCATTGGCGCTGCCAGTATCGAAAAGATGGAAGCTGTAGCCGCTCTGGAAGAATTCACGTTTTTTGATGTACTGTCGAATACGGATAAAGTGCCGAAATTAACAGCGAAAGTGAAAAAAGGCTGCGAAGATTTGGCTACTTTGATTTTTTCTTTGATGGGTCAAATGCAAAGTCTTTCGGTACGCGATCTGATTGAAAAAGTAATCCATGAATCAGGCTACTTGCTAGAACTGCAGCAAGAAGGGACCGATCAGGCGGAAAGCCGCATTGAAAATATGAAAGAGCTTCTGTCGGTGGCGCGCGATTTTGCGAAAGATAATAATGTGGAAGATACTTTGGAAAACTTTTTAGAAAGAGTGGCTCTCGTATCGGATATTGATACAGCCGATTTGGATGGTGAACGTGTTACGCTCATGACGCTCCACTCGGCCAAGGGATTAGAGTTTCGTACGGCCTTTCTGGCTGGTTTGGAAGAAGGTATCTTTCCTCACTCACGGGCGCTTATGGATGACAGCCAGATGGAAGAAGAACGCCGTCTTTGCTATGTGGGAATTACCCGGGCCAAAGAGCGGTTGTATCTGACTGGTGCTAAAATGCGAACGATTTATGGTCGGGCGCAAATGTCGGGACCGTCACGGTTTATTTATGAAATTCCCTCAGAACTGTTAGAACAAGAAGAGCCGCGACGACCGCAGCGACCTGTTTATAATGGGCGTTCCGATAGTCAGCAACGGATTGTGAATAGTCCCTTTCGAGCTGCTCCGACGGCGCCGGTTGGTCAGACGTTTGCTCAAATGCAGCAAAGTCAAAGACAAAGTCTTGGCCAACAAGACTCGTCACGATTCCCAAATTCCAGTGCTATGCAAGGTTCTGTAAGACAAGCTAGTACAAGTCCAGGCGCGGCAAGAATTTCTAGTGCTGCGGCGGCAGGCGACTGGAAAGCTGGTGACAAAGCGCTGCATAAGAAGTACGGCGTGGGGACAGTCGTGAGTGTCAAGGGCTCCGGCGAAGAACAAGAGCTCACCATTGCCTTTCCTGGTGTAGGGATTAAGCCGTTTATGGTAAAATACGCTCCGCTGCAACGAGTGGAGTAGGGAGGAATTGTTTTGAACGAACCAATCGGGTGTACGCGTGAGGAAGCGGAACGGGAAATAACGTCTTTACGAGAAACAATTCATACCCATAATTACTATTACTATGTCCTTGATGACCCGAAAATCTCTGATAGTGATTTTGATGGGTTGCTGCGTCGATTGCAGCAGTTGGAAGAAGCTTATCCTGAGCTTATTACCGAGGATTCGCCGACGCAGCGTGTGGGCGGCGTTGTCGCCGATGGATTTGAGAAGGTGGCCCATCGTCAGCCCCTCTTAAGTTTAGCGAACGCTTTTTCCGCGCAGGAACTACGCGATTTCGACCAGCGTATCCATCAAACTTTGCCGGAGGAACCTATTGAATATGTAGGAGAATTGAAAATCGATGGTTTGGCCATGAATCTTACCTACGAAGCGGGGCGGCTCATCCAGGGAGCGACACGAGGCGATGGCGAATACGGCGAAAATGTAACGAATAATATTCGCACCATTCGTTCGATTCCCTTGAAACTTCACAAGGCGGCGCCGCCGTTGCTCGAAGTTCGCGGCGAAGTCTATATGCCCTTTCGTTCTTTTGAACGGCTTAATGAAGAACGCGATGAAGCAGGCGAAGCCGCTTTTGCCAATCCGCGCAATGCCGCGGCGGGATCGCTTCGTCAGCTTGACCCGAAAATTGCGGCTAAGCGTTCCCTCGATATGTTTATTTACGGACTGGGTGAGGGTGCGCCCATAGAGCTTGCGACCCATTATGCTGGGCTTCAGTATGCGAAAGAGCAGGGGTTTAAAATCAATTCCCATGCGACGCTGCTGACTGATATCGAAGCTGTCATTGCTTTTTGCGACAGTTGGTCGGAAAAACGCTTTGCCCTTCCGTACCAAATTGATGGGATTGTCATCAAGGTGAATTCGCTATCCGCCCAAAAAGCGCTTGGGGCAACAGCTAAAGTACCGCGCTGGGCCATTGCTTTCAAATTTCCCGCAGAACAAGCTAAAACCGAGGTTCTGTCCATTGATATTAGTGTCGGGCGGACAGGGGTACTTACGCCAACGGCGAATTTAAAGCCAGTCCACTTGGCTGGGACGACTGTGAGCCGGGCGGCGCTGCATAATAGCGATTATATTGCCGATAAAGATATCAAGATTGGCGATAAAGTGCTGATTCACAAGGCTGGTGAAATCATCCCCGAAGTCGTGCGGGTTGTTACGGAAGAACGAACTGGCGATGAAATCCCTTTTGTTATGCCAGAGGAGTGCCCCGAATGTGGTTTTCCTGTGGTTAAAGAAGGGCAGGAGGCGGCCCATAAGTGCAGCAATCCCCACTGTCCGGCTTTATTTCGGGAAGGGCTGATTCACTTTGTGTCCCGCGATGCCATGAATATTGAAGGCCTAGGAGAGGCGGTGGCCATTGCCTTAGTCGATAGCGGTCTAGTCACTTCGGTGGCGGATCTGTATCGTCTGACAGTAGAGGAACTGCTGAACTTAGAGCGATTTGCCGCTAAATCAGCCAATAATCTCATTGAAGCGATTGCGAAAAGCAAAGAAGCGGGCCTGGAGCGTCTGCTCTTCGGACTGGGAATCCGCCATGTAGGCGTAAAAGCTGCAGCGCTGTTAGCGCAGCATTTTGGTTCGATTGAAGCTTTGCAGCAAGCCGACGAGGCAGAAATTACAGCGATTGCTGAAATTGGTCCCAAAATGGCGGCAAGCATTTGCCACTATTTCCAGCAGGAAAAGAATCAGCATTTAATTGCCGATTTAACGGAGCTAGGACTGGTTATGACTGCTCTGGCCAAACCAGTTACTGCTACAGCGCAGTTTGCTGGTAAGACCTTCGTGCTGACAGGTACTTTGCCAACCCTGTCCCGCACGGAAGCTGCGGCGGCAATTACAGCTAGAGGCGGCAAGGTGTCCGGCTCTGTCAGTAAAAAAACCGATTATGTGGTAGCTGGCGAAGAAGCTGGCAGTAAGCTCGCGAAAGCGCAAGCGCTCAATATTCCGGTGATCTCCGAGGAAATTCTCGTGAGCTGGCTGGAGGAGGCCGATGATGACAGAAAAAACTAGTACGATACAAAATGAATCTCCCATTCAAACAGGACGCTATCGCCACTTTAAGGGCAAAGAATACGAAGTGATTGGGGAAGTGATTCATTCCGAAACAGAGGAACTGCTCGTGCTCTATCGTCCGCTCTATGGCGAAGGAAAACTGTGGGTTCGTCCGAAAGCCATGTTTTTGGAGCTAGTAGATCGCGATGGTCGTCAGATTCAGCGCTTTTCCTACCTGGGGCCTCACATCTCTAAGTAACTTTGTGATATAATATATAATTATTTGCAGAAAAGCAGAAAAATGGATGGTGAAATGATGAAAATTACCAACGAAGATGTAAAGCAGGTAGCGCTGCTGTCCCGTTTGGATATTGCCGAAGATCAGATTGAGACTTTTACCAGTCAGCTTAGCGCTATTTTAGATTATGCTGAAAGTCTCAGCAGCTTAGATACGGCCGATACGCCTCCTATGGCTCATGTTTTGCCGATTCAAAATGTTATGCGTGCTGATGAAGTGAAACCATCGCTCGCGCGTGAATTGGCGCAGCAAAATGCGCCTGAGCCGGAAGACGGCTACTTTAGAGTTCCCAAAGTCGTGGAAGGGTAGGAGGAAAGGCGCTTATGCTATGGAAAGAGACAATTCATGGACTTCATGAAAAATTAGTAAACAAAGAAATTTCCGCCGTAGAGCTTTCTGAGTCCGTTTTCGAGCGGATTGATGCTGTAGACAGCCAAGTAAAAGCCTATGTGACGGTTACGAAAGAAACCGCTCTGGAGCAGGCTCGCGCAGTGGATGCCAAAATTGCCGCTGGAGAACAAATTGGTGATTTAGCAGGGATTCCTGGCGCGATTAAAGATAATATTTGCACGAAAGATATTCGGACAACGTGTTCCTCAAGAATGTTGGAGAAGTTTGTACCGCCCTATAATGCTGCTGTTATTGAAAAACTGCAGCAAGCTGATTTTGTCATGACAGGCAAAGCGAATCTTGATGAATTCGCTATGGGCGGTTCGACCGAATCGTCGGCGTTCTTCCCTACGCATAATCCTTGGGATTTGAGCCGCGTTCCTGGCGGTTCCAGCGGCGGTTCTGTTGCGGCTGTAGCAGCAGGCGAAGCCATTTGGGCATTAGGTTCTGATACGGGCGGATCAATCCGTCAACCTGCAGCCTTTTGCGGTCTTGTTGGCTTAAAACCGACGTATGGTCGTGTTTCTCGTTATGGTCTCATTGCCTATGCTTCTTCATTAGACCAGATCGGGCCGTTGACACGGGATGTGACCGACTGCGCTATTGTCATGAATGCCATTGCTGGTCATGATCATCGCGATTCTACGTCAAGCAATACAGTTGCACCCGACTATAAAACAGCGCTTGTTAATGATGTAAAAGGCCTGAAAGTCGGAATTCCTAAGGAGTATTTCGTAAAAGGAATGGACCCGGCTGTGGAAAGCGCCATTAGAAAATCCATTGATCAGTTGGCTTCGCTCGGCGCTGATATTCAGGAAGTCTCCATGCCTCATACGGAACATGCCTTGTCGGTCTATTATCTCTTAGCTCCGGCAGAAGCAAGCTCGAATCTGGCTCGTTATGACGGTGTCGGTTTTGGCTATCGTAAAGAAGGCTCTGATATTGTTGATATGTATAAAAAGACCCGCAGTGAAGGCTTTGGCGACGAAGTCAAACGCCGGATCATGCTGGGAACTTATGCGTTAAGCTCCGGTTACTATGACGCTTACTACCTCAAAGCACTTAAAGTACGGACGCTCGTAAAACAAGACTTTGATAAGGCCTTCGAAAAAGTTGACGTTCTTTTAACGCCAACAGCGCCTTCCGCTGCTTTTAAAATCGGCGAATTTACTGATCCTTTGACTCTCTATCTACAGGACGTATGCACTGTTCCGGTTAATTTGGCCGGTCTTCCGGGCATTTCTGTTCCTTGCGGCTTTGCCAACGGTCTACCAGTAGGGATGCAGTTTATCGGCAAACCTTTAGCGGAAGCAACTTTGCTTCAGGCCGCCTATACCTTTGAACAAAATAATGACTACTTTACGCGCTTGGCGCCGCTCGGGGAGGCCAAATAATGAGATACGAAACAGTCATTGGACTTGAAGTTCATTCTGAATTAAAAACAAAAACAAAGATCTTCTGCGGCTGCAGCACCCAGTTCGGTTCTGAGCAGAATACGAATGTATGCCCGGTTTGCCTAGGGCTTCCTGGCGTTCTGCCGGTACTCAATGAAAAAGTCGTAGAGTTTGCCATTCGCGCTGGTCTGGCGCTAAATTGCACGATTTTGCCATTTAGCAAATTTGACCGTAAAAATTATTATTATCCTGATCTGCCGAAGAACTTCCAAACGTCTCAATATGATTTGCCGATTGCAGTAAACGGCTATTTAGATATTGAGGTAGATGGCGAAACACGGCGTATTGGCATTACACGCGTACATATGGAAGAAGATGCTGGCAAGCTAGTTCATGCTGGTACGACAATTTCTAATTCTGATTACAGTCTCGTAGACTACAATAGAACCGGGGTTCCTTTGATTGAGATTGTGTCTGAGCCTGATATTCGTACTCCTGAAGAAGCCAAGGCTTATTTGGAAAAAATGAAATCCATTCTGGAATATATCGATGTATCAGACTGCAAAATGGAAGAAGGCAGCTTGCGCTGCGATGCTAACGTATCGCTGCGTCCAGTAGGTCAAGAAGAATTCGGCACCAAGGCCGAAATGAAGAATCTCAACTCTTTCCGGGCCGTGCAGCGTGCACTGGAATATGAAGTGGAGCGTCAGACCGAAGTCTTGGAAGATGGCGGCGAGATTATTCAGGAAACGCGTACTTGGGATGAAGCCAAAGGCATTACGGCGTCTTTGCGTAGCAAAGAACAGGCCCATGACTATCGTTATTTCCCTGAGCCGGATCTTGTGCCTATTGTAACAAGTGACGAGCGGATTGCTGAAATTCGCGCGAGTTTGCCAGAACTGCCTGACGCGAGAAGAGAACGCCTCATGGCTGAGCATGGCTTATCTTCTTATGATGCTGGGGTTATTACGGCATCACGGGCGATGGCCGAATATTTTGATGCAGTCGTCAGTCATAAAGCGGACGCGAAAGCAGCAGCCAACTATCTTATGGGCGAAGTATCGAAGCATTTAAACAATGAAGGCTTGTCCGTAAAAGAATGCCCAGTAGCGCCGGAAAAATTGGCAGGACTCTTGCAACTCATCGACAAAGGAACCATTTCCAGCAAAATTGCTAAAACTGTGTTTGAGGAAATGTGGAAAACCGGTCATGATGCGGAGCAAATCGTAAAAGATAAAGGTCTCGTACAGATCAGCGATGAAGGCGCCATTCTTGCCATTGTCGACTCGGTGATTGCAGCGAATCCGCAATCAATTGCCGACTATAAAGGTGGTAAGGAAAAAGCTCTGGGTTTCCTTGTTGGCCAGATTATGAAGCAAACGAAAGGCCGCGCTAATCCCGAAATGGTAAATAAAATGCTGCGCGATCGAATTCAATAAATAACTTGCTGATTCATCAGCTCATACAAGAATTATAAATCTGTAAAAAGTCGTCTCTTTAGGGAGGCGGCTTTTTTTATGGTCAAAACGCGCCGTTGTTTTTTAGTAAAAACATGTGTGGCCGCACATACTAGAAATACTTTCTTGCGAGGCGGAGGAAGAAAAATGGCTAAAAACTGGTTTCAAACGATAACTCGTTTTATTACAGGAACCCTTTTGTATCAACCGACGCCGAAGCAGCCGCGCTTTGTTCTCGATGAAGCTGCTGGCGATGATGGGACAGCTTCGCCCGAACAAGCGGTTTTGCAAGCAGTTCAGGAAATAAAGGCGCTGATTCGCTATGGCCACCGTATGGAAGCGGTCCGACAACAGGTTGTTACTATGCTGCAAGCAGAGATTGATACGCAAGCACTACCAGTGATTCAGCAGAAAATAGACAGCCTTACAGCAGAATGGCAGGAAGTAAAACCCTTAAAGCTTGCCTATCGCGAAGCGTTACTTCCCCATGAACGAACTATAAGCGCTAGTCTAGCCGAGAATGAACGCGTTCTTGGTGAAATGTATCAGTTGCCGGAAAATAAGGATCTTGTGTTACGTCATTTCACTTTACCAGGCGAAGGCGGTGTGAAGGCGCTGCTCGTGTTCATGGATGGTATTGTTGATAAGAACATAATTAACCAAGGTATTTTACGTTCCCTCATGGTTCACTCCTGTCAGAGAACAGAAGCTTCTTTGCTTAGGCAAATTCGAGAGCAGTGTCTACCTAACAGCCAGGAGCAGTTGCTCAAAGAATTCGCTGATATTGAACAAGCCATCAATAATGGCGACGCTGTACTTTTTCTGGCGGGCAGCGCCGAAGCACTCACTATTGACGCCCGCGGCGGCAAACGGCGCGCTGTATCAACCCCAGTTACAGAATCTGCTGTTAGAGGATCGCAGGAAGCCTTTACAGAAGTGCTGCGCGTCAATACGGCTCTGGTGCGGTCTGTGCTGCGGACAAGTGATCTAGTAACTGCAATGCATCGAATTGGGAAGCGGGGGCGGATGCAATGCGCCGTTATGTATATTGCTTCAATTGCTAATGAACAGCTTGTGAGGGAAGTACAGCGCCGTATTGAAAGTTTATCAATGGCCTATATTACGGAAGCTGGCGGATTAATGCAACTGCTGATTGATCATCCGAACTTTTGGTTTCCCCAGACTCTTTCGACCGAGAGACCCGACCGGGTAGCGGCAAATCTCGTCGAGGGCCGTATCGCTATTTTAATAGAAGGCAATCCCTTTGCCCAAATTGTGCCGATCAGTTTATTTTCCTTGCTGCAGTCACCAGAAGATTATAGTCTGCCTGCCTCTTATGTAACGCTGATTCGCTATACCCGCGTTATCGGGGCCCTTTTGACGACTTTTCTTCCTGGCGTATTTATCGCCATTAGTCTCTTTCATCAGGAAGCCTTGCCAACTGACCTTGTGTTGGCGATTGCCGCGGCACGAGAGCAAGTGCCTTTTCCGGCTGTGGTGGAAATTGTATTAATGATGGGATCATTTGAACTGATTCGCGAAGGGGGCCTGCGTATTCCCGGTTTACTTGGGCCGACTATCGGTATTGTTGGCGCAATTATTTTGGGGCAAGCTGCTGTCATGGCTAAGATCGTCAGTCCGATCATGATTATTGTGGTGGCAGTTGCGGGACTTGCTTCGTTTATCTTGCCGGAATACCGTTTTGGCATTGCCTTGCGGATGCTTAGCTTTCTGTTTCTAATTTTGGGATCGGTTCTTGGTCTTGTTGGAATTGCTGTTGGAATTTTTGTTTTAACAGGTTTGCTGAGTAGTATGAAATCCTTTGGCGTACCTTACTTAGCGCCCATAGCGCCAAAAGTTCAAAAAGGCAAAGATATACTACTAAAAGGACAATACTTTAATCAACAGTCGCGGCCTGACGAATTGAATACAAAAGATTCGATTCGGCAGCCTGATATCAGCCGTTCCTGGACCGATGAAGATCCGGCTCGATAAAGCGAAGGAAGGTGCGTTATGAGTTATGAAGTAGGGAGAATGGGGCTTTCGGAAGGGGCCGCTTTAGTCTTTATCAGCTTATTGCCGCGAGTCACCTTAAATTCCTTTACCCTTGTTTTATCACAGCAGGCGCAGCTAGGCTGGTTCTACCTGCTGATTAATGGCTTAGTGGCTCTCTTTATTGCCTTTCTGTTAGTCTATATCCATAGTAAAATCAAGGGCGATCTATTTGCTGTGACGTCCATTTTACTGGGGAAAAAAGCAGCTTGTTTGATGATGGGAATTCTTATTATCGTATTCGGCGGCAATGCTGTTTTGCTTATTCGGCAATATGCGGAAAATACATTGATTACGGCCATGCCGGGGATGGATGTACGCATATCTATCCTCGTCTATACTTTAAGCGCTTTAGCCGTAACCTATTTTGGCGCGAGCGGCATTACCCGGTGCAGTATCATTTTTATGCCGCTGATGGTCGTTAGTTTTTTGGCGGTTACTCTCTTGCTGTATCCTTTTTATATTCCTTACCAGTTGCTGCCCTGGCAGGGAAATGGCTTAGCGCCCTGCTTTGTCCAGGGCATTAAAGGGGCTGGATACAATGCTGGATTTTTAGCGTTGTTTCTCTTAGCGCCTTCCTTTCAAAATATAAAAACTTTACGACATAGTTTGTTACAAGGAATTGCCGCCTCCGTATTATTGAAAGCCTATATGATGGTTATTTTTATTATGGTTTTTGGCGTTGCTGTGGGGTCAGAAAAAACGATGCCCTTTTTTGAGTTGGCTAGACTCATTTATCTTGGCCGCTTTTTTCAGCATTTAGAGGCCTTTTTTATTGTGACATGGGTTATTTTGGGGGCTTTAGCCATTGCAATCAATTTTTTTATGGTGAATTATTTACTCGGACGCGTCCTGGATTTGCCGATGATTCGCCCGTTAATGCCCTGTGTAGCAATGTTCATGTGTAATTTAGCTTTACTGCCTGAGGACATTAATAAGACAGTGCAGCTTGATACCAAGTTTATTTTAATGAATGATCTAGCGATTTTTGTAATTCCGATCCTGCTGCTTGCTGCCTTATGGATTAAGCAAAGGAAGGGATTTGAATGGGGAAAAAGTGCCTAGCCGCTTTGCTGATCATATGGAGTAGTTTCTTGCTAACAGGGTGTAATGGTTCACAGGAAACGGATCAGCTTGCTTATGTCCTCGTAATGGGGCTGGATAAAGGGGAAGGGGGGAAAATCAACGTAACCTATCAAATTGCCATTCCCCGGGCCATTGCCGGGCAAGGCGGCGGTAGTGGGAAACGAACGATGAATATGACTTTTTCGGTCTTATCCATTGCGGAGGCAAGAAATTTATTAAATTCCACAGTGGCGTTATCACCAGTCATTTATCATGTAAAAGCTATTGTCTTTGGTGAGGAGCTGGCCCGAAGCGGTATTGCCAATACATTAGGGCCATTAATGCGCTATCGCGAGTATCGTGGTTCCTCCTTTGTCGTTGTAACTCGTGGTAAGGCGCAGAATTTTATTGAAAAAAATAATCCGCCGGTCATTTTGTCACCAGCGAAATATTTTGAAATGATGATGCAGCAAAGCGATGATAACGGTCTATATGGAAAGTCCACGCTCCATAGTTTCTATCTGCGATTAAAACAAGGTCATGAGGCTTCTTATGCCGCTTTGGGCGGCGTAAATGAAACCAAGGATAGTAAGAGTAAAGCGGAACCCAAGCCCCTGCCCGGGCGGAAAGAGCAGGTTCATGTAAGCGGCACTTTGCCGCGCCAAGGCGGCAATCCGATTGAGTTTGCCGGACTTGCTTTGTTTCATGGCGATAAAATGGTGGAGATTCTTGATAGTAATGAGACCAGAATTATCAATATGATCTTAGGAAACTTCCGTCAGGGCTTTATCTCCCTAGCAGATCCTTTGTCACCACAGCATCAAATATCGCTCCGTTTGCGCGTCGATGAGAGACCGCAAATCAAGACGCAGCTTGTCGATGGGAAAGCGGTGATTCAGATTCACCAAAAAGTCGATGCTGTCATTTCCAGCAATGCCAGCGGAATTCATTATGAGAGCAAAGAGTACCAAAGTTTATTAGAACAAGCAGCTAGTCAGCTGCTTACGGAAGATGCGCAGCGACTGCTGGCAAAGACACAGGTCTGCGGTTGCGATGTGATTGGGCTTGAACAGTATATGACGCCGTTTTTATCAAGCTATCAAGAGTATCAGAACTTTAACTGGAGCGATCGCTATAAAGAAGCGGATATTCAAGTTGACATGGACGTGAAAATTCGGCGAACCGGGCTGTTATGGCAGACGACGCCGCTACAGGGAAAGGAATAGAAGCGGGGGATTCAGGTGGATGTTGTTTACTTTCTATTAACGCTGGGGAGCGTGATCCATGTCTACTCCTTTGGCGCTTACATGAAAAAAGACGGGAAACAGTCAGGCTATCTGGTGATTTCATTGCTGTGTGTTGGTACCTTGGGACTGGCCTTGTACCGGTTTACGCAGTAGGAACTTTTGGTGAAAGAGAAGGGACGTTATGAAGCCATTGCAGAAATGTTTGATTGGCTGCTGCATTTTCTGTGTCTTTCTAATCAGCGGCTGCAACGGATCCCGTGAAGCAGAACAAAATGCTTATGTAATAGCGATTGGGATTGATAAAGGGGAAAATCAACAGTTAGAAGTGACCTATCAGATTGCACGGCCCGTAGCAGTATCGGCGATTGAACAAGGCGGCAGCAGTGAGACGAGCGGTGATAAAGAGCAAGACGGGGATTCGAAAAAAGACTGGGCCAATATTACGGTTTCCGGGTTTTCCGTGGCGGAGACGCGGAATGAACTGAAATCAACATTGGCGCTGATCCCCATATTTAATCATACGAAGTTTATTGTTTTAGGCGAAGAATTAGCCAAGGATGGTATTGGCGATATTATTATTTCGCTCATACGCTTTCAGGAATATCGCGGTTCCATGTACGTTGCTGTGACCAGCGGCAGCGCCAAAGATTTTCTCAATGAAATTCACCCCGGACTGTCCACTTTTCTGTATCAATGGTATGAACTTATGATGCAGACTGATAGTAATTCCGGCTATTTTCCTGGCGTGTCGCTTCATCAGCTTTATCGAACGATGAAAAGTGAGGGGCAGGACTCCTCTATTACTTTCGTGGCGCCTAATCAGCGGCTTAGTAGAACGGTGATGGCGCAAGCGGCAACGGAAGCTTCCGATTCTTTAGAGCCACTTGAAGCGCCGCATCAAGCGGGCGATTTGCCGCGTAGTTCGGGGAATCCGATTGAAGTTATAGGGGCTGCTGTATTTCATGGCGATAAACTGGCAGGTATCTTAAAGAGCGATCAGGTACGCATCAAAGAATTGTTTTTGCGACATGTAGAAAATGGTTTTGTTAGCGTGAAAGATCCGTTGGTACCGGAAAGTCCCAAGGGGATTAACTTTCGCTATCGGGCGGAGGAATCACCGAAGGTTACTACTGCCATTGTTGATGGGAAACCGAGCGCGCATATTCATTTGGTCGTGGAATGTGAGATTACGGGGATTACGAGCGGCATTCACTATGAAGATCCAGCGTATCAAAAACTACTGGAAGACTATTTGAGCAATTTATTTACTAGAGATTTGTTAGAACTCATTCAAGCGACTCAAACCATGAATAGTGATATTTTAGGAATTGGCGATTATTTTCGGCCAAATTTTGCTACTTTGCCTGCTTATAAAAATTTTCATTGGCGCGAACTCTATAAAGACGCGGCGATTACCGGCGAAGTCGAGTGTAAAATTCGGCGCAGCGGGTTGATGATGCAAACAAGTCCGATTCAAAAGTGAGCTGGCGGTGATGGAAACAGTGAAAGCCAAGTGGCGGCTAAGGCAGGTAGCGGCTGTATATGCGCTTCGTTTCAGTAGTTTATTCGTGCTGTTTCATTATGTTTTTCCACTAAGATGGTCTGATTCTGTTGTGATTGTTGATCTTATAGATCGCCTGATTAGTCTGGGGCTAGTCTATTTCATTATCAAACGAGCCAATCAGTCATTTAACGATCTCGGTCTTACCTTGAGAAATGGGCGAAAGCAGTTGTTGATCGGAGCGGCAAGCGGGTTTGTTTTGCTGTTAGCAAGCTATTACTCTGAACAGCTTTATGCTGCGATCTTTTCTTTAGACAATAAGGAGCATCCGCTGGTGTTTCTTGCTAAGAATGCGGATTCCTGGCAGAACTTTGCTTGGCCGTTTATCCTTGGCGCGATCATAGCTCCCGTTACGGAGGAGCTTTTTTACCGTTTGTTTACCTTTTTGCCGCTAAAGCAGCGGTTCGGTTTTTTTCCGGCCATGGTGATTACGTCACTGATTTTTGCTGCAATGCATTATAATGTATATTGGCTGCCGGAAATGCTCCTAGTCAGCGGCACTCTTTGCTGGCTTTATAGCCGTAGCGGCTCTTTGCTGGCGCCAATTACAGCCCATTTTATGATTAATAGCAGTAAACTACTGCTGCTTTATCAAAGCACCTTATTTAACTCGAACCGATAAGGGAGGAAGTTTTTCCTTAGGCAGCGAAGTCAAAAAGAGGCATAGAAGAAAATAGGATGAAAATCGAATAAAAGGAGATTGCATGATGGCGAATTGGCAGGAATTATCCCTTGATAAGTTACGCTTTCACTGTAAGGAAGAGTTATTTGATTTTACTACGACGGCTGAAATCCCAGAACCACATGAGATGATCGGCCAGGAACGAGCTGTTCGAGCAGTACAGTTTGGACTTATTAATCAAACGCCTGGCTATAATATTTATATTTCCGGCCTTGTGGGCACAGGGAAAATTACTTATGCAAAACATGCTGTAAAACAGGCGGCTAAAGGACAAAGTGTTCCTTGTGATTGGTGTTATGTGAATCATTTTAATAACCCCAGTCAGCCGTTGGCCTTATCATTGCCGCCGGGAATTGGCGTAATCTTTCGCCAGGACATGAAAGATCTTGTTGATAACTTAAAAACAAGTATTTCCAAGGCGTTTAGCAGTGATGATTATGAGCAGTCCCGGAAGACACTGGCAAAACGGTTTCAAGAGCAACGCTCTGTAATTATGGATGAATTCAATGAATTGGCTGAGCAGGAAGGCGTTATGCCGCAGTGGTCTACGACCGGATTTGTCGGTTTGCCGATCATGGATGGTAAAGCTTTGACCGCCGAAGAGTTTCAGAAGCTGCCAAAAGACGAACGAGAAGTGATCGAAAAAAAAGTGATGGCTGTTCATGAGAAGGCCCTTGTGGTGATTCGGCGCATGCAAGCCATCGAACGAGAAGTGCGCGAAGAATTAAAAAAACTCGATGAAAAAATCGGGATGTACGCTGCCGGAAATCTTCTCGAAGAGCTCTTCGAAAAGTATGCTGGCAATGACGCGGTGATGGCCTATCTCGAAGAAGTAAAACAAGATGTGGTAAAAAATATTGCCGACTTCAAGCCTTCTTCTGGCGAAGAAGAAGCCAATCCGCTGGCTTTGTTTCGGCGTCAGCCTGACATTAAGGAAAAGTATCAGGTTAATGTTCTTGTGAATAATCAAGACTTAAAAGGTGCGCCTGTTGTTGTAGAAATCAATCCTACCTATTATAATTTGATGGGGCGCGTCGAATACGAAGCCCGTATGGGTGTGGTCAATACAGACTATACGATGATTAAAGCAGGGGCGCTGCATCGGGCCAACGGCGGCTATTTAATTCTGCATGCTCGTGATATTTTAAGCAATCTTGGCGCATGGGAAGCTTTAAAACGAGTTTTGAAAACGAAAAAACTGCCCATTGAAAATCTTGGCGAGCAGTATGGAATGTTGGCTATGGCTTCGTTAAAGCCTGAGCCCATTGATTTAAATGTAAAAGTCGTTTTAGTTGGCAATACCATGTTATATCATATGCTTTATTCTTATGATGAGGATTTCCGCAAGCTCTTTAAAGTTCATGCTGATTTTGATACGGAAATGGAAAATACAGCAGGCAATATTCACAAATTGGCTGGATTTATCAGTTCCACGGTGGTACGCAAAGGACTTAAGCACTTTAACCGCGGCGCTGTAGCCCGCGTCGTAGAATACTGCAGCCGCTTAGCAGGCAGTCAAAATAAATTGACGACGCGGTTTAATGAAGTCGTCGAATTAATTTGTGAGGCCGACACCTGGGCGACTCTAGATAAGAGCGAAGTAGTCACGGAAGAGCATATTAAACAAGCCATTGATGAAAAACGGTTTCGGGCTAATAAGTACGAAGAAAAATTGCAGGATATGTTTGCCGAAGGCAAGCTGCTCATGGATACAGACGGGGCCAAAGTGGGGCAGGTAAACGGCTTGGCCGTGCTCGCTGTCGGCGAGTATACTTTTGGCAAGCCGTCGCGTATTACCGCTAATACCTATATGGGGCGATCTGGCGTCATTAATATTGAACGGGAAACAAAGATCAGCGGCACAAGTCACACGAAGGGCGTGCTGATTTTAAGCGGTTATCTCGGTGAAAAATACGCCCAGAAAAACCCTTTGACACTCACCTGCAGTCTGACCTTCGAACAGCTTTACGAAGGTGTTGATGGTGATAGCGCCTCGAGTACTGAGCTCTATGCTATTTTGTCGAGTTTATCAGGCATTCCTTTGCGGCAAGATATCGCGGTGACTGGGTCAGTCAATCAAAAAGGAGAAATTCAGCCGATTGGCGGCGCTACCCAGAAAATCGAAGGTTTCTTTTCTGTTTGCAAGCTAAAAGGGCTTACTGGTAAGCAAGGGGTCATGATCCCTTATCAAAATATTAATAATCTGACGCTAAATGACGAAGTTTTGACAGCCGTCCAAGCAGGGACCTTCCATATTTATGCCGTAAAAACAATTGATGAAGGCATAGAAGTCCTCACAGGCGTAGCGGCAGGAGCGCCGCAAAGCGATGGAACTTATCCCGCCGGAACCGTTCATTTTAAAGTAGTAAATAAACTAAATGAGTATATGGAGCGGTATCTTGCTTTAGGAAAAAGCAGTGAGAGTAAAAAAGCGACCGATCTATAAGCAAGGAGAAGGATTCATTGAAAGACGCGAAACAAAAACCGCCCGTACAAAAGGGCGATAAAATTACAGTAGAGATTCATGGATTAGGACATAGCGGCGAAGGTGTCGCCCGGTTAGACGGTTATACCTTATTTATTGAAGGCGCTTTGCCTAGCGAACAGGTCACAGCGAAAGTCAAAGAAGTAAAGAAAAGCTACGGACGGGCGCAGTTATTAGAGGTGTTGACGGCAGCGCCGGAGCGGATTGCGCCGCCTTGTCCTGTCTATCAGGCTTGCGGCGGCTGTCAATTGCAGCATCTTTCTTATGAAGGACAGCTTGCAGCCAAATATGAGACCGTGCGAGCCGCAATGGAACGGATTGGCAAGCTTGCTGGCGTTACCATTCAGCCAGTAATGCCATCACCAGAATCGTGGCATTATCGCAATAAAATGCTGCTGCCTATCGGTCGCCGCGGACGCCATCTCATTGCAGGCTGCTATGCTCAGGGAAGCCATGAGATTGTGCCAATGGAAGCTTGTCTTATTCAGCATGAGGCCAATAATCGCGTCGCTGCTGCTGTAGCGGCTGTGGCGACAGAGCTTCGGATCAAGGCTTATGAAGAAGCAACTGGCGAAGGCTCCTTGCGTTATGCTATGGGACGTGTCGGCGTCGCTACTGGCGAAGGCATGGTCGTAGTCGTAACAGCTACCGAAGAATTGCCGGAGCAAGAGGCTTTCATTAAGGGCCTGCAAGAGCGGATTCCCGGCCTTGTCAGCATTTTGCAGAATGTAAATTCGCGCAAAACCAATGTGATGTTAGGGCCAAAAAATAAACTACTTTGGGGCAAAGAATATATTGAAGATAAACTGGGGAATTTGACCTTTCAGATTTCGCCCCATTCCTTTTTCCAAGTCAATACGAAACAGGCGGTACGGCTTTATGAAACAGCGCTGAAGTATGCTGACTTGCAAGGCGAAGAAACTGTCATTGACGCTTACTGCGGCACTGGTACGATTTCGCTTTTCCTAGCGCAGCAAGCCAAGAAAGTATACGGCATTGAAGTAGTGGCGCCAGCCATTGCTGACGCCAAGAAAAACGCCGCCGATAACAAGATTGATAATGTAGAGTTTCTTGTGGGTGATGCTACTGACGTTATGCCGAAACTGTATCGCGATGGGCTAAGACCTGAGGTTGTCGTCGTCGATCCACCGCGCGCAGGCTGCAGCACAGAAGTTCTTGATACGTTTGTGCGCATGGAACCAAACCGAATCGTCTATGTCTCGTGCAATCCCGCTTCTTTGGCTAGAGACCTCGGTTACTTTGCGGAACAGGGTTACGAAGCCAAAGAAATACAGCCTGTAGACATGTTCCCCATGACGTATCATGTGGAGTGTGTGGCCCTTATAACCCGCAAAAAATAAGGATTTATCGGACTTAATCGCATAAAATTAGACGTTTTTTCGTCGCTTTTCCACCCATTTTCCACCGCCAGTGTGAAGTGGGTGGAATTTTTGTTAAAATAGTAATACCATGTGATGCCTTTTTTACGAACTCCTCCGGCCATTTTTCGTTCTCCTTTCCATGAATTAATAGTAAATTCAGTACGTATGTTCGGTGAAATGGGTGAAATAAAAAGCCGTTGGAAATATCCATCGACTTTGCTTATAAATGAGTGTTTAATAGGTGCTTCTACTTATTCTATAGCTATTATCGTATAGATGACGGTGGAATGCAAGGACGATATAAAAATAGTTAGAGTGATTTTGTCCAGAAAAAACTTTTTATTTGAGATGATTATCTATAATTCAGTAGCGCTAATAGGATGTGTTTTTGCATTGCCATTATGAACTTTGTATAATGTAAAACTGATTGTATCGTAGTTTGTTCCGTTTGCTGTAAGAGTTTGACTTAATAAAAAAGGATCGGTTTTAAAAACATCTTGAGATTCCGCATTTTGATATAAATGCATATATCTAATTTCGTAGTTATCTGGCGTCATATTTTGAGCAGTAAACTGTTCACCTTGCTTAATAGTAAAAGTTCTTACTGGTTTATGATTAGAGAGACTCCAAATTCTTACAATGACAGGAAATGTATTTTGTTTATTATCTACTGTAATTTTGCAATAGCCTGTAGTGTTTAGCTGTGGCTCATTAGCAACATATTTTGTAGAAACGTCATTCTTAGGAATGAAGCTCAATTGAGGTTGTTGTTGGGTTTGCGGAACTGTAGTCTTAATTGGCTTGTTTTGACTTTGTTGTGGCTGAAAAGTAAAAACTGAATATGCTAAAAATACGGTAATAAAAATAAGTACTGACATGGCAAATTTTTGTTGTTTAAACATATAAAAAAACCATGACAAATTGAGTTTATAGGGTATTTTACTTATTATAAAATAGCCTTTATCTTTCTTAATTACTCTGTATTCGCCAAGGGGGATTATAGGGAAATATAATAGGGTTATCCAGTATTGAGTTATAAAACTATTAGTAAATTTGTCAATATTTCTTGAACCATAAAAAGTTGCGCCAAAGCCATAAATTAAAAACAAAGATAATTTCTTCGTGTTGTCCCAAATTACTTCTTTTAACGCAAGTGCAAGAGCCCTAGCATTGATAAAATTTTTAGTCTCTGGAGATAGATCATCTGTACTGTTCGTGGGAGTTGGAGATGGAGGCGGTGGTGGCGGGGGATCTACATATTGTCTTTTTAAGAGATTGTCATAGTCTCTTCGCTTATTTGAATCAGATAAAACAGAATAAGCTTCGTTAATTATATACATCATTTTATTTGTAGTTTCTTTATCAGGGAAAACATCGGGATGATATTTTTTAGCTAATGCCCTATAAGCTGATTGAATGACTTCAGAAGATGCTGTTTTACTTACCTCTAAAATATCGTAATAGTTTAGTTTTGCCAAGATAATCACTTCTTCTTTCGTTAAATAATAAAACCACAGACTGGTCAGCAGTGCTGTGGTTTTTGGTGTATTTAGCGAATGGAGTAGTTGCTTCAAATAGGCTGAAATAATCAAGAAATATGTTGTTAATATGTGGTCCGTGAGTCTGTTACTTTTGACGCTCTTTCAAAGCGATTAAGACAGAATGCATATCATCAATATCATTAATTGTTAAATCAGAGAAGTGTTCAAGCTTTTTTGCGATTTCTTTGACTGTGTCATCACAATATGATGAAGGAGTGCTATCTCTATTAATAAAGAAAGTTGCGATTGTACCTGTTAGCATACTTAAGAAGCCGATGCCTATTAGCATTAGGAAAACAGCTATGATCCGGCCACCGAATGACTGAGGAGCAATGTCACCATAGCCGACTGTTGTAGTGGTTACAAAAGACCACCAAAGGGCATCGCCGATTTCCATGTCATCGACGTAAGATATGGCAATTGCACCACAAAAAATTGTTGAGAAAGTAAACCAAAGAACATGGTGAAAATCATTTGTGGTAACTAATGCACTCAGACGGGTGTGAATTCGATTTAGGTAAACAAATACTCTGAGCATGTAAATTAAGCGAAGAATCCGTAATGCTCTGAGTCCTTGGAAGGCGGCCTCGAAGGGGAGAATAGAAATGAGATCGATGATATTGTAACGAAGAAATTGCAGCTTATTCTTAGATAAAATGAATCTGACTATGTAATCAACTACAAAGATAATCCATACGGCATAATCGATTTCTCTAAATATCAGTGTTTCCTTATCGCTTAAATCAAATCGCGCTTCAACAAATAAAGATCCTATTATTACAACCGCAAGCACGGCCATTAACGCATCGTAATAGAGTTTATATCTCTGCGGTAATGTTGTTAGGTTCATTTAGTCCTTAACAACCACAAGTGGGGCTATAAGTACCGTCACAACATACTGTGCGGCCATTTTCGCAGCCGCAAACGCCTTTATGCCAGCTGCAGCACCCTCTGGTTAATGGGATAATATCAGGATCTTTGATTCCGGCGATTGAGTTTTTATCTGGCGATCTATGGAGGTCGGCATCAAGGCTACCTGCAATAGAGTTAGGATCAATTTGAGGAGTATTTTGATTAGGAGTAGGCGATCCAAATACAATTGCAGGGAAGAGCATTAAGCAAAAAAACACGCAAAATATTAATTTTTTCATTGAGCTCCCCCTTCCTGGATAGGAGCTGTTTTAATGCCCGTTTTAGTTAAAGCATCCCAGCCACCTTGTAAAACAGAAACATTTTCAAAGCCATTCTTAGTTAAGATTTGAGCTGCTCGTATACTGTAATTATCATCAACGCAAGAACAAAAAACTGTGTATGAAGCTTTTTTATCTGCTGTATTCATAAAGTTTTCAAGTGCAGGGCCACTGTAAGGGTCAATCCACTTTGACCCTGGAATTTCTAGTTTGTTTTTTTCACGACTAGAGGATGAACGGACATCAATTAAAAGAGTGGCGCTAGCAGTTTCTTTATACTGTGTAGCGCCTATAAATTTAACGTTTATTTGTGCGGCATAACTCAAAGATGACAAAGCAATAAGTAAAAGGAAAATTAATAATAGCTGAAAACTGATTTTTCTCTTCAATAAAATCGCTCCTTTTTCTAAATAGTACAAGTAATTAGGTCGTAATACCTAAGATCATACACCTATGAATTCGATTTGTCATCACTTTGTAGGTGGTTTTGTATTATTTTGCTAGGAATATAGGTAATGATGGAGAATAATGAAATAGACTCATATATGAACTACTGTGGTTTAGGAAGGAGTTGTAGGAGTTGGAGGATCTAACTGAAAAGATATATTCTATACATATTCCCGCTATTTTGGGGTTTGATTATATAGAGAAAATCGAAGATTATTTAACCACTTGGAGAGAAATTGAAAAATATTATTCTTCGTTTATTTATTCAATACAAGCTGGTTTATCAGTAAAAATAGACATTGATTGGAATGCTGTTACAAGTGACTTAGATGAAAAAATAAGAGATATTCATGATGTTACTATTGAATCAAGAATTCAACTTGTAAATAAAAATGATAATAGAGTAAATTTTGATCACTATATAGAACTGGCTTTATGTAATATTTTTTTATTGAGTAATTTATCTTGTCCCGGATGTTTTAATTTGTATAATTCAAAAATAAAACACGAAGGTACATTGATTAGTGAGCTGAACTTTTTTAATGTTCCTTTTGACGGAGCTCGTTTTATATCAGGAAAATTTGCAGAATGGCCAGAAATATCGAGAATTCCACTGGAGAAGGTTAATAGATGGTATACCGAGCTTGGCATAGGCATAAAACAGCTGGCAGATAGTAATATGGAAAGAGTTTTATTTGCCTTGCTTCACTTTTGTAAAGAAGGCGATAAACTAAGTCCTAATACTACTATTTGGCTCATGCACGCATTAGAGGCACTTTATCATTCTCCTAAAGAAAACATAGGGAAAACGTTACAGAATAGAATACTACTAGTTTTGGGTGAACCCGAATGTAATCAAAGAAAAATAGCTAAGATGATTCGTGACCTTTATACTGCACGAAGTGATTATGTACATGGTAGCAGCAAAATTCATCATCCATTGTTTAATGATATTTTTGATAATAGACTTAATGATTATTCAACCTCAATATCGCAAAGTTATGATATCGCGTCAGCAATTATAGTTGGAACACTGCAAAAAATGATTAAAAATGAATGGCAAGATTTTAAATTTGAAGAAGTTTTTTCTGGTTTGAAATAATAAAAATTTTAGAAAATAATCGTTTAAATACTATGGAATTTAGGAATTGGAGTGTTTGCAGTGAGCGATTTATATGATGATTATCAATACATGATATTAGATAAACGTATTCGTATAAAGTTGATTCGTGATGATGAAATGTCCTTAAGTCCGTGAGGAATTTCTAGATTGGTAAGTAAACTATATTCATGACGTATCATGTGGAGTGTGTCGCGCTCATCACCCGCAAAGAATAAGGATCTTTGTTTTCTCATCAGCACTAATATAGGCTATTTGCCGACAAATTGCCTACGCAATATTACTCGCGTAGGCAATTTTTATTTTTTGTCGCCAAAGTTGGCAGCTAATTCGAAGATATCGACAGACTGTTCGGCCATCTTTTGGGTGCATGAGTATACTTGCCTAAAGTCGTTTCGATGTTTGTATGACCTAGTCTTGCATGTACGCCTTTAACGTTGGCGCCATTCTCTAGAGATAGGTCGATGAGCATAGAAAAAGCGGCGGGAATCGCTCCTGCCTCTCCGATCGATAAAAACATTTGATATGGCGTTTTTAGCAACCACAGTCGTCAAATTGCTTAAAGATGCCTTTGGCAAAGATATCAGCCATCATTAAAGCTTCTCTTTCAATTTCGTCAAAGAGACAAATACTTTTACTATATTTTTCATTTAGCATAGTGACAGTCTCTTCCTTTGTTAAGGATAAATGTTTATACCACATGGATCGCATAGACTCAACGGACCAATAGGGATTAATGTGATTTAAGAAGCAGGCGATATCATCCGCATTTTTGTACCAACGCCTTTCTGCATTTGATGCAAGTTTGCTTTTTCCAGACTTGGCTGCTTTGACAAGTTCTGCCCCTATAGTTAGGTGATCTGTTATTAGGCGGTTAATTTCACAACAAACTTTCTCGCCATAAAACTGGTCAAATACTTTAGCATAATCATTGGGATTGCGGAGAAGTCGTTTTTGAGTTGCAGCTAAATCAGGTAGATCAAAGACTACTCCAATAATAAACATTCTTGTCCAGTATACATGCTGTTCCCAAAGTAAGCGAAAGCAATTTACTAAACGACAGTAACGCGATTGATCGAAATACTGATATTGATCTTCGCAAGGGATATATTCATACATTGATCTGTTCATCTCTATTCCCCTTATTCATTTTATATTACATAATACGTGATGCTCCAGCGGGTGATACTAAAAAGTTCGACTGATGAAAATACAATAACCCATCTGAAGTTATAACATATTAGCTAGCGAAATAATAGCGATGTTCAGATTCTATGTAGACTTCAAATAACTAACCTCGCTATGGAGTGGGACCTGTTAGGACAATAAAAAATACCAAGGCCACGGCAGTCGTCAATGGTCCTGGTATTTAAACAGGAGAGTATCCCATTGGTAGTTTGTAGCTGAAGTGGAAACTTTATGCATTCTTTACAACAAAAAGAACAAGGCAGTCAGCGGTTTAGCCTTGTTCTTCAAAGAGCGTTACAGAGGAACATGAAGAATCTATAACACTATTAGTATATGTAATTTTTCGAACTCATGTGGTTAGCACGAAGAGTTCTATTTTTATGTGGCGGTGGTGACTTGTGTCAATGGCTAATAGCGATCTAGCTGAAAAAGATTACATACTCGGCATGCCTTATAAGGACATTGCTGAAAAATACGGTGTCTCTGTTGAAGCTGTAAAATGATGGCGTAAGTGTCACGGCTGGTCAAGGGACAAAGCGGCAAAAAAGGGTGGCCCATTGCACCCCTAAAAACAGAGGCGAACCAGTCGAGGAAGATTCGTGTAATACCCTATGTTGTTGATACCGTTGATGATTGAGGCGTTGGTGGAAAAGAAGCGAAAAATGGTTGTGATATTTGTTGTATGTCAATTGGTAGGTTAAAATTACTGAAATTATTCAGGACAACTGCTTGGCAAGGTAACAAAAGTTCTGGAGGAATTGGTAACGGAACAGTAGTTGGAGTAATAGCTGTAGACGAAGTTGTTGAAGTAACGGGTGCAATTGGAGTGAATGGCAAAATTGGAGTGATAGGCGGAATTGGAAGTGAAGGATTGGGGATGACTTGGGAATCTGGAGAAATAGTATTAGCTGCATTGGTAGGATTAGACAAGTTAGGAAGAGATGAATAAGTAAAAACTTCAATAATATTATAAAAATCATTTGGTATAGGCATATAAAACCTTCTTTCTGATAGTTTTCGGTATTTCATGTTGTAATTTATGAAATGTATGTACATTTAGAACTTATCGATTGAGAATAGCTTGGATTGGGGAATGATCCCGTACTCGTAACTGTTAATGGCAGGATCATATGCTGTATTTTTTCTATGGGTATTACTTATAAATTCTAATTACCTGTTAGATATGCAAGAAATTCACGATTTTGGATGTAAAGCGGGAAGGGTAAAATGTTTCGCTGTATATGCATGGGGGAAGTTAGAGGTTTTTCTTGCTAGATAAAAGATTAAAACTCCTATTTTGGCCAGATGGCTAGATAGGAGTTTTTTTATGTTTCCTTAGTAGCGTATACTTCATAAGCTATAATAAGGGGAGGTGAGCTATCTTGGATTTTGACAATATAGTATTATATAGATATCCAGTGTATTATGGCGGATATGGATATTATCCAACGCATTATGTTTATGGAGGGTACGGATATTATCCTATTCATTATGGATACGGAGGCCATTATGGATACGGAGGCCATTATGGATATGGAGGCCATTATGGATATGGAGGCCATTATGGATATGGAGGCCATGGTGGATACGGAGGTCATGGTGGATACGGAGGTCATGGTGGATACGGAGGTCATGGTGGATACGGAGGTCATGGTGGGTATGGTCATCGATAATACAGTGTTAAGTTCCTATTCTGGGCCATTTTGGCTGGAGTAGGAGCTTTTTTTATTTCATAGTTCAATTATATTTTTTGTTTGGCTGTGGCATAAATTTAGCCTGTGGGGTAGCCCTAAGTTCCTGGGGGTTGAAGACGGTCAGAGCAAAATTGAAATGATACTTTAGCGAGCAATATAGAACCGTATTATCTATAATGGCTAAAGAGCTTTTGCTAAATTTTTGTAGGATTTTGGCAGGTGTTTTTTCTTATATGGTAAATATACTTATAATGAATTAATAATTTCAAATCGTAATACGTGTTATGAAATGAAACCTATAAATTTATTAAGGCGGTATTTGCATGAGAAATATTCGTTGTAGACAGATATGGATAACGGCATTTGTAGTAGTAGCATTTTTGACAATAAACACAACTTCTTTTGCCCAATCAACAGAGATTATAGCAGAAGGTGTTTATCAAATGGGGGATAATGACACACCATCATTAGCAGAGGATAGGGCTTTATTAAAGGCCAAAAGAAATGCAGTAGAGCAGGCGGGAACCTATATTGCAAGTTATACCAGTGTTAAAAATTTTCAGGTAACAGATGATAATATAGTTGCTTTATCTGCCGGAGCTGTCAAGGTGACCGTTCTAGACAGTAAAAGAACTCAAATCGGTAATAGTATGGAGATGAGAGTTAAAATTAAAGCGGTTGTAGATACTGATATATTAGATGCAATTATAAAAAATCTAGAAGCGACACAGAAAAAGAATGATACTTCTGGGTTGCAGCCTATACCTATTGATAAAGGAATAATAAAGTTTAAGGGGCTATACCAAGCTACTTCATATCATGGTCAAGGGCATTATTACTATTATTATAGGTTTTTCCCTAATGGGACAGTCAGTAGTTACTTTAGCCCATTAAATGATCGTGTATCAGAGGTATATAAATCTCTGGAATTAGCTCCAGCTGGCACAGGAAAATATTCAGTTCAAAACGGTGAAATCATATTTTCACTGAATTTTCCTAAAGGTACTATAGAATATAAAGGAACGATGGTAGAAGATAAACTGCGGCTGCTTTTTCATAGCAATATAATTAATACTGACGGTGGATATGATTGCAAATTTGTTGAAGTCAATTAAAAGAATCGTGGATAGACGTTTGATATTTGATAATATTAAACGTCTATTTTTTTATCCATTTTTAGTGAGGAGGAACAGAAAATGTTAAGACAGGGTATAATTGAACGATTTAGAAAGGCCGCTCCAATGCAGTATTTGTTATCATACTGTATTGCCACTGTCATCTGATCATAAATGATTGGGGGACGAGTTCTGCAGGTCTAGTATCAATAAAGATTATTTGATAATCAAAACAGGACAAGGGGAATGCTGGACTACGTATGTGCTGACACTTCCCAAAAGCAAGCCGGAAATCGTTCCTAAGCCCCGACTACCAATGACGATAACATCATAGTCATGTTGAGCGGCAAAATCGGTAATCAGAAGGCGCGGTTCGCCAATTTCGTTGTGTGCTTGAACGAGTATGTCTTTAGGAACTTGTTTGATCGATTCAGCCAGAATTGCTTTAGCAAAGGTTACGGGATCTGTAGATGCGTTACAGAACTTCCATGATAAGTAACTCCTTATAAAATGTATAGGGTAATCTATATAAATAGAGTCATTCACCGACTTCCAGCAATTACGTGCGCAATTTGATTCATGCTACTGAGACAGTGACTTTCCGGCATCATTTAAAGAATTGTTTTGTGCACCGTCAACTGGTTGTGCCTTATACCATGTGGCATACATAACCGGCAACACCAATAAAGTTAGTATGGTTGCTCCCAGCAAACCGCCAGCAATGGCAATCGCCATGGAGCCCCATAAAGTACTGGGGACTAGCGGAATCATGCCGAGGATAGCGGCTGCAGCTGTTAACATAATTGGGCGGAAGCGGCTGATCGTCGCTGACACAATTGCGTCCCATAGCGAGTCGCCAGCCACCAAATGTTGTTCAATCTGGTCCATTAATATAACGGTATTGCGCATAATGATACCGAACAAGGCGAGAACTCCCAATTGGACTACAAAACCCATGGGGCTTCCGGTAACAAGGAGACTGATGGATACACCGATAATACCTAGCGGCGCTGTAAAGAGGGTTAGCAGCATTTTCGGAATACTTTGCAACTGCGTCATGAGCAGAATCATAATGATCAGCATCATGGCCGGAATGGGTTCCGCCAGGAATTTGCTGCTTTTTATGCTGCGTTCTGTTGCGCCGTCAAATTCAATGGAATAACCGACTGGCAGACTATTTCTGAGTTCCTGAAGGCTGCCATAAACTTGCTTGGTTACATCCGAACCAGTGAGTTTAGACGCGGGATTGAGTTCCGCCTGGACCATAATCATAGGTAGCAGGTCACGTCGGTAAATTAAACCTTCTTCAGCATCATAACGAATGGTGGCAATTTGATCGAGCGGAACATATTTGCCATTCCCGATATGGATGTTGAGGTCTTTTAGCCGTTCTGGGTTATTACGGTCCGCTTCCGCAAACCGGAGAACCATGCTAACTGTTTTATCATTCTCACGAAATTCGGTAATCGGTGCTCCAGATAACTGGGTTTGGAGCGAGGCGGCCAATTTATGGGAACTGAGGCCGAGGGCTTTTGCTTTTGCCTGGTCAATCTCCAAGTGCATCACTTTGTTTTTCTCATTCCAGTTGAGGTTTACATTTTGTGTAGACGGATGAGCGGCCATGACGGCGCGGACTTGTTCAGCGATATCACGAACTTTTTCATGGTCTGGGCCTTTTACTCGCAGCATCACCGGATAATCAGGCCCTGTCCCGGTGAATAATAACTTGATATGCCCTCGAACATTTGTAAATTCGGTGTTTAATAATTGTTCGGCTTTCTGGGCCAGAGCATTACGAGCTTCAACATCCTTGGCCACTACAATGAATTCAGCGAAATTCGATTTATTGAAAGTTGGTTCAAAACTGAGCACAAAGCGTGGGGCTCCTTCACCTACATGATAGGTGTAATAAGAAATATTCGGGTCATCATCCAATTCTTTAGCAAATTGGCGAGCAACTTCTTCGGTGTTGATTTGGGATGCTCCTTCCTGTAATTTGAGCTGGATGATGAGCTCCGGACGGCTCGACGGAGGAAAGAATTCCTGTTTGACCAACCCCAGGAGAAAGATAGAGCCGATAAATGTAGCAACAGTAGCTGTTAGTATGATTTTACGATGACACATGCACCATAGTAACAAGCGTTTAAATCGTCGATAAAACGGAGTATCATAAAGGTCATGGTGTACATTGCTTTCAGCGGCTTTTTGCTGGGCCGGTTTTATTTTGATAAATTGATAACCCAGCAACGGGGTGACTGCCCCGGCAACTAGCCAGGAGGCGAGGAGAGCAAAGAATATAACCCAAAAGAGATCGACGCAAAATTCGGCGGCGAGCCCCTTGGAGAAACCGATGGGAATAAAGCCTGCACAGGTTATTAATGCGCCAGTTAAACGAGGATAGGCGGTAGAAGTATAAGAAAAACAAGCAGCATCGAAGCGGCTCCAGCCTTGCTCTAGCTTGACTGTCGTCATTTCCGTAGCGATGATGGCATCATCGACCAACAAGCCTAACGCGATGATGAGGGCTCCCAGTGAAATGCTCTGCAGGGCGATTCCTGTCAGATACATTAAAGTAAAGGTAATGGCAATGACCAACGGAATGGTTAGGGCCACGACCACACCGGAGCGCATACCCAAACTGGCAAAGCTTACGATTAAGACGATGATAATTGCTTCGACCAGGGATTCAATAAATTCGTTGATGGAGGATTCCACAACTTTTGGCTGATTTACAGTTTGACTGATTTCCAGCCCTGTTGGCAGTTCTTGCTTTATTTGAGAGATTGTGCTATCAAGATTTTTACCTAGGGTCAGAATGTTGCCGCCGGGTTCCATGGCTAACGCAATGCCGATTGCTGGTTGACCGTTAAAGAACATTTTCGGGTCGGATGGTTCGGCATAGGCACGAGTTATTTTAGCAATGTCTCCCAGACGGAAGGTGCGTCCACCAGCTT
Organism: Pelorhabdus sp. sgz311001; assembly: GCF_055901755.1. Classification (NCBI taxonomy): domain Bacteria; kingdom Bacillati; phylum Bacillota; class Negativicutes; order Selenomonadales; family Sporomusaceae; genus Pelorhabdus; species Pelorhabdus sp. sgz311001. The sequence goes on from NZ_JBVXUT010000001.1 coordinate 487,213, forward strand.
GAATTGGTGTAGCACCGATGTCTTCCATATTTTCAAACATCCCAGTAATTCGTAAGTATGCGTTGTCTGATGTCGTTTCCAGCATACCAGCAGCTGCTTGGGTATTTTGTTCTTTTAAAGTGGACGTAATTATGGACGGATCAAGACCTAAGTTGGCTAGTTTGCTATTTTCTATTTCAATGTAGATCTTTTCGGTTTGCACCCCTAGCAGTTGGACCTTGCTAACGCTGGGAACGCTTAAGAGAATACGACGGATTTTTTCCGCTTTCTCTCGCATTTCTTCGTAAGTAAATCCATCACCGGTCAATGTATAGATTACGCCATATACTTCATCGAATCGGTCATTAAAGGTAGGTTCGAAAACTCCTTCAGGGAGGGTTTTTTTGATATCATTTACCATGTTGCGAGCTTCAAACCATCTGACCCGAAGTTCCTTAGCGGGGACCTGATCTTTGAGGTTAACGTAAATTACGGTCCGGCCCGGTGTAGAGTAACTCTTTAAATAGTCAAGTCCAGGTAAATCTTGTAGTTTCTTTTCAATTTTATCCGTAACCTGTTCTTCCATTTGGCTGGCAGTGGCTCCTGACCAGGAAACGCTGACAATCATTTGCTTAATGGCAAAATCCGGGTCCTCCATGCGTCCCACGTTTTTATAAGAGAAAAGACCGGCCACAAAGAAGAGGACGACAAAGAAATAAATGAATTGTTTGTGCTTTAATGACCAGGCGGTAAGGTTAAAATGGCTCATAGGGTATCACCGGCTATTTTTACCCTCTGCCCTTCTTCCAATTTATGAACGCCGGCACTGACAATTCGGTCACCGATTTGAAGTCCGGCCAGTACTTGTATCATGCCATTACCGAAAGAACCGGTTTGGATGGGACGCAGTGTTAGAATATTGTCGTTTACAACCCAGACAGCAGGTGTATCACCGGTCTGATAAAGTGCAGATATTGGAATGGAAAATCCCGTAGTGGCATCAACATCGGCTAAGGAAACGGTAGCTGTCATTCCTAATTTGATAGAGGGTGGCGGATTGAGTAAGCTAATGCGCACTTTGAAGGTACGCGTCGTCGGATCGGCCATGGGAGCAATTTCTCGCACTTTGCCGTTCAGTGTCACGTTAGGCAAAGCCCAGAAAGTAACTTGGAATCGTCCTGCTGTTTTTAATTCTTCCAACCGGTTTTCGGGTACGTTGATTTCGATTTCTCGTTCTCCATTTTGGACGATGGTAACAACCGTCTGGCCGGGGCTGACAATTTGGCCGGCTTCGGCGATAATAGCGGAGACAACTCCTGATTGATCTGCTTTCAATAAGGTGTAATCTAGCTGATTGGTTCCTTGCGTATATTGTGCTGTTGCCTGTTGCATTGCTGCTGCCGCGGCATTATAGGCATTGACGTACTGGTCATATTGAGCATGGCTGATTGCGCCGCTATCCAGTAATTGCCGGTATCGGTTTAAGTTGCTTTCGGCAAGATTAAGCTGTGATTGAGCGGAATATACCTGGGCAGAATTGCTGCTTACTGTCTGCTGAATGTCTTTGGCATCTATTTGCATCAGCACATCACCGGCAGTAACACTGCTGCCTAATTGCACATTGCGTTTGATGATTTTACCGGTGACTTGGAAAGCCAATTGACTTTCATAGCGGCCACGCACTTCTCCTGGATAGGTGTAGCTTTGTCCGTTATTAGCTGCCTGAATGACTTGGGTTCGGACTACAGGGGGATTTTCCGATTTTATTGGTGCTTTGGCAAAATGTGCTTTTGCCATGATTCCGACCATTAGGCAGCTTACAGTCAAAGCCGCCAGGACATAATAGTATTTTTTTCGACTGAGATGCAGTCGCACGTTGAACATAAAAACACTCCTTATCATATGCAATCTGTTTTTATAGAAGAAAAATTATGGGACACGCTGGGCGATGCAAAACAACATCGTTATGATTTGCTGACGCATAGGTACATGCTGTGGCATAGAAAGATTCCTCCCTTAGTGAAGTAATTAGAATAAGAGTAATCGCAAGCTCTTAATAGCAAGAGATCCATAGACGTTATTGATTGTTCTGAAGTAAGACAAAGGATGAATGATTGCGAGCTAGGTTTGAGGGAGTTGGAAATTTGCAATAAAGTTAACCAGATGAACTATTTTTCAAAAAGATAAGGATTTCGTTTGCCGGTTTTCGCAAAAGATATCCTTGTTGTTGAAGTATTCCATTTTTAGTTCCAAATAGATAAACTTGATTACAGGGTATTACTCAGTCGCCGGTTTATTTAATATGAAACAGTTATTTTTCTTGTCTTAAAAAAAGTTAACTAGGTGAACAATAACTTTAAATAATAAGAATGTTGGTGTAGAAATTTTAATTTTACCAACACTCCTGGCCAAACATCTTGATATTTTCATAGGGGATAACAAAAGTTTTGTATAAAGCTTTTTTATTCCTGTTGCTTCATATGGTCAATATACTGCTCTAGTTCTTCCAGGATATCGCTGAGAAACAAATATTCTTCTGGCGTTAATAAGTTGATTTTTTCCATAATACCGCTGTCAAAGGTTTCGTGAAACTCGAAGTGGTGTTGAACAGCAACTCGGCCTTTGTCGGTCAATTCCAAGAGGATATTCTTTTTATTGCCGGTTTCTTGATAACGATAGATCAAATCTTTTTGGATCAGTTTGTGGACAAGCTTTGGTAGGGCGCTTTTGGAAATGCCTTGTCGGTCTGCTAGTTCGGTTACAGTTATACCGGGATGTTTGCCGATCATTTCGAGGGTATGAATTTCTGACGAGTATAAGAGTTGATCTGTGCCAAATTTATTTGGCTGTTTCATAGTCTCAAAAAATTTCTTTGACAGCCTAAAAATAGATTCCAGCATTTCTTTTCTTTGTTCTGTCATTGTTTTAACCTCATATCGTTGGTAAAATATCAGAATTGATGTTCTATGGTTATATTGTACACTAGGTTAACTATGTGTCAAGTTATATTTTATAAAGAATGAAAAAGACCAATGCAAAAATGGAGGACAAATAACATGATTGCAGAAAAAAACCATGGTTATTATAAGTCATACATACAGTAGTCATCGACACGTTCTTATTCTTACCGTAGTACATAAATTAAAGTGTGATGAATCGTGAAAGGCGTGTTTATTATGAACGATATAATTTATAAGTTGTTAAGGAGAATGTTAAGTGGTATACCTGGAAACTCTTGTTTTAGAACTAGTTTATTACCAGTCGGTATTTAGAGAAAAACGAATGTTTAGATGAGTTTTTAAAAGATGATGGTCATGATCGTAACAACGTGTGAGCTTTTGATATGCTATTTTTGAGTCGACATGATGTCCTGTCCTATCTAAATATACTGTTTTGGGAAAAGTTTCTTTAGAATTATTCTCCAAGAAAAATCGCCATCCTTCGGTATATTTTCAAGAGTTCCCCGTAGCCACTTAAGCATAACTATAATCCTTTAGTTAACAATTTTACATTTAGATTATTGCTTTAATATGTAACTATTTTGCCCAATGAACCATGAAGAAGAAATAGCGGCTACTCTATGAAACCTAATTGATCGACTTGGCTACGGATCGTGTATCGTCAGAAGTGCGGATGATGTTGTAACTGCAAGCAATTTTCTTTCCCTGTTTTTTGTGGTAGACTGCTAATAAAGCAACAAATTTATCCTAATTGGTGAAATTTGTGAAAGATAAAAATTTTTAAGAAAGGAGAATGGCTTATCATTTTATATTATTTGGAGTCGGTGTTATGCGGAGCAAAGGCTATCGCATAACAAACATGCTGTGAGATAGCCTTTGTTCCATCCTAAAACTATAATTTTAGGAGGAGCATAATGGGCTACAAGAATGCATTTAATGTATTTCCCGCGGACTTATTAGAAGCAATGCAACAATATATTGATGGTGAATATATTTATATACCACGAAAGGCAGAAAATAAAAAACGGTGGGGGGAAGTAAAAAATAGTCGGCAATATATTCAGAAACGCAATGAATTAATATTTTCTCAGTATCAAAAGGGTGTTTCCGTTGAGGATATTGCAAGCTGTAATTACTTATCACCTAAAACAATTTATAAAATATTGGCTGATATGAAAAGTCAATGCTAAAACGAGAGCGACATGGTGATTTTGCCATGTCGCTTTTTTACTTCTGAATGATCTTGTAGGGAGTATTGCCATAATATAATTATTATAATGGATTTATAGCACCATAGGGGACTTACGGAGGAGGAAAATCATGTATGCCTTTACAAATCAATTTATTTCGAATCAAAACAATATGGAATTATTGAAAGCTGCGATGATGGGGCCTAATGCTATGCGCGTAGCAGAAGAACTTGCGTCCTATTTAAACATCGATGCCAATATGCGGATTCTTGATCTCGGGTGTGGGTGCGGCCTTTCTACGATCTTATTGACACAAAAATACGGTGTAAATGTTTTCGCTGCCGACTTGTGGATTTCACCAACAGAAAATTATGAGCGTTTCAAAGCTAGCGGAATTGAGGATAAAGCAGTTCCCATTTCAGTAGACGCTACGAAAGGCTTGCCTTTCGCAAACGAGTTTTTTGACCTGTTGTTTACAGTAGATGCCTATCATTATTTCGGGGATACGGCGGAAATGCTTCCATCGCTTATTCCTTTTGTGAAAAAGGGGGGCTATATCGTTGTGGCTATTCCCGGTTTAAAATACGAATTTGGGAAAAATGTTCCCGCCGATATGTTGCCGTTTTGGAATAACGATATGGAAAGAACTTTACACTCGCTGGAGTGGTGGCAAGCTTTGTGGCAGCAGGCTGAGGACATTGAAATAGTGGACAGCCGCGAAATGGCTTGCTGTAGTGAGGCGTGGAGAGAATGGCTGAGCGCCGATCATCCCATTGTCGCTGAAGACATCAAAATGATGCAGGCTGAGGGAGGACGGTACTTTAATCTTGTGCAGTTGATTGCTAAAGTCCTTTGAAGGGCGTCGGCACGACCAGACCCTTATCAGATAGAAGTGCAGCATATCCATTCGATGGCAATAAATAATGAAACTAAAAATAAAGCGGAGATGAGAATCTCTGCTTTATTTTTAGTTGGTGAAATGCAGCGACTTTTGCATGAACAGCTGATGCGACTAAGTGAGGAGGCGATTTTTTAATTCGGATAATAATTTATAACCAGAAAACTGACAAGGGTATCTTGCTCGTTTATATAAGTGTGACTGATAGAAGAATCAAACATAATGGCGTCTCCGGCATTGAGTGTATGTTCGCCCATTTCAGTTTGAAGTTTAAGTTCGCCTTGGATAATATAGATATATTCCTGGGCTTTTTTAGAGTGCCCGATCGATGCGTTAGACGACTTTGCATCTAATTCCACGTAGAAAAATTCGAAGTTTCTAACAGGAGTACTTGTAAAATAGCAATACACGCGATATTGTTCTGTTTCACCAACTTGTGCCGTAGGTTCAGAACGTCGGATCACGGTAGTTTCTTTTTCCATACTATCTATTAATTTCGTATAGGGGACATTTAGCCCATTGGCAATCTTCCAGATCGTATTGATTGTCGGGTTACTGTTTCCTTTTTCAATATCGGATAACATAGCTTTACTAATACCTGCTATTTTTGATAATTGTCCCAAGGTTAAGTTACGTTCATCGCGTAATGTTTTTAAATTTATCGCTATCGTTTTTCCTAATTCCATAATTAATTTTCGCCTTCCTTGACAGATATATCGAACAGTTGTAAGATATATACAATAAAATTGTTCGATATACTGGATAATCGTAAGTTTTAATGTAGTCTTACTGAGGTTATTATATGAAATATTAACAAGAAAATCAAGGAATACGAGGAGTGATTTATTGATGAAAATCAAAGCATTTAAGGCGGCGCTGCCATACACTATACCGATTTGCGTTGGCTTTCTTTTATTAGGAATGTCCTATGGTTTTCTTATGCAAAGTAAAGGATTTTCATTTATTTATCCTATGTTAATGAGCTTATTTATTTATGCTGGTTCGATGGAATTTGTCGCAATCAATTTGTTGTTATCCGCATTTAATCCGTTTGCTGCATTTTTTTTGACGCTTATGGTAAATGCTAGACATCTTTTTTACGGTATTTCTATGCTAGAAAAATACAAGAATTGTGGTTGGAAGAAATCCTATCTAATCTATGGAATGTGTGATGAATCTTTCTCAATCAACTGCACTGTGACGCCGCCTCCTGATGTTGACAGAGGCTGGTTCATGTTTTTTGTCACATTTCTTAATCAAATTTATTGGGTTTTGGGAGCAACCTTGGGCGCCCTTTTAGGATATGTCATTCACTTTGATCCGACTGGAATTGAATTTGTCATGACGGCACTCTTTGTAGTTATGTTTATGAATCAATGGGAAGAAGCAGCTAATCATCGTTCAGCTCTTACCGGATTACTCTGTTCCGTATTGTGCCTATTGATTTTTGGAAGCCAGAACTTCATTTTGCCAGCTATGGCGTTGATCGTTTTTAGTCTTTCCCTAGATAGAAAGACTAAAGCAAAGGAAGTGGAATTATGACAACAACACAAGGGATAATCACAATTCTTATTGTTATATTTGGTACGATGGTAACAAGGTTTCTTCCCTTTCTCATTTTCCCCGCGGGAAAGACTCCGCCGCCCTATATTAAATATTTGGGAAACGTTTTGCCCTATGCGGTAATGGGGTTACTAGTTGTTTATTGCTTAAAAGATTCGTTTAACGGCAAGGGGGATATTATTCCTGAAATAGCAGCAATTATTTTTCTTGCTGTTCTCCACAAGTGGAAAAAGAATATGCTGCTGAGTATTGGAGCAGGAACCGCTTTATATATGTTTTTAGTACAAGCTTATTTTGGCTGAGATTGCTTTTGGCAAAGCTCATGTTAAGTGTGGCTTTAAGTGGCTTAATAAGTAATAAAAGTTACAAGGAGAGTTTTTTGAAAACTATTGTATAATAAAGCTAGCAAATTAATTCATGAGAGGATGTGACGGAACTAGAAACCTATTCTCGGCGCAGTGGTACGAAGTTTTATATTAATTTTCTTTATGTATTAGCAAAAGTCTTGAATTCTCGGGAAGATTATCGCCTGGGATATCTTTGGCAGACAAAGCAAGTTATTGTGTATGACAAGATTAACCCCACTCAGTATGTTTTTTACGAAGATACGGAAACCTGTACGCCAGTCTATACAGAGTACCAAGAGGATTATAATGCCTTTTATGCCGCATGTGTAGCCGATATTGCGAAAGCAAAGCAGACTCGGAAGTATGAGCTCGATATGGAAAATCATCCAAATTGGTTTGATGCTTCGTATATTTCTTGGTTGTCCTATGACTCACTGCATGTGGAACTGCCAGATGGCTATCTTTATTTTATGCCAATCGTGAATTGGGGGCGTTACCGTAAGGTAGACGGCCGTTTAATGATGCCGGTCAGTGTACGCTTGAATCATGCAGCAGCCGATGGGTATCTTTTGGCTAAGGTGTTTTTGTTGCTGAAAGACGAAATTCTGAATTTAATTCAGCAATAGGGCGGCGAAGAAGAGCGACTTGAATGAGTAGGAACAAAGAGAAACGGCTAATTTAGAAATTCGCCGTTTCTCTTTGTCAAATTTGAAGTTGGATTTTTATTGTACGCACGCTATACTAACTGATTAAGTTTGCTTTCTGGTTCCTCACCCTTTTCTACACGTTTAATATTATTCACAAAGAAATCATATCTTTTTTTATGAAATTTACGGCTGTCAGGCATGCCTGCGGTGTGGGGAGTCAGTATCACGTTGCTTAGGTTCCGTAGTTCACTGTCCATTGGCAACGGTTCGGATTCAAATACATCTAGACAGGCGCCTGAAATATCCCCATTTTTTAATGCGCTGATCAAGTCTTGTTCATTGACGATCCCGCCGCGGGCGGTATTGATAAACAGTGCGGAGCTTTTCATTTTCTTAAATGTCGATTGGTTGATCAACTGTTTGGTTTGTTGATTCAAGGGGATATGTACGCTTACTATGTCGGAGGTGCTGATAAGAGTCGCGAAATCCGTCATTTTTACAAAATCGTCAGACTGTGCCGTAGCATTTCTAGCATAGGCCTGTACATTCATATCAAAAACTTTACAAAACTCAGCGACTTTTTTGCCGATGGCGCCAAGGCCGATAATCCCAATCGTTTTGCCTGCTAATTCACTACCCCTATAGGCCAGTTGATTTTCAGCGATCTTGTTTTTCATGAAAGTATCAAGAAACGGTATGTTTTTATAATAAGATAAAATCAGTGCCATTACATGTTCAGCAACAGCCTGGGCATTGACTCCGGCAGCATTGGCCGCCCAAACGCTGAATTGGGTACAAGCATCTATATCTACATTATCAAAGCCTGCGCCTGTTTGTACTAATTTTAATTTTTTTGCCATGGAAAGCAGGTTGCTGTCTACTTTAATATGTTCGGGAATGAGTACCTGGCAATCTTCTATATGCTGCGTTATTTCTTTTCCCGGCGGGACAATTATAATGTCCCAGCCGGTCGGAAAATGATTTGCAATCGTTGTTTTTGCAGTCTCAGTAAAATAGCCAACAATGAGAATCTTCACGGCTAAACCCCCTTTTCAGGTTTTATACTATGTTTGGCAGAAAATCTGTTTGTGGCTTACCGTTTTATCCTTTTAATGAAGCCGTAATAATTGCCATATTATATACTTCATCTGCGTTACAACCTCTTGAAAGGTCATTGATCGGTGCATTAAGTCCTTGTAGGATTGGACCATAGGCCTTAAAGTTTCCGAGACGTTGCGCTATCTTATAACCAATATTGCCGGCATTAATATCAGGGAATATGAAAGTATTTGCTTCTCCAGCGACAGGCGAGTGTGACGCTTTTATTTTGGCGACATCTTTAGAAAAGGCCGCATCAAATTGTAATTCGCCGTCAATGGGGAAAGCAAGATTCATACTCCTTAATTTGGCAGCTACATTTCGCATTTTATCAACTGATTCTCCTGCGCCTGAACCTAAGGTGCTGTATGATAACAAAGCAACTTTGGGATCAATGTCAAAAACCTTTGCTGTTTTTGCCGTTTCAACAGCAATCTCAACAAGCTCATCTTCGCTGGGATTTAAGTTGATCGCACAATCAGCCATGGCGTATTTTTCCTCAACATTCTCTATATTACGATATAGAATAAAGCTGCTTGAAACAATTTTATTTCCAGGTGATGTTTTTATAAGTTGAAGTGCCGGGCGAACGGTGTCGGCAGTAGAATAGGTTGCACCACCTAATAGGCCGTCAGCATACCCCATTTTTACAAGCATGGTACCAAAGTAATTCGTTTTCATCAAAGCCTCTTGGCAGGCGGCTTTATCCATTTTTCCTTTTCGAAGCTCAACCATTTGCGTAACCATGGAATCCAGCGCCGGATAGGTTTTAGGCTCAATGATTTCAATTTCATTTATAGGAAAACCATACTGTTGCGATGCTGTGCTTATCTCTTGGGGATTTCCTAACAGGATCGGTTCGAGAATTTTTTCTGTTTTTAAACGACTGACCGCCTCAAGAATTCTAGGATCAGAACCTTCGGTAAATACGAGTTTTCGCTGGTTATTTCTTAATTTTTCAATCATGCTTTCAAACATTTTGGCACCTCCATTTTTACATATAGGATTTTATTTCGCTATTTTATATCTTTCTAATCGTTGCAGGAGTGTTCCTGTATGGATTTCAAACAAATGATTGTCAAAGTCATAAAAATATAAGGATTGGCCTTCGCCCTCTACGCGCGGCCGCGGCGGCTTAAAATCTACACCCAGTTTTTTTATGCGTGATTCGTATACTTCGAAATCTGCTTCTGCTATTTTAAAGGCGATGTGGTTATAGGTTCGAGTTGGCAGAGAATCACCTTCCATAATGGCAATCCATTGTCCGCCAATGAGGAAAAATTTCTCTTTTGATAGCGAGAAGGTATTATTACCGCTAGCGTAAACTTCTTCTGCTTCAAATATTTGCTTGAAAAATGTAGTCGCAAGTTCAAGATCTTTAACGATAAAAGTTACGTGACTGATGCCTTCGATCATACTATTAACGCCTCCTTTCTGAAGGGTATTGCTATCCTAGCGACAGCGCGCCTAAACCAAGGATCATCGCAATTGCTCCAATGATACGAATTCTTATATTTTCTTCTGATAGCAGCTTGGCTCCCAGGACAGTGCCGATTAGAATGCTAATTTCTCTCGCTGGTGCGATATAACTTACCGGACTAAATACCATTGCAGTTAAAACTAAAATATAGGCCAATGGACACAAAACAGCCACACTAATAGCCTCCACTTTGTGACTCTTCCATTGGTCTTTTACTTTGTTCCAATTTTTGATTGCATAAGGAGTTAAGAGAAATATTCGTCCCAAGTTAGTTGCCCAATCCAGCAGTAACGGGGGGATTAGTAAGGTAGTAACAGCTAATTTGTCTGAGAGCGTATATCCAGCAATCATAGTGCCGCACAAAACAGCAAATATCACTGATTTGCGGGCTGTAGGTTCGGCTATGTGCAAAGGATTTCCGGTGATTACAATAATTCCTAGTCCAATGAATAGCGTTCCCATAAGCGCTATGGCAGAAGGTTGTTCGCCTAACAATACAATAGCGGCAAATGTCGAGATCATAGGACCTGTACCACGAGCGAGAGGATAGATGAGCGAAAGATCCCCAATTCGATATCCTTTATCCAACAAGATATAATATAAAGAGTGCAATATGGCGCTGACTAGCATAAAACCTAGTTGATACCAGCCGATTACCGGGTTTTGTGTGACGATGATCCAAAGAGCGAATGGAAAGTAAAGCAAAGTCGAAAGCGTGGCGAACAGCCAAATAAAGGCGGTACCCCCGCAGGCTTTTTTGGCCAAATAATTCCAGGTGGCATGGGCGAAGGCGGCAATCAGAATAAGAATAAGAGCTGATTCTGTTATAGTATCCCCTCCAATGCAAAGAAGCATTTGACTAGCGGCTTTGTTAATGTTAATTTTACATATATAGAATACTGGTGTAAATGTTAAGTATTTTGTAATAAATATTAACTTTTTCTATATATGAGAGGTGCCTTTATGTACTTTCCTGGGATTGAAGCTTTTTTAGCAATTGTGAAGACGGAAAATTTAAGCAAGGCGGCGGAACTTTTGCATTTATCGCAAGCTACAGTAAGCTATCGGTTGAAGACCTTGGAGAAGGATATGGGCGGTCTCTTAGTGGAGCGACGAAAAGGGGAAGCCAAAATCAGTCTGACGCCAAAAGGGGAAAGCTTTTTTTATATTGCTGAGAGATGGGATGCTCTTTGGCGGGAAACGCAAATCTTGCAAGCTAATGACTCTCAATTCAGTTTGGCCATTAGTGTTGCTGAAAGTATAAGTCACTTTGTTTTACCGCCTTTATATCGCCTGTTAAATGAGCACAATCCAGCAATACGGCTGCAAATTCGAACACAGCATACGCAGGAGGCCTTTGATAGTATAGAGAGACGCGAGATGGATGTGGCCTTTGTGGTACGCGAGATCGCATCGCCCTGTGTCACCGTGAAGCCGTTTTTTTCGGAAGAAATGATGTTGTTGCGTCTTGCCGCACCGGGGCGTCAGGAAGGAGACACTGTTGAAATAAAGGAATTAGCGCCGCAGCACGAAATATTCATAATTTGGAATAAAGAATTTCAATTTAAACATGATCAGTGGTGGGACCCCCATTGTCCTTCCCGCATTCATTTAGATTCGGCAGGGCTTATCACTACTTTTATGAAGGACGTTCAGCAGTGGACTATCGTTCCAGCTTCGGTAGGTGCACACATGGTACAGGGTGGACAGTTTGTTCTTCAGCGGCTATCAGAACCCATTCCGCCTAGAATATGCTATAAGGCGACCCACAAGTTTCCTTATCAGGATTTAAACAAAACACTTTGTATTCTTGATCAGTATTTGCAAACGATATTTGGTGTATAAGGTCGTTGCTTAGGCCAATACGGATTTAGCAGGTGACGGTTAGAGACTAGTAATTTATTGGGAGGATTATATGGAGAACACGAACTACATAAAAGAGAAAATACTTCAGCTTATTCAAACGCCGCCCGTATTTGGCGAAGAACGAATTCCAGGAGGCCTTGCCGATTATGAGCGCCTAGCCCCTGAGTGGCTGAGCAGTCTGAGCGGTATTGATCAGTTGGAAGCTGACGCGTGGCATCGTAACGATGCTTTTGTTCTAAAAATAAAATATTTGCGGGAAGCTATTTTTCGTCTTGGCTCCTTGGAGTGTGCGGCGGGAGCAAGCGCAGAGCGGTGTCGCCTATGGTTTGCTTGTCTCGCGCTCCTTCTTTCCCAGAAGCTAGTAGGCGAAAATTATCCTATCGATTCGGAAGAAACTGTTACGTTTTTCGCCTTGACACGGGATTTTTCTTTAGAACATTATCGAGATTGGCCGGAAAAATCTGATTATGAAGGTGTTGCTTCCCGAATCCTATATGGCTTAATGACAGGATATCCCGTGGTCTTACCGACAGAAAATCCTGCCTATGATGATCGTCATTGGCTGCAACTGTATCGAGCCATTACGCAAAAAAATGCAACTGACCTTAAGCAAGCGTGTATGGCTTTGGCTGATTATTGGCTCCATGACTATGCGGTTAATGAAGTGCCGGTATTTGATCAAGAGCAATTTCCGTGCTTTGAGGCAGACTGCAATGCTATTTTGGCCATTGCGCTTTATCGGGAACAGATTTCTGTTGTATTTGAGGAGGAAAAATATCGGCAGTTTTATCTTGCTGCTTTGCTATAATAGGATTTTAAAGTTAGTGATAATTCATAAGGCTGTTTTATGAGTTAATGCTTTTGTGATATGATCAAATTGTAAGAGAATCTGCTTTTAAAAGGAGATGTTGTTTTATGTTGCATAGTAGTGCAATGGATATTGTAAGAACCTGGGAGGTGCATACAAAATAAAATAATGTATATACCTCCCAAAAGCTGAGTTCACAAACTTTTGGAGGATATAAAATTGAGCAAAATTGATATGGAAAATATGGGGCTCAGTCAACGGTTTATTACTGAGTCTAGTTTATATTCTGGTTTTTATGTTGGGCGCATTATTGCCCAATATAAAGATTTATACAAGGTAGTAACCGAGAACGGTGAGTTAACAGCAGAAATTGCCGGAAAGTTTCGTTTTGATGTCCGCGCGGTATCTGATTACCCGGCAGTGGGCGATTTTGTTATGCTGGATCGAAATGATGATACTAGAGGGAATGCCATTATTCATCAGGTTTTGACACGGAAAAGCGCTTTTATTAGAAAGGCGGCGGGACGTTCAAATGAGGAGCAAGTTGTAGCTTCAAACATTGATACCGTGTTTATCTGTATGTCACTGAATAATGATTATAATCTTCGCAGGTTAGAACGTTATCTTGGCATTGCCTGGGATAGTGGAGCTGTTCCGGTTATTGTTCTTACGAAAGCTGATTTATGTGATAATCTACCACAAAAATTGTTAGAGCTTAATACGGTTGCTTGTGGGGTTGATGTGCTTGTTACTTCGAGTTTGATTGAGGCTGGTTGCGGATCTGTGCAAAGCTATCTCGTTAGTGGTAAAACCATTGCATTTATCGGCTCATCCGGTGTGGGAAAGTCGACGTTAATCAATAGACTCACAGGCCAAAAAGTGCTACAAACCCAAGGGATAAGAAACGATGATAAAGGCAGGCATACTACGACTAGGCGCGAATTGATCACTATTCCAAGTGGCGGTGTTGTTATTGATACCCCAGGAATGAGAGAAATCGGAATCGAGAGCGCTGATTTTACGAAAGCCTTTGCCGACATTGACGAGCTCAAAGCAAAGTGCAAGTTTCATGATTGCACTCATACTAATGAGCCGAACTGTGCAGTACAAAGGGCTATAAAAGACGGGTTGCTGTCGGCAGAACGGCTTGCTAATTATTTAAAGTTGAAAAAAGAAGCCAAGTATGAGGGCTTAACTTCAAAGCAGATTGAACAGGAAAAGAGTACGACTATGTTTGCGCAAATGGGCGGCGTGAAAAACGCACGAGAGTTTGTCAAAGAAAAAAATAAAAGACGGCGTGGCTTTTAAATCATCTCTTTGGAGATGCTTTTTTGCAAACGTCGCAAAGCTGAATGAACCTCAATGATTATCTTGGCGATAAGGAAGGAGAATAAAGCGCATGAAAGCCAAAGTATATGCTGCTTATGGCAGTAATATGAATATACAGCAAATGAAGCGGCGTTGTCCGAATGCTCAGGTAATTGGTACGGGTGCGCTAACAGGCTATACTTTGACTTTTCGCGGCAAACAAAACGGTGTTGCTAATGTGGAACGGCAAAGCGAGGGCGTTGTCCCGGTTGTCCTTTGGCATATTACGCAAGATTGCGAAAAGGCTCTTGATCGTTATGAGGGATATCCAAGGCTGTATAAAAAGAAAAATGTTACGGTAGGGACTAAGATCGGCGAGCAGGAAGCCATGCTTTATGTAATGGCTGAAGAGTATGAAGCCATGCCGGCGTTACCGCATGAACGGTATCTTGAAATGATTCGGCAAGGTTATCGGGATCATGGCCTTAATACTATGGTGTTAGAACAGGCAGTGAAAAATGCTAAAGCGAAAGTGGATTCGTTGTAATAGTTTTTAAGGTTACAAGCCATTCTTTAAGCTTTGAATAACGCGGTTTGTTATGCTTTTTGCCGTTAACCGCAATATTTAAGGCTTTTTTTTGTCCCACGAGAATGACTAGTTTTTTGCCGCGAGTGACTCCTGTATAGATGAGATTGCGTTGCAACATCATAAAATGCTGCATCATGATTGGGATGACGATAACCGGATATTCCGAGCCCTGGCTTTTATGAATGGTACAAGCGTAAGCAAGAACGACTTCATCTAGTTCGTCAAAATCATAAATTACTGTGCGATCATCAAACTGAATTGCCAGCTCTTTTTCGCTTGTGTCAATGCTAGTGATAAAGCCAATATCACCATTAAAGACTTCTTTGTCGTAGTTGTTTTGAATTTGCATCACCTTATCGCCAGTGGCGAGGGGAATCCCGAATTTTACTACTTTTTCTGTAGCCTGAGGGTTTAGTACCTTTTGCAGTTCAATATTTAAAGATTTAGCGCCAATACCGCCGATATTAGCCGGACAGAGAATTTGAACGTCAGTGATCGGATTATAGTGCCAACGTTTTGGTATGCGGTACTTTACAATTTCAATGATTTTTTGTACAGTATCTTCTGGGGTTTCCGAGCTAACAAAAAAGAAATCGCCGTCAAGCTGATTCGAGAGATCAGGCATATTGCCGCTATTAATCGCATGAGCGCTAGTAATGATCTTACTTGTTTTGGCCTGACGAAAGATTTCATTTAATGTAACAACTGTCACACATTCAGAATCAATAATGTCAGCTAAGACTTGTCCGGCGCCCACAGAAGGAAGCTGATTTACATCGCCGACGAGGATAATCGAAGCGTTTTGCGGTACAGCTTTTAGCAGGAAATTCATTAACTGGGCATCTACCATGGATGTTTCATCAATAACCAACAGTTGACATTCGAGCGGATTCATTTCGTTTCGTTTGAATTGATGTTCTAACGGATCATATTCCAGCAAGCGATGAATGGTTTTGGCTTCTAGGCCGGTAGATTCTGAGAGGCGTTTCGCAGCTCGACCTGTTGGGGCAGCTAAGAGGATTTGTAGTTGCTTGGCATTGAGAATTTTGATGATAGAATTTACGATCGTAGTTTTTCCTACACCAGGGCCGCCAGTAATGACCATAAATTTAGACTGTATCGCTGTAGCAATGGCTTTTTTTTGATTCCCCGCCAGTTGGATGCCTAATTTCGCTTCAACCCAGGGAATTGCAGTAGCTGCATTTATTTCACCCCATAGGGGCGAACCTGAGGCGACAGCGACAATTCGTTCGGCAATATATTTTTCATAATAATAGAGGCTGGGGATAAAGAGACACTCCTCGTCGCCGATGGTATCTACCATAATACCTTGTGTCTCAATTTCTTCGATAAGGGCTTGTTCTAAGATATCAAGCGGGATTTCTAATAATTCTACTGCTTGGGGCAGCAGAGCGGCTTTGGGGTAGGCGCAGTTGCCGTTGGAAACTTCTTCGAAAAGGGCATGACGAATTCCCGCTTTGGCACGAATGAGCGAGTTTTTTTCAACACCGATTTTCTGAGCAATTGTATCAGCTGTCACAAAGCCTATCCCATATATATCTTGCGCTAAACGGTAGGGGTTTTCCTGAATCAGAGAAATCGCTTTATCGCCATAGGTTTTATAAATTCTAACAGCTTTTGATGTGCCAACGCCATTTGAATATAAAAAAAGCATAATTTCTTTAATTTTCTTTTGGGCATCCCAGCCCTTCACAATCTTTTCACTGCGGACTTTGCCGATTCCATCAACTTCTCGTAAACGGTGCGGTGTCTGTTCGATGACGGTAAAAACGTCTAGACCGAAACAGTTGACTAAACGCTCGCCATAAACAGGACCAATCCCTTTAACTAGGCCAGAGGAAAGATATTTTTGAATGCCTTCCAACGTAGTAGGCGGCATGGATTTTAAAGAAATACAAGATAATTGAAGCCCGTATTGGGGATCGTTTTTCCATAGTCCGATGGCTTCAATGAATTCGCCGCTCGTGATTGTGGAAGCATGTCCGACAACAGTTACTAAATCGCGAAAGCCCCTTGCTTTTACTCGCAGGACGCAAAAACCATTATCGTCATTATGAAAAGTAACACGTTCTACGGTTCCGCTGAGAAATACTTTTTCTTCAGTAGAATCGGTAGGAATTATTGTAGGGATATCTGCCATTAAAAAAATGCCTCACTTCATAAGAAAGTACGGTTCATTGAAAAAGAGCAGCAGGGAGGAAAAAGTCCAAAGACATAAAATAAGTAATACAAGGCTTTGCAATATGATCTTTATTCCTTTACTGACAGTATATTTGAACACTTCTGGAGGAGTTTAGATATTCCTGTATTTTATTATCATTTTATGAGGTGATTTCATTGAGTAACAAAGGTAAGAAGAAGCCCTTTTTGGTGGCAATGACAGCTATCATAATGAGTGCAAGCGGACTTTGCAGTGCCGCTGCTGCGCCGACAGAAACATTAGTTGGTATGCCAAATCCAATTGTTGAATATCAGACTTATGAAGACATGATCAATACAATTGGCTTTACGCCGCTGTATCTCCCTAAGATATCTGGATATAGCTGTGACTCTATTTCTGTAATTAGTAAGAAAATAGCAGATGTAAGGTTTCAAAGATTAGGCGATAGAAATTCTAAACTTCGTATTCGTACAGCACAACAAGATGGTTTTTCTGGCGATGATATTAGTGGCATTTATAGTGTAACTTGGGAAGAAAAGCACATCAATGACACTGCCATCAGTATCGCAAAAATGAAAGATCACTCTTATGTCGCCCATTGGAAAACTGGCAAATATCTTTTCTCGGTACAGGCCGATGGAATTTCTTATTTAGAATTTATGTCCTTACTTTCCGATTGTTTGGTTGATCTAACCGCACATTATTATCAGTGATTTTTAACAGGATCAATTCGTTATGCGTTTTTCAAGCGAAAAAAGTTCTTCCACCTTTTGTGACATTAACTGCTGGGCATCAGAAATTGCTTGATTATAAATATACACACCGGCATTGTTCAGAATGAAATCCAAAAACAGCGAAGCTTGAAAAGAACTGATTTCTTCATCGCGTTCTTTCAAAAAGAATTCTTGGATGCTGCTTAGTAAAACTTGTTTTGATTCGTCAGAAAGCTTAATCATGATGGCACCTCGAATTTAAGTTTTGGTTCATTATAGCATTGCCTTTTTCAGAAAAAAAGATTGGTAATAAGAAAGCCAGCGCTTTTGGCGCTGGCTGATAATTTTTTATGAAGGATTTTCGGCCGAATATTGTCTTGCCGTAATTGCTGTAACGGTATGACGAGCGCCATAGTGTTTTAAGAAGAAGGCAATGATTAAATTAATAACAAAACATCCGGCGAAGAAATATAGGGTCAGTGTGTAGCCGCTGGTTGATTCTCTAAGTAATGACACGACATAGGGACCAGCGACACCGGCCATTCCCCAGGCAGTCAAGATCCGACCATGGATGGCGCTTAGTTTTCTGGTGCCAAAGATATCGCTGAGATAGGCTGGCATGCAGGAGAAGCCACCGCCGTAGCACGTAATAATGAGAAGAACTAGTACTTCAAATCCGAAAGCATCTGCCGTTGTGGCAAGCTTCCAGAAAGCGAAGCACTCTAAACCGAAGAAGAGTACATAAGTATAACCGCGGCCAATATAGTCAGAAATCGTTGACCAAAAGATACGGCCTGCGCCATTAAATAGTCCAATGATACCTACTAATGAGGCTGCTTCGGCAGGAGACATGCCGACAACTTCTTGGGCCATGGGCGATGCGACTGCTAAAAGGCCGATGCCGCAAGTAATATTTACGAAAAAAATCCACCATAAAGCACTGAACTGCCAAGTCTTTAAAGCTTCGTTTTCCGTAAAGCCTCGCTGTAAACAAGAATTTTTCGGTGATACAGGATTATTAATTGGCTTTTCTGGGGGAGCTTTTAAATAGGAAGCCGATAGTCCCATAACAATCATATAAATGATGCCTAGCACCAGAAAGTTATCTACTAATCCGTAGGCTGTCGTTAATCGCTGCATTAAAGGACCGGCAATCAAACTAGCAAAACCAAAGCCCATAATAGCAAGGCCCGTGGCAAAGCCCCGATGATTCGGGAAATACTTGACTAGTGTTGAAACAGGGGTAATATATCCAATGCCTAAGCCAATACCGCCAATTACGCCGTAAAACAAATACAGTAGTGGCAAACTATGCAGATAGAGAGCCAAAGCAGTGCCGAACATTCCTGCACCCCAGAAAGCGGCGGCGATGAGGCCACTCTTTTTGGGACCGTATTTTTCTACGAAACTGCCTAAAAGTCCAGCAGATAAACCTAAAAACAAAATAGCTAATGAAAATGTCCAGGTTGTTTCTTTCAAGGAAAAGCCTTGGGTTGCCATAATTGGACGAACCAATACACTCCAAGCATAGACGCTGCCAATACAAATATGAATTCCCACAGCAGCAAGAGCGATAAACCAGCGATTTCTCATATAAATCCATCCCTTCTAAGAAAAAAATCCGAGAGATGCTGCCAAAACGCAAAAACCGTCCAGGCATGAATCTCTCTGCCCAGACGGTCGGCTTATCTTTGCTCTGCAGTACATGTGGTCATTTCCACTTATCCGTCAGTCCTGCATAGCCTATGAACTTTTTATTACAGGCTCATTATAGCAACAGGGAAAAAAGGTGTCAAGATAAAATACTGCTAAAAATACGATGGACGAGGGGGAAAATAAAAGAGCTCCTATTGCGGAGCTGTTAAGATTAGGGATAATAATATTTGTCAAGAAGGAATAAATACAATTGATGTAAAATCTATTTGGCATAATAATTTTATTAAGAGAGGGATTTATTATGGAGCTATCTGAGGTGGATAAAGCTTGGAATGAAATGGTTACTTTACTGAATTCTGATGACCGAGAAGAGCGGGAGCAAGGAATAAAGTTGCGAGAAGAACTTTGTTCGAAGTGGCCTAATGTATGCGAAATGGTCAAAGAACAGCTTAAATAGTAATGGCAATTTAGTGTATTCTAAAAGAGTGGCAGAGCCACTCTTTTTCTTTTGATATATCGGTTATTTTGAGTCGATTATTGTAACTATAATAGGTTTTATAATAGAAAGAAGTCGTCTGCAATTAATGCAGGCGACTATAATAAGATAATATGAAATCAGGTAATTATATCATAACACATAAAAATGAAATGTCAAGTCTATATAAAAAAGCTTCCCAGGAATCTTGGGAAGCTTTTAGTCAGGTTAGTTTTCTTTTTAATAGTAGGTTATTAAGTTATGCGAAACAATATAATTGTAGATTGCAATGACTGTATTGCGGTTGGTGCTGGCTTCGGGGGTATCGCCATAATAAGGACCGGCAGGCATATTACCTTGTAATTGATATAAACATAGGGCTGTTGGAGCACCGCCCCATATTTCATCATTTGTGATCCAAAGAGTCCCATCGGGGTTCCATTGGTTTTGGATTTTGTTAAAGGAACATTTAAAGATAAAGGTTTGTTTTTTATAGGCGATTTTATTGTCTAATGTTTGGTTTTTTAACGTGTCTAACGTGGGTTTATCAGGTACTAAAAGTAAAGAATAAGTCATTTCAAAGGTTGAGAGTTGATCGCTTTTTGGCAGTACTTTTGCATTTGCTGTTTCAGAACGCAAATATTTTGTATAGCCGTTTTCGTTGGCGATAAATACGTCTTCAGCGAAACAATTACTGGTAAAAAGGGTAATAAGAAGAATTAGGAAAATTTTTTTCATAGCTAGGCCTCGTTTTATTTTTACTCTAATGTATTTCACATGTAAAATATACACCCGCAAAGTGATTTTGTCATTACTTAGCCGAGAAATTTACCAGATAAAATTAGTTGAGAATTTTAATTATGGAGAAATTTTTCTATTTCTTTCCCTGCAAGGGGATTACTCTATGGTATAATATAAATCAAACCCTTAAAAGGAGATGATTTTTATGGCAAATCCAATTCTTTCAAAAGTAAGAGAACTTCCAGCATACGGCAGTGAGACTGCCACATATACGGGTGTCGCATTAAAAAGTATGCTTCTTGTCGCTATTGTTATCGCTTCGGCCCTTGTTACTTGGCTAGGCGGTTATGCAACGCCTGTTACAGCTACTGTTACTGCGATTATGGGCTTTATTGCCGCAATGGCAATTAGCTTTAAGCCTTCCTGGGCTGGTTTTTTATCGCCTCTTTATGCAATTCTAGAAGGCATGTTTTTAGCTGCTGTTTCGGCTATGTTTGCGAGAATGTATCACGGCATCGTACTCAATGCCGTCATGATTACTTTCGGTCTTGCCATTAGTGCGGCTGTGATCTATGCCCGTGGGTATGTAACGGTCAACGATAAGTTTATGCGCGGTGTCTTTATGGCGACGATGGGAATCGCTGTGACGTATTTGATTGAATTTGTTTTAGGCTTTTTCGGGATCCGTATCCCTATGATTCATCAGGGGGGCATCGTCGGTATTGCTTTTAGCTTGATCATTGTCGGTGTTGCTACGCTCAATTTGTTTATTGATTATGAGCAGATCAGCCAGAGCGTTCGTCAAGGCTTGCCCAAAGAATATGAATGGTTTTGCGCCTTTAGTCTATT
This sequence comes from Pelorhabdus sp. sgz311001, assembly GCF_055901755.1. Taxonomy (NCBI): domain Bacteria; kingdom Bacillati; phylum Bacillota; class Negativicutes; order Selenomonadales; family Sporomusaceae; genus Pelorhabdus; species Pelorhabdus sp. sgz311001. The sequence goes on from NZ_JBVXUT010000001.1 coordinate 508,562, forward strand.
GGTAACGTTAGTCTGGTTGTATATTGAAGTATTGAATCTGCTGCGCAAATTGAAAGACGAGTAAAGAGCGCTGTTTTCAGGATATAGGATAAAGGAAAAGGACGGGCCATTGGCTCGTCCTTTTTTCTTTGTAAACTAGGTTATTACGTTTTGGGGCTTTCGATTTCCTGCCAGCCATCAGGACCGTGAACACCTCGATCAATATCTTCCCATTCAATGGGATTTACGTCAAGGGTAACGCTTTGATAGCCTTCCGGTAATTTATTAATAATGACTGTAAATGCTTTTTTATTACTTATTTTCAGCGAAGGGTTTGCTGAAAAGTTTTCTTCTAGCCAGTTGCTTTCATATTGGCGGTAGATTTTATAATGGACATGAGTAGTACCGGAAGATGTAATCTGATAGGCTTTTTCTCGCTTTAGCTGGCTGTCTGGCGGAGCTAGTTCTGTAATAATTTGATTGATTGTCGTAATGTCTTTTACGGGATATTCTAAGGGAGTGGTAAGCTGCCAATCGGCAGTGCGTTTTTCTAAGACAACACGAATGCTATCGACCTTTTCGGGTACCAATCGGTTGCCGCCTACTGCCATAAGAAATCGATTTTCATATAGATTTTGCGTGATCCACTCACGTGAAACAGGTGCTTTAGGATATTTTTTTTCGAAAGTTGTTATGTCCGACCCTAAGCTATAGACTGGTTGCTGCTGCGCCACGTCTGTTGCTGCGCTTATTGGAGCAGTCGCATCACTGGGCGCTGGCTGTAGCCTGAAGTAAGCGGCGAGAGCTAGTGAGCAAATTAAGATAGGTCCGTAGAGTATAATGACAGCTTTGCGTGTTTTGGTCTTTCCCCAGAAAAGTGCCGCTGATGGCGAGATGAGGCCGACTAACAAGAGGATAAAAGCTAATAAAAACAAAGTGGCAAAAAGATGATTCATGTAGTTCGCGTCTCCTAGGCCAAACTATAAAGCATTACTGTAGCTTGGCAAATTGTAATGTTCATGCTTAACGAAGTGAAAATGTGTTCAATATGTTATTAAACACATTATATCAAATCTTAGGAATACCTTTAATTATATATCAGAATCTCCTAAATAAAAAACAGAGTATGCCTTTTTATGTCAAAAAAATTTTATATTATAGCAAAAAAGTTTTACTATTGAATATAAGAGGCTTATTGTTAAGGCAAGGGGTCTCTTTTTTTATCAAAATAAAGAGATCCATCAGAGCGAATCAGGGCTGTATTTACTTGTGTCAGATCGTTTAGCCCTTGGACTTTAAGTTGCTGTAGCAGCCAAGTCAGCGATAAACCGCTTTGACGCAGATTTTCTTTGATGAGAATGCCATCGGTGATGAGTTGGAGCCCTGTAAAGGGGGATAGAAATTTGGGCGATTCTGATAGCGCAAGGTTCTGATTGGTTACGTGCGAGGCTGGAAAAGTCTTTTTGACACTTAACTGGCCGTTTGGCTCTAATATGCCAATAGCTACTTCAGTAGGGTCAAATATGTCTTTATTACGCAGCTCCATAAAGAGGTCATCTAAGGTATAGTTCATTTTGCCAAGAGTTTCCTCCAGGATTTTCCCTTGATAAATCACCATAACAGGGGAGCTTTCAACAAGTTTTCGGGCAGGTACGCTATGTTTCGTTAAATAATTTGTCGTCATGATGCTACAAGTCCAAACGAATAGGCTAAGAACGCCTAGATAAAAATCACCTATAGGACCAATGGCAATTGCGGCGGCAATAGAACCAATGGTAATGCTTGTTACATAATCAAAGAAGGTAAGTTGGGTAATCTGCTTTCGTCCCATGATTCTAGTAAGAAAAAGCAAAAAGATATAGCTAAATAGCGTGCGGCATAATGTAGCGATGATTTGGAGGATTTGTTCCATAAAAAAATCTCCTATCCATTTTTTATAGGATAAGAGTATCGTAGTTTTGCTATACCATATTTTTATAAAAACAAAAGCGAGAGCTTTTTCCGATCTGCTCCCGCTTTTGTCCCGCCTTATAACCACTACTACGAATCATCGTAGCATCCCCATAGATAGAATACACTATCTAGTTAGGAAATGCAACTTTAATTTCGATCGCGATTAATGTATTCAGAAACAGCTTCTAAAGAGTCTTTTGGTGGTTTTTTCTGATCTTCCTTGAACTGAATGGGTTCTGGATTATTGGGTCCATAACCGACAGATGCATTGGCTTTAGCTGCTTGCTGCTCCACGGTTTCATTCTTATCCATGCTTATCACCTCTCGCTTAGCATAACCTGCTAGCAAGACTACCATTCGTCTTCCAAAGAAAAGCGTATACTTAAACTAGAGTGAATTAAATTCCTTCCAGCATCATAGCAGTGGACGATTTTTCGGAAAGCAAGTTTTTCTGTTGTGCGACGGCCATCTTTCGTAAAATAGGTAATGATCGTTGTTAGGTTTTTCTTCTTCTTTTCCACAGAACTCACCTGCTTTCTTTCTGACAATAAATATTATGTCGTATTTTGAGCATAAATGTCAATAAGGCTGAGGCGGTTTCGCAAAATATTAAATAAGACAGATAAATCGTTTTTATTATTTTAGGTTCTTTACAAATTTACGCCAAATTAACAAATTACATATAGACTAAATCCAGCAAAAGTCTTATAGTAATTATAGAGGGAGTTGTGATAATAGCAACTGTCTTAAAAAAATATGCTTGAATAGTTTCTGTTATGATCACACAACAATTTAGGAGAGTGATTGGCGTATGAAAATGCTTGACAGAAAAACTTGCGGTTTACTTAAAGCGGCAACTATTGAAGCAGAGATGCACCGTAAGGTGACGAAAATAGCAGGATTTACTCACCGCGACCGAAGGGTTTATGGACAAGCTGAAGTGAAAACGGTTCGCATGGATCCTGCTGAATTGGATCTTTATTTGAAAGAGCAAGCCAAAGGCTGGGGCAGGCAGCTTGCGCCTTCACGCAGTAGGCAGTAAATTAAGTATTAATACGAATCAATAGACGAAGCTTTCCATCAAATAGTCATTGTAGCATATAAGAATAAAAGCCAATGCACTTGTTATTTTAGCAAGTGCATTGGCTTTTTAATTGAAGCGATATTCTTCTTCAGCCTGTTTCAAATATTGTAGCATGCCGTGCCATTGCGTTGCTGTGGCTAAAGCTTGTTGATAGCTAGAAGAATTTTTTTTCGCTCTGACAGGCAGACAATTTATCCGAACCGTATGATATTTTAAATCATTAAGATGCATAATTACATGAACATGTTCCACATAGTCTTTACTCGTTTTTTGACTCGTATCATCTGTTACGATTGCCACATCTAATATTTCATGACCTTTTACGAGTTTCCAACGTAGCTTTTTATTTACAAGGCAAAGTGTACCTGTATCTGTATCTGCGTAAATATAGCCGTCTATAGTCTGTCCGCCTAGCGATAGAGCAGCAACCATGGCGGGAGTAAAATGATCAATTGTCTTTACGAGTCTGGCAGCTTCTACAGCAAAGTTGTTCATAGCATATTTTACATCATCAATTTTTTCTAATTCTATGCGCATTTTTACTAAAATTGCGGCAGCGATAAACAGTAAAATTAAAAACAATTCAATCACATAGACAGCCTCCTAAAGCAAAATTGACGCGACCGCATCGTCCGTTTGTCATTGATTTGTCATAATTACTCGTTATGATGAAATGATAGACAGAAGGGAGCTGGTCCACGTATGTATCCGTTAGATTTTGAAGACTTTTTTTTATTGGCTTTTTATATTGTTACTACGTTATTGCAATTATATTTTTTATGGACTATTAGCGACTCATTGAAAACTTTAACACAAAAGCGGGAAAAAGAGTAGGCGCGACATTAGATAAATTATTTTTTCCCATTATAGCATGATTACTATATGCTGTGAATAAAATTGACTGTCCTATTTATTTAGGGCGGTTATTTTATTTTGGCGATGGTTTTTCTGTTTGACCGAACACCTGTTCTATGATAAACTAAAACCAAACAAACGTTCGGAGGGGTTTGAATGCGTAAACTCTTATGGGTTTTTCTTTTATTATTCATGGCTGTAAGTTCTGTTCATGCTTATTCAATCCAGGGAAAACAAGCTGCTTTACGTTATGAAACAGTGACTGTGACGCAGGGCGATACCTTGTGGACCATTGCTGCTCGGTATACTACAGAACGAGAAGATATCAGACAGCGCATTGTTTTAATATGTAGTATAAATGGCTTAGATAGTAACGGAAAAATCATGGCTGGCCAGCAACTCAAAGTACCTTTTCCTTAATGGTTTTCTAATTACAAAACGCTGTATTGCAAACAAGACAAAAGGACTGTGCCTTTTGTCTCTATTTTTTTACAAGACCACAAAACACTATATATAGTGCTTGAAATGTGTTAAAATACAATATATAGTGATTGGAGAGGCTGTTATAGATGTCTGCCTTTTTTCGAAAGCTAACTAGTAAATTGTAAGCGGGAGCGATTATTATGTTGATCATCGATAAAGAAAAACTTCAGCAGTTGAATGAGTCAGTAGAATTTGGCGTTTTAGGCAAAGCCGTGTATGAACGAACCTATTCGAGGATTAAGCCGAATGGCGAAAAGGAAACTTGGCCGGAAACTGTTTTACGAGTGGTCAATGGGAATTGCAGTTTAGTACCAAGTCGTTACATAGAGCCGGACGAAGCGGAAAAGCTTTTTGATATGATGTATTCTTTCAAAGCAATTCCGGCGGGGCGAAGCTTATGGGTTTCTGGTGTGCCAGGACGGCAGTTTTTATTTAATTGTCATAATAGCTCTTGGACAGAAATTGTTTCAGAGCATTTTACTTTTTTATTCGATGAATTGTGCAAAGGTGGCGGTGTGGGCAGTAACTATTCGAATCGTTATGTCGAACGATATAATCCGGTACAGCGCCAGGTGAATCTGCATCTTGTTTGTGATCGCAGTCATCCTGATTACAGTGACATTAAAGACAAGATGTCACTGACTTATTCGCCGGAATGGACTGGTTCCATTACGATTGATGATTCTCGTGAAGGCTGGGTAGAGGCTCTTAAAAATCTGCTTGATGCTTTTTGGGAAACCGGCGATGAAGCAGTTGAGTTGATCTTCGATGTATCTAATATTCGACCGAAAGGATCTCGAATTAAAGGGTTTGGCGGGATTGCTTCAGGGCCCTTGCCACTCATTGTCATGCTTTATGATGTGGCAGAATTGCTCAATAGCAAACAAGGGCAAAAATTGAATTCTCTTGATTTTATGGAAATTGACCATCTTATTGCTCGTTGTGTAATTTCTGGTAATGTGCGACGTAGCGCTAGAATGAGTCTGAAATCTTGGAAAGACGAAGACATTTTGACTTTTATTGATTGCAAGCTTGATGAAACGTCCCATTGGACGACGAATATTTCTGTTGAAATTGATGATGATTTTTTTGCTGCATGGAAAAAGGGCAATTCTCATGCTCGGCTAGTTCTGGATCGAGCTGTTGAGGCGATGATGACTAGAGGGGAACCGGGATTTTGGAACCGCTCTTTATCGCAAGTAGGTGAAACAGAGCCTGAACTCATCGAAAGTACGAATCCTTGCGGTGAAATTGCCTTACAAGGTTTTGAAAATTGTAACCTAGGTCATATTAATCTAGCGGCTTTTAGTGACGAACAGGAACGGCAAGAAGCCTTTCGGCTTATGGCTAGGTTCTTAATTCGTAATACTTTTGGCGATATTTTAAATCAGCGTCAACAGGCGGTAGTCGCCAAAAATCGGCGAATTGGCGTAGGGTTTTTCGGCTATCAGACTTGGCTCATTCAAAACGGTATTAAATATTCTGAGTCTCACTATAATCAATATGTGATGCAATCCTTGAAAAAATATTATCAGATTGTGCGACAGGCGGCGCGCGATTATGCTTTTTGCCTGAGAATTCCCGAGCCTGTCAAAGTAACGACAATTGCACCGACGGGAACGATTGCTCTGTTGCCAGGTGAAACAACTGGGATTCAGCCGATTTATACGCGCTATGGGATTCGCCGTGTGCGTTATGCTGCCAATGATCCTGAGTTAGACGCTTTTAGCCTGAGTGACATGGAGCAGGACATGTATTCAGCAACTACGAAAGTTGTCAAATTTTACTATAAAGACCGCCTGGTAGAAATTGCTGAGGCAGCGGGATTAGATATAGAAGATATGGTTGAGCAACAAAATGAAATTCATCTTGCCGATATGCTCAGTGTTCAAGCCATGATTCAAGATGTTTATGCCGATAATGCCATTAGTTTTACTGCCAACATTCCGCCGCACTCGCTTTCTTCCTCAGAAGTAAAGAGCTTACTATTGTCCTTTTTACCGCGGCTAAAGGGTACGACAATTATGATTGATGAAAGCCGGCAGCAGGCGCCCTATGAACGGCTGTCTTTTGCTGAGTTTTCACAGCATCATGGCACTGTCGGTCATGGTGATTTAGAGTGTCAAAACGGCGCTTGTCCCATAAAGTAGTAATTTGATTGCTGGAAAAAGGCTGGGGCCTTATAATGAAGGGGGAGATTAATAAAGGAGTGGTAGTATTTTGGAAAATCTACAGACCAAGGCAACCCCGCAAGGCACAGCAGGCTATGCACAAAAACATAAGGAGTTAGCCTATCGTTCCTTGGGGAATACCGGGCTTGTGGTAAGCGAAGCCGGTTTTGGCAGTTATCGCTTGTTTTTAACCGAAGAAAGCCATAAAGCAGCGCTGAAGGTGGCTCTGCAGAGCGGCATTAATTTGATTGATACAAGTGCAAATTATACAGATGGCCAGTCGGAAGAGTTGATTGGACAAGTTCTTACGGAATTAACGAACTCTGGTGAACTTGCCAGAGACGAAGTTGTGATCGTATCGAAAGGTGGTTATTTGCAAGGCAGTAATTTAGTACGCTATCAGGAAGGGCAGGCGGCTGGGAATCCCATTTCGCCGGAAGTGCTCGTTTTTAACGAAACTTTGGCGCACTCGATCCATCCTGATTTTTTACGAGACCAGATCGCGGCAAGCCTTGCAAGACTTAATCTATCTGTCATTGACTGCTATTTGCTCCATAACCCGGAATACTTTTTTTTGTGGGCGAAAGAACAGGGGATGGAACAAGACGCAGCGAGAAGCGAATTTTTGCGGCGGATTGAGGCAGCTTTTATTTACTTAGAACAGGAGGTCGCTGCTGGTCGGATTGGTTGCTATGGGATTAGTTCCAACGATTTTCCGACGCCATCTGACGCCTATGAAGCGGTGTCTTTAAGCGATATTTGGCAAATTGCCGAAAAAATTGCTCCTACTCATCATTTTAAAGTTATCGAATTTCCCTTAAACATCTATGAACCTGGCGCTATACTAGAAAAAAATCAGCCTGGTGGTCAGTCGCTTCTGAGTTTTGCAGCGGCACAGGAACTAGCTGTTCTGATTAACCGACCACTTAACGCGATGAAAGGTGACTCGATCTGTCGGCTTACAGAACTTTCTGGCGAAACTTTTCGACATATAGAGCTCCTTGTTGAGCAGATTCGGGCATTAATGGAACTCGAGGAAGTTTTCCGGCGAAAATTCATTACAGTATTACCTGATCATGATCTTGCCAATCCAGCTTTATTTAAAGGATTGAACTCTGGTGAAGTGTTGCAAAAACACTGGTATACTTTTGATTCTTATTGGCATTGGCAGGATGTGAATCATTCCTATTTTATTCCGGTGATTCAGACGTCGATTGATATATTATTGAAAAGCTCCGCCTTAAACCAGGAATTAACTTGCTGGATTGATGATTATGTGGCGCAATTAAATCCTTTATTTAAAAATATTGCTGCTTATTATCGTGGGAGAGAACAACAGCGAGTGAATCTTGATAAAGCAGCTTTAGCTGCTGCTGACCCTGATTGGAGCGAAGCGGCGTCCTTAAGTCAGCTTGCTTTGCGGACGATTCGTTCTACTTTGGGCGTGACCTCCGTGCTTGTTGGTATGCGGCAGGCTACCTATGTCGAAGATGTTCTTGAAGACCTAAAAAAGCCAGTTGCCGTAGCGCCACGTGAGGTAAGTTGGCAGAAATTGCAGGAAGCAACTAGTAAAATAGATCTTGATTCTTTAGCGCTTCTTGGGGAATAACGAAAAGCGCTCCTATCCAGAATGTAATTAGGAGCGCTTTTTTCATAAATGTTCATGATTACGCTTATTTTTTTAGATGATAAGGAATGGTTGTTACAACGACGTTGTCTTTTAAAATTAGCAAAGTACGTAAAATCCAGCCGGTTTGATTGTGTAGCAGTCGATGCCAGCTTTTTTTTGTTTCGAATTCGGGAATGAGTACGGTAATAAAGTCTTCCGGTGACTTTTCTTTTTCTAGTTTGGCTACATAATCAATAAGCGGCTGAATTACGAGGCGATAGGGCGAATAGACGGTAACTAGATGGATATCTAAGTTGAGTGACCGCCACTTTTTCTCGACCTTTTGACCGCTTTCTTCGTCAATAGCGATATGTAACGCTGTTACGTCAGCCGAAATGGAACGAGCGTATTTTAGCGTTTCGGCTACGACTCGCGTCGGTGAGGCAATGGGGACAATGACCATATTTTTCCCGATAGGCGTATTGAAAATTTCTTCAATTTCATTAGAAGGCAAGTGAAGCTGTTCTGCCATATCATTGTAATGGTGACGAATTTTTTTGAAGACGAACATCATGATCGGAATAAACACGATGACCATCCAGGCGCCATAGAAGAATTTCGTCACTAAGATAATCAGTACTACGATACCGGTGATTATGGCGCCAAAGGCATTTAAAATAGCTCTCACAATCCAGCCGGAGCCCTGTTCATGTTTCCAATGAACGACCATGCCGCTTTGCGCAATGGTAAAGGAGAGAAATACGCCGATGGCATAAAGTGAAATCAGATCTTCTGTATTGCCATTAAAGATGACAATAAGCAGGCCAGCTACGATGCTTAACAGAATAATGCCATTGCTGAAGCTAAGCCTTTCACCGCGTGTTCCCAGATAGCGGGGCATGTAGCCATCTTTAGCGAGAATCGATAACAGCGGCGGCAGACCATTAAAGGAAGTATTAGCAGCAAGATAAAGAACGAGCATCGTTGTAATTTGAATATAATAGTAGAAAAAGCCGCGGCCAAAGGTTTTTTCCGCAATCTGTGATAAAGCGGTTACGTCATCAAGGGGAAGAATATGAAAATGCATTAATAAATAGGAAATTCCGAGGAACATGACACCAAGAATCAGTGACATCCAATAAGTCGTTTTAGCGGAATTTTTTACTTCAGGTTCTTTAAACATCGGAACGCCGTTGGAAATAGCCTCTAAACCAGTCATCGAACTACAGCCGTTAGCAAAGGCTCGTAGTAGCAAATAAAATACGGGGAAGTTGAGCTGCCTTTCCAAGGATTCTGGCGGAATTGTTGGGCCAAGACCGGAAAGAGATTGCCAGATGCCAGCGCCAATTAAAATAAAAATACCCATAATGAAGGCGTAAGTCGGAATGACAAAGGCACTGGAAGATTCACGGACTCCCCGAAGATTCACAAGCATGAGAATAAAAAATAATACAAATAAGTCAATTGAAATTTCGTGGGCTGAAAGTTCGGGGAAGGCGGAGATGATGGCCGCTGTTCCGGCTGAAACACTTACGGCTACAGTTAGCGTATAATCGGCGAAGAGCGCTGCCGCTGCGGTAAGAGCCGGCCATTCGCCAAGATTATGGATCGCTACGGAATAGGAGCCGCCGCCGCCAGGATTGGCTTTTGCCACTTGGACATACGATAATGTTACGATTGCTAGTAAGACTAAAATAGCGATAGATACGGGCCCGATGAAGCCGTAAGCCATCATGCTAGGCAAAGCTAAGATCAACATAATCTGTTCTGGCCCGTATGCCACGGAAGACAAGGCGTCAGAAGAGAAGATTGCCAAGGCCTTCCATTTTGGCATTTTTTCATGCACCATTTCTTGATTGTGCAGTGGTCGACCAATAAGCAGGCGACGCAAAAAGTGCATCATAAGTGAATCATCCTCCAAGAAAAATATAACTCAGAACTTAATTATACAAGGACTGCTGTAGAATGAAAGCTTTGTTTTAGACGGATTTGCTATTATTTATTCGCAAATAAGAAGCATTTTAGCCTAAAAGGTTCCTATGACATTTCTTTTAACGCATTCGCTACCAATCTCTTACTTTTTCTTGAAAAATGCACCAGATGAGCTGGTGCATTTTCCTGTATCTGTATTTAACGTCTGGGATAGCAGCTGTTGGGGTAGCAATAGCGAGGATTGCAGCCGTGATTAGGCCAGCAAGTCATCCGTGGTGAACAGTAGCGGTTCGGATAGCAATAGGTATTGGGTGAACAAGGTGTGTTGGGGAAACAATAGGTATTAGGGTAACAAGGGCGGCGCGGATAACAAGAACGGGGGTAACAAGGCCGCGGATAGCAATTGTGGGGATAACAAATGCGAAGCGGTTCATCATAAAAATCAGCAGGCGTTTCAAAACGATCATCTAGTTCTTTTAGGTCTTCAATTTCCAGTTCGCCTTCTTGCCAAAAATCTCGTTCGTCAGACATTTATTTTTCCTCCCAAATCCCCAATGCGGGGTTGTATAGGCAGTTCTTAGGTGCGGCAAGCCAATGGGGAGTGGCAGCTGTAGCTTGCGCTAGGGGGCGGCAGTCATGGCAGGCATAGCGGTATTCGCAGTCGCAGCATTTTTCAATTTTATCCTTGGTGAGACGCCAGCAGGATTGTAGTTTTTCGCCAGAAAGTATTGATGAGAGGGATTCTGAATGGATATTGCCTAAAATTTGTTCACGAGCAAAAATACAGGGAATTACATCACCCATGGCGGTAATAGCTACTTTTCCGGCTAGACAGGTATGGTAGGTTTGGTTGCGGCTAAAAGCCAATGGGTCCGTAAAAAACGGCGGCTGAATAGGCGGCGTTGTGAGATGGTTCGGGCGGATGGCTTGATCATTGCCGCGGCCTGTCGGGCGAATTACGTCAGGTGGCGAGGGGGGTAAGCCAAGGCTGGCGCAAAGCTTCATAATATTTTCGGCCTCTGTTTCATTTTGTTTCATTAAGATAGAGGCAATACGTAGGGGCACATGGGCCGCTAGTAAGCTCTTTATTGCGGCGAGAGTTTGTTCAAAACTGCCAGGGTTTTGTGTAATTAGATCATGAATAGCAGCTTTATCGCTATAGAGTGTTGTGGCGATTTGCAACTTCTGTTCTTGGATAAAAGCAATCTCTTTTTCCGTAATTAGCGTAGCGTTTGTAAATATTTCAATGATTTCAAAGCCGAGTTCTTTAGCATACAGAGCTAGTTCGCGCCAGTGGGGATAAAGCAAGGGTTCACCGCCAATCAGTTGAACGGAACGAGCGCCGGCTGCAAAAGCCTCCCTTAATATTTGTTCACAACAATTGAGCGGAAGTTCTGTGACTGTTTCGGGTGAACTGTCGGCATAGCAATGCAAACAGCGATTATTGCACATTCCCGTTAGTTCTAGCCAGATAAAATCAAGGGTTTGCGTCTGAACTGGTTCCGTGCTTGGCCAGTCGAGGGCAGGCTGCTGATAGTAAAAGGAGCCGAGGCCCAGTGAAATGAGATGGTCAAGAAACTGGAGTTCGTTTTCTTTTAGTAAGGCCGCAGATAAAACCATAGTTTGAGATGAGCTTTCACTACCTGTTAAGAGCGATACGGCGGCAGGGCTAATGGAATGAACCTTGCCAGATTTGACGTTATAGATGGCGCCGCGCTGTTGACCGACCACGAGATGACAATCTTTATTTAAGCAAAAGAACAAGAAGAACCACTCCTTTGGTTTTGCCTTTAAGCTGGGTTATTTATTTTTATTCGGCCAATCTACTAGAGGTGCAGCCAATTAGATACTTTTTTTCAATATTATGTTGACAAAGTGTGGCTTTATAGCTATAATGAAAAAGTCGTCAGAAAAAATTGTGCGGAAGTAGCTCAGTGGTAGAGCATCGCCTTGCCAAGGCGAGGGTCGCGAGTTCGAATCTCGTTTTCCGCTCCATTAAAGTCAAATTCCCAGCAAAAATCGCTGGGTTTTTTGCATTTTTCTTGTTTTTGTTATACAATTATGATAGTATATTAGGCATGGCATGCTGGCGTTCGTGTTTCTACATAAGGCAATCATTGCGATTTGAATTTGTATTAGGACAAGCATGGCACTATTCATTAAGGAGGATATCGCATAAATGAAAGTAACAGTGGAAAGAATAGACAACCATAAAGCCGTACTTGAGGTGGAAATTCCTCAGGAACAAGTAACGAAAGCGGTAGGTCGTGCATATCAAAAATTGGCTGCTAAAGTAAATATTCCTGGCTTCCGTAAAGGAAAAGTTCCTAAGAAAGTATTGGAAATGAGAATTGGTAAAGAAGCGATTATGGAAGAAGCATTTGATCTTTTGGCATCTAATGCTTATAGCCAAGCGCTTGACGAACAGAACATTGAACCTGTAAGTCGTCCGCAGATTGAAGTCGTTACGTTAACGGAGGAAGCTCCTTGCGTATTTAAAGCAACTGTAACGGTGAAACCGGAAGTGACTTTAGGCGAATATAAAAACTTGAAAGTTGCGGAAGTAAAAGCAGAAGTAACTGATGAAGAAGTTGACAAACAGCTAGAAGATATGCGTTCCCGCCAAGCAAAAATGGTTGTAGTTCCTGATGCTGTTTTAGAAAAAGGCGATTTCGCCATTATTGACTTCGAAGGCTTTGTTGATGGCATTCCTTTCAAAGGCGGCGATGCACAAGGATATCCGTTAGAAGTTGGTTCCGGTAGCTTTATCCCTGGGTTTGAAGATCAGCTGATCGGTGCAAAAAGCGGGGAAGATCGTCTTGTTAAAGTAAGCTTCCCAGAAGAATATTTCTCGCAAGAATTGGCTGGCAAAGCCGCTGAGTTTAAAGTGAAAATTCAGGATATTAAACGCAAGGAATTGCCTGCTCTTGACGATGAATTTGCTAAAGACAGCGGCGAGTTTGAAACCTTAGAGGAATTAAGAGCCGATACCAAGAATAAGCTAGAAGAGGCTGCTAAAGAAAAAGCAGAACGCGAATTTAAAAACAACGTAATTAAATTGGCTGTAGATAATGCCCAAATGGACATTCCTGATGTTATGGTCGATGACCGCATCAATGTTATGATTCAAGATCTAGCTGTGAATTTAGAAAGTCGCGGCATGAAACTGGATAAATATTTGGAATATGTTCATATGGATATGAATACGCTCAGAGAAAATTATCGCGATAATGCTTTAGCCAATGTAAAAGTAGATCTTTTGCTCGAAGCAATTGCTAAAGCAGAAAAACTCAAAGTAGAAACTGAAGATTTAGACGCTGAAACAGCTGCTATGGCTGAAGCTTATCAAGCACCTGTAGAAGAAGTACGCAAAATTATTACCGAACAAGGCAACATTGGCGCATTAGCGCAGACTGTTCTGCGTAAAAAAGCTCTTGGCCTGATTCTTGACACGGTAGAAAAAGCGTAAAACAGGATGCTACTACACGAATAGAGGTGGTAATCATGAATTTTGTTCCTGTTGTTGTAGAACAATCAAATCGTGGCGAACGATCTTATGATATTTACTCTCGTTTGCTGAAAGACCGTATTGTCTTTATTGGCGGACCTATCGATGATACTGTAGCAAATCTTGTGATTGCACAGCTTTTATTTTTAGAGTCTGAAGATCCTGATAAAGATATTCACTTGTATATTAACAGCCCAGGCGGCGTTGTAACTGCTGGCTTAGCTATTTATGATACGATGCAGTATATTCGTCCTGATGTATCGACAATCTGCATTGGTTCAGCGGCCAGTATGGCAGCGATTCTTTTAACGGCTGGTGCTAAAGGAAAGCGCTATGCTCTACCTTATTCCCGTATTATGATTCATCAGCCTCATGGCGGTGCGCAGGGGCAGGCGACGGATATTGAAATTCATGCTCGTGAAATTTTGCGGTTACGCGAAATTGGCAATGAAATTTTATCTCGTCATTCTGGTCAACCCTTGGAGAAAATTCGTCAGGATATGGAAAGAGACTTCTTCATGTCAAGCCAAGAAGCTTTAGATTATGGTTTGATTGATGCTGTGGTATCTCGTAGCGATAAACAGAAGGAGACTTCCGAATAAAGAGGTGATAGCATGTTGAAGTTTGGCGATGACAGAGGTCAGTTAAAATGTTCCTTTTGCGGCAAGTTGCAAGAACAGGTTAAAAAGCTAGTTGCTGGTCCAGGCGTTTATATTTGTGATGAGTGCATTGAATTGTGCAACGAAATCATCGAGGAAGAGCTTGGCGAAACGATTGACATTGATATGAAAGAAATTCCAAAACCGAAAGAAATTAGAGCGATTTTGGATCAATATGTCATTGGTCAAGACGATGCCAAAAAATCTTTGTCGGTAGCTGTGTACAATCACTATAAACGGATCAATATTGGTTCTAAGATGGATGATGTGGAGTTGCAAAAATCCAACATTATCATGCTGGGACCGACAGGCAGCGGCAAGACTCTTCTAGCACAAACACTAGCTAAAATTCTCAATGTACCCTTTGCTATTGCTGATGCAACCTCTTTAACAGAAGCGGGCTATGTCGGTGAAGATGTAGAAAACATTCTGCTAAAGCTGATTCAGGCGGCCGACTACGATGTAGAGAAAGCCGAAAAAGGCATTGTATATATTGATGAAATTGATAAAATTGCTAGAAAATCGGAAAATCCATCTATTACCCGTGATGTATCTGGCGAAGGCGTGCAGCAGGCTCTGCTTAAAATTTTAGAGGGAACTGTTGCCAGTGTTCCGCCGCAAGGTGGTAGAAAACATCCTCACCAGGAATTCATCCAGATTGATACAACCAATATTTTGTTCATTTGTGGCGGTGCTTTTGATGGTATCGACCGGATTATCAGTGCTAGAATCGGCAAGAAAAATCTCGGCTTCGGCGCTGATATTCAACCGAAAGAAAAGAAAAATGTTGGCGAACTTCTCGGCAAAATGCTGCCGGAAGATTTACTGAAATTTGGTTTAATTCCTGAATTTGTTGGTCGTCTGCCAGTGATCGTAACATTAGATGCGCTTGATGAAGCGTCGCTTGTGCGGATTCTATTGGAACCCAAAAATGCTTTGATTAAACAGTATCAAAAGTTTTTGGAAATGGATGAAGTGCAACTTGAATTTAAGGAAGACGCTCTTTCGGCGATTGCTGACGAAGCCATTAAGCGCAACACCGGCGCTAGAGGACTTCGGGCAATTATTGAAGGAATTATGCGCAATGTTATGTATGAGATTCCTTCGCGCAGTGATGTGACGAAATGCGTGGTAACTCGCGAAGTCGTCATGGCGAAAGAAGAACCGAAATTGGTCACTGCAGCTGATAAAAAAAGCAAGAAAAAAGAAGAGTCTGCTTGATTAGCAGCTTAGCTTGAGGAGAGAACCTTGCGTTCTCTCCTTTTTTGTCTCTTTTGCTCGTCGGATAAAATGAAGTTTTGCGCTCATACTAAACTTGTGCAAAGCTGAAAAAGAACACGGAGCAAAAGGAGGGCGAACATGGAATATGCAGTCAATTTTTTTACGTTACTCCAGTGCTTTTTTGCTGTAGTAATTGGCCTTTACTTTTGGAATTTACTTAGATCACAACAAGGGAACAAAGTGGCTGTAGAAAAAGAATCACGTTCTGAAATTGATAAATTGCAACGATTGCGGTCCATTGCTTTAACGGAGCCGCTGTCAGAGAAAACACGTCCCACTTCTTTTCGGGAGATTGTCGGTCAAGAAGAAGGCATTCGCGCTCTGCGAGCGGCTCTTTGCGGCCCCAATCCACAACATGTCCTTCTTTACGGACCACCAGGTATCGGCAAAACTGCGGCAGCTAGACTTATTTTGGAAGAAGCCCGTGGCAACAGTCTGTCTCCTTTTCGACCTGGCGCTGTCTTTACCGAATTGGATGCCACTGTAGCGCGTTTTGATGAGCGGGGAATTGCCGATCCGCTGATTGGTACTGTTCATGATCCGATTTACCAAGGGGCGGGGCCGTTAGGCGTTGCTGGTATTCCTCAGCCGAAAGCGGGAGCAGTCACTAAAGCCCACGGCGGTGTTTTATTTATTGATGAAATTGGTGAGCTCCACCATGTACAAATGAATAAACTATTAAAAGTCCTGGAAGATCGCAAAGTATTCTTGGAAAGTTCCTATTACCATAAGGAAGACAAAAATATCCCGCTGCACATTCATGATATTTTTCAAAATGGCTTGCCGGCGGATTTTCGTCTGATTGGTGCTACAACAAGATTGCCGGAGGAGATTCCGGCAGCACTGCGTTCACGTTGCGTCGAAATTTATTTTCGGCCATTGCTTGCGCCTGAAATTGGCAGAATCGCTAAGATAGCCTTAAATAAAATAGATTTTTCTGTTGAGCCTGAAGTGATTTCTTTAATTGAACGCTATGCTTCGAGCGGGCGCGAGGCTGTAAATATCGTACAGACCGCGGCGAGTATGGCTCTTACGGAAAGACGTCGTACTCTTTCGAAGGCTGATATAGAATGGGTGATTAATTTTAGTCAATACGACCCGAGGCCGGAAACGAAGATTGGGGCAAGTCCGCAAGTCGGGTTTGCCAATGGCTTAGCGATTTGCGGTCCTAGCATCGGGGCGATGATGGAAGTTGAAGTTGCGGCGACGAAAGTGGATAGTGGTCAAGGAAAACTGACGGTAACAGGAATTGTTGATGAGGAAGAAATTCAGAGTCAAGGCCGCTTAATTCGTCGTAAAAGTATGGCTAAAGGATCGATCGAAAATGTTATGACTGTATTGAAAAATGAATATTCCATTGATTTTTCGTCTTATGATGTCCACGTGAATTTTCCTTCGGCCGGACCGGTTGATGGGCCGAGCGCTGGCGTAACCATCGCTGCCGCATTATATTCGGCGATTCATCAGATTCCCATTGACAACCGAGTTGCTCTGACAGGAGAATTATCATTGCGCGGCTTAGTTAAACCTGTGGGCGGAGTACTCGCAAAAGTGCTAGCGGCAAAGCAAGCCGGAGCCGAAAAAGTTTTGATTCCCCGAGAAAATGAACAGGAGGGGTTTCAATCTTTGGGCATTGAAGTACTTGCTGTGGATACTTTGCAAGAAGTTCTTGCGGAGACATTGTGTTTCGATTCTAGAACACTGGTACAGGAACCGGCTAAGATCAATTTAATATAAAACAAGGACAGCCGGGAAACTTACCCGGCTACTCTTGTGAGAAAAGAAAGGATTTTTAGGGAATGTGTAAGAATATGTATAAGATAGGCTGACCTATGAAATAATTACCGCAGCTCTTATTTCGGTTGCTAAACCGGAATAAGGACGTACAAAGTGAAGAGGCGAGAAGGAGGACACATTATGTCTGACCAAAAAAAATTGATACCATTGCTGCCGCTTCGAGGCATCTTGGTATATCCTTATATGATTATTCATCTTGATGTAGGCCGGGAAAAGTCGATCAGCGCCCTAGAAGAGGCGATGGTTCATGATCGGCTTATTATGCTGGCAACACAGAAAGATGCCCAGACGGATCAGCCAGAAGCGGAAGATATTTTTGAAATTGGCACGGTAGCGGAAATTAAACAATTATTAAAGCTGCCTGGCGGTACGATTCGAGTCTTGGTAGAAGGACTTCATCGGGCTAAAATTGCAAATTATATTAAATTTGATCCTTACTATTCCGTAGAGATTGAAGAATTTTCGGAAGTGGAACAGAAAACGCCAGAAATAGAAGCTCTGACGCGTACAGTGATCAGCCAATTTGAACAGTGGGTGAAGCTGAGCAAGAAAATTCCGCCGGAAACGCTTGTATCGGTTGTGACCGTAGAAGAAGCGGGGCGGCTTACTGATTTGATTGCGACTCATTTATCTCTGAAGATTGAAGATAAACAGGCGCTGCTTGATGCAGTAACCATTAAAGAACGCCTGGAAAAGCTTTGCGAGATATTAGGCCGTGAAATGGAAATATTGGAACTGGAAAAAAAGATTAATGTGCGCGTACGCAAACAAATGGAAAAAACCCAGAAGGAATACTATTTACGCGAGCAAATGAAGGCCATTCAAAAGGAATTAGGCGATAAGGATGACCGGGCGGCCGAGGTAGAAGAATATCGGCAGCGCATGAAGGAACAAGAACTGCCTAAAGAGGTAGAAGAAAAAATCAAGAAGGAAATTGACCGTCTGGAAAAAATGCCACCTATGGTGGCGGAAAGCGCCGTCATTCGCACCTATCTCGATTGGCTACTTTCTTTGCCTTGGTCGAAAATTTCTACAGATCGTCTTGATATTACTTTGGCAGAAGCCACGCTAGATGAAGATCATTATGGTCTGGAAAAAGTGAAAGAAAGAATTTTAGAGTACTTGTCTATTCGCAAATTAACCGATCAGATGAAAGGACCAATTCTCTGCTTGGTAGGGCCGCCTGGCGTTGGTAAAACATCGCTGGCGCGCTCGATTGCCAGATCAATGGAACGTAAATTTATTCGCGCTTCTTTGGGTGGCGTGCGTGATGAAGCGGAAATTCGCGGTCATCGTCGGACTTATGTAGGCGCTATGCCTGGTCGGATTATTCAGGGAATGCGGACAGTTGGTTCAAAAAATCCGGTCTTTTTGCTAGATGAAATTGATAAAATGAGTGCTGACTTTAGAGGCGATCCGTCTTCCGCATTGTTGGAAGTGCTGGACCCTGAACAGAACAATACCTTTAGTGATCATTATGTAGAGCTGCCCTTTGATTTATCGCGCGTGCTTTGGATTGTTACGGCGAATGTGATGCATAATATTCCCCGGCCGCTGTTAGACCGTATGGAAGTGATTCAGATTCCTGGCTATACGGAAGAAGAAAAGGTGCAGATTGCTAAACAGTATTTGGTTAGTAAACAGACGAAAGAACATGGTCTTACGGAGAAACAAATTTCATTTTCCGACGCGGCGATTCAAAAGATTATTCGTGACTATACGCGCGAAGCGGGAGTCCGCGGCTTAGAACGCAGTATTGCTGGCCTTTGCCGTAAGGTGGCCCGTCAAATTGTCCAGAATAAGCGTTCGCGTGTTAAAGTTACACCGCAAAACATTCATGTCTTTTTGGGTAGTCCGAAATTCCGCCATTCTGCTGCGGAAAAAGAGCCTCAGGTTGGCGTAGCGACAGGGCTGGCTTGGACGGAAGTGGGCGGCGATGTTTTACCTGTAGAAGTTTCGACTATGAAGGGCAAAGGGAAACTAACCTTGACCGGACAGCTGGGCGAAGTTATGCAGGAAAGTGCTCAGGCTGGTTTTAGCTATATTCGCAATCGGGCGCAGCTTCTTGGCATTGATGAAGAGTTTCACGAAAAACTAGATATTCATGTGCATTTACCAGAAGGCGCAATTCCTAAGGATGGCCCGTCAGCTGGTATTACCATGGCTACGGCGATCGTTTCAGCGCTAAGCGACAGACCGATTCGCAGCGATTTAGCTATGACTGGCGAAATTACGTTACGTGGCCGCGTTCTTGCTGTCGGTGGTATAAAAGAAAAAGTTCTGGCGGCGCATCGTGCTGGCATTAAAACCATTCTTTTACCAGCGGAAAACAAACGTGATCTTGAGGAATTGCCGCAAAATGTAAAACGAAGCCTGGAATTTATTCCAGTAGAGCATATGGATGAAGTCCTTAAAACGGCCTTGTTGGCAGGAAAATCGTCTGAGGAAGCGACGGAAACAGCGGAGGCTGCAAAAGAATGACTGAAGAAGTAAAAAACGGGCAAATGGCACCAGGCGAGAACGCGGCAGCTGTAATCGCAGAGGTTGAGGTTCTGGCGGCAAAATACGTCGCTTCCGCTGTGCGGGCTGATCAATATCCAGCAGAAGATCTGCCTCAGTTTGCCTTTGTAGGAAGATCCAATGTAGGAAAATCTTCGTTGATTAACTCGCTTTGCCGTCATCGGGGTTTAGCTCGCATCAGTAGTACGCCAGGTAAAACGCAAACTCTTAATTTTTATCAATTAGAAATGCGAAAATCTCTAGAGAGAAAGAGCATTTTCTTTGTCGATTTGCCTGGTTATGGCTATGCTAAGCGGGGGCAAAAACAACGCACAAGCTGGGGAAAATTTATTGAAGATTTTCTTATGGAATCTACGGAACTGAAACGGGTATTTCAGCTTATCGATATTCGCCACCCTGTGCAGGAAAGCGACTTACAGGTTTTTGACTGGCTTGTTTCATCAGGCGTACCTGTACAGATTATTGCGACCAAAGCCGATAAATTAAGTCGTTCGGCCGTGCAGAAACAGCAAGCTCTTATTAGTCGTCAGCTAAAAATAAAACAACATGAAATCATGACTTATTCTTCGTTAAAAGGAACTGGCAGGAAAGAAGTTCTTGACGTTATTGGCGACCTTTTGTTACTATAACAGTAATTGAATAGGAAAGGACAGTCTCCGGGCTGTCCTTCTTTCCATGCTGAACAGGTCTTATTTTCTTATTATTTTTAGAAAGGCTGGATGTCATGCTGTCACAACTCGATAAGGCTATTTTAAATATTTTACAGACGAAACTTCCGGTAGCCAGCCGTCCTTTTGCAATGATTGGCGATGCTGTAGGCTGCGATGAGGAGACAGTTTTGTCACGTGTCCGTTGGATGAAGGACAATGGCTATATTCGGCGAATTGGTCCTTTTTTTGATTCGGCACGACTCGGATATGTTGGTACATTAGTTGCTGCTGAGGTAGATAGTGAGGCCCTTGCTGCGGTAGCGCAAAAAATCAACTCCTATGTGGGCGTAACTCATAATTATGAACGAGAAGGGGAATTTAACCTTTGGTTTACACTGCTTTCACCAAGTAAAGCGGCGCAAGAACAAGTTCTGGCGGAAATTGCAAAAGTTCCTGGGATTCGGCGTTTGCATAGTTTACCAGCCCAAAAAAAATTAAAAGTAAATGTCAAATTTGATTTGAAGTAGGTGATGGAGTGGATTGGCTGGATAAAGAGATTATTATACTAATGCAAGATGAATTTCCTTTGGAAAAGGAACCTTATGCACGCTTAGCTAGCGAATTGAAAATTACCGAAGCAGAACTGATAGAACGATTGCAGCGGTTTCAAGAAACGGGGAAAATTCGTAAGTTTGGCGCTGTTCTGACGCATCGTCGCATTGGCTATACAGCAAATGCTTTATGCGCTTGGATTGTGCCATTTGCTGACTGTGAACGAGTCGGGGAAATTATGACAGCGTCTCCTGCTGTTACACATTGCTATTGCCGGGAAATAAAACCAGACTGGCCTTATAATTTTTATACGATGATCCATGGCCACAGCCGGGAGATTTGTGAAGAGACTGCGCTAAAGTTAGCAGAAGCGACAGGCGTTTTCGATTATAAGTTGCTGTTTAGCACCAAGGAATGGAAAAAGACGAGTATGCGTTATTTTCAGGAAGACGCAGTCTTACGCCAGGAAAAAGCGCAATAGGGAATAAAAAGGGGAAATATGGTGGACTATATGTCTGTTGTATTGTATGATAGTAACAGACTTTAGCTGTAGGTGATCTGATTTGACTATGACTAATTTATTTTCACTGGTGCAAGAAGAAATGGCTGCCGTGGAACAGGAGCTACTTGAGATGGTTACTGTGCCGGAAGCTTTACTTAGTAAAATCGGTGGACATTTACTTCATGCCGGTGGAAAGAGATTGAGGCCGGCTTTGTTTTTACTCTGTGCCAAAAGGGACAAGGAACAAAGTAACGAGGCTCATTATTTAGCAACGGCTATCGAATTAATTCATATGGCGACACTTGTCCATGATGATGTAATTGATGTGGCGGCTACGCGGCGGGGGCGTCCTACGGCAAATGTGATTTTTGGTAACCATGCTTCGGTTTTGGCTGGAGATTATTTGTTCGCTCGTGCCTTTTCTTTGATCGCTGAGCATTCACGCAGTGAATCGATGAAACTTTTAACAGATGCGATCTGTGTTATTTGTGAAGGGGAAATTTTCCAAGAACGGGATCTCTTTGATTTAAACCAAACCATGGAAGGCTATTTTACCAATATTAATCGCAAGACAGCTGATTTTATTGCAACAAGCTGTAAGTTGGGTGGAATTGCTGCTGGGTATGATACGCAGTCGGTAACGGCGCTTCATCGTTATGGCTACTGCATTGGGATTGCTTTTCAAATTACGGACGACCTACTTGATGTCACGGCTACGGAACAGGAAGTAGGCAAGCCCACAGGCAATGATTTAAAACAAGGCATCTTAACAATGCCTACGCTGTATGCGTTGAACCATAGTCACAATAAAGACAAGCTGTATCAATTAATTGCCTCACGTGCTGTAGCGAATGATGCAACAAAGCTGACAGAGGCATTAGGTTATATTCGTAATAGTGGTGCTGTTGAATATTCTTTTCAGCAAGCCCAGCACTACCTGGAAGAGGCGCGGCAGGTTTTGCCTGAATGCATACCGCTTTCGGTTAAAAAGGTTCTTTTGGATATTACTGAATTTATTGGTAAACGTCATTTTTAAGATTTCAAGAAAGACATTTTATGCGCTGCGATAAAATGTCTTTTTTTCAATCATTATTCTGCTATTTTGTTAAATTACTGTAAAATGAAAATATTTTAAAGGAATTATCACTTGGTAGGGCGAAATTTTTTAGACAAATCTTACTGAATATCCCTCATATTGTGTTTTAGAAAACAAACAGGTATAATATTAATGAAAGGGTGTGACAGGATTGTTTAGTTTTAGTATGCCGGAATTGATCTTAATTCTTGTAATTGCTTTAGTTGTATTTGGACCGGGGAAACTTCCTGAAGTTGGCAAGGCTCTTGGCCGCGGCATTACTGAATTTAAAAAGGCGACTATCGGTGAAGCAAAAGATGAGTCCATTAAAGTAGAAGCAAAGCCGATTGAAGAACCTCGCAAAGCGGAAGAGAAAAAGTGAGGATTTCTTATGGCGACCGATGAACAAGACGAAGTAACGGCAGCAGAATCCGATACGGCTGCACCCGCCGCGCAAGGAATGATGTCGCTGGTAGACCATCTGCAGGAATTACGTCATCGGTTAATTAAAATAATTATTGCACTGGTGGCCACAAGTTCTGTCTGTTACTTCTATGCTGTAGACTTAGTGAGTTTTATTACAGCGCCAGCTGGAAAACTTTATTATATGCATCCTGCTGAAGCTTTTTTTACCTATTTAAAAGTTTCTTTTTTTGTGGGTTTTTTAATTGCACTACCTGTAATTTTATATCAAGTTTGGGCTTTTATTCTGCCAGCTTTAACGGGTACAGAGAAGAAAGTTTCTTTTTTTCTGGTGCCCGCATCTGTTTTGCTTTTTTTAGCGGGACTGGCCTTTTCCTACTTTTTAGCACTTCCAGCGGGGATTCGCTTTATGCTGGGATTTGCTACGGATAGTTTGCAGCCGCTTTTTTCGATTGGTGATTATTTATCATTTGTAATTTCCTTTTTATTGCCTTTTGGCTTTGTTTTTGAATTGCCCCTGTTTATTACGGTAGCAGCGAAATTGGGGCTGCTTACATCAGATTTTTTAAAGAAAAAACGCAAAGTCGTTTTTGTTTTATCGTTTGTATTCGGCGCCATACTTTCGCCGACGCCAGACGTGTTTTCACAGACGCTTGTAGCTGTGCCCATGCTTATTTTGTATGAGATTAGCTTATTAATCGTCCGTTATATTTTAAGAAAATAAATAGCTATGCTCCTTTCAGATTTTGCTGTCGGCGAAATTCTGGAGGGACTTTTTCACATTAGAAAGGATGGACTTATGGCGCATTTACTTGATGGACAAAAAACAGCACAATTGATCAAAGATGAACTAATAAATGATATTGCTTGTCTGAAAAATCGGGGAATTACGCCAGGCCTTGCTGTCATCCTAGTTGGTGAAAATCCTGCCTCGAAAGTTTATGTAGGACATAAGGAAAAGGCTTGCCAAGCCTTAGGCATTTATTCCGAAGTGATTCGAATGCCGGAAACGGCAACGACAGCAGAGGTTCTTGCCGTAATTGGCGAGCTAAATCAACGTGATGCGATTCACGGCATTCTCGTGCAACTGCCTTTACCACAAGCCGTCGATGAACAGCAAGTGATTGAAGCAATTGTACCGGAAAAAGACGTAGATGGTTTTCATCCGATTAATACCGGGTGTTTATGGCAAGGAAAAGATGCTTTTATTCCTTGTACGCCTCAAGGCGTTATGGAATTATTAGACCGCTATGATATCGCTGTTGCCGGTAAACATGCAGTCATTATTGGACGCAGTAATATTGTAGGAAAACCAATGGCTGCTTTGCTCTTGGCCAAAAGCGCCACTGTGACGATTTGTCACTCAAAAACAGAAAATCTGGCAGGTCTTACGAAGCAAGCTGACATAGTGATTGCTGCCGTAGGCAAGCCGCAATTTGTAACAAGCTCCATGGTGAAAGCAGGCGCTGTAGTGATTGATGTAGGGATTAATCGCCTTGATAAGAAGCTGGTTGGCGATGTGGACTTTGCCTCTGTGCAGGAGATTGCCAGTGCTATTACGCCAGTACCAGGCGGTGTTGGCCCATTGACAATCGCCATGCTGCTGAAAAATACAGTAAAGGCTGCGAAACTTATTAGTGAATAAGGGCAGTCTTGATGCAAGAATGATTTGGAGGGAACGACAGGTTGAAAAGTGACGTAGAAATTGCACAAGAAGCAGTGAAAGAACCGATTACAGTTGTAGCGAAGCAATTGGGAATTGGGGAAGAAGAAATTGAATTATACGGCAAATATAAAGGGAAAATAGCTCTTTCCACTTGGGAGCGCTTAAAAGATCGCCCCAATGGTAAGCTCGTCCTTGTGACAGCTATTACGCCGACGCCTGCCGGTGAAGGCAAAACAACAACAACAGTGGGCTTAGGCGATGCCCTTCATAAACTCGGTAAAAAGGTCGTTATTGCCCTGAGAGAACCTTCTTTAGGGCCTTGCTTTGGAATTAAAGGCGGTGCAGCTGGCGGCGGATATGCTCAAGTTGTACCGATGGAAGATATTAACTTGCACTTTACGGGCGATATTCATGCGATTACCACAGCGCATAATCTGCTGGCGGCGATTATCGATAACCATGTTCATCAAGGCAATGAATTGAATATCGATCCTAGACGCATTACTTGGCGGCGGGTGCTTGACTTAAATGAACGGGCTTTACGTCAGATTATTACAGGTCTTGGCGGTAAGGCCAACGGTGTGCCGCGCGAAGGTGGTTTTGATATTACGGTTGCTTCAGAAATGATGGCAATTCTGTGTCTTGCTGCTGACTTAGAGGATATGAAAGCAAGAATCAGCCGGATTATTGTGGCTTATACCTACGATAATAAGCCAATTACCGTAGCGGATCTTAAAGTAGCAGGAGCCTTAACGCTTCTCTTTAAAGATGCGATTAAGCCGAACTTAGTACAGACGTTGGAAAATACGCCAGCTCTTGTCCATGGCGGTCCTTTCGCTAATATCGCTCATGGCTGTAATAGTATTATGGCGACAAAATTTGGTTTGAAACTGGGCGATATTGTTGTTACAGAGGCTGGTTTTGGCGCTGATCTAGGTGCCGAAAAGTTTCTTGATATTAAGTGTCGGTTCGGCGGGTTTTCGCCAGATGCTGTTGTTCTTGTCGCTACGGTAAGAGCACTGAAAATGCATGGCGGATTACCAAAAACCGCATTGACTACAGAGGATCTTGCCGCGTTAGAACGCGGTATGGCCAATCTAGAAAAACATATTGAAAATATGAAACAATTTGGTTTGCATACTGTTGTGGCAGTCAATGTGTTCCCGACGGATACACAGGCCGAGCTTGATCTTTTAAAAGAAAAATGCGAAGTCTTAGGCGCTGAAATCGCTATTTCCAATGTATGGGCTGATGGCGGTGCTGGCGGCGTAGAGTTGGCGGAAAAAGTTCTGGCCGCTTGTGATCAGGCGAAAAATTTCCAATTTGTTTATGATGTCAATGAATCAATAGAACATAAAATTACGGCAATTGCTAAGACGATTTATGGTGCGAGTCAAGTGGCCTTTACAGCAGCGGCAGCTAAGACCATAACGGAACTTACGGCGCTTGGTTTTGATAAAACGCCAATTTGCATTGCGAAAACACAGTATTCCTTTAGTGATGATATGACCAAACTGGGTCGTCCGGAGAATTTCACTTTGACGATTCGTGAGATTCGTGTGGCTGCCGGGGCTGGTTTTCTTGTTGCCTTAGCAGGCAATATTATGACAATGCCTGGTCTTCCCAAACGGCCAGCAGCGGAATTAATGGATATTGCCAATGATGGTACAATCACCGGCTTATTTTAGCTGATTGAGTGATAGGTATATTTTAGGAGGGGTTTTATGTTTAAGATTGTAGAAAAAAAAGTTCTGTCTCCTAGCGTAAAACAATATGCTATGGATGCGCCGCGGATTGCGCAGAAGTGCCATCCCGGTCAGTTTGTAATTATTCGAATAGACGAAGAAGGCGAGCGTATTCCGCTCACGATTGCCGATTTTGACAGAGAAAAAGGAACGATTAGCCTTCTGTTTCAAGAAGTGGGCGCTTCGACCCAGCAACTCGGTCAATTAGAAGAAGGCGATTCACTGCTTGATATTGCCGGTCCTTTGGGTAAACCGACGGATATTCAAAATTTTGGTACTGTCGTTTGTGTCGGCGGCGGCATCGGTGTTGCACCGGTATACCCCATTGCTCGCGCCATGAAAGAAGCGGGAAATCGGGTTATTTCGATTATTGGTGCTAGAAATGAAGATCTTTTAATTTTCGAAGATGAAATGAAAAATGTAAGTGATGAGCTTTATGTCACGACTGATGATGGTTCAAAAGGCGTAAAAGGCTTTGTCACGGACGTTTTGAAACGTTTAATTGATGAAGGCGAAAAAATTGCTGAAGTTATGGCAATTGGCCCCGTTGTTATGATGCGCGGCGTAGCCGAAGTAACACGCCCTTATGGCATTCATACCGTAGTCAGTTTGAATCCAATTATGGTTGATGGCACAGGAATGTGCGGCGGTTGCCGTGTAGCTGTAGGTGATGAGAATAAATTCGCCTGTGTTGATGGCCCCGAATTTGATGCCCATAAAGTAGATTTTGCCAATCTAATTGCTCGTCAAAAAATGTATTTGCCTCAGGAAAAGAAAAGTTGTGAAAGCGGAAGGAGCGAATGTCATTGTCACCGGTAATGAAGAAACACCCCATGCCAGAACAAGATCCGAAAGTTCGCGCAAAGAATTTTTCTGAAGTTTCTTTAGGATATAATGCAGAAGACGCCAAAGCGGAAGCGGACCGTTGTCTGCAATGCAAAACATCGCCTTGTCGCCAAGGCTGTCCTGTTCAAATTAACATTCCTGATTTTATTAAAAAACTGCGCGATGATGATTTGGAAGGCTCTGCACAGAGCCTTAAATCCTTCAGCAGTCTGCCTGCAGTCTGCGGCCGTGTTTGTCCGCAGGAAGAACAGTGTGAAAAATATTGCGTTTTGGCGAAAAAAGGGGAAGCTGTAGCAATTGGTCGTTTGGAACGTTATGTAGCTGACTATGCCAGAACTCATGGCGAGGCAGCTCCGGTGAAAGCCGCTGAACCGAAGAATCAGAAAGTTGCCATTGTTGGCGCAGGCCCTGCTGGTCTGACCGCCGCTGGTGATCTGGCGAAGCTCGGCTATGAAGTGACGATCTTTGAAGCGCTTCATGCGCCAGGCGGTGTTTTGATGTATGGCATTCCTGAATTCCGTCTGCCAAAAGAAATTGTTCAAAAAGAAATTGACACGCTGAAACAACTTGGCGTAAAAATTGAAGTCAATACGGTAATCGGTCGTACTTATACTGTTGATGAGCTTATGGAAGAAGAAGGCTTTGACGCCGTGTTTATCGGCACAGGCGCTGGGTTACCGCATTTTATGAAAATGCCTGGTGAAAACTTGAATGGCGTGTATTCCGCCAATGAATTTTTGACTCGTTGCAATCTGATGAAAGCCTATCAATTCCCGCAAGCAGCTACACCGATTCATGTCGGCAAGAAAGTAGCTGTTATCGGCGGCGGTAATGTAGCTATGGATGCAGCTAGAACGGCATTGCGCCTCGGGGCTGACCATTCCTATATTGTGTATCGTCGCTCCGAAGAAGAAATGCCAGCCCGTTTGGAAGAAGTCCATCATGCGAAAGAAGAAGGCGTGGAATTTGCGCTTCTTACGAATCCGCAGGAAGTTATGGGCCAAGATGGCTGGGTTTCCGGCTTGAAATGTGTAAAAATGGAACTGGGTGAACCAGATGCCAGTGGCCGTCGTCGTCCAGTTGAAGTACCAGGATCGGAATTTGTTCTTGATGTTGATGTGGTTATTATTGCCATTGGTCAGGGACCGAATCCGCTGGTGCAGTCTACAACGACAGGTCTTGATACGGATAAGCGCGGCAATATCGTAGCGAATGAAGAGACCGGCCAAACGTCTCGTGACGGTGTCTTTGCTGGCGGTGATATTGTGACAGGCGCTGCTACTGTTATTTTAGCGATGGGTGCCGGGAAAAAAGCGGCAGCAGCCATGGATCAGTACTTGGCGGAAAAACGCAAAGCTTAATAAGGTTTTGCTTGTGCTTGACAAGAATCGATCGATTCGATAAGATAATAACGAATCGAATGAACATAACTACAGTGAATGGAAGAGTAGATTGCTTAGTAAGACACAGAAATAAGATCCTTGGCTGAGAGATCTTAACTTAGAAGCTTTCGAAGGTCATCCAGGAGTTGCCGCGCTGAAAGAATAGTAGGCCTGGCCGGTTTTGTCCCGTTACGACAAGGAGAGTGTCCGGTTTACACCGGAAAGTAAGGTGGTACCGCGAAAGATAACCCTTTCGTCCTTTGGGATGAAAGGGTTTTTTATTTTTATTGAGTCTAAGGAGGCTATCACGTTGAACACAGAAGAAAAAACACTTCCTACGGTTTACAATCCTGCGGAGTTTGAACAAAAATGGTATGATTATTGGCAAGAAGAAGGTTTCTTTCATGCAGAAGTAGAGCCAGAAAAGGCGCCATTCAGTATGGTCATACCGCCACCG
The DNA here is from genome assembly GCF_055901755.1 of Pelorhabdus sp. sgz311001. Lineage (NCBI taxonomy): Bacteria > Bacillati > Bacillota > Negativicutes > Selenomonadales > Sporomusaceae > Pelorhabdus > Pelorhabdus sp. sgz311001. The sequence goes on from NZ_JBVXUT010000001.1 coordinate 537,691, forward strand.
AATGTAACAGGAAAATTGCATATGGGTCATGCGCTTGATAATACGCTTCAAGATATTTTAATTCGCTTCCGGCGCATGCAGGGCTATAATACGCTATGGATGCCAGGGACAGACCATGCCGGTATTGCTACGCAGATCAAAGTAGAAGAAATGTTGGCGAAGGAAGAAGGAAAAAGTCGCTACGATCTAGGTCGTGAAGCTTTTGTCGACCGCGTATGGGACTGGAAGAAGCAGTTCGGCGGCGATATTATTCATCAGCTTAAACGTCTTGGCGCTTCCTGCGACTGGGACAGAGAGCGTTTTACTCTCGATGAAGGTTGCTCTAAGGCGGTAAGAGAAGTATTTGTTAATCTCTATGAGCAAGGTTTAATTTATCAAGGTCACCGTATTACCAATTGGTGCCCTCGTTGTAATACGGCTTTAAGCGATATCGAAGTAGAACATGAAGAAAAACCAGGCAATTTATATCATGTTTTCTATGCGGCTGAAGATGGCAACGGCGGTTTAACGATTGCTACAACGCGGCCAGAAACACTTTTAGGCGATAGTGCTGTGGCGGTTCATCCTGACGATGTGCGGTATAAAGATCTGATTGGAAAAAATCTCATTTTGCCTGTTGTCGGCCGCTTACTGCCGGTTATTGCTGATGAATATGTTGATCCGTCTTTTGGTACTGGCGCCGTAAAAATTACACCGGCTCATGACCCGAATGACTTTGAAATGGGTCAGCGTCATCACTTGCCGGAATATATTGTGATCAATCCTAATGGCACTATGGCAGCAGAAACTGGCAAATATGCCGGAATGGATCGTTATGAATGTCGTAAAGCCTTACTGGCTGATCTGAAAGAAATGGGCTGCTTAGTAAAGATTGAGGAGCACAATCATTCGGTAGGCCACTGCCAAAGATGTTCAACCGTGGTTGAACCACTAGTATCGAAGCAATGGTTTGTTAAAATGGAGCCGCTGGCTAAACCGGCTATCGATGCAGTTACTGGCGGGAATATTGAATTTGTACCAGAACGGTTTACGAAAATTTACTGCAATTGGTTGGAAAATATTCGCGATTGGTGCATTTCTCGTCAACTCTGGTGGGGTCACCGCATTCCCGCCTGGTATTGTGAAAGCTGCGGTAAAACTAGCGTTTCTCGCGACGATCTGACTGTTTGTCCTCATTGCGGCGGCAAAGTCGAGCAAGATCCTGATGTGCTTGATACTTGGTTTAGCTCTGCGTTATGGCCCTTTTCCACGATGGGCTGGCCGGACGACACTGCTGAACTAAAACAATTTTATCCCACCAGCGTTTTGGTAACAGGCTATGATATCATTTTCTTCTGGGTGGCTAGAATGATCATGATGGGACTGGCTTTCCAGCAGGAAATTCCCTTTAAACATGTCTTCATTCACGGTCTCGTGCGAGATGATCAGGGCCGTAAAATGAGTAAATCTCTTGGCAATGGCATTGATCCTCTGGAAGTTATTGAAAAATACGGCGCTGACACGCTACGCTTTATGCTTATTACTGGTAATACGCCAGGCAATGATATGCGTTTTTACTGGGAAAGAGTCGAATCTACCAGAAATTTTGCCAATAAAATTTGGAACGCCTCTCGCTTTATGTTAATGAACCTAGAAGGCTTTGATGCGAACTTTGTGCCGCAGGAATTTACGCTGGCTGATAAGTGGATCTTAAGCCGTTATAACCAGACAGTAAAAACAGTAACGGAAAATCTGGAGAATTTTGAACTTGGCGAAGCCGGTCGACTCCTCTATGATTTTATCTGGAGTGAATTTTGCGATTGGTATATTGAATTAGCCAAAAATCGTTTGTATGGCAAAGAAACAGAAGAAAGCCGCAAAACAGCGCAATATGTTCTGTGCAAGGTGCTGCGTGGTACGCTGGAATTGCTTCATCCCTTTATGCCATTCATTACGGAAGCCATTTGGCAGACTCTGCCCCATGAAGGCAAGAGTATTATGGTTGCTCCTTGGCCAAAAGTTGAAGCAGAAGGAATCGATTTGGCGGCAGAAAAAGAAATGGCAGCTGTCATGGATACGATCAAAGCCGTACGGAATATGCGGGCTGAAGTCAATGTAGCGCCAGGGAAAAAGTGCGATATTATCTTGAAACTTGCCGATCTATCGTTAGAAGCAACTTTTACGATCAATAAAGGTTACCTCTATACCTTGGCAGGCGCTGAGTCCTTAACGATTCTTGCGCCAGAGGCTGTAAAACCAGAAAATGCCATGACCGCAGTCGTAGCTGGTCTGGAAATCTTCCTGCCGTTAAAGGGCCTGATTGATGTGGAAAAAGAAACAGCGCGACTTGCGAAAGAATTGGCAAACTTGAATAAAGAAGTCGCTCGTATTGAAGGGAAATTAAATAATGCCGGCTTTATGGCCAAAGCACCAGCCGACGTTGTGGCCAAAGAAAAAGAAAAGCTGGCAGGCTATGAGCAGCAAAAAGCAGCTGTCGCAGAGCGGCTTGCTTATTTAGATACTTTATAAGTCTGATTTTGTGGATAGGAGGATGCAAGAAGCATGGATTATGCAGCAGCCCTTGCCTATTTAGAATCGCTCGGTAAATTTGGCAGTCAGCTTGGGTTAGAGCGGATTCAAAAACTGACGGAACTGATGGGAAATCCGCAGCAAAAATATCGCACCATTCACGTAACTGGAACAAATGGCAAAGGGTCGACTTCGACCCTGATTGCCGCAAGTCTTCAGGCAAGCGACATTCGTACCGGACTTTATACATCGCCGCATCTTCACTCTTATTGTGAGCGAATGAAGCTTGGTGGAAAGAACGTTTCGGAAGATGATTTTGCTGCAGCTATTTTTCATACAGCGAAGTTTGTACAGCAAATGGTTGACTTAGGATTAGAGCATCCTACCGAATTTGAAGTGCTTACAGCAGCGGCTTTTTATTTATTTGCTGAAAAAGGCGTTGAGTATGCTGTCATTGAAGTAGGGCTCGGCGGTCTGTTAGATTCCACGAATGTCATTATTCCTGAAGTGTCAGTCATTACGAATGTGTCCTTAGAACATATGGATCGCTGCGGTGATACTGTCGAAGCGATCGCTGCTCATAAGGCGGGAATTATCAAGGCCGGACGGCCTGTCGTTACAGCAGCTGTCAGTCCTGCCCTTGAAGTTATTGCCGCGAAAGCTGAAAAGCTTGGCAGCGCGCTTTACTCATTAGATAGGGATTTTTCAGTTAAGATTTTGGACCGTTCGCAAGAGCGTCAGAAGCTAGCAGTAAATTGTTGGGGAAATAAATTTTGCCTAGAATTATCGCTTCTTGGTCATCATCAAGCGCAAAATGGGGCTGTGGCGGCGGCAGCGCTGCTGATTTTAGCAAAACAGGAGCAGCGCATTTCTTTAGAGAGCCTGCAAGCTGGCTTTGCCACGGCGGAATGGCCAGGTCGTTTTGAGATTTTTCCTGGCGAACCTGTTATGATTTTTGACGGAGCTCATAATCCAGCAGGAATTCAGGTATTGAAAAATACCCTGGCTGAATATTTTCCTGGACGCCGCTTTGTCTTTGTTTTGGGAATTTTGCGTGACAAGAATATCGCTGAGATGGTTGCTGATTTAATTGAGCCAGATGACCGTGTTGTTGTAACTGAGCCAATTTCTGAGCGAGCCTGTGACGCAGAGGCCGTAGCAGACTTTATTACCAAGTTCACCAAGCTACATAGTGAGCAGATTCAAGTAGCTGCTACAATACCGAAAGCCTTAGAACTAGCCCATAATTGGGCTGAAAAGGATCGGGTTGTTTGTATTGCCGGTTCGCTTTATTTAATCGGTGAAGCAAGACAATACTGTCAGTAGACAAAGTGAGCCAGCTTCGTTATAATGAGGTTGGCTCGCTTTATGTAATACAAAACTGAAATGGTAAAGGTGACAATGTGTGTAAGGAAAATTTCATACACCGTTTTTTTTATTCGCTTGATCAATATATTGAATATTCTTTAATTCTTGTTGTGCTTTTTTTGCCGCTGTCCTTAGATTTAACAACTTACTGTTTGATGGGATCGTTCGGCCTATGGTTAGTAAAGTTATTGTATCGTCGCAAGTGGTTGCTTCGGTCGACCCCGTTTGATTTGATTATTGGGTTTTTAACGCTTTTTTCGTTTGCCTCTGTATGGGGTTCGCCTGACGTGGGGTTTAGTTTTTACAATTATTATAATCTAATGGGTCGATATTTGCTGATCTATTATCTAGTTGTACATAATGTTCATTCTTTAGATCAAGTAAAACGCTTGGTAGCCGTACTGCTCTTTTCGGCTTTTTTTGTCAATTTGTATGGTTATTATCAGTATATTTTTGGCGTAGATATCTCGGCGTTTCAATGGGTGGACGATGCGCAGTTTCCTGATTTAAAAGTGAGGGTTTTTTCTACGTTGAAAAATCCGAATCTATTAGCGTTTTTTCTTGTTACCATTATGGCCGTTGCTAGCGGTCTCGGCTTTTATGCACCGGATCGCAAATATAAAAGTGCTTTGTTTTTGCTTGTTGCTGCTTCTGGCGCTTGTCTGGTTATGACCTATTCACGGGGCGCTTGGATTAGTCTGTTTGCCGTTTTTGCCGCTTTTGGCTGGTGGTATAATCGAAAAATTTTATGGCTTATTTTATTTGTTCCTTTATTGATCTTTTTTGCCCATAATGGTGTACTAGAACGATTGCTTTCTGTTTTAAATCCGACGACAGATAGTTCTTCCAGTCTGCGCTTGGCCTTATGGGAAAGCACTTGGTATATGATTTTAGATCATCCGCTCTTGGGGATTGGTTGGGGCGCTTACTATCTGGTCTATCCGGCTTATGATTTTTATGTTGTAGCAGGGAAGATTTTTCATGCTCATAACATGTACTTAAATATTGCCGCTGAGATTGGCGTGCCTGGTTTCTTATGTTTTATGGCTTTCTTTTATGGTCACGGTAAGTTGGCGCTGGTATTATGCAAAGAAAGTCGTGATCCCTATATTGCTGGTTTGATGCTTGGCGTGTTAGCCGCTTTTTTAGCGCTTGTGATCAGCGGATTTACTGACTATACTCTCTTTAATATTCAAATGTCCATGTTATTTTGGTTCTTGAATGCTCTCATTGTGCAATCATGGCGACTGAGTCGACGAGTCGATTGCTTAACACTTCAGGATAAATAATACAAAAAACAAAATATTTTTGTTTACATTTTTGATTTTAAGCAGGATTTTCTTCTTTTTTTTCGAATTACTTACAAGGTAATCTGATAAATTTAGTTACCATACCTTGTAGAGCAACTAAAAAGCGAAAGCATTTGATTACAATGAGGACAATGCGTCCTCTAATTTTTTGCAATTTATTATGTGAAATTTCTCATTTAATGATTTATTCACACTAATTGCGCAATGGAGGTGGCAGGCGAGTGAAGTTACAGCAGGTAGTAGAAATATTAGCGGCGGAAGTGCTTTGCGGCGGAGAATGGCTAAGTCGCGAAGTCGATAGTGTTTGCGGCGCTGATTTAATGAGTGACGTTCTGGCTTTTACGCACGAAAATACTCTTTTGCTTACGGGACTTACTAATATTCAAGTGATTCGTACTGCCGAGATGAGTGACTTAATTGGTATTGTTTTTGTGCGAGGAAAACGTCCTGGCGGAGAAGTTCTTAAACTAGCCTACCTGAATCAACTACCGCTCTTAGCAACAGAGCTACCGCTTTATGAAGCCTGCGGCCGTCTTTATCAAGCTGGCTGTGGACAAGGACGCGGCCAAAAAGGAGGGCAGAGAAGATGTCTGACGGACAAGCAATTTGTTTAGAGTTTTCCCTTTGTGGATCAAAATTTGAAAGCGCCGGTGAGGCATCTAGTAAAATCAAACAGGTTTTACAGCAGATTGGAGTGCCTTCCGAAGTGATTCGCCGCATTGCCATTAGCGCCTATGAGGCGGAAATGAATGTGATTATTCATGCTTTTCGCGGCTGGATGAAAGCGTCTATTTCGCCGGAAAAAACGGAGATAGCGCTGGAAGATGAGGGACCTGGTATTGCTGATATTGAACTGGCCATGCAGGAAGGTTACTCAACAGCGCCTGACCATATTCGCGCAATGGGCTTTGGCGCGGGTATGGGACTTCCTAATATTTCCCGCTGCGTCGATCAATTTGATATTTCTTCAGAAATCGGCGTTGGGACAAAAATTTATATTGTTATTGATCATAAGATTCGAGAAGCATAGATTCCTATGGGAAAGGATGGTGAGTGTGCAGTGAATGAAATAACCGGGACGCCAGCAATACATTCCGTCAGGCTTTTAGCAAACCGTTGCAAAGGTTGTGTTAGTTGTACCAAGCGCTGCCCGACTGAAGCGATACGCATTCGCTTTGGCAAGGCGCGAATTATTCATTCACGGTGCATTGATTGCGGTGAATGTATACGCCATTGTCCGACCCATGCTAAAACAGCGATAACCGATGGGTTAAATGCTTTGGCGGACTATGACTATAATATTGCATTGCCATCACCAGCTTTGTATGGTCAATTTGGTATGGAATTTAGCCATGAGGCAATTCTATGGGGTCTGAAACAACTTGGGTTCCAGGAAGTCGTTGAAGTGGCTGAAGGGGTAGAAATTGCTGCATTAGCCATAGCCGACTACTTACAGCAGCAGGGAAAAAAACAACCTGCTATTTCATCGGTTTGTCCGGCTGTGATTCGGTTGATTCAAGTGAAGTACCCAGAACTAGTATCTCATATTGTACCAATTGATGCGCCAGAAGAGATCTTAGCCAGGAAGCTGCGGCACGAAAGAAGCGACAAAGGACGGGTCGGCATCTGGTTCATTACGCCCTGTCCGGCTAAAATGACGGCAGTAAGTAACCCCTTGGGACGCGATAAATCAGAGCTTTCCGGTACGATTTCCATTTTGAAGATCTATGGGGAACTCTTAAAAATACTTCCTGCTTATTCACAGCAGGAATTTAGTCAAATTAGTTCGTGGATTGGCGTTGGCTATGAGAGCGCCGGTGGTGAAGGGATTGCTGGTAAGGTTGATTCGCTGTTGGTCCATGATATTCACAGTGTGATTAATGTTTTAGATCAAGTTGCTATCGGCAAGCTCAATGATGTCGCTTATTTAGAGTGTTTGGCTTGTGTCGGCGGTTGTCTTGGCGGTCCGCTTACGGTGGAAAATCGTTACGTGGCGAAACATCGTTTGAAACAGCGATTGAAACTTTGTTGTGAGGAAGACCAAAAAGCAGGAAGAAAAGGACGTTCTACTTACGGTCAAGACGAAATTGACGTAAAAAGTCGCAAGCCGATTTTACCGCTTGATGTGATGAAACTTGATGAAGATATTTTTAAAGCGATGCATAAGGTGGAAATGATTGATCAAATTTCGAGTCGTTTGCCAGGCCTTGATTGCGGGTCCTGTGGTTCTCCTACCTGCCGGGCTCTTGCTGAAGATATTGCCCAAGGAAGCGCCAGCGAAGCCGATTGTGTTTTTAAACTGCGCAAGCGTGTCAAGGAGCTAGCTCAGGAAATGATTGGTCTAGCTGAAAAAATGCCTTCTTCGCTTGCTAAAAAAAATTTGGAGTAGAGAAGGGATCGCTTGTGATTGTTCGGGAAATGTGTGAACAGTTGTCTCTGGACTGTCTTACTGTAGCGGAAGATGAACTTTTTTTGCAAGAAATTACTGGCGGGATTGTATCCGATCTTTTAAGTAATGTAATGGGTCAGGCGAAAGCCGGCGCTGTATGGATTACGATGCAATCTCATCAAAATATTGTTGCTGTCGCTTCTTTGTCCGACTTGGCAGCAGTGATTGTAGCCGGCGGCGCTACGGTAGAACAGGGAACAAGACAGAAAGCGGAGCAGGAAAAAGTTCTGTTATTTACTACAGCTCTTACTGCCTATGAAGTAGCGGGGCGCCTGTATCAATTGGGGATAAAGTCAAATGCTTAGGGCTTTTACCGCTGATTTGCATGTGCATACGTTGCTATCACCTTGCGCTTCCGTAGAAATGACACCACATCATCTAGTATTGCAAGCAGAAGCGATGGGAGTCGATATTTTAGCAATTACAGATCATAATTCTTGTGATAATGTAAAAGCTGCATTGTTGGCTGCTTCTGGTAAACCTGTCACGATCTTACCGGGGATGGAAGTAGAAACAAAAGAAGAAGCCCATATTCTCGTTTTGTTTGATGCGCTTGCGCCGCTGCTCGCTTGGGAGCAGATCGTAGCAAGCAATCGAAGTGGCCGCCGCAATGATGAGGAAAAGCTCGGAGCGCAATTTATAGTGGATCAGTATGATGAATTTGTTGCTGTAAAAGAAGAAATGCTGCTTGATGCTTTAAATCTTACTGTAGCGGAAGTTGTAGAAACCGTAGAAAAACTTGGCGGAATTACGATTGCGGCGCATGTGGATCGTCCTATGTACAGCTTGTTAACCCAATTAGGATTCATTCCAGAAGGACTCCAGCTTAGTGCGCTAGAAATTTCTCGTCGTTTTGGCGCTAACGAGGCCAGAAAAGCTTTTTCTAATCTACAAAATTGGCCTTTAGTTACGGCAAGCGATGCTCATTCACTCGAAGATTTTTGTCAGGGACCTCGGACAACTTTGTATTTAGAAAAGGTTTCTATTGCGGAGATCAAGCTTGCTCTAGCGGGAAGCTGTGGCCGGAGCGCTCTATTTTAAATAAGACAGTTAGAAAAGTTAATTTATAAGGGAGGTTTGTATATGGAATCTACTCATAGTAACTGTTGCGGCGGTAGCGGTCAAAAAATTGATTTTTCGCGGTGTGATGAAATTTTAGCACGCTATCAGTCGGTTAAGGGTGCATTGATTCCTGTTTTGCAGGAGATTCAGCAAGTCTACGGTTATCTTTCGAAAGATATTTTGCTTCGGATCAGTGAAAAAATGCAAATTCCTATTAGTCAGATTTACGGTGTAGTGACCTTTTATTCACAGTTTCATTTAAATCCGCGGGGACGCCACGTAATTCGCGTCTGTCAAGGAACAGCCTGCCATGTGCGCGGGGCCAAAGCAATATTAAAAGCACTGGAAGATTATTTACGGGTTGACGCAGGACAAACAACGAATGATCTTCGCTTTACTTTGGAAACAGTGGCCTGCATCGGCGCCTGTGGGTTAGCTCCAGTTATGATGGTTGATGAGGATACCCATGGCCGACTCACGCCAGCAATGATTCCGGAAATTTTAGGTCGCTATATGTAACTATGCGTGAGTTGTCGCTGCATATTTTAGACCTTGTGCAAAATTCCTTGGAAGCTGGTGCTGGAGAGATCAGTCTTACAATTCAAGAGGATCCCTCAAATGATTTATTTTTTCTGTCTGTTTCCGACGATGGTCGCGGCATGAGTCGACAGGAGTTGGAGTGCGTTAGAAACCCATTTGTAACAAGCCGCTATACGCGAAAAATCGGTCTGGGACTGTCCTTGATTGAAATGTCTACAAGCCGAGCGGGCGGAGCGCTTGAGATAGAGTCAAAGCCTGGTGCGGGGACAACTGTAACAGCAATCTATCAGTATTACCATTTAGATCGTCCGCCGCTAGGAAAAATCAAAGACACTATTTTAAATATTCTTGTTGCGAATCCTTCTTTGCGATTTTATTATCAGCATCGTGTGAAAGAACGTTCTTTTTCGCTTTCCTCACAGGAGATTTACGAAATTCTTGGTGGTATATCCCTGACGCAGCCTGATGTATTACAGTGGCTGACGCGATATTTAGAAGAACAGTATGAACGACTATACGGAGGTGTAGGCCATGAAGACGCTTGAAGACCTGAGAAAACTACGAGAGAAGCTGCAGTGTGAACGCAAAGTGCGCCAACTAGGTGAAACGCAGGTCATTATCGGCATGGGGACATGCGGGATTGCCGCTGGCGCTAGAGAAGTAATGAAAGCTTTATTAGAAGAAATGGCAAAGCGCCGTCTTGATGATGTATCGGTACGCCAAACTGGTTGTATCGGCATGTGTGAGAAGGAAGTGCTTGTAGATGTTGTGCGAGCAGGAGAACCGCGGATTACCTATGGCAATGTAAAACCAGAAGATGTGGCCAAAATTGTGGCGGAACACGTAGTGAACGGCCGAATTGTGGAAGAGCTTGTTGTGGCTAAAATAGAACAATAAAAGGCTAACGGGAGGAGAAGTTATGGAACATATCAGAGCCCACGTCTTACTTTGTGCCGGTACCGGCTGTGTGTCTTCCGGCTCGAAAAAAGTACAGGCTGCCTTTGTGCGGGAGTTAGAGCGCCGCGGCCTGAATAAGGAAGTTAAAGTTGTCGAAACAGGCTGTCATGGCTTTTGTGAAATGGGACCTCTTGTCATTGTTTATCCAGAAGGAGTCTTCTACTGCCGCGTGCAAGAAGAAGATGTGGCGGAAATTGTAGACTCGCATCTTTACAAAGGTCGCATTGTGGAACGACTTTTGTATCGTGAGCCGCTATCTCATGAGAAAATTCCTAATTATCAGGATATTGTTTTTTATAAGAAACAAATGCGTCTGGTCTTGGCAAACTGTGGTCATATTAATCCAGAATGTATTGAAGATTATATTGCTGCAGGCGGCTATGAAGCGTTAGGAAAAGCGCTTACTTTAATGACGCCAGAGGCTGTGGTTAGCGAAATGAAACAAGCGGGACTCAGAGGGCGCGGCGGCGGTGGTTTTCCTACCGGTGTCAAATGGGAATTTGCCAAAAATGCACCAGGTAAAGAAAAATATGTAGTTTGTAACGCCGACGAAGGCGATCCGGGCGCTTTTATGGATCGCAGTGTGCTCGAAGGCGATCCGCATCGAGTGATTGAAGGAATGGTTATCTGTGGCTATGCTATTGGCGCGCAAGAAGGCTATATATACGTACGGGCAGAATATCCGCTCGCGATTAAACGATTAAAAGTTGCCATAGAGCAAGCTCAGGCCATGGGCTTATTAGGCGATAATATTTTTGACTCTGGCTTTTCCTTTAAAATTAAGATTAAAGAGGGCGCTGGCGCTTTTGTCTGCGGGGAAGAAACGGCCTTGCTTGCTTCGATTGAAGGTGAGCGGGGGATGCCGCGGTCACGGCCGCCTTTTCCAGCGATTTCCGGCTTATGGGGTAAACCAACCAATATTAATAATGTGGAGACTTTTGCTAATGTGCCGCAAATTATTGTTCGCGGTAGTCAGTGGTATGCTGCTATTGGTACCGAGAAGAGCAAGGGAACCAAGGTGTTTGCTCTGACTGGGAAAATTAATAATACCGGTCTGGCGGAAGTTCCCATGGGAATTACCATGCGTGAGATCATTTTTGATATTGGCGGCGGTATTCTAAACGGGAAGAAATTTAAAGCGGTGCAAATCGGTGGTCCCTCCGGCGGCTGTTTGCCAGAGGAACTTTTGGATTTACCTGTAGATTACGATTCTTTAATAAAAGTTGGCGCGATGATGGGGTCAGGCGGTCTTGTCGTTATGGACGAAGATACCTGCATGGTTGATGTAGCAAAATTTTTCGTTCATTTTACGCAAAGTGAATCCTGCGGCAAGTGTACGCCCTGCCGGGAAGGCACCAAGCGGATGCTTGAAATTCTCACTCGGCTCACGGAAGGGAAAGGCGTCGAAGGGGATATTGAACTTTTAGAATCCTTGGCGAAAAATATTAAAGCAACGGCTTTATGCGGGCTCGGTCAAACGGCCCCGAACCCTGTTCTCAGTACACTCAAGTATTTTCGCAGTGAATATGAAGCGCATATTAAGCAAAAACGCTGTACCGCTGGAGTGTGCAGCCGACTTTCGGGCTACGTGATTCAAGAAATCTGTAAAGGCTGTGGTCTCTGTAAAAAGGTTTGTCCGGTAGAAGCGATTTCGGGTGAACTAAAATCCGTTCATAAAATTGATGGCAGTAAGTGTATTAAATGTGGCGCTTGCATGACAAAGTGTCCCTTTAAAGCAATTGTGAAGGGATAAAGAAAGGGGGAAAACAGGAGTATGGAAAAAGTTCGACTGACAATTGATGGTAAGGAAATAGTAGTAGAGCCTGGCAGCACTATTTTAGCGGCGGCCGAGCAGCTTGGCATAAAAGTTCCTAGCTTGTGTCATCATCCGGAACTTAGACCGGCAGGGGCTTGCCGGGTATGTATGGTAGAAGTAGAAGGAGCGCGAACTCTTGTAGCTTCTTGTGTTTATCCAGTCAGTGAAGGTCTTGTTGTTCATACGAACACAGCCGATGTTCGCGAAGCGCGTCGGACTGTAGTCGAGTTGCTGCTAGCGAATCATCCGTCCGACTGTTTATCTTGCTATAAAAATCAAAAGTGCGAGCTGCAAAAAATTGCGGCTGATTTAAATATTCGCCAGATTCCGTTTCGTGGCGAAAAAAATGAATATCCGTTAGATACCAGTAATCCCTCGCTGATCCGTGAACCGTCAAAATGCATAAAATGTGGTCGGTGTGTTCGTGTTTGCAGCGAAAGACAGGATGTTAACGTCTATAGCTTTGTCAATAGAGGCTTTAAGACAATTGTAGCGCCTGCTTTTGAGCTGGGATTGGGAGAGGTGGCCTGTACACTTTGCGGTCAGTGTGCAACAGTCTGCCCGACAGCTGCTATTATTGAAAAAGATGATACGCCTGGTGTTTGGCACTCTTTAAGTGATAAGACGAAACACGTTGTTGTGCAAACCGCTCCGAGCGTGCGCGTGGCTCTAGGTGAAGCACTCGGTTTACCGACAGCCTCTATTGCTACAGGAAAAATGGTAGCAGCGCTAAGACGATTGGGTTTTGCCAAGGTTTTTGATACGGATTTCGGCGCTGATTTGACGATTATGGAAGAAGGACACGAATTATTGCATCGTATTAAGCAAGGCGGGGTTTTGCCAATGATTACTTCGTGCAGTCCCGGCTGGGTTAATTTTATTGAGCAAAATTACAGTGATCTTCTCAGCCATCTATCAACAGCGAAATCTCCGATGCAGATGTTTGGCGCCATCGTAAAGACCTATTATGCTCAGAAAACAGGAACAGATCCTAAAGATATTATTTCTGTCGCCATTATGCCTTGCACAGCGAAAAAGGCGGAAGCCTTGCGGCCCGATATGGCATCAAGCGGCTATCAGGATGTAGATTGGGTGCTTACGACAAGGGAGTTGGCGCGCATGATCACAGAAGCTGGTATTGATTTTGCCACCTTGCCAGAAGAAGAGTTTGATGATCCTCTTGGCGACTCCACCGGGGCGGCTGTGATTTTTGGTGCAAGCGGCGGTGTTATGGAAGCTGCTTTACGTACTGTTGCCGACGTGCTGGCGCAGGAAAGCCTTCCTGACCTAGAGTACAAAGCAGTACGGGGACTGGAGGGAATTAAAGAAGCGATTGTCAAAGTAAAAGACTTAGAGATTCGCGTTGCTGTGGCTCATTCCTTGGCCAATGCACGAGTGCTTCTTGAAAAAATCAGGCAAGGCGAGGCGAAGTATCATTTTATTGAAGTCATGGCTTGTCCTGGCGGCTGTATTGGCGGTGGCGGACAACCTTACCCTGTTTCCAAAGAGGTCAGAGAAGCGCGCATTGCAGCAATCTATGACTGTGACGAAGCAATGGTGTTGCGTAAATCCCATGAAAATCCTCGTATTAAAGAATTATATGAAGAGTTTTTAGGAGAACCCTTAGGCGACAAAGCCCATCATTTGCTCCATACCCATTATAAGGCGCAACAAAAAGGTTAATAAAACAGCTGACTTATCATCTTGCATCAGAAAGCTCTTTAGCGAACTGCTAAAAGTTTTCTGATGCTTTTTTATGTGTTACAATAAAGCAAAATGTTTTTATTCAGGGGGAGAATATGGAGTCACAGGCTATCGAAATATCTAAACATATTTTAGCAATTTTTGCGGCGTTATTTCTTGCCGGGGGGATTGCTGCTAAAGTTGCCGATCTTTTCAAAATTCCTGACGTTGTTTTATTTTTGCTTATTGGTATTTTAATTGGCCCGCCAGGGCTTAATTTAGTAGTTGTTCCGGCGGAATCGGTGTTAAACCAATTCATGCTTATTCTTGGTGCGTCCTTTTTACTCTTTCATGGTGGTACAAGTGTTAGTTTTGGTGTACTAAAAAAGACCTGGATTACTTTGTCGCTTCTGGCCACTCTTGCTGTAATCATTATGATCCTTATTGTCGGTTTTGTGGCGCAGTGGGCACTGGGGATTGATCTTATGGTTGCTTTTTTATTAGCGGCAGTTATTGCTTCTACTGATCCGGCGACACTTGTTCCTATTTTTTTATCGATTAAGATTCGTGATAAAGTAGCGCAGACTGTGCTTAGTGAATCGGCTTTTAATGATGCCACCGGCGCTATTTGTACCTTTGCGATCCTTGGTATGATTGCAACAGGGCAGGTTTCTGCTGGTGAAAGCATCATGAAGTTTTTTGTCATGGCTGGCGGCGGGATCGCCATTGGCGTAGTTTATGGCCTTCTTTCCGGCTTTATCATTTCCAATAAAGCGAGATTCTTATTTGGCGACTATGCGCAAGTTCTGATTCTGCCTGTTATTATTGCCGCCTATCTAACATCAGAACAGTTTGCAGCAAGCGGCTTTATGGCTGTTTTTGTAATCGGCTTGATTTATGGAAATCTAGATGCTTTTGGATGGCATATGACCGAAGAACACCATGAGAACTTTGAATCATTCCTTAATAATGGATCTTTGTTGCTGCGTATGATCATCTTTATTCTTCTAGGAACCCATGTGGATTTTGCGATCGTTTGCCAGTACTTGATTCCTGGTATGATTATTATTGGCATTTTTATGTTTGTCGCCAGACCTTTGGCAGTTCTTGCTTGCGTAATTTTTGATCGCAGAGCAGAGTGGACTAAACAGGAGATTTTGTTTATGTTTTGGACGCGAGAAACAGGGGTTATCCCAGCGGCTTTGTCGGGAATGTTGATCGGGATGGGAATTCAATATGCTGATATTATTGCGGCGATTACGTTTATGGCTATTTTGGCTACACTTGTCATTCAGGCAAGCACAACAAAGTGGTTGGCGCAAAAATTAGATTTGCTTGATTAAGTTTCAGAAAGTGTAATTATATAATGTTTTTCATGCCTTGGAGAATACTTTCGGTGATTTTGTGTGAAAGTAGTCTTCAAGGCATTTTGATTTTTATTGGCTATAATGTTGATTTTTTGGAAAACTCTTGAAAAGGCTTGACTAAATAGCCAGACTATGTGAAAATTATAAGTAATGTAGAAAAAGACAGAAATCTTCTTCTGTCATTGGGCAGTGGATGGATAAGGAGGAAGTTCTTTGAAAAGCCACATTGTTATTTCGAAAGCAACAATTGATCGTTTGCCTCTTTATTTTCGCACCTTAAAACTGACCCAGCAGGAAGGACTTGAAATCATATCGTCAGAAGAGCTTGGGCGGCGTATTGGTGTTACGCCTGAGCAGATTCGGAAAGACCTTGCCTCTTTTGGCCAGTTTGGCAAAAAGGGCGTGGGGTACTATGTACGTGAACTGATTCGCAATATTGGTGAGATTTTAGGACTTCATCGCAACTGGAATATGGCTATTGTCGGCTTAGGACATTTGGGATGGGCTTTGGCCAACTATCCGAACTTCTCTTCGCTTGGCTTCAATATTAAAGCGATTTTTGATATTGACCATAGCAAGGTAGGTCTCAATATTAAAGGCGTTTCAGTGAGCCATATTGATGAAATTAAAAAGGTAGTAGCGGCTGAGTCCCTTCATATTGCTGTGATTACTGTACCTGCTGATAAGGCGCAGGCTGTGGCGGATCAATTGATTGCTGCTGGTGTAAAAGGAATCTGGAATTTTGCTCCCATTAAGATTGAAGTTCCAGAAGATGTGTTGCTTGTATCGGAAGATCTTTCCGTCGGCTTGAGCAGTTTATCTTATTATTTGACGCGGGCTTTGCCTGATTCATAATGAAAGAAAATTGTGAAAATCTATATCTTTTTGTAATAAACGTAATTTTTGAAATTTTTTTCAAAAATTACGTTTGGCAAGAAGGAAATTGAAAAAGCATAGCGAATTACAATAAATATAAAGCGAGTATGCGGAGTTTCTTTTATAAGTGGATATTTACGGACGAAGAAGTTGCGGCTTCTTTGAAAGTAAAACGTCACAAACTGAAGCATCTTATGGTGTATTGCCCAAACGGCTATACAATTGAGTAAGCTGCGCCAAAGTTTGTTTTGAAGAATTATTATCAAAACTTACTAGGCGCTTTTTATTTTGCCTACAAACTATAAAATTGGAATTTTATAGGGGCAAAGATAAAGCTTTTTAACCTAGGCATATTTTGCATTGTTTTGCTGACAATACAAAATACTATAATTAATGAAAATGAATAGGGGGAACAAGAATGATTGACATTAAAAGTCGCATTCGTAACACCGCTCTGCACTCGAAAATCGTAAGTGCCGAAGAAGCAGCTGCTTTGATTAAACCTGGTATGAATATCGGTACAAGCGGTTTTACTCCAGCCGGCTATCCGAAAGCTGTACCTTTGGCATTAGCGGAAAGAATGAAGCAGGAACATTTTCAGATCAATCTTTGGACAGGTGCTTCTGTTGGTAAAGAACTTGACGGCGCTCTTGCTGCTGTTAATGGGATTGCCAGAAGAATGCCTTACCAAACGAATGGTGATATCCGCAAAGGAATTAACGCTGGTAAAATTGCCTATTGCGATCTTCATTTAAGCCATATGGCGCAAATGGTTCGTTATGGTTATTTAGGCGGCAAAGTAGATGTTGCTATTGTGGAAGTTTGCGCTATTACCGAAGAAGGTCATCTCATTCCTACGACTTCCATGGGTAATGCTGCTTCCTATGTACAAAGTGCTGATGTCGTTATTGTTGAAGTCAATACGAGCCAGCCACTTGAATTAGAAGGAATGCATGATGTATACATTCCACTGGATCCACCGCATAGAAAAGCGATTCCTTTGGAAAAAGCTGATGATCGTATTGGAACACCTTATATTCCTTGCGGCATTGATAAAATTGCCTGCATCGTTCCATGCGATATTCCTGATGCTGTTCGTCCTTTAGCTGAAATTGATGATGATGCTAAAGCAATGAGCGCTCATTTGATTGAATTCTTGAATCATGAAATCAAACAAGGACGTATGCCTAAAAACCTTCTGCCACTGCAGTCGGGCGTTGGCTCGGTAGCAAATGCTGTTATCTGCGGTCTTGTAGATTCGCCTTATGAAAACCTCTCCGTATTTACTGAAGTGGTACAAGATGGCATGTTTGACTTGATTGACGCTGGAAAGTTAGATTTCGCTTCAGGTACTTCTCTGAGTCCTTCACCAGAAGGTCTGAAACGTTTCTACAGCAATATTAGCGAATATCGCAAAAAGATTTTACTTAGACCTCAAGAAATTTCCAATAGTCCTGAACTTGCTCGTCGCCTTGGCGTTATCGCCATGAATACGGCAATTGAGTTCGATATTTATGGACATGTTAATTCTACACATATCATGGGCAGCAAAATCATGAACGGCATTGGCGGTTCTGGCGATTATGCCCGCAATGGTTATTTGACTTTCTTCTTTACCAATTCCGTAGCCAAAGGCGGAGCGATTTCTTCTATCGTTCCAATGTGCTCGCACATTGACCATACGGAACATGATACGGATGTGTTTATCACCGAACGCGGCGTAGCTGATGTACGCGGCCTGACTCCAAAAGAAAGAGCTCGTGTGATTATCAACAATTGTGCGCATCCTGATTATCAACCCATGCTTCTTGATTACCTGGAAAGAGCTGAAAAAGCTACAGGTTTTGCTCAATCGCCTCATATCATGAGCGAAGCCCTTTCCTGGCATAGCCGGTTCCAAGAAACTGGCACTATGAAGAAATAGAGTATAGAAAAGGAGGATTTGGAACATGTCTAATGACACTATGAAAGAAAAACTGGCAGCTTATGAAGCAAAAGTTGAAAAAACTCTTGCGAAAAGCCCAGAACGTAAACACCTTTTGGCAGACCGCCTCTACACTCCGCTTGATATCGAGGGTTTTGATTATGAAACCGATCTTGGTTTCCCTTCGGAATTCCCTTACACTCGCGGTGTACAGCCTACTATGTATCGTGGCCGTTTCTGGACCATGCGTATGTATGCAGGTTTCGCAACAGCAGAAGAATCCAATAAACGTTATCGCTACTTGATTGAATCGGGTGCTACTGGACTCTCTTGCGCATTCGACCTTCCGACTCAGATCGGTTACGATTCTGATGACGCAGTAGCCGAAGGCGAAGTTGGTAAAGTGGGCGTTGCTATCGACTCTTTAGCTGACATGGAAATCTTGTTTGATCAGATCGATCTTGGCAAAGTTTCCACTTCAATGACGATTAATGCACCTGCATCAATCTTGTTGGCTATGTATATTGCTGTAGCAGAAAAACAGGGTGTAACTCCTGACAAATTAAAAGGCACGATTCAGAATGATATTCTGAAAGAATATGCTGCTCGCGGCACTTACATTTTCCCGCCAAAACCTTCAATGCGTTTAATTACGAACGTATTTGAATATTGCTCGAAAAATGTTCCTTCCTGGAATACGATTTCCATTTCCGGTTATCATATTCGTGAAGCTGGCTCGACTGCTGCACAGGAAATCGCATTCACTATCGCTGATGGTATTGCTTATGTAGAAGCTGCTATCAAAGCTGGCTTGAATGTTGATGATTTTGCTGGTCGTCTTTCCTTCTTCTGGAATGCACACAATAACTTCTTCGAAGAAATTGCTAAATTCCGCGCTTCCCGCCGGATTTGGGCTCGCATCATGAAAGACCGTTTCAAAGCTACAAAACCAAAATCCATGATGCTTCGTTTCCACACTCAGACTGCTGGTTCCATGCTGACTGCACAGCAGACTGACAACAATATTGTTCGTGTTGCTTTGCAGACGGCAGCTGCTGTTATCGGCGGAACGCAGTCTCTTCACACGAACTCTAAAGATGAAGCGTTGGCTCTTCCTACAGAAGCTTCCGTACAGGTTGCTCTTCGTACACAGCAGATTGTTGCTTATGAAAGCGGCATTGCTGATACGGTTGACCCAATGGGCGGCTCCTACTATGTAGAAAGCCTGACTAACCAGATCGAAAAAGAAGCTATGGAATATATTGCTAAAATCGATGAAATTGGCGGCGCTGTTGTTGCTATCGAAAAAGGCTATATTCAAAGAGAAATTCAAGACAGTGCTTACAAATGGCAGATGGATGTTGAAAAGAACAACCGCATCATTGTAGGCGTAAATAAATTCCAAGTTGAAGAAAAAGCTCCAGAAGGTCTTCTTCGTGTAGACGCTTCTGTTGGCGAACTGCAGAAGAAAAAATTGGCTGATCTTAGAGCAAAACGCGATAATGCAAAAGTTCAGGAAGCCTTGGCAGCTCTGGAAACACAAGCAAAAGACGAACATGTAAACTTAATGCCTTTCATTTTGGAAGCAGTTCGTGCTTATGCAACGCTTGGCGAAATTTGCGGTGTACTGCGTAAAGTATTCGGTGAATACGAAGCGCATGTCAATCTGTAAGAAGGGTAGGAGGGACAACGATGGAAAAACATATCAGAGTATTAGTAGGAAAACCAGGTCTTGATGGTCATGATCGTGGTGCCAAAGTCGTGGCCCGCGCTCTTCGCGACGCCGGCTTTGAAGTTGTATATACAGGACTTCGCCAAACTCCGGAACAAATCGCAGAAGCTGCTTTGCAAGAAGACGTGCAGGTTATTGCACTTAGCCTTCTGTCTGGCGCTCATAACCATTTATTCCCGAAAGTTATTGCTTTATTAAAAGACAAGGGCATGAACGATGTTCTTGTTCTTGGCGGCGGAGTTATTCCTGATTCCGATATTCCTGGACTGAAAGCAGCCGGTGTGGCTGAAGTCTTTACCCCAGGAACGCCTACTTCAGCTATTGTAGATTTCATTAATGCCAATGTGAAGTAAGGTAAACACGCCAATAATTATTGTGGAGTCGCTGCTGCCTGCTGTTTTTAGCAGGCAGCAGAAACCCATAAGGTGGTGCAAAATTTGGACATAGCAAAAGAAATACTGGCAGGATCACGGCTGGCTTTATCGCGGGCCATTACTGCAGTTGAAAATGAATATGACAGCGCTGTAGAAATCATGAAAGCGCTTTATAGTCATACTGGCAGGGCACATGTCATTGGCATCACTGGTCCTCCGGGCGCAGGCAAAAGTACTTTGACTGATAAACTTGTTAAAGAATGTCGGCGTCAGGGAAAAACGGTGGGTATTATTGCAATCGACCCCACGAGTCCGTTTTCCGGCGGAGCGATCTTAGGTGACCGGATTCGGATGAATGATTTAACACTTGATGAAGGTGTGTTTATTCGCAGTATGGGTACTCGAGGCAGTTTAGGCGGTTTATCCCGCAAAACTGCAGATGTCGTCAAAATTTTGGATGCTTTTGGTAAAGATGTGATTTTTGTCGAAACTGTAGGTGTAGGGCAATCGGAAGTTGATATCGTCAAAATGGCTGATACAACTGCCGTTGTTTTAATTCCCGGAATGGGTGACGATATACAGGCGATAAAAGCAGGTATCCTTGAAATTGGCGATATTTTTGTTATTAATAAAGCAGATCGTGATGGTGTGGATCGCTTGAATATTGAGCTCGAAATGATGCTTGATCTTGATCAGTATAAAACTGATTGGCGACCGCCTGTTATGAAAACCGTTGCTCACCAAAACAATGGGATTAGTGAATTAATTGCAAAAATGCAAGAACATTTGACATATTTAGATGAAACAGGTAAACTAGCGGAACGGCGTAGAAAACGGATTGCTAATGAACTTACCGCAATGATTGATGATGAAATTGGTCGTTACGTTAGAAAAAATGTTGTTTCTGGCGAGCAATTTGACGCTATTTTGTCAAGTGTTGAAAAAAGGGAGAAAGACCCTTATACTATTGTTAGTGAAATCCTGAGCAAAGTTTTAAAATAATTTTAAAATGAGAAGTACCAAAAGGGAGGAAATAACATGTTTAATGTTTTAAAAGTAGACCATATTGGTATTGCCGTAAAGGATTTGGAAGAAGCTAAGAAATTTTATACTGAAATTCTTGGTGTAAAAGCTATGGGTGAAGAAGTTGTTGAACAGCAGAAAGTAAAAGTATGCTTCTTGCCTTGTGGCGACAGCGAATTGGAATTGTTAGAATCCACTTCTCCTGATGGCCCTATTGCTAAATACATCGACAAAAATGGCCAAGGAATTCAGCACGTTGCCCTTCGCGTTGATAATATCGTAAACGCTTTGGCTGACTTGAAAGAAAAAGGCGTACGTCTTATTGATGAAACTCCTCGCTATGGTGCCGGCGGCGCTAGCATTGCCTTTGTACATCCGAAAGCAACGGGCGGCATTTTGCTCGAACTTTCTGAACGTAAATAAGTATAG
Organism: Pelorhabdus sp. sgz311001; assembly: GCF_055901755.1. Taxonomy (NCBI): domain Bacteria; kingdom Bacillati; phylum Bacillota; class Negativicutes; order Selenomonadales; family Sporomusaceae; genus Pelorhabdus; species Pelorhabdus sp. sgz311001. Next base: position 559,109 of record NZ_JBVXUT010000001.1, read on the forward strand.
ATCTTGTTCCGACATTTAACGGAGGTGTAGTATGGCTACAATTCAAGAAAAAATCCAAGATTTAAGAAAACGCCAGGAAAAAATTCTTCTGGGCGGCGGCAAAAAATCCATTGATAAACAGCATGCCAAAGGAAAGCTGACTTCAAGAGAAAGAATCAATCTTCTCTTAGATCCAGGTTCTTTTGTTGAGCTTGATCAATTTGTAACGCATCGTTGCGTAAACTTTGATATGGCTGGCAAAGAAGCTCCTGGTGAAGGCGTAACGACTGGTTACGGTACAGTTGATGGCCGTCTCGTTTATGTATTTGCTCAAGATTTCACTGTCATTGGCGGTGCTCTCGGCGAAATGCATGCAGCAAAAATTGCTAAAGTGCAGAGCCTTGCTCTGAAAATGGGCGCACCAATCATCGGCCTTGCTGATTCCGGCGGTGCTAGAATTCAGGAAGCTGTTGACGCTCTTTCCGGTTATGGCCGCATTTTCTTCAACAACACTATGGCTTCCGGCGTAATCCCGCAGATTTCTGTAATCATGGGACCAAGTGCTGGCGGCGCAGTATATTCTCCGGCATTAACTGACTTTATCTTCATGGTTAAAAATACGAGCCAAATGTTCTTAACAGGCCCTGCTGTTATTAAATCCGTTACGGCGGAAGAAGTTACAGCAGAAGCTCTGGGCGGTGCTATGACTCATAACCAGACTTCCGGCGTAGCACAGTTTGCAGCTGAAAACGATGAAGACGCTCTTAACCAAGTTCGCTATCTCTTAAGCTTCTTACCAAACAACAATATGGAAGAAGCTCCGATTGTAGAAACTGGTGATGATCCGGCTCGTGTTGATCCAGCTCTTGATACGTTACTGCCTGACAACCCGAACATGCCTTATAACATGTATGATGTCATTAAATCGATTGTTGATAATGGCGAATATTTCGACGTAGCAACGCATTTTGCGAAAAACATGATCACTTGCTATGCTCGTATTGACGGCCAGTCTGTTGGTATTATTGCCAACCAGCCAGCTGTTATGGCAGGCTGCCTCGATATCAACGCTTCCGATAAAGCAGCTCGCTTTGTTCGGACTTGTGACGCCTTCAATGTACCTGTATTGACAATTGTCGATGTTCCTGGCTTCTTGCCTGGTACGCAGCAGGAATACGGCGGAGTTATCCGTCATGGCGCCAAAATGCTTTATGCTTACTCTGAAGCTACGGTACCTAAGATTACGGTTATTACCCGTAAAGCTTACGGCGGATCTTATCTGGCTATGTGCTCGAAAGATCTTGGCGCTGACCAAGTTCTTGCTTGGCCTTCCGCTGAAATTGCTGTTATGGGACCTGCTGGTGCAGCGAACATTATCTTCCGCGGCGATGAAAACATCAAAGCTAAAACGGAAGAATATATTAAAGACTTTGCGAATCCGTATAAAGCAGCAGAACGCGGTTTTGTTGATATCGTCATTGAACCAAGTCAGACGAGACCAGCTGTTGTTAATGCATTAAATATGCTGGCTACGAAACGGGAAGATCGTCCGAAGAAAAAACACGGCAATATTCCTTTATAAGAGTTCAGCCTATTACACCTCAATAATAGCGAGCTTGACGAGACTTAACTGAGAGCTTCCGCCAAGCTCGTTGTTATATATAATTAGCTTTAGAAAGGAGAATGCACATGACAGTACCTGATACAATTGAAGGCTCCATCCTACTCAGCGTCATTGACTTTATTTTGAGTTTCGTTATTATTTGGGGCATCGGCCTTGTGTTATACCTGTTCCCCATGCTCAATAAACTTGGCGAAATTAATGAAGAGAAGTTAAAAGGCGGTCACTAAGAATTAGATTTTTATAGGAGGTAAACAACTACATGCTTGAACAAATAGGCTCACTGATGATTGACATGGTCAATCAGACTGGCGTAATGCATTTATGGTATGGCAACATTATCATGATGCTCGTCGGTATTGTTTTCGTTTTCTTAGCAATTGTGAAAAAATACGAACCATTACTCTTAATTGGTATTGGTTTTGCTTGTATCGTAACAAACGCTCCGGGATCTGGGTTAGCGGACCCAGGCGGATTGTTCTGGTATGCTTACCAGGGGGTTGCTCTCATTATTATTCCTCCGCTGATTTTCCTCGGCGTTGGCGCAATGACTGACTTTGGACCGATGATTTCGAATCCAAGTGTTATTATCTTGGGAGCTGCAGCTCATTTAGGTATCTTTATTGCATTAATTGGCGCTAAAATGCTGGGCTTCTCCTTAGCAGAAGCTGGCGCAATCGGTATTATCGGCGGCGCTGACGGCCCAATGGCTATCTTCGTTACCATGAAATTAGCACCGCATTTGTTACCACAGATTTCCGTAGCAGCTTATTCCTACATGGCACTGATGCCACTCATTCAGCCGCCAATCATGAAACTCTTCACAACGAAAAAAGAACGCATGGTTATCATGACGCAGGTTCGTCCTGTAAGCCGTTTAGAAAAAATCGTATTCCCAATGGTTATCGCTGTTATTGTTGACTTGTTACTTCCTCCAGTTGCTCCGCTCATCACGATGCTGATGCTTGGCAACTTGCTTCGTGAATGCGGCGTGGTTGATCGTTTGGCTCAAACAGCAGCAAATGATTTGATCAATATCATCATCATTACGTTGACGGTTGCTATCGGTTCCACTATGAATGCTGATACTTTCTTGACTTTCGAAACGATTGAAATCGTTGTTCTTGGTTTGATCGCTTTTGCTGGCGGTACTTTCTCCGGTATTATCGGCGGACGTATTATGTACAAACTTTCCGGCGGAAAAATCAATCCTTTGATCGGTTCGGCTGGTATTGCTTCGGTACCTATCGCAGCGCGTGTTGCTCACGTAGTTGCTTTAAAAGAAAATCCTTACAACTTCTTGATTATGCATGCTATGGGACCAAACCTTGCTGGTGTATTTGGTACAGCCATTTCCGGTGGTATCATGCTGGCGCTCCTAGGCGTTCATTAATTAAAGGTTTTTTAAATCATAATGCAGAACTCTTTGTAAGTTCTGCATTATGGTTTCCTAATTTTCCCGGAATAGTGAAACTGGTTTCTTTTTCTTAAGATTGTACGATACTCGAATTTGATTGGAGCGAATACTATGATTGGAAAAAGTATAAAAACTCCCTGGTTTTCTGGCGCGTTTACTCCGGAAGTATCGGAATACTCCTTTATTTCTCCTACAGCAACCTTAATTGGTAAAGTAGAAGTTGGCAAACATGTTTTAGTTAGTCCTGGAGCCAGCCTACGGGCTGACGAAGGCGGTACTATTCATCTTAGCGATAACGTCAATGTGCAAGACAATGTAATTATGCATGGATTAAAGGACAAAGCAGTACAACGAAACGGGCAAAATTATTCTATTTTTGTAGGCGAAAAATCTTCCTGTGCTCATGCTTGCATTATTCATGGACCTGCGGCAATTGGCACAAATTCCTTTATCGGTTTTAATACAGTTGTTCACTCTTCAGTAATCGGTGATAACTGCTTTGTTGGCCATGGGGCTAAAGTTATCGGCGTAACAATTCCTGATGGTAAATTTGTTCCTCATGGTGCAATTGTTACTTCCGTCGAAGAGGTAGCAAAACTGAGTGAGGTACCGGAAGACCTGAAAGGATTCAACGCCGAAGTGGTAGAAGTTAATACCGATTTGGCGAAGAGTTATTTAGAAGCCTATGGTCATATGTCGCCTTCTTTCCCTTGATTTTAGCAATAACCCTTGAACGAGGTGATACACTTGAATGTGACCGCTTTTGTGCTAGGCATGATCGTCACACTAGGTTATTATTTCTGTGTCGTGCGAAAAGAGCAGAAAAAAATGCTTGCTCAACTTCGTGAAGAGATGGAACATAGTAGTCTGGCAGACGGTTCTGATAGTAAAAAGTAAAAGTGCTGGCTGCAATGTAGTCAGTACGTATCTGTGAAAGGGGGGGAAATACCTCATGTTGACATTTTTTATAGCTCTAGTTATAATTCTTGTGGTCTGCTATGTTTGGAAAGTAATGTCAGAAGCACAAGAAAAAAGAGAAGAGCAGAATAATCCAACTGCTCCGGCAGCGATGGCGGCAACGCCAGCAGCTCCGGCAGCTACTCCAGTTGCGGCAGCTCCTGTCGAAGAAGATGACAGTGAGTTGATTGCAGTGATTACAGCTGCAATTGCGGCAATTTCCGAAGGTGCTAATGTAAACATTGTAAGCATTAGCCGCGGCGGAGAAGCTTGGGTAATGTCTGGTCGTCAGGATCTTATGGGCGGCCTATAAGCAAGGAAAAAATGATTGTATGATATTGAAGGAGGATTTATCATGAAAAATTATTCAATCACAGTAAATGGTAAAACTTATGAAGTCGCTGTTGAAGAAATCGGCGGCGTAGCAGCTCCAGCAGCACCGAAAGCAGCTCCTGTAGCAGCACCGAAAGCAGCTCCTGCTCCGGCAGCAGCACCTGCACCAGCACCGAAAGCAGCTCCTGCTCCTTCCGCTGGCGGCCCTGGCACAAAAGTTGCTTCACCTATGCCTGGTAAAATTATCAGCATTAAAGTAAGTGTTGGCGACGCTGTAAAAAATGGTCAGGAACTGATCGTTATGGAAGCTATGAAAATGCACAATCCAGTTCTTTCCAGCGCTGACGGCGTTGTAAAAGAAATTCTGGTAAAAGCTGGCGACCCCGTACAAGCTGGCACTCCGCTGATCGTAATCGGCTAAAAAAAACACCAAGAAGCCGTTAAGGCTTCTTGGTCTTTGCAATTTTGCACGAATATATGTCAGAATATTGCTCATCATTTAATAAATTTCGAGACTTTTTATTTTCAATATAATGAGACCTAGGATTTAAGAGTGAATCTCCGTGCCTCAAATGAAAACAGCCTCCTGATGGAAAGATGATAGGGTAAATATTTTTTGGCATAGAAGTCGTGCCAAAAATTGTAAATGCAGAAATCCCTATGATAAGATAAATATAGAAATCAGGTGACGTGTATGGAATTACTTATGATTGCTCTTAGTCTGATGCTACTCATTGTATTTGCTTACCGTGGTTTTTCCATTATTATTCTTGCTCCTTTATTTGCTATGCTAGCTGCTTCGGTAGGAAGCATGGCTATTATGCCGGTTTACGGCGAACTTTATATGACGAAAGCAGCGGAATTTATCAAGCTGTACTATCCTGTGTTTTTATTAGGCGCCGTCTTTGCGCGATTGATGGAGCAGAGCGGTATGGTTGGATCGTTGGCTAATATGATTGCCAAAAAACTTGGCAAGGAAAGAGCTATTTTGGCTGTTTTGTTAGGCGGCGGATTAATGACTTACGGCGGTATTAATGTATTTGTTGGGGTCTTTGTTTTATATCCAGTAGCTGCCTTCTTATTTCGGGCTGCGGATATTCCGAAACGCCTCATGCCAGCGACGCTTTGGATGGGAATTTTCTCCTATGCCATGGTGGCTTTTCCTGGTACACCGCAAATTCAGAATATCGTTCCTTCCGTATTTTTTGGTACTTCGACATGGGCTGCTCCTATCGACAGTATTATAAGCGGTTTAGCCTTCTTCTTTATTGCTTGGGGCTGGTTAACTTACCGTTACAAAACTTTGGCCGCGAAAGGCGAAGGTTATGGCAACCATACGCTCAATGAACCTGATCCAATTGACGAAAGCAAATTGCCTTCGTGGAAAATTTCGTTGATTCCTTTTGTCATAATTCTTGGCTTAAATCTTTTTTTAAGCAATCCCTTTGGTTGGTCTTGGGCTTATCACTGGCAGTCAGCTCTCTTAGAACCGCTAAAAGCGTTGAAATTACCGTTGTTAAGCACATCTGTTGATAAAACACAGGCGCTTTGGTCATTAGAAATTGCTTTGGCTGTTGCTTCAGTTGCCGCTTTGATTTTAGGCCGTAAACGCTTAAAAGAACAAGGGTTTGCAAAACAGCTGAATGCTGGCGCACATTCTTCCTTAGCTGCAGTTATGAACACAGCTTCCGTATTTGCTTTTGGTAGCGTTATTACAAGCTTAGGCAGTTTCCAAATTGTCAAAGAAGGGCTTTTAAATCTGCATATTGGTTCTGGTCCGCTGATTTCCGAAGTTATTACAACCAATGTCATGATCGTACTTTCCGGTTCAGCTTCTGGCGGGATGACGATCGCTCTTGGTCTTTTAGGCCATGACTGGCTGGCTTGGGCGAATAGTATCGGAATGTCGCCGGAAATTCTTCATCGTGTTGTCTGCCTCGCTTCATCTGGCCTTGATACACTGCCGCATAATGGCGCTTTGCTGACATTGATGGGAGTTTGCGGTTTGGCTTATAAAGAAGCCTATGGCGATATTGCCGTATTAACAGGTTTAAAGGTTTTAGTGGCTTTTGCGATTGTAGCTTGGTATAGCGTTACTGGTATCGTATAAGTGAAACAGTAAAGGGGAAGAATAGTAGTGGCTTTTGCTAGAAATGAAAGTAAGGCAGTAACTTAGTTATTCATCCAAGGAGGTTTTATCATGGCAGATAAAAAATCACCGGCACCAGGGAAAATTCTCTGGATCATTATCGGTCTTGTTGTAATGTTAGGCGTTGCATTTATGCCGAATCCTGGCGGCGGTTTATCAACAGCCGGGCAGAGAGTGTTAGCAGTACTCTTGTTTGCCGTTATCATGTGGATTTCCGAAGCTGTTTCGTATCCTGTGAGTGCAATTGGCATTATTGCTTTTCTAATTATATTTGTTGGCTTTGCTCCCGCTAAAGGCGTAGAAGGCGCTTTACTGGGCACAGGCAAAGCGATTCCTTTAGCTCTCAGTGGTTTTATTAACACGGGCTGGGTGCTTGTAGCGGCAGGTCTGTTTATGGCGGCTTGTATATTGCACACTGGCCTGGAAAAAAGAATTGCTTTAACAATTATCAAAATGGTTGGTACTAAAACAAATAGTATCTTTGCGGGTATGATTCTTGTTACTTTAATTCTGACTTTCCTGATCCCTTCGATCACAGCTCGTGCAGCTACTTTAACACCGATTGCTATGGGTCTTATTGCTGCATTTAAATTGGATAAGAAAAGCCAGTTTGCTAGACAGCTTTTAGTCTGCATTGCGATTGGCACATCAATCTCCGGTATTGGCGTACTTTCTGGTGGCGCTCCAAATGCTGTTGCCAGCGGCTTTTTATCAAAATCATTAAATTCACCTGTGTCTTGGGGTCAATGGTTTATGTGGGCTGAGCCTTTCTGTATCGCTATGTCCATTGCATTCTACTTTATCATTACTCGTATGACAAAATTTGAATTTAAAGAAGTTCCTGGCGGTAAAGAAACCGTTGATAAAGCCATCGCTGAACTTGGACCAATGAGTAAACTGGAAAGAAAAATATCTGTAATTTTTGCTTTAACAATCGTAGGCTGGGCTACAGAGTCTTTCCATCATATTGATGCCAATACAGTGGCTATTTTCTCAGTTCTGCTTATGCTTTCACCTTATTCCGGTGTAGCAACATTTAAAGATGTTGTGAACAAGGTCGATTGGGGTACCATTCTTCTCTTTGGTGCTGGGATTTCCTTAGGCGAAATGCTGCTGTCCTCTGGTGCTGCTATCTGGTTGGCGAAAAGCTCGCTTGGTGCGTTAGGCGTAGGTAATATGCCTCTATATGTTATGATTGCTACAATTACAGTAGGCATTTTGATTCTTCGCTTCGCTTTTGCCAGTATCACTTCGGCAACGGCTGCAGTAGTACCAACTGTTGTAGGCTTTTTACTCAGCTTGAATAATCCGCAACTGCCGATGGTTGGTATGGTTATGCTTTCTACCTTCTGCGTATATTTTGCCTTCATTTTGCCGGTTCATTCACCACAAGCCATGATTCCTTATGCTACCGATACTTTTGAAACAAAAGATATGATTAAAGTCGGTATTCCGATGACAATCGTCGGTATTGCGCTTTATTTCCTCTTTGTCTTCACTTACTGGACTTGGACGGGAATGCTTTAATTAAATAAGCTACTTACTTTTTACTGCTAGAACTTGGGCCTGACAATCTTCTGATTGTCAGGCCTTTAATTATTTATCTATACTATACAAGGATTTCTTTTATGTTTCCAATGCATATTTTACATTGATTTAATGCAAAAAAGTTATATAATAAAAAGGGAGGCGAAAATGAATGGAATGGAGCCAATTAACTTACTTTAAGATGGTGGCGCAATTAGAACATATGACCAAGGCCGCAGACCGGCTTTCAATTTCTCAGCCTGCCTTAAGCCGCTCTATTGCAAAATTAGAAGAAGAGCTAGGATTCCCGCTCTTTGAGCGAAAAGGGAAGAGTTTACAGCTCAATCGATATGGTCATATTTTCTTAAAACATGTAGAAAAGGCGTTGTTAGAATTAGATACAGGTAAAAAAGTAATTCAGGAAATGCTAGATCCTGACTATGGTACTGTTTCAATTGCTTTTATTCATTCCCTAGGGCCGAATCTTTTACCTAGTTTACTTGGTAGTTTTCGGTTGCAGCATCCCTTTATTGAATTTAAATTTTCTCAAAATGCGAGCCATGTTATGCTAGAAGAATTGGCTGACGGGGCTATTGATCTATGTATTTTTTCATCGCCCTATGATGAAAATCTTATTGAAGCAGAGCCTTTATTTCAGGAGGAAATTTTTGCTGTTTCTACGGAAAAGCATCCGTTGGCAGCCCGGGCTAGTATTTCTTTAAAAGAATTGGCCGAGGAACCGTTGATTAGCTTAAAGAAGGATTATGGTTTGCGGGTCTTACTGGATCAGTTCTTTCTAGAGGCAGGACTTACACCGCGTATTGCTTTTGAAGGCGATGAAATATGGACGCTTGTTGGTTTGGTCGAAGCTGGTTTGGGAATGGCATTAATACCGCGTGTATCAGGCTTAAATCAATATAATGTTTCTTTTTTACCAATTGATGATTATAAATGTTGCCGGTCTGTTCAACTGGGTTGGGGACGTAATCGGTACTTATCGCCAGCAGCTGTAAAATTCAAAGATTTTATTTTGCATTACTTTTCCTAAATCTCTTCATTGCATTTCTATTGCATAAGTGACAGGAATCGGCTAAAATTAAACGTAAGGTTTTCTTCTCCAGCATCGAACAAGTAAGTTGCTGCAAATCCTTGTGGGTTACAAGGATTTCTTTGTTTGTCTGTAGAAAAATAAGGCTGAAGGTAAAGAGATAATGGAGGGACGCAAGGTGCGAGGCGGACAAACAAAAAATGCCGGTTTGTTTTTACTTTTTTTATTAACAGGAGCTGTAGTTGGAGGAATTCTAGGTGAGATGATTGCAAATTCTTCCATGCTTGTAGGAATTGCTCCCTACTTAGTGAAGGCTTATCCCATTTTAGATGTTCCCCCAATGACTGTGAATTTGTATATAATCCGATTTGTTTTCGGGTTTTCTATATATCCTAATTTAGTCAGCCTCTTAGGGATGTTTGTAGCTGTTTTTCTGTATCGGCGTTTTTAAGGGGGCTTAGGAAATGATTGTTTTAGCATCTGCTTCACCAAGAAGAAGGGAATTATTGGAGCAAATTCGAATGCCTTATGTTGTCGTTGTCAGTGATGTTGAGGAAGACAATGAACAGCACATGGCGCCGATTGATTTGGCTGTGCTCCAAGCAAAGCAAAAAGCACAGGCCGTTATGGCAAAATGGAATTTAACTGAAACAGCACATCAAAAAGACTGTATTATTGGCGCTGATACAATTGTTGCAGCAAACGGACAACTTTATGGTAAGCCTAAAGATGCCAGTGATGCTATGGCGATGCTACACAGCTTAGCCGGAAAAACGCATGATGTGATTACGGGAGTAGCTGTCTTGTTTTATCCAGGTGAAGGCGAAGCTGTTACGTTACTAGCAGATTATGCCCTAACAAAAGTTACTTTTCGAGCGATTGACTCTAAAGAGATTGCTTCTTATGTGGCGACCAAGGAACCCCTTGATAAAGCAGGCGGTTATGCCATTCAAGGACTTGGCGCCTTATTTGTGGAAAAAATAGAAGGAGATTACACGAATGTAGTCGGGTTGCCGCTTTCCGTGGTGGCAAAACTACTTCAACAAACAGGGATGCGACTATTATGAATGATGGTTCATCGTTTGTCTTGAAAACTTGGCCAGCGGAAGAACGGCCGCGGGAGAAATTGATTCGAACTGGACCAGAAGCGCTTAGTAATATGGATTTACTGGCGATTATTCTTCACACAGGGACTGTAAGCGAATCTGCCGTTCATTTATCAGAAAGAATTTTGAGTGAAACGAAGGGACTAGCCCGCCTTAGTATGTTGACTGTAAAAGAACTAAGCCGGATCAAGGGAATCGGTTTGGCGAAAGCTGCGACTATTGTAGCGGCTTTTGAATTAGGCCGGCGCTTGGGTCAGCTGGCCCAAGTTGATCGTTTTGTCATTCATGGCCCCAAGGATGCAGCTGATTATATGATGCCGCGACTGCGCTATGCGACGAAGGAGCATTTTATTGTTTTGCTGCTTTCAACAAAAAACCATGTAGTGGCGCAGCCGACCATTGCAGTAGGAAGTTTAAATGCTGCAATTGTCCATCCGCGGGAAGTTTTTCGTGAAGCAATTAATCACAGTGCTGCGGCTATGATTTTAATTCATAATCATCCAAGCGGTGATCCTAAGCCGAGTAGAGAAGATATAGATTTGACAAAACAATTAGTGGACGGCGGTAAAATTCTTGATATTGCTGTACTTGATCACGTGATAATCGGGGACGGCAAGTATGTTAGCTTAAAAGAACAGGGCATAATAGAATAAGTATAGGGACTGAAAGGAGTATCATTAGATGTTTAAATTATTTGGATCTTTTTCCCGAGATATGGGAATTGATTTAGGTACAGCCAACACATTAGTTCACTTAAAAGGCAGAGGGATTGTTTTAAGAGAGCCTTCTGTTGTTGCGATACAAAAAGATACTGGAGAAATTTTGGCTGTTGGTGAAGAGGCAAAACAAATGATTGGACGAACTCCTGGCAATATTGTAGCGATTCGCCCATTAAAAGATGGTGTTATTGCTGATTTCGATGTAACCCAATCGATGTTAAAATATTTTATTGGTAAAACAATTGATACAAAATCTTTTGTCCGTCCGCGTGTTGTTGTTGGCGTGCCTAGCGGTGTTACGGAAGTCGAAAAACGTGCCGTAATCGACGCAACGATCCAAGCTGGCGCCAGAGAAGCTTATTTAATTGAGGAGCCTATGGCCGCAGCCATTGGTGCCGGTCTGCCTGTTCACGAACCGACAGGCAATATGGTTGTTGATATCGGTGGCGGTACAACGGAAGTTGCTGTTATTTCTCTTGGCGGTATTGTAACAAGTCGGTCGATTCGTATTGGCGGCGATGAAATGGACGAGGCCATTGTACAGTACATTAAGCGTACTTATAACTTAATGATTGGCGAACGTACGGCCGAAGAAATTAAAATTACAATTGGTGCTGCTCTTACACTGCCCAAGGATGAAGTTCTTGATATTCGTGGCCGTGATCTTGTATCAGGGTTACCTAAAACACTTACAATTCGTGCTAGTGAAGTACAGCATGCTTTAAGTGAGCCGGTTTTCGGCATCGTAGAAGCTGTGAAAGTTACTTTAGAGAAAACACCGCCAGAACTTGCTTCGGATATTATGGATCGTGGTATTGTTATGACTGGCGGGGGATCGCTTCTGCGTGGTCTCGATCGGTTATTGAGCAATGAAACAGGTATGCCTGTGCATATTGCTGAAGATGCGCTTTCTTGTGTAGCAAATGGAACAGGCAAGGCCATCGAAAGTATCGATATGCTGAAACGGGTCCTGATGACACCGAAACGACTTGGTTAGGAAGGAGTCTTTCCAGTGCGATTTTTTGGCAAAAAGACCATAGTTTTGGTTGTCATCTTGTGTACCATTTTGCTCTTGGCTAGTGCTTCTGTGCACAAAAAATTTCAGTTTTCGTTTATGGATCAGGCCTTAACGACTGTTTTATCACCATTTGAGTATGTTTTTTCTCAAGTTGGTTACGGAATCCGTCATACTGTAGCAGCGACAACAGAAATTTTTACAGTGTATCAGGAAAATCAGCGCCTTAAAAGTGAAATTGAAGCAAGTCGGCAGCAAAATGCCGATATGACAGAAATTACTGCTGAAAATGATCGGTTGAAACTGATGCTTGATTATAAGAAGCAGGCAACACAGTTTGATCTTGTTGCAGCCACTGTCATTGCTCGTGATCCAGGTACCTGGACGAGTATCATTGTTATTAATAAAGGGACGAATGACGGTCTTACGAAAGATATGCCTGTCGTTACGCCCCAAGGTCTTGTCGGTAATGTTGTGCAAGTTTTTGGTTCTACGGCAAAAGTTCAGCTTCTATTAGATCCTCGCAGCGCAGTCGGCGCCTTAAATCAAAGGTCAGAATCGCGTGTTGCCGGTATTGTGGAAGGCAGTGGGGCGAATCATAATGCACCGCGTATGGTGAATTTGTCACGCGATGCTGATATTGTTGCCGGTGATCATATTGTTACATCGGGGTTTGGCGGCCTATATCCTAAAGGAATTTCTGTCGGCGACGTCATTGATATCGCGAATGATGAAGGCGGCTTGTTAAAATATGCGGTGTTAAAGCCTGCTGTTGATTTTGATCGATTAGAAGAAGTATTTATTATTGTTCACTCTCGTGAGCCTATTCCTGTTTTACCGTCGGTTAAACCGAATAGCGCTTCTGGGACCACTGCCGCCGATCCGACAGGAAAACTGTCGGAAGCTGCTAAGGATGCAGCGAAGGGAGCGGTGAAACCATGAAAATCCTTCGCTGGATCATGGTGATTATGCTGGGGTTTGTGATTCAGTGTGCTCTTTTGCCGATCATTACAATTAACGGAGTCAAGCCAGATTTGCTCATGATTATGACTTTAGCAACAGGGCTGTTGCTGGGCAAGGAAAAAGGCGTTGCTGTTGGCTTCTTTACAGGTCTTACGGCAGATCTCGCTTCAGGCGGTTTATTTGGCTGTCATGTTTTAGCGAAAATGTTGATCGGTTATGGCGCAGGCATGCTAGAACGGCAGGTTTTTAAAGAACACTTTTTACTTCCCCTGATGGCGGTCATTGTTGCGACTTTCGTGCATAATATTTTCTACATTTTTATGGTACTTCTTTTAGGATTTTCGTTTGAACTGGTTCCGTTTATAGTGTATAATTTCTTACCGCTACTTGCCTATAATGTTCTTGCTGCGATTCCAGTGCATCTTCTGATATATAAACTTAATTTAGAAGAGCTTCAGCGAGCGGATTAACTGTGACAACGGGAATATAATAGTATAGGCAATTTTTTATTAATCTGGGAAAGAGGGCTGTCATGTTAATCAAACGCACTCATCGTTTAGATGTATTTTTCATAATCATTGTTTTGGTGTTTGCCGCGCTGATTAGCCGTCTTACCTTTTTACAGATCCTGCAAGGTAAAAATTATGAGCGGCTTGCTGATGGCAATCGTATACGTTTGATTCCCATAATGGCGCCACGAGGCAATTTTTACGATCGGAACGGTAATTCGCTAGTAACAAGTCGACCAGGCTTTACAGTATCAATTATGCCAACGTCAGGACCTCTTTCTAATGAAGTGATTCAAAAATTGGCAGCGATTCTCGGTATGACTCCAGAGGAAGTACGAGCAAAAGCAAGTCAGCCAACGCAAAATTTCGAGCCAATTCGCATAAAAAATGATATTGGCCCAGATGTTGTAACGAAAATTGAAGAGCGTCGTAGCGAAATGCCTGGCGTTATGATCGAAATTCAACCGATTCGTAGCTATGTTTATAATGAATTGGCAGCTCATGTATTTGGTTATGTAAGTGAAATCAATGACGCTGAATTAGAAACAAAGAAAAAAGACGGCTATAAGATGGGCGATATTATTGGTAAATTTGGCTTAGAAAAAGTTTATGATAAGGAAATTCGTGGGGTTGACGGCGGCGATCAAGTAGAAGTCGATGTAACTGGGCGGCCTGTTCAAGTACTGGGGAAAAAAGAACCTATTCCTGGTAAAAATCTTGTGCTGACTATTGATGCTAATATTCAGAAAGCCGCAGAAGATGCGATTGATAAACAACTTGCATATTTGCAGGCTCGTACGCAATTTAAAAAGGCAAAAGCGGCCAGCGCTGTTGTTCTAAATCCTAAGACCGGCGAAATTTTAGCAATGGTATCGCGACCTACTTTTAATCCGAACTTATTTAGTACAGGGATTTCCTCAAAAGATTGGAAAGTGTTAAATGAAAATCCCTTTAATCCTATGGATAATAAAGCCATTTCTGGTGAATATCCGCCAGGGTCGACATTTAAAGTTGTTACTGGTACAGCTGCTTTGGAACTTGGTAAAGTAACACCAGAAGAAAAAATTCTTGATACAGGAAAACACTGGATTATTCCAAAGGGAAATTCGGAGGGCGAGGCTCTTGGCTGGATTAGTTTCCAAGAAGCTTTGGCCAAATCTGATAATGTTTACTTTTATGAAATGGGTAATCGGTTAGGTATTGATAATTTAGAGAAATACGCGCGAAACTTTGGTCTTGGCGTACCTACCGGGATTAATCTTCCTGGTGAAGCTGAGGGGCTTGTAGCCAATAAAGCTTATAAAGAAAAAGTATATGGCGAAGACTGGTATTTGTCGGAAACTTTTGATGCTGCAATCGGTCAGGGATTTCAATTAGCTACACCCCTTCAGGTTGCTCAGATTATGGAGCAGATTGCCAATGGGGGTCATCGCTATCGGCCTTATCTTGTGAGTAAAATGACTGGAAATAATGGTGAAACATTAAAATCTTTCAGTCCAGAAGAAACGGGTCGTGTAGATATTTCACCAAGAACGTTAAATCTGATCCGCGAATCTTTGCGCGATGTAGCAAAAGAAGGCGGTACAGCTGGTAGCATATTTCAAAACTTTCCAATTCAAATTGCTGGGAAAACGGGTACTGCCGAAAATCCCCATGGCAGTGACCATGGCTGGTTTGCTGCCTATGCTCCCTATGATGATCCCGAAGTGGTTGTAGTTGTCATGGTTGAACAAGGCGGTTTTGGTACCTCCTCGGCAGCGCCAATTGCCCGCAGTATTTTTGAAGCCGCTTTTCATTTACCGTCGCAGCCTTAATTACTGAAAGACCCGCTTATGCGGGTTTTTCTCATGGAAAAAGAATAAAATTATCAGAAGGAGATCAGCGAAAGAAAGCGAATCTTGTACCTGAGTATAATCTTTTTATTTGTTATAATGTAGGAGAACGCACTATGCGCAAAACCGTTGTTTTCAAAGGGTATCGAGATGGAATTGAACTTATTATTGATCAATCGGCTGATTTTAGCGCAATTCTCGCCCAACTGCGTACGAAACTAGAATCAGCGGCTAATTTTTTTATGGCTGGCGCTGTTGTAAAAGTACCGACAGCACCTGAGACTTTTTCCGAAAGTCAAAAAGGACAACTTTATAGCTTACTGGCGGACTATGGACTTACGATGCAAGAAGTGGTTCCTGATGAGTCTGCGGCTTTGTCTGAAAAAGAATTAGATACGTCTGATGAATTTTTGGGATCAGAAAGCTACCAAACAAATGCTCTTGTTGTGCGTAAAACTTTGCGCAGCGGGCAGGTTATAAAATATACAGGATCTGTTGTTATTTTAGGGGATGTAAATCCCGGCGCGGAAGTGGTTGCTGACGAAGATATTATGATTTTCGGTGTTTGCCGCGGCATTGTTCATGCTGGTGCCAGCGGTAATGAGGCAGCTACGATTATGGCGAATCGTCTTCAGGCAATGCAGATTCGCATTGCTGGTTTGATTGCTCGTGCGCCTGATGAGAGACTTGAGCCGCCTGGTTGCAGCGAATTGGCGCGGATTGTTGAAGGCCAAGTTGTTATTGAACCTGTAAATAAATAAGGGGGACCACGCTAGATGGGTGAAGTAATTGTAATTACATCAGGCAAGGGCGGCGTAGGAAAAACTACTACTACAGCCAATTTGGGCACAGGATTTGCGTTACTTGGTAAAAAAGTTGTACTAATTGACGCTGATATTGGGTTACGGAATCTTGATGTAGTAATGGGACTAGAAAACCGAATTGTCTATGATCTTGTTGATGTCACAGAAGGGCATTGTCGGCTGAAACAAGCTTTAATTCGTGATAAACGTTATGAGAATTTGTATTTATTGCCTGCGGCGCAGACGCGTGATAAAAATGCTGTGAATCCTGAACAAATGAAAGCGCTTTGTGCAGAGCTGATAGAGGATTTTGATTATGTGTTAATTGACTGTCCTGCTGGCATTGAACAAGGCTTTAAGAATGCGATTGCTGGTGCAGATCGCGCTATTATTGTTACAACGCCGGAGGTATCAGCAGTACGTGATGCTGACCGAATCATTGGGTTATTGGAATCAGAAGGGAAAAATGGACCTAAGTTGATTGTAAATCGGATTCGGCCGCAAATGGTTAAAAAAGGCGATATGATGGATATTGATGATATTATTGAAATCTTATCCATTGATTTATTAGGCATTATACCGGAAGATGAGTATATTGTCGTATCAACAAATCGTGGTGAACCAGCTGTTGTGAATCCAGGTTCACTTGCTAGTACAGCCTACAAAAATATTGTTCGCCGTTTGATTGGTGAAAATGTACCGTTGATGGATTTAACGGTTCATGAAGGCTTTTTAGATCGACTGAAAAAATTATTCGGTATGTAAGGAGGGTGCTTCATGCTAAATTTGCTGCAGAAAATGTTTGGACCAAGTAAAGCTTCGTCTAAAGACATTGCTAAGGAGCGCCTGCGCTTAGTTCTTGTTCATGATAGGGCTAGTGTTTCGCCTGAAGTACTTGAGCTGTTGAAAGAAGATATGATTCGTGTAATTTCAAAATACATGGATATTAATGAAGCGGAAATGGAAGTTAATTTTACGCAAGAAAGCAGCTCTGTCGCATTAATCGCGAACATTCCCGTCAATAGCATGAAACGCCGCTAAGGGCGACAGACGGGAAAGACAAATATTTATTTTTTAGATGGGGGGCATTTACCGTGCTGAGTCAACGCCTGCTCCGCAATTTGGATTATGGATTGATTACAGTTACAGTACTTTTGCTGCTTATCAGTTTAGTTATTATTGGTAGTGCGACCCATATCAATACTCCGAGTGATGACCGTTACTGGTATGTACAGCGGCAAGGTATTTTTGCTGTAGTAAATGTTTTTATTATTTTTATTATGCTGCATTTTGACTATAAGTCTTTGGGCCGTTGGGCCAATGTATTATATGGCGTTAATTTAGTTATGCTCTTAGCTGTTATGTTTTTAGGTCAATCGGCTCTTGGCGCCCAGCGATGGATTCAGATTGGGCCGATTAATTTACAGCCTTCGGAGTTTTCTAAATTGATCATGATTGTTTCGTTAGCCCATATGCTAGATAAACGAGAGGGGCATTTAAATACCTATCGGGAAATCTTACCGATTTTTGTCTATGTTGGGATTCCTTTTCTCCTTGTATTAAAACAGCCTGATTTAGGAACGGCGCTTGTCTTTGGTGCAATTCTTCTCGGAATGATTTTTATTGCCGGTGTGAGCATGAAACATCTTCTCACGTTAATGGGAGGCGCTTTAGCGTTAATGCCGATCTTCTGGCACTTTCTGAAAGATTATCAGAAAAAGCGTCTGACTGTTTTTATTGATCCGAATGTAGATCCTTTGGGATCAGGTTATCACATTATTCAGTCGAAAATTGCGATTGGTTCAGGCATGCTTTTTGGTAAGGGTCTTTTTGGCGGCACTCAAAGCCAATTGAATTTCTTGCCGGAAAATCATACTGACTTTATCTTTGCCGTCATTGGTGAAGAACTTGGCTTTATCGGTGCTGTTATTATTTTATTGTTGTATTTTCTCTTGCTTTATCGTGGTGTAAAAATAGCTGGCGTAGCCAGAGATAATTTTGGCATGATTTTGGCGACAGGAATTACCTCTATGCTGACCTTTCATGTTCTCGTAAATGTAGGTATGACGGCAGGCATTATGCCAGTAACGGGAATTCCGTTGCCACTGATGAGCTATGGTGTTAGTTCGCTTACGACAAATATGATTAGCATTGGTATACTGCTCAATATTTATATGCGGCGTCAAAAGATCCTGTTTTAATTAGTTGAATGCTATTGTTTAGAAAAATATACAAGGCTACTTGTGTATTTTTTTATTCTACGGTTAAAAAAATCCTCACTGTCATATAGTAGTAGTAAAGTTTTAAGGCAGTGAGGTGATTGGATGTTTCAGCGGTGGAAAAAGCAGTTATTGCATCGAGATTTTGAACGTGATTACTGGCCTTATGGCGAGGAACCGTCTAATTATCTCTGGCTGAAGCGGACTATAGTGGCAACAATGATTTTCTTTTGTCTGTATCTCGTGAAACTTTCTAATACAGAAGCTGGTTTTTTTCTGCTTGATGGAGCAAAACAGATTCTTACTGTGGAGACAGATTTAACGCTGTTGCAGTCAGCGGTAACTCCTTATATAACTTCGACTGTTGCGGCTATGACCGGAAAGGATTTTGCCGCCGCGTTTCGACCGATTGATCCCTTTCAATATATGATTTTTCCGGTTCATGGTCAGCTGATTGCATCCTTTGGCGCGCCGAATAAAATAGCGTCTAAAGGTGTGATTCCTGCTTCAAGCCAGCCAGCTAGCACGGGTATTGTAATTAGTGCGCCGCAGGGGACTGCTGTGCGGGCAGCCGCCCAGGGAAAGATTTCTGAAGTGAGTGGCGACATGAGCGGACGGCAAATTGTGATTCGTCATAGCGCGGAACTTGAAACGATCTATGCTGGAATGGCTGAGGTCTTGGTAAAACCGCAAGAACTAGTGTCACAGGGGCAGATACTGGGATATTTAGCGCCACGTGACAAACAAGAAGGTGCTCTGTTTTTTGAAATTCTGGTCAATGGGCAGCCGACTGATCCGTTAAGCCGACTTGTGGATAAATCCCGTTAAGGAAGGGATGCTTTTGCGCGTAGGGAGAATTGGTGATGTTACAATTCATGTTCCGTTACTCCTTCTGATATTTATCGGATTTTTTAGCGTAGTTGGTTTTGGTAGCAAAATTTTGCTTTTGCTTACTGCTTTGTTGTGGCATGAGGCCGCTCATGTTTTAGTGGCAATAAAGTTAGGTTTCCCCGTAGAAAAAGTAGAACTTACGGTATTTGGCGGCGTTGCTTTGGCGCCCAGTCTAGGTGAGGCTGCGGTTCTCGAAGAGTGCCTTGTAGCAGCTGCTGGGCCCTTAGCGAGTTTTTTTTTGGCGGGCGTCGTTTTTTTATTGTTGCATCAAATCGCTTCTGAGTTACTTTCCTTTTATTTTACGGTAAATTTATCGCTAGCTTTGTTTAATTTATTACCAGGCCTGCCGCTTGATGGCGGGAGGATTTTTCGCTCTCTATTGGCTTTAACACTAGGCTATAGCCGTGCTACGGTCTTTACCATTACCGTGAGTCGCTTTATTGGCTACTTCTTAGTCATTCTCGTAGGGTATGAATTTTACTATGTCCATACCATCAATTTAACTTTTTTACTTGCCGCTTGTTTTTTGCAGAAAGCGGCTAAAGCGGAATCAATTACAGCTTCGCTGCGAACAATGCGCCTGCTTGCCTTTAAAAAAGAGCGTATGAAGCGGCTTGGCTGTTTGCCATTACGGCAGTATACTGTATTAAGCCGACTCTCTGTAAAGCGTTTATTACCGCTCTTTCAACCGGATGTGTATCATGAACTCATTATTGTTGATGAACAATGGCATGAAGTCGGTAAGATTTCTGAAGCAAGGTTATGGTTTTTGATTCAGCAAAAAGGTATAAGTCTTTCCTTCGAAGAGCTGCTAAGAGAATAGCAGAAAATGATTATCTTTGAGATGAAAGTGCTATATGATTCTAATTAGGAGGTCTTTTATGATTACTTTGGATCCTGCATTATTAAGTAAGGTGACAAAACCAGCTCGGTATACGGGTTATGAACATAATAGTATTATTAAAGAGCATAGTTCAATTGATGTGACCTTTGCCCTCGCTTTTCCCGATATTTATGAAGTTGGGATGTCTTACTTAGGTTATAAGATTCTTTATCATATTTTGAATAAGCGTTCTGATACGGCGGCTGAACGTGTTTATGCGCCCTGGGTCGATATGGAACAGGAAATGCGGCAGCGAGAAATTCCGTTGTTTAGCCATGAAACCTTTACGCCGCTTTATGAATTTGATCTGCTTGGCTTTACGCTTCAGTATGAGATGAGTTATACCAATATATTAAATATGTTGGATCTTGGTCGGATTCCGCTACGGTCAGAGGCAAGAACCTTAGAACATCCCTTTGTGGCTGGCGGCGGTCCTTGTGTTTATAATCCTGAGCCTTTAGCGCCATTTTTTGATTTCTTTATTATCGGTGAAGGCGAAGAAGTGATTGAAGAAGTTGTTGCTGTTTATAAAGAGTGGAAACTTGCCGGTAAACAAGGAGGCCGTTTAGGCTTTTTGCGTTTAGTTAGTAAGCTTGCGGGAATTTATGTGCCGTCTTTTTATGAAGTAACTTATTTGGCTGACGGCCGTGTTGACGCAATCAACGTCATAGAGAAAAATGCGCCAACAACGATTGCTAAGCGTGTTGTCTGTGATCTCGAAAGCATTGATTATCCCACAAAGCCTGTCGTACCTTATACGGAAATTGTCCATGACAGAGTCATGTTGGAACTTTTCCGCGGCTGTACACGGGGCTGTCGTTTTTGTCAGGCGGGCACGATTTATCGGCCCGTACGGGAGCGAAAACTAGAAACCTTAGTCCGCTTAGCCAAAGAACAGATTGCTTCGACTGGTTATAATGAAATTTCTTTGACTTCTTTAAGTTCAGCCGACTATTCGCAACTGCCGGCATTAATTGAAATTTTAACTAAGGATTTAAAAGAGGACAAAGTCAGTGTTTCGTTGCCGTCGCTGCGTCTTGATAGTTTTTCGATTGAGTTGGCGAAAAAAGTGCAGCAAGTCCGCAAAAGCGGTTTGACCTTTGCGCCAGAAGCAGGTACGCAGCGGTTGCGTGATGTAATTAATAAGGGTGTTACCGAAGAAAATCTAATGGAAGCCGTTGGCGCTGCTTTTCGCTCAGGGTGGACAAGCGTTAAGCTATACTTTATGATCGGACTGCCAACGGAAACAGATGAGGATATTAAGGGGATTGCCGACCTTGCGTATAAGGTAGTCCGTCTCTATCAAACAATTAAAGGTCGACGCGGGGCTAAAGTGACTGTGAGCGTGTCTTCTTTTGTACCGAAATCGCAGACGCCTTTTCAGTGGTTCGGTCAGAATACCTTGGAAGAAATTCAAAGAAAACAGCAGCTGCTGCGCAGTTTTATTAAGGATCGCAGCATTACTTATAATTATCACGAAGGGCCTGTCAGTATGCTGGAAGGCGTTTTTGCCAGAGGCGATCGCCGTTTAGGCGAAGTCCTGTATCAAGCATGGCAAGGCGGTGCGAAGTTTGATAGTTGGTCAGAACAATTTCGTCCTCAAGCCTGGCAAGACGCTTTTAATGAATGTGCTTTAGATCCTGATTTTTACAATCATAGGACGCGTGAAGCCGATGAAGTTTTACCTTGGGATATTCTTAGCCCTGGGGTGCATAAAGACTTTTTGTTGGCGGAATACAGCAAAGCCTGTGCTGAGACTTTGACTGTCGATTGCCGCCGGGAACTGTGCGGTGTCTGCGGCGTTTGTCAGGATCTTAAGGTGAACGTGATTGATTGGAGTGACGAAAAATGAAGCTGCGCTTTCAGATTACTAAAGAAGAAGAAATTCGATTTATTTCCCACTTAGATTATACGCGTACGATCGAACGGGCGCTGCATCGGGCAAAACTGCCGATGGCTTATTCAGAAGGCTTCAATCCGCATATGAAATTTTCTTTTGCATCCGCTCTCGCTGTGGGAACGACAAGCAGCGGCGAGTATCTTGATATTGAATTAACGAAAGAGTTACCGTTACGAGATGTTGTTGCTGCTTTGCAAAACGCTTTGCCGCGCGGCATTTCTCTCCTTCAGGGAAAGGCGATGAAGCCGCCTGTGCGGGCCCTTATGGCTGTCGTTAATTTGGCTGTTTATGATATCGTTATTCCGTCTTCCGTAGACCTAGATTTTCCATGGGAAGCAGCACAGCAAGCGGTAGAAGCTTTTACGAAAGATCCTATTGTTTTTTATACGAAGCTAAAGAATAAAGGGCCCGCCAAGGAGATAGACTTAAAAGAATTTATTGCCGCAAAGCCACGCTTAACAAGGGAAGCGGACAAGGTGATTTTAACACTAGCCCTCCATATTAAACCGACTGGCAGCGTAAAAGCGGAAGAGGTTTTAGCTGCGCTAATTGCTCAGTACGGTTTTCCAGCCGAAGAAAAACAAGCATTAATTCATCGTCAGGGACTCTTTATTTTGGATAAGGGCCAGAAACTGACCCCTTTAGATTTGTAAAGGAGGTGAAGGACCTGTGAAAAAGCAGATCCTTGTGGATATTTGGCCGGAAGAAACGCGTATGGCCCTACTGGAAGCCGGACAACTGGCGGAAGCGGTGATTGAAAGAGTTTCTTTTAGTCATCTTGTGGGCAATGTATATAAGGGAAAAGTGAAGAATGTCTTACCAGGCATGCAGGCGGCCTTTATTGATATTGGCCGTGAAAAAAACGCTTTTCTCTATGTAGGTGAACCAAATAAGGCGCCGCAAGAATACGGCAGCCGGGTTTTAAAGCCTACAGTCGGTCAAGATCTTTTGATTCAAATCTTAAAAGATGAAATTGGGACAAAAGGGCCGCGGGCGACAACTCATATTTCGCTGCCAGGTCGTTATGTAGTACTGATGCCGACGGTTTCTTATATCGGAATATCCCGTCGCATTGAAGATGCGGCAGAAAAAGAACGGCTACGAGGACTGGCAGAGCAATTAAAACCTGCTGACATGGGGCTTATCGTTCGAACCGTAGCAGCAGGTCAAAGTGAGGCGGTACTTGCCAAAGATATCGCCTATTTGACGAGTTTGTGGCATGCAATTTCGGCGCGGGCTAAAATCACTAAGTCACCGGCGCTGTTGTATCACGACGCGGATCTCGTGATTCGTCTGGTGCGGGATTCCCTTGATGACACAATTGAAGCCTTTGTAGTGAACCACAAGCAGGCCTATGAACGAGTCATTGATCTTGTTCGATTTATGTCGCCTAATTTACTGGATCGAATTCACTATCACGAAGGTAATCAGAGTCTGTTTAACGTCTATGGTGTTGAAGAGTCCATGGAACGAATCGGGCAAAGAACTGTAGAATTGCCGTCAGGCGGTTATATTGTCATTGATAAGACGGAAGCACTTACTGTAATTGATGTAAATACCGGTCGATTTATTGGACGGACAAGTTTAGCCGATACAGTGTTGACAACGAATTTAGAAGCGGCGGCGGAAATTGCCAGGCAGCTAAGGCTGCGTGATATTGGCGGCATTATTATTATTGATTTTATTGATATGGATAAGACCGAAGATCAGCAACAAGTTCTTAGTGCGTTAGAGCAGCATTTAAAGCAAGATCGGACCAAGACGAATATTTTAGGTCTGACGCAGCTAGGCCTTGTGGAAATGACCCGAAAAAAGACGCGGCAGAATGTGGAATCGACGTTGTTTACGCCTTGTCCTTGCTGCAAGGGCCGTGGCCGCATTCCTTCGCCGGAAACAGTGGCGCTTCGCATTAAGCGGAAATTGCGTAATTTGGCTGCACAATCTGTTTTAGCGGGAAATGTGAGAATTCAAGTTCATCCAGCGGTAGCAGCCATCTTATCAGAAAAAGAAGCCTTAACTGAACTGGAGACGGCGATTTGTCGCAAAGTTTTGCTGGAAACGGTAGATTCTTTTGATTTTGCTTCCTTTTCGCTCCTTTATGATGAAACGTAGACTTTTGTTTGACAAGAAAAGGGGCTTGTGTTAAAATTTAATTCTGTAGACGGCTGTTTTATAGTCGTTCTTCCTAAACCGCTCGACAAAGGTTATAAATCCGTTAAGGTACCCTACTCGGCGAGTCGAATATAAGGGAGGTGTAATGGATGTACGCAATTATCAAAACTGGTGGCAAGCAGTATCGCGTTGCTGAAGGTGATGTTGTAACAATTGAAAAATTGGACGTAGCTGCAGGCGAAACTGTTGCTTTTGATTCTGTTTTAACAGTTGTTAAAGAAGGCGAAGTTTTGATCGGCAAACCTTTCGTAGCTGGTGCAAAAGTATCGGCTAAAGTTGTTGATCATGGCAAAGATAAAAAGATTCTTGTTTTCAAATACAAAGCAAAATCAAACTATCGTCGTCGTCAAGGTCATCGTCAACCTTTTACTAAGGTTGTTATTGAAAAGATTGAAGCATAATGATTTCGATAGAAATATTTTATTTAGCTGGTCAAATCAAACGATTTTCTGTAGCGGGGCATGCTAATGTAGCGACTCGCGGGAAAGATATTGTTTGTGCCGGTGTATCGGCTTTAACGCAGTCAGCCGTACTTGGACTTATGAATCACTTGGAGCGCGAGCTTGATTTGCAAGTGGCGGAAGGGCAGCTTGACTGTACTTTACGAGAAGTTCCTGATGATCTGACAGAAGCGGTTTGCCAGACTATGCTTTTGGGATTGAAAGAAATTGCAAAAATTTCTCCCAAAAGTGTTCGAATTATAGAACACAGGAGGTGAAGACATGTTTACTTTTGACTTACAGTTATTTGCTCATAAAAAAGGGGTAGGTAGTACCCGTAATGGTCGTGACAGTGAAGCAAAACGCTTGGGTGTAAAACGTCAGGCTGGTGAAGTTGTTACGGCAGGAAGCATTCTCGTTCGTCAAAGAGGAACTCATTTCTACCCTGGTAAGAATGTGGGAATCGGCAGCGATGATACGCTTTATTCATTGATTGAAGGAAAAGTTGCTTTTGAACGCAAAGGCCGCTTGAATAGACAAGTCAGTGTCTACAAAGTGGAAGAAGCAATCTAATACTTAAAAAAGCGCCTGCAACGTCTCTGGTTGCAGGCGTTTTTTAATAATAAAACAAAAATAGCGATTTTTAGGAGACTGACAGGAAATTACGTCCAAGAAGCCGAAATTTTCATCTAATGGTGAATAAGGAGGCTTTACTTATGGATTTAACGCTTCCCGAGGGTGTTTGCCCTGAAATAGTTCGGCTGCTTCGGGCGCAGCGTCATGACTTTGTGAATCATCTGCAAGTAGCTCATGCGCTATTGCAGCTTGGCAAAGCCGATCAGGCTCAAGCTTATCTCGAAAAAGTGGCGCAAGATACGAATATGGTCAATGAAACGCTGCGGCTTCACTACAAAGGGGATCTTTGCTGCAAAGGGGAAAAAGAGTAATTTTTTCTTTATTGGCAAATAGTAAGACCTAGCAAGCAGAGTTAGTGCTTGACCATTGCAATTTAAAGGAGAATTATCATGTTTATCGATAAAGCAAAAATTACCGTCTTGGCCGGCGATGGCGGCAATGGCATGTCCAGTTTCCGCCGGGAAAAATTTGTGGCGAAGGGCGGCCCTAATGGCGGTGATGGCGGCCGCGGCGGCAATGTAATCTTTGTGGTGGATTCTAATATGAATACACTCATTGATTTTCGCTATCGTCGTAAGTTTAAGGCTGAGCGCGGCGCCAATGGCCAGACAAGCAATATGCATGGTCGTGGTGCAGAAGATTTATATGTAAAAGTACCGCGCGGTACTATTGTAAAAGAAGAAGAAACCGGCCGTATTTTGGCTGATTTAACAGAAATAGGCCAAGAAGCAGTTCTCGCAAAGGGTGGTCGCGGTGGCCGTGGTAATGCTCGCTTTGTCAGCAGCACCCATCAAGCGCCGACTTTTGCTGAAAAAGGCGAACCTGGCGAGCAGAAAAATCTGCTGCTAGAGTTGAAGCTGTTAGCTGATGTGGGCCTATTAGGCTATCCTAGCGTTGGCAAATCGAGCATCTTGGCCAGTGTTACGGCAGCAAAACCGGAGATTGCCTCTTATCATTTTACGACACTCATTCCAGTTCTTGGCGTTGTACGTCTGCAAGAAGGAGCGAGCTTTGTTTTAGCTGATATTCCAGGCTTGATTGAAGGCGCTCACGAGGGAGTCGGCCTGGGACACGAGTTTTTGCGCCATGTAGAACGGACCAAAGTGCTCATTCATGTTCTTGATGCAGCGGCGCTGGATGGACGTGATCCCCTCGAGGATTTTGTGAAAATTAATCAAGAGTTGCGTTTATATAGCGAACGTCTGGCGAAACGACCGCAGCTTATTGCTGCTAATAAGGTAGACTTGCCGGAAGCCGCGGAGAATTTGGCACGGATTACCACTGAGCTTACGGCACAAGGCTATGAAGTGTTTCCTGTATCGGCTGCTACGGGCGAAGGAATGGAGCCGCTGTTATGGCGGGCTATGCAGCTTGTCGAAAGCTATGTAGAAGAACCGGAAGCTCTAACCGAGACGATTCTCTATCAGCCGGAAGATGAAGATGCGATTCAGATTAGTCGGACTGATGATGGCGCTTTTGTTGTGTCAAATCGAGAAATTGATAAAATGGTAGCAATGATTAACTTTGATGATGATGAAGGCCTAAGACGTTTTCAATTGGCCTGGCGCCGCTTAGCTGTTGATGAGGCTTTGAAGGCTAGAGGGATTAAAGAAGGCGACACAGTTCGTATTCGCGATATGGAGTTTGAATTTAAGGAGTAGGTGAAGAAAGTTTGTCAGAAATTATATTAACAGGAAAGCAAAAACGTTATCTTCGGTCTTTAGGAATGGATTTAGATCCGATCGTACAATTAGGCAAGGGCGGTATTGCTGAATCGGTAGTAATCAGTGCAAAGCAGGCGCTTACCGCTAGAGAACTTGTTAAAGTCCGGGTGTTGCAAAACAGTCCTCTAGATCCTAGTGATGCAATCTATGAACTCGGCGAGGCTACTGGCGCTCTAGTTGTTCAGGTAATTGGCCGTAATGGTCTTTTATATCTGCCTAACGAAGAAAAGCCTGTTATCACTTTACCCTAAGGGAATGTCAGCGCTAAAGGAGATCTTTATATGGTAACAAGAGCAGATTTGTCAAAGGCGAGGCGGATTGTTGTTAAACTGGGTACAAGCACCTTGACTTATGAAAATGGCAAGTTGAATTTGTTTCGTATAGAAAAACTAGTTCGTGAATTGGCTGATTTAGCCAACCAAGGCAAGGAAATGATCTTAGTAACCTCTGGTGCTGTCGGTGTTGGTATGGATCGGTTAGGGCTTATAGAAAAGCCCAAAACGATCCCGGAAAAGCAAGCTGCGGCGGCTGTGGGGCAAGGGATTTTAATGCATGTTTATGAAAAAATCTTTGGTGAATACGGGCAAACAGTAGCCCAAGTACTGCTTACAAGGGAAGATTCCGTCAATCGGCGTCGTTATGCCAATTCGCGTAGCAGTCTCTTAACGTTGCTAAAGATGGGAGTTATTCCTGTCATCAATGAAAATGATGCTGTTGCTGTAGATGAGCTTAAGATCGGCGACAATGATACGCTTTCGGCTACGGTCGCTGGCCTTGTCGATGCGGATTTACTAATCATCTTATCTGACGTAGAAGGTGTTTATACGGAAAACCCTGCCGTCAATCCGGCTGCTCGACTGATTGGTGAAATTGCTGATATTACGCCGGAAATAGAAGCTCTTTCTGGAGAACCGGGGTCGCTGCGCGGTACTGGCGGTATGTATACGAAGATACAAGCAGGCAAAATTGCTATGAATAGCGGTGTGTCCATGGTGATTGCTTTAAGCAGTCGTGACGGTGTGATTCGCGATATTTTGGTGGGAAAGGCCATTGGAACGCTGTTTTCCCCGAAAGAAAATAGTCTTCATGTAAGAAAACGCTGGCTGGCTTTTGGTTCGCGCCTTTATGGCTCGGTAACGATTGATGCTGGCTGTGAAAAGGCTTTATTAGCTGGTTCAAGTTTGCTTGCTGCGGGGATTCTTGCCGTTAGCGGTGATTTTGAACAAGGCAATACCATTCGCATTGTAAATGAAAGCGGTCGCGAAGTGGCGCGTGGTCTTGTAAATTATAACAGTAGTGATCTTGATAGCATTAAAGGCTGTCATAGTCACGAATTTTCTTCTGTATTAGGTTCTAAACCGTATGATGAAGTCATTCATCGCGACAATCTGGCTTTGTTGGTATAATATACAAAAAAGGAGCAGAGGGAGTCATGGAGCGAGAGTTAGAAGAACAAGCAAAACAGGCGAAAGCGGCTGCCAGAAAGTTGGCTGTCATTTCATCTGAAATGAAAAATCAGGCGCTGCTTCAGATGGCTGATGCTCTATTAACAGAGCAGGCGGCTATTTTTGCCGCCAATGAACAGGATTTGACACAAGGCAGGGCCAACGGTCTCAGTGAGGCTTTATTAGACAGGCTTCGCCTTGACGAAGGCCGTCTTCAGGCTATGGCTGACGGCCTTAGACAGTTAGCGGCTTTATCTGACCCGATAGGTGAAACCCTTTCGGTGCAGCGGCGTCCTAACGGCTTGGAAATTCGTCAAGTCCGCGTTCCACTCGGTGTGATCGCGATGATTTATGAAGCAAGGCCTAATGTAACGGTTGATGCGGCGGGAATTTGCTTGAAAACGGGAAATGCTGTTGTTTTGCGGGGGGGATCGGAAGCCTTTGCTTCCAATCAAGCTTTGGCGAAAATTTTGGTTACAGCCGCCGAAGCGGCAGGGATTCCTCAAGGCGCGATTTCTCTTGTTGCAACGACAGACCGTCAAGCTGTGCAGCTGCTGCTTAAAATGAATCGCTATATTGATGTGATTATTCCCCGCGGCGGCGCCGGACTCATTCAAACCGTAGTGCAAAATAGTACAGTACCAGTCATTGAAACAGGCACAGGCGTCTGCCACACTTTCATTGATGAGTCGGCTGATCTTATGATGGCTACAGAAATTGCTTTTAATGCGAAAGTGTCGCGTCCTGGCGTTTGCAATGCTATGGAAACCCTTTTAGTTCATAAGAATATTGCGGACGCATTCTTGCCGCTCATGCTTAAACGCTATCGCGAAGCTCAGGTAGAACTACGGGGCTGCGAAATGACACAGCGCTATGATTCCCAGGTGAAAGCAGCAACGGCAGAAGACTGGGCTACGGAATATCATGATTATATCTTATCAGTCAAAGTTGTGGCCGATCTGGAAGAAGCTTTAGAACATATTGCCAAGTATAGTACGGGCCATTCTGAAGCGATCGTAACAACCAATTATTTTCAGGCTCGTCGTTTCCAGCGGGAGGTTGATGCTGCAGCTGTGTATGTGAATGCTTCCACTCGCTTTACCGATGGCGGTGAATTTGGTTTTGGCGCCGAAATTGGCATTAGTACACAAAAGCTTCACGCGCGCGGTCCCATGGGATTGAAAGAAATGACGAGTACAAAGTACTTGATTGATGGTGACGGACAAATTCGCTAGACTTTCGTATAAAAGCAGACAGTTTTTCGCTGAAAAGCGGGATTTTGTCTGCTTTTTTTCAAGAGCAAGCAGAGGAGGCTTTTATTCATAAGAAAGGGTTTTCTCGTTGCTTTGTCAAATTTAATTAAAGATTTTACTTTTTAGGGGGAAAGCATGGGTAGAAAAATCTTTTTTTGGGGATGTTTGTGGGTATTCCTTTTTGGCATATTTATGGGAAATAGCGGTGAAGCAGCGCCTTTCCGCGAGGCAAAGCCGATTGTTGTGAAGACGGAAGCTGGTTATGCGCCAATTTCTGATGCGGCCTATGTCAATGCCAATGAAATTCTTGTTTCTTTTGAAACCTTGAAGAACTATGTAGATGGAGACGCTGTTTACCGTAGTGAAGAAAATCGGGTCTTCTTAACTGTACCTAGCGGACGCTTAACTACAGACAATCAAGCAATCAAAAAGTCGCTGCAAGAAAAAATGGTGATGAGTTTTCCGGCGGTAAAGCTTGGCGGACGTCCTTATGTTGATGTAGTTAATCTTGATATGAT
The DNA here is from genome assembly GCF_055901755.1 of Pelorhabdus sp. sgz311001. Taxonomy (NCBI): domain Bacteria; kingdom Bacillati; phylum Bacillota; class Negativicutes; order Selenomonadales; family Sporomusaceae; genus Pelorhabdus; species Pelorhabdus sp. sgz311001. The sequence goes on from NZ_JBVXUT010000001.1 coordinate 589,168, forward strand.
TACTGGTCTGGCCAGTTCCTTTGACTATAGCGGTCATGTTATTTTAGAGCCGAATAGTAAAACGATAGCGCCTTATTCTGTTCAAGCCTTGCCAGCGAAAGGGATTCCGGCGGGCAAAATTAATTTAGCTTGGGATGTGCGGGCAACAAGCAACGATTTAGCCAAGGAAGAGACGGTGGCAGGTCTAAATGTTCTTTCACCTACTTGGTTTTCTATTGTGAGCGGTAGTGGCGCTATTATGAGTAAGGCTGATAGTCAGTATGTAGATTTGGCTCATAGTAAAGGCTATAAAGTATGGGCTTTAATTACTAATAGTTTTGACCCTGATTTAACCCATGAATTATTGGCCAGTGAAACGGCACAAAACAGAGTAATTGCATCTTTATTATTTTATAGTTCTTATTATGGACTTGATGGGATTAACTTTGATATCGAAAATGTTTATGATCAAGATAAAGAAGCGTTGTCTGCTTTTATCGAAAAAGCATCAGAGATTCTCAAAAAACAAAATCTCGTAGTTTCTGTTGATGTAACCGTACCAAGCAATGTACCGAATTGGTCGAATTGCTATGATCGATCACGACTTGGCAAGGCGGTTGATTATGTTATGGTTATGACTTATGATGAGCATTGGTCGAAAAGCCCGATAAGCGGTTCAGTAGCATCGCTTGCTTGGGTAAAAGCCGGTATTGATAAGACGCTTCGCTTTGTGCCCAAGGAAAAAGTGTTAATCGGTCTGCCTTTTTATATGCGTGAATGGGAAGAGCGGGAGACCGAAGAAGGAACTGTAAAAGTGCGTGCAAGGACCTTATCTATGCCTGATGCGGAAGAAAAAATCAAAAATAATCATTTAACAGTAAATTGGCTGGAAAAAGAAGGTCAATATTATACAGAATATGAACGAGAAGGAAAGCGCTATCGAATTTGGCTGGAAGAGGAACGATCTATCGGCTTAAAGGCTGCTTTAGTCGATGAGTATAAATTGGCTGGCGTTGCTTCTTGGCGCAAGGGTTTTGAAAAAAAATCAATTTGGCAGGTATTACAAACTAAGTTGGGGCAGTAAACTTTACTAGGAGGCGAGACAAGATGGAGCAGATTAAGCGAAAAAAATACTGGATTATAGCTTTGCTTGTTGTTCTTGTTCTTGCGAAGGCTGCTTATTCCTATTATCAAGAGCGCAATAAGCCAAGCGTAACTGTTCAGGTCGTACGAGTAGAGCAGGGAACAATTCATTCTTATGTAAAGGCTTCTGGCGCCCTTTATGCGCGCGATACTACACGAGTTTATGCAAAAAGCGCTGGCGTAGTCAAAGAAGTAGCTGTTAAAGAAAATGATTTTGTCAAAGAAGGCCAGATATTATTGAAGCTTGATGATAGTCTTTTGGCAAAACAGGTACAGGAGCATCAACAGAAACTGCAGGAAGCCGTTCAAAAGCTCGAGCAGATGAGCAGTTTAGTGAAAGACGGATCCGTTTCCGCGCAGCAATTTGCGGCTGCTCAGTTGGAGCGCGATACGGCCCAGAAAACTTATGATTTAGCTGTGGGAGCTTTGCAGCAGGCTACAGTCTCTTCGCCGGTAAATGGCATGGTCATCGGTAAACCGATTGCTGCTGGCCAAAGCATTTTGCCAGGGCAAGAGAATTTGCTGGCATTAGTGACGATTGCCGACTTATCAGAACTGGAAGTAGAAGCGAAGGTTGAGGAAAAAGAAATTAGCAAAATTTTTCCTGGCCAGGAAGTTTCTTTTTCAGTTAATGATTTAGGACAGCAGACTTTTGCGGGAACGGTAAATCGTGTTTTGGCCAAAGCGGAGCTGCGTGATGAAAAGGTCTATTACACTGTTTTAATTACGGTAGATCCTATTCAGGAAGTACTGCGGCCTGGGATGGCGGCAACAATTTCGTTTTTAGCAGGAACCAAAGAAAATGTCTTGCTTGTTCCCAAAGCTGCGTTGAAAGAAAATAACGGCATTTTTTATGTCCAGATGATTGTAAAGGGGCAACCTGTCAATCAAGCGGTTAAAGTGGGGCTGATCTCTGATCGGATGGCCGAGATTACCAGTGGCGTTGAAAAAGGCGATGAAATTCTTGTTACGGAGTCTGTTAAGAATCGGGCGACTCCATGAGAAAATGGCAGAAGACTGCTGCGCTTTGGGATTATTTTATCTATGGTAAAGGTCGTCGCGATGGCCTTGATTATCTAAAGGCAGGGCTTATTATCGTCTTTGTCATGGTTCTTTGCTTTTATTTATTTCGATTATTTGGTGTATAGGACGTCAGGGAGGAACGCAGCTATGAATAGGCCAAAGCAGCGAATTGGATTGATGGGAGGAACTTTTGATCCGATTCATATGGGTCACCTAGTGACGGCTGAGGCGGTACGCAATCAGTTTGATTTAGAAAAAGTCATTTTTATTCCGGCAGGCTCGCCGCCGCATAAGCTAGGCAGTGAGATTACTTCGGCAAGTGATCGATTGTTTATGACCCAATTAGCGGTGGAGTCAAATCCCTACTTTATGGTATCAACTATGGAGCTGGAACGAAGCGGCCCGTCCTTTACGATTGATACGTTGCGTCAGTTTGTCGCTGAATACGGTGAGCGAGCAGAATTTTATTTTATAATTGGCGCAGATTCTTTGGTGGAGCTTCATACTTGGAGTCATGCCGAAGAATTACTAAGGCTTTGTCATTTCGTTGCCGCGGCAAGGCCTGGAACGATTTATTCTCTAAGCGATACTTTGACACATTTTCCCGTAGGATTGCAAAGCCAAATTCATCAGTTGGCTACGCCAGAGTTGGCCATTTCTTCTACAGAAATTCGCCAGAGAATGGAACAAGGACTCTCACTGCGCTATATTGTGCCTGATCCAGTGCGTCAGTACATAATATATAATCGTTTATATGAGAAGTAGTAGTTTCTTAGGGAAATAAAGGTAGGCATGAATCTTGGCAAAAAAGTCAATAATGTGAAGGTACTAAGTTTTGACCTTTTGCGAAAGAGAGGTGACGCTTTATGGGAACCACAACTCTTTATGTAGGAAATCTGCCATGGTCTACTACTGAGGGAATTCTGGCAGACGCTTTTCGTCCTCATGGGGCTGTAATTTCCAGCCGAATCATTACTGACAAAGAGACAGGACGCTCACGCGGCTTTGGCTTTGTGGAAGTATCAACAGATGATGCTTCTAATATGGTTGACGCGATGAACGGCTCTGATTTTTCCGGACGACAAATTGTTGTAAATGAAGCAAAACCCCGCCAGGGATGAGAAGGCAGCCTCCTTACTTGTAAGGAGGCTTTTATAATGGCAGGATATTTACGACCGTTAGCGAAATACAAACACGAGGTGAACTTATTTGTTAATGGAAAAATATGAAGCCCTGTTGCAGGAAAGACTGTCGCCTAAACGGTTTCGTCATTCGCTCGGCGTACGAGATACTGCACTATTTTTAGCGAAAAAATTTGGTGTTGATGAACAGACTGCGGCTCTAGCTGGTCTGCTCCATGATTATGCGCGCGAAATACCTGCTCGGGACCTATTGCAAAAAGCAGAGGCTTTTGGTATAGTGATTAGTGCTGCTGATCGAAAAAGTCCGATTTTACTTCATTCTCCTGTCGGTGCCGCTTTGATTGCAGCAGAGCTCAAAGTGACAGATCCGGTTATTGCCCGGGCAATCTCTGTTCATACAACAGGCATGCCCCATATGACAAAACTTGACAAGATTATTTATTTGGCAGACTGTATTGAACCAAATCGAAAATATTCCGGCGTAGATAAACTGCGTAAGAAAGTAGAACGCGGGCTTGATGCCGCGGTTTTGGCGGCGATGAACCATTCCTTAATTTTTTTAATTGAACATGACGCCTGGATTCATGAAAATACGATTTTAGCGCGTAACGAATTATTGGAAGAAATTGCACCTTTGCAAGGCGCAGATTGAAGGAGAGGTCTAGAAGAGCAACGATGCGTAAATCTTTATCAAGGCAGCCGCGGCGTAAAATTCGTTGGGGGCGCGTTTACTTATTATTGCTGATTTTTGTCGTTATACTAGGCAGTGCCGTCCATGCAGCCTATCAGACTATTCATCGCTTTTTAGATTCCCCAGTGACTGCTACTGCTTCAAGTAATTCTACAGCACCTGTAGTTGATTCATCACGCATTAATATTTTATTATTAGGTCTTGATGACGGCGACATCGACGTTCCTGGTTCGCCTAGCCGGTCTGATGCGATGCTGCTTGCCAGTGTGGATTTGACGCAAAAAAATGTTCATGTTATTTCTATTCCTCGTGACACACGTGTGAATATTCCCGGTCATAAAGGTCTCGAAAAAATTAATAATGCCTATTTTTATGGCGGATCTACCTTGGCTTTGAAGACCCTAGAAGACTTTCTTCATATTAGCATACCTTATTATATGACAGCTAAGTGGCAAGGATTTATAGAAGTAGTCGATATTTTGGGCGGCGTCGATCTGTATGTAGAACATGATATGGATTATGAAGATCCTTATGCCAATCTTGCGATCCATTTACATAAAGGCTATCAGCATTTAAATGGTGAGCAAGCTGGAGAATATGTTCGCTTTCGGCATGATGAGCTTGGCGATATTGGCCGGGTCGAACGACAGCAAAAGTTTCTCAAGGCTTTGTCCGAACAGTTTTGGCGTGCTGAAACAATTGTAAAAATTCCCTACTTGGTTTCGGCTGTTCATCGTAACTTAGAGATGAATATGTCCATTGCTACATCCTTACAAGCGGCAAATGTGCTGCGTGGGTTGAAGTCAGGTCAGTTCGTAGCGGAAATGTTGCCAGGGAATTTTGCTACTATTGATAATATTAGCTATTGGGAACCTGATAAGACCCAAATCAAACTGCTCATAGAACGTGCTTTTGCGGCACAAGCGCTTCCAGTGGCGCCATAATACATACTTTGGGTATTTACCTACAGTTCGCTGTAGGTCTTTTTCGAATAAGCCCGAAACAAGTGACAGATACTAGAACAGACAATTTGAGGAGGAAAATTATGAATCAAAATAATCAAAAACTTTCTAAAGCGATTGCCGCTGCGGCGAGTGATAAAAAAGCTCAAAATATAGTAATTTTAGATATGGAAGGAATTTCGCCTGTGACCGATTCTTATATTATTTGCAGCGCTTTTTCCACAACGCAGGTAAAAGCTATTGCTGATAATATTGAAGAAAAGCTTAGCGAGCAGGGAGTTGAGCCGTCCCGGAAAGAAGGATATAGAGAAGGACGCTGGATTTTACTTGACTACGGTGATGCTGTGGCTCATGTTTTCATCGAAGAAGATCGGTTGTTCTACAGTTTAGAGCGGCTTTGGGGCGATGCTTCCAGCGAGGTTTATGATGCTTAAAGCTGGTGATGTTGTTACTTTAAAAGTAGCTCGTCTTAGTGAACTAGGCGCTTTTCTTGATGCTGGTACGGGAAATACTTCCGATGATATCCTGCTTCATAAAGTACAACAGACAGACGCCGTTGCCATTGGCGACGAAGTGACTGTATTTCTCTATAAAGATCCTAAAAATCGTCTCACAGCGAGCCAAAAGCTGCCTAAAATGAAAGAAGGGCAAGTTGCTCGCGTGAAAGTAATTAATACAACAAAAGACGGCGCTTTTGTTGATATTGGTGCTGAACGAGGAATCTTTATGCCTTTTGCTGGTATGCGCGGACGACTAAAAGTCGGTGATACAGTTTGGGTTAAATTATATCGCGATAAATCCGACCGACTCGCTGTAACGATGGAAGTGGAAGATGAACTGCGTCGCGCTTCGCGGCCAGCGACAGAAGCGAAAATCGGTGATACTGTAACAGGAAGTCTTTATAATTTTGGTGAAAATGGCGCCTTTGTGTTTACGACAGATCGTTATATTGCTTTTCTACATGAGTCCGAGATGATCGGTCGACCTCATGTAGGTGAGGAAGTAACAGGCAGAATTACCTATATTCGCGAAGATGGTCGGATTAACATGTCGATGCGGCCCTTGAAAGAAAAAGCTTTAGTGAATGATAGTGAAGCGCTATTTGCTTTTTTGCTAGAACGAGGCGGGAAAATGCCTTATAGTGATACTTCGTCACCAGAAATTATTCAAGCGAAATTCGGGATCAGCAAAGCTGCTTTTAAGCGGGCTCTTGGCCATTTACTCAAAGAGGGCAAAATCGAACAAAAAGATGGTTGGACCTATAAACGGGAGCAAGAACCGACGGAATAGTCGTAAATTGCAAGCATCTGACAAAATTCATAAAAGTACTTGCTATTTTTATGTAAATGCAGTATAATAATTTTCGTTGGGATTTCTTCAACGAAAATCTTGGGGGTATAGCTCAGCTGGGAGAGCGCTTGAATGGCATTCAAGAGGTCAGCGGTTCGATCCCGCTTATCTCCACCAAGTAAATCAAGGCTTTGCGGTACTTTTCCGCAAAGCCTTTCTTATTTTTTTCTAACATTTTTCTAACGCACGAAACAATAAGCATATAACTAACTACCAGAATCCAGTAATGAATCAATTGCTTTTGCTGCCGTCTTTCTGGTATTTTTTGTTGAATGAGCATAAACGGCATGAGTGAATGAGGAAGAATAATGACCGAGCATCTCGGAGATAGTGGACATATCTACGCCCTGATCGCGCAGCAGCGTGGCGTAGCTGTGTCGTAAATCGTGTACCCTCATATCAGGTAGATCGGCTATTTTTAATAGCTTTTTGAACTCCTTGTAAAGATAATCAGGAGAATGCGGTCTACCGTCTTCCCATACCCACACCCAATCCTCGTCATGAAAGATATGATCGGGGATTTTTTTTATTTCTTCTTGATGATTTTTTTCTTTGGTTAGAACTTCTAACGTCTCTTTAGGAAGGGGAATTGGTCGCTCACTTCGATCACTTTTTACTGGTCCTGGCTTAAGTTCTCCTCTTCTCCAATCTAATGATCTATTCACATAAAGTAGTCCAGTATCAAAATCAATATCCTTCCATTGGATGCCGCAAATTTCGCCGTTACGGAGCCCGCAGGTGATACCAACAGTAACAGGTACGAAAATCCTTGTTTTGCTGGCGAATTTGAGCAAAATCTTAACTTGATCAACATTTAAAATGACAGGCTTATATTTATCTTTTTCTGGAGGCTCTATTGCATCACATGGATTATAGGGGATTTTTCTTTTCCGAGTTGCTTTGTGTAGCGCTGCATTTAAGACGGAAAATTGGTACCGTAAGGAGGTGCGAGAGAGAGGCTTGATGGTTTTAGCTTTAGCTAAATCAGAGTCGGGATTGTTTAAGCGAGCTTCCTTTTGTTCTTTAGCTAGTTTTTTATCTTTTTCCATTTTTTTGCGCTGTCTGATAAAATGACCATCTATATGGTCTGGTGTAACTTGCGTAAGCTGTAGGTGACCAAGGGATGGTTTTAAATAGCCGTCTATGGCCCATTTGTATGTTTTGAGAGTAGAATCGCTTAGATCTAAAGAATCAATCCATTCGTCAAGATATTCAGCCAGTGTTATCTTAGTTGGCCTGATAAATATGCCTTGCCTCATTTCGGATTTTATTCGATCCTCTGCGGCCTTGGCATCTTCTTTTTTGTCATAACCTGAATACCATTTTTGCTTACGCTTTTTTGTTACAGGATCGCGGCCTTCTTCGATTGCAACGTAAAATTTTTTTCCTTTTTTTATTATAGCCATAGCCTTACTCCTTCAGTACGTATGTTCGATTTGCTGGGCGAAAAATTTACCCCAAAGAGGGGTAATAGATACGCGCTTGTATATATTTTATTTAGTGCTCTTTTATTTCTTGTTGCTTTTTTAGAGCTACTAGCACAGAATGCATAGCATTAAGATCGTCAATCGAAAGCTCCTGGAATTTCTCAAGCTTCTTTGCAATTTCTCCGATTGTTTCATCACAGTAGGATGAAGTATGGTCGCGATTAATGAAAAATGTTGCAATTGTTCCTGTTAGCATGCTTAAAAAACCAATTCCGATAAGCATTAAAACCACTGCGATTAATCGGCCTCCTAGAGACTGTGGAGCTATGTCACCATATCCGACGGTTGTTGTTGTAACAAATGACCACCAGAGTGCATCACCTATATCCATATCATCAACGTAACTGATTGCAATTCCTCCGCAGAATACAGTTGAAAAAGTAAACCAGAGAACATGATGAAAATCATTCGTTGTAACAAGAGCACTTAGGCGAGAATGAATTCGGTTGAGATAGACGAATACTCTGAGCATATAGATTAAGCGAAGGATTCTTATAGCTCGGAGGCCTTGAAAGGCCACTTCAAACGGGAGGATAGAAATCAGATCGATAATATTATGACGAAGAAATTGCACTTTGTCTTTGGCCAGTAGAAATCTAGCAATATAATCAATTACAAAAATGATCCACACTGCATAGTCTATTTCTTTAAAAATAATTGTTTGATTATCGCTTAATTCAAAGCGTGCTTCAGCAAATAAAGAACCTATGATTACAACCGCTAAAATAGCCATCAGCGTATCGTAATAGATTTTGTATCGCTGGGGCAGCGTAGCAATATTCATTATTATCATCTCAAATCTGATTGGAATTAGATATCAGTTTTTTTTATTAACATCCACAGCTAGGACTATATCTACCATCACAACATACAGTTCGTCCATTTTCACAGCCGCATACTCCGTGGTGGTGGCTGCAGCATCCTCTTGTAAGCGGGATAACATCTGGATCTTTTATGCCAGCAATTGAGTTTTTATCGGGAGATTGGTGTAAGTCTGCATCAAGGCTGCCAGCAATTGAGTTTGCATCTATTTGAGGGGCGTCAGTAGCTGGAGAACCAAAAACAACAGCGGGAAAAATCATAAAACAGAATAGAGTACAAAGAATTAGCTTTTTCATGATTCTTTTACCTCCTGAATAGGAACTGTTTTTACACCGGAGTCAGTCAATGCTTTCCATCCACCTTGAAGTACGGATACATTTTTAAAACCATTTTTAGTTAGAATCTGAGCAGCGCGTATGCTGTAATTGTCATCAATACAAGAGCAAAAAATAGTATATGAATCACTTTTATCAGCAGAATTCATAAAGCTTTCGAGTGCTGGACCACTATAAGGATTGATCCACTTTGACCCGGAAATTTCTTGCTTACTCTTCTCGCGACTAGAAACAGAGCGTACATCCAACACTGTCGTCTGATCGGCAGCGGCCTTGTAGGCGTCTGCAGTCACAAATTTGACTTCGATTTGGGCTGCGAAGGAAATTGAAGTCATTACCATGAGTGCCATGCATATAAAAATAGGGTAGAATAGATGTCTTTTCAAAAGTGTCACTCCTTTGTGATATAAAAATAATCCGGCGGCATAGTTTTTAAATTCCTAAAGCTGAGCTGGTTTGAGGACCTATTATGCCATCGACATATAGACCTTTGTCTTGTTGAAAACGCATTATTGCTTGAATAGTCATATCTCCGATGATTCCGTCGATCTGACCGCAAGCATATCCGTGAGCAATGAGAGCTCTTTGGATCTTCATTTCATATGTATCAGTGATATAGGGGGCATAACCTTGATGAGGAATGGTGTTAGTAGATAAATTTAGATTGCTGTCTATTACTTTAGGTCCTGGTTTTCCTGTGAATGGATTTACATTTCCTTTAGTACTCCAGTTATTATCAAATATGCTATCAGGCGAGCTGCGATAATGTTCATGAACGTAAGTGCCATCACTTTTATAGTAGCCATTTACATGTACAACCCCAATATGGCCACTATGTCCACCAGAACCACTAGCAAAAGAGATAGGAACTAAAAGTAGAATAATTGTTAAAGCTATTGCAAAAGAAGAAATGATTTTTTTCAAAATTACTCCTTCTGTGCCGCCGGAAGAAAACTATAGATTAATTTTTGTTGATAAAATGCTTAGCTATTAAGTGTTGGTGATGTGTTTTTTCCATTAGACTCGCGTAAGAAAGGCGCAACGATTAAAAAGATAGCACCAATAATGACTAAGGCAAATCCCCATTCAATTTGGACGGAATTAATCATTGTTTCAGCAATACCTTTAAAGGGATTGCCTCTTAATTGCTGGTTCATTTGACTCTGTATTTCTTTGATCTTGTTTTGAAAGTTAAAGAATGTAAAAGCAACCATTCCAAATGATATCAGTCCAGTTGCAATCAATGGATTGTAGTATTTTAAAAATACTAAAATTAATGATATGATGCCTAGGCCTAATACAATAGAGCCATCACCCTGACCATTTTGAAAATAGGTTACTTCGCCTACAATTGGAATTTTTACTATAGGAGAAAATGCTCCAACTATAAGCATTATTGACCCAAGTAATCCGACTAGTTGTTTTGCTGGCATAATTAATCATTCCTTTTAGAGTTTTTTAGATCCCTTTGTTATATTCTTCGCGGAGATCGCAAGTTAAAATATAGTTCCAGTCTTTTAGTGTTTCAGAAGGAATTTCGATTTTTTGTGTCGTTCCATCTGCTAATGCCATTACAATAAAAACTTTTTCTGCCGATAAAAGTTGAGTTAGGTTTTTGTTATTAGTGCTGAAGTTTACAAGGTCATTTGAAATAGTGATGATTTCTTTTAGTTCTAAATCTTTTTCTTTTCCATTTTTTATAAAAGTTATAAATGGTAAATTTCTAGAAGTAAAAGAAATAGTTGTTAGAGGATTGGCATTTTTATTTTCATATCTATCATATACAAAAAATGTTACTATATGGGAGGTATCAACTTTAGTTAATCCAATAAAAGAACTTATATATCCACTTCGAGATATTATTATTTGTATCATTCTATTTGTGGAATTGACACTAAAGTCACTTGTTACATGCATATCAATGTTTTTAATTGCAGGGTTTATCGTTTTTTTTACTTCAGCTGAAGTTATAGATTGAAACATAAATAGAAAAAGAAAAACGAATAAGAATATTTTATTCATAAGAACACCCTTTCTTGAGCTATTTCGCATATTTAGCTAATTCAGTGATCCCCTCCTCACGAATATACCTATCAATATCGCCGTCATAGTGATATTGACAAAATCCCTCGTCAAAAAGTAAGTGCCAAGCAAATTCATTTGCTTCTTTTTCAATTTTACCTGGCAAGAAGAATGTATGCTCAATCATAAAATAATAACCAAAGCCTTTATGCATTTGAGAATGGCCAATTTCATGTGCACAGGTTTGTTTTTGGCGGTGTTCGGGAATATTACTATTTATAACTATATATTTACGGCGAAGTACACGATCCCAAAAACCGTGTACTGGTCCACGAATTGGTTGAAAAATAACGGCTATATCTAAGTAGCCAGCTAATTCATAAGGATTTCTAGTTCTATATTTTTTTGCTAAATTATTCGCCCGAAGTTTGATATTCATACTAGCCCCCTAGGATAGAACATGTGTTCGGAAAGTGAATTAAAATAATACACGACTAAAGGATTAAAGTCGTGTACTAAATCATTCTAATAAAATTGTGCATACCCCAGCTTTAAGTGATACTCCATGGGCTATATATCTTTCTTCGTGGGCCTGCAGACGTTCCTCCATGATCGTCACCTCAAGTCTTTGGTTTTCGTTTATTTCTTTCCTTTGAACGTTTATAAAGATCAAATTCAATGATATGAAGAATGTCTTCTTTAGATTCTTCACTTAAAGGAACACCATCAAACCATATTTCATGTTGCTCAAGGATTTTACGAAGATCCTTGGGCTTTTTATCTGTGTTTTTAGTTTTAACTGAACTTGGATCGTCGGTAAAGCCTAATAGATAATCGCTTGACGTTCCGTAGCGTTCAGCGAGTTTTTCTAAAACATTAGAGCGAGGCACTTTTCCCTTGACTTCCCAATTGGATACAGCTTGCTTAGAATATCCAAAAAGAGTAGCAAGAGATTCTTGGCTATCTCCGAATTCTTCTCTTTTTTGTTTTATCCGTAAAGCAAAGAGCTTATTACCTTCCAAAATACCACCACCCATCTACCTATATTATAGTAAACTTTTAATTTACTTTCTACGTCAACAAAAAGTTTACAAATAACTATTGACGAAAACTTTTAGTTTACTGTATAATGGAGTCAACCAAAAGATTACTACTGAAAGGAGAGCTATGATGAAACATATTGGTATTTTAATTCGCGAGCAGCGAAAAAAGAAAAAAATATCTGCTGAATTTATTGCGAGAAGTCTTAAAAAGCCTATAACTAAACAAGCATTTGCCAAAAAAGAGCGAACTGGTAGTTTTTCTTTTGAACTTGTTGAGGAAGTTGCACAAATTATTGGCTGTGAGATGGATATTTTTTTACCAAATAAGTCAACTAAAAGATTACAAAATTCTAATGGAGAAAAAGGGTCTGAATCAACTAAATCTGCATAATTGTTGCGTATTAATCGTCCTGGTCAATAATGACCTCGCCATTTTCTTCTTCGAAATAGGTGCTTAACTAATCATTTAGTACTATTTCAGTAAGCTTTTTCCATTCATCAATTATCTTTATTGGAATTTCAACTGTCATGGGAGGCTCTTCTTGGACTCTTTCAAAATAGAAAGTTGCAGTTATTTGTTTAGCATTAATCATCTTTTGTAATACATCGATCGGAAGATCAAACGCAGCATAACTGAAGTAACCTTTTGTTTTCATTGGTCCTGTATTACGGAAATATGTCTGGGGCTGATAAATGTAGCCGTCAATATTTATCATGGGAAGCTTGTTTTTATCAAATAGCCAGTAGTACCCAGAATAGGCACTAGAAAATTCAAGCGTAAATCCAGACGGATTTGTTGTCTTTGATGAAAAATTATAGCGCAGTGAAGTATTGAAATACCCTTTTGGTTCAGTGAATTGACTCTTAAAGTCAAGTAGTTTGGCTTCAGTATGACTAATGAAGCCAAATGAAAGAAAAAGGCCGAGACAGAGTAGGCTTAATATTTTTTTCATAAACATCTTCCTTTTGAATTAATTAGTGTGGGGGTGAAAAAGTTGGAAAAACACTTTTCCTGTAAAGCAATTGAGGCATTACCTGGAGTAACGGTCATTTCAACCAATGACAAAGCTTATTATTCTCAGTTAATTGCAACAGGCGGAAAGATGCTTTGTTGCCCCGAGCTTTTCAACAGTTTTAGTCATCAACAGGATATGCCAATACCCCTAAGTCAATCCGTTCCATATGTGGTTCTTCTTCATAGTCCTTTGGATAAATCGGATCAGAATGCTCATCTAGCCACTGATATATGCGAAAGGTATGTAACTGATTTATATCGTGGCAGTCCAATAGAAGAATTGAGTAGTTATAGTATTGCGAAGGAAGAGCTTGCACTATGGGAATTGCGAAAAGCTAGATTAAAGAGATTGCATGAAAAAGCTACTGATTCTAAAGTACGCCAAGATCTTGTAGATGCTTTAGTAAAGCTTGATTGTTACGTTCAATCATTGAAGCAATTGTACGAATCATAGCTTCTTCGCTAGCGACTATTCGTGCAGCATTTAAAGTTTGTGGATCATGCTTTAATTCGTCAAATGCTTGGCAAGTAAGTTCACCATTTATGGCAGCGTATTCCGCTAGTGCTAAAGCTACCATTTCATCTGAATTTAATCCGATTTCAATAATTGATTTCTTATTATCCATTTGAATCATCCTTTCTATCTTTTAAATATTTCATCTTTCGACTGAAAGGATAATATTTCCTGTAAAAATATAGGGATTGCAAACATAGGAGGTGCTGTTTTATGAATTGTAAGTGCGGGTATGAATTAAAAGCTGAAACAAAATTTTGCCCTAATTGTGGCAAAAAGGTGCCTAAACCGAAGAAAGATCCGGTACCGCTGACCATTATTCATACTGATTCAAAACTATCATTTTCAGTGAAAGAAGCCGCTGTAGCGATTGGCGTGAGTCAGTTTTTGATTCGAGAGTTAATTAAGCAAGGCGAGCTTCAGGCAACGATGATTAGGAGGCGGATTGTTATTCGGCGCGCGACACTTGAACAGTATCTCAAAGATCATGAAGTTAGCAATGAGGCATGTCATCTTGACGATGAAGTAAGTTGAAATTTGAAAGGAGTTGTTGTTGTGATTGCTCGTCATAGCGTCAAACAGATTCCGATCTGTAAGAAGCCTCAACCGATATTGCAGAATTCCGATATGGTTTTAATTTTTGCCTTTGTCGGCTTTGTTGCATTAGCTGCATGTCTAACTTTATAAAAAGAGCCCGCCCTGGGGGCAGGACGGGCGATGGGGTGAGGATCTATCTTTATTATCTCCTGAAAGGAGGTGAAAAACGATGCCAAGAAAAGGCAGGACGATTTATCAAAGCGCTAGATTTAATACAGGTTTGACTGGTGAACAAGCCGCCGAGATTCTAAATGTGAGCATTGAATCCATTCGCGATTATGAAAGAGGAGCTACATTGCCGCCAGCAGCCGTTGTTCTTCAAATGGCTCAGATTTATGAGCAGCCATGGCTTGGGTATGAATACCTCAGGACAACGAATCCAGTTGGCGAATGGCTTCTTCCAGAACTTTTATATAGGGATATTCCGGCCAGCCTTTTGGACCTACAAGTAGAACTGCTTCATGCGAATGATTGCCAACGTGAAATGGCTGAGGTTGGTAGAGATAATCACATTGATGAGCATGAGCAGCCAATATGGTCAAAAGGGTTGTTAGAGATACGACATTTGCTTAGAGCGGCATTTTCCGTAATCTTAGCGCCAGACAAAAAAGAAAAAGCCGCCTGCGTTGCACCGCAGACGACTACTTCTGTAAGCCCTACAATTAATAATTTTCGAAATCAGTATAACATAGCCAAATAGTCAGCGTCAACGGAGGCGAGGGCATGAGAAATTTTTTGGTTTATGACTACCCAATTGAGTTTAGTGTTTTTCTCGGTTTTCTCCTGGTGATCACTGAAATTTACATATGGGGGATACGCGTATGACTGAGTTGACAGAAAAGTATGTTGCGCGATTGGATAGGGCCAGAGAATCGGAGGACGCTGGCTATCACAAAGCCAGAACATTTCATCTTTCGACTGGCAGAAAGCCAAGTTTGAAGAAGCTGCAGCATTTTGTAGAAAGTCTTCACAAGTATAAAAAGCCTTATTTTCATGGTATTCGACTTTACCTGATTGAGTTATTGGAAAAACAGCGGCAGAGCGAGGCGGTGCGCAATGAAACGGCCTGAAAAATGTGAGATTTGTGAAATGAATCCACCTCGGCGCCGACCGACGATTGCTGTTTGGTGCTGCCGCATCTGCTCTCAAAGAGTCATGCGCAGACGAAAGGCGATCAGGAAGATGAGTGCATGATGAGGTTTTATACCTTTCTACAATACTAAAAAATAGGGGGAATATTCATGAGCGTAGCTCTTGATCAACTGGAATTAACGAAGCAGGTTGAACTGCTGAAACGGCAACATGTTGCTTGCCTTGGCGATAATGAAGTTTTTGTGAAACGGCTGGCAACCGGTCAGATTCGTACAGTGAAAGGCAATGTGAAACTGAGCGAGTCGGCTAGTGAAATCGCCGTTATTCAAAATAAAGCCATGACTACCGCCAAAGGGTTTTATCATGCCAATCAAATTGCAGGTTTATCTATTATTACGCCGCAGAACTTGACTTTGCCAACTGGCGAAGTCGTTGTGAATCCTTATCCAATTATTGATCCGGACAGCCAAACAATCCGGAAAATTTGGGTTAAGAAAATGGCCATTGGCTACGGTCCTACAGGTAACTTGGTTATTACTTCGGCTACGCTTCTCTATGATATCAATATGTATTTTATCCAGGACCTTATTAAAAAAGTTCAATACAGTGCCGATGCAGGCCGTATTTGTATGGAAAACATGCTTACAGAGGACGAAAAAAAAACCGGCATATTCTACAAAATCGACGGAATTATGGGCGTTTGGGCTAAGGTTTCACACAAAGACATTTTAAAGTGCATTGATACTTTCGTAAATAAAAAGCAATTTGCCGAGCGAAACGCTCAAACAATTGCAGAACGACTTGCAATGCAAAAGCATCCAGCGCTTGCCCATATCGCTTATGTAGAGGCAAAAGGAAACGAGAAACAGCGAACTGCTACAGTCTCTGTTATTGGTTTTGTCCATGAGCTGACGCAGGACAAAATGCTTGATATTGCCGAGAAGGCCGAACGGGGCGAGGAGATTCGCTTAGATGATGGCCAAAAAGCCGATGTGATTGAAACCACGGCGACAGCATCTGTCGATGATATGGCGGTTGAAAAGGATGATGAAGAAACCATGACTGCCGCTACTGCGCCTGAGACAGTAACTGCAAATCAAAATGGAGGTGTATTCTTTTGAGCAAAGTGCAAGCTATCGAATTGAGAAACTTTAAAGGTCAATGCCTATGCCAGCCTCTCACTGGTAAGGATTTATTCATTGGCCGGAACGGATCAGGAAAGACAAGTCGTATTCAAGCGCTTGGGCTGTCTATGCTAGGATATGTTCCTAAAAACGGCAAGACTGCAGCAGAAACATTTAAGTTAGCTACTGGCGATGAAATGTTTGTAGGCGTTAAAACGGATACCTTTTCATTTGGACGATCTTTTGAAAGAAAAGAAAAAACAAATCGTGCCACAGGCGAAAAATCTGTGAGCGTAGCGGAATCCATCACACTCTCCCCAGGTCGGGGAGAGAAAAATGATACATCGAAAAAAGTTCGCATCGCTGATGAAATCGGCGACTTCCCTGTAATGCTGGATGTTAATGAGTTTCTCAGTTTATCGGATGCAAGGCGGCGTGACTTTATTTATAGTCTTAGCCCTATTAAATCCTCCGTATGGAACAAGGATCGAGTAAGACAGTACCTTGAAGCAATGCTGACATTAGAGCTGAAAACGAATAATTTTGAGCACTACCAAGCCATCAATGAAATGATTGGCAAAGCAATGGCGCAATACCCTGAGGGCTATTCGGTACAAGATGGCCTGCAGTCCATGCTCGATTGGGCCGAAACGGAACGAAAGTATTGGGAGTCCAAGAATAAAGATGCAAAAGGAGCTGTGCGGCAATTCTCTGATTTAAAAAACCAGATGGCCGAAACGGAACGAAACCTGAAGGCCGCGCGCGAAGAGATGGATCAATTGCAAAAAGATTTGATTGATCGTGAAAAGCAGATTTCTACTGATATTGAGAAGAAGAAGGCTATTGATGCAAAGATCAAACGAATTGCAGAACTTGAAGAGTTGCTTCAGGTCGAAAGATTGAAACCTGTTACCGATCTAACGGCTATGGATCGAGAGATCAGCGAGCTTCAAGCCAAGGTTCAGGAAGTTCCTGATGTTGAAGCCGAAGCTAGTGAGATTCTCAAAGAAGTGAACGTAACGCGGAGTCAAATGGATCAAGTGAAATTGGAAAACTCGAAGATTCTCACAGAAATCCAAGCTTTAGAAAATACTCTAAAATCAATCACCGCCGCTATTGAGCAGACCAAAGGGATTGACGGCATTTGCGTAATTCACCACATGATTCGGTGCCCTAAAGATTTCTCTGGTGTAGGCGACCAGGTTAAGGCTTGGAAAGAGAGCCAAGTAGATCCGAAACTTAATACTTTGAAGGGGGATCTTGAAGCTTCTCAACGTCAACTGAAAACAATTCAAGAAAATGAAAAAATCCTTACTGAAAAACATGCCGCGCTATTAAAGAAAGCGCAGGCAGCGATTAGTCACAATAACACTATTAATAAATCCGTAACAGCAATTCAAAAGAAAAAACAAGACGGAATGGCTGAGTCGGCTGAAAGAAAAAGCCGGATGCAGTCTTATCAGGAAGAGATTGATCGACTCCAGAAGCAACCGCATGAATTCATTGCACCAATAGATGTACTTCAAGTTCAGACGGTGGGCATGAAAACACGAATTGAAGAATTGAAAAAAGACATCTCGGAAAAAGAGAAGGCTAAGCAAGCCGTAGCACTTGTTCAGCAGTCTATGATCGATAACCGTATGGCTGAGTATAACGCCATTGCAATCAAGTCCATTTTAGAAAAACTTGGTCCTAAGGGCGTACAAGGTGAAATCGTAAAAGAAGTCTTGGAGCCGATCCGCGAGTCGATTGCAGCTAACCTAAAAATTTGTGGTTTTGATTATGAGCCATTTTTTCAAACCCAATCTGATACGGGCAAAGAAATTTTTCAATTTGGTTGGCAAAATGAAAAGGGCCATCAAGTAAACTTCGACGCTTTAAGCACTGGTCAGCAAACGATTTTTCTAGCCGCCATGATGGTTACGATTATTGAACGAGCACAGCCAAAGACAAGAATCTTAGTCATGGATGATTTAAACCACTTAGATCGCCAAAACTTCCAGCTGTTTATTAATGGAGTGGATCGGTTATCAGACAAGCTCGATAACATCATCTTAGCTGGCGCCATTGAATTTGATTTTTCATGCGAAGGTTGGCAGGTATGGAATTTAAGCGAATCTGTCGCTACGCAAATTAGTGCATAAAAATCTGCTAGAGCAGAGAAAGAGGTATCGATATGTTAATTCCTGATGATATCGCTCATCTAACAAACGTCGTTCAAGAAATAACGGAGCTAGTTGTATATCAGAAAGTTCCTTTACCGCTTCAGACTGGGAATATACGTGAGTATACCAAAAGGCCTAGAAACCGTGATGAGATTGATTTTATCATTCGCTCGCTAGATGTGGTACTCGATCAAATCATTACGTCTATTGATACTGAGAAGCAAACTCCAAGTACAGCTGCCATCAAGGTGATTCATTCTTCGAAATTTCCACCGGAACTGTTAGATGCAATTAGTGCAGCTTTAAAGTCTGGGGAAAAACCTAACTTCCCATTTGGAGGCGCATGATTATGGCCTTATTAGATGGGTTGAACAAGGAACAGTATCAGGCGGTCACTTCGACCGCCCCCAATATTCTTTGCTTAGCCGGAGCTGGAAGTGGCAAAACAACCGTTTTAACTCGCAGGATTGCTCAGCTTCATCAAGAGTATAGAGTTGGCACGAGCAACATGCTGGCACTGACATTCACGCGTTTGGCGGCTCTAGAAATGAAAGAGCGAGTGATTCGGCTGATCGGAGATGAGCAGGGGAAACAACTTACCTGCAGTACATTTCACGCCTTTGCCGTTAGTGTTCTCCGTCGATGGGGCCACAAACTCGGAATTGATGAGAACTTTACCATTTACGATCAAGAAGATCGCGATCTGATTATAAAGCAAATCATCTCTGATTTTGGGAGTCGCATCACATTTAAAAAGGTTATTACGCGCTATGAATTATGTGTAGATGTCAGAGAAGAAGATCGCAAGTACCCAGAAGAATCTAAAGTCTTGAAGGAATATGGGTATCGATGCAGGCGCAATAATGCAGTCGATCTAAACCGATTGGTAGACCTGGTAGTAAGACTATGGGAGCTTCATCCAGATATATTGGCCGAATATCAACAGCGCTTTACTTATGTGTTTGTAGATGAATATCAAGATACAAATGATGAGCAGAATCGGATGTGCGAATTGCTCAACCCTAAAAATAGTTTTCTAGTCGGTGATGACTTTCAGGCTATTTATGGATGGCGAGGGGCCAATGTAGAGCACATCATCAAACTGGCGCAGCGCCCTTGTATTGAGGTTATAAAACTAGAAGAAAATTATCGATCTACCTCTTGTATTGTTGCGGCGGCTAATGCCCTTATTTCAAATAATCTAAAGCAGACTAAAAAGATACTGCAAGCACGAAGAACCGGTCACTTTGTTCAAGTCAAATTGTTTGAGAATGACAGAGAAGAAGCCAAGGCAATTGCAAATAAAATCAAATCTTTGAGGGGAACAAAAGGGCTTCAATATCAAGATTTTGCCGTGTTAGCAAGGACTAATAAGCAGATAGAGAATATCGATGAGATTTTTAAAAGCGTAGGCATTGCAAGTAAGAAAGTCACAACTTCTAGTGATCCCTACAAAGCCTATGCAGTTAAGGGGATTCTAGATTGGATGCAATTTCTTTTTAACCGTAAAGATAATATGGCATTAAAAAAAGTCCTTTGGAAATTTAAGAGCAAAGCGCTCTTGATGGAACAGATTGAGCTTATGGCGATACAAAAAGACATCTCGTTATATGATGCCATATGCGAAACCAATAGCATGAGCAAGTTAATTCAAACGGTTCGGACGCTCGATGAGGGGATCGAAAGACAAAACATTTATTTACCGTCGGAAATGTTTGATTTTATAAGCAGCACCGTGGGCATCAATCAAAACGTTGCTCAGTTAGCGGCTGCGAAAGAGGCTATTGAAACCTGGCAAAAATCAAAATTTGCTGTTGGTGAAAACGTTACGGTTCAGGGGTTTTTAAAATACCTAAGATATAAAGACGTTCAAGAAAAACTTGTAGAAAATGTCGATGCGGTCAAGCTTATGACCGTTCATGCAGCGAAAGGCCTTGAATTTGATACTGTCTTTGTAGTCGGAATGAATCAGAATGTTTTTCCTTCTAAGCGATCGGAAGACTTGGAAGAAGAGCGGCGTTTGTTTTATGTAGCAATAACTCGAGCAAAGGAACGCCTATGTATTACATATTCCAAGTTTGCACCTGATTGGTCAGGCGATCTTCAGCCAATGGAACCTAGTGACTTCTTGTACGAGTTAGGGGAGGCGCCGGTATATGAACCAAACTTACTCGGATGTTAAGATCGTCTCAGATTGTCCCAAATGTGGCGCGGAAGGCGTCGCATGGCATCTAAAAGGCAATTTGCTTGAAATGCGTTGTCCTAAGTGCTATGCGCAGTGGAAAACCGCTTCAGCTCGCTGCGGACATTGTTTTAAACCAAACGGAACGACAAAGCCGGGGCTTTGCCCAAAGTGCAATTTTAAGAATAAATATGGGAGGGAAGTCAAGTGAAATCAACAGGAATTGTTAGAAAAGTGGACGAGCTTGGACGTATCGTAATGCCAAGGGAGCTTCGTCGAACCCTTGATATTAACGAAGGGGATCGCATGGAAGTATGCGTCGATGGTGATCAAATCATCCTCAAAAAGCATGTTGACTCTTGTGTTTTCTGCGGCGCAGCCGAAGGCCTTGCCAGATATAAAGAAAAGCCAGTCTGTCTAGCCTGCGCAGCTGAACTCGGCAAATTGAACGCGGTGTCATGAAACGTTGCCGCTGCTGCCATAGGGAATTAAAAGATCCTATATCTATTGAGCGCGGCTGCGGACCAACATGCTATGGTAAGCGTCCTAAAGAGTTTATCTATCAAACGGAATTAAACTTTGAGCCGAAGTTTAGTGAAGAAAAATCAGCTCTCGAAAAGCATCAAATTGTCAAAAATATATTGGGATTTGGGCGAGCTACATAAAAGTAGTTTGCCCTACTCTACAGTTTTAATACGGGGGTTTTAAGATGTGCTATACTCTCGAAAATGTTTTACATATGGAAGGTTGGGCTGCGCTTGCTCTGGCAATATTGGCGCCAAAGTACCTTACAACTGATCAAGCCTGTGAGGCTCTGGGTAAAGGAAGTATTTCAAATCAATCCGTAGTCAGCCGTATGTTTGCTCTTCGAGAGAAAGGCTTGGAGTGGAAGGAAATTGCCGATCTTGTTGGCCTATCACCTGATCGGGCCGCCGCACTTGCAGCAGCACATCGAAAGCGACTGCGATACGGCAGCCTTCCTAAAAATACGGCGTACAAAGTTGAACTGTCGGCTAAAGACATGGCTGACATGATCAAGCTACGTGAAACGATGACCTATGAGGATATCGGTAATATATACGGTATGACTGATCAAGCCGTATATCGGCGGATCAAGCGTTTTAAACAAAAACATTTTGCGGGGTGAGTAATTTGGCGTCAGAATTCTACGATGCATCTGATGATCTTATTGAAATGGCTAGTGAGCTAATTCAGGAAAACCATAGTCACTTGGTTGAGGCCAAAATCAAATATTTGTTTCGAGACGGAACCTGGGAAGTTAAGCGGCGCGAAACATGGGGACAGGCTAAGAAAGTTGGTAAAGAGCTGAATTTTCTTACCGGATACGATTTTATTGTTACGATTCACCAAGACGTTTGGTGGCAGCTTGGCGTGGAGCATAGAAAAGCACTCTTAGATCATGAGCTGCAGCACTGCAGCGCCGGAACGGATGATCATGGTAATAAGACATGGTATATACAAGGTCACGACTTTGAAGACTTTCAAGCCATTGTCAGGCGTCACGGGCTGTGGTCACCGGCTCTTAAAAAGATCGAAAACTTGCTTAACCAAACGGAACTGCAATTTGAAGATCCTAAGCCCCCTGAAGAAGAACTTCCGGCACTTGCGGGGCGCCCAGATTTGAAAGTTATATCTTCGCAGCCTGTCAAACAGCTTGAGGCACCAGCGAACGACGAAGATGATGAGTCACAAGGTCCTAAGCAGCTCCCTTCTGGGAAAGATGACGACATTATCGAAGCTGAGATTGTTGAAGAGTCAAAAACGGTAAGCGAAGATCCTGGTGATGTAACGGATCATGAGCACTTAGAAAGTAGCTCAGGGACCGGAACTGAGGGGTAATGCACTACCAAGCAGGCCGCGTAAAAACGGCCTGCACAAACAGATTTAAGTAAGGATGTGCAATGATGGCAAGGAAACGAGAAATTCACCCAGGCTTTTTTAAAAATGAAGACATTGCCGCTTTACCGGCCCTCGCCAGACTGTTGCTGATTGGTATGTGGACTATCGCTGATCGGGAAGGTCGGCTAGAAGATCGGCCTAAGAAAATAAAGATGGAGCTTTTGCCGGAAGATGAATGTGATGCGGAAGCCCTTGTTAATGCCATTGCTGATAAAGGGTTTATCATGCGGTATGAAGCGAACGGAAATAAATACATTCAAATTAATAACTGGAAAAAGTATCAACACGTTCATCCTAAAGAGACTCACAGCGCTATCCCTGCAATGGAAAGCGACACTCTTTTAACGGAAGAGAAGAGTCCTGAAATAACCTCGGGCGAATTAAAAGTAACTCCTGCTAATGCCGAAGAACAGCCAAAGGTTTACCCTAGGCAAACCCAAGATGAATCTTTTCGGGCTATTCCTTCTTTTACTTCTTTTCCTTCTTCTACTTCTTTTAAAAGAGATGATGATACGCGCGCGCGTGATGTTGTGGATAACTCAGAACGACAAGGCGATCTTTCACTTGTCCGTAAACTGGAAGGCAAATATGGGCCTCTTTCGCAGATCGAAATCAATTGCGTATCCGAATGGCAGCTATCTTTCCCTGAGGATGTTGTTGAGGATTGTTTTGAGAGATATAAGTCTCAAGGTGGTAGTGGTCGAAAATACATGGACACGATTTTTATTAACTGGAAAAAAGCCGGAGTCAAGTCCATCGCTGATGTTAAAGAGCAAGATGCCCTGTTTGAGCAACGACGGAATAAGACGTTTGGATCAAGAGACAGACCACCAGATAATGTGTCTAGTGTAATGGCTGCAGCGTTGGGAGGTTGATGATAGTGGGCTATGAAGTTGCAAAGAAATTTGATTTGTTACAGGTTAGAGAGCTTACTGATCATGAGAAGCAATATGCTATGCAGTTGACGCCTCTATTACATACCTGCGTAAATGCCAAAAATGTTGATGCGAATCAGATCAGGGCCTATGCAATTGCGCTTTCGGACATGGACTTAGGGGCTGTATCTGCAGGGGTTACGCGGTGCATGCGGACGAATACATTTTTCCCTTCGATTCCTGAGATTCGCGAAGCCGCCCAGGTCATGGAAGAGCATGTGATGGGAACGGCTATGAAGACCGCTGATGAAGCATGGAAAGAGGTTCTAGAGCAAATTCAGGTCGCGCATATTTACAAGACACCGCAATTTTCAACGCCAGAAATTGAAGTTGCCGCTAGGCGCATGGGATGGATTGATTTGTGCCAGACGCAATCGGATAAGACGTCAATCGTTAGAGCTCAGTTTTTTAAAATATATGCTTCTGTTTGTCAGCAAAAACGTGAAAAACGTATTAACGATCAAGTCTTACAGACTCTGAGTGGATGTCAAATGATCAAGTCTCAGGCAGTCACGAAGCTGATTGATACAACGGCGAAGGAGATGAGCTGATGGACATTCGTAAAATTTCGCCTGTGATGCCGCCGAGTATCGTTCAAAACTCTTTACAAAAGCAGGAGAAAGAAGCGAGAAAATCTGCCAAGGCAGGAGATTTTAAAGCGCTGCTGCAGCGGGAACTTTCGAAAAGAGCGGGGGGAAAGACGTGAGCGAGCTAGATAGACGAAAGTGCGGACTTTTAAAGGCTGCAGCCATTGAGACGGCCAATAGCGAACGAACGCCAATCGTGGGCGGCTTTAGTCACAGTGATCGGCGTGAATACTGCGTGAACGGTATGTCTGTTAGAAAGATGGACCCGGAAAAAATTGAGCAGCTGCTCGCTAAAGATCAGAAAAAATGGGGGAAGAAATTGAGACCCGTAAAGGAAGGCGTTTATGGCAATTATAAACGGTTACGCAAATAGTTACGCCAACAGGGGGCAGCCTCTTGAGCATTTCATCATCCAGGCAAATGCGTATTATCGCCATCGGCAGGTTGCTGTGATTGAGAAGATGCCAACGGAGTGGATTCCTCTCAGAAACAATACGGGAAGAATTATTTCGGCAAAGGTGGAGCATAAAGCTGCAGTCGATTTCTTTGGAATATATAAGGGGCGTGCGGTGGCGTTCGATGCTAAGAATACAAATAGTGACAAGATTGAATTCAAGCGAGTTGAAGACCATCAGGCAGCTATTCTAGATGATTGGCAGGCTCTCGGTGGAATTACCTTTATCTTCGTTGGCTGGCAGATGAAGCGGTTTTTCGTAGTTCCGTGGAGTTACTGGCGAGAGTGCTTGACGGTTTATAAAGCAAAGAAAAAGCCAGCATCAATAAAGATTGCTGACTTTCGCCCGGAGTGGGAGGTTCGCGAAGGTGGGCCATTCATTTTAGATTACCTAGGAGTTGCAGAAAGATTAGGGCTGATTTCATAGGGGGAATGGATCGTGGAATCTTTAAAACAGTTGAATTCGCGTGATTTGATATGCCCACGATGTGAGAATGAAGAGCTTCACCCAGGGCAACGATTTTGCCAGATTTGTGGGCTGGAGCTGAATAAGGAGGCTGATCGCTAGTGGCATACGGTAAAATCAACACGCTTTGCGTTTACGGTCCGAATAGAATGGAAACATATGCGGTTGGCGACAAAGTTGCTGGGTTAGGTGAGTTACGGGAGATTGCAGAAATCAATGATGTTAGTGTTGTTGTTGGAAACACCATATTTTGCGGCTACGAGCTGCTTGATAAAAATGGAGATATTATTGCTCGTTTTGAATTTGGAACGTATGCAAAATGGATAGATGAGCCGGAACCGGAGTTAGGAGGCGCAGCGAGTGACAGCGGAAGACATCAGGAATGCCCTGGAAAATCGCTATAAGCAGCCAGAGTGGGCGCTGTTTTTCGAAGTAGCCAACGGCACTGGCTCCAATTGCAAAAGACATGCTGATGCATTGGCAATGAATATGTATCCTAGCCGGGGTCTTGCAATCATTGGTTTTGAGATCAAGGTTAGCCGCAACGACTTAAAGAAGGAACTTGATAATCCTGATAAAGCCGAGGAAATTGCTCAATTTTGTGATGAGTGGTGGCTTGTAGTGCCAGAAGGATTAATAAAACCAGATGATTTAATTCCGGCCAAATGGGGCGTTTTGGAGTGCAAAGGGGATAAGGTCAGGATTAAAAAGAGGGCTGGCAGTTTATTGCCTCAGCCGGTAACCCGGGAGTTTGTAGCTGCTATTTTTAGATCTGCGGTTAAGGCTGATAATGAGGCTTTGGCGCTAGCTCGTGAAGAAGCCTATCAACAGTACAGAAAAGAATTTGATACGGAATTGGAATCACGTGTGAAAACTGAAACTCGGCGCTTGCAAAATGTTGTTGAGAAAATACACGAATTTGAAAAGATTACCGGCGAAAAATTCAGTGGCTATATTGATGCAGAGGAGCTGGCCGAACGGTGGCAGCTCGCAAAAAATATTCAGTCTCTATACGGGAAATATGGTACCTTGCAGCGAGTAGCCAATGCGGCTGAAAAATTTTTAGAGGAATTCAACGGGGTCGTTGTTACCAAAAGTTGATATTTTTGTAAATACACAATATTGGGGGAGGATTAACCATGAATTCTTATTTGTCAAAAGAGGAAAAAGATAAATTTGTTCGGGCGACAGCAATGCTCGCTTTGATTGATGAGGCCATCGAAGAGTATTCCCAAGTGAAAAGTATTCCATCGGAATTTTTGAAGTACTTGCGCATGGGGCGAAGCTGGCTTAATAAAGCTCTCGAAATGCGGTCAGCGGCTTTGGATGATGATGCAAAAAGAGATTTCATGAAATATGTACTTGATAGAGAATATGTCTTTGTTCGCACCGCTGAAGCGAAAGAGAGATGCATGGAAATGGCCGCAATGGACACGGTTCTTCACATTGACCTAGCGGATTTTGAAGCATGGTATTCATCTGTGATCGAAACGACTTGCAAGACTTGTTATAGCAAGGAATATAAAGAATGCCAGATTCGCGAAGTATTGACCAAATATGGAGTATATCCGATCGATGCGGCGGCAACAGATAAATGCCAGTATAGCTATATTGGAACGCCAGAGGCCGAAGATCTGCCGGGGACAGCCGTGGAAAATGTGCCCTTAGAGGTCTATAATGCGGCACTGGCAACACTCAACTTCATGCGAGACACCGTGAACGAAAAGTACTTACCTCGAATTAAGCAGCTTGAAGTAGAGATTGAGCAGTTTCAAACAGTTCATGAAGATGATCAACTCAAGGAAAAACTTGTTGATCTCCTGTATTTTCAAGATGACAGATCTGAAAATCCAAGCAATGCTGACATTATTGACTGCGTAAAAGATCTTTGCAATCAGTTTGATGAGCAAGCCAAAGAAAATAAATTGCTTCAGGCTCAGGTTAAGCAGCTCGAAGAAAAAATTACAGATGCAGCCGCCGATCAGGAGCAGGCAAAAGAAAAATACCCCGTTCAAATCATCTTGAACAGCGGCATCAGTTTCGAAAATTTATTGCCTGCGCATATGACGGAAATCATCATTGACGAAATTCAGCGGCCCAAACATGCACGAAGCACTGTAGCTCAGTTTGTAGACGGCGAATTTATTGCGATTGATCTACAGGAGATTGCTGGTATTCGTGCGGACAAGCTGCCTACAGGCGAATGGGTTAAGCAGCGGACGGAAAGAAGGCATACTCCATATGGCGTGGATAAAGGACCAATCACACCGGCAGCAACGAATCATCCGGCATCAGGACATTATCGAGTCGAGTGCCGTTGTGGCGCCGAATATTTTGCGACCATGAGTAAAGGGAGAAATAAAGCTCTTTGCCGGATCTGCTCGGCTGCAGTTTTTTCTGATTATAATGCGGATGGCGGAACCGATCAGGAAGGGAATCACTCCACATTGATGACGAACCGGTATTTTGTTAAGCGAGAGAATATGATGCCCGGCATGGCGAGTGAAACTCTGGTAAAAGAATCGGAGTCTACCGAGCAGCCGGAACCGAAAACAAATATCGGCAAAGATTATGTTGATCCACTGAACTCTTTGGTGGGGTAGGAATATTTATATAAACCATTTTCTGGAAATACAGTTGATGACTTCGTGGCTAGGGGGGCACAGCGCCTCCCTAGGAGCACAGAGCGTGATTGTCGGTTATCTATTAAGCGTGGTCAGGCAGTAATTTCTCTGCGGATTATTAGCTGTATGGAGACAAGGATATAAATTGGGAAGGTGATATTTAGATTCATGATTACGTAGATATCTTTTCTTCTGAATATTTTTTTCATGTTTCGTTTGGGCAGTGATTGTGCTATGTAAGTACGAATTTTAAAGGAGTTTTACTTTTCTTATTGAAATAATATCAGAATTCGCTAAATTATGTGGGAGGTTATGGTTTCTATAATGGCTAAAAAAACATATATTATTAGCAAAAGTTATCAGGAAAAATTGCATTCAGTTTTAATAAAAGGCCTTATATTAGGATGGCGATCTCGAGGCGGGGCTGTAGATGATATATTAGAAAAGGTTAGTAGTATTTCGAAATATTTTGACATAGAAAATATGGAAAAGGTTCTTCGAAAGAAACATCATACCTTATTAGAAAAAGAGTATAAGGTATTGCATAGTTTGGCTAAAAGATATTCGATATATTTGTATGATTATTCAAAAGATAATACACTTGGATGTTTACATAATTCTAAAATTATTGATGATAATACAATTGCTTTAGCAAAAAGTGAATTAATAGAGAGTAATATGAGTATATGTCATATGTATCCTTGTAGGCCAGAGTTTATGTCAAGCGTTGTTAGTAACAGTAGAATTCTTTATTGTAAAAAAAGGGGCACAGAAAGAGGGAGTGGAGTACAGCTTGAAAGATTCGGATCATTTGCATTCGCAGGAGAAGCTGCAAAAATCAAGTTCAAGCCAAGAACAGAAGTCAAAGGAGCAATTGCAGGAACAGAAGCAGGAGTACGTAAATGGGCAATTGCGAGGACAGGGTCATGTGCAGTTGCAGGAGGAACTAAGAAAGCCAAGCTTAAGACAAGATCAGGAGTCAAAGGTGCAAGAGCAGGAGCAAGAGCTAGAGCAAGATCCATCACAAAAGCAATTGAAAGAAGGAGATCCTAGAAAGACGGATGTTTTTCCTGATGATGATAGTAAAAATAAAGCAGTTGGTTATATTATAGAATCTTTAAAAATGTATATAACTATTTCTCTTGGATTCATAGCAGCATTAATAACTTTTCATGTTAAGTTTGTCCTACCTAATTCTATTCCCTGGTCAAGTAGTTTTTTGTATGCACCAATTGTTTGTTGGAGTTTATGTGCTGTGCTTAGCGTAATAACAATCAATTGTTTCATAGAGGATGTCTATTTTAAAAAAATCAATATTTACGAGAAATGGAAAACAGTCTTAAATAAAGCGGCTATTATTTTCTTTTTAATAGGTCTAGTATGTTCAGGGGTTTATATTTATAAAACAACCTTTATTGAATTGCCAAAAGATCATACGAATGATGATATGAAAGTAAAAATTCATATGAATCAAGTAGAAGTTGAAGGTAATAGAACGAGAGTAAATGTAATAAATGATGAAAGCGGAAATATAAAGCAAGTCATCATAAACGAATAATTTATATATTTTAATGGGACTGTAGAATGTGTGAAGAATTCTCTGTATCTTGGATCTTCTATAATAAATTTTAAAATGATTTTTAATAACTAACATAAAGTTAGGAAAACAGGTATTTGCTTGTTTTCCTAACTTTATAACTTTTTATAGCAGTTAGACTTCATATAAAATCAATAACTTTCCATAGATTTTTATAAAATTACGGATATGTATGCTCCAGTTTTTTTGTGTTCTAAACTGGCAGTTTATCCAAGAGAATCAATTATTGACTTTAGCAGATGAATAAGAACATCTTGTATATCGGTAAGTTTTGTTCCGTCAGTATCAATTAATTCATTTTTTCCTTGAATCATTTGATATTGTAAGCTCGAATTAGCCGCATCTGACATTTCTGCTTTGGTCAGCAGAAACTCGAATACAGTTTCAACAAAAACGATTAATTTTGAAATATGTACCCCCCAATAGCGAGAATAATATATCAATCCGTTATCATTTGTAAAAAAGATGTCCTGTTGGTTTTTCTGTTCGTTATCTAAGGCGTCTGTAGTCATAACCTTAAACAATAAATTTTTTTTATCCCCAAAAACGAAGCATGTAGCACCATCATGTATTATGAAATCCCTGTCTATGCGGAGTTGTTGAAACCAATTCATATTTAAGAGAGTGCTTTTTACTTCTATGTTATTTGCAACATACTTTTAATTAAAGAAGGTAGTAAAACGAAATGAAAGGATTGGTGTTGTATGGATAGTCAAACTGTTGAAGCATTTGCGAAAGTACTTGGTAATATAATTAGTCAGAATGCCACGTTGGAAGCTGCTAATAAGGCTTTTTATGCCTCTATGGCTGCGTCAGTTACATCTATAATAGTATGTATTATTACTGTTTGGGTGAATTATCAAATGACTATGAGTGCGAAAAATAAGGAATATAAAAATGATTACTATAAGAAAATTTTAGATAAAAGAATAGAAGCCTACGACGAGTTGAATAAACTATTATTTTTGCTTGATCAATTTCAGACAATTATAGTGAACGGTCATTCTCGTTATCTTCACCATATATTCACGAATTCAGAAGTTTTTGGTAAAAGCATAGATCAAATGCATTCTGCAGCTAAGTTACACACTTGGTTAGAAGAGGATACATTGCAAGAGTTGAATAGAATTAATACATTTCTAGTGGCGTCAGGTGATTATATACGAAGTCACCGTAATACGCAACTACTTCAATATTTTATTGATAAATATGAATGGAGTAGTGAAAAACAGATTGAGCAAAAGGGAAACATGGAAGCAGAAATCAAAAAAAATAAGTCGATATTTAAGGAAGTAGGATATCAAATAATAAATGGGGATGAAAACTATATAATAGTTGGGATGATGCTGGTCGTAGAGATGGCTATTATTTGTAAGAGTTTAAGAAGTTGCATCTCTAAAGATATGCTAAGTTTGCATGAAGTAGATAAATTTCTTAAAAATAGTAGGAATAAGTTAACTGTTGAAAGCACCGACTAAGGTGCTTTTTTTATTTCAATAATAAAAGCAGACCAGACAAATTTTTAAAAAGTTTGTATACTATGTCAGATGAATAAGCAAGTAGTCAAAAGAGGGGGACAGGCGGTGAATGACAGGCAGCGACTGATAGCTAAAACCAAGAACAATCTAGTTATGGTCAATAAGAATCGCCAAGATGTAATAGAGCTAACAAGTAAGTTATTCGAAAGAGTTTTTTTGTCATTATATTCTGCAATTGTTTCTCCGATGAAAGTGCTTGGGGAAAAATTACATGATGCGGGGAGGCTAATTAATGAAAGGAAACTGCCCAATTGCACTTCGGCTTGTGTGTCGCCAGACATGCGGCTGTTGCCAAAATTGTAAGAAGTATTGCCGAGATCGATGCGGATTCAGCAAGAATAAATAAAAGGTGGTGGATTGTATGCTCGAAGTGGCAGAGTTCATATTTCAAGATTTTGGGCACTGGTTTGGCGCTTTCTTATTAATCGTGGCTTTATCCGGTGGGGTTCAAAGATTTTTTAGAGAGATTTTTAAATAAATAAAATTGGGCGGTAATGACCGCCCTTTTGGTGTTTTATTTTATAAGGCGCTTTTTAGGGGGAGGATTGATTTACATGGGGAGAAATAATACTAAACAAAATTTTACGCAAGAGATGATTATTAAAATTGCAGCGGAAGCTGCTGTCCAGGCTACTATAAACTGTTTGCAGCAAGAAAAAATTAAGGAAGTCAAATCTCGCCAGAAGCGTCGTCTATTTAATACAAAATTATTATTAAAACATTATCCATTACTCAAGGAACACTGCGAGGAAGCTGTATATGACTTACCTAAAGCGGCTATCAATGAAAGTGCAATCGACATTTTAGATGTTTTGGATCAATGTGATTCTGACATTTATATTGAATCAATCAAAAAGAGTATAACTCGAACCTATATTATACTTACACATATTGAAAAAATGATGCGGCTTTATAGAATCTATTGTGAGACCTATGGGAATAAGGAAGATGAGCGGCGTTATAGAGTAATTAATAAAGTTTATTTCGAACAAGTAAAAGTTGATGATGTTGCTGAGCAAGAAGGCATTGATAGAAGAACATGTTATCGTGACATAAATGATGGTTGCGAAAAGATAAGTTCGCTTATCTTCGGCATTGATGGCCTTTCCACAATGTCACAAAGTCGTCACTGACATGTCATTTCAACCGTGATATAATGATAGTGTGAAAATTTTATGAGGAAATGAATTGAGCCGCCTTGAATTGGCGGCTTTTGCTTATATTAGAGGTTAACCGATAGCCTTATTAGAATACTTTAAATTACACTGAAAATATAGATGGGGCTGTTAGAATTGGGCGGTTTATTTGAAAATCTATTATTTATATTTTTATTCATTAGTGCATTTTGCTGGTGGACGAAGAAATACAAAAAGAATACGTGGTTTGTAGTGCTTTGGTTTATAGCGATGCCAAGTTTAATTTCTATGATTTTTGTCTTGCTTAGCAAAGAGGTTATGGAAAACTATCAATTTATTTTATTGTTGTTTAGTTATCCTTTGGTCTGGTGGATAGGCATCTACATATTTGATTCTGCAGAATATAAAGTAGCAATGTCTTTAATTGCAGCTGTTTTTACTTCTGTACTATCATATGTGGCTTATTACTGGTATGCTAAAACAAATCCAAGTCCAAGTCCCTCTGAACTTGACTGGCAAAGGTTTTTAAGTATTCTAGTTTCTCCATTAATTAGCGCGGTTGCGTGGGGGAAGTTCTTTAATGATTATAAAGATCGGCTTAAAGAGAAAGGAATAACATTGAAGCAACATTTAATAAATAAGATTTTGTCTTGGATTTCTGAAAGAGATTCATTTAAATTATTTAAGGATATAAAAAAGGGCTTTACACAGAACTCAAAGCAAAGTAAGAAATTTCAGAGCTTGGTTGCAAGAAGCAATTCGTCTTCAAGTCGGATTGCAGATAGTGTGCTATTAGTCTCATCTGTCGGCGTATTATTTATAGTAGGGCTATTTTCTTTTCCTCAGTTATATTTTCAATGGAATGATAATATGAAGCCTTTAAATGAACTCATATCATTTGCGAGTTTTTTTATTACTTTGTTAGCATTAATTGTTGCTGCTTTAGCTTATAAGAATAGTATTATGAGACCGCGTCTGTCTTTGAGCGTGTACCCTTATTTACAGAGTAGTTCTGAAGTGAAAATAGAAGTTAATGAAAAGGGGATTATAGTTGGAGGCCGACCTCATAATGAATGGTTTATTAATTTATCAAATATAGGGGAAGCGGCTGCAAAGTACTCTATGGTTGAAATGATATTTAATTTTGGTAAGCATGACGCAAAATATTTTAATGAAGATGAGTTTAATGGATGGCAGGGCGTTGCATATGCTTATGGTAGAGGTTTTTACAGTTTTCAATGGGTACCAGTAAATCCAGAAATAATACATCCTGGTTTTTCAGTAAAGTTACCTACTCTTTATTTTTTGGGTAAATGTCTTATGACAGATTTTACTGTGACTTTTAAATTTGTTGCTGACGGTGTTAAAGTAGCAACACTAACAATTCCGGTAAAAGTAGAATACAAGTCAAGTTAGATTGATATTAATAATGAAAAGAAAAAGTAGGATCGTCGAATATTGGCGATCCTACTTTTTTACAAATTGGTTAAATAGTGCGCCATCTGACAAGAGCATCCATGACACTATTTAACAAGATATCTAACATGGTTGGGTTTCTTTTAGCTTTGGGGTTATTCAGACGGCTAGTGATGGTATCATGAGAAACTCAATGAGTTTCTGCAAAATAAACACCCCCTTTGGATAAGAATATTATAGCATATTTTAGTGGCTTTTATAGACGATTGTAACATAACTGCCGGGATAAAGAGGTCAATACCATGGCTAATAGATGTAATTTTTGTAAATACTTGAACCAGAAGCGTGGCTTTTGTTTTGAAGGAACCTACATTTTTTTAGCGAATTTTATTTAAAGGTGATATTTTTATGAAAAAACAGGTTATATTAGCTATTATTTTATCTCTATTGTTTGGAGTTGTATCTTTAGCCGATGCAAGTGAGAAAAAAGATACTCCTATCATTGCATTCGGAACATTACACATTCCGCTTCGCTTTTTCCAAGAACATGTGGGAGAAAAAATGAAACTTGTTGTAAGTATAAGTGTTTTAAAGGACGGGATATTAAAAAGCGCTCAAATAGAGCAAAGTTCAGGTTATAAGGTTTTTGATAATGCATTTATTGATGCTGTTAGGAGAGGGCATTATTCTCCTCCTCATGATAAAGAAGGTAATCCTTGTGATTATTCACGTAAGATGCCAGTAATATTTGTATTTCAAGAGAAATCATCAGATGATACAGCAAAATAATCATTATAAGACTATTTTTAGAGCCGCGAGGCTCTTTTTTATTTGCAGAAAGAGGTGATAACCTTGCCCGATACATGCAATTTTAGAAAATGTTTGGACCAAAAGAACGGCTTTTGTATGGCGAAGGGAAAAGACATTGTGGATGGCCGCTGCCAGAGCATAGCTTGGTGCGATGATTTGGGTTCCGAGAATGCGCCGCCAATTGAGAGAAAGAACGGCAGTCTGAGGCGTCCGGATAGGAGACCGATAAGATGAAAAAAGCTAGTGAATTTACAATTCCACTGCATCCGACACCGCACCAAATTGAGGCCATGCTTGCTACTTGTTCAAATCAGATCGCTACTCTAGCGGATAAGCTGACGCAGTACAAGTCTGATGTGGCCATAAAAGATACGGCATATAAAAGAGCATTGGCTCGGGCAATTATAGCATCGCGGGGGAATGGAGTACCGGCGTCGATTGTTACAAAGACCGTGGAAGCTGATGACGCGGTGATTGAAGCAAGAGACGCTCTGGATATAGCTAATGCGATCTATGAGCTTGCTAAGGGGGAGTTTGATGGATGGGAGTCGCACTTCGTCGCCTTACGCAAGATAGCGGAAATAAGAAAGACTGAGATGCATACCGGCACAGGGCCGAGGTAAGGAGGATTTTATGGATATAGCAATACACTGCGCGTATGACGAGCTTATAGATGTCGCAGCGCTAATACCAAACCCGCGAAATCCTAATACGCACCCTCAAAGGCAAATTGAATTATTGGCTAAGATCATTAAGAACCAGGGCTGGCGCGCTCCTATTACCGTGAGCAACCGCTCTGGTTTTATTGTTCGCGGCCATGGGCGTTTGCTTGCTGCTCAGCATTTGGGATTAGAAAAGGCGCCAGTAGATCGGCAGGACTATGCATCGGACGCAGATGAGTGGGCTGATCTGATCGCAGACAATCGGATAGCGGAATTGTCATCTATAGATGATGCCTTGCTTGGTGAACTGATGTCAGAGATCAATGATATCGGTTTTGATATGGACCTCACTGGCTTTAGTGAAAAGCAAGTAGACAATCTTCTGTCTGACTTACGTGTGATCGAGGTTAAAGAAGATGATTTTGATGTTGCGGCTGCAGTCGAAGAAATCAAGGAGCCTATTACGAAGACGGGCGATATATGGCAACTTGGGGTACATCGGCTTATGTGCGGTGATGCCACAAAGATGGATGATGTGGAAAAGCTAATGGCTGGCGACTTGGCTGATATGATATTCACGGACCCGCCATATAACGTGGCCTACGAAGGTGGTACGAAAGATAAGCTCACGATCCAAAACGATAACATGTCGAGTGAGGCTTTTAATCAGTTTTTACATGCTGCTTTTTCGTCGATGTACGCTGTAGCTAAGCCAGGCGCTGCTATTTATGTTTGTCACGCAGATTCAGAGGGGAGTAACTTTCGTGGGAGCATGCAGGCAGCAGGATGGATGTATAAACAATGTTTGATTTGGGCCAAAAATCAGTTTGTACTTGGTCGCCAGGATTATCAATGGCAGCATGAGCCTATTTTATACGGATGGAAGCCTGGAGCTTCCCACCAGTTTTATGGTGGCCGCAAGCAAGGAACGGTAATAGAAGAAACAGCGCCTCTGACGATCAAGGAAGATGATCAAGGGGCGCTGCTTACATTTTCGGATGGTGTGAGGTTTGTGACGGTCCGGGTACCTGCTTACGAAATGCTGCAGTCAGGTGATGATAGCTTATCGACGGTATGGAGATTTGACAAGCCTATACGCAATGGAGCCCATCCAACGATGAAGCCGGTTCCTCTATGTGCCAGGGCAATTCAAAATAGCAGTAAGACTGGAGAGGTGGCACTAGATTTCTTTGGTGGATCCGGCAGCACGTTGATGGCTGCTGAGCAGACTGGCCGAGAAGCGCGGGTAATGGAGATCGATCCAGTATATTGTGAGGTAATTGTCCGACGATGGGAAGAGTTCACTGGTAGAAAGGCCGTGCAATTGCGATGATATGGTAAATAAAATGACAAAAGGCCGGATGCAGTAACATCCGACCCTTGCCCCAGAGATAGTAGAACGCCTGTGGCCACAGATGAGAAAAGACTACTATCTCGCCATTATTTTACATTATGGCTGGGGGTGTCAGCAATTACCAGGAAAAACCTAAAAGTCACAAAAGATGGTAAAGACTTGCTTTTACAACATCAAGCGACTGTTTTCGAAGGAATTCAAGAATCCAAAGAAAAATATCGCAAGATAGTTCAGGCTGGTATAGCCAAGTGGGTAAGCGATTTTCAAAAAGGTCAAATTGAGATCAAGTCTGTCGATGATTTAAAAAAATTAATCGAGCTTGATATTGAGCTGCAGCGTGACGAACTGTAGCTCTTTTATTTTATTGCGGGAGGTGGTGACTTGATGTAATGCCAAGAGAACGAAGTCCGAACAGAGATAAAGCAAAAGAACTCTGGATTGAAAGCGGCGGCAAAAAACCACTGATTGAAATTGCTGAGGAATTAGGCGTGTCTGATACTCTAGTCCGAAAGTGGAAAAATCTTGATAAGTGGAACGCTGCATTGAATGGTAACGTTACTAATCAAACGAATGGTAACGTTACCAAACGAGGAGCCCCAAAAGGTAACAAAAACTCTAAGGGGCATGGAGCGCCGAAAGCCAATAAGAATGGGCTTAAGACAGGCGCCTATGAATCTATTTGGTATCACTGTCTGACTGATGAGGAACGCGCAATTTACGACTCAATCAATACCGACACTCTTGCCCAGGTTGAAGAGGATCTTCGCCTCATTACCATTCGTGAGCGCCGCATGATGGAACGGATCAAACTCCTGATGGATGGCCTCACTGAAAACGAGAAGAAAATCCTCCAGGAACGCCTTGTTGAGAAGAAGGCCGTCGAAGTCTACGACGAAAAGTCCGGCCAAGTGAAGACAGTGACTGTGCCTGAGGAAAAGATGATTACGACCGAGATCCGCGAGACTCACTTTCGTGTGATTGATGATATCGTCAGACTGGAAGAAGCGCTGACCAAGGTTCAAGAGAAGAAAACGCGGCAACTGGCTCTGAAGCATACGATTGAAAGCGCAAACCAAAGCGGCAGCGGCACTGAGGCGGCAAAAACTCATGCTCAAGCGCTTGAGGAGGCTTGGAAGAACCGATGATTGAAGTCAGTTCGATTCTTCTTGAACCACGGGCCATGATGTTTTATGCGGATCATCCTGTTGAGTATGTGAAAGAGGTCATTGGTGCTACTCCTGATGAGAACCAAGGGCAGATTTTAGAAAGCTGTGGAAAGAATCAGCTTACTTCTGTTCGTTCTGGTCATGGCGTTGGTAAGTCAGCTGTCGAGTCCTGGGTGATCAAATGGTTTATGTACTCGAGGCCTTTCCCGAAGGTGCCCTGTACGGCACCGACTCAACATCAGCTGTATGATATTTTGTGGGCCGAGCTCAACAAATGGAATAGGCAATCGGCTGACGGAGATCTTTTTGAGTGGACAGCCGAAAGGTTTTATCACAAGGCACATCGCGAAGAATGGTTTGCGGTACCACGAACGGCATCAACACCAGACGCGCTGCAAGGGTTCCATGCTGACCACGTTTTTTACATACTGGATGAGGCATCGGGCGTAGCGGATAAGATATTTGAGCCTGTTCTTGGTGCTCTTTCTACCGAGGGAGCGCAGCTACTTGCTTGCGGAAATCCGACGAAGCTTGTTGGATGGTTTTTCGATAGCCATAACGATAACAGCGAATTGTACGCGACTTTTCACATTGATGGTCGTAAGTCCGGGAGGGTATCACAAGCCTTCGTTAAGATGATCATTGATATGTACGGTGAAGACAGTGATGTTTTCCGTGTGCGTGTTGCTGGAGAGTTCCCCAAAGCCATGCCTGATAGCTTAATTGCTATGGAATGGGTAAGGCAAAACAGCGAAAAGAAACTGCTTGTTGTTTTTCCTAAAGTCGTTGATATCGGCATCGATGTGGCTCGCTTCGGCGACGATGATAGTGTTATTTGTCCGTTATTTGATGATTACTACCAGCAAAAGCCTGAGGAGTATCACCATAACGACACGATGCAACTGACTGGCCGGACTGTTCAAATGATCGAGCGGTACAACGAGAAATATGATTTACCTCAGATCAATGTGAAAATCGACTGTGACGGCCTTGGCGTTGGTGTGTATGATCGCCTCAAGGAAATTATCAAAGAGAAGCAATGGAAGAATGTCAAGGTTTATGAGTGCCACTTTGGCGGTCGCGGTGGACGTCTCAGAGCAGAAGATCCGGTCAATTATGCAAACTCAGGCGGGTTGATGTGGGGCATGCTTCGTGAGCGCCTGCGTACTGATACCATTGTGCTTTGGTACAACGACAAGCAAATCAGTCAGATCAGTAACCGTAAGTATCGCGTTAACTCTGGCGGCGAAATCGAACTTGAAAGAAAAGAAGACATGAAAAAGCGTGGGCTAAAGTCTCCTGACATGGCCGACGCTTTAGCTTTGGCTTTGTGGAAGCCGCGCAAGTTTATTGCAAAAAGTTCGAGCAAGATTTAAGAAGGAGGTGGATGCCTTGGGAGAACGAGAAGCCGTTGAGGCTTATTCTGCATGGTTTAATGTTGATGACTACAAATTCCTCGAAGATGCCTATTATGGCCAGGGCGGTTTTAAAACAGGCGACTACCTGGTTCCGCACATCCGAGAGACACATGAAAAGCATCTTAGGCGTAAGCGGCTTGCTTACTATCTGAATTATGTCAGTGTCGTGGTCAATTCGCATGTTAACCCGGTGTTTCGAAAGAACCCTGAGCGGCAGTGGCAGACGAACGACCTTTTTTCACGCTTTATTGATGACGTGGACACACAGGGAACTCCTATGAGTCGCTGGATGAAGGAAGCGGGAAGACAGGCAAAGCTTCACGGTGTTTGCTTCTTGGTTATGGATAATGTGGCCGATCAGCCGATGAACATGGCCGATGTAATTAAAAATCGGGCATTTCCCTATGTCTACATGGTCACGCGAAAGCAGGTTACAAACTGTGTCTGCAACAAAGTCGGACAGATCACAGAGTTTTCCTACACAGTGGCTGCAGAAAGTTCTTCTGGTAGCCCCACAAAAACAGAGACTTGGATGTGGACTTCCACAGACTGGCTCTGTCAGCGAGCTGATGGTACGATCCATGCGGGAACTCACGGCTTGGGACGCTGTCCAGTTGTGCCGCTTTTGTCGCGCAAGAGCAGCCCTGGTAAGCTTATGCCGCAGTCAGAGTTTTATAACATTGCGCAGGCGAATCTAGCGCTATACAATCTGTGCTCGGAAATTCGTGAGCTGCAGCGGGCGCAGGCTTTTGCTATTCTTACCTATCCCTTATCCGATGATGGACAGGATAAAGAGGACGCTGCCGAGCTTGTTGTTGGTCCTGAAAATGTGCTGCCCTATGACGGGCAGCTCAGTAATAGACCGGAGTACATTGCGCCGCCAGCGGAACAACTGCAGCAACTCCGTGAGGAACGCTCTGACCTGATAAAGGAGATATTTCGCATGGCAGAGCTAAGCCATGTGACTGGCGTGGAAACGAAGACGTCTGGGGTAGCTAAGCAATGGGATTTTGAACAAGCCAACCAGGTCCTTGCTGATTTTGCCTTGAATTGCCAAGATGCAGAGATCAAACTGGCTATTTTATTTGAACTTTGGACCAATAAGAAGGTCGGTTATACCTGCAAGTACAGCGACGACTTCGGCATTGTCGACGTTGCTGGTGAATTGGATGAGGTGGCCAAGGCTATCGATCTAAATGTAAGCCCCGAATTTAATGTAGAGGTCAAGAAAAAGGCCGTAGCGGCTTATTTAAATGATATCCCTGAAGATCGATATGATGCTGTTATCGCTGACATAGAAGCCAGAGCCCAAGATGAGCGTTACACTGCCGATGGAACACAGATGAGCGATGCCATCACATTGCTTTCTGATGTTTCGTCAGGTGCCGTTGCACCGGAAGCAGCCGTCATTATGTTTATTGCCTTCTTCGGTATGGATGCAACTAAGGCGCAGGAGATGGTCGATAGTCAAAAAGCTTTACCACCTGCACAACCGCCACAAAATCAATTACCTCCAGTTGATAAGGTAACCAGCGATGGCAGCGCAGCGTAATCAGTTCACGCTAGAATATCTTAAGCTGATCGGCGAGTACAGCAAGGAGTTTCAGGCATTAGCTCAGCCAGTCGCTGATCGGGCGCTTGAACTAATTGATGATGGTATGGGTGTAAGTGAGGCTATTGCGAAGGCGTTAGCGGAAAACAAGTTCTTCGGTCGCAATCAGGACGTTCTCACGAACGTTCTTTTTCGTGCCGCGGCTTACGGCTACGGCATCGATCCCGATAAGGTGGCCAATCCTGCTGAAGTTAAGCGAAAGCTTCTCCATGAGGCGTGGGCGCCCGATAAAATGAATCTTTCCCAGCGGCTTCATGGGTCGTCGGCCAAGATCCGTCAGGAGATTGTCGATACGATTTCTTTGTCGATGCGGCAACAGAAATCCATTAAAGGCATGGCTATGGAGCTTTACGATGGATACAATTCAGGCAAGAAGGTCATTAAGCAAGCCGAGCTTGTCGATTATCTGGACCAACTACAAAAGGCGGCTAGACGGATTATGCAAGGCGAAGCAGATGCCTTAGGAGAATTTAATCGATCGCTTAAAGCAGCGCAAAAGAATATCGACAAGCTGGCTGCTCATGAGGCACCTACCCGGTCGCTGAAAGCAGCTTATCAAAAAGTTGTTGATGCTGCCAATGATCTTTCAGATAAGGCGCTCACTAATGCGGTTCATGTCGCCGTAGAAGAAAAGAGCCGGTATTTGGCCGAGCGCATTGCCAGGACAGAAATGTCAGCCGCCTGGGGCGAATCTTTTATTGCTAGATATCAAGATAATACAGATGTGATTGCTTACCGCTGGCGGCTAAGCAGTCGGCATCCTAGGACGGATATATGCGACTTTTATATGCATACAGATCTTTATGGTCTTGGCCCTGGCGTGTATCCTAAGGATAAATTGCCGCGGCATCCGGCCCACGCGCACTGTATGTGTCTGTTAGAGCCCGTTTTCGAGGGTGAGATTCATATGGATTTTGCTAAAGAGT
This sequence comes from Pelorhabdus sp. sgz311001, assembly GCF_055901755.1. Classification (NCBI taxonomy): domain Bacteria; kingdom Bacillati; phylum Bacillota; class Negativicutes; order Selenomonadales; family Sporomusaceae; genus Pelorhabdus; species Pelorhabdus sp. sgz311001. The sequence goes on from NZ_JBVXUT010000001.1 coordinate 630,477, forward strand.
CTAAAATATTGGATTCGGCGGCACTGAACAAGGCGGCCGGCGACGAATATCTTAAGACACTTTCGGATTTCGATCAGAAGCAACTGCTTGGTGCTGATGGATGGAAAGAATGGAAAGACGGTAAGGGGTGGCAGCAGTCGCTGAGAAATTGGGAACAACCGGCAAAGCCTGAAACGCGATTTGTTGCGCAGGATTTTTACGGGGGACTATCTCCTTCTGATCAAGTACTTGCTAATAACAAAGCAAGTGTTATAATTAGGGAAAGTGGTGCAAATAGTGGAGCTTTACAACGAGATAGTGATAAGGCACTTGAGCATGCTTTCCGTTATTATGAATCTGTAAGGCATATGAAAACAGATAGTGCTTCTATATCGCGTAATACTGGCATAAAAGAAGAGTTTATTGATAAAATAAAGGAGCATATATTTATCAATAAGCATGATCTCGGTGGTCCAGAACCAGAACGATTCTTTCCTGATTATGAAATGGCACAATCCTGGCAAAGGCTACTTAATGGTGAAAATATAAAAGAACGTGATATTACTTTGCTGAACCATGAATGGATGGAAAGATTCTTCATGGAACAAGGTTACTCGCAAATTAAAGCCCACCAAGAGGCTAATAAGCTATACAACTATCAAAAAATGGTAATGGGGGATGATGATTAATGGTATTTTTAAAAAACATCTTAAAAACAGACAATAAAATATCATGTAATTATTCTCCAGAAAACACAAAAGAAGTTGGTTTTGTTGAGGTTGATATTGAAACAAGAAATTATATAAAAAAAGAAACAACCAAGTATGACTCTGGTTCTGATAGTTATGTTTCAAAGGTTAGATTTAAACTATTAGATTTAGCTAAAATGGATAAGATTCCTACAGAATCACGTGTTGTCTGGTACTAATCGCCTAGCAGATAAATGTATAGGCGGTTTTTTTATTTCCCTTGAGAGGGGGTGAAAGCCATGATCAAGTTGCTCAAAACTGAATACAAAAATCTCCGTAAGTACGGGACCAAAGATCTTAAGCGAACCAAGTACGGTTACTACCTTATGGACGTTTGACGGCGGCTGTCTTGTAAAAGATGACAGTCGCTATTTTTATGCTCAAATTTAAGAGGAGATGATGAATTTTGACTTGGGAAGAATTTCTTGCAGCCCTGGGGCAATTGCCTGAAGGGCAAAAATTAATTGAAGCGATTAAAGCGATTGTAGCTGGTAAAGATGCCGAGATCAAAACAAAAGGTAAAGAAGTTACTACTGCAAAAACTGCGCAAAAGAAGGCTGAGACCGATCTAGCCGCGGCAAATGAACGTCTTGAAATCTTCCAGGATGCGCTTGAAATCGACGGCGACACAGAAGACCTGGACGAAGCCATTGCCGAGGCTAAAACAAAGCTACAAGCGGCGAAAGACGGCGACACAAAAGCTGCTGATCTAGCTCAGGTGCAGTCTGAATTGAAAAAAGTGCAGCGTGAGTATAAGAAGCTTGAAAAAATTAGCGCTGACAATGAAAAGCTTTTAGGCGAAGAGCGAGGCAAGCGCCATACCAGCATGAAAACCCAAGCCTTGTTGACTGCTTTAACGGAAAATAAGGCTATTAAGCCTGATCAGCTCGCGAAGCTTTTGCTCAACAACGTAAAAGTTGGCGATGATGACAATCTTGTTTTTGTAAGTGACGATGGCGATGAAATTCCTGTGGGGGAAGGCGTAAAAGGCTGGCTAGAAACGAATCAAGAGTTTGTGCTCAATAGCCAAAACCCTGGCGGCGGTTCCGGTGGGAGCAGCGGCAACGGCAAGCAAGGTAGCTTTGCTGAATCTATTTGGGAATCCAATAGACCGTCTGAGCGCATCCAAAAGGGCGCCGAATTTTACTTTGGAAATAATCGATAAAGGATGGTGTCAAAATGAAATTTGTACAAACTGATTATTTAAACACAAAGACGGTTTTGAAATTTCCTGACCATGTCGTATCAATCGCAGTTACAGTCGACGATACAGGTGTAACGGCTGATGCAGACGGCAAGAAAATTGTTCCTTGTGGTACGATTATCGGCGGTATTGGCGGTAAGGCCTTAGCAGATGACACATTGCCAGTCGGCTTGCAGAATGATACCGATGCTGAAGGTGTTCTTTTAAATGACGTTGATGTAACCTATGGTCCTGCTTCGGGTGCAATGGTGATTCACGGCTTTATTGATCTCGGTAAGTTGCCGACAGCTCCTGATCCTGCAGCAGTTACTGCTCTAGCTAGCCGAATTGTATTTATGAAGTAGAAAGGAAAGCTTTAGGGCTTTCTTTTTTTATGAAAAATTAGGAGAGTGAAAAAACATGCCAACTATTTTTGATTTGATTAATCCTACTGAAATCGGTGCTTACTGGAATAAGGCTACATCTAATAAGATACCTTATCTTGGTGAAGTCCTATTCCCGGCGAAGAAAAAAGCGGGGCTTACTTTATCCTGGATTACAGGAAGTCAAGGTCTTCCTGTTGCTTTGATGCCAGCCGAATTTGACACGGAGGCACCTATCAGAGAACGTATTGGTGTGTCCAGAATTGAAACTGAAATGGCTTTCTTCCGTGAAAGAATGGTCATCAAGGAAAAAGATCGTCAGGATCTCTTGCAAGCATTGGCAGCACAGAACGATGCTATGATGAATACTTTGGTTACCCCAATTTATGATGATGCTGGAAATCTTATTAGTGGTGTTGAAGTGCAGGCGGAACGGATGCGCATGCAGCTTCTTTCGACTGGGAGAATCGGTGTTGAAGCAAATCGAGTGCAATATAATTATGATTATAAATTCAAGGCGTCACATAAGATTAAACTTACAGGTACCGCCAAATGGAGTGACACTGTGAATTCTAATCCTTTGCAGGATATCATGGATGCACAGCAATTAGCGGAAGATGATACTGGGAACCGCCCGACAACAGCAATTTGCACACGGAAAACCTGGGGCTATTTGATGCAAAACGAAAAAATAAAAAAGGATATGAATGTCCAAAATGGCCAGAACATTATTTTGACGGATGTTGATCTACAGCGGTATTTCATGAATAAGATAGGCTTGAATATTGTCATTTATACGAAGAAATTTGCATTGACGGTTAAGGGAGCAAGTCAGCAGTTTTTCCCTGATGACGTATTTACACTACTGCCTTCTGGTGATCTTGGCAATACTTACTACGGCACGACGCCGGAAGAGGCCGATCTAATGACAGGAAAGAGTAGTGCTCAGGTTAAAATTGTAAATACTGGTGTTGCTGTGACATGTTATGTCAAGGAACATCCGGTAAATGTCGTAACCGTCGTATCCGCCATCACGCTGCCGAGCTTTGAGGCGGCTGACTCCGTAATCATCATGAATGTGGCGTAGAGGGGCTTAGGCCTCTCTTTTCTGTTTAACTGGAGGTGATAGGATTGGATATTCATTTTCAAGTCCCTGATATCGGTAAATTTAATCAGGCTGCAGATAAGGCACCAAACGTACTTTTGAAAAACATGCGGCTTGCGATGAATATATCTTGCCGTGATGTTCAGTCTGAAGCACGCGCCGTTCACATGTTTAGATCGAGAACAGGAAATCTTGAACGAGCCGTTGATTTCAATGTTACCGATAAAGGCGACAATGGAGTTGAAGGTAAAGTTCTTATTGATGAAAACGTTGCTCCGTACGGAAAGTTTGTTCATCCTGGTACCGGTATTTATGCCGGGCGTAGTGCATGGCAAGTTAGGCCGAGGCAGAAAAAAGCTTTACGATGGGTTGGAACTAATGGAAAATTCCTCTTCTCAAGAGGCAACACAATTCGAGGTCAGCGACCGGATCCGTTTCTCTATAAATCTGCTGAAAAAAATCGCCAACACGTTAATGATGTATTTAGTCGTTATACTGATCGTGCGATCAAGGAGGCTGGCCTGTGAGTTACTGTGAGCTTGCTGACTTACGCGATGAGCTTCTAAAAAAGGACGCCACGCAGGATGACATTGATGAGGCAACGGACTACATTGATGATCTTGCCGAGTCTCTTGGTGTTGATCCTGCAAGAATTCTTTCGCCGCCACCATATAAGGTGAAGAAACTTGCCATGGCCTACGCTTTAATGACTACTGCCAGTAATAAGTCGCGGATGAATCAAAAAGGTGTTGATGGCGTCGATGCCTGGGAGCTAAAACGAAAAGTTTTTGCTGCAGAAGTTGATAGAATTACGAGCGAAATAAAGGAAACGCCAAGTATTTTAACAGGCAAAAAGAAAAGATCAAATCTTTTTCAGACGATTGATATGGTTAGGAGGTAGCCATGTATTGGTGGCCAATTATTCAAAACCTTAAAGAGTTTCTAGAGCAGCAACCTGAAATGGCAGACATTATGGTTGTAGAAGGCGCCATTGACGATACTGTCTATCCAAGAATTGAAATTCTTTGGGACGATGAAGGCGGTATGTACCCTCATACATTACGAACTGGCACTGTAGTGCTTTGGGTTGATACCTGGGTGGAAAATACTGCACCCGGTGATGCATCGGCATACGGCCTGCTACATCCATTGCAGGTATCTTTTAACGGTCTTTTGGACAAGTGGACGAATCATGCTCTTAAAAACTTAGGATTGTCCATGAATGTAAAAATAGTGAAGACTGCTTCTGACGGCGGCACTAGCCGACCAATAGCTGGCAGCCGCACAATATTAGAAATAGAATGGAGACGATAAAATGCCAAAATCAGTAGCAATTCCGAGCGCAAGTAATTTTTATATTGGATCAGGACAGGTACTTTTTGCACGAAAAAACAAAAGTGGTCAGCTCGATCCGCTTCGGCATCTCGGCAACGTGCCGAAGTTTGACATGAAACCTGAGGTGACAACGGTCGAAAAGAAATCATCTATGGACGCTGCTAAAAGCGTTTTGGATGAAGCCGTTACCGAAAAGAAGCTTAGTGTGGATTTGACGCTAGAAGAGGTTACTCCCGCTAATTTAGCCCTTGCGGTTTATGGTGACGAAGGCGTGATTGTTCAGGCTGCTAAAACAGCTAGAAATATGCAGTATAAATCGTTCCTGGGGACATACATCCGAGTAGGCGATTATAACTTTGATAAGACTACAGTAAAGGTTAAGCGAGCAACTGCACTTCCCGCGGCGGTTGGTGCTGCAGCTCCCTACGGAACAATTACTGGTGATGGCACAGTAACTTCTGGAGGATCGTACACCGGGACGTCCGCAGAAGATTACTATGTGACGATTTCGGCGCCACCGAATGCGGCCGGCAGTCTAACGGGCTGCAAGATGCAATGGAAAAAAGGGTTAGCAGCTTCCTTTAGTGCCGATGTTACTGTAACAGCAGCGCCCATCACGATTGATTCTGGCGTGCAAGTTACTTTTGCAGTAAGCGGGACAGAAACTTTTGCAGTAGGCGATACGTGGAAAATCAGCGTGACTCCGGCCGTGACTGATTTTGTTGCTGGTGATGATTACGTTGTCGATGATACTCTGGCTCGTAGCGGCATGATTCAGATCCCAGCTGATTCTTCCATTCCCGATGGATCAGATGTACTGATTGACTACGAAGTGCCAGCCATGGCCATTCCTAAGATATCAGGGCTGACCTCAACTACAATTCGAGGGTATCTCTTGTTCTTAGGCGATCCGTCGAAAGGCCGGGTATACAACGGCGAGTTCTGGGACGTTACCATTAAACCGAATGGCAATGTTCCTTTTATTGGCACGGATTATGCCAATTTTGATATTACAGTGACTTGCATGGAAGATAAACGCAACCATCCAGATGAGCCATTTGGCCGTATCATTGATTTGACGGAGGCGCGGGTATAACCCGTGCTTTAACTGTAAGATAAAGGATATTTTAATGTTTTTACAGAAGATAACCCTTAATTACTATTATTAGGGGGATTTTTGATGAAAAAATGTATATTACTAATCTTGAGCATATTTATATTTAATATAAATAGTGCTTTTGCAGAAATAATATCCCGTCAAGATCAATTTTCTAATAAGATGGTTTATGTATCGAGTACTTCTCAAAGAACTCCAAACCCAATAACGAATGAAAAATATAATGCATATTGGTTTGAAAAATGCGGAGTAGGGAATGATGCTACGTATAGTTTTAAAATATGGCTAACATCATATAGCGAATTTAGTTTTAAGGATATACCGATTGAGATAAAAATAGATGACTTACCAGTGATAACTGTTCCAGTAAAAAACACATGGAAAAATAAGTTTGCAATTAATGAGGGCAATAAGCTTTTTTTAGAAGCGGTTCTACCTTTTGATGTTGTAAATAAAATTAAAACTGCATCTAGAGTAGCTATTAGGTGTTTTAGAACAGAAAGCGATTTCGTTTTGATTTTTACTGATGATAGGCTAAATGAATGGAAGACAGTCATTAATATTGGAGAATAGATAATATTGCTCTATGGATTTAAAATACTAGCTGCCTAAAGGCAGCTTTTTTAGGTGGTGAGAAAATATGGCTAATTGAGTAGGCGCAATCCATTTGGCCGCATTATTGATTTGACAGAGGCTCAGGTATAACCCGTGCCTCATTTGTTTTGAGAGGAGAATTTTTATGGAAGACATCAAGGAATTGTTGCCTGACGAGAAAATAGTTGTAGGGTCGGAGGCCGTGAATCTTCGTCCATTTACTTTTGGCCAGTTGCCTGAGTTGATTCGAATTTTCAACGAAGGGCGCAGCGAGTTTCTTCTTGCACTAAATAAAGTGAAGGTAACTAACGGCGATATCGTTTTTAATGACGGAGCGGTTGATGCGGTCTGTGTGCTTTTGGCAAGCCAATGGGAAAGTATCAGTGAACTGATGTGTATGAGTACCGGTAAGGATCAAAAATGGGTTTCCAATTTGCGTTTTGATGAAGGTGTTGAGATTCTAATCAAAACAATAAAGATCAATTGGTCTTTTTTCAAAGAACGGCTGCTTCCGATGCTTCGAACACTTGCGGTAGTAGCCGAGGTAAAAGAAAAAATAAGAAAACAGAAGACGAATTGAATTTCGGATGGTCAGATATTGCCGCCACTTTGGTAGCAAATGGCCACAGCTTTTTTGACATGCAAAAATACTCTCTTTCTCAGGTTCTTGTCTTATTTAAAGCTCATAGACGAAAGACCGCAATGGATCGCCTTAGTTTCATAGTAGATGTTCGCGCTGCTGTCTGGGCTGATGGAAAAGAGTATGAAAAGCATGTAAATGCATTGCAGGAGGAGGTGAAATAGCTTGGCTGAAATTAGTATTAGAATTACCGCGGATAATAAGCAGGCGATTACGGCAATAAAAGAGCTAGTCCAATCAGGACAACAAATCCGGTCTGTTGGTGATCAAGCTGACAATGTCGGTGAAAAAATATCTGCTATTGGTAGTAGTAATTCGTTTTCAGGGCTAAAGTCAAGTGGCGAAGGGTTTTTGGGAACTCTTAGTAAAATTGGTATGTCTATTTATGGGGTTGTAGAATCGCTCCGACTACTCAAAGAAACTGCAGAAACTGTTTTCGGCGTCGGGTTAAAGTATGATCAGCAAATGGAAACCTCGCGCATGGCTATTGCTGGCATCTTAAAGTCCATGACAACATGGAATGACGAAGAAATGAGTCTCAATCAAGCTATGGAACTATCCTCTCAAACTCTTTCGGAAATTGAGCAGAAGGCTGTAAACATCGGCCTAGTGCCGCAAGAGCTTATGGCGGGTTTTCAGTCCATTTTAGGGCCAGGTCTTCAGGCGAAGATGACTCTTGCAGAGATCGTATCGCTTACCACAATGGGGACAAAAGCGGTTAAAGCTATGCTTGGGGCACAAGCTGATGAGATGCAAATTTCCCAGGAACTACGGTCTATTGTTAGTGGTAATATTGACCAAGATTCAACAGTTGCAAAAGCATTAGGTATTACAAATTCAGATGTTCAACAAGCAAAGCAGTCCGCAGGAGGGCTGTTTTCTTATTTAGAGAATAAACTCGGGGGCTTTAAAGAGTTGGCTGAAAAAGAGTGGCCAAACTCCATGACCGGTGTCTTTGATAAGTTTAAAGCCCAATACTCCCAAGCTTCTGGCAGCGCATCTGAATCAATCTTTCAAGCGATTAAAGATGAAGTTAAAGATCTCAACGAATATTTATTTGTCACTGATGAGCAAACGAAGAAGGTAACATTCAATCCAGACTTATTAGATAAGATAAAATTAGTTGTTCAATATACGATTAAGTTTGGAGAAGGCGTTGTTGAAACAGGAAGTCATTTAGCGCAGTTAGCGTCAGGGCCTCTTAGCCTTGTATTAGGGCTGTCATCTAATTTGTTTGATAGTTCGCAACAAATTCTTCTTACTTTTATTGCTTGGAAGGTTATAGAAGAAATTAGACCTATTCTCACTAATTTACGGCGAGAAGCAGGGCTTAATTTAGTTGTATTTAAGGCTCTTGTTGAAACGTCAGGTACATTTAAGGCGACTCTGATTACAACAGGTACTGTCATGAAGGGACTGCTAGTCACAACTGGGTGGGGGCTTCTTGCTGTTGCTATTGGCTACGCGGCAGACCAAGCATTCAGGCTTTATGACAATTTAAGCAAGTCAAATAAAGAAAAGAAGGATTACTTCAAAGAGAAAGAAGCCGAAAATGCCCCTATTCCGCAACAACTTGAAGGGAAGCTTCAGGCGCCACAATATGATGTCAATTCAGATGTAAATATGGGTGGAATGAGTCAGGATGCAATTTTGAAAATGGAGAAATTTATTTCTGCCATTAACTACATGTTTCCTGATAAGCATGTTACCGTAACGAGCGGATATCGGGAGTGGGGCGGTCATACAAGCGGTACTAAAGCTGATATTGTAGTCGATGGGATGGAAGATCCCTTTTTTCGGCAACAATTAATGAAGCTTGCTAAAGATTTTGGTATTGCAGTTTTAGATGAGGTCACTGCACCGGCATCAAGTTCGCCTGAGGCGTTAGCGAACTGGGGCCCTCATCTAGATATTGATATGGGATCGAAAGCCGCTGATGGTAATTTAGGCCTCAAAAATGAACCAAGCACATATGATATTCAATCTAAAAAAGTCGAACTTGTTATACAGCAAATCAAGAACCAAGCTGAAACAGATAAGAAAGCGGCTCAAGTTGAATTAGATCAGTTAAATCTACAGATTAAAACTGGTACTATGGGGATTGATGCCGATCTTAAAGTTGCTGAGCTTGAGCTCCGAAAAAAGCAGATTGATTTGGATGCAATGACTGCACAAAAATCAGCTTACAATACCTTGTATGGTGCAGATACTGACGGTTCTCATAAGGATGACATAGCAAAGAAAATACTAGAAATTAACACGACACCTCTCCAAAATGAAATTAATGCAGGCACAGAGTCTCTAAAAGAAATGGGTGCAGTTTTAGGGCTTACAAACAAGTCATGGCGAGACAATGCGGATCAGATTGATAATTTCACAAATGCTCTCATTGGGATAGAAAGTGGCGGCGATTATAATGCTTTGGGGCCAGTAATTGATGGAGACCGGGCTTTAGGAAAATACCAAATCATGCAGAGCAATTGGGCTAATTGGGCGGAATCGGCTGGATTAGGGAGAGGTGCTGATTGGCATATTCCCGAAAACCAAGATGCGGTGGCTAAGAACCAATTTGTAGAGCTGTTTAATAAATACAAGGACTGGTTGAAAGTAGCGATTGCTTGGCATGCCGGTGAAGGGCATGTAAATGACACGGATGAGCAACTATCTCGGCTTTCTGATGGGAATATGACAACACTGGAGTACAAAAACCGAGTTGCTAGTTTTATGAGTAATAATGCAGCGCAGTGGCAAAAGCAGATTCCCCAGTATGTTCCAAACATAACCAATAGCCTCTCATCGCTTTTTGAAAAAATACAGAACTTGATGAGTAAAATGGCTGAGATTGATTTCATGAAAGCAGAACTTCAAGGAGATACTCGACCTCAGGCATACGCTAGCATTGATAGCAAATATGAACCTTACATGAAGCTGTTTAAGGCGAATGGGCAAAAAGAGTATCTCGATAAGACATATCAACTGGTTCAAATCGAGAAAAACCGCGCCGATTTTACTCCAGTTACACAGAAAATAGACAAAATAAATAAAGATATTGTTTCAAGTGAGACGGAGCTTTTGGAAAGCGTGTATGCGGGGACAAGAGATCCGCTGCTTGCCATCAAGGAATACACCAATATCTATACAACCACGACTAATAGTTCGCTTGAACAGTTAAAAAAGCAGCTAAATCAGGCGCTTTATTTGGGTGATACAACCCAAACAGTAAAAATTAAAGAAGCAATTCAAGGTTTGCAGACAGCCATTGACGATTTTTATGATAAAACAATTAAGCAGATCGATGCTTCTGCTCAATTTAAGGTGTCAATGATTAATGCGAATCCGAAGACAACAGATTTAGAAAAATCCAATGCCATTGAATATGTTCAGAAGCAGCAGTACCTTGATACAGCCAAAATTCAATTGGCTGAAGCGGAGCGACTTACCAATCTGACCAAAGAACAAAAGGCTTCATATGAAACTATAACCGGAAAAAGCGCAGATTTTACAGCGGAAGTCCTTAGAAACTCAGCTACGTTAAATGAGGCTCTAGGTAAAACCCATTCTTATATTGAGGATTTATCTAATGCAGCGCGACAAGGTCTCAAGGATGGTTTTTTAAACTTTTTTGAAGAAGGCATTTTCAAGGTGCATAAGTTCAGCGATGCCTTTAAAGACCTCATAACTAGCATGCTTCAGGAAATGAATAAGATTACAGCCAAAAGGCTTACTAGTCAGATGATGGCTTCTATAAACCTTGATTTTGCACAGGAAAATGCCGATGGCGGTCATATCCAAGGTCCAGGCACTGGGACCAGCGACAGCATATTGTCTTGGCTTTCAAATGGTGAGTTTGTTATCAAGGCTGCGTCTGTAAAAAGATATGGAACTGCTTTTTTCCATGCTTTGAATAATGGATTTCTTCCACCTTCTCTTTTGCCGCGCTTTGCTACTGGCGGTCAAGTTGGTGGAAATGCTGTGGAAGGTGCAGCCGGTCTTGTGGCAAGTATTTCAACCGGAGGAACGTCTATTCCGCTGACCATCGTCAACGTAGATGATCCAAATAGAATGGAGAAATTTTTTGGTACCTCCCGCGGCAGTAAGGTAATTATGAACTGGATGAAAGGCAACGCGCCGACTGTCCGGCAGCTACTCAATATTAAGGGGTGATTCGATGGCGACAATGACAGGAACTGCACGAAAGCCGCTGCAGCTTCTTAAAGATGTTGTGGCATTTCTGATCGATGCAGGAAATTTTGGCGCCGGTAACCCGTGGCAGCTACTAAGGCCAGCTACGGTGGATGCAATAATTGACGAAGTAATTCTTAAAGGAGTCGGCGATGGGCACGACTCCATTTTTGTTGGCATGAAACTGCAGAAAGGAGCAGACGAAGGGCAGATTGATCTGCTCCTCAATGGCTTTGCTGGCTTTGATGCAAACCTCGACTGGCGAGAGCAGCCAGGGGCGATTCCTCACAAGAAATTGCCTATTTTGCCGCTTGTGGAAGATGTTTTTACGACTTACTGGCTGACGGCAAATACAAGCCGTTTTATCATCGTCACTGAGATGTCCACGCAATACGAATGCTGTTATTTAGGCTTTGCAACGCCTATAGCAATATCGAGGCAGTATCCATACCCGCTGCTGATCGGTGGCAGCTACGTTGAGGGGAGCAGGTGGACTAGCTACACGGACGGCCATAGCGCCTTTACTCATCCTGGAAGCGATACTTATGGTGGTTTAGGCGGTTATCGCGATTTACCGACCTATACGGCCAATGATGGAGATACTACTCTGCGCATGAGGCGGCCTGATGGGACGTGGAGAGCGGCGCTAAACAAGACTCCTTTCGAGTTTTTAGGAGTTTGGCCAACAAATGTGAAGCCAACAAATACGCTGACTGTCTATGATCAAGTGCTCACGATCGAAAATGTAATTCAATATCCGTTTTTGCTCCATGAAATGCACCCAAATGGGATCGTGGCCCAACTGGATGGCGTGCGGTGGGTTGGCAACCGAGAAGACCTGGCGGCAAAGGATAACATTATTTTAAATGACAAGGTCTACAAGGTCTTTTACAATGTCTTTCGCCGCGAAAACGATCAGTACTTTGCTATAGAATGGTCGTGATGAAATGCCATGGACAAAAGGATTTGCAACCGACTATGAGGATTTAGTAGAAAAGATATCTCTCTGGGCAAGTGATGCTGCCGTGCATGGCGCGGATGCCTGGGAGGTAATGCGAGCAGCTCCATATCCGGCAGGAACCATTTTAAAAGGGTTTGGCTGGCGCGATGGGGAGCATTTTTATGCCGGATTAATGCCGAGGGATATTGTAAAGGGGAAAACGTATGTAGAGTGGCTGATGAAGTGGTCTACGATCGCGAAGTATTTCATGGGCTATGATACGCCGTTTTCGGTTAACGGAACAACAATTTCATTCCCTGGTGGCAGCATGAGTTTTTCTGAGCCCGAGATATTCCTGAAATCGGCAAAAGTCTTATTTTTTAACACTTTTAAGCAATACTCCGATGGCCTAGATTGGTTCGAGCAGCCAGGCGGTTATCAGCCGCTTAAACCTGCGCTGATGCCTCTATTAGTGACTACGAGCGGATCAGACGGACTTGGAACTGCGGAAGCGCCGCTTCCGCCCGATATTGGTTTTCCCGCTTTTGGCATGGATAGTGATGGACCGAAGGATGGTCGGCTACAGTATTGGATCACAAAAGACCGTCACAGAATGATCATCGTTTCCTTGAACTGCGATGTGTGGGAAGTTGCTTATCTAGGCTTTATTGAGCCATACCAGGCACAGTTTCAGTATGCATGGCCAGCTGCAACTGTGGGAGCAACAACAGGAGCAATTAAGCAGGGGAAGTCAGTCCACTTACATGGAGCGCAAGATCCTTCCCCTGTGACAGGTCTTATGTTCGATTACACTTCTTCCAATTGGTCGCTAGGACGCAGCCTGCCAACCATGGCCGGAATGACTGACGGCACTGATCATGATCTGTCTCAAGTAATTCTGACTTTGCCAGACGGTAGGCATGCTGGCTTTGCAAATTTTATTCAAGGGGTCGAAGTGATTCCGGAAATACAAAACGGAAAAGTAGTTGCCTATTATTTTCCGCAGTCTTTTCCTGCACGACCAGGCGTTCAAGGTAATCTGATTCGACCAACATGCTCAGACATCGGCGGCACCACTCATATGTACGGAACAGGAGAAAAGACTCAGTATCAGTTGGAGCCGCTTGAACTGTTGGAGGCGATCGATGAAAGAGTGAATTTCTTCGGCCGCTTGGAACGTTTTTATTGGCCGAGCATTCCGATCGATCACGTTGGCGAGATCACGATTGATGGGAAACTTCATCTAGCGGTACCGAATGGCTGGGCAGACCGCGATTTTTGGATACACCACGGTTGCGATAAAGTTTGGCAATACGAAGAGCTGTTAGCGATGCAGCAAAAAATTAAGAACATGAATAAGCAGGCAAACTGCCTGATACGATTGGAGGACTGAACGTGGCATATATGAAATACACGGGCTTAGTCGGCCCGAATGCGGTGTTGACGGCGATTCGTGATTTTGCTGTGGCCCAGGGATGGACGATCTTAGAGAACTTGACACAGGACATGGCTATTGATGGCAGCGGGCAGAGCGATGGTTTGAAGCTAACGATTCAGGCACCAGGGAATAGCGATTTAATTATTTGCCTGCGCAGCGCCAATGGCAAAGGCATCTTTAATACGCAAAACAATTTGAATAACGCCTATGGCATCGGCATGGTTTGCCCGACCGGCTACACAAGTACGCCAGCGAGCGGAGTTTGGAGTGATCAGCCGACAGTAACCCGTCAAGTAAGTGTTAATGCCAGTACGGGGCAGCAGGAAATCATCGGAGTCGGCATTCCTACCAACCCATCCGAGGCCTGCACGGCATATGTAAATTTAATAGTTGATCCAGAGCCGCTTTTTATAGTATCGGTAGAAATTGAGCCAAAGACCTATGTTCACTTAGGGGCTGGGCTAGTGCAGAAGATTGGCAACTGGGGAGGCGGAACGATTTTTTCCGGTAGCCGTAACAGCCAGAATATGTTCACCACGAAGTTCGATGCGGACACAATCGACAATGACAACAGCCTTTTATTCGCTATGAATAAGCAGGCTAATACATTCTTACTCGCCCAGGTAGATGCAGCGCCGAATCGGAAACCTGCTGTCAATTGGTTGAGCGCTGGTGCCGATGATAAAATGAATTTTAAGTATATGTACACGGGTAAGCTTCTTGGCCTTCCGGTTAAGCAACTTAATTTTGTGCAGGAGGCATATGATCCTAAGATTCCAAGTTATCACATTTTCCAGTCGCAAAAATCGGATGATGTAGGACGAGACTGCAATACTCTCAATTGTATTACAGTAGATTTGCCCCTTGCTGTGTATGTGCAGCGGGATCCGGACGTACTTAGAAACTATAGCCAGGTCGGTTATATTCCGGGGTTTTTCTTTATTTCGGCGCGTAATGTGGCGCCCGGGCAAACCTACGAAGTCAGCTGGCCGCAATCGGGAAATTTGAATCAGGCTTTTCCGCATTCTCGGCGCGGCGGCAAGCTCGGCTATGACGGCTTTAGTGTTAAACAATAGGCGGTGGGGCGGCTATGAGTACACGCCAAGCAATTGATTTTGCTTCGCTGACAGGAATATGTTTGGAAAATGCTAGTCTCGTTCGTGCGCAGCATTATCAAGATTCCGTTAGGATCTTAGATTTATCTCATTTAGGTAGGGACGGTACCATTTTTTTGTATGGTGACGAATTGACCTGGGATGATATTTCTAATCTTGCCATGTCAATGGGGGATAACCCTAACTTCATATACGCTGAGCCAGAACCAGGATGGAGATATGAATGGAATCTAGGTCGCAAACGTTTTAGCGTGTCGGATAATCTCGGAGGTACAACAGTCTATGAAAATATTGAACATTACGAAGATCTGCTGATCGGCTGGGACGTAACGCAAAGTCATGCTTTTGTAATTGTAATCGATGCGAGCTATGCGCCTGATCCATTCCCGATCGGAACCAAATCCCGCGAGCGTGAGGCGAAGGCGCAGAGCTATGTTTGGGGTGAAAACGATCGTTACCTACTTGGGGAAGATCATTTCCTATTTGAGCAGATTATAGGAGTTTCGCGTCAATTAGGCGATGGTAGCGCGACAATCTTTAAACCGGACCTGATCAGTCATGAGTCAGTTCGCGAGCCGCTTTTTGCGAAGACGCACCCGCTGCAGCAGTCGGGGGATTATCTTATAAACATCATGTTTACAAGCTTAGTCGATGCAATTATTTGCGGACGGCCGCTTCCTAAAAGGACAGGACAGGAAATTCCCTTGGGGCTATTACTTATGATTCAGCAGTTTTCTTCAATAGATGCTGCTTCATTTCCTAACTCCTGGCCATGGATGCTCTATAAGCTTTGGCAATGGCAATGGGAATATACGAAGCCGCCAGGGCCGCGTCCAGGGGATGACGATTTTTCAGGGCCAAGTAAAGATCGTATTTATGATAAAGTCTTTGACTTGTCGCCGAATTGGGGGTGATTTGATTGTCTGGTAATATAACGGAAGAGCTCGTTTTTGAAACGCAAATCCATAAATCTTATAGCAACCGTGAGCAACGGATGGCCCTTCGCCCCAAGCCGCGCAGGGTGATGACATTTGACTATATTGCGTTAAAGGCATGGCAGAGCCAGTACCTTAGGCAAGTGGCGTATGCAAAGCAGACCGAGGCCATCAAGGTGCCTCTTTGGTTTGCGGCCTATGAAACGGAAGATACCATTCCGGAAGGCGCCACGATGGTTAATGTGTCTAAGGAAATGCTATGGCAGTACCGCGACATAGGAAATGTCGTGCTTTGGTACTCTGATGAGTTCGGCGGCAATTATTATAAAATGCGCAATTTGGCCATCGATGGAACGATTCAGCTAGATAAAAGAACAACGCTGACATGGCCGGCAAAGAAAACCATTATACTCCCTGTCGCTTGGGGGACGTTAAAGCAAGAGGGAAACTACAATATGACTACAAGCGTTGTCGGAGATACGAAGCTCTCTTATGAATTCCTAGTTGATTATGATGCTCCTGAACAATTGATAGCTTATGATGAATATCATGATGAGCCATTGAATTTGTTTTGGGGGCAGGGGATTCCAAACTATTACAAAGGTTATGAGGTCTTTATGACGCCGCCAAGTTGGACCAAAGATATAGCCTCTTCGTTTTCGCGCAATGCCAAGCGCCTTGATAATGATACAGGGATATTTAAATATGATCTGCGCAGTAACGATCCAAGCGAGACACTAGATATTGAGTATGTTGGGCTATCGCGGCCCGAGATTAATAATCTGCAGCGCTTCTTTACGCGCTGCCGCGGATGCTGGAAGTCCTTTTATGCGCCGAGCTGGTTCAATGACTTCGAGTTATTGCAGGACGCCTTACCAGGACAGCAATTCTTTTATGCGAAGTGGCCACTTTATTTCAAATACTATACCGGTACCCAAAAGAAAACCCTGGCCGTATTCTTACGAAGCGGCGAGGGCTTTTTGTTAGAGGTGGCAGGCTATGCCATGGACAGCACTGAGCAGTATGGGAAGATTTATTTGGATTCGGTTTTGAAGCGCCCGCTTCGATGTGATGATATTCAAATGATTTCTTTTTTGAATAAATACCGCCATGATAACGATACGATGACGACGGACTATGACTCACAAGCTGTTGCGACAACATCTTTTAAATTTGCGGAGGTGATTGACTAATGGCGAATAGCAATATAGGTACCTATGAATATTCCGTACAAGACGGTGAGCCGATTGAATGCTATCTCTTTACACACGAAGGAGATAGCTTTTTATATACCTCTCATTGCGAGGCCGTCAGCGTTTCCATTAAAACAAATACAGGCTTTCAGACTATGTACTTTGAAGCCGATTATATCAAGCGGGGTGAAATTAAGCCGACCGGCCGCGGCGAAGCAGCGACTCTGGATATAAATGTTGCGATAGATAATCCCATAGCGAAACTCTGGATGGGGCCACCGCCGGAACGTGAGGTTAAGCTTTGGGTTTTTAGGCTTCACCGTCCAGATCTGAGTCGCTATGACACTGTTTTTACTGGAAGGATTGGTCAGGCGTCATTCGAGGATTCTGAATGCAAGCTGACTGGTAAAATGGAAAGCTGGCTTGAAAAAGAGTTACCGGGCATGTGTAAGCAGTATTTTTGCGGCAACTTAATTTTTGATCGTAAGTGCCGATTGAAAAGTTCCGACTATGAAATCACTGCTTTTCTTGATAAAGTGGAACATAACATTTATCTTTATAGCGCTGCTTTTGCACAATATCAAGACGGTTATTTTAAAGGCGGAGTTGTGAAAAAGGACGCAGACATTCGCATGATCCGCGATCATGTCGGCGATAAGATTACATTGCAATATCCTTTTATTACAGTACCTCGCAATAATATTCAAGTACTACCTGGTTGCGACCATTTATTTGGCACTTGTGCTCTCCGGTATAAAAACACTTTAAACTTTACTGGCTTTCCTTATGTGGCTCCAGCTAACCCGAGCCGCAAGGATGTTGGTAAAGGCGTCTATTGGGTTGATAGCCTTGTTGTCAAAAGAGACACTGATGGAGTAGTTGGCACGATTAGCCTTTAGTAGGAGGATTTTAATATGGCAATGTCGCCGTTTACAGGGTGGGCTGTATCCACATTTCTTTTGTGGCGCCTTGGAAAAAATAATAATGGTTCTTCCGAACAGGCTGATGCCAAACCGGAAGAGTTAACTGCAGCCGAAACAGAAACAGGAAAGCCGATTCCTGTCGTGCTTGGTAGGGGGCTTATAAAAAATCCGCTGACAAGCTATTTTGGAGACTTTCGTGCGGACATTTACACGGAAGAGTATGCTGCGCATGCGAGCTTTTCCGCATGGCCTATTATACTTACTGGATTGCTTTCGTGGTTGCTAAAGCCTAAAACAGGCGATTCAGTTGATGCCAATACCAATGGCCATAGCAAGGATACCCATGAACATAATTTAAAAGTAACTGGGCAAGCATCATTGACTCAGGTGAAAAGCGGGGAACATGCTCATGACGTAAAGGAGACGGAAGGCCCCAATTTTTTGATGATGTTAGCGCAGTGGCTTCTTTCTTGGCTGATCAACGGCCGTAATTTAAAAACCACAATTCAGAAGGGGTTCAAATATTATTTAGGCTATCAGCAAGTTGTTTGTTGGAGCGAACCTGGCATGAGACTCAAAGCTGTCTATATTGGTCAAGAAAAGGTGTGGGAGGGCGATGTTGTTAGAGAAGATTATCAGAATGGACCATTTATTATTAAGGTTAATAATGAAAATCTTTTCGGCGGTGTAGACGAAGGCGGTGGGTTTATCGGCGAGCTGCACGTATACCTCGGTGGCGATAATCAGATGCCTGATCCCTGGATGATTAAGCAAATGAAGGCTGATACCATAAAGCAAGAGATTAGAGGGTTAACCCCAGCATATCGTGATTTTGTTAGCGTGGTTATACCAACAGCATATATCGGGAAATCAGCAAGAATCCCAGAAATGTGGTTTGAAGTTGAGTTTACGCCAAATCGCCTGGGCATCGGAGGTATTGGTGGTGATGCGAATCCGGCAGAGGCGATCTATGAGATGGTCGTAAACGAAAATTGGGGATTATCTGAGAACATGGATAGCATGGATCAGGAGGCTTTAAAGGCAGTCGCTACGACTTTTGCAGCGGAGAAAATGGGCGTGACAGTCAAGCTCGAAACGAAAGAGACAGCTCGAACAATCCTAGACTCTCTTTGCGATCATTTGAACATGGTCCGTTATAATGATCCATCAACAGGAAAGCTCACATTTAAGCTCATACGCGATGATTATGATCCACTTAAAGTATTGTTATTGAACGAGGATAATTGCGAAAAGGTCGTGTTTACACGAATTGATTGGAGAGAGACGATTGGAGAAGTAGCTGTGACCTATACCGATCGATCAGCCATATATGAACAGGGGACCATAAACGACCAAGACGCGGCAAATATCACGATCAATGAAGGGACCAAGAACGATAAGTCCTATTCATTCCTCTACTTTACAAACTCGGGAAATGCTTTGTGGGCGGTGCAGCGAGAACTTCGCCAGCAAGGCTACCCGTTGGCTGGATTCACGATTACCGGCAACCGTACATTGTCGGGCCTTAGAACTGGCGATGTAGCCAGAATCAATTGGCCAGCCTATAGCAGCATTAAAAATATGCTGATTCGTGTGACCAGCGTTGATCTGGGCGATTTTGCAGAGGGAAAGGTGACAATCGAGGCTCTTGAAGATGTATTTAGTTTGGATAAAACCGATCTGAATTTTAACGGCAGTACAGACTGGCAGCCTGAATTAAAACATCCTACTGGGGTGCAGGATTATTCATTTATCGAAATGCCTTACGAAATTATTCCGGAAAAATCGTCCTACGTCTTCGCCATGGCGGCCAAGCCCGATGCCGATACTTCGCTTTGGAAAGTGTGGAGGAAAAAGGATGGCAGCAGTTTTGAATCGACAAGCAGTATGACAAAATGGACAGCTACAGCTAGACTTGTTTATGATTACCTGGAGTTTTCTCCTGTTGAGGATCTTGTCGGGATTGAAGTCGTTGATATTTATGGCCTAGAGTGGCTGCATGACGATACTCCGATTAGTGGCAGCCCTGATCTGACGGCGGCTCGAAAAGGAAGCAAGGTAATCGTTCTTGGCGATGAGGTCTTGGCGTGGAGCGGCATCAAGCAGATGGCGAATGGCCACTGGAAGGTTACCGGCATTTTACGAGGCACCCATGATACTGTACCTCGGTTTCATAGCGCTGGCGAGATCATGTATTTCCTTGAATCCGGTACCTATGCGAATGTGACAAGTGGCGGCGCTGTGGTGAACTCAGGGCAGACCGTGGTAGAAGAGTACAATATCACGACAGCTACAGCTTACTTTGAAGAAGAGTTTTCGGATGCGAAAATTAAAGTCGTAGAAACTGTAAGACGCCCGGAGCGGCCCAATGCCCCTGGGCGTTTTCGTATGTCTGACTTCGGTGCTCAGAATCGATATTTTTCGAACGAAGCCGTGGGCGATATGACATTCGACTGGATCGCGAGAAATAAGGAATTTAGCTTTGGTTGCGTGTCCCAGGATGATCAGAAGGAATACTTTACGCAGCAGCAATTTAAGCCTATTGACGACCTCGAGTATCTGATCAAGGTCTATGTTGGGGGTATTTGGATCAAGGATTATACAACGCAGGCAGCGTCCTGGCAATACACTTGGGAGCAGCGCTGCCTGGATAGTAGCAATGTTTTGGACAAGACCAGGATCGAAGTGTACAGCCGTCTGAATGGACTTACTTCGTATCAGCCGCAAGTTCGCTCTTGGCAGTGGCAACCGCCCAGTATGGTAAATGCCTGCGAAAGCGAAGATGCCGCCTATCGGCAGCTTTTAATGTGGGATACCGATGATCGAGTCGTGGTCCCTGTTGGACCGCTATGCGATGTAGAGCGTCAGTTTATGCATTACGATATGCCTGTTATGCTGTTAGGCACGCCCTGCGGTAGAAGTATGCCTGGAGCTGTTGCCTGTTGGGACGGCAGTTATATTTTGCCGAATGGCAAGATGATGATCATTACCGAGAAGTGGGGATGGAAGACCATTGATCTTCCTGTTGGGTATACGATTTACTCCTGGTGGGTTCCGGAAGCCAGCGGCGGTCGTGTGTATTATAGATGGAATGGGGCAGGTATGGATCGGACATTAGCCGAGTAAAGGGGGAATGCAAGTGGCTGTTACGAACAATTTGAAAATACCATTGATCGATGGCAGTAAGAAATTTGGGAAAGACAGCATAAATGAAGCCTTAGAGGCCGTAGATCAAAACGCTTTACCGATGAGTCATGCTGATAGTGTGGCTCATTTTCCTATTTGGCAGCCTAAGCTCACTGTGGCCAAAGGCGATATCGCCCGAATGGACGGTCTGCCGCAATGGGGCTTTTTGGAGTGTACTGTTGCGGGGATTACGGCAGCAACGCCGCCAACTGGTTTTTACGGCGAAGGCGATACAAAATTAGATGGCACAGTCACTTGGGTGTTGAAAAAGATTGGGTCCGGCAGGCTGCAGCATAATGATCTTTTGGGGCGCAGTGCCGCCGATCAGCATCCGATTGAGGCGATTACGGGCCTTAGGGCATTGCTCAATACTTTAATCACAACAGCCGATGCGCAAAAGTATACAGACCAGAAGATAGCCGATCTAATTGGAGGAGCGCCAGAGGCTTTAGATACTCTAAAAGAACTCGCTGATAAGCTATCCTCTGAGGACGATTCCCTTGCCGCTATAATCACTCAACTAGCAAATAAAGTAGACAAGGTGGAGGGCAAGGGCCTTTCGACGAACGATTATAGCGATGCAGAGCGGCAAAGAATTGCTGATCTTGAAAAAGAGGCCCATACGCATACAAACAAAGACTTGCTCGATTCCTATAAACAAACAGAGGCAAACCTCGCTGATGCTGTTAAGAAGGCCCATGAGCATGATAACAAGGCGACATTGGATAAACTGACGGAAACTGACGGGATTTTGCTTTATGGTAAGGCCAGGCTTGCAACCAAAAAGGATATTGTAAAATATGCAATCGTTCTATAGAGAGGGGGCTAAAGCATGATTTTAAATTCAGCGGTACCGACAACCGGTAAAAGTATTTGCGCGACTGCAGCAAATAGTAGCTATGCTGTTACAGCTGCTTTTTTCTGTAATACTTCAAATGGTTCACCTGAAGTATTGAATCTCTATCTAGTTTCCAAGACCGGAGGCGTTGGAAGTCAGTCTCTGATTATTAATAATCTAGAGATAAAGGCGGCCGATACTTTCGTCCTGGACACGGAAAAAATAATTCTCGAAAATGGGGACTATCTGTATGCAACGTGCTCAAATGGTAATATATCCGCGACTCTATCCGTCATGGACATAACGTAAGGAGGCCGTCATGAAGTTTATAAAAGAAAATCAGCTTGCTAACGATCTCACCGCGAGCCTGGCTAAGCAATTAATCGAAATCGAAAAGACTGTGCCGGTTACGGCTGGTAATTCAAATTTCTTTGCTGCAGTAGTCAATTACGATACCTTTGATATTCGCACTGTTTATGCGATATCGGACAATGGCGGCGCCTTAAGGATATCGCTCTTTGATTCGCCTCAGGCGGACCGCGAGATTTATCGAAGCCTTGAGCAGTCGGTCATCAATGATATTGCTGCGGTACCTTGTCGAGATAAAAGCGGCGGAAAAAGCTTATACATCAGGGTTTCTAATACAACGCAGCAAGATTTTAATGTTAAATTGCTGATTAAATTAGTCAATCTGTAAGGAGGGATGACTGTGGCTTATATTTTTAAATCAGGGACCGTGAAACGGACTGGTGTGTATGATTTGATTCTTAATTCGCTGCTTGCAGCTGGGTGGCAAAATATCAGTTCAAATCTAGCCGATGGTGATGTTTTGGTGAGTAATGGAATAAATGGTGACAAAAACTTAGTTTTTCAAATGTTTCCTTATCCAGCTTCTGCTATTGGAATGAGCGCGGCTAATTATAACAGTACAACTTATTCTGTTAGGTCAAACCAAAACAATCAAACGGAAATAAATTTCCGCTTGTGCATGAAGTATACGCCTGGGGCAAGTGGCGCGGCGGGAAGCACACCTCGACCAGCACAAACAATCAACAGGTGGGTATTTGCTAACAATACAAGCGTAACTGTTGATCCAACGACAATTTTTGAGTATGACATTTACGTCGATAAAAGCAAATTGATTCTTGCTTTAAAGGCGCCTGATGTTGTCACGAAATATGCTTCTTTGCTTTATATCGGCCTTCCTGATACTCAGCATGTTGTAAATAATTCTGATTCGAGAGGTCTTGTTTTTGCGGCTTCACCACAATTGAACATGAATGCTAGTGGGGTTTTGTGTTGCTCTGATTATCCTCATAATACAATGGGAAGTTATGGCGATATTTATAATTGTGCGTTGTCTTATATTCAAATTTCAAAAGTACCAAACTGCAATGGCGTGTATCTTTTGAATGAGCCTTATTATGTCTCAGATATATGCGGAGAGGTCGGAAAGTTAGACGGTGTGTATATGGTTGGCGATAGCCAAAAACTTAACCATGGCGATATTATTCCTGTTGGCAATGCCAAATTCAAAGCACTAAACGTAACTAATGCCGCTTGGTATAACAGTTTTGCAAAAACTTTTGTTGCAATTCAAATTGCGTAAAGGAGAGATAACATGGCACAGATTTTTACTAAAGGCCAATGCGCTAAAAAAGATTTATATGATATGTTTTTGACTTCATGTTTGGATGCAGGATGGCAAAACATAAGCTCTAGCCCTGCTATTGATGGCGATGTTCTTCTTAGTGCAGGAATAAACGGGGATAAGAAACTTCTGCTTAGAATTTGGCCTTATTTACAAGTGACTTCAGCTGCTAACAATGCAGCTTATAGCATGAGAACTGTTGCTACAACGCATAGATGGAGCGCCCAGCTTCAACTTGGCTATACACCTGGCGCGAGTGGAACAGCGGGAACTTTCTTGCACCCATCAAGGCCGTACTACAATATGGGACTTTTCATGCCTGATGGCTATGGAGTAAGCCCCGCTGATTTACCACTAGACGCGCTGATTGATTATTATATCTACGCTGACAAAAATAAAATCATGTTGTTAACGAAGCCGTCAGATGCTTACACAACCAAATGGGTCTTTAATGTATTTGGACTTCCTGACATCCAGTACGCAAAATGCGAAAATGCCAGGGGAATGTCGTGGCTTGGATCGTTTATACCAGGGCTTCCTGCGTGGAACCAGTGCGTAACGGCGGGGCCGCCCGACGAAGGAACCGGTTTGACGGACGCTAATATGTGGTATCCTGACATACAACAAATTCGTGCACCTTTTTCGCCTACCAGACTTCAGCCTAACTTAGCAAAGAACTTTTTTCTGAGTGAAAATTATCTTTCTAGTCCCAGTTATGGTATGATCGGTAAGTTTGAAGGCTTTCTTGCTGGTGGCGGTAATAATATCAATAATGGTGATACGATCCAGTACAATGGCGACACATACACCTGTTTTCGCATAGATACTTTTACACTTAATTATCAGCAAGGAACAAATTATCCCATCTCTACGTTTTGGCCAGAAGGGAACGCGCCTTCTGCCGTTGCCGTGAGGTTATCATAATGGCAGCGTTACCTTGCTTCGCCACAAAGGATAATCTATACGGACCGAAAACTAGCGTCAATCCAGATTCTTCTATCGCCATTCCTAAGGTGGGAGCATATCAGATTAAGCCGATTGGATCGATCAAGAAAGAAAGTGTCTTGGTGGGGACCAAGAAAACTCATAATAAAGGAACAACCGTTACTAGCTCAGTGACGATTATTAGCGTGAATCAAATAACCGGCCCACGCCAGTGGCCACTTGAAATCGCATGGAAGAAAGCCGAAGTCGGGGAGTCATGATTAAAAGACGAAGAATGCCGCGAGAGCCTTGCAGTCGCTAAAGATGGGGCTGTTTTTTTATGACCTTTTAACGCCGGGGGTGAGAGATTGGATTTAGCAAAGTTTTTAGTAGATATTTTCAGAGAGTTTGGTGCTGCCAATACTGTGTTTTTAGTCATGCTCGGCTGCGTTGTTTGGGTGACAGTTAAGGTATTGCCAAAATTTATTGAGCGCATTGTTTTAGCAATTGAGGGGCTTGGAAAAACTTTCGCCGCACATGACGAACGGGCCAATTTGTTATATCAGCAGGTAATGTCACTGCAAAGTGACATTAATACTATGCAAAAAAGCGCCATAACACTTGAATCAATTATGCGGATACACGAACGAATTGATAAGGCAGTGCTGGTATTGGCCACGAAAGAAGATGTTGATGCGGTATTAAAAGCATTGGATAGGCATTCTGATGAGTGTGAGCGCCGCAGTGAAAGAATTTTTGATAAGGTGGGATGAATTTGAAGGTAGTTAAAAAGTTTATGATTAGTCTTCTTTATGAGGGAGGGCAACCTAGCCGGACCGGATTATTTAGCATTATAGCGTTCTTAGCCTTTTTGGCTGGGAGCGCTTATTTAATGCTTAAAAATCAGTCGTGGCCGCATTATGACACGTTCGCTGCTCTTACTGGCGGTGGTGGTCTCGGAGGTCTGGTTGGAAACAAATTCATTAATAACAAATACGGCTCACCAGAAGGCCAGCCGTATATAAAAAATAATCAAAATGGGGGTATGTAATTATGGAAAGCAAATATTTTTCTGAGTCTGAATTAGTATGCAAGTGCTGCGGACAACTGCCGGAAAGCGGTATCGACGAACGACTATTGGAAGTGTTAGATTCTATCCGTGAACGTGTTGGCGGTCCTGTAAGTTTGTCTTGTGCTTATCGTTGTCCGGATCACAATGCTGAAGTCGGAGGCGTTCCCAATAGTCAGCATGTTCAAGGATGTGCTGCTGATGTATTGGTGCCGGACAATATGAGTGTCGACGAGTTAGCGGAAATCGCGGAAGAATGCGGCGCTGATGGAATTGGACGTTATTATGACAGCCTATTTGTCCATGTGGACACGCGGGGCTATGCAGCGAGGTGGACTGATCAAGATGCCTAAGATGTCACCAGAAGAATTTATCTCATGGCTGGCACCAGCCGCAAAGGTGCAATGCCAATGTTATGGGCTCCCTGCTAGCGTTTTAATTGCTCAAGGGGCGATGGAATCAGGCTGGGGAGAATCTGTTATCGGGCAATTTAACCCATTTGGGCGTAAAGCTGTTGATGGCGATAAGGCGGTGGCTGTTTGGACCCGCGAATACGGCGACGAAAACAGCTATGCAGCTGATGATGAACACATCTACATTGGATCTGGTTGGTGGAGGATCAAAGCTACATTTAAGGACTATGATAATCTTTTGCAGGCATGTGATGATTGGTGTATTTTGATTACCCAAGAACCTGTATATGCAAGTGCCTGGGGCGTATGGTGCGATACTGAGAATATTGAGCTGTTTGTACGGGAACTTGCTACGGTATATGCAACTGATCCAGACTATGCTGACAATATCATGGCGACAATCAAGGCTAATAGCCTTGAACAATATGATTGAGCATGAAAGCCATAGTTGAATTACTTAAATATATCAATGACCTAGAAGCAGAACTGCTCGCTAAATATCCTAATGCAAAAGCGACTATAGTCGCCGTGATGGATAGATGGCGAGCTGTTGTATTTCAAAACGAAAAAGAGAAGGGAAGATGATTTTACATGAATTTACTTGGAAAAGGTGTACCTACGGCGCTGATCGGGAGCGAAGGAGATTATTATGTCGATACGCTAACCAATTTTGCCTATGGCCCAAAAACAAGCGAAGGCTGGGGCGATAAGAAACCTCTTGCTAGTATTTTAGACGACCTTACTGAAGTCGCGCCCGATCAACCAGAACCGGCTCCAACTCCTGATTCTACTAATGTTGTTGATCCTACGCCATTACAAAAATTAGAGGCTAAGATTGCTGAATTAGAAGCAGACGGTAGTGAGATGTATACAGTGCCGATTTTAGCACTGAAATATGAAAGAGATAAGTTGATTCTGATTTCTAATTCTAAGGCTAAAGCCGCACAAGTTCAAAAGGTGGTACAGGAAGCCGCCGAAGAAGTAGAAGAAGGTGTGAAAGATGCAGAGCAAGCCGCTCAGTCTTTCTGGCAAAAACATGGCCGCTCTATTACCGATGGAGCAAAAATTTTCTTTGCTGCAGCTTCGGCGGTTGAATTACTTATTTTACTGATCAAGCACTAAAAACTAAAAATCGAAAGGGATGGAAAAATGAATGAGAAAGTTAAGTATGTTTGTATTGGTATTGTTTTGCTTATCGTTGGGTATG
The DNA here is from genome assembly GCF_055901755.1 of Pelorhabdus sp. sgz311001. Lineage (NCBI taxonomy): Bacteria > Bacillati > Bacillota > Negativicutes > Selenomonadales > Sporomusaceae > Pelorhabdus > Pelorhabdus sp. sgz311001. The sequence continues at coordinate 657,576 of NZ_JBVXUT010000001.1, forward strand.
GGGTCTACTGGTTCATGCTCAGGGACGTACACACTGACGGAACAACAGCTGCAGACGTTACAGAACAACTTGGAAGCGTTGCAGCAGAACAACGAGGCGCTGAAAAGTCTCTTGATCGAATCGACACAGGACTTGACGACAGCCTCGCAGGAGTCGGACGTCTTGAAGAATCAAATCGAAGTGCTGAAGCAACAGCTGCAGCAGTCGGAGAATCAAATAGCCGAATTAAAGCAGCAATTACTGACGCTCAAGAACGAAACGGCAAGTGCGCAGAAATCCTTGCAGACAGCGAACGAAGAATTAAAGAGTGCCAGTCAGTCCTTCAAGAAGTACGCAACGGAACAGGAACAACTACAAAGTGACCTACTCTTTCAATGCACGTTATGGAAGATCATAGCTGGCTTGGGGATTGGTTACGGCTTGCATAAGTAAAGAATTACCCCCTACTTTGGCTGCGAGGCTGAGGTAGGGGGATTTTAATATAAAAAAAGTGTAATCGATTGGACAAGCAGAAACGACTTTTGGCTACATTATAAACAAGTCACACTATAGTATTTACAAATACATTTATGTCTTTAAATTAAAAATTTCAAAAATGTCTGAAATATCTTATAACAATTTTATTTTTTAATAAGAGTTTTGTTTGCTTAGAGGGATGTAAGTTATTGAGTTTATATGTCGGAAGAGATTTATTCAGTGCGATATAATTTAGACTTGCGTTAGTATATTCATGACGAAAAAAAGAAATATTGTAAAAATTTTGCTGAATTAGCAGGAGTTTTGCTTTGTTAAGAATAAATTTACAATAGTTTACTAATAAATGTTTAAGAAAATTATTGATATATAAACGCTTCTTCATATTAATAGAGTTAATGTAATTTAGCTATATGAAAAGTAATAAGGCGTAGATAAGCCATTATTATTTTGGAGGGGATAAAATGTCTTTAGCGCAATGGTATAAGGTGGATTTTCATGTGCATACACCAGAGAGCAACTGTTTTCCAGACAAAGATATTACAGCAGACGATTGGCTTAGAAATGCTAAGGCTTCAGGAGTTAATGGAGTTGTTATAACCGACCACAACTCTATAGGATTTCTTCAAGCCATTGAAAATGTGAAAAGAAATTATGAAGATAAAAATAAATTTAAAGTGTTTTATGGAATTGAAATTTGTGTATCAGCAGACTTTACGCATTTTATTATTATTTTTAATGACAAATTACCTTTGTCAACGATAAAAGACGATGTTGTTGAATATTTAGGTCTACGGAGCGAAAACTGGGGAGATACTACAAAAACTGTGAGTGAAGATAAACTCTTCCGCTTGTATAGAGAGAAAAGTGATGATGTTTTTATTATCCCGGCTCATTTTGCGTCCAGTAAAGGGCTGGGTAGAACTAATATTAATGCAATAAAAAATTACACTGATAATATTACATTTTCTGCTATAGAAGTTAGAAGTAATGATGATTTAATAGAATATAATAATAAAGTCGTTGCAGGAGCTATTAAAAAATGTGCTAAAATATCTGGATCAGATAATCCTATGGATTCTAATGAAAGTAAACATTGTGTCCAAGGTATCGGAAAACGCTTTTCATGGATAAAGGCTGCAACTCTTGACTTTGAAGGATTGAGGCAAGTTTTTATTGATCCAGAGTACAGAGTTATAGACTTTGTAGAATTTGAAAAGTTAGGGCGAAATTATAATCCAAATGATATATTGCAGAATTACATTTCAGGTATAGTGTTAGAAGATTTTAAACACATCGATAAAATAAGTTTGCGATTCTCTCCTTATTTTAACTGTATTGTAGGTGGGCGAGGAACCGGAAAGTCAACTTTTATAGAATCAATTCGGGCCTCATTACAGGGAGAAAAAACATTTGAAGATAAAATGTTGTTAAAAAAGACACTACAAAGAAGTGGAAATATATCAACATACTATAATTTCGGAAGCTGTAATTCATATAAAATTCAAGTAACTAAGAATGGTCTTAAAAATTACATTTATAAAATTGAGGATTCCAATGGTGAAGTTGCGGATCCACCGACGTTTATGGCAGATATATATAGCCAAAAAGAAATATATTCATTAGTGGAAGATGAGAATAATATCTCTGTATCAGATAAAAGTCCTTTTATAGAGATTATTGATTCAAAGGATATAACCAATATCTATAAAATACAAGATAAGTTAGGCGATATTATTTCTGAATTGTTTTCGGAATCTCAAAAAATATATAATTATCGTGCAAAGTATCAAGAATTATCCGCATTGAGATCTGAGATTAAATCAGTTGATTCCGCAATGAAACAATTTGAAGAAAGTGGTCTTGATAAAAAAAGAAAGGAGTATGCTGAAATTAGCCAGATATTTGAAAAGGGCTATACGAGCATAGGCTTTGTTAAAGATATATATGTTTCATTTCAGAAAAATTTAGAGCAGGCTCTTGTCGAGATGGATAAGGTATTATTAGATGAAAACTATTGCAAAATTTTGGAATATAATAACAAGTTAGTTGCAAGCTTATCGAAGGTAAATCGTGAGATTAAGCAGGAAATAGATGAAATAGATATAGTGGCAAAATCGTATGAAGAATCAGAAGTTAATAATTTAGTTGTAAAAGCAAAAGAAACATATGAAGAAGTATTGAAATCTTTACAAGGCACAGGAAGTGCGGATGCAGGAGAAATTGATGCGAAACTACGAGCACTAAAAAATAGAGAAATGTCTTTGCTTAAATTTAAAGATGAAGAAGAAATTAGTGTTAACAGAATTAAGCAACTTGTTGAAGAATATATCTCAATTAGAAAGAGCTTAACTGACTGTAGAAAAGCAATTATTGAAAATACATCGATTGATACTTTGAAAATTCAGATTGAACCAATGGCACATATAAGTAGGTTTAGAAAAAATATTCAGAAGGAATTTGGAAAAGAAGATATTTACAACAATTTATTCGAGGCGCTTTGTCAGAATATTTTAGATCCCGCAAATGATTATAGTAAACTTAAAGAATATATGCTATTTTTGCTCATTAACGAGGATGGAAATATAAATCGATTTTTTAATGACGAATGTACAGAATCTAGATTTATCAAGCTATGGAAAGAAAAAAAAGAGAAAAATACACTTGTTTCTTTAATTAATATTTTACCAGAAGATCTAATTAAGATTACGATACGTGATAATGGGGTAGAAATTGATATCAACGAAGGGTCTCCAGGACAAAAGTCTGCAGCTGTTTTAGCTTTTTTGTTGAGTAATGGGAGAAATCCGCTGATTATAGATCAACCTGAAGATGATCTTGATAATAGTTTGATTTATAACTTAATTGTTGAGTCAATAAGAAAGATGAAGTTAAAGAGACAAATTATAATTGTTTCACACAATCCCAATATTCCGGTACTTGGTGACGCAGAAGGCATTATTATACTTGAACGAAATAAAGACGGAATGGTATCTTTATTTAAAGAAAAAAAAGCAGGCTGTATTGAAGAAAAAGTAATTAGAGATGGAATTTGTGATATTATGGAAGGCGGCGAATTAGCTTTTAAAAAGCGAGAAGAAAAATATATGTATAAATACTCTTGATATTAATTTCTCACTCTACTTATAGAAAATTACTCAATTTCCTTATTTTATTTGGAGGACGACAGTTTTTATAATTTAGATGAACATTTGGTATTAAGCTTAACTTATTTATCGTAATGAGTCGTAATTTATTATGAATATCATAATAAATATTTTGTTGGGAAATGAGGACAGTTCATTTCCTTTTTTTATGGATAGGAGAGATTATTTTTATTTTCTTTTTACCTGAAAAAGAATAAAACCAAATCGCCTAAAAAGTTAGGGAGTGCTAATCATGGCGAGAAACGATAAATATTCATGCCAGCAAGCTGAAGTCGAAGAGTTCTTTGGTACATTACCGCAATTGAAAGGAGCTGCGGAATATGTTTGGTTTGCACAGCAAATTCGAATTTCGGTACTGCACGAGATCGCTCAGATGATCACAGATGGAAAGTTGAAGCGCAATAATGTTAAGGTAATGGGACTTCTTGCAGAAACACAGTGCAATTGGTGGATTAGGCACCAAAAATGCAGTGTTCAGGAGTTTCTGATCGCTACAATTTAATTAGGAAATATAAGATTGAGTAAGACCCTGGACAATATAGGGTCTTGTTTTTTTGCAATATTAGTCAATGCTTTGATTTTCATAAGTAAATGGTTAAATGTATTAATGAAATTGAAGGGTTTGGCAATTGTTTGTACTAATGTTATTATAAAGCCATATTTTAATATAAAATGAAGTGGAATGATATTAATGTTAATGTTTTTATTGAAGATTATAATATGGGGAATTTTTGTACGTATTTATTTTGATTCTGCCTTCATGATTTGGAATGCATATATTGTAACTTTCATAATAAATATAGCCTTAGTAAAGGAAAACCAAGCAATACAAAAAATATTATTTTTATTATGCTCAGTAATTCCTTTATGGGGAGTCGTGGGAGCTAGAGTCTGGAAAATTAGTAGTTTAATACTTAAAGATCTTCAGATAAATAAAATGTTATTTTTTATTAGCGCCTTATTTGTAGGGGCTTATGTTGGCGGTTTTTTTGATATTTACTTTCTATATTTACTTTCTCAGTTTATTAAATATATAGATTGTAACATTTTATATGGACTATTAGTAACGTTATGCTTTTTATATGTTTTTTTGCTTATTAATTTTTTATGTAATTATTGGAAGTCCTATGTAGAAAAAAAACATGAAAACATGGAAAGCAGTAAAAAAACTACTCCCTTTATTTATATGGATAAGGAAATAACAACATTTAAAGATGACTACCTAGATATGGAGGAAAAAGTTAATAAAGTTTCTAAGTTTGTACTGAATAATGGATCCCGAGATTGTTTTGTATTTGGGATTGATGCGCCGTGGGGAACGGGAAAATCATCTTTAGTCAACTTATGTAAGGAAAAGTGGGAAAATGATGAGGCTTATGCTGGGAAAATAGTTGTATTTATTTTTAATCCGCTTATTTATGCTGGTAAAGAACACCTATTTAAAATTTTCGTGGGGGAATTAATAAGAAAAATTAGAAATGATTTTTTTGTTCCTGAACTAGAGAGTTCTATACGAAACTACTTAGCATCTCTTAAAAATTTTAAGCCTACAATTACGTTAGGAATATTTAAAATGGAATATTCATCTGCAAAGGAAAATGAGGAGCGGATTTTCAGCGATTTAAAAGAATTTTTTTGTAAAAGTGATAAAAAATTTATAATTGTTATAGACGATTTAGATCGCTTAGATTTTAAAAATGTAAAGAGAATTTTATATGGAATTAGGCATTTTACCTTTTTACCTAATATTACTTTTGTTTTGCCATATAGCTCAGAAAATATTACTAATGCGGCAAAAAGTGATATGAATGCACAACAAACTGTTGAATTTTTAGAGAAGTTTATTAACGCAAAGTTTAGCCTGTATGTAAATAGCCAAAGTTTAATTAATTTTTTATATTTAGAAAAGGAAATGAAAGATGAGAAAAGTATTTTTATTAAAGAAGTTTTAGGGGAATACTTACGAAATATCAGTAGGACTGGTGACTATCATAGATATATTCCTTTTCTTGGAGATATAAGGAAATTAAAAAGGATTGTTAACTCTATTAGGCTTATAGAATTAGAGAAAATTGACTTTACTATATTTGATTTTAATATTTCAGATTTAATTCATTTAATACTAATATATAATCAATATCCAAAGCTTTTTGGACTCATTTATCATTCGGAAACAGAAGGACGCTGTCATTTATTTTCGGTGGAGACGGCAAATAGTGATAAGGGTAGTCAACAATTTAAGAAAAGTATTAGATATGATGAAATTACAAAAAAATGCAATGATGATGAAAATTTTTTACTTGAAAAAGTTTTTGATTATAATGAAAGAATACGTGCTTTTCCTAATGCATATGGTAGCTCTAATAATCCTTCTGAAGAAATGCTTAGTGTTTGTGCATGCTTTAACGAATCGTGGAACTCTACATATCCAACGGGAAATTTAGAGAAATATTTAAATATGATAGTTGATGGAATTTTACCACCCTTATCACAACAGTATAATAATTATAAAAGATTAGAAAATGCCTTTCTAAAGGATGAACTGTTTTTAAAGGACATCTTTGATGACGAAACTTTTAAAGATTGGAAATCTTATAAAGAATTTTTTCGGATTTTAGAAAGAAATTATAGTTCGGCTTTTAATACTGAGAAATGTAAATTAATTATAGAATATTTGCTGGAGAATATTCAAAAATTTTCTCTTTGTGTAGAAGGATCTCGATTTTCAAACTGGCCTATGCGTGAATTAATGATTAGTTATATGGTGGTATTTATCAATAAGATTGAAATGGTAAATGCAGGTTCGATAGAAAGAGAGAAAATAATTGGAGAATATGTTTTTGATAAAGTTTTAAATCCTTTAATAGTCAAATATAGAGAAAGTGGAAGTTTACTAGTTTTGCACGACTTATTAGTTTTAAGATTGAATTGTTGCCGTGATAGAGGTGGCGAGCAATATAGCCTATATGGTGCGCTTCAAAGGCGTTTCAATCCTAATGTTGGTAACATTGAAGGGCTAACTCATACTTTGTTAATAGACGAAATGAGAGAAATGTCTCAACAAATATTTGATGGGTTTTATAAAGAAATAATAAAAAAGAAAATAAACATTTTTGATATGGTGGAAAAAATTTCTGTCGAAGATTTAAAAGGGATAGGAATAAAGGGGGAAATATCAACTGAACAAATTGAAAATGCAAAAATAGGAATGCTGCAGTTTATTATCTATCAAATTGGGAACACTAATATTGATCAAGGAATTGGTTGCGGTTACTATGATTTACAGGGGAGAGATGATGCACATGAAATTAATAAAATATTTACTGATTACCTTTTAGATTTGTTTAAGAATGATAAAAAGCTGCTTATAAAATATGTTAATTTGAATACTGAAAAATTAGCTTTTGGAAATCAATTTAGGCATTTTGTTTTAGATAAAGAAAAACTTAGAGCATTTTGGAATGAATACAAAGACGAAATAATGAGAAGTGATAAAGAGGTTTTAAAAGAAGATAGCACTATACATGAAATATCTAGTTTTATAGAAGGGTATCTTAAAATTAATAAGGTGGGATAAAGTAACTATCATATGTTTTGTTGTAGAAGACAATTTATAGATTATGAATGTTACTTTTAAGGATTCTAAGACATATGGAATAGTTTGTACTAAGATAAAAAATCTTCTTCGTTAGTTCTTGCAACTGGGGAGGAGATTTCCATTTGCATTTTTTCGTTATAACGCCTATAATTTAAACGAACAAACGTTCGCTTATTGGAGGCGTAAATATGGCGAGGACAATCTTGCATGTGGATCTCAATAATTTTTATGCCAGTGTAGAATGTCTGTATCGGCCCGAAATCAGAGATAAGCCCGTGATTGTGTGTGGTGATATCGAGGCACGTCACGGCATTGTGTTGGCTAAAAATAATATTGCCAAAAAGGCTGGGGTGAAAACTGGCGATGCTATATGGGAAGCGAAACAAAAAATAGCCGATTTGGTAGCGGTACCGGCTGACTTTAAGAAGTATCTTCGTTTCTCTCAAATGGCTAAAACTATTTATGCCGATTACACTGATCAGATTGAACCGTTTGGGATCGACGAATGTTGGCTCGATGTGACTGGATCTGTGTGGCGTCTTGGATCAGGTGAACAGATCGCAAACGAGATACGGCGGCGTATTCGCAGCGAACTCGGAGTTACAGCTTCGGTCGGAGTCTCGTGGAATAAAATATTTGCAAAACTCGGATCGGACATGAAAAAGCCAGATGCAACCACTATTATAATAGAAGAGAATTTTCGAGATAAGGTTTGGCCGCTGCAAGTCGATGAGCTTCTTTATGTGGGCCGATCAACTGCCAAGAAACTTCGAAGTCGCGGTGTCTATACAATCGGAGATCTAGCGAATCGTGATCTACATAGCTTAAAGCTGCTCCTAGGTGTATGGGGTGAGACTCTCTCTTGCTTTGCGAATGGTCTTGATTCGGCGCCGGTAAAAAAGGCCGGGGAAGAACGGGTTATTAAATCAATCGGAAATAGCACAACGACGCATAGAGATTTGTTCAATGATAAAGATGTGAAAATGATCATTTATGTATTAGCTGAGAGTATTGCGGCGCGGTTAAGGGCTCATGGGCTAAAATGTACGACTGTATCAATTTATGTGCGTGGCAATGACTTGGCATCCTTCGAACGGCAAGGGAAGCTGCAACAGCCGACTTTTGTATCGGGAGATATTGCCGGCAAAGCATTTGAGCTATTTTTTACCAATTATCGCTGGGATCGCCCGATTCGAAGTTTAGGCGTGCGCGGTTCTGATCTTGTTACGGCAGCTGGCCATGTTCAGCTAGATTTATTTGGAGAAGACTCATCCGTGAAAGAATCCGTTGAGAAAACGATCGACGATATTCGGCGCCGATTTGGTCAATTTAGCATTCAGCGCTGCTCTATGCTTCAGGATCGGATGCTGACCGGCTTTAATCCTAAGGATGATCATGTTATTTATCCAACATCATTTTTTAGATAGAGGTTTTTATTATGGGAAAGGTAATAGTCAAAGTAGTCGCAGAACATGATACGCAGGGGCAAATTAGGCCGCTTCAGATTACCTGGAGCGATGGACGCCGCTTTGCTATTGATCGAGTTTTAGACGTTCGGCAAGCCGCTTCGCTAAAAGCTGGGGGCTTGGGAATGCGTTACACTTGCAGGATTTGTGGGAAAGAGATCAAGCTGTTTAATGATAATGGTATTTGGTTTGTTGAGACGGACTAATGAGAGTGGCTTTTGGGAGTAATTTCTTATGATATAATCTATAATTAAATTTGTTTGAAATTTTTTTGGATAAAAGAAGGAGTTTTACTGGTATGCGTCATATATGTGTTATGCATAACACATATATGACGCATACCAGCTACATCACCACTTTGAGCAATTAAAGTATAAAAAATTATTTTATGGATAGAATAAAATTTTGCTTTAGATTTTATTGACACAAATCCTAATACTATCTATACTATAAGTAAGATATGTATTTTCTCCGAGAATGACGGAGTGGGATACCATAGAATATCATTCACCGGTATGTTTGACCTCCGAGAGTGACGGGGTGACGAAACGTAGAATATCACTCACTATGATGTTTGACCTCCGAGAGTGACGGGGTCGTGAAAATGTAGAGTATTACTCACGAGTATGTGCTATAAAAAAATCCCTCTTAAAAAAGAGGGATTTTTTTATAGCACTTGGGGAGGACAAGTATGAAATTTACTTCCATTGCAAAAGCCTTTTTTGAACTTTGTTCATTTGAAGAAGAGTTGTTGGACAATAAAGGAAACAGGAGACCATATCTGTTAATATTAAAACTTAAATATAAGGGGAAGAAACGAGACTTTGCTATTCCGTTTCGTTCTAATATATCTGGAACAACTCCGAAAGAGCAATATTACTCTTTGCCTGTAAGAAAAAGTACTCAAAAGGGGAGAAAGCATGGATTACATTATACCAAAATGTTTCCAATAACAAAGGCATATCTTGAAAAGTATCGATTTTTGGAAGATGAATACTATAAATTGATAATGGAAATTATTGAAAGGGACATAAAAACAATAATTTCTCAAGCCCAAATCTATTTAGATAACTTCGAGAAGGGAATAAGACTTCCATATTGTACTGATATTGATAAGATTATAGAAGCAATAAGTCCTGTAATTGTGCCTGAACAAGAAATAGCTGCAATGGAAAAAGAGGCGGCCGCAACAGTCGAGAATAAATAAAATTAGTTTGGCTTTTTGTTCTCTTTTAGGGTTTAGCTTTCATTTTAATAGGTCATATACTTAGTTATGGTACCAGGTCGACGATATTAATACTGTCAATTGGGATGATACGGACACAACGAATAGTAGACAAAGGTTTTCTATGCTCGATGATTTGTACGGTCGTATCATAAAAAGAAAAATCCAGAATAGTCATGGTCTTGTTATTTGATGTGATAACTTTGCAGCTTCCAACATTTTTCTAACCGTTACAGTCTCAAACAACTATAAGTATATGGTTAGAACATGTTAGAAGTGCTGATTTTTCTAAACTATAATTATCTATATTTTATGTAGATCATAAATGGCATTCAAGAGGTCAGCGGTTCGATCCCGCTTATCTCCACCAAATAAAACAAAAAGACTTTGTGCTTGATGCGCAAAGTCTTTTTGTTTTATTTGGCCTTTTGTTTGAAAAATAGAAAGGTTTTTGATTTTTTTTGACGAATTAGAGCGGTAAAAGAGGGTGCGGATGATTTGAAGTAGTAAGAAATTTTGAAAGCGTTGCGGCTATTGCACTAAAAGAAGCTGGAGGGATAGCCATGAAAAAAGTATTGCTTGGGGCGACTATTTTGGCAATCTTTATGGTGACTATGGTAGGCTGTAGTTCTTTTAGTGAAAAAAAACCGGAATATGTGCTTAGATTAGGTTATGGACAACCGACAACAAGTACGCGGCATGTTATGGCGGAACGATTTTCTACTTGGATTTATGAACAAAGCCAAGGCAAGATAAAAATAGAACTTTTTCCTGGTGAGTCCTTAGGAACTGATAAACAGATGACGGAGATGGCAATAACTGGATCTTTGGATCTGGTAATTACGGCACCAGGCGTTCTTGCTAGTTATGAACCAAAATTAGCGGCGTTGGAGCTACCTTTCTTATTTTCCTCTCGGCAATCAGTAGCAACATTATTAGATGGAAAAATTGGCGAGGAGTTAGCAGAAAGTTTGCCGCAACGAGGCATTCGACTTTTGGCCTACTGGGATAATGGTTTTAGGCAATTTACTAACAATAAACAGCCAATTGAAAGGATCGAAGATTTTAAAGGTCTGAAAATTCGTGTTCCTGAAAATGCCATGACTTTAGCAATTTTGCGCGCCTATGGAGCGAGTCCGGTTGTTATGGCTTTTCCCGAAGTATATCCTGCATTGCAACGCAAAGAAATTGATGGACAGGAAAATCCAATTAGTACGATTTATAGCAATGAGTTTTATAAGGTGCAAAAGTATCTGACAATACTTGACTATAAATATGAAGCGACACCCCTTATTATAAGTGAAAAAACTTGGCGCAGATTATCGCCAGACCTACAGAATTTGTTACGGGAAGGCGCACTTCGCTTTGCCAGTGAGCAACGTCAATTAAACTATGAACGGGAAACGCAAAATTTGCAAACAATGGAAGCTTTAGGCATGGATATTCGTCGGCCGTCTTTAGTGCCCTTTCAGAAAACTTCACAAGGTATTTATAAACAATGGGAGAGCTCTTTAGGAAAAGACTTCATCGATAGAATTTTACATGAGGCAAGAAAATAGGAATTTAGAATGAGGTGACAGGAATGAGACCTTTTTGGGCTTTTAAGCTAAAGCGGTTGCTCTATTCGCTACAGGCTAAATTTCTGTTGGCTTTTTTACTTCTTTCGCTTGTTCCACTGCATTTTATGGAAACGCTAGAGTACTTTGATGATAAACAGATTTTAATTGAGGATGCTTATCGTTCGCTGTATTCGGCTTCTTTTCAAACTGCATCAGGTATTGATACCTTTATTCAATCAAATAAAACAATTCTTGCAGTGGAGGCAAGATTACCTGATTTAGCTGATTATTTTGCTTTGAAAAATTCGACGGCCCCAAAAGCCGATGCCTATGATCGAACGATGGCGATACTGGAATCATTCCGAAATCGTGACCGTTCCTATATTGTTTCTTACGGCTTGATCAATTTAGCAGGGAAAGACATTCTTGATACCGATGAAGACAAAATTGGTCGTGATTTTTCTCATTTTTCTTATTTTCAGGAAGCCCTAGCAACAGGGGCGCCTTATGTATCTTCGTTGGAGCTTTCACAAGATACTTTAGAGAAGGGATTTTTCTATTTTAGCTGTCCGGTTTTAGATCAGGCAGGGCGACAGACTGGTGTTCTCGTTTTGCAGTATCGTGCAGAAATTTTGCATAATTTACTTAATAAAAACTTCATTCAGAATGGACCGGAGTCTTTCGCTATTTTGCTTGATGAAAATTTTCGTGTTCTTGCTGATAGTCGAAAAACGCAAATTACTCATGAACTTATCAAATCTGATGCGTTACTGCACGAAGGTTTAGGGAAAATTGATTCGCCAGCGCCGTATTTTACGATTCCATTTCCTGATCAACAGGGAGAGCCTATGGCTGGTGTGTCTACCAGGATTGGCTCAGTTCCGTGGTTTATTGTTTTTTTGCAACCAGAGGATGTTTTTTTACAGCCTATTTATGCGCAAATTGAATGGAAACGCTATTTTGTGTTGCTCATTGCAGCGATTTCAGCGATTTTCGCTGTCATTTTATCACGTCATTTCTCTCGGCCCATTTTGCATTTAACGAATCTATCACGGCAAGTTACGGCAGGAGACCTTAAAGTAGAGGCGAAAATTTCTACGCATGATGAAATCGGGTTACTTACTTACCATTTTAATCAAATGATTCGGACAATGCGGTTTTCGCAAGAAAGTCTGGAACAAAAAGTGGAAGAACGTACGGTAGAAATAGTGGCGGCCAATCAAGAGCTTGTAGCGATGAATGAAGAAGTACGGGCCATGAATGAGACATTGCTTGATATCAATCGAAAGTTAGAGTCGGAAGTAGCGATTCGCTGTCAGACGGAGCAAGAGCTTTTGCGGCGAGAACGCCAATATGGGGCGATTACGAGTTTGCTTACCTGTGAAGCAGAAGATTTTGGTGCACTCTTGTCCCTGATATTACGTGATGCACTGCAGTTGATTAAGGCACCTGGCGGTTATATTGGTCTCTACGGTGAACAAGAGAAAACGCTGGTAATTCACTATATTTTTGGTCAAGATGAGTCGAAAAGTATGGAACATTTAGCTGCCGATGAAACTTTGCAGCGTCTTGTTTATGACAGTGGTGAAATGATTCAAATCAGTGATTATCGTCAATATCAGAAGCGGGCCATGAAGCCAGGCTGTGAACGGTTGTCTAGTATCATTATGCTGCCGCTTAAAGAAAAAGGCTGTGTAAAGGGAATTCTAGTTGCAGGCTGGTTTGATGAAGTTTATCCTATTCGCCCTGATGAGGTCGCTGTTTTGCGGCAGTTCAGTGACTTGGCAGCGCTTGCGTTGCAACGAGCAGCGGCTCAGGAACAAATTCGTACGATCGCTTTTCATGATAGTCTTACTGGTTTACCCAATCGGGCTAGTTTATCCAACCGGCTTCAAGATGAGCTAGTTTTGGCGCAAAGATTGCAAAGAAAAGGTGCGGTTCTCTTTGTTGATTTAGATGATTTAAAATCTGTTAATGATACGCTAGGACATTTAGCTGGCGATGAAGTGATTAAACAGGCGGCTTTATATATTCGCAATGCTGTAGAAACAGAAGCATTTGTTGCGCGTATTAGCGGCGATGAATTTATTGTCATTGCTTCAGGTGTAGAAAGCAGAGTACAAGCGGCGCTTCTTGCTGAAAAACTTGTTAAGGCCTTGTGCCAGGAATATGTGGCAGCAGGCGAAAAACTTCATTTGTCGGCTAGTATCGGTCTTGTTGTTTATCCAGAAGATGCTGATAATGCCGAAGAAATTTTAAAACGCGCTGATAGTGCTATGTATGCTGCTAAGCAGGCAGGGAGAAATTGCTGGCGATTTTATGAACCGGCATTGCTCCAGGAAGCATCAGAAAAAGTTATTTTAACAAATGCTTTACGGCAGGCTTTGGAGAAAGGGGAGCTTTATTTAGAATTTCAACCGTTAATGTCTTTGCAAAGCAATGATGTTTGGGGCTTTGAAGCATTGTTGCGCTGGTATCATCCGATTTATCAGCAAATTTCACCAGCGCGGTTTATTCCTTTGGCTGAAGCAAGTGGATTGATTGTGCCTATTGGGCGCTGGGTGTTACAAGAGGCCTGTTTATTTGCGAAGGATTTAGCTGATTTAGGCAGGGATAGTATACATGTGGCTGTAAATATTTCTTCACGGCAGCTTGCGTCAGAGGATTTTGTTGAATCGGTCTGTCACAGTATTGAAAAGGCGGGGATTGAGGCAAAACAACTAGAGCTGGAAGTAACAGAAAGTAATTTGATTGAATCAATGGAACTGAGCGTGAAAAAACTATCTCAGTTGCGTTCGTTAGGCGTAGGTATATCTTTAGATGATTTTGGCACAGGCTATTCATCTTTAACATATTTAAGGGATTTGCCAGCGACAATTCTTAAAATTGATAAATCTTTTGTAGATCAAATTAGTATGGATCAAATGCAGTTAAATATAGTTGGCTCCATTGTTTCCTTGGGCCATAGTTTGGAAATGACGGTAGTCGCTGAAGGAGTTGAAACAGCAGAACAATTAAATTTACTTAGACTGTTTCATTGTGATTGTATACAGGGATATATTTTTGGCCGACCCTTAAAAAGCGATAAGGCAATTCAAACATATTTGCAAAAAAAATCTTGCTAGATACTTGCGTATTTTTCAGAAATCTTTTATACTAAATAAAGTAATTATACATAATGTTTTAGTTATGTATAGTTAATAGCTATGGGGGTATAGCTCAGCTGGGAGAGCGCTTGAATGGCATTCAAGAGGTCAGCGGTTCGATCCCGCTTATCTCCACCAAACAAACATAGACAGCGTAAGGCTTTGAGGCCTTACGCTGTTTTTATATTATGTTAAGTTGTCCCTTGCCGAGTCCCTTATGACGAAAATTCGCTTGGATATTGAGAATAATACGTCTACTGGACAGGTATAGAAAGCTATAAGATAATAATCTTAAACATTTATGTGGAGGAGAGGTCTAATTGAGACAGAAAATTACTTTGATTACTTTAGGCGTTCAAGATATGGAGATTTCACGCAAATTTTATCAAGAAGGGTTAGGATGGACTCCTTCAAAAGCTAGTCAAGAAAGTATAGTCTTTTTTGACCTAGGCGGTGTCGGGTTAGCCTTATTTCCCATTAATGAACTTGCTAAAGATGCAATGGTAAACGCAGGAGGAGCTGGTTTTTCAGGGATTACTTTAGCTCATAATACAAAAACCAAAAAAGAAGTAGATCATATACTTCAACAAGCCGAACAGGCAGGCGGTAAGATAATGAAAGAAGCGCAAATGGTATTTTGGGGAGGTTATAGTGGGTATTTTGCTGATCCCGATGGCCATTTATGGGAAGTAGCTTGGAATCCCTTTTTTGATTTTGACGCGAACGATGCATTAGTTTTTCCTTAATTTTCATAAGTATAGTTATAATATAAGGATCATGGCAATAGCTTTTTCTACTAAGTGGGTAGCAAGAGGTACTGCCTTAATGGATTCAAAAGTAGGCAGCAGAAACCTTGTAGCTTAACCGTAACTTAACCTAGCCATAACAATACATAAGGAATTTTTTGCTATAATGAAACTAAGTTAAATAAACGATTTGACCCAATGGGCAGATACGTTTCAAATAAGTTCCCTTGTACACAGTTATTCCCTCATTTTCCGCCGTAATGGCGGTATTTTTTTGTTATAAATCTTAGTGATGATATTTGCTTGGGTATGAATAGGATGTTATTAGGCAGTGATCCATTCAAATTGTATAATTTTTTGAGGTTTGGCCATGGTTTTTCTTAAGCAAGTCAGTAATAAATCTTTCACGATACGTATATAATGGCAAAAGAGAGGCCTCAACCAGAGGCTGAGGCTAATTCAAATCAGAGCATTAAAATGAAGTCGATAATTAGGAAGAGGAGAATTACGAAGTCTTGGATGGTTAAGTCGATAGAAATTTTCATAAGACCACCTCCAAGTTTATTAAGGAATAGGTCACAACTATTCCTTATATTTTTTATGCTCAAAAAATAAAAATATACCTAATTCAAAAAGGTACGAAAGCAAACTGGACAAAAAGATAGTTAGAAAAATGTGAGAAGGCTACTTAAAACAGAAATACTGAGATAAAAAAATTGATATAAAAATTGACAAATATAAACTTTCAGGAATATCATATACTTAGTGACTTATTCTCAGGGCGGGGTGAAATTCCCCACCGGCGGTATCTCAGTTACTACTGAGGAGCCCGCGAGCGCTCTTGATATTAAGAGGACAGCAGAACTGGTGAAAAACCAGTGCCGACGGTACAGTCCGGATGAAAGAGGATAAAGCAGTCAGCTAATTTTATTTTCAATAGACAGAAAACTGATGCACTATAGGTTTATTATTTTTGTAATGAATAAGCTGTCTGTATCTGTGCCCTGATTCTAGTAAGTCCTACTAAACTATTAGGAGGAAGTATACTATGAATCAAATTTTTCTTACTGAATATGAAAGTGCCGCCATGCGAGTGGAAGCAGCTCTTAATGCACTGCGCTGCGGCCAAGGAATTTTAGTTACTGATGATGCGGGTAGGGAAAACGAAGGCGATATCTTCTTTGCTGCAGAGTCTTTGACAAATGAGCAAATGGCAATGTTGATTCGTGAAGGCAGTGGAATTGTCTGCTTGTGTTTGCCTGAAGAAAGAGTTCGGGCATTGGAGTTACCAATGATGGTAGAGGTTAATACAAGTAGCTTTCAAACTCCTTTTACAGTTTCCATTGAAGCAGCAGAGGGCGTTACGACAGGTGTTTCAGCAGCTGATCGTGTAATGACAGTGAAAGCGGCAATTTCTGATCCTGTAAATCCTGATAAGCTTCGGCGGCCAGGACATATTTTCCCATTAAGAGCTAAGCCAGGCGGAGTATTAGAAAGACCAGGCCATACAGAAGCGAATGTTGATTTAATGCGGCTCGCAGGCTTGAAACCTTATGGAGTTTTATGTGAACTGACCAATCCGAATGGCACAATGGCGCGGTTGCCGGAAATTATAGAGTTTGCTGAAGCGAATAATATGGTAGTCGTTACCGTGGCAGATATAATTGCTTACCGAGAAAATAAAAAAATATGAAATAAATTGTGATTGATTGTATGAAGTATTATGGAGAGAAATGCTATCTGGCGTTTCTCTTTTTATTTCTCATTGCTGGTTTGGTCCTTCTATTTAGAAAAGCGAGCGTAAAGGAGATAATTATTGTGGCTGTTAAAGGCTGGGATAAGTTAATAATTACTACGGATGATGGCGAAAAGGTTGAAGCGATTGCGCCAATCATTATTTCGGCAAGCCGTGCAACTGATATTCCTGCGTTTCATTCCGAATGGTTTATGAATCGGCTCAATGCAGGATATGTAAAATGGATGAATCCATTTTATGCAAGTTATTCACAATATGTTTCTTTTGAAAAGACGAGAGTTATCGTGTTTTGGACAAAAAATCCTAGGCCAATCATTACATATTTAGATGATATAAGTAATAAAGGGTTAAACTTCTACTTTACTTACACTGTCAATGATTATGAGGCGGAAGGCTTGGAACCCAATGTACCGCCTTTAGATGAAAGAATTAATACATTTATCGAATTATCTAATAAGATAGGCAAAGAGCGAGTCCTATGGCGATTTGATCCTTTAATTTTAACAAATAGCTTGGATATAAGTACACTGTTAGCAAGAGTTGAAAAAGTAGGTGACTCATTATATCAATATACAAATAAACTTGTGATTAGCTTTGCCGACATCCAGGGGTATCCCAAGGTGCAAAAAAATTTAAAAAGAGCAGGTATAGAATATAAAGTATTTACGAACGAAGCTATTTTAGAAATGGCGAAGGGAATTCAGGCTATCAATAAAAAGTGGAATTTATCTATCGCAACTTGTGGCGAAGCGATTAACTTACAAAAGTATGGGATTATGGCCAATAAATGCATTGATGATGAATTAATGCTAAAGTGTTTTTCTCATGATAAAAGGCTTATGGAATTTTTAGGATATGAAAGAGTTCAAATGGATTTATTTTCAGCGCCCCCTCGTGCAAAACGAGTTGTTAATCTAAAAGATACAGGGCAAAGAGCCGCCTGTGAATGTATCGTAAGTAAGGATATAGGACAATATAACACGTGTATGCATTTATGTTCATATTGCTATGCAAATTATTATCCCAATATGGTAAGGAATAATTTTAAAAAATTAAATCGATATGGAGAAACGATTTTGACGTAAGATACGCTTTATTTGGCTTTTGCAGCTGAATAGAGCGTTTTTTTATTGTTTTTTATAACTTTAGGTATAGTTCTTTATTGTTCTAGAAATCATGTCAAAGCCTTATTAAACCTATATTTTTATTGAATAATAATTATTAGAAAAATATATCTTTTGACAGAAGCAACTTTACTTTAGTTCTATTACACTATACTCAAGAGGAACAAGAAAACAAGAACGGCAAGCTGCCGGAAGAAACATCCTGTTAAAAGATCTCATTTATCTTATTATTATATATTTTTGGTCAGGGAATACTAAGGAGGCGATGCAGATGATCTGTCAAAAATGTCAGAAGGCTATGGGGATTTTGCCCAAATCGACCCTGGATGGTTGTCTCTATCCAGAAAATAGAGTTCAAAGTAGCTGTGAATATACTTTTTATTATTGCAGGAAGTGTCATGTTTTGGGGATGAGGAAGGAATCTGTACATGAAATTATTACAATACAAAATGAGATTCCTAGCATAGAATGGTAAATAGAAAAAAAGTTACACTAATTTTACATAATATATAGTATAATATATATGGATATGGAGAAAACTTATTTTTTAGATACGATTTTTAAAAATAAAATGGAAATGGTTAGAAGGGATTGATCTTATGCACTATTTGTTTTGGGGACTCGGTGTTGCGGCTGTAATTGCAAGCGGCTTATTTATGCACATGTATTCGGTTTTACAAGTTATATAATAAACAATTCGAGCTTTCTGGTAAAGCTGGGATTTTATTTTCAAAGGAGAAAAGGATGGAGCGTAAAAGAAGTACTGTTTTCAGTCAATCAGTTAGAAAATATGCCGTTACAAGTGTTGTTGTATTTACGGCGCTTGCTGTTGGCTTTATAGCTGGCTGTACCAATAAAACGCCTGTTTCTTCAGCGGAAACTAAAAATGCCGCTAAACAAACAGCTGTTATGCCAGATGGATTAAAAGGCGTTCACACTGTCGCAGCGGCAGGTTCTGTTGATGTAGCATTTAGCCCTAAGGGTGGTGTTACTAATATGATTGTAGGCGAACTGGGAAAAGCGCAAAAATCTGTACAAGTACAAGCCTATAGTTTTACTTCAAAAGAAATTATTGATGCCTTGATTGCTGCTAAAAAACGTGGCGTCGATGTGCGGATTATTATTGATAAAAGTAATATTGATAATGATGATAAGGAGACCGCTAGAGAGAAGAAAGAAAAAGAATTGCTTAATTCAATCGCCGATAGCGGAATTTTAATGAAAGTTGATTCGGATTTTCAAATTGCTCATAGTAAGATTATGATTATTGATGGAATGGATGTCATTACAGGGAGCTTTAATTTTACGTATTCGGCGGAGAACAGCAATGCTGAAAATTGTTTAATTCTTCGTGGTAATAAGGCGCTGGCTGAACAGTATGTGAAGAATTGGCAGTGGCGTTGGGATGCAACAAAAGCTTATGCAAAACAATAAATTTTAGACTTCCTTGTTAAAAGAGACTGTCGGCGAAATGCTGACAGTCTCTTTTTATCAAGAAGATTCTTTCGAAGCATATTTTGTTTTCATACTTTTTGCTATAAATTGTGCATATCCTTTATCAAGTGAATAAATGTGAGGAGTGATTGAATCACGTAAAAGTTGAAGAATTTGATTACAGATGAAAGGATTGTTTACATTCATTTGGTTTTTATAATTTTGGACTTGTTCAAATAAATTTTTATGGGCCTTTTTGTGTAGGGAATAACTGGGATATTTATGATGCAGCATAAATTTTTCCTCGTGAAAAAAATGATTTTTTAAAAACACCAAGACCTCATCAAGGAGAGCTTCTAAGTTATGAATTTGATCTTTATCTTTAGTGGCATCATGGAGCGCATTCAGCATGGAAAAAATCTCTTTATGTTCTTCATCGATACTATCGATGTGTACGCTGAGTTGGCTATTCCATTTAAAAAGTATCATGATTTGTAACCTCCTAAGTGAGTAATGTAATCATTTAATATAATAAAGTGTACCATTTTTTGCGATGCTTTTATATAGTTTCATTAAAAGTTGTTATATTCTGAGATTTTTATTAAGTGAATTTTATTTTTGTTTTATGAAAATGCGAGAAGCAAAAGAACTAAAAAGAATTTACGGTATTATTTTTACATTGGATATAACTATATTGCTATTGTTTGGCGATTTATAGGAAATTGGAAGAGTTTGGCGAAATAGTATGATGATTCAATAATTTGCTATTAAATTGATAATTTTTGCTTCTCTTTTTACTATAACTAAAGGATTATTTTTGAATCCTTTTACTTTACTTTGCAAGGTATGGATAAGAAGTTCAGTAAGGAGGGAAAAAGATGAACCGTACGAATCAATTGACCTTAGGAGAGACGGTCAATGTTCAAATTTTACAGGAAATACAAGATAAATTTTCTGATGCGACAGGTCTCGCTGCGGTTATTGTTGATGCTGAGGGCAATCCGATTACACGTCCTAGCAATTTCACTCGTTTTTGTAAAATTGTCAGATCAACGGCAAAAGGGTTAGAACGGTGCATCAACTGTGATGATCAGGGTGGTCGCCGTCATCAAAAACCATCAGTATACCGTTGCCATGCGGGACTTACTGATCTTGCGGCGCCGATTATTGTACAAGACCAATATATTGGCGCTTTTTTGGGCGGACAGGTTTTAGTAGCGCCGAAAGAGAGCAAGGCTAAAGATGAAATGTTTGATTTTACAGCAGACTTGGCGATTGACAACGACCAATTAGGCGAAGCTTTTAATGAAGTAAAAGTAATTGCTAAAAAACGGATTCAAGCGGCGGCTGATCTCATGTATATTATGGCTAACTATATTGTCGAGATTGGAGCTGCTAATATTTCAGGCAATTTGCTTATGGAGGAAATGAAAGCAAAAGCTGATTTGGAAGCAATGCTTCGTGCTACAGAGCTTAAGGCGTTGCAGTCGCAAGTGAATCCGCATTTTCTTTTTAATACTTTAAATACAATCGCTCGTTTGGCATTATTGGAAGGCGCGACGCAAACACAGGAAGTTGTTTATGCGTTAGCGGATTTATTGCGCAATAATCTTAGAGATATGGATGATTTACGTACGTTGGAGCAAGAAATTAAATCGATTACTGACTATTTGACGATTCAAAAAGTGCGTTTTGGGGAACGAATTCGCGCTGTTATTGATGTGGATCCTCAAATTGCCGATATCAAAGTGCCGGCACTTACTTTGCAACCTTTGATTGAAAATGCGATTATTCATGGTTTGGAAAGAAAAGTAGAAGGCGGTAAAGTGAAGATTTCAGCAAAACGCTATGGCGATCATGTTATGATTTCTGTCGTTGATACAGGAGTTGGTTTACCGCAAGAAAAAATTAATACAATCTTTCAGGCGGAAAAACGGAAAGAAACTCATGGTCAGACAACTGGACTAGGAATTTTAAATGTTCATAAACGGATTCAACACTACTTTGGCAGTGAATACGGTGTGAAAATTGATAGTGTTTTGGGGGAAGGAACAACGGTGGAAATTCACTTACCTTACCATTGTGCATAAATCATTGATTTGGGAGAGAATGCTATGGATAAGCTGTTGATTGTAGATGATGAAAAACTAGAAAGAAAAGCTCTTACATTTATTATTGAAAAACACTGCCCTAATATACAAATTATTGCAGAGGCAGGCGATGGCGCTAGCGCCTGCGAATTAGCGGCGCTTCACAAACCGGACATTGTCCTTATGGATATTCGCATGCCAGGAATGAATGGTCTTGATGCAGCTAAGCAGATTCATGAGCAATTACCTGATACTTGTATCGTAATTTTAACTGCCTTCGATGAATTTTCTTATGCTAAGGCGGCGCTAAAGATCGGTGCCGTCGAATATTTGTTAAAACCGGTGCGGCCTGATGATATTATTGCAACTTTAGGCACGGTAAGTCGGAAAATTAGTGCAGTGAGGGCAAAGAAAATAGAAGAAGAGCAACTTCGGGCTAGTGTAACGGCGGCACTTCCCTTTATCCAAATGTCGTTTGTGTATGATCTGATTTCCGGCTCAATTTGTGATAAAGAAACTTTGCGAGAACGCTATCGTTTCCTAGGGGTACCGGTGGATCCCAGCGTGGCCCTAGTAGCGGATATTGATAACTTTCGCCAGATTACACGTCAGGGAACGGAACTAGAACGGCAAGTGATTAAGCAGAAAGTACATCATTATATAAAAGAACTGCTTGGCAGTGATGTTTTAGTAACGCCTCTTGGCAGTGATAATTTTATTATATTACTTAGTTTTGTAGAATCTGATGAGACAATGATTGAAAAATTGGCGCGCGAAAAAGCGGCGCTGATTCGTGATTCTATTGCAACCGATTTAAATCTCAGTGTAACGATTGGGATTGGTAACTATTATAAAGAAATTTGCGAGATCCACAAATCCTATGTGGAAGCTGTGGCAGCGAAGCGCCAACGTTTTTATTTCGGCGATAATCAAATTATTCATATTAAGGATATTCCTCATTTAACGGAAGGGCCGTTGCAATATCCTTTTCAATATGAACGAGTTTTGCTTGAACAGATTCGTTGCGGTGATCGAACTAAGGCGCAAGAGGCCTTGGGCCTGTTACTTAACGAAATCTTTTCCAAACATGCAAGTATAGAAATTGTTAAGGCTTGTGTTTTAGAACTAATTATTGTGACTTCGCGAGCGGCTGTTGAGGGCGGAGCTAGTCTTGAGAAACTTACGTTGCTGAATTTTAATTATTTGGATCAATTGCAGGAATGTACGAATAAACAGCAGGTTGAGGAATGGCTGCATGATCTCTTAGATAAACTTGTTGATAACATGCTCGATAATCGAGCCAGTATGAATGTTCGAGTGATTCATAAGGCCTGCGAATATATTGTGAGAAATTACCATAAAAATATTTCGTTAGAGGAAGTCGCGCAAACGGTTCATCTCAGTCCGTTTTATTTCAGTCGCCTGTTTAAGCAAGAAAGAGGTTATAATTTTGTGGATTTTCTCACAAAGGTTCGTATTGATAAGGCAAAAAAAATGCTGCAGAATTCCGATTACACAGCAGTTCGGATTGCAACTGAAGTCGGCTATAAAGATGCCAGCTATTTCAGCCGTGTCTTTCGCCAGGCTGTAGAAATGACGCCAAATCAGTATCGACATGCGGTACGCTCACGTCAGTCCGAAAAAAACAGTGAAAATATCTAAAGCAATATTTTTCTATAAAGAGCTGCTACGGCAGCTTCTTTTTTTCCGTAGATATCCTTTTTAGGGAATATAGAACTTTTTTTACAAGTTTCGATAGTTTTCTGTCAAAACAAGCCGAGCTAGTAGGAGGGCGATAGGGAGCAGGCGAATTAAATTAACAGACTTTTAACATAATGGGGGATTTTAGGTGACGTTACAAGATATTTTAGCGGCGTTTAGCGTAATTTTAAATGGTCTGCCTGCTGGATTGTATGCCTTAACTTTTGGGTTTGCTGCTGTTCCGACTGCGATTGGTTTTGCTATCGGGGCTATCGGTTGCGGTTTGTTGGGACTGGTTTCACCGATTTCCTTTCAGGCGGAAACGATCACCTTAGCTGGGACATTAGGAAATACGCCGCAAGAGCGCTTTTCTATTATTTTTTTAGAAGGTTTCATTTTACTTATCATTGGTTTACTAGGATTTTTTCAAGCACTTGTAACCTTTATTGGGCCGGTTATTACTAGCGGAATGATGGCCGGTGTTGGCATTATCTTAGCTCGTGTTGCCGTAGATATGGTGATAAGGCGACCAGTCGTTGGTTTTGTGTCGGTTGCAACCGCTCTGGCAGCTTATTATATGACGCCGAATCCTGCGGACAAGCTTGTTTATACGATTGTTATTTCTGTTCTGGCCGCTTCTTTGGCAGGATGTTTTTTTACAGGAAGTCAGCCTACGCTTAGTGACAAAAATAAAGAAAGCTTTGTTTTACAAAAATTTATTTTTAATCGGCGCGTGATTCGCGGTGCTTTGGCAATTTGCGCTTTAAATATTGGCGCTAATATCGCTTTTGGCAGTATTACTGCTAAAACTTTGGCACAAAGTGATATTAATCTAGATCACCTAACAATTGTTAGTAGTTTAGCTGATATGGGTTCGTCGCTCTTTGGCGGCGGTCCTGTACAAGCTATTATTTCGGCAACTGGGGCGGCACCGCATCCTGTTGCTTCAGGGGTCCTGATGATGAGCCTTATGGCTATTATCTTAGTAAGCGGCATGCTGCCAAAACTAGGGCGTTATGTTTCCGGTGAATCAATTAGTGGATTTCTACTTGTATTAGGTGTTATTGTAACGGTTCCAACGAATGCCGGTTTTGCTTTAGCTGGCGGTATTGGTTCATCTAGCGCTATCGTAGGCGGTGTTACTATGGCTATGACAGCGATTACCGATCCCTTTATTGGCATGCTTGGCGGTTTATGTGTACAGCTTCTAATGACTCTTTTTCCTGTTTAAGGAAAAGTGCAAGCAAAGAAAGGAGTTTTGTAGTATGGAGGCCTATGAGAAAATTGAGCAATTACAACATTTAATTGCAACCAAAACAGCAGCAAAGCTACCAGGCCCGTATAAGGTTGGTGTGGATTTGGGGACAGCGGACGTAGTTCTTGTCGTAACCGATGAAGCGGGAAATCCTGTAGCTGGTAGTATGGAGTGGGCTTCTGTCGTCAAAGACGGTTTAGTCGTTGATTTTCGCGGGGCTACGATGATTGTGGAGAAGCTAAAAGCGGAAGTCGAGGGGATTCTTGGTTTTACTTTAGACAAAGGGGCAACGGCTATTCCCCCGGGAACGGTAGGGCGTAATGCCGCCGCTTGCGGTCACGTTATTGCTGGAGCCGGACTTGATCCAATCTGTCAAATTGATGAACCAGTCGCTGCTGCGAAAGCCTTGGGAATTACTCATGGTATTGTTGTGGATATTGGCGGTGGTACGACTGGGGTGGCTGTACTAAAGGATGGTGAAATTGTCTTATCAAAAGATGAAGCTACAGGCGGTACCCATGTTACGCTGGTCCTTGCTGGCGCTTTTAAAATTAGTACAGAGGAAGCGGAAGCTTTGAAAAAGGATGTAAGTCGTCATCGTCAGATCTTGCCAGTGATTCTGCCTGTGATTGAAAAAATGGCGACCGTTGTGCAGCAAATGCTAACAGGATATGAGGAGTATAACGATTATCCTGTCTATGTAGTTGGCGGAACCGCTTATTTAACAAACTTTGGTGAAGAATTCGGGAAGGCCTTTGGCAGGCCAGTTCATGTGCCGCCTCATCCTTTGCTTGTTACGCCGCTCGGAATTGCTATGTTTGGCTAATATCACACTTGGAAAGTGAGGTCATCGCAGATGAAAGAGTCAGAAGACGAAAAAATCGTTTTATCGGATATTGTGGACTTAAAGTTTTTGCAGGAGTTTCAAGATAATTTTGCTGAAGCCGTCGGTGTAGCAAGTATTACTGTTGATACGACTGGAGAGCCTGTGACGCAGCCGAGTAATTTTACGGATTTTTGCATGAAGTATACGCGCGGTTCTGATTTGGGATTAAAGCGATGTAAAGAATGTGATAAAATCGGCGGGGAGCAGTCGGCGCAGACTGGTAAGCCCGCGATTTACGATTGTCATGCTGGGCTAGTTGATTTTGCCGCGCCGATTCTGCTAGAGGGAAGGCAAATTGGGACGATTGTAGGCGGACAAATTTTGACGGATCAGCCAGAAGAAGAACTCTATCGTAAAATCGCTCAGGAAATTGGCGTTGATTCCAATGCTTATGTTGCTGCCTTAGAGAAAGTGAAGGTGGCGCCAAGAAAAAATGTAGAGGCGGCGGCAAAGGTTTTATTTTTAGTTGCTAATACTTTATCTAAGTTAGGACACCAGCAATATAAATTGCAACAAATGGCTAGCTCCATTAATACGAGTATTTTGCAGATTTCAGCGATGACGCAAGAACTTGCCGCTTCGGCATCTGATGTCAGGCAGAATCAAACCAGTCTGAATGCTGAAATAAATCAGGTTGATACTGTATCACGGCAAATTAATGAGGTTATGGGATTTATTAAAGACATTGCTGACGAGACAAGACTTCTCGGCTTAAATGCGGCGATTGAAGCAGCTCGGGCCGGTGAAGCCGGGCTAGGCTTTGGCGTAGTGGCTAGGGAAATACAGAAATTATCGGATAATTCAAAACAAACTATCGGGAGAATTCGGGAATTTACCGATATTATTCAGGGATCGGTACAAAAAACGGTAATTATGGGAAATGATACGTTAAAAACAGTTGAAGAGCAAACTGTCGCAATTGAAAAGGTTACCGAGAATATGAATGAAGTCACTACGATGGCGGGAGATATCTACACTTTGGCTAAAGAAAAATAAGCAAAGCGGTTTTATATCATTGTAGAGTCGACAAAAAGACGGTAGCTTGTTTAGAAGCTGACCGTCTTTTTTATAAAATCTGTTTTTGGATTATGCACTTAGTTATATGGCAGCTCGAAAGAGTTCCTCCATTTGTTCCTGGGTAGCTTGGCGTGGATTCGTTAAGCTGCACATGTCTTTGAGAGCATTCGCAGCGAGAAGTGGAATATCTTTCTCATTAAAGCCGCGTACTTCTCTAAGCCCAGCTGGTATTCCTACTTCCTTAGACAGTGTGCGGATCGCAATAATTGCGGCTTGGGCACTTTGTTCCAGCGTCATATTCATCGTTTTGATGCCAAATGCTTCGCTGATATCGCGGAACTTTTCCTGGGTTTCTTTTGCATTGAATTCGGCAACAACTGGCAGCATAATGGCATTGCATAAACCATGGGGCAGATTATAGAAGCCGCCTAATTGATGGGCCGCTGAATGAACATAACCGACACTGGCATTATTGAAGGCAATCCCAGCAAGGTAAGCGGCATTAATCATCATTTCCCGAGCATGCAGGTTTTTTCCATCATGGACAGCTGTTGGTAGGTGATTGGCAATGAGCTCGATGGCTTTTAGGGCTTTGCAGTCCGTAACAGGCGTAGCGTTTGTTGATACGTAAGCTTCAATGGCGTGGGTCAAGGCATCCATGCCGGTAGCTGCTGTTAAAGAGGGGGGCATGTCAACCATGAGTGTAGCATCATTGATGGCAATGCGGGGCGTAATACGCCAATCGGAAATTGTCATTTTTACATGACGTTCTTCATCGGTAATAACACAGAAACGAGTCAATTCACTGCCTGTTCCAGCGGTAGTATTCACACTAATCATTATTGCTGATGGTTGTTTCAGTTTATTTAATCCTTCATAATCGTTAATTTGCCCGCCGTTTGTAGCTAGGAAGGCTACGGCCTTCGCACAATCGTGCGGTGAACCGCCGCCAAAAGAAATCAGAAAATCACAGCCGTTGTCTTTAAAAAGTTTCAGTCCGTAATTCGCGTTGTTAACAGTAGGATTAGGATTTACGCCGTCATAGATTACATAGAAAAGTCCAACACTTTCTAACGTATCAGTGAGACGGCGAATCAAGCCGCTTTGAACCAGAAATTTGTCACTTACAATAAGCGCTTTTCTTAGCTTCATCGGTTTTAGATAGTCGGCTAGTTTTTCTAGACAACCTCTTCCGATCAAGCTGATCGGCGCCATAAAATACTCATGTACTTGGTTTTCCATTTCAATCAGCTCCCTGTTTTCCATTCATCTCCTTCATCCTATCATTTCAAAAGAGGGGAAACAAGAGAAGGACAGGCCGATTTGCGGAAGTTGGCAAGATAAGCCTATAATGTGAAAAATAATTGCTGAATGCAATTTTCTGTAGTTGGGAGATGCGCAAATATTTTTTATAATGCCGCAAATATGTAGCTTCGATCTCTTTCCCATTCCGTATTATAATAAGAATAAGAATTGAACAATTTTTCTCGAGGCTGAGGAAGGATATCGAATGGGGGAACTGTAGATGAATAAGATTATGATTTCACCAAGCCGTTATGTACAAGGTCCGGGAGCTATTCATTCCATCGGTGAACAAGTGAGTTTGCTCGGCAGTAAAGCACTTGTACTTGGCGGAAAAAACGGTTTAAAAACAGTAAAAGCTGCTATGGAGGCAAGCTTTGCTAAGGCAGGGATTAGCGCTTTATTTGAAGAGTTTAGCGGTGAATGCTGCAAACAAGAAATTGACAGACTCGTAGAAAGTATCAAGGAAAAAGGCGTTGAAGTCATTTTAGGTGTAGGTGGCGGTAAGTCCGCTGATACGGCTAAAGCAGCAGCTTATTATGCCAAATTGCCTGTCGTCATTATTCCAACAATCGCTGCTACTGATGCTCCCTGCAGCGCCTTAGCTGTTATTTATTCAGCGGAAGGCGTATTTGAATCCTATCTGGTATTGCCGAAAAACCCTGATCTTGTGTTGCTTGATACAGAAATTATTGCGAAAGCGCCAGTAAGGCTGCTTGTTTCCGGCATGGGCGATGCACTTGCTACATGGTTTGAAGCCGATGCTTGTGCGAAAGCTTTTGGCAAAAATCTTCCTGGCGGTTATTCTACTTCGGCGGCGCTTCAATTGGCCAGACTTTGTTATGATTTGCTACTGCAGTATGGTTTGCAAGCAAAACTGGCAGCGGAAAGCAAAGTGCCTACGGAAGCTTTAGAAAAAGTGGTAGAAGCCAATACGCTATTAAGCGGTCTTGGTTTTGAAAGTTCTGGTCTGGCTGCGGCCCATGCTGTTCATAATGGGTTAACTGCTTTAGAAGAAACGCATGCATATTATCATGGTGAAAAAGTTGCATTCGGTACGTTGGTGCAGCTGGTGCTGGAAAACCGCTCTCGCGAAGAATTGTTAGAAGTGATTCGTTTCTGCCGTGAAGTCGGACTGCCTGTAACTTTGGCTGATATTGGCGTTACGGAGATTACCGAAGAAAAAATTCAGAAGGTTGCAGAGGCTAGCTGTGCCGCAGGCGAAACCATATTCAACGAACCTTTCCCTGTTACGGTAGAATCGGTTCGTGCCGCAATTTTAGGAGCAAATGCGCTCGGATCAAGCTTGAAATAAGAAAAAACAATAGGCAAAGCCTTGTACTTTTGTGCAGGGCTTTCTTCTATCTTAAAAATAGCGCTTCAATAGTGGAGGCTTTTCCATGGTGAAACAATGGTTTAGTGATTTTATTACAGGCTTTCAATTTTTAACAAGAATTCAACTACTCAGCCATCATGACAGCTCGCTAGAAAGTTTTGGGCGCAGTGTTCGTTATTTTCCGCTTATTGGCGCATTGATCGGTGTTTTACTGGCCTTTTTGCTCGTGGCAGCTCGTTGGGGCTTTGGCGGTTTCAGTCCCCAGTTGTCTTTGATTGCTTGTCTTATTATTGGTGAAGTCGTTATTACTGGGGCGCTGCACTGGGATGGCTTTATGGATACTTTTGATGGCGTGTTTTCGGGGCGGGAACGCGAGCGTATGCTTGAAATCATGAAAGATAGCCGGGTAGGAGCTTTTGGCGCTTTAGCGCTGGCACTAGCCCTGTTAGCTCGTTTCTCCTTTTTATACGATCTTGATCCGTTTGTTTTACCTTTGGCCTTAATTGCTATGCCGACAACAGGAAGATTGGGAATTGTTTTTACGATTACTTTTTTTCCTTATGCTCGCCCGAGTGGGTTAGGACAAGTTTTTCCTTCACATAGGCAAAACCGCAATCTCTATATTGCATTAGTCTTTTTTGCCCTTGTTTTTGCCTTTTTGGGGGTGAAATGTCTGCTTACTGCGCTGGGCGGCTTAGCAATCGGCTTATTATTTGCTGCGTATGTGAATCGTTGTCTGGGCGGTGTGACTGGTGATGTTTATGGCGCTGTAAGCGTGGTGACAGAACTGGCGGTGTTATTTTGTTTCCTTTGTTTCTATTAATGTTTCTATTTAAAATAAAGTAGGATTTTTTTTACGGCCTTATCGACTTTCTTGCTTAGTCGTCAACTTAGCAAGGAAACGCGAGTTTTCTGCCGAAGTAGGAAGTAGATTGATATAATTTCATAATATGCCACCAAACAGGTGCCTCTTTGTTAAAAGAGGAGAATAGGGAAGATCGGACAGAAGCAATTCTGAAACGACGCGGTCGCGCCACTGTAATCGGAGAGATGTTTTGGCTGATGCCACCGGAAAACCGGGAAGGCGTCAAAACATTGATGAGCCGTTAGCCAGGAGACCTGCCTGTTATGGCTGTCATTTGTCTTCGCGTAAGAGAGAATGCCAGAAGGATAGGAGCTAATCAAAGCAGCGCCTGCCTTTTTGGCAGGTGCTGTTTGTCTTGTGACAGGTATTTTTATTGAAGGAGGGATTGATTATGGATTTTGAAAAGACAGTGGATGAATTGATTGATGGCGCGGCAAAACCGCTGCACAGTCTGGGGCTTCTGGAAAAACATTTAAAGAAAGTGCTGATGGCATGGGAAAAAATTCATACGGAGATTCGTCCTTACCACATTATTTATGCTGCTGATAATGGGGTAGTAGAAGAAAGTATTGCGCCTGATCCGGTGGAGTTTACGTATTTGCAGGCCAGAAATATGGCGGCAGGCTTGGCTACCATCAGCTGTTTTTGTCAAATGCATCAAATTCCTTATGAAGTAATTGATATTGGCATTCGTGATACGAGAGAAGCTGGCGTTTGTCGGAAAGTCGCTTTTGGCACCAAAAACTTCATGAAAGAAGAAGCCATGAGCCAGGACGAATTTCAAAAAGCCTGGGATATTGGTAGAGAAAGAGTTCAAAAAGCGGTTCGGGAAAAAGGAGCCAATCTACTATCGTTTGGCGAAATGGGGATAGGCAATACGACGACATCTTCAGCGGTGCTTCATGCCTTGACTGGAATGCCGCCCGAGTTCGTGGTTGGTCATGGCGCTGGGCTAAAGACGCCAGAGGCGTTGCGGCGTAAACGCCAAATCGTCGAGAAAGGCGTAGAGAAGCATAAGGTAAAACTTCATGCCGTTGAAGATATTTTACGGTGTGTCGGTGGATTTGACATTGTAGCTATGTGCTCTAGTATGCTGGAATGTGCCAAGCTAAAAGTTCCCTTTGTGCTTGATGGCTTTATTACAGCCGTAGCCTATGCTTGTGCGGTTAGAGTAAATAGCAAAATTGATTGCTATGCAATTCCGTCGCATATGTCGAAAGAACCAGGCATGGCGTACTGTTTGCTACTTGGCAATATTATGGCCGAGGATGTGATTTTAAAAGCCGATATGGCCTTAGGGGAAGGTACCGGTGCTGTATTAATGGTGTCAATTTTGAAAACGATGCTTTATGCGATGCAAAATGTAGCTCGTATTTCTGATTTTTTAGCAAGTACGTCAAAGCAGAATTTAGCCATATAAGAGGGGCGGGTAAAAGAAAGAGAATAATAGAACAAAAAAATCCTATTCTAGCAAAAAGCTTAAATGCTTTTTGCTTTTTTGTTTTTTAAGGCAGCAATTATGTGCGGTGCCTCGGCAAAATTTAAGCAAGGTAGAAAGGCAGAAAAATCAAATATAAGTAAGTGTAAAAACTATGAAAAATAGGTGGGGGGAAAATGGCACCGGAAAAACCGCGCATGGTTCAAGAATATGTACCAGGCAAACAAGTAACTTTAGCTCATTTAATCGCGAATCCCAAAAAAGACTTGTGTGAAAAATTAGGCCTGACAAATGCTTCGGCTATTGGCATTTTAACGATTACTCCCTGCGAAGCAGCGATCATTGCCGCTGATGCCGCTACGAAAACAGCTGATGTTGCAATCGGGTTTATGGATCGCTTTACTGGTTCTGTTGTGATAACAGGGAATGTATCTGCTGTAGAAGCGGCTTTGCAGCAAGTGATCCACCTTTTGACCGAGGGGCTTGGTTTTTCCGGCCCGAAAGTAACGCGGTCCTAACCATGAACCAGGTTATGTTTGTTGGTGCTGTCGGCGCAGGGAAGACATCACTGATTCATGCGCTAAACAAGGACTCGAAAAAGGCAGAAAAGACACAATCTTTTGTTTTTACTGATGGAGCGATTGATACACCTGGCGAGTATGCGCAAATGCCGCGATTTTATTCAGCCCTTATGGTTACGGCGGCGCAGGCTTCGCTTATTGTAATTGTCCAAGACAGCCGTAACACCCGTCCGACTCTGCCTCCGGGCTTTGTCGGCATGTTTTCTCGCGACAGTATTGGGGTGATTACCAAAATCGATTCGCCTGATGCTGATCGGGATAAAGCTCGTATCCGTCTTTTGGAAAGCGGTGTAAAAGGACCTATATTTCCTGTTTCCGCTTTTACAGGAGAAGGTATAGAAGAATTAATGGACTACATTTTCGAAAGGAGGTGCAGCAATGAGTGAAGCGTTAGGGATGGTGGAAACAAAAGGTCTGGTTGGTGCAATAGAAGCCGCCGATGCCATGGTAAAAGCAGCCAATGTAATTTTAATTGGTTATGAAAAAATCGGTTCAGGTCTAGTGACTGTTATGGTGCGCGGGGATGTCGGCGCGATAAAAGCAGCTACAGATGCCGGTGCTTCAGCAGCCCGTAAAGTAGGTGAAGTTGTATCTGTTCATGTAATTCCTCGTCCGCATATGGATGTAGAAAAAATTCTGCCAAAAGTAAAGTAGGAAATTTTATGGAGGTGACTATATAAATGCAAGAGCAATTGATTGACAAAGTAATGGATGAAATTAAAAAAAGAATGGAAGCGCAAGGAGCTGGAACGGGAGCTGCCGAAGCCCCAACAGCAACTGCCGCCGCATTTGCAAATCCCGGACTTACGGAATTTGTCGGCACGGCAATCGGCGATACCATTGGTCTCGTTATTGCCAATGTGGATCCCATGCTTCATGACATGATGAAGATCGATCCTAAATTCCGGTCCATCGGTATTTTAGGCGCTCGTACTGGCGCTGGTCCGCACATTATGGCGGCTGATGAAGCAGTTAAAGCAACAAATACGGAAATCATTACGATTGAACTAGCTCGCGATACAAAAGGCGGCGCTGGTCATGGTTGCTTGATTCTCTTTGGCGCTGAAGAAGTTTCAGATGCCAGACGGGCGATTGAAGTGGCTTTAAAAGAATTAAATCGTACTTTTGGCGATGTTTATGGCAATGATGCTGGTCATATTGAATTGCAGTACACGGCTCGCGCCAGCTATGCCATTAACAAAGCTTTTAATGCCCCTTTAGGGAAAGCTTTTGGTCTGATTGTCGGCGCTCCGGCCGCTATTGGCGTACTTATGTCGGATGTGGCTGTAAAAACAGCCAATGTAGAGTTAATCGCTTATTCTAGCCCAGCACAAGGAACGAGCTTCTCCAACGAAGTTATCATTGCGATCAGCGGTGACTCAGGAGCCGTTCGTCAGTCCGTACTGGCTGCTAAAGATGTTGGTAAAAAACTGTTGGAAGCTCTAGGCGGTGCTGCTCCGTCTACTACTACACCTTATATCTAAGTCGACGAGGAGGGGATTTATCATGAAGAGATCAAAACGTTTTGAAGCGCTTGCTGCCCGTCCCGTCAATCAGGATGGGTTCGTAGTAGAATGGCCGGAAGTTGGTCTTATGGCTATGGGCAGCCCCAATGACCCTGTGCCTAGTATTAAAGTACAAAACGGAAAAATCGTGGAAATGGATGGAATTCCCCGCGATAAATTTGATTTTATCGATCAGTTTATTGCTGATTATGCAATTGATGTCACGATAGCAGAAAAAGCAATGGCTATGAATAGTGTGGAAATTGCTAAAATGCTTGTAGATGTCAATGTATCACGGAAAGAAATTGTAAAAATTGTGAGAGGCTTGACGGCAGCAAAACTTGTTGAAGTTTTTAATGCTATGAATGTAGTAGAAATGATGATGGCGCTGCAAAAAATGCGTGCTCGCAAAACGCCTTCGAATCAGTGCCATGTTACGAATGTAAAAGATAACCCGGTGCAGATTGCTGCTGATGGTGCCGAAGCATCGTTGCGCGGTTTTGATGAAATGGAAACAACCGTTGCTGTCGTTCGGTATGCGCCATTTAATGCTCTGGCCCTTCTTCTGGGCGGGCAGGTCGGTCGCGGCGGTACGCTGATTCAATGCGCTTTGGAAGAAGCGACAGAGCTGGAGTTGGGAATGCGCGGCATCACTGCTTACGCTGAAACGATTTCCGTATACGGCACTGAAAACGTTTTTGTTGATGGCGATGATACGCCGTGGTCGAAAGCATTTTTGGCATCGGCGTATGCTTCACGCGGTCTCAAAATGCGCTTTACGTCAGGCACTGGCTCAGAAGTACAGATGGGCTATGCCGAAGGAAAATCGATGCTTTACCTGGAAGTGCGTTGCATCATGATTACTCGCGGCGCTGGTGTTCAAGGTTTGCAGAATGGTTCGGTAAGTTGTATCGGTGTTCCGGCAGCTGTTCCTTCAGGGATTCGCGCTGTGCTCGCAGAAAATCTTTGCGCCGCTATGCTGGATCTGGAAGTGGCTTCCAGTAATGACCAGACTTTTACCCATTCCGACATTCGTCGTACAGCCCGTACTTTGATGCAGTTCCTGCCAGGTACTGACTTCATTTGCTCTGGCTATAGCGCTACGCCGAATTATGACAATATGTTTGCTGGTTCTAACTGGGATGTAGAAGACTATGATGATTGGAATATTCTGCAGCGTGACCTTAAAGTAGATGGCGGCCTTCGCCCGGCGTCAGAAGAAGAAGTCATCCGCGTTCGTAATAAAGCAGCGAAAGCCATTCAAGCTGTATTTAAAGAACTCGGGTTCCCAGCTATTACGGATGAAGAGGTAGAAGCTGCAACCTATGCTCATGGCAGCAACGATATGCCGCCGCGTAATGTTGTGGAAGACCTTAAAGCGGCGCAAGAGTTAATGAGTCGAGGCATTACGGGGCTCGATATCATTAAAGCGTTAGCGAAAACAGGCTTTACCGATATAGCAACGAATGTATTGAATCTTTTAAAACAACGTATTTCCGGCGACTATCTCCATACGGCAGCTATTTTGGATAAAAACTTCAATGTTATTAGTGCCGTTAATCAGCAAAATGATTATCAGGGACCTGGAACCGGTTATCGCCTCAGCGATGAACGCTGGGAAGAAATTAAAAATATCAGTCAGGCGATCAATCCGTCTGATTTCGATGTTTGAGTCGGGGAAAGAGGTGCGAAAAAATGCAAATTAACGAACAAATGATTCGTGAAATTGTTATGCAAGTTATGCAAGGCATGGAGCCCAAAGCTTCCGGTACTGCCGCAAGTAAACCGGCTGTTTCCGGACGTCCCATGACACTGGTGGAAAAAGGCGAAGCTCGCCCTGGTACACGGACTGATGAAGTCGTAATTGCTCTTGCTCCGGCTTTTGGCAAATATCAAAATAAAACGATCATTAATATTCCTCATAGCGATGTGCTGAGAGAAATGATCGCTGGTATTGAAGAAGAAGGAATTCAAGCCCGCGTTATAAGAGTTTTAAGAACATCTGATGTGGATTTTGCCGCTCATGATGCAACAAAGTTAAGCGGTTCTGGTATTGCCATTGGCATTCAATCGCGTGGTACATCGGTCATTCATCAAAAAGATTTACCGCCGCTTAGCAATTTAGAACTTTTCTCGCAGTCGCCCCTGATTGATTTGCCTACTTATCGCGCCATTGGCCGAAATGCGGCTAAATACGCTAAAGGTGAATCCCCAACGCCTGTTCCCACCAAAAATGATCAGATGGCGCGTCCAAAGTACCAAGCGAAAGCAGCCGTACTTCACATCAAAGAAACAGAACATGTTGTGCCTGGCGCAAAACCGATTGAAATAGAAGTGCAATTTTAAATCAGCGGAGGTGAAATCAATGTCTCAGGAAAAAGTAGTAGAAGAAATTGTTCGTCAAGTTTTACAATCAATGTATCAAGGCGGGGCAACGCCAGCACCGCAAGCGGCTCCTAAATTTGCTTCGACTGCAGGTGGTCTTTGCCCAGAAAAAGATTATCCGCTTTCGGCAAAGCATCCTGATATGTTAAAAACTCCTACAGGCAAAAAATTAACAGATATTACGCTGGAAAGCGTATTAAATGGCAGTGTTACACCGGAAGATGTGCGCATTGCACCAGAAACGTTGCGGATGCAGGCTGAAATAGCCGATGGAGTAGGCCGTAATCAGTTTGGTGATAATCTGCGGCGAGCAGCAGAACTTACGGCGATTCCCGATAAACGAATTTTAGAAATTTATAATGCCCTGCGGCCTTATCGTTCTACTAAAGCAGAGCTTTTTGCAATTGCTGATGAAATGGAAACAAAATACAATGCAGTAATGAGTGCGGCTCTAGTCAGAGAAGCTGCAGATGTTTACGAACGGCGGAATCGACTCAGAGCAGAGTAGGATGGGATTCTCATGACAATTATCGCAGGTGTGGATGTTGGCAATTCAACAACTGAAGTTTGCTTAGCGCAAGTTGACACTAGTGGCAGCCGAAAATATCTTGCTAGCAGTATTGTTAAAACAACCGGGATAAAGGGAACGATCGCCAATGTGCCAGGCATTATTTTAGCTTTGGAAGAGGCTGTTAAAAAGTCTGGTATTGTCTTAAAGGATATCAGTGAAGTTCGTCTAAATGAAGCGACTCCTGTTATTGGTGACTTGGCGATGGAAACAATTACTGAAACAATTATTACGGAATCGACAATGATTGGTCATAATCCGTCTACACCGGGTGGTATTGGTCTTGGTGTTGGAACGACAATTTCTTATGACCATTTGTTAACAACCGCTGCTCATGAAAAAGTGATTTGTGTGATTCCTAGTGGAATTGATTTTGAGGATGCTGCTGTTGCATTAAACGCCGCCATTGATCGGGGTGTTGATGTGCAGGGGGCGATTGTAAGGCAAGATGATGCTGTCTTGATTGCGAATCGACTTCATAAGCGTATTCCCATTATTGATGAAGTCACCTTGATTGATAAGGTTCCGCTTAACATGCTTTCCGCTGTTGAAGTTGCTTTGCCTGGCCAAACGATTCAAACCCTGTCAAATCCTTACGGAATTGCTACTGTTTTTGATTTATCGCCAGAGGAAACAAAGCTTATTGTACCAATTGCCAGAGCTTTGATTGGAAATCGATCAGCTGTTGTTGTTCGAACACCAGCTGGCGATGTCAAGGCTAGAGCGATTCCGGCCGGATTCATTACTTTGATCGGAGAAAAAGGCCGGGAGGATATTGATGTAGAGGCTGGGGCTCGTAAAATTATGGAAACCGTGGAACGAGTACAGCCGATTCGCGATATTCAGGGCGAAAAGGGAACGAATGTTAACGGCATGTTGGAGCGGGTCAGACAGGTTATGAGTGATTTGACTTCACAGCCTATTGGTGAAATGAAGATTCAAGATATTTTAGCTGTTGATACTTTTGTCCCGCAGAAAGTGCAAGGCGGACTTGCCGGGGAATTTGCCCTAGAAAATGCCGTTGCCCTGGCTGCTATGGTCAAAACATCACGGTTACCAATGCAACAGATTGCGGATCAGCTGACAGAAAGACTGCAGGTATGTGTTGTTATTGCCGGTGTTGAAGCTAATATGGCAATTTCTGGCGCGTTGACAACACCTGGTACCGATAAGCCTTTAGCTATTTTGGATATGGGTGGCGGTTCTACTGATGCAGCGATTATTACAAGGCAAGGGCGGGTAGAGTCTATTCATTTAGCTGGCGCTGGCGATATGGTTACGATGCTGATTAATTCAGAGTTAGGTCTTAACGATTTTGACTTAGCGGAAGATATCAAAAAATATCCTTTAGCGAAGGTTGAAAGTTTGTATCATATTCGTCTGGAAGATGGCACAGTGCGATTTTTTGAAGAAAATCTGCCACCGCAGGTCTTTTCACGCGTGGTTATTTTAAAAGAGAATGACATGGTGCCGATTCCTTTTGATCATCCGCTTGATAAGATTCGTCATGTACGGCGGGAAGCCAAACGGCGGGTGTTTGTGACAAATGCGCTTCGGTCTCTGGCAAGGGTAGCGCCTACAGGAAATATTCGCCACATTGAATTTGTGGTACTCGTCGGTGGATCGGCTCTTGATTTCGAAGTTGCTGACATGGTGACAGACGCGCTTGGCGAGTTTGGAATTGTGTGCGGACGCGGCAATATTCGTGGCAGTGAAGGGCCGCGGAATGCTGTTGCGACAGGTTTGGTGCTTTCATATTTTGATGGAAAGGCGTGAGGGACATGACAGCAAATCAAACTGCTAGTAAGCCTTGCATTGTTATTCAAATGCAGCCTCACGCTGGTTATGAAAGAAAATTGCGCGAACTGACTGCTGGAATGGAAGAAGAAGGAATTCCCTATCGCATGATTGAGACGACAACAACTGACACGGTGGAGGAACTGGCTCATGAAGCTGCGACGCAGTCGCAGCTTGGTGTTGGTGTTGGTATCACGACCGCGAAAATGTGCATTCACTATGTGAAACTTCCCATAGCAAAACCGCTGTTTGTTTCGGAAGAAACAGATAACCTAAGCGTTTGCCGCGCGCTTGGCTATAATGCCGCGCGGCTTGTTAAGGGAATTCCCTTTAAATCCCTAAAGGCCGTTAGCGAAGACGTCAATACTTCTTTGACCTTTGATCAAAAGGAACAAGAGGACTCCATGGCCTTATATCAATTAGTATCTTCCATAGTCAGCCGGGTTTTGCAAGAATCGGCCCACGGCCATGGGGAGGTGTTGAAACGTGTCTAGGCAAGCATTAGGTTTGATTGAGACGGTAGGATTAGCTGCTGCTGTTACGGCAGCTGATGCAGCTGTGAAGGCAGCAAATGTAAAACTATTAGGTTACGAATTCGCCAAAGGCGGCGGTCTCACTACGGTAAAACTTTTTGGCGATGTTGGCGCTGTTACAGCTGCTGTTACGGCAGGCAATGCGGCAGCGATAAAAGTAAATCGAGTATTTTCTTCTCATGTCATTCCGCGGCCACATCAGGAAATCGACGGCCTTTTGTTTACGAAAGATACGGTCGGTTGGCAAAAACAGGCCAGTGGCTCTAGTGAGGCCGATGTAGTGGCGCCAGAACAGGGAGAAGCTGTGGTCGAAGTTGCTGCGGTGGAAGTTGCTATAGCATCTGACACTGTTTTGGGCGAGGAAGCTGTCGTAGCAGAGTCTAAGGAGTCTGTACAAACAGCAATAATGAATGAGACAACAAGTGAAGCAGACAGTCAGGCGGAAGTGAAAAAGACTGAAAAAAAACCGGAAGATCTTTGCAATCTCTGCTCTGATCCGGTTTGTGAACGCCGTAAAGGAGAACCGCGAGTGAACTGCATTCATTACGACGAACATAAGAATAGGGAGGAATCATAATGCGGGGAGAAGCTTTAGGAATGGTAGAAACAAAAGGCTTAGTCGGTGCAATTGAAGCGGCTGATGCTATGGTAAAAGCAGCAAATGTCATACTTGTTGGGTATGAAAAAATCGGTTCTGGCTTAGTTACTGTTATGGTGCGAGGTGACGTAGGAGCTGTAAAAGCAGCTACTGATAGTGGTGCCGCAGCAGCGGGAAAAGTCGGAGAACTTGTATCGGTTCATGTTATTCCTCGTCCGCACACGGATGTAGAAAAAATTCTACCAAAAATTGACGGACAAGAATAATTAGGCTTTTAGTCTACATGATTCGGCAGGGAAACGGTGGGAGTGAGTAGTTTGGAAGAAACGATGATTCAAGCAATTGTAAAGCAAGTTCTATGTCGTTTAAAGGAGCCTGAAGGAATTCCTGTGGGCGTATCGAATCGTCACATCCACCTTTCTGCCGAACATATGGAAGTCTTATTTGGTTGCGGAAAAAGTCTGACTAAGAAGAAAGACTTGAGCCAGGTTGGGGAATTTGCCGCAGAAGAAACAGTGACTTTAGTAGGTCCTAAGGGAGCGATGACTGGCGTAAGAGTTCTTGGTCCCTTGCGAAAAACTACCCAGGTAGAGCTTTCGCTTACCGACAGTTTTAGTCTCGGTGTAAAAGTTCCCTTCCGCAATTCCGGTGATATTAAAGGTTCTGCCGGAATTGTGGTTGTTGGTCCCTGCGGTGCAATTACACTACAAGAAGGCGTTATTTGCGCAACCAGACATATCCATATGAGCGGCGACGATGCACGGCGGTTTGGCGTCCAAGATGGTGAATTAAAAACCATTGCCTTTGATGGGGTTCGCGGCGGTACGATGACTCATGTTTTGATTCGCGTGCAAAATCACTTTAGGTTGGAACTTCATATTGATACAGATGAAGCAAATGCCTTCGGTTTGAAAAATGGTGATAAAGTTACTTTGCTGTAAAGTTAGGAGGTGCATCATAGGTGAATTATGATGTGCTTGTCGAACAGGTGGTTACAGAAGTTATGCGCCGCCTGCAAACTTTGCCGCAAGTTCCTCAGCCGCCCGAAAGGAAAGTTCGGGCTTTGGCTATTTTTACAGGCGGAACAATCGGCATGGAAGAAAGTTTTATTGAATTGACAAAGCTTCAAAAGCAAGGATTTTTCTTCACAGTCGTTCTTTCTCAAGCGGCGGAGCAAGTTATTGGCTTAGGACGGATTACGGCCCAGCTTGGTTCTAGTGTGAAAATTATAACGGCGGCTTCGCCTTATCCGGGCAAAGAACTGCGCGATGCTGACCTAGTTCTTGTCCCTGTGCTAACACAAAATACAGCAGCTAAAATTGCTCATACGCAAGCTGATACGTTATGTACGACTTTAATTATGCAAGCTTTGATGATGGGAAAACCTGTTGTTGCTGCGCAAAATGCTGCAGATCCAGGCGATTGGGGACGACGTGAACGCAATATGGGAAAAGCTTCGCCAGCCTTAATGGCGGCTCTTACCAAAAATCTAGAAACCATCGCGCAATTCGGCATTCATTTAACACCTGCTTTAGAGCTTGCTAAAGTATGCTTCGGCAGTTTATCAAAAGCAGTAAAAGTCGAAGCGGTAGTTGGCAGGAACCCGAAAAGCGGGACGAAACGTGCCGTTCTTGATGCTAAAATAGTTCAGGCGGCAGTCGCCCAAGGGCTTTCTAGTATTTCTGTTGTACCTGGAGCCCTTATAACCCCTCTGGCGCGTGATATGGCCCGAGACTATGGGATTACTTTTAGCCAAGAGTAAGCTTAAGCGATAGGAGCGATCGTTATGTGGTTAGGAAAAGTAGTAGGAACAGTCGTAGCAACGCCAAAGGATGAAAGTTTGACAGGCTGCAAACTTTTAATTGTACAGCCGCTTCGCCTTTGCTCCAATCAAGGTCTTAGCCCTGTTGTAGCTGTTGACACGATTGGTGCTGGAACAGGAGAGTCCGTTTTGGTTGTTACAGGCAGTTCAGCCAGACATGT
This sequence comes from Pelorhabdus sp. sgz311001, assembly GCF_055901755.1. Classification (NCBI taxonomy): domain Bacteria; kingdom Bacillati; phylum Bacillota; class Negativicutes; order Selenomonadales; family Sporomusaceae; genus Pelorhabdus; species Pelorhabdus sp. sgz311001. The sequence goes on from NZ_JBVXUT010000001.1 coordinate 699,111, forward strand.
GACGGGAAATCCGCAATCGGCTGTAGATGCGGCGATTATTGGAATTATTGATACAATCGAACTAAACCAATCGCTCATTGAGGAGTAAGTACAATGAAGGTATATACAAAAACAGGCGATCAGGGAGAAACAAGTTTATTTAGTCGTCAGCGCGTACCGAAGGATCATGTGCGGGTAGAGGCATATGGTACGATTGATGAGGCCAGTGCTGCTTTGGGGCTTGCCAGAGCTTTATCCAAACAGGACTGGGTTATTGAAGCGATCGTAAGGCTTCAAGAAGAGCTGATCTGGCTGAATGCCGATTTGGCAACAGAAACACTACAGAACGGTCAGTCTTACTACATTACTGAGCAGCATGTAGCGAAGTTGGAAGCTGCCATTGACAAGCTGGAAGAACAGCGTATTCCACAAAAGTATTTTATTACGCCAGGGACTTCTGCTGTGAGCGCAGCGATTGATTTGGCAAGAAGCATGGTTAGACGAGCCGAGCGAGCTGTCGTGAAAGCACGGCGGAGCGAAGAAATTCCGCCAAATGTTTCGCTCTATATTAACAGGTTATCTGATTTCTTATTTGTTTTAGCTCGCTGTGCAGAACAGGAAGAACTGATAACAACTGTTACTCAAGCAGTTATAAAAACACTGCAAGCAGCGCCGAACATAAATACACCAACGGAAAGAATGATGCCTATGTTAGAAAGAGCAAAAAAAATAGTAGCAGCCGCTGAACAAAAAGCGATCACATTAGGAATTCCTATGGTGATTGCTGTAGTAGATTGTGGTGGGAATCTTGTTTTGCAAGAGCGGATGGATGATTCTTTGTTAGCAAGTATTTCCTTGGCTCTTGATAAGGCTTATACAGCGCTTTCATTGAAAATGCCAACTGATGAAGTGGCTAAAGCCGTTCAGCCGGGAATGCCAATTTATGGACTAGAAGGCAATTTGAATGGTAGATTTGTTGTATTTGGCGGCGGATTCCCCCTCATTGAGCAAGGCGTTGTTGTCGGAGCGATCGGCGTGAGCGGCGGAACGGTAGAGGAAGACATGGCAGTTGCTAAAGCTGGCCTTGCCGCATGGTAAGGGACTGACGAGAATATTTATGGAGACCGAATGGGGGTAACAACGTGAACATTGATCAGACACTCATTACAAAGATCACTGCTGAAGTATTGGCGCAGCTCCAACAGCCTGAAGCTGCCAAAGGTCATGGCGGTGATTATGGCGTGTACGAAACGGTAGACGAAGGTGTTGCCGCCGCACGGGAAGCTTATCTTAGTTTAAGAGCCCTATCGATTAGGGAACGGGAAAATCTAGTAAAAGCGATGCGAGAAGCGGCCTATAATAATGCGGAGCTTTTAGCAAAAATGGCGGTAGAAGAGTCTGGGATGGGCCGAGTGGCCGATAAGATTATAAAAAATCAAATGGGCGCATTAAATACGCCTGGAACAGAGGATTTGAGGACAGAAGCAAAGACGGGCGACCATGGACTGACCCTTTATGAAATGGGACCTTACGGCGTGATTGGTTCGATTACGCCGACAACGAATCCATCAGAAACTATTATTTGTAACGGAATTGGTATGATTGCTGCAGGAAATGCTGTTTTTTTCAGTCCCCATCCTACCGCACGCAACACTTCGCTTACGACAATTAAAATTTTAAATAAGGCGATTATGGCCGCTGGCGGACCGGCTAACTTACTTACGGCTGTAGCTACCCCGTCATTAGAAACGACAAATGCTATGATGAGTCATCCCGGCATTAATATGCTTGTAGCCACAGGCGGTCCTGGCGTAGTGAAAGCTGTGTTATCGTCAGGCAAAAAGGCGATTGGCGCCGGAGCTGGTAACCCACCAGCTGTTGTTGATGCAACAGCTGATATTCCCAAAGCAGCAAAAGACATTATTGCGGGCTGCTCTTTTGATAATAATTTGCCTTGTATTGCCGAAAAAGAAGTGATTGCTGTGGGCTCCATTGCCGATCAACTCATTTCGTATATGCAAAAATATGGCGCTTATTTAATTTCTGGTAAACAAATTGATGATCTTTTGGCAGTTGTTATGGTTGAAAAACCCGAGAAAATGGCTGAGGGTTGTACCGAAAAACCAAAAAGATCTTATGGGATCAATAAGGATTACGTTGGCAAGGACGCTAAATATTTGCTAAGCAAAATTGGTATTGAAGTACCTGACAGCGTTCGTGTGGTTTTGTGCGAAACCGCGGAAGATCATCCGTTTGTTGTAGAAGAACTTATGATGCCGATTTTACCTGTTGTGCAGGTGAAGGATATTGACGCAGCTATTGAACTTGCTGTGAAAGTCGAACATGGCAATCGTCATACGGCGATTATGCATTCCAAAAATGTCGATCATCTTACGCGATTAGCAAAAGCGATCGAAACAACGATCTTTGTAAAAAATGCTCCTTCCTATGCTGGTATCGGTGTAGGCGGTGAAGGTCATACGACTTTTACAATTGCTGGGCCAACTGGTGAAGGTCTTACTTCACCGCGTAGCTTTACGCGTCAGAGACGGTGCGTTCTTGTTGATGGATTTTCTATTGTATAAGTCGAGGTTTATCTAGTAAAAATGTTGCACTAGGGAGTGAAAAAGATGAAACAAGCTATTGGCTTACTAGAATTTCGAAAAATTACCTGCGGTATTGCCGCTGCTGATTCGATGTGTAAAGCGGCGTCGATAGAGCTTCTTACGGCTCAAGCGATTTGTCCCGGCAAATATCTCGTCATGGTTACAGGCGATGTGGGAGCTGTGAAAAGTGCTGTGGCCGCGGGAACTTCTAGCAATACTAGTAAAGAGCTTGTGGCATCTTTTGTCATCCCTAATTTGCATGAAAGCGTAATTGCGGCGATAAAGCGTCAAAATCAGCCAGAGGCCCTGCAAGCGTTAGGCGTCATAGAGTGTGCTTCTGTAGCGTCAGCTATTGTGGCTGCTGATGCGTCAGCTAAGAGTGCGCCGATTCAATTGTTAGAAGTTCGTTTAGCTCGATTTATGGGAGGGAAAGCGGTGGTTTCTCTAACTGGCGAAGTATCAGCTGTTCAGATAGCCGTTGAAGCGGGCTGTCGTTCTATTGCTGACAAAGTAATTGATCATTTGGTTTTACCAGCGCCCCATAAAAAGCTAGGAACTCTTGTTTTTTGAAAAATACAGTCTGTAATAAAAGAGTAGGGAAGTTTTTCCTACTCTTTGTTTTCTTTTAGGAGGGGTTTTCTTGACCTGGATTCTGGCGCTATTTACAGCAATTACGGCGAATCTCGATAATTTAGGCGTAGGGATCGCCTATGGGGTTAGAAATATTAAAGTTTCCTGGCAGGCTAACCTAATCATTGCTTTTTTATCATTTGGCGCTACCTTTTTTGCTGAAAAAATTGGTGAGTTAATAAAGGCTCATATTGCTTTGGCTGTAGCGAATCTTTTTGGCGCTGCTTTAATTGTCTTTGTGGGAGTATGGGTGCTTATTGGCGCTTCTGGCATAAAAGAATCGAAAGATTTTAAGAAGAGTCGCTGGCCGCAGGCGATTATTGGCCGACCGGAGCAAGCCGATCATGATGAATCACACCATATTGATTGGCGCGAGGCTTTTGTACTGGGGTTTGCCTTATCCATCAACACTCTGGCGATCGGGATTGACGTTAGTATGACCGATTTACCGAGTTTGTTAATGCCTCTTCTTGTCGGCCTTTGTAGCTTTATTACTTTATGGATTGGCGCTTATGTTGGTAAAAAATATGGGGCTGAATGGCTTGGGCAAAAAGCTACTTTGCTTTCCGGTTTTTTGCTTATTTGTCTTGGTTTGCGGCAATTGTTTTAATCAAATAAATATAGGGAAAGAGACTGCTACAAGTTCAAAAAGTTCTAACTTGCAGCAGTCTCTTTTTTATTTGTTTTCTTTTTTAGAGTGGATTATAAAATACCAGTTGCTTTGCTAAGCATAAAAGCAAGAACTGCGCCGATCATTGGACCAGCAACAGGAACCCAGGAATAAGCCCAATCAGAGTCGCCTTTGCCGGCAATCGGGCAAATAGCATGAGCAATGCGCGGGCCAAGATCTCTGGCGGGATTTAAGGCATATCCAGTAGTGCCGCCGAGGCAAGAGCCGATGCCTAAGATCAAAAGGGAAACCATAAAGGGACCGACAGCCGGTGGGATTGTTCCGACGTTTTTAGAGAATATAGCAAAGATCGGGAATATCAGCATAAGAGTTGCCAAGGCTTCGCACAATAAGTTTTGGGAATAATTGCGAATCGCTGGGGCTGTGCAGAAGACGCCTAATTTTGCACCAGTATCTTCTGTTATTTCCCAATGGCCGCGGAAGAAGATCCAAGTGAGGCAACCGCCGACAAAACCGCCAGCAAGTTGGACAAGCATAATTCCCATAGCTTCAGAGCCGGGATAAACGCCGTTTAAAGTTTTTGCTAAAGTTACTGCTGGATTTAGATCGGCTTGCGGTGCACCACAGGCAATGGCGACGAAAACGCCCATTAGAACGCCAATAGCCCAGCCAATAATTATGTTTATCCAGCCAGAACCTTCCGCTTTGGAGTTTTTCAGCAACGTATTTGCTACTACGCCGTTGCCGAAAAAAATCAAGACTGCCGTACCAAGAAATTCACCTAGAAATGGACTTGTCATGAATAAAACCTCCTTTAATATAATAAAATCAAATGATTCCAGTAAAGAACAACAACCCTCCTTTCTTAAGATAAAGGTATTTTCGAAACTTACTGAAAATAGCACATGGTAAAAAATTAATCAAATTTTTTGTTAGTGCTTTTATTATATCATATTTGAGGAAACAAGAGAAAATGCCTGTAGCAAAAATTGCTCTTTTATATTGGATTATTGCTTTGAAAAAAGTAATAATCTTATTTTTAACTAGGCAAAAAAATTATAAACACTGGTTTATAGAGACATTTTGCGTTTCTATTGAAAAATAGGAAGAGAGCATAGCTGCCAAGTTGGTGGAACAGTCTGGACTATTTGTGGTATAATAGTACTAACTTTTATTTATGGAAAGGGAGGCCGAAAATGAGACGGGCAACCTTTATTCGTATCCTTACCGGAATTAAGCTTGTTTCAAATAATGTAAGCGTTGTAGAAAATTTTAATAATAAGGCGCTTGTAACGATTCGAGTACCAGAAATTATCGGTGAGACGCCGAAACAAATCCGTTCTTTTCAGAAGCTACTAGGGCGTGCTTCTTATTATAGCATTCGCTCTGAAGATAATGAGATTGTCGTAACTTTGTCTTTTGAATGGGCGTAACCACGACTCATTCGTCTTTTCGGTAGAACCATATATTATTTTGTGGTTCTATTTTTATCTGATTTTTGATGGGGAAATTCTTGGTGGTTTTCAAGATAATGGAATTTTGTTGCCTGTTTACTAGACTTAATGATAAAATAATGCGTCAGCGCAGTTTTTAAGATAGGGATTAGGTCAGTTAATATAACAAATTCTACTCGACATAAGAAAGCGTTATTTGTAGACGCTAATGAAAAGATGAAGGAGAGATCAATCTATGGCCGAGAAAGCTGTTGGTATACTAGGAATTGGCTCATATGTGCCTGAGAAAGTAATGACAAATAAAGATTTAGAAAAAATTCTTGATACAGCAGATGAGTGGATTGTTGAGCGTACTGGAATTCGAGCGCGGCGGATTGCCGCTGAAGATCAAACTACTTCGGATTTAGCCTTTATTGCAGCGGAAAGGGCGTTAAAAGATGCCAATGTAACGGCGGAAGAACTGGATTTGATTATAGTAGCAACAGTTACACCTGATATGGTATTCCCTTCTGTAGCTTGCTTACTGCAAGATCGGTTAAAGGCTTCAAAGGCGGCGGCTTTTGATTTGACTGCTGTATGTTCTGGGTTCCTTTATGGCATGGCTGTAGGTACTAACTTTATAAAAGCAGGAACATATGAAAAAGTTCTTGTAATCGGAGCCGAAACTTTGTCGAAAATTACTGACTGGACAGATCGTGGTACTGCAATTCTTTTTGGCGACGGTGCTGGCGCGGTAGTTTTAGGAGAAACCGAATCTGGCTATGGGATACTGGGAAGTCATCTTGGTGCAGACGGAGCTGGTGGTGATCTCTTAAAAGTACCTGCAGGAGGCTCTAAATCTCCTGCTTCCAGTGATACGATTGAAAAACGGCTTCATTATATCAGCATGAATGGAAATGAAGTTTTTAAATTTGCTGTAAAAATTATGGGCGAGGCTGCTAATAAAGCACTGGAACAAGCTCACTTAACTGCCGATGATGTAACTTATTTAGTGCCGCATCAAGCTAACTATCGCATTATTCAGTCGGCGGCAAAACGGCTGAAATTACCGCTAGACCGTGTTGTCATAAATGTTGATAAATATGGAAATACCTCGGCCGCATCTGTACCAATTGCTCTTGATGAAGGCGTTAAGAGCGGCCTTATCAAAAAAGGCGATGTCATTGTTCTTGTAGGCTTTGGTGGTGGTTTGACCTGGGGCGCCAGTGTTATAAAATGGGATCATTGAGCATAGGAGGCGCTATGTGTCCAGAACGATTTACGGCCATTGATTTTGAAACAGCGAATCCTAGGCATTATAGCGCTTGTCAGCTTGGAATTGCCCTAGTAGAAAAAGGCGAGATTATTGAGGAAAAGTCTTGGTTTATTCGACCGCCTACCCCGACGTTTACGTTTACTGATATTCATGGGATTACGTATAATCAGGTAAGAGATTCTTTGACTTTTCGCGAAATCTGGGCAGAAGTGGTTCCTTACATTGAAGGACAAATTATTGCGGCCCATAATGCACGGTTTGACGAATCGGTTTTATTAGAATCGCTTGCTTATTATCGATTACCTGTGCCATCATTTCAAGTGATTGATTCGCTCGATGTCGCCAGAAAAGCTTGGCCTCAACTAAAAAATCATCAGCTTCATACTGTGGCTGCTCATTTGGCAGTAGAATTAAATCATCATGAAGCTTTAAGCGATGCCCGCGTTTGCGCTGCCATTATCGCCAAGGCTGCAGCAGAACATATTATTGTGAAGTCTTCTTGTTTAAGACGCAGTGGATGAGAGTGTATGAATTCTAAAAAACGGAATTTAGCAGAAATATGGAGGAGATACGATGGTTTTTCGCCCAGTTGATCATCCGAATAATTCAAAGGCAAACTATATTTATGGGCTTATTGTCTTAGCTTTAATGATTTATTTAGGCTTTTATTCTTTGACCCAATCATAATGAAAAAATAAACCAGACTAGCCGGTAGGCTTTGTCTGGTTTATTTTTTAGGCGTACGATAAAAATCCAATAAAAGATTTACATAAATAATAAACAATATTTTTTAAAAAATATAATTCAATTAGAAGGCTTGTTTATAAGTTTGGCGAATGTTTATTTATAATAAGAAATAAAGGGGGAACAGGAATGTCAAAAAAATCTTTTACTGCCATGTTTGGCGGACAAGCAGGGTACGGTGTAATGAGCGCTGGCTCTACCGTGGCCAAGGCGGCTAGCCGCTATGGTTTGTGGGCTATTGTAGTTAACGAGTATCCTTCCCTTATTAAAGGCGGTTTAAATGACTGCTTAGTACAGATTGGTTCTGTGCCTCAAGATGCTTATGATGAAGAGCTGGATTTTCTCGGCGCTTTTTCACAGCCCGCTTGGGATCAAAATATAAACAAACTAAAACCTGGGGCTGTGGCCTTGTATGATGACGGTGCTGTCAAACCTGATTTAGTGAAATTGCCTGAAGGAGTTCAGGTTTTTCCTGTTAAGTTAGTTCAGTCGCTAGAAAGTGGCGATGAGAAAGTTATGGTCAATAGCGCTATGCTTGCTGCTTTTTGCGCTTTAACCGGATTTTCTAGTGAAGCAATTCTTCATGTTTTCGCTAGCGAGTTTACAAAAGCCGATGTGCTAGAAAAAAACATGTCGCTGTTTCATAAGGTTTTTACTGCCGTGCAAGATGAATATAAAGTTAGCAAGCAATTTCCTTTTGCTTTTGAAAAAACTGACCGCAAGAAAATGCTGATTAATGGCAATGACGCGATTTCGCTCGGTGCTTTGGCGGCAGGTGTAACTTTTGCTGCAGGCTATCCAATGACGCCTGGCTCCAGTGTGCTTACTTATCTAGCAGACCACGGGGCTGCCTACGGTTTAGTTTTCAAGCAAGCTGAAGATGAAATTGCGGCAATGAATATGCTCATTGGTGCTGGTTTCGGCGGTGTAAGAGCAATCGGCGCCACGAGCGGCGGCGGTTTTGCTCTGATGGTAGAAGCGCTAGGGTTTGCGGCGCAAGCAGAAATCCCTGTTGTAATGGTACTGGCCCAACGAGGTGGCCCAAGTACTGGTTTGCCTACGCGGACAGCTCAGGCTGATTTGAATTTCGTCTACTATTCCTCGCAAGGAGAGTTTCCTCGCTTGATTGTAGCGCCAGGTGATGTAGATGAGTGTTTCTATGAAACCTTTCGGGTTTTCAATTTAGCTGAAAAATATCAAATGCCTGCCATTATTCTGACTGACAAATATTTGGCGGATTCCAGCTGGGTTCAGGACTTTTTTGATCAAAGCGGCCTTGCAATTGAAAGAAGTTTGGCTGATGAGGATTACTTGGCGAGCCATCAACCTTATTTACGATATAGTTTAACGGAAAACGGCGTATCGCCGCGGTCTTTTCCCGGTCAGAAGGGTGGTCGTCATATAGCCACAAGTTATACTCATGGCGCTGACGGATTTTATAGCTCGGGAAACCGGGAATATGCGGCAGAAGAACCAAGCATTACGGAAAAAGGTACTGATAAGCTATTTAATAAGGTTGAAGATTTGCTTAAGGAAATTCCTTCTGTCAAACTGCACGGTCCTGAGGTGGCCGATTTGACGGTGATTGGTTGGGGATCTTCTAAAGGCGCGATTTTAGCAGCGATGGATGAAGTAGCGCAACAAGGAGTTTCTGTGAATTATTTACAAGTTTTGTATCCTTCGCCTTTTCCCACAGCGGCCGTTGAGGCTGTTTTACAAAAGGCGAAAAAAACATTGTTGATTGAAGGCAACAAAACAGGACAGCTTGGCTTGCTCTTGGGTTCTTATACCGGAATAAAACCAGATTTTACTTATTTTAAATATGACTCTAGACCATTTAGTGTTAAAGCTATCGCCGATAAAATCAAGGAGGTGCTAGTATAATGGATCAATATACTTTACCTTATGTTCCTACATGGTGCCCAGGCTGTGGTAATTTTGGTATTCATGCCGCTTTGAAAAAAGCCTTTCAACTGCTTGAATTAGATCCGGAACAGACGGCTCTCGTTACAGGAATCGGTTGTTCCAGCAAAATAAGTCAATATGTGAATACATACCGTATTGAAACGCTTCACGGTCGTTCGCTGCCTGTGGCTACAGGATTGAAGTTAGCTAATCATAAGCTGACTGTAATTGCCGAAGGCGGCGAAGGCGACGGCATGGGCCTTGGAATGGGGCATTTTATCCACACAGCACGGCGAAATTTAGATATTTCCTATTTTATTCATAACAACCAGATATATGGCCTAACTAAAGGACAGGCCTCGCCTACAAGTGATCTAGGGGCGATAACGAAATTCACACCGCCGCCGCTAGGTAATTTAGAAAAGCCTGTAAACATTGTTCAACTTGCTTTGCAGGCTGGCGCGACTTTTGTTGCTAGATCCTATTCAGCCGACCTGGCGCATTTGAGCGAAACGATGGCTATGGCAATTCAGCATAAAGGTTTTGCTGTTGTCGATATTCTGCAACCTTGCGTATCATTTAATCATGTTAATACGTATCAATGGTATCAAGAGAGAATCTACAAAGTGGATACCTTGTCCGATTATGATGAAACTGATTTTGCTAAGGCTAGCGCCATTGCCGGGCAATGGGGTGATAAAATTCCGCTTGGCGTTATCTATCAGACTGATAGAATGACATTAGAGGAATCCTTGCCCGCTTTGGCGCAGGGAACACTTATCGCCAGAAACTTGAGTCAGCCGAGTTCGGTGCTTTCGTTAATGGAAGAGATGGCGTAAGTCCCTTTTAGTAGAAGTAATTCCACCAGTAGGGATGGTAATTCCACCACCAGCGGCGACATGTATGAAAGTATTGATAAGGGTAGGCGCAGCCTTTACCCCAAAAATAGTTTTTCTGGCATTTGGGGCATTTCAGTCGCATAGTTTCACCACCATAGCTTTTTTGTAGCTTATGCGTTTTTGAGTCGTTTTGTCTCAAACCAATAAAAAGAACAGTCAGGCTGCTTAATTGAGCCTGACTGTTCTTTTTAAGTTGGCAGAGAGTTTTTACAGGGGAACTTTTTCTGTTCTTTGACAGTCTCAGTATCTGTTTTTGCTGATTTTTGCACTGACGCTTCTGCCGGACGCGATTTTTTTTGCGGCTCAGAATTGGCCATATCTTTAAAAGTCATTGCCCATCCTTCTTTCCTATTGTTTTTCTTACTATAGCCTAAACTTACAAGAGTTATACGAAGAATAAAAAAAACGTAAGCGGGTATGGTAAGAAGTGAAGCAGAAGATTGAGGTGAAGAAAGTGCGGGGAAAAATTTTTAGCAGTATATTAGTAGGGCTCATTTCAGGCCTACTTATCGCAGTTGGCAGCTTTCTGTGGCTTGACCGTCATTATATTCAACAGCGAGCTGTTATGACACTTGTACAAACAAGCATGGATAATCCAGCCATACAAGATATGTTGGCGGCGCAGGTTTTGCGCTATCTGAAATCGCCCGAGGGAAGCCAGGAAATGTTGGAGTATTTAAAGCGACCGGAGGTTGCTAAGGTTTTGGCAGAGCATTTAGAAAGTCCGGAAGTAAGGCCGCAGCTTGTGCAACTTTTTAACCAGCCTGATGTTCGTCGGGCTTTTATCGCTTCTTTGGCAAAAGAGCCTGAGTTTAAAATTTTACAGGCCCTTAGCGAATTTGCCGAAGATACAAATCAGGCACAGGGAAGCAGTCAATAGTTCTTTACAAAGCGATAAGGCTGTACTATAATACAGATAAATTAATAGTTCGCTAGGGGAGCCGGTTGGCGGCTGAGAGAAAGATTTTTCGACCCTTTGAACCTGATCTGGTTAATACCAGCGTAGGGAAGCACGCACTTAGCTTGGTTTAAGCTCGCGCCTATGTTGGATCGCGAGCTTTTTTATTTGCGATTTTTTAGCAAGTGAGGTGAGGCGAATGCAAATCCGTTTGAACGGAGCTGAGGTTGTTTTTGCAACAGAAGTTTCACTAGAAGAGTTATTATTGCAGCAAAAAATCAATTTGGACACAGTCATAGTGGAATTAAATCAAACAATTATAAAGCGCGACGAATTGGCTCAAACAATTGTTAAAGATCAAGATACGATTGAAGTGTTGCGCTTTGTCGGAGGCGGTTAATTATGCAACAGCAGGAAGATTTTTTTGAACTTGGCGGGAGAAAGCTCTCTAGTCGCTTATTTATTGGCTCAGGGAAATATAGTGATGATAGGTTGATACCGGCTATTGCCGAGGCATCTGGCGCCGAAGTGATTACAGTGGCACTCAGGCGTATTGATTTTCAAGCAAAACAAGATAATATTTTAGAAAATATACCAGATCATATGCAATTACTGCCCAATACATCAGGCGCTAGAACAGCAGAAGAAGCGATTCGTCTGGCTCGTTTAGCAAAAGCGTCCGGCTGTGGGAATTGGATTAAAATTGAAGTTATTTCTGACAGTAAGTATTTGCTGCCTGATGGTTATGAAACTGTAAAAGCTGCCGAGGTTTTAGCGAAAGAAGGTTTTGTGGTTTTGCCTTATATCAGCCCCGATTTAATGGTGGCAAAAGCGTTAGTAAATGCCGGAGCTGCTGCTATTATGCCTTTAGGCGCGCCGATTGGCACCAATCGCGGCTTGAAAACGAAAGAACTAATTCGAATTCTCATTGAGGAGATTTCACTCCCGATTATCGTTGATGCAGGGATTGGAGCGCCGTCTCATGCCGTAGAAGCTATGGAAATGGGTGCGTCAGCTTGTTTGCTGAATACGGCGATTGCTAGTTCTCCCAATCCATTCTTAATGGCAAAAGCTTTTGGTCAGGCAGTAGCCGCCGGACGACAGGCCTTTTTAGCTGGGTTAGGCGTAGATCAGACTCTAGCGCGAGCGTCGTCGCCGCTTACAGGGTTTTTACATGAATAAGGGTAGCGTCTTTGACGCCCTGCAAGAGTATGATTCCTTTGATTTTCCGGCATTTTTTGCCGCTGTGTCGGAGCAGGATGTAGCGCAGGTATTGCGCAAGGATCATCTCTCCTTAGCCGATTATATGAAGTTGTTAGCGCCAGCTGCGGAGGCTTTTTTAGAGCCTATGGCGCAGAAGGCTAAGGATCTTACAGCACGCCACTTCGGCAGAACGATTCTATTGTTTACGCCAATTTACGTATCTGATGTTTGCAGCAATCAATGCCGCTACTGTGGCTTTAGCGCTTTAAATACGGAGCTCAAACGCAATCATTTAACCTTAGAAGAAGTAGCGCTTGAGGCGCAAGCTGTAGCAAAAACCGGATTAAAACATATTGTTTTTTTAACGGGAGATGCACCGCAGATTGCTTCAGTGAACTATATGGAAGAATGTACTAAAATCTTTCGGAAATATTTTTCCTCTATTTCCATTGAGGTTTACTCCTTGACCAAAGCAGAATATGAACAGCTTGTCCAAGCGGGCGTTGATAATATGACCATGTTTCAGGAGACTTATAATGCGGCGCTTTATGATACACTACATCTGAAAGGACCGAAAAAAGATTACCGCTTTCGCCTCGATGCGCCGGAACGGGCTTGTCAAAGCGGCATGGCGTCGGTTTCGATCGGGGCCTTGCTTGGACTCGATCAATGGCGGCAGGAGTGTTTTAAAACAGGGCTTCATGCAATGTATTTGCAGACGAAGTATCCGGCGGTAGATGTGAGTATTTCGGTTCCCCGCATGCGGCCTCATACGGGTGAATTTCAGCCACCTGTCGCTGTGACCGATAAAAATTTGGTCCAATATATTTTGGCCTATCGATTATTTATGCCTTACTCTGGTATTACGATGTCATCGCGTGAAACTCCAGTTATGCGGGATCATATGATGGGAATCGGTGTAACTAAAATGTCGGCAGGGGCTTGTACTGTTGTCGGCGGACATATAGCGCATCAGAAAAATGCGGGTCAGTTCGACACGTCGGATGAACGGGATGTATCTGCCATGAAAGACGCTATCTTACGGCAAGGTTGTCAACCAGTTATGAAAGATTGGCAGCCCCTTTGGAGCAGGTAAAGGAGGTCTCTTGTGAACGCTTTCGAAACGTCTTTGGCGAGAATGATTGGCTGTGAGGCTTTAGCTAAGATTCAAAGTTTTAAAATTGGTATAGCCGGAGCTGGCGGGCTTGGTTCGAACTGCGCCGTTCATTTAGTGCGCAGTGGTTTTATCGATTTTACGATTGCTGATTTTGATGTGCTTGAGCCAAGCAACTTAAATCGTCAATACTACTTTTCCCGGCAGATTGGTTCTTTAAAGGTTGAGATGCTGCGGGAAAATTTGACGGCCATTAATCCGGCGGCGCAAATTCATACAGTAGCTCAAAAACTGGATACTGATGATTTTAGCAGGGTTTTTGCGGATTGCCATGTGGTCATTGAAGCCTTTGATAAGGCCGAATATAAGAAGAAAGTTATTGAAGCGTTGCTTTCTTCCGACAAACTGCTTGTAGGGGCTTCCGGACTTGCGGGCATGGGCGACAGTGACGCGATTACGATTCACCAGATAAAAGAACGTTTCTTTTTAATTGGTGATTTAGTGACAGGTGTAGGAGTGGATCAGCCGCCTTTAGCGCCGCGTGTGGCAGTGGCAGCGGCTAAACAGGCTGATGTAGTTTTGCGATACGCTTTAGGCATGATTTAGGGAAAGGAGTATTTTTATGAAAAAGCAAGATTGTTTGGGAACAGACTTGTATGGATTGACTGGTGAAGTTTATTCCCAAGGCCGTAGCAACATAGATATTGTCACAGCCATGTTAAAAGCAGGCATTCAAATTATTCAGTATCGGGAAAAAGAGAAAAAGCAGCGCTATAAGTATGAAGAATGTCGCCAGATTCGCGCTCTTACGCAAGAATATAACGCGACCTTTATTGTAAATGACGATATTGAAATTGCCAAACTTGTGAAAGCTGACGGGGTACATATTGGACAAGAAGATCTACCAATTGAATTGGTCCGTCAAATTGTGGGACCTGATATGATAATCGGTCTTTCTACCCATTCGCCACAGCAAGCGCAAGATGCCGTCAAACGGGGCGCTGACTATATTGGCGTTGGTCCAATTTTTGCTACTAAAACGAAAAAAGATGTGTGCAGTCCAGTTGGTTTTGATTATCTTGATTATGTCGTAAAAGAGATTGATCTTCCTTTTGTCGCAATCGGCGGTATTAAAGCTGATAATATTAATCAAGTTGCGGCTCATGGAGCAAAGTGTATTGCCTTGGTAACCGAGATTGTCGGCGCTGACGATATTGCCGCCAAAGTTATTGAGATTCGAAGAAATATGAAGCAAGCTTAAATAACAATAGAAGGAGTGTTACTATGACTTATAGTACGCAAATGGATGCAGCGAGACAAGGAATTATTACCGAACAAATGAAAGTTGTCGCACAAAAAGAAGGCATGGATGTTGAAAAGTTGCGAGGCCTTATTGCGACAGGCAAAGTAGTTATCCCTGCTAATAAGAATCATAAAAGCCTCAGCCCGGAAGGCATCGGTGAAGGACTGAGGACAAAGATTAATGTAAATTTAGGCGTATCGAAAGATTGTTGCGACTTAGATAGCGAAATGGAAAAAGTTAAAAAAGCCGTTGAATTAAAAGCGGAAGCCATCATGGATTTGAGCTGTTACGGCAAGACGCAGGAGTTCCGTCGCCGCGTGCTGGACTATTCGCCAGCCATGATCGGAACTGTGCCGATGTATGATGCTGTTGGCATGCATGATGCAGACCTAAAGGATATGACAGCCGACCAGCTCTTTGAAGTCGTGGAACGCCATGCAGCCGATGGCGTAGACTTTATGACGATTCACTGTGGTTTAAACCGGGCGACAGCCGAACGAGTCAAACGCAATCGTCGCTTAACTAATATTGTGTCCCGCGGCGGTTCGCTGCTGTTTGCCTGGATGGAATTGAATCAAGCGGAAAATCCTTTTTATGAGCAGTATGATCGCGTACTTGATATTTGCGCCCGCTATGATGTGACAATTAGTTTAGGCGATGCTTGCCGCCCTGGTTCGATTCATGATTCAACTGATGCAGCTCAAATTGCTGAGCTGATGACTTTAGGAGAGCTTACTAAGCGTGCTTGGGAGAAAAATGTACAGGTCATGATTGAAGGACCCGGTCATATGGCTCTCAATGAGATTGCGGCGAATATGGTCCTAGAAAAACGTCTCTGTCATGGTGCTCCTTTTTATGTGTTGGGACCACTAGTGACTGATGTGGCTCCTGGCTATGATCATATTACTAGCGCTATTGGCGGTGCTATTGCTGCAGCTAACGGCGCCGATTTTCTCTGTTATGTGACACCAGCGGAACATTTACGGTTGCCTAATTTAGAAGATATGAAAGAAGGTATTATCGCTTCGCGAATTGCTGCTCATGCGGCTGATATTGCCAAAGGCATTCATGGAGCTAGAGATTGGGATAATAAAATGAGCAAAGCAAGAGCCGATGTGGATTGGAAGACCATGTTTAATTTAGCCATTGATCCCGAAAAAGCCAGACGCTATCGTCAGGAATCGGCGCCAGAAGAAGAAGAAACTTGTACGATGTGTGGTAAGATGTGCGCTATGCGCAATATGAATAAGATTTTAAACGGTGAAGAGGTCACTGTAAAAGACTAATTTTTGCCTAATAAATCTTTATTAAGGAATATTTATATAAGATAAAAAAGACTTGTCTTTACGAGACGAGTCTTTTTTACTATAATAAACTGTATTGAATTTTTTATTAAAAGAGGTAAGGGGGAAGATCATGGAGCTAGCCAAAGCTTTATTAACTTGGTACAAAGCGGAAAAGCGAGATCTTCCTTGGCGGCGAGATCAAGATCCTTATAAAATATGGGTATCTGAAATTATGTTGCAGCAGACGCGGGTGGAGGCGGTTATTCCTTATTTTGAGCGTTTTTTATCCCGATTTCCGACTATTGAGAGTTTGGCCGCTGCGCCAGAAGAAGAAGTTCTGCAATACTGGCAAGGCCTTGGCTACTACAGTCGGGCGCGTAATCTTCATAAAGGCGTACAGGAAGTAGCTGCTGCTTACGGCGGGAAAATTCCCGTTTGTCCAACTGAAATCAAAAAATTGGCTGGTGTTGGCGACTATACAGCCGGTGCGATTGCCAGTATTGCCTTTCAAGTGGATTGTCCTGCTGTGGATGGCAATGTTATGCGCGTATTCAGCCGTCTTTTTGCTGTTGCGGAAGATATTAGTACAACAGCAGTAAAACGAAAAATTACTAAACTAGTTCACGATCAATTACCTCAAGGCGAAGCTGGCGACTTTAACCAGGCACTAATGGATTTAGGGGCTGCTGTATGTATACCAGGTAACCCGCGGTGTCAGTTTTGTCCGCTAACTGTATATTGTGAGGCTTTTAAGCTTGAAAGGACAAAAGAACTGCCCATAAAGCGGCCCAAAAAGCAGCCGCGTTCTGTCTATGTTACAGCGTCAGTGATTGTTTATAAAGAAAAATATTTAGTAATACAACGGCCTAAGACGGGACTTTTAGCGGGTATGTGGCAGTTTCCGGCGCAAGAGCTAGAAAGGCCGCAAGTTCTTGCGGAGAATGCTTCTTTTTGGGAGACGCAGGGAATTCAATTTGAAACGGGAGAGTTTCTTTGTGCGCTGACTCACACCTTTTCCCATATTCGCTGGTACTTGGAAGTGTATTGTTATAGCGCCAAAGTGATTCCCAAGGAGCTTGCTGCCAATTCTCCTGTTAAGCGTTGGTTGACTTGTTCTGAACTTAAAGATATTACTTGGGCAGGACCCTATGGTAAAATCGCGGCTATGATACTAGACAGAAATAGCCCCACTGCCTAGGGCAGCGGGGCTATTTACAGCTATAAAGTTATTTGGCTTTCGCCGGATCTTTTTTCTCTTTTCCAGCCTGACGACGCGAAAGTTCTTTTGTTACCATACGATAAGCCCCCCAGAAACAGAGGGGAACTAGAATAACTTTTACTGCTAAGTCAAGGGTTTCGTTGGATGGGTAAAAAAACATAACTGTTAAGCTGTAAATTGTAGAATAGACCAAATAGCTGAAATGCCATAAAACAAAACCAAGTGCAAGTGTATAAATGTATTTCAATGTGACAGCCTCCTTGTAACATCAAGTCTAATTATACTTGATACCTTGTTCGTTGAGCAAGTCACTTCCTAAAGAAATAGAGCGATTATTTTAGTAAGTACTGCTTCAGGGCAGGAAATTAGTAGGATCCTGTCGAAACGTTTTTATAATTTGAAGAAAACTGAGGTGAGCCTGTGGCATTTGATTTTATTTTAATTGCTGCATCTACAGGCGGACCAGCGGCTCTCAATGAAGTCTGTTCAGGACTTCCTGACAGGATCTCTTGTCCTGTCTTAATTGTGCAGCATATGCCGCCTGACTTTACAAGACTTTTAGCAGGTTCTTTAAGTAAAGTATGCAAATTGCCGATTGAGGAAGCAACAAACGGTCAAACGGTTTTGCCAGGTCATATTCTTGTAGCGCCTGGCGGCTGGCACATGACTGTAAAAAATGAGCGAGGCCGTAAGACGGTAGAGCTTTTGAATACCCCCTTAGTTAAGGGAGTACGTCCGGCTGCAGATGTTTTATTTGATTCGATAGCTCGGTCTTTTCCTAGACAGAAAATACTTGCTGTAATTTTGACAGGCATGGGAAATGATGGCTTAGACGGCGTTCGTCGGATGAAAGAAGCCTGTAATTGCTATTGCTTGGCCCAAAGCGAGGAAAGCTCTGTTATTTATGGCATGCCCCGCAGTGTTGTTGATGCTGGCTTGGCTGACGAAGTGATTCACTTAAAAGATATGGCTAAGAGAATCCATCAGCTTGTTCCATTTCAAAAATAGCGAAGGAGACGAATTCATGAAGTTGCGTGTGCTAATTTGTGACGATTCACCAATGATTCACTATGTGTTATCTAATCTTTTGGCAAAACTAGATTATGAAGTCTGTGGTATTGCTCATGATGGGCAAGAGGCTATAGAACAGTGTGCAAAAGCACTTCCTGATGTTATTTTACTTGATATTACGATGCCCGTTATGAATGGGCTTGAAGCGGCGCAACAAATTCTTCAAACTCACGAAGACATAAAAATTATCATTGTCAGTGCCATGGCTGATATAGAGATTCAAGAGCAGGCCAAGGCCCTTGGCATTTATGCTTATCTGAAAAAGCCAATTGATGATGAACAACTTGCTGCTCTGTTAGAAGCTGTTGAAAAGGAGAAAGCCCATGGATAAACGATTGACGGATCCTTTTTCCGCTAGTCTGGTTCGTATGGTTTTTGCTATGACGAAGCTACAGTGCACTTCTTTTGGTGCAACAAACTATTCGGTCAAGCCCATCACTTCGTTTGGCGTGGCTTCCTTAATTCATTTGACTGGTAAGATTTGCGGACGAATTATGCTTGACGTCGAAGCGGAAGTAGCGCTTGCTTTGACAGAAAAAATTACGGGAACGCGCTATACATCCGCTCGGGAAGAAGCCGTTTTGCTTACTTTAGCGGAAATTAATAATATTGTTACAGGTGATGCCGTGACCGCTCTTAATAATGAGTTTTCATTAGCTCTTCGTTCTTCACCGCCTATTGTTTTCGCTGGCGAGAATGCGGCGATTGCTTTGCCTAAAATCGAAACGGCTACCATGCTTTTTACAAGTTTGCCGGGGAATTTGCAATTGAGTGTTGCTTTTAGGGGAGGGCTTACTTCGTGAAAAGCGAGCAAATCAATCCTTTCTTGCAGGCTTTAGTTACTGTACTAGGTCAGTTTGGCCTCCAGCCTGTAAATAAAGGTGCTATGCAGTTGAAATCAGGTTTAACTATTGATAAAGAAGTAACGACTGTGTTAGGTTTAGTCGGGGAATTGCAAGGGAATGTAGCCTATTCTTTGGCAAAATCAACTGCGTTGCAGCTTGCTTCAACCATGATGATGGGCATGCCTGTCGCAGAACTTGATGAAATGGCGCAAAGCGCTATTTCTGAGTTTTCGAATATGGTTACAGGGACAGCGGCAAGCTATTTTTCTGAACAGGGCGTAAAACTTGATATTTCACCGCCTTCGTTAATTATGGGGGACAACCTATTAATGTCCGTGAGTTCGGCTACAACAGTTGCGATTACGATGCAGACGCCTGTAGGCGACATTGAAGTCAATATTGCTTTTGTTGCGTAAAAAAAGTTTTTTTGCAAATTACTAGTTATAAGACGAAGGAACAACCATCTCATAAAGAGATGGTTGTTTGCTTTTATCTAATAAACGCGGAGGGCGCCATGGAGACTGTTAGAATTCTTGCCAGCATTATTTTTATTAATTTGCTGCTTAGCGGTGACAATGCATTGGTCATTGCTTTGGCGAGCCGTAGTTTACCGCACCAAAAACAAAAAAAGGCAATTCTTTGGGGGAGTATTGGCGCGGTAGTGTTGCGCGTTCTGTTAACTTTTGGCGTTGTATTTATTCTCGCTGTGCCCTATCTTCAGCTGATTGCCAGTCTGTTATTACTCTCCATTGCCATAAAGCTGTTACAAGGGGAAAGCGAGTCAAAAGAGCGAATTGCCGCCGTTTCTTCTTTGGCAGAAGCGATTAAAATGATTATTACAGCCGATTTTATTATGAGCCTTGATAATGTAATTGCGATTGCCGCCGTAGCTAAAGGCAATCTGGTCTACCTGTTTCTGGGGCTTGCTCTTAGTATTCCAATTATTATGTTTGGCAGCCGTCTTGTTCAGCAAGCTTTAAGCAAATGGCCTGTGTTGATTTGGCTTGGTTCTATTTTTCTTGGCTGGACTGCTGGTGATATGGCGGGAGCGGACAGGCAAACGAAAGTTTTGTTAAGCAGTTGGCCCGCTCTATTAGAGTTATTGCCGTCACTTTTTGCTTGTTTTGTTTTGGCGGCAGGTCTATGGCTGAAAAGAAAACGTGCATAGGACGGCCTGTTCCAGGCAAAATAAAAGCAATGTCAAAATAGCTTGGAGGCATCTATGGAGAAAGAAAAAACTCTGATTCATTCAACCGATGAAGTGAGTCACGGCCAGGTGGAATCACTGTCAGGCGCAGGCGAGGCCAGTGGCACAAATTCGCCGGATGATCATTTTGATATTCATAAAAATCAACGTAAATACTATGAAATTACGCCATCGCCTGACCCCGATGAAGTTTTTTCCTGGCAGCGAGAGCATATTTCGCGGGGCGATCAGGGGCAAGAGAATTATCCGCTAAATATTATTCTTGATCCGGCGATGCGAGAAATGTATCAGCACGTTCATGCGCAGGGACTGACCAATGTGTTTGATCGTTACAGTCAACAAGAAAAAATTCGCTGTAATTTCTGTAAACAAGGGTTGTCATGCCAACTATGCGCTCAAGGGCCTTGCCGGATCAGTCCTAAAGTACCGCGAGGAACTTGCGGCGTTGACGCACATACGATGGTGGCGCGAAATTTTGTATATCGCCATGTAACAATTGGAACCGCTGCTAATATATTTCATGCTGGTCAAGCCGCGAGAACATTGAAAGCGGCGGCTACTTCGCCGGAAAGCGGTCTGAAAATTCGTGAACCGGAAAAATTGTTTTTTTATGCACGAGAAGCGGGATTAGGCGCTTTTTCTCAAGTGAATGAAGCAGCCATTGCTTTTGCCGATTTTTGTTTAGCTGATATCGGAAGGCCCTATTGGGAGGAATCGCTGTTAACGAAAGTATTTGCGCCTGTGAAACGGCGTACTCTTTGGTCTAATTTGGGGATTTTCCCTGGCGGCGGCAATAGTGAAGTTGCGTTGGCTCAGACGAAATGTATGACGAATTTGAATGCGGATCCCGTTGATTTTTTGCTTACGGCGGTTCGACTCGGCATAGCCAATGAATATCAAGGCCTCTTTGCGCTTGATATTTTACAGGAAATTCTTATGGGAACACAAAAAATTACCACACAGGAACAGAATATGGGACTGCTTGACAAAGAAAAAGTCAATATTATAACAAATGGTCATATGCCGCTCTTAGCACAAGTTCTTATTGCGAAAGCCTCGGAAGAAACTTGGCAGAAAAAAGCCCAGGAGATGGGCGCCGCAGGAATTCAAGTTTTAGGTCATGTCTGTGAAGGACAACAATTACTAAATTATCGCGGCATGCAGGAATTGAAAGCCTATCGGGGGCAAGAAGGCGAATGGCTGAGTGAAGAATATCTGCTTGCTACAGGCTGCGTCGATCTTTTCATGTTTGACTATAACTGTACTGTGCCAACTTTGCCTCTCTATGGCAAACGGTTTGGTACAAAGTTGATTAGTACACACGAGGTGATTCGGCTACCTGGGGTAGAAACGCTCGCCTTTGTTCCAGAAAAGATGGAACAACAAGCTGAGACGATTTTGCAAAAAGCCTTAGAAGCTTATCAGGAAAGAAAGGAACAAAATCGGCCTGTTTATATACCAAACTATACGACGAAATGCATGGTCGGTTTTAGTACCGAATCGGTCAAAGAGGCTCTTGGCGGTACGTGGGAGCCGTTGCTTGAAGCAATTAAGGCAGGAAAAATCCGCGGTGTTGCGACGATCGTCGGTTGTACTACAGCAGCCTATGGTCAGGGCGGTAGCAATATCTTCCGCATAACAAAAGGGTTAATTGCCAAAGATGTTTTGATTTTGTCAGGCGGCTGCACGTCGTCGGTCATGGAGTACACGGGGTTGACGCGGCCAGAAGCTGCGGCAGAATGTGGGCCAGGCCTAAAGGAAATTTGCCAAGCACTCGGCATTCCACCAGTTCTTTCTTACGGCGCTTGTGTTGATATTGGCAAGATGACGCAAACAGGCAAGGAACTAGCAGAAGCTCTCGGTGTGGATACGAAGGATTTGCCCTTAGTAATTGGCGCGCCGGAATATTTAGAGCAAAAAGCTGTAGCTGATGCTTGCACGGCCATTGCTTTGGGGTGGCTGGTACACGTGGCTCCTGTTCCTTCCGTAACCGGCAGTGATGTAGTCGTCAAAACACTTACAGAAACGACAGAAAATCTAGGATTAGGAAAACTCATGATTGAAACTTCCGCCGATAAAGCCGTAGAAATTTATCTGGATCATATCGAAGGAAAACGGCGAGCCTTAGGCCTCTCATAAGATGTAAGAATACCAAAAAAGCTGTCTCAGGATATTCTGAGGCAGCTTTAAAATTTATGGTGCTATAAGAATTTTTTGTTTGTAGGTAAATAGATAGGTCGTTTCTAGTTGCTTGTTTTGATTAAAGTGCATGAACCCCCAGTGAATAAATCCTGTTGGCGAAGTATAGCGCAAGTCAGAAATAGTGATACAGAAACTTGCCTCGGTTTTTGTGACAGAATAGTAGGGATAAGGTGTGAAGAACTGGAAGAATTGGTCTAGGCGCGTGCCTGTTCCCAAAGCTAGTAGAGCATTTTCCTCACTCATCGGTAATACTTTATTTTCGGTAAGAATCCCTGATAAAGTAGCGTAATTTCCCAGATGAATCTTTTGTTCGCTTTGCACAATATAATCCCAGCACAAGCCATGATTTAGGCTCGGCATAATATAAATGTGTCGGGCTGCTTGATTTTTATAGTGCTGTTGTAGCTTACCTTTGACAACATAGCGAAGTTGGTATTGGAGCAGAACATAGGCAGCAGCAAAACAGAGCGATTCAATACCTTGGTTTACTGAGGCTGGGGCAAGTAAAAAAGGGAGGATAATAAGGCAAAGCAGTATAGGATCAAATACTTTGAGCAACGGCTCAGATAAACGTTGTTTTTGCCACGGCCAAGCCACACTGGCGCCATGCGTATTAAAATAATCAAATATTATATGGCTGAAGCAGCCGCAAGCGGCCCACATAAACGACGCAGTAAAAGCATGGCCGTAAAGATATAATACGAGTCCAATGAGCAGCGACCAAACCAAAAGACCAGGCAAACTGTGAGATAATAAGCGGTGAGTTTTTAAGTAAGCCCAAGGACCTCTTAAGTGACTCACAATATCTAGATCAGGCGCCTCAGCGCCAAGCAGCGCAGCGAGATATACAGGATCATGCAAAGAAAAAGGATGTCCCGACAAACTGGCTACGGCAAGTCCTAAAGCAAGATGCGTTAGAGTATCCAAGGGAATTCGGCTCCTTTCCCGCTATAAATGCACGAAAAGTTTATAGACAAGGCTAAATTATAGCGGGAAAGGAGCAAAATGTCGATGGATCTTTCTGGCGAATCTTATGCTTATAATGGTTTTATCGGCAGGTCTTTTACGGGATTCATGCGTGGCTGCAAAAAGAAAATATAATAGCCATAAATTGCTGCTAAAATCGGAATACCTGCATAGAGAACGATACGTTGTGATTCGTCAAAGTAAAGACTGATAACAACAGCAAGGTTGAAGAAGATGGTTAAGTAAGGTACAAGCGGGTAAAAGGGAGTACGAAATCCTAGTTCGTTTAGTTTGCCGCCGCGGCGTAGAAAAGACTTACGGAATCGTAATTGACACCAGCCAATAATGACCCAGATCAAACAGCCAGTAAGGCCTGTGCTAGCCATGAGCCATAAGTACACAGTATCGGCAGCATATTCTTCTGTTAATAGCGATAATAAGGCTAATACAAGTGTAATAAATATACCATTAAAGGGGACTTTGCGGCTATTGGTTTTGCCAAGCCATTTAGGGGCAAGTCCTTCTTTCGCCATAGACCATAACAGGCGAGAACAGGCGTACAGAGCAGAATTGCCTGAAGACAAAGCTGAGGTTAGAACGACAAAATTCATAATATCTTTCGCGTAAGGAATTCCCATCATGCCAAAAACATGAGCAAAAGGACTTTCTAAGACGCCAGCGTCTTCCCAGGGAATCGTTCCTGTAAGCACAATCATAGCTAAAACATAAAATAAAATAATTCGTACTGTAATTCCATTGATTACCCGCGGAATATTTTTGCCGGGATTTTCGCATTCGCCAGCAGCAATGCCGACAAGCTCAGCGCCTTGAAAAGAATAGGTTACGGCAATCATCGTTAAAAAAAGAGCTTGAAAGCCTTTCGGAAACAGCGACCCCGTTTCATTGGCAAAGAAGTTAGAGAAACCTAGAGCAGCGCCGTGGTTCGAAAAACCAAACATCATACCAGCGCCTAAAATAATAAAAGCAACAATAGCGGTAACTTTAATGCTGGCAAACCAAAACTCCGCTTCCCCATAGGCTCTTACAGAAACTAGGTTTAGCAGAGCTAATACAATGGCAAAAGTACCGCACCACAAATAGGTCGGAATATTAGGAAACCAGTTATGCATGATAATACCGGCTGCAGTAAAATCAGTGGCGATGCAGATGGCCCAGTTTAGCCAGTAAAGCCAGCCGGTAGTAAAGCCGACGCCTGGAGAAATAAAGTGCGTAGCATAACTTTGGAAAGAGCCTGATACAGGCATAGCCACAGCCAGTTCGGCCAAGCAGAGTAAGACGAGATACATAATAAAACCGCCTACCATATAGGCGAGAATGGCGCCGAAAGGACCAGCCTGACTGATTGTTTGGCCGGAGCCGACAAATAGGCCTGTTCCGATGGTACCGCCAATAGAAATCATCAATAAGTGACGTGATTTCATGTCTCTTTTTAATGTTTCTGTTGGCATTATAGTGTTTTCTGTTTGTGCATTCAAAAAGAAGCCTCCTTATTTTATGGCAAATACGTATTAGTTGTTTCTTATTTTCTTATTTTATTATAGTAAAATAAGAGTGTCAACGATTGAGGGACTTGCGATCGATATGTCCGCGCCAAAAGAATAAGATGATGCCTAGCACAATGACTGATAAACTCGTAAGTTGAGCGGATTTAAGGCCAAATAAAAGCGTATTGTAGTCGCCGCGCAGATACTCCAGGAAAAAGCGGGCTGTGGAATACAGAATGGCATATAAAATAAAAACCTGGCCCTTGGCATAATGAGTCGTGCGAAAGATAAGCAGCAGAGCAAAAAGCACGATATCAATCTGACATTCCCAAACTTCGGCGGGCCAAAGTGGTTGTGCGCCATAAACATGGTAGGCTAAGGTGGTAGATGGATAGATAATGCCGAAAGGACCGCCTGTAGGATGACCAAAGGCGTCACCGTTTAATAGGTTGGCACTGCGTCCAATGGCTTGTCCTAACAACAACGCTGGGGCAATAAGATCAGCCATAACCCAGGTATCTATATGATGTTTTTTGGTATAAAGAATGCCAACTAGGGCCCCAGCGATTACACCGCCTTGGATCGCCATGCCGCCTTGCCAGACAAAGGGGATTTCTAAAAGATGCGAGGAGTAATAACCCCAGTCAAAAAAGAACACATCCCAGAGTCTGGCGCCGACAATCCCGGCAATGCCGCAGTATATGCCCATATCAGGAATATGCTTATGCCAACGACCGTCCTGTTTGGCAAAAAAATAAGCAACACCTGTAGCCAAAATTATACTTAGGCTTAAAATTAAACCGTAGGCGCGAATGGGAAAATCGCCGATGAAAAATAAATATTGATGCATAAGGACCTCCGTTTGAATTCTTTTTGTACATAAGTATACCACGACTTTTTTTGTTGCGTTGCGATTTTTAGCGGCATAAACTTTTATAGAACCTATTATGTAATATAGGAGGGCGCAGCATGGACCAAGACAATGTTCTGTGGCCTGATTATGGGGCTCTCTATGAAACTATGCCGATTAGTGCTTTTTTGCTTACAGAAACAGGCGAAATTTTGGCAGCTAATTCCCTCGGTATCGAGTTTATGAATCAATTTGCTCAGGAAGTCCCGCCAGGCTTTTTTGGTGGAATTTTATCGGCAAAACATCGCCTGGCTTTTCAGGCCTATCTTGAGGCTTTATTTGCCGGCAAGGAAGCTGTTGACTGTCAACTAGAAATTGGTAACCTAGAAAATGTTTGCCATGTTCTTTTAAAAAGCCGTGTTTTCTTCGACGTTTTGTTGCAGAAAAAACTGTGCCATACCTTTGTTATTGATATTACTGGCTATAAGCGCGGGCAAGAGGAGGCGGTTTCTGAGCACAAACGTTTGCGCCGCCAAATCAAGCAGGAGCGAAATTGCCATCAGCGAGAAGTGCTTACTTTACTTGATTCTCTCCCTGCTTTAGTTTTCTTTAAAAATCTCGGATGCATGTATGTAATGGCTAATCAGACTTTTTGTGATGCCGTTGGTTACTCGCTTGAAGAGATTATTGGCAAGACTGATTATGATTTGTTTTCAGCAAAGCGGGCTGATAAATACAGGCAAGATGATTTAATCGTTTTACGTGAAGGTCGACCGCTCTTTATTGGCGAAGAGGAAGTCATCTATGGCGGCATAAGCTATTCTGTCATTACGCGGAAAGTTCCAATTTGCGATGAAAATGATCAAGTAACAGGGCTTATTGGCTTAGTATTTGATATTCGCGAGATGAAAGAGGCGGAACAAGACTTAAGAGAGAGCGAGGAAAAATATCGTTTACTCTTTTCAAAAGAAAAAGATGCAATTATGCTGTTTGATGTTGCGAAAGACCATTTTATTGATGTGAATGAAGCGGCAGTTCAGCTATACGGTTATTCTCGCGAAGAATTGCTGCAAATGTGCGCACGCGATATTTATGCGAATTTAGATGGCGGTTCCCAAGAATTACATTTGGTAAATCAGTGCCTTATGGCTGTTGCACCGGAACAAGATAGTGAGCAGACTGCCTTTCATTGGCATAAAAAGAAAGATGGCACAGTATTTCCGGTGGAAATTGCTGCAGCTCCCTTTACTTGGAAGGGGAGGAATATGGTATGTGAAATTATTCGTGATATTTCAGGACAGTATAAAGTGGAAGCAGAACTAAGGCGGGCGAAAGCAACAGCCGAACAGTCGAATCGGATGAAAAGCGATTTTTTGGCTATGGTCAGCCATGAAATTCGAACGCCGATGAGCGGCGTTTTAGGCATGCTTGATTTGCTGCTAAAAACAAAACTAAATAATACACAAAAAAGAATGGCAGAAGCGGCTCATTTATCCGCAGAAAATTTACTTGTGATTATTAATGATGTCTTGGATTTTTCTAAAATCGAAGCAGATAAAATTACTTTTTCTTCGCTTAGTTTTTCTTTAACTAATTTGCTACAAGATACCTTAGAAATGATTCGGCCCATGGCAATGCTAAAAGGCCTTACCTTTGAATATTCCTGTGAAGATTTGGCGGCTCGTTATTTTAAGGGAGACCCCATTCGCATTAAGCAGATTTTACTAAATTTATTAGGTAATGCTTTAAAATTCACCGAAAGGGGAACCATACGTCTTAGTGTAAAGCAACAAGAAATATCATGTGAAAACGTCTGCCTGTTATTTACCGTAGAAGATACGGGAATCGGTATTGCCGACAAGGACGTGCAGGATTTATTTCAACCTTTTACCCAAAAAGAAAGTACTTCTTCGCGTCGTTACAGCGGGACAGGGCTTGGTTTGGCCATTTCTAAACGACTTGTTGAGCTAATGAATGGCAAGATTGGTGTAACAAGTGAATTTGGCAAAGGTTCCGCTTTCTGGTTTACTCTTTGTTTGCCAATTGCACTGGAAGAAGAACCTGAAATGACCGAAGCAGTTTTAGTGGTAGAAAGACCAGAGGAAAAAGCGAATAATGACTTTGCTTGTGTAAGATCGAATGATTATCGCATTCTCGTAGCTGAAGATAATCCGATTAATCAGGAAATTGTTTTACATTATCTTGAAACTTTGCAACTTGAGGCGACAGCTGTGAATAACGGCAAGGAATGTTTAGAGCTGTGGCGGGCGGGCGATTATGATCTTATCTTATTAGATTGTCAGATGCCGGAAATGGATGGCTTTGAAACAGCAAGACAGATTCGCCGTGCGGAAGAAACGCAGCAAAATGCAATTCCTATTATTGCTATGACTGCCTATGCGATGGAAGGGGACCGCCAAATCTGCTTAGCTGCGGGCATGGATGATTATATTAGCAAACCTTTAACGGCAAAACAGCTTGAGCAGATTTTGCGTCGTTGGCTGCCAGGTATCGGTCATGTTTTGGAAGAAAGCGTTCTGCGTGATCTTGCCTTGGGGAGTGGCGATGATCAAGGAAGCTTACTTCACAAATTAGTGTGTCTATTTCGTGAGCGTATGCCGGAAACAGTAAGTGAAATTGAACGGGCAAAACAAACTGGAGACATGACCCAGCTTAGTTATGCTGTTCATTCTTTAAAATCTGCCAGTGCTCATTTAGGTGCGTTACGCCTTGCTGATCTGTGCCGTCAAATTGAAGTAAGCCTTCAAAATGAGAAATTGGAAAAGATCCCGACACTTATTTCTCATTTGCCTAAAGAGTATGAGCTGGCGAATAGGGCACTGCAGGAATGGCTGAATGGTGCTAAAATAAAATAAGAGTGCTAAAAGCACTCTTAGATTTGTTTTAAAGTAAAATTTAGCGAATCACAAGAAACTAAATGATAGGTTGTTTCATTGCGCTTACCTTGAAAAGCGCCTTTGACCGATTGATCATGCAGGTGACCATAGAGACAATGTGTTACTTCATAAGTATCGATAAGATCAAGAATTTTATTTTGATCAGTCTGTGAGAAGAGAGGCGGATAGTGTAGTAAGACGATCATCTGACTATTCCCGTTTTTCCTGGCTGCAGCTAAGGAAGCGTCAAGTCGCAAAACCTCGCGGTCAAAAATTGCTTGGTCCGCTTCTTTGAAGTTAGGGTCCTGTGGCAACATCCAACCTCTTGTACCGCATAAAGCTAGATTTCTTTCCGGTAATTCATAAAAATTATTTTGCATAAAATGCAGTGAAGGCGGCGCTAAACGCTGCATTTTCCCAATTGTTTGCCACCAGTAGTCGTGATTTCCCCGAATCAAATATTTTTGGCCAGGCAGAGCGGCGATTGCTTCTAAATCAACAAGGGCGTCCTGCCACTTCATTGCCCAGGAGATATCGCCGACGAGGAGGACAGCATCTTCGTCGGTAACTTTTTTTTCCCAGTCGGCCTTGAGCTTTTCCCAATGGCCGCGCCAGTGTTCGCCGAAAATATACATTGGTTTGCTTGGCGGTTCGCCTGATAAGTGTGGATCGCCGAGGGCAAAAACATTCATAACGTAAGATCGTCCTTTCCCAAATAACTTACTTCTTTCCAGTATAGCTGATTTTCTTTTGCGAGTGCAACAAGGGAACAACTGAAAAAAATTACAAAAGACCGTATCCTTTTTTATTTTTTAGTGACTAACATAGAGAAAATAAAATTTTGATTACAAACGATAGGAGAGAAAAAAATGCAAAATTTGGTAAAGTGGCTTGATGAGAACAGAGATGAGGCTTTATTTGTCGTTCGTTTACTTATTGGTTTCATGTTTGTTTTTGTTCATGGCGGTCCCAAAATTATGGGAGGCGAGGCTGGCTGGGCAAAGCTTGGTTCAATGATTGGCGTGCTTGGATTTACTTTTGCCCCCGCTTTTATGGGATTCATTGCCGCAGTTTTTGAATTGTTGGGAGGTATCTTTATTTTCTTCGGTTTGTTTACTCGGCTCGGGGCATTAATGATTTTAGCGACTTTACTTGTTGCTGCTCCGACGATGCTTGTTAGTAAAGGCCTTTTTGCTGCGGCGCCAGCGATTGAAGATAGTCTGCTTATGATTCTTGTTTTGTTTAGCGGCGGTGGTAAATATAGTTTGGATTATCGCTTTTTTTCTAATAAAAATTAAATGATTGACCGCAGGGAGGGAAACCTGTGATTGTATCGACTTCCAATATTTATAGTATTATGTTACCGCCTGCCCCGCTATTATTAGAGCAGGCGGCAAAAGATCGTTCTTCCATGGTAATACAGGCGTTAGGCGATTTAGGAGCTCGCTTGAAGGCCTGGAATGTGGCTGCTGCTGTGGTTGTTTCTGACCAATGGCGAAGTCCTGATTCATTCTTTATTGATACATCAGCGCAGCACCAGACAAATAGCCATTATCCTTTGCCTGGCGACTCTGACTTAGCAAAGCGGCTTTTAAATGCTGGGAAAAAGAATTTGCTCTTTCCGGAAGCTGTTGTTTATGGTCTTGACGCTGCCATTACTGTACCGCTTCAATTTTTATTTCCGCAAGGCGATGTACCTGTTGTTCCTTTATCTATGGGCCTTTCGCCATTACATTCTTTTCGCTGGGGACGAACGATTGGTGAGGTGTTACGGCGAGAAAAGGGAAACTTTCTTTTTTTGACTACCGTGGAACCTAGTTGTTCGCTAATTGCATTTTTAAAGCAAAGTTCCTTTTCCGCTAACTCTTTATTTCAAGAGCAAATCAGCAATCTGCTTATGACGGGAGAAAGTAACAATACGTGCAGTTCTTTATTTATGTTGTTTGGTTTACTAGGAATCGATTATCTAAAAACGATGATTCGCATCGATGACTTTCTCGGTAACGCTTGGGAGGACGCCGTAGATGTTTCTTCAGGTCGGTTACTGCACTAAGTCTATTTTTAAATAGTTGTTGTCTGGAAAAAATATTGATATAATAATTGTTGTTTACTTAAAATGCTTTGCGGCAAGACGCTGCTTTAAAGAGAATGCTCTGGGTAAGGAGGAGTTGAGTTTATGGACAGTAAGGAATTGACTGTGGAAAATAGAATTCTTGCCCTCTATGGCCAGGGCGATACCGATGAGGCATTAAAGCTGTTTATTGCTGAATATCAAGGTCGTTTATATTCTTTAGCGTATCAGATGCTCAGTAATCACGATGATGCTATGGACGCTTTGCAAGAGATTTTATTTCAAGTAAATCGATCGCTACCGAAATTTCGCGGACAGTCAGGTTTGTATACTTGGGTATATCGTTTGGCTTCTAATGTATGTCTTACTTTTCGGAAAAAACGTCAGAAAATTAAACATCATGTTACTTTTGAGGACTCGATGCTGCAAAATGAGCTTTTGCCGATTGAACGACCCAATGAAGATCCTGATAAAATGTGCGAAACAAAATATAAGCAGTTTTTGGTACGCCAGGCCATCGCTAAATTGCCTGAGACACAACGCGTTTTGCTTGTTCTGCATGACTTAGAAGGCGTAACGATTGTGCAGGCAGCCCAAATTGTTGGCATTGAATTAAGTGCAGCCAAAGCACGACTGCATCGTGGCCGCGCGGCGTTAAAACGTTTAATTATGGAAGGTATGACTGTAAAAGGCATGGAAGGTGTGGGCTCTGCTTTATTTGGAGCTGCCGGAGAAGTTGTAGAATAATCGAGTAGGTTGTTGCACTAAAGCATTTTTCTATTTTATATAGGAAAGCTGCTTTTGCTGTAATAGCCTTTTTTATTTTAGTGAAGCGACCCATTCCGCAAAGGCTTTTAAGACTTCTTCTCTAGCG
The DNA here is from genome assembly GCF_055901755.1 of Pelorhabdus sp. sgz311001. Classification (NCBI taxonomy): domain Bacteria; kingdom Bacillati; phylum Bacillota; class Negativicutes; order Selenomonadales; family Sporomusaceae; genus Pelorhabdus; species Pelorhabdus sp. sgz311001. The sequence continues at coordinate 730,725 of NZ_JBVXUT010000001.1, forward strand.
TCGTTGACGGAGCTGCCGTGCCATTCTTGTCCTGTATCATTATCATACCAAAGCTCGCGATTGCCAAAGTTGCCTGAAGGATTTAGTTTTTCCTGAACCGTTGTTTCGATTGTATCAAGCATGCTTTGCTTAATGCTTTTTCGCGTAAAGCGACAGCCGCTTTTTTCCGTTGTCCTTACCGAGGGGCCTGATTCATCGAGATGAATTTCTACCTGGCTTAACAATTTGTTTTGAGCTCCTGCTGTTGCGATCGCATCCTTGGCTAAGGATGCGGCTTGGTCACGACCGATCGCATCATCAAATACGGTAACTCTCACTGTGCCAATAATCAACTTATACATGACGTTACCTCCTGACTATGAGTATCTGTCCGACTAGGTAAAACCTAGCTGCAGTATTTGACAGTATGTCAAAGATTGCTATATAATTATATGCAATAACCGTTTCAATTAGAGCAGTAAGGTTTGTCGAATTAGCAGAAAGCTGGCGATTCTTTGCTGAGATAGATTCCTGCCAGACTGGATGCAAAGGAGCGGCGGCGTGAGAACCGTCGACGGGAGGCCGTCGTTACCGGACTCGAAAGCGATCGAATCGCTAATTAGGGTGGTATCGCGAGTACACTCGTCCCTGGCTGTTCAGCCGGGGATTTCTTGTTTTTCCTCATTTACTATATATTTGGAGGCTGTCGCAATGAACGAAAAATATGTACCTGCCGAGATTGAGCCAAAGTGGCAACAGGCATGGGCTGATCAAGGCGCTTACCGAACACAGCTTGACAGGCAAAAACCGGAATACTATGTTTTAGAAATGTTTCCTTATCCTTCAGGAAATCTGCATATGGGCCATGTTCGTAATTACTCTATCGGTGATGTCATTGCCCGCCATAAGGTCATGCAGGGCTACAGTGTTTTACATCCTATGGGGTGGGATTCTTTCGGCATGCCTGCAGAAAACGCAGCAATTAAACATGGCCTGCGCCCAGGTGACTGGACATGGGATAATATTTCTAATATGCGCCGTCAGCAAAAGGAGCTGGGTCTTTCTTATGATTGGGAAAGAGAAGTAGCTACTTGTCATCCTGATTACTATCGCTGGACTCAGTGGCTCTTTTTGCTTTTTTACGAAAAGGGCTTAGCCTATAAGAAAAAAGCGGCAGTTAATTGGTGCGACGATTGCAATACAGTACTGGCCAATGAGCAGGTTATTGATGGTCATTGCTGGCGTTGCGATTCGGTCGTGGTCAAAAAGAATTTAGAACAATGGTTCTTAAAAATTACCGACTATGCAGATCGATTATTAGAAGATTTAACAGAGCTCAAAGGCTGGCCGGAACGAGTTAAAACAATGCAGGAAAATTGGATCGGCAAAAGTACGGGGGCTGAATTTTCATTTGAAGCGCCAGAAATTGGCGAAAAAATTTCTGTTTATACAACGCGTCAGGACACGGTGTTTGGCGTAAGCTATATTGTTTTAGCGCCAGAGCATCCCTTTGTGGAACGACTGATTGCTGGCAAGCAAGAGGCTGAGGCCGTTAGAGCTTTTGTGGAAAAAGTAAAAGGACTTAGCGAAGTAAATCGAACTTCTGGTGACACGGAAAAAGAAGGTCTCTTTACAGGCGCTTATGCGATTCATCCGTTTACTGGGGCGCAGGTGCCTATTTGGGTTGCAAATTATGTACTGTTTGAATATGGTACTGGCGCTGTTATGGGTGTTCCAGCTCATGATGAACGCGATTTTATTTTTGCGAAGAAATATAATTTGCCTATTAAAGTTGTAATTCAGCCTGCTGGTGAAGCTTTAACCGTCGATACGATGACAGAAGCTTACAGTGGACCTGGTACAATGGTCGATTCTGGTGAATTTACTGGTCTCGATAATGAAGCCGGTAAGATAGCTATTGCTAAATGGTTTGAAGAACAGGGAATCGGCAGTAGTCGTACAAATTACCGCTTGCGTGACTGGCTGATTTCTCGTCAAAGATATTGGGGAGCGCCAATTCCGATTATTTATTGTCCAGAATGCGGCGTAGTACCTGTACCAAAAGAAGATTTGCCAGTGCTTTTACCTGAAAATGTAGATTTTAATCAGGGAGCATTGTCACCGCTGGCGACAGTCGAAGAATTTGTTAACTGCACTTGCCCGAAATGTGGCGGCAAAGCACGGCGGGAAACCGATACCATGGATACCTTTATTTGTTCTTCCTGGTATTATTTTAGATATACAAGCCCCAAATTTGAAAAGGGTCCTTTTGATTCTTCTCAGGCTAATTATTGGTCGCCTGTGGATCAGTATATCGGCGGGATTGAACATGCTATATTGCATTTGCTTTATTCGCGCTTCTTTACGAAAGTTTTGGCTGATGCCGGTCTCTTGAATGTAAATGAGCCTTTTAAAAACCTTTTGACCCAGGGCATGGTAATTAAAGACGGATCGAAAATGTCTAAATCAAAAGGCAATGTTGTTTCACCAGAAGAAATTGTGGCTAAATATGGTGCTGACACAGCGCGACTCTTTATTCTGTTTGCGGCGCCGCCGGAAAGAGATCTTGAGTGGAGTGATCAGGGGGTTGAAGGTTCGTTCCGTTTCCTAGGTCGTTTCTGGCGCATTGTAGCTCATTACCAGGACGTAGTACTGCAAGCAGAACCTGGCTATGACGCTGCTACACTCACAAAAGCCGAAAAAGAATTGCGTCGGGTACTTCATCAAACAATCAAAAAGGTAAGTGACGATATTGGTGATCGCTTCAACTTCAATACCGCGATTAGCTCCATTATGGAATTAGTAAATGCTCTCTATGCTTTTAAGGATCAGCAGGAAAGCGGGAACAGTGGTTTAATTTACGAAGTGGTTACCTCGCTGGTCAAACTTTTAGCGCCTTTTGCACCGCATATCACCGAAGAGTTATGGTCTGAGTTAGGACAAGCAGGCAGTATTCATAAGCAGAATTGGCCGAAATATGATGCGGACGCATTAAAGTTAGACGAAGTAGAAATTGTATTACAGATTAACGGCAAAGTTAGAGATAAACTTGTTGTACCAGCAAATCTTGATAAAAAAGCCTTGGAAGAGCTTGCTTTGGAACAAGAAAAAGTTAAGAAGCTAATTGACGGTAAGCAAATCGTAAAAATGATCTGCGTGCCCCAAAAACTTGTTAATATTGTAGTAAAATAATATAGAATTTTATTAAAGCTGTGGCAAACTTGAAGCTAAGTTTGCTACAGCTTTTTTTATAAAAACGCTAAAATATATAGGGATCCTTTGAAAAAAAGCGAAGTGGAACTATAACCCCTAACAAACGACTGAATCCAATAAGGGAGTCGATGATGATGGATACGTATCAGAAACGTTTGATCTTAGGTGTTGTTTTCTTAACGCTGGCTGTCGGCGCAGCTTTTGTTTTCTCACCTGGATCGAAAGCCGATCCTGGCAATGCAGTGACAAGCTTGGCCGAAAATTCTGCGCCTAAAAGCGCCAAAATGGGAAAGGAGGCTTATGTTTATATTACTGGTGCCGTAAATCACCCTGGCGTATATCCGCTTACGACACAAAAAAGGGTGAGCGAAGCACTTATGCTTGCGGGAGGATTGTCCCCGGAAGCAGATGATAGCAAGGTTAATTTGGTGAAACCAGTAAAGGACGGAATGCATATTCATGTACCAGCTCGTCATGAAAAGGCGGCGCCAAAAGTAAGGACAAATGCCGGAGTCGAAGAAAATCAGACAGAAAATCTAGTGACATTAATAAGTGTCAATACGGGAACAAAAGAAGAACTTTTAACTGTGAAAGGGATGACGCCAACTATGGCGGACCAACTTATTTTTTATCGTCAAGTCCATGGCAATTTCTCTTCGCTAGATATGTTGGCAAATGTCAAAGGGTTTACGGTGCATAAAATCAAAAAAATGCAAAATCAACTTTCTTTATAGGGGGCAGGGCGATGATTTGGCCGTTGACTGTCTCGTTTATTATAGGGCTTTGGTGCCAGCATTACATAGCATCATATCTTAGCCTTGGGAAACTCGGCTATTGTCTTTTGCTTTTAGTCGGTTTAGAAAGCTACTTTGCCTATCAAAAAAAGATTACTTTAGCCTATAAAATCTTTTTTCCACTTTGTTTTGTTGTCGGTGTTACGTTAATGACTTTTGCCCTTGCAATTGCTTCTGATGATATTAGCCATTTTTCTGGCGAGAGAATCGTAAGGGGAGAAGTAATGGATCTGCCGCAGGAGCGGCAGGTTGAAGACGGTCTGGTAGAGCGGCAGTATTGGTGCCGAGTTCAAGCCGTAGCGGGCAAGGATCACTGGCAAAAGGCATCAGGTGGTCTGCGCCTATTTATTAAGCAGAAAGCAGGAGAGCCTGTTTTTTCAAATGGTGATATAGTTATTGCTAAAGGTAAGCTTTTGCTGCCGCACGGTTATCAAAATCCTGGTAGAAGCGATGTTCAAATTACTTTGAAGTCAGAAGGGATTACAGCTACGCTTTTGGCTAAGTCACTTCAGGGCGAGAAGAAGGGCCTGAATAGTCTTACTGTATTGCTAGAAAAGTTGCGTAAACAAATTACCGATAAGCTGAATGAAGCCATAGCCCCAGGCGATGCGGCGCTTCTAACAGCGATGATGTTTGGCGGCTATGCAGGTATATCTTCAGCGGTCATTGATGATTTTTCTACGACGGGTATCATTCATATCCTCTCAGTGTCAGGTTCTCACATTGCTTTGATTGGCGGCGCCGTCATTTTGATCTGCTCTTTTTGTCATATTCGGCGCAAAATCACCGTTTGGATCTGCGCTTTTCTCATCTTTTTTTATGCTTTGCTTGCTGGTTTTTGCGCTCCCGTGCTGCGGTCGCTCCTTATGGCTCTGGCCGGTCTTGGTGCTATCTTAGCTGGGAGGGAACAAGATAGTTCACAGGCTTTTGCTTTAACGGCACTTTTATTACTGATTTATGAGCCTCTTTGGATTTATGATGTGAGTTTCTTACTTTCTTTTAGCGCTACTGGGGGGATTTTATTTTTCTATAAGCCGATTGCAGTAAAACTTGCTTGGTTGCCTCGTCCTGTAGCGCTATCTTTTGCGGTGACGTTGGCGGCCGAACTCGCCTCTTTGCCGTTTATTGCTTACTATTTTGCTGTTTTTCCGGTTGCTTCTTTTGTCGCTAACCTTGTCGCTGTTCCTCTATTAGAAATGGCGGTTTTACTGGGGCTGCTCGGCTCACTTTTTGTTTGGCTTTTGCCTAGTCTCTATTTATTCTATCGTTTGCTGTTCGTAGTCTGCGCCTGTTTGATCGGGCTTAGTGTATTTCTAGTGCAAAAACTAGCCCTATATTGTCCTCCCCTGTATCTTCCTGTTTTTTCTTTTGGCGCTGCGCTTTTTTACTATGGTGGCCTCTTTTATCTATTTGGTTATCATCCGGCGGCGATTCCTGCGGCAAAAACTCTGTGGCGGCGTGGGCGTCTGCTCGTTATCGTAGCCCTACTTTTGATTAGTGGTGTATTTAGTTACGCTTATTGGTATCCAGGGCCAGCGTCAGTTCACTTTATTGATGTGGGGCAAGGTGATGCAACTTTAGTGATATCCTCGCAGGGACATGCTGCTTTAATTGATACGGGTGGACTTGTTGGTGAAAATCCACATTTTGATGTAGGTGATAAGGTGGTTGTTCCTTATCTGCGCCATTACGGCGTTCGCTGTTTAGATTATCTCATGTTAACTCATGGCCATGCCGATCATGCTGGCGGGGCAGCGGCGGTAGCGGCAAAGATTCCTGTAAAGAAAGTAGTTTTAGCCCAAGAACCGCCGTCACTACCAGTTCAGGCTTTAGAGAAGGCCGTAAATTATAATCAAATTATTTTTGCGCAGGAAGGGCAGTTTTTTTCTTTTGACGATATTTCCATAGAAGTAATTCACGCCAAGAGTGGCGGTAGAGACGAGGGGAAAAAAGAAAATGAACACTCCGTTGTATATCGTATCAACTGCGGCAAGGTAAGTTTTCTTATTACAGGTGATTTAGAAAAGGAGGAAGAGCAGGTTTTATTGGAAAAGCCGCTTGCACCTGTGACTGTTCTAAAAGTGGGGCATCATGGCTCGAAGAATGCCTCTAGTACCGATTTTTTGCAAGCCCTTCAACCGCAATATGCTATAATATCCGTAGGCTATCAAAATCATTTCGGGCATCCTCATGCCGAAACATTAGCGAGGCTCCAGGCGCAGCATATTAAAATTTTTCGTACTGATTTACAGGGAGCCATTCATTGTTTGATTGACAGGGATCAAGTGCGGATAGAGCCATTTATCAGATCAGAAACAAAGTAGGAGAAAGCTTATGACCGTAGGAGTTTTACAAAAAGAACTAGAGCAAGGGAAGATTTATTCTTTGTACTTATTACATGGTGATGAAGTCTATTTACTTGACAAGCTGCAAAAGACGCTTGTGAATGGACTGGTTCCGCCCAACGATCAGGAAATGAATTTGACTGTTTTCGATCAGGATCCGTCGCTAGAGGAACTGGCCGGAATGGTATCCGCTATATCCTTTTTTGGTGGTAGAAATGTTATTTTAATTCGCAATACGCGGTTTTTTAGTGCTGGGAAAAAGGCGGATGGCGAAGGGACAGCTAAAAAAGATGAAGCTTTTTTGAAACTTTTAAAGCAAGTGCCACCAGAAACGACAGTGATTTTTGCCGCCTATGATAAAGTTGATAAACGGCGCAAGGCCTATAAACTCATCGGTGAGGCCGGGGTTGTTTTTGAAGCTGTGCCGTTAAAGGGGCAGGAATTATTTCAGTGGCTGCAAGCAGAGATACGTCAACGAGGAAAAAAGATTGAAGCGGCAGCGTTAGAAGCGATTTTAGCGGCAGTGTCCTTGATGCCCCATGCTTCTTTATCGTTTTTAGATCAGGAAATTACAAAACTGCTGTTATTTATCGGTACAAAATCGATGATTACACTGCAAGATGTAGAGTTGCTTTTGGCGAATGTGCCGGAAATGTCTGTTTTTGCGATGACGGAAGCAATGAGCCGCAAAGATGTGGCTCAGGCCCTAGCTGTCTTAGCGGATCAAATTGAAAGTGGTCAACCACGCCTGAAAATTCTGGGACTGTTAGCTCGTCATACCAGACAGCTTTATCAGACTAAGGCTCTATTAGAGGAAGGATGGGGGGCAAAGGAAGTAGCGAAAGAACTAAAGCTGCCGTCCTTTGTGGCGGATAAGCTGATAAGACAAAGCCGGTCCTTTTCTTTAACGCAGTTAAACAAGGCCATGGAGCTTCTTAAAGAAGCCGACGAAGACTTGAAATTTAGTCGAGAATTAATTTCATTAGAAAAAATCATTTTGTTTTTATGCCATTGATGCAATATAAATAATAAAAATAGGCAATATAAAAAACCTGCCAGTAAAAGACAGGTTTTGTTATATTGCCTATTTTTATTGTGCTAAAGCGTTTACTTTGTGAGCCAAGCGGGACTTTTTACGAGCCGCAGCATTTTTATGAAGAACGCCTTTGGCAGCAGCTTTATCAATTTTGCTTGTTGCTTGAGCTAGGAGGGATTTCGCCTCATCTGCCTTACCGTCAGCAATGGCTTCGGTAGTTTTGCGCGTTGCGGTTTTCAAAGTAGATTTGACCGAAGCATTAGCCTGACGACGTTCGCTATCGGTTTTTACGCTACGTACAGAAGATTTAATATTTGGCAAGTTGTTCACCTCCTTATGATCTATTACCTAAGATATTTTAGCATGGACAAAGTAAAAATGCAAGCAACAAATCCCAAATTATAATCTATGAAGGGCATCTCGGATAAGGCGATAAGAGATGGGATACTCTAGAAATAAAACAGGAGGAGTCATTGTGGTGGATCAAGGAAGTTTGCGGACCGATCTGGCCGTTGAAGTAAGAGAAAATGTGACAAGGTCTACGGGAAAGGAAATCCCAGGTCTAAATGTAGAGACAGAAGAACAAGAAGAAATCACTGTTACTAGGGTTCATATTGCGTCAGATGAAGCGAAGCAAGCGATGGGAAAACCGACAGGTATGTATATTACGGTGGAAGCGCCAGGGCTTCGCTATAAAAACACGCCCTTAGCAGATTCAGTAATGAACACCGTAGCGCAAGAACTTGCTTCTCTACTCCAAATTTCTAAGCAAGGTGTGGTTCTTGTCGTCGGTCTGGGAAATTGGAATGTGACGCCTGATGCGTTAGGCCCAAGAGTGATTGACAAGATTGTTGTCACTAGACATTTGGAAACGTTATTGTCACCGGAATTAGCCGGCGGCGTTAGGTTGGTGTGTGCGCTTGCCCCCGGTGTCTTAGGCCTAACTGGTATGGAGACAGCTGAAATTATTCAAGGTGTTGTAGCTGAAGTGAAGCCTGCTGCGGTGATTGCTGTAGACGCACTGGCGGCAGCCGCTAGCAGTCGTGTAGCAACTACGGTTCAGCTTAGTACTGCCGGAATTCATCCAGGATCAGGCGTGGGAAACAAGCGTTTTGGTCTTACTCAGCTTTCTTTGGGGGTTCCGGTTATTGCCATTGGCGTTCCTACGGTGATTCATGCTTCAACGATTGCCATGGATACCCTTCAGGTTTTGCAAGAGCACGCCGCATTCGCTCGCTATTTTAAAAGTATGGCCACCCTTTCGGAAGCAGAGCAGCATGTAATAGTTCGGCAGATTCTTCCTGATCTTTTAGGGGATTTGATGGTTACGCCGAAAGAAATTGATCGGATGATTCAAGATATTGCTACCATTGTGGCCGGTGCGATTAATCAAGCACTGCATGAGGGAATCGACTATAAAAATATTCATCGTTATCTGCAATAGAGCATAGGTGCTCCTCCTAGCGCATATATAGTACAGGTAATCTGACGCGGGAGGAGATCAATTTGAGAAGACGAAGCCGCAAAAAGCTACGAAAACCTGACTATCTTTGTATTATAGTACTGTCTTTGCTTACGGCGATTTTTTTAGCTGGCGGCTTTTTCTTTTGGTGTGATTCATTTGCACCGGAAACAGCTTTGGTTCTGGCTCAGGGGCCTTCAGTCGGACAAGCAAAGTCTTCCTTTTTTTTCGGAACTCTTGCCTCAGGGCGGGATCTGTTAGGCGCCGGCGTACCTGGGTTTGCTCGAAGTTTGCCCAAGCCTTCGACGGAAGCGGAGAAAAACCATTTTTCACCGACCAAGGGATTGCGTTCGGCGCTGCTCTTATTTACCGATATTGATACAGAAGATATTCGGTCGATTTTGCAGCGGGAAATTCCGCTTTTGGCAGGATTAACCCATAGCGAAGTGGCAACTCTCAGTGCCAATAGTACTGAGACTTTACCTAAATTTGAATTCTCCTTGAGCGGTAAAGAAGGTAAACCGCTTGTTGGTATTTATCATACCCATACTTCGGAATCCTTCATTCCTTCTTCCGGTAGTTCCCATAGCGCGGGCGGTCAAAAAGGCGATATTGTACAAGTTGGCGCTGCTTTAAGTAAACGGCTGGAGAATAGAGGGGTTGGCGTTGTGCAAAGCAGCGCTGTTCATGATTATCCGTCCTTTATGAAGGCTTATAATTTGTCGGAAATCACGTTGCAAAGAATGCTGAATGATCATCCTTCTTTGCAAATGGTTTTCGATATTCATCGTGATGCACAAAAACGAGAAAACGTGACAACGACAATTCAAGGTGTGCCGACAGCCCGTATTTTGATCATTGTTGCTGTAGGACGGCCTGATCTTGTCCAGCCCCACTGGCAGCAGAATCATGCTTTTGCTAAACAGATTGAAGCGAAATTAAACAAGGAGTATCCTGGTCTGTGTCGCGGCATTAAGCTGGAAGACTGGCGATACAACCAGCATCTGCATCCGCGAGCGTTGCTGCTTGAAGTAGGCAGCGAAGAAAGTTCTTTGGAAGAAGCCTCGCGCAGTATGGAAATACTAGGAGATGTACTAGCCGATTTAATTGAAGCCGGGGCGAAGCCGTAGATTACAAAGGTTGACAACTAGCAACTAGCAGGAGGCAATCATGAATCAATGGAAACTGCTTTATCGAGGAACCTTTCTTCTTCTGGCAGTCACTTTATGCGGTCTTTGGACTGCTCAAGGGCAGCTAACCCAATTAACGCAGCGCCAGGAAGCGCCGCTTTTTTCTGTGGCGAGCCCGAAGCGAGGCTCTTATGAAATTGTTTGGTTAGGTGATTCTTACGACTGGCGGCAAGCTTATGAAGTTGGTACGTTATGGAGCGATAGGGATTTTCTCTATCTAGGGGATGGTACAAAAAATTTCCGTTTGCCTTTACAGTATGGATTTTTTTTGCAGCCACTTTATGTCGAAATGAACGAATTGATTGCCTCTCTCTCCTTGCCGTAAAGGTAAGACTTGCAGGCGCTTATAGCAAAATGCTATAATTTAATGTACAAATTTGACTGCTTCCTAACAATGGGATGCAGAGAGGAGGACAGCGTGGAGATTTCCAAGATCCGCAATTTTTCGATCATCGCTCATATCGATCACGGTAAGTCCACACTGGCTGACCGCTTGCTTGAGTATACTGGAACACTATCGGCTCGAGAAATGGAGAGTCAGGTTCTTGACCAGATGGAATTGGAGCGAGAACGGGGCATTACGATTAAAGCTCAGGCTGTAAGGCTTTCCTATAAGGCAAAAAATGGCGAAACTTACATGCTTAATCTTATTGACACACCTGGTCATGTGGATTTTACTTACGAAGTTTCGCGTAGCTTGGCTGCCTGTGAAGGCGCACTGCTTGTGGTAGACGCTGCGCAAGGAATTGAGGCGCAGACACTGGCCAATGTTTATTTGGCACTGGAACATAATTTGGAAATCATTCCTGTTATTAATAAGATTGATTTACCAAGCGCTGATCCAGAAAAAGTGAAACAGGAGATTGAAGATGTAATCGGTCTTGATGCTTCGGAAGCGGTATTAACAAGCGCGAAATCGGGAATTGGCATTGAAGAGGTACTAGAAGCGATTGTAGCTAAGATTCCGCCGCCGCAGGGCGAACGCGAAAAGCCTTTGCAGGCGCTGATTTTTGATTCGCATTTCGATGCGTATAAAGGGGTTATTGCCAATATCCGTGTGTTTGACGGCGTGCTAGCCCCTGGTATGAAAATGCATATGATGGCTACGAAGAAAACTTTTGAAGTCACGGAAGTCGGGGTTTTTAAGCCTTACATGGCATTAGTGGACGAGTTGGCGCCTGGTCAAGTTGGTTATGTTGCAGCTGCCATAAAAAATGTAAAGGATACGCGGGTAGGCGATACGATTACTTTGGCCGATAATCCGGCACCGGCGCCTTTAGCTGGCTATCGGACTATTACGCCGATGGTCTATTGCGGGCTCTATCCTGTAGAAAGTTCACAGTATGACGCGTTGCGTGACGCTCTTGATAAGTTGAAACTTAATGATGCTTCTCTTGTCTTTGAACCGGAAACTTCCATTGCCTTGGGTTTTGGCTTTCGTTGCGGCTTTTTAGGCCTTTTGCACATGGATGTCATTCAGGAACGAATTGAACGGGAATATAATATTACGCTCATTACGACAGCGCCAAGCGTTATTTATGAAGTCTATAAAACAGACGGTGAAATGCTTCGGGTGGATAATCCGTCACTGTTGCCGCCTGTTGCGAATATTGATCATATTGAGGAACCTTACGTAAAAGCAACGGTGATTGTACCGAATGATTTTGTCGGGGCCGTTATGGAGCTATCGCAGGACAAACGGGGCGATTTTAAGGATATGAAGTATCTTGATGAGAGTCGCGTTACGATCGAATATCATTTACCGCTCAGTGAAATTATTTACGATTATTTTGACAAGCTAAAATCGTCGACACGGGGTTATGCTTCGCTTGATTATGAATTAATTGGCTACCGCACATCTAAGCTCGTAAAGCTTGATATTCTTTTAAACGGCGAAGCTGTTGACGCCTTAAGTGTGATTGTTCACACCGATAAAGCGGCAGCGCGTGGACGTGGTTTGGCGGAAAAATTGCGCGGAATCATTCCGCGGCAAATGTTTGAAATTCCTATTCAAGCTGCCATCGGGAATAAAGTCATTGCCAGAGAAACAGTTCGGGCTATGCGTAAAGACGTACTTGCCAAATGTTACGGCGGCGATATTACGCGGAAACGTAAACTGTTGGAAAAGCAAAAAGAAGGCAAAAAGCGCATGAAGCAAGTTGGTAGTGTGGAAGTGCCGCAAGAAGCCTTTATGGCAATTTTAAAAATGGATTGATCGATGATGAAACGAAAGACCTTAGGGCTTTATGTTCACATACCTTTTTGCCGCCAGAAGTGTTTTTATTGTGATTTTCCGTCAATGAGCGGGCAGGAGGATTTGTTTGACGCCTATACGAGAGCATTATTAACCGAGATTGCTGTGCAAAGCAAAAAAATTTCTGATTATGAAGTTGATACGGTATTTATTGGCGGAGGTACGCCTACGATACTTCCGGCAGATCAACTACTGGCAATTTGTTACGCTATTGCTGAATCTTTTTCTCTCAGTGAAGGCTATGAGTGGACCTGTGAAGCGAATCCTGGAACCACCAAGGATTCGCTTCTTGTCGCGCTTAAGGACGCCGGTCTGAATCGTATTAGCTTTGGCGTGCAATCTTTTTCCGATCCACTGCTTAGGACGATTGGACGGATTCATTCTGCCCAAGATGCGACCTCTTCAGTAATAGCCGCGGCTAAGGCTGGCTTTACCAACTTAAGTATTGATTTGATGACTGGGTTACCTGGCCAGAAGCTGATCGATTTACAAACCACTTTAGCCAAAGCAGTACAATTACCCTTATCGCATATTTCGCTTTATAGTTTGAAAATAGAGGAGGGAACGGTCTTCGACTGTTGGCAAGAGCAGGGGAGGCTTGCCTTGCCTGACGAAGCGGAAGAGGCAAAGTTTGACGCTTTTGCGCCTGCTTTTTTAGCTGAGAAGGGTTTTTCCCGCTATGAAATTTCAAATTATGCGAAACCTAGTCATGCTTGCCGTCATAATTTAAAGTATTGGCACTACGAGCCTTACTTAGGACTTGGGGCGGCAGCGGCTTCCTTTTTCCCAGGGAAACGTTGGTCGAATGAAACCGATCCGAAGCGTTATATTGCCGCTATAGCTAAAGGAGAATCGGTTATTGCCTATGAGGAGACGCTTGACGAAGCGACAGCGAAAGCGGAGTTTGCTTTTTTAGCGTTGCGCACAATGCGAGGGTTAGATATAAACGAGTATGAAGCGATTTTTCATACTTCCTTTTTTGCAGATTATGGCAAGGTTTTGGAAACTTTGGCAAACCAAGGACTTCTTAACCATAGGCAAACTAGAATCTTTTTAACCGACCAAGGAAAATTATTAGGCAATGTAGTTTTTTGCGCTTTTTTACCTTGAAATTTTCTACTACGTTCTTGACAGACTAGAAAATGAGTGGTATTTTTTTATTAGATATTAGCACTCTATCAGGAAGAGTGCTAACAAGGGAGGCGGAGATCTTGTTAGATGATAGGAAACGTCGGATTTTACAAGCCATCATTGACGATTATGTCTCTACCGCCGAACCAATTGGCTCAAGAACTATTGCCCGCAAATATGACTTGGGGGTAAGTCCGGCAACGATCCGTAATGAAATGGCCGACTTAGAGCTCTTAGGTTTTTTAGAACAGCCGCACACATCGGCAGGACGGATTCCTTCAGCCAAGGGATATCGTTTTTATGTAGACTGTTTACTTGCGCCGCATAGTATTTCCGAGCGAGATCTGCATTTGATCAAACAGTGGTATGAAGCCAAAGTCAGGCGAATTGACGAATTGTTTCAAGAGACAGCTAAGCTGCTTTCGAAAGTCACCAACAATGTTTCGTTGGTGATGGCGCCGCAGAGTGCTCCGGCAAAATTCAAATATTTGCAGTTTCTGCCGCTTGATGAACAGCGCGTTATTGCTGTTGTCGTAACTGATAAAGGAATTGTTGAAAATAAAATTATTGATATTCCGGAAGGAACGACACAGGACGATTTGCAGCAAATTGCCCAGCAAGTAAATAATCGCTTGACTGGATTAGGATTTACAGAAATTGGCGGCGACACAGTACAGGATATTAAGCAAGACTTGATTCTTGATTCTGATGTGGTTGAGTATGCTTTTACTGCGATTACACAGGCTTTAACCCAAGATAAAGGGGAAAAAGTTTTTTTAGGTGGAACGACCCATCTACTGAATCAACCTGAGTTTCGTGATGTGGACAAAATAAAAAAGATTTTAACCATGTTGGAAGAAAAAAGGCTACTTTACGATATTTTGCACATGCAAAATCAAGATGGTGTTGTTGTAACCATCGGTCAGGAAAACAAGTATAGCGGCATACAGGACTGCAGCGTGGTACAGGCTACTTATCGAATTGATGGTCAAGTTGTTGGTTCTGTAGCGATTTTAGGCCCAACGCGTATGGAATATGGGAAAACCATGGCTATACTAGAGTTTATGCATACTCATTTAGGTGAGCTTATCAAAAAATATCGAATTGGTTGATAAACACGGAAATCCTGTTTCTTGAGTTTTTCTAAAGAAACATTCCGTATCTATAGATAAGAAAGAGAATAGCAATGAGGTGACTGTATGGCTGATAATGAAAAACCGTTTCCGGCACAAGATCCAGAAAGCTCTCAAGACGAAGCCGTGAAAACAGCAGAGGGAACACAAGACAATGAAGTTAGCGAAGGCGTACAAGGGGAGCTTTCAGTAGACCAACTTGCTGCCGCTTTGCAAGCAAAGGATAGCGCTTTGGAAGAAGCTGTCCGCAAGTATCAACGTTTGCAAGCAGATTTTGAAAATTTTCGTCGTCGGACCACCAAGGAAAAAGAAGAGTTGTCTACTTTAGTTGCAGAAGGAATTATTACAGAGCTTTTGCCTGTGGTAGATAACTTTGAACGAGCCTTGGCTTCTGATGGCAGTAAAGATGCGGAAGCGTTTCATTCTGGCGTAGAAATGATTTTCCGTCAGATGACTGGCGCTTTTGAAAAACTCGGTCTCTCGGCTATTGCCGCGATGGATCAGATGTTTGATCCGAATGAACATCAGGCCGTTATGCGTGTGGAAGATGCTGAAAAAGAAGATGGCACGATTGTACAAGAACTACAAAAAGGCTATCGCTTGAAAAATCGCGTGATTCGGCCGAGCATGGTGAAAGTTGTCAATAACGGTTGATTTCATAATGGTTAAGTTGTGAGTTATTTAAGGAGGATGAATAAATTATGGCAAAAGTAATTGGTATAGACCTTGGTACGACAAACTCAGTTGTAGCAGTCATGGAAGGCGGCGAACCTGTCGTTATTGCAAATACAGAAGGCAGTCGCTTAACTCCTTCGGTTGTAGGCTTTTCTAAAACGGGTGAAAGATTAGTTGGACAGCTCGCAAAACGCCAGGCTGTTTCTAACTCTGATAGAACGATTAGCTCCATTAAACGTCATATGGGTACGAATCACAAAGTAAATATTGACGATAAAGGCTATTCGCCACAAGAAATTTCGGCAATGATTTTGCAAAAACTGAAGCAAGATGCAGAAGCCTATCTTGGTGAAACTGTTACGCAAGCCGTTATTACAGTTCCGGCTTACTTTACAGATGCGCAGCGTCAAGCTACAAAAGACGCTGGAACCATTGCTGGGTTAGAAGTTCTTCGTATTATTAATGAACCGACGGCAGCAGCCCTTGCTTATGGTATGGATAAAGGTAATGATCATACAGTACTTGTTTATGACCTTGGCGGCGGTACTTTTGACGTATCCATCTTGGAATTAGGCGATGGCGTCTTTGAAGTAAAAGCAACAAGCGGTAATAACCGTCTTGGCGGCGATGATTTTGATATGCGGGTAAAACAATGGCTGATTGAAGAGTTCAAAAAAGAACAAGGCATTGATTTGGCCAATGATAAAATGGCTTCGCAGCGTTTGTTGGAAGCTGCGGAAAAAGCGAAAATTGAGCTTTCCGGTGTACTTTCCACCAATATTAATCTTCCCTTTATTACAGCCGACCAATCCGGTCCGAAACATATGGATCTTAACTTGACCCGCGCTAAATTCGAAGAATTAACGGCTGACTTGGTAGAATCCACTATGGGGCCAACTCGTCAAGCTTTGTCTGACGCTGGTCTTTCCCCGAAAGATATTGATAAAGTTATTTTGGTAGGCGGGTCTTCTCGTATTCCTGCTGTACAAGAAGCTTTGAAGAAATTTATTGGCAAAGATCTGCATCGCGGCGTAAATCCTGACGAATGCGTAGCAGTTGGTGCTGCGATTCAGGCTGGTGTTCTTGTCGGTGAGGTAAAAGACGTATTACTGCTTGATGTAACGCCATTGTCTCTGGGCATTGAAACACTGGGCGGCGTTTTCACGAAAATTATTGATAGAAATACGACAATTCCTACGTCGAAAAGCCAAGTATTCTCCACGGCAGCTGATAATCAACCTTCCGTTGACATTCATGTGCTTCAAGGCGAACGTGAAATGGCTGCAGCGAATAAAACGTTGGGACGTTTTGAATTGTCCGGTATTCCGGCAGCACCGCGTGGAGTACCTAAAATTGAAGTTTCTTTCGACATTGATGCCAATGGTATCGTAAATGTTTCCGCCAAAGATCTTGGTACAGGCAAAGAACAAAAAATTACGATTACTTCTTCTGGTGGTATCAGTCAAGATGAAATCGAACGTATGGTTAAAGAAGCGGAAGCTCATGCAGCTGAAGATAAAGCCCGCAAAGATGAAGTCGAAGTAAGAAATTCTGCTGATTCTTTGATTTATCAAGCAGAAAAGACGATTAAAGAAGCTGGCGATAAAGCCGATAAAGCGCTTGTTGAAAAAATCGAAGCAGCAGCGAATACCTTAAAGGAAACGCTAAAAGGTAATGATTTGGAAAAAATCAAGGCTGATACGGAAGAATTAACGAAGCCGCTTTATGAATTAGCACAAGCTATGTATGCGCAAAATGAAGGTCAGCCGCAAGGCGGTGCTTCAGCTGGCGCAGCAAAAGATGAATCTATTGTGGACGCTGAGGTTGTTGACGAAAAAAAGAATGACAAAGCATAGGATGGTGCAAGGTGAGCAAACGAGATTATTATGAAGTCTTGGGTGTGTCCCGGTCAGCATCTGACGATGAACTAAAGAAGGCCTATCGCAAGTTGGCCCGAAAATATCATCCTGATGTCAACAAGGACAATGCGAAAGAGGCAGAAGAAAAATTTAAAGAAGTTGCGGAAGCCTATGAAGTTTTGTCTAATTCCGAAAAAAAGGCGCAGTATGACCAATTTGGTCATGCTGCCTTTGACGGAAGTCAAGGTGGAGGCTTTGGCGGTTTTGGCGGCCAAGGCGGCTTCGGCGGTCAAGGCGGGTTTGGCGATATTTTCGATATGTTTTTTGGCGGTCAAGGTTTTGGCGGCCGTGCTAATGGTCCGGAAAAAGGTTCAGATCTTCGCTTTGATATGGAGATTGCTTTTGACCAAGCAGCTTTTGGCGTGGAACGAGAAGTAGAGATTCCGCGGATGGATACCTGTCCAGAATGTCATGGCACAGGCGCTGCCGCTGGGACTCATCCTGAAACTTGTCCTGACTGTAAAGGGGCGGGCCAAGTTCAATTTACACAAAATACACCCTTTGGCCGAATGGTCAATGTGAAACCTTGTGACCGTTGTCGTGGCGAAGGCAAAATTGTCAAGACACCGTGTAAAGAATGCCGTGGTCAAGGCAAGATCAAGGTGAAACGGAAAATAAAAATTAAGATTCCTGCTGGGGTTGATACTGGTTCACGGTTGCGTGTGGCTCATGAAGGCGAACCGGGACTTCGTGGCGGTCCGCAGGGCGATTTATATGTGTATATTTTCGTGAAACCGCATAAACTATTTGTGCGCGAAGGAAACGACATTATTTGTGAAGTTCCCATTAGCTTTGTTCAGGCAATTTTAGGTGACGAAGTAGAAGTACCAACTTTGGAAGGAAAAGTGAAATTCCGTGTCGAAGAAGGAACGCAGTCTGGAACTGTTTTCCGCTTACGAAATAAAGGAATTCCTCATATCCGCGGTAATATGCGCGGTGATCAGCTAGTAAAAGTAAAAGTTGTGACTCCGAAAAACTTGTCTGAGAAACAGCGTGAACTTTTAAAAGAATTTGCCCGAATTAGCGGAGAAGATATTAACCCGGAACAAAAAGGGTTCTTTAAGAAAATGAAGGATGCCTTTGGGGTGTCTTAATTCCATAAGAAGGGGCGAGTGCAGATGAAGTGGGCTGAAATTAGTATTCAAACCTCCCATGAGGCCACCGAAGCGGTGGCCAATATTTTTCATGATTTGGGAGCCAGCGGTGTCGTTATTGAAGATCCAGAGCTTATTAACACCTATCGTTTATCAGGAGCGTGGGATTATTGCGATATTCCTGAAGAAACTGATACGGAAGTTGTTGTTGTAAAAGCCTACTTACCTGTTGACGAAGCCCTTGATGACAAGCTTCGTTCATTTGAGGGACAAGTAAACGGTCTTTGCTGTCATAATATTGATGCCGGCAAAGGCGAAATTAGTTGTCGCGAAATACAGGAAGAAGATTGGGCTTCTTGTTGGAAGGAATTTTTCCATCCGGTCAAGGTTGGCGAAAGAATTGTGATTAAGCCGACATGGGAAGAGTATGAGGCTGGTGTGGATGATCTTATTATTGAATTAGATCCCGGTATGGCTTTTGGTACAGGGACTCACCATACAACAGCTATGTGTATTCGTCACTTAGAAGAGTTAGTTAAGCCTGACATGCAGATTTTTGATGTTGGTACAGGATCTGGTATTTTATCAATTGCCAGTGCCAAATTAGGCGCTGCCGCTATTAAGGCGGTCGATTTAGACAGCGTCGCTGTTCGCGTAGCCAAGGAAAATGTGGCTCTCAATCAAGTCGCTGAAACAGTCACAGTCAGTCAGGGCGATCTGCTCACAGGCGTAACTGGTAAAGCTGATCTTATTATTGCCAATATTATTGCCGATATTATTATTAAAGTGATTCCCGATGTGAAAGAACGCCTGAAACCAGACGGTTTTTTTGTTAGCAGTGGTATTATTACAGAACGCCTTAGCGATGTGACAGCTGTGCTTTTAGAGCAAGGGTTTGTTGTTGACAAGGTTAGTGAAGAAGGCGGCTGGGTTGCTATTGTAGCTCATTTGGAGCGATAAGTTATGCGGCAGTTTTTTATTACGCAAATTGAACCTTTCATGTTTATCGAAGGCTCTGAAGCGAAACATATGACGCGAGTTCTTCGACTCAAAGTCGGCGATGAAGTGGAAGTTGTGGATCAAGCGGGACAAGCGGCGGTGGGACGTATTGCGGCAATTGAGGGCGAGAAAGTTTCTATCGAATTTGCTGCTTGGCTTGATCATAGCAGTGAACCGCCCATTCAAGTTATACTTGCACAGGCTTTAACGAAAAATGATAAGTTTGACTACATTGTGCAAAAAGCGGTAGAACTCGGCGTACATCAGATTATTCCATGGGTAGCAGATCACTCTGTTGTTCGTTATGATAGTAAAAAGCAGGAACAGAAAAAAGACCGATGGCAAAAAATTGCCGCTGAAGCAGCAAAACAATGTCGGCGGACTGTTGTTCCCACCGTTACTTCGGTTAAGACCTTAGCCGAAGTTTTTCGCCTTGCAGCGCCGGAGAGTCTTCGGTTGTTTTGCTATGAAAATGAAAAAAATCTCGGGATAAAAGATGTGCTGCAGCAAAGTCAGGCGAAAGAATTTTTGCTTTTGATTGGACCAGAAGGCGGCTTTAGCGCTTCTGAAGCGGAACTGATTCAGGGAAGCGGCGCTACAGCCATTACGCTTGGTCCGCGAATTTTACGGACGGAAACAGCAGCAACAACCGCTTTAGCTGTGGTTATCTATGAATGTGGTGATTTGGGGGGACCTTTGTGCCAAAAGTAGCTTTTATTACTTTAGGTTGTAAAGTTAACCAATTTGAAACCGAGACGTTGGAAGGGCTTTTTTTGGCTAAAGGCTACGAGATTGTTGCCTTTGAAGAAAAAGCCGATGTTTATGTCATCAATACTTGCTCGGTCACTCATTTGGGAGAAAAAAAATCGCGTCAGTATATCAGACGAGCCAATCGATTGAATCCTGAAGCTGTAGTAGCCGTAACTGGCTGTTATGCCCAGGTTGCTGCTGATCAAGTTGCAGCAATTGATGGGGTTGATGTTATTATTGGAACGCAAAATAGGCAGGGAATTGTAGAACTTGTAGAAACGGCATCAAAGCATGAAGCGAAGCTGAATGTTGTTACTAACATTATGGATGCCGATGCCTTTGAGGAAATTCCCTTGTTTTCCATGCCAGGTCGAACGCGGGCTTTTCTCAAGATTCAAGAAGGGTGCACTAATTTTTGCACTTATTGTATCATTCCCTATGCCAGAGGGCCGTTGCGTTCTCGGCCGCTGTCAGGCATTTTAAGTGAAGTTGAAAAATTGACAAGTGCGGGATTTCAGGAAATTGTCCTAACAGGTATTCATTTAGGCGCCTATGGCCGTGATTTGGCGGAACCAGTAACCTTGACTGATGTCATGAAGGCAATCACTGAGTTGCCTGATGTGGTGCGTCTGCGGTTGAGTTCCTTGGAATCCATCGAAGTATCGCCAGAGATGGTTGAACTGCTTAAAGCCAATAACAAGCTTTGCCGTCACCTTCATTTACCACTCCAGTCAGGCAGCAATACGATCTTAAAGGCGATGAATCGCCACTATACAACAAGTGAATATAGCGAGCTAATTGGGAGAATCCTAACAGAAATTCCTGATTTAGCCTTATCGACTGATTTAATTGTGGGCTTCCCCGGCGAAACGGACCAACTTTTTGCCGAAACAGTCAGTTTTGTGGAAAAAATGCCTTTTTCTAAAATGCATATCTTCCCTTACTCGAAACGCATTGGTACACCGGCGGCTGATTTTGCCGGACAAATTCCGGAAGAGATCAAAAAAGAACGGGTTCATGTCATTCAACAAATTGCTGAGAAAAAAGCGGCAATCTATGCGAAGCAATTTGTTGGTCAAACAGTCAATGTACTCTTTGAAACATGGCAAGACGGCGTTCTCGAAGGTCATACCGAGTATTATTTAAAGGTGTATATGCCGAGCGACAAAGATTTGACAGGTACGATTCAAGCGGTCACCGCAACAGAGCTTTGGCGTGATGGATTATTGGGATCTCAGGATTTTTAATTTATTACAGTTCTTTGCAGGAGTTTTGAATTTAACAACGAACTCTTTATAAGATAAAGTCATGTAAAATCCTTGGTTTGACAGAAAGGAGGTGTATCTGGCATATGCAGCAAGATTGTGTGTTCTGCAAAATTGTAAATAAGGAAATTCCGGCGACGATTCTTTACGAAGATGACATGGTTGTGGCTTTTCCTGATATCAATCCGGGCGCACCTGTTCATATTCTTTTAATTCCGAAGAAGCATATTGCTAACCTCCTGGAAGCGACGGAAGAGGATCAGGAAATTTTAAAGCATCTGATGGCCACCGTTCCCCTTATTGCAAAACAGGCGGGATTGGATGAAGATGGCTTTCGTACAGTAATTAATACGAAAGATAATGGCGGCCAGACAGTTCATCACTTGCATCTGCATATTCTCGGCGGGCGGTTTATGAACTGGCCTCCAGGTTAAGATTGACAGTTGACAGAAGCCTATTGTATAATAATTAGGTGTATGTGAATGCACTTCCCGTAGGCTTGCGTGGAGGGAGGGAGATCAGATGGCAGAAATTAAGGTTGGTAAAAACGAAACACTTGAAAGCGCACTCCGCAGATTTAAGCGTTCCTGTCAAAAAGCCGGTGTTCTTTCTGAAGTTAGAAAACGTGAACATTACGAAAAACCTAGCGTAAAACGGAAGAAAAAGTCCGAAGCAGCTCGTAAACGTAAATTCAACTAGTGTTTTCTGTTCGGAGGTATTGATACATGTCTCTTAAAGAGAAATTGACAACGGACATGAAAGAGGCAATGAAAGCCAAAGAATCAGGGAAGCTTGCTCTTTCTGTGATTCGTATGGTACGCGCTAATATCAAATACGCAGAGATTGAACGTAAAACGGAGCTTGATGATCAGGGTGTATTAGAAGTCCTGGCCAAAGAAGTGAAAATGCGCCGAGATTCTATGGAGGAGTTTGCCAAAGGCAACCGCCCTGACTTAGTAGAAAATCTCGAACGCGAAATTGAAGTATTAATGCAGTATCTGCCCAAGCAGTTGGCCGAAGACGAAGTTCGTCAGCTGGTTAAAGACGCAATTGCCCAATCTGGCGCTGTAACAGTAAAGGATATGGGAAAAGTCATGGCTGTTTTAATGCCTTCTGTAAAAGGCAAAGCTGATGGCAAACTTGTGAATACGCTTGTGCGCGAAATGCTTCAATCATAAATACAATCCGGTGCTAATATGGCACCGGATTTATTTCTAGTAGAGACCCTCTTGTATTTTCTTTTGCCAAAGACAATATAAGAGGGTCTCTACTAACAATAAGGATTCGCTGAGAGGAGATGAGACTATGTTTTTTGCGAGAAAAGCTTGGTATCGCAGCTTCTTTACAGTTTTTGTTATTTTTGGTGCCGTGGGAACAAAATGCCTCGCCGCTTCAACTGGTACCGATATGTTATTATCGCCTTGGGAGCAAGCGGCAGGTTTATTAGAAATTCCTTTGATTAAGGGTTTTTTAGTTACTCTGATTTTTACGGCGTTACTGACGGAGATTAAAACGGTAGGTAGTGGTGTTGGAATTTTGACTGCCTTAATCGCAGCTAGCTTACTTTTGGGCGGGCAATGGCTATTGCGTGGCGGCTGGATGCCGGCGCTGCTTTCCTTTAGCGGTATTTTTCTGTTAGTCGCTGAACTTTTTTTTCCTGGTACAGCCATTTTTGCACTCAGTGGTCTCGTCTTTCTGTTAGGGGGACTTTTTTTAGCCTTAGGCGGAGATGGGCCAGCACTGCAATTTTTGGCTGCGAGTCTAATTGCGTCTGTAGTGATTTTTTCGCTGATGGCTCGCTTCTTACCGCAAAGCGCTCTTGTGGCACGTTTTATCCTAAAGGATCGCGAAGCACGGGAGAAGGGGTTTCACAGTGTTGACGATCATGCTGTGCTAGTTGGTCTGGAAGGCGTTGCCGTAACAACGTTGCGTCCAGCGGGAACGGCGCTGATTGCTGGCAAAAAAATTGATGTTGTAACAGAAGGCGATTATATTGCCTCTGGCGAAAAAATTGTGGTATTAGCTGTCTCAGGGCGGCGAGTTATTGTAAGAACGTTACGTATCGACCATTAAGTTTCTATAAGGAGGGGTTTTATAATGACAGCTTTAATTTTCCCACTGTTTATTTTGTTTGTTGTTTTTTTAGCGGTTATGCTGTTTTTACACTTTGTTCCGCTAGGTCTTTGGATTTCGGCGATGGCGGCTGCTGTTGACGTAGGAATTTTTACGCTGATTGGCATGCGGTTACGCCGTGTTCCACCTGCGGCGATTGTAATGCCGTTGATTAAGGCGAATAAAGCGGGGATTGATGTAAATGCCAATCAGCTAGAGGCTCATTACTTAGCAGGCGGCAATGTAGATCGGGTAATTGATGCTTTAATCGCGGCCCATCGTGCCGATATTCCGCTGCCTTTTGCTAGATCGGCTGCCATTGACTTAGCTGGTCGCGATGTATTGGAAGCTGTGCAGATGAGTGTAAATCCCAAAGTGATTGAAACTCCTGTCGTATCTGCTGTGGCGAAAAATGGGATTGAGCTTAAGGTAAAGGCTCGAGTGACAGTGCGTGCCAATATTGATAGACTTGTTGGCGGCGCGGGGGAACAGACGATTATTGCTCGCGTGGGCGAGGGCATTGTTACAACCGTGGGATCTTCTATTGATCATAAAGATGTATTAGAAAATCCGGATCATATTTCCCGTACGGTTCTATCAAAAGGCCTTGATGCCGGTACGGCCTTTGAAATTTTATCGATTGATATTGCTGATGTTGATGTAGGTAGGAATATTGGCGCTGAACTTTTAACAGATCAAGCGGAAGCGGAAAAACGGATTGCTCAGGCCAAAGCGGAAGAACGGCGCGCTATGGCTGTTGCGAAAGAGCAGGAAATGCGCGCTTATACGCAGGAAATGCAGGCAAAAGTTGTCGAAGCTCAGGCCGAAGTCCCTCACGCGATGGCTGCTGCCTTGCAGGAAGGTCGTCTTGGCGTGATGGATTACTATAATTTGAATAACGTTGTGGCTGATACGCAGATGCGAGAAAGTGTGGCTAAAAGCGGCGCACCTAAGCTGGATGATAAAAAGTAGGTGATAGGATATGGATTTTATTGGCGTATTACTATTGCTGGCTCTTTTGTATGGCTTACCAGAAATTCTTCGTAAAAAACGTAAAAAAAGCTATGAATATCCTTCTGTCCCAGAATCGCAATCGCCGCCGGTCCCAGACCAGATAATGATGCAAGGGAGTAACGATAAAAAAGATGTTCTCCTTTCGGAAAAAAAGCCGCAAAGTCTTGATGGGAAAGAAAGTGGCTTTTCGTCGTTTTCGTCGCAAACAACGGCTGAGCCCTCTGTTGCAGCGATCGCATCTTCGTCAGAAGGTTCGTCTATCACGTCAGAACAGCTCCGCGCCGCGATTGTGTGGTCGGAGATTCTCGGCAAGCCTAAGCAAATTCGTCCCTATGGGCAAAAAAACTTTCGCTGATTTTATACTAGCGAGTTGATAGAAAGCTTTAGCAAAAAGAATAAGGCTGACTGCTCAGCGTTTCTCAGTTAGAGACACGGCTATTTTGGGTATCAGCCTTATTTTTTTTTGACATTTGTGCAAAATAATATTGGTGAAGCTTTAAGACGGACTGCGAGGGGAGCGATAGCCATGTATCAGGGACGGCTTACTTTTGCGAAGGGAACTTATGTGGAATTTGTTGTAGCGCCGCATCAGATGGTTGATTTTGGCGATATTCTTGTTGTGGAAGGTGAGCAAAAAGACCGGTTTTATATTCGCGTCTATGATTTTAAAGTGAAATCGCGCTGGTCGGGCCTAAATGGTGTGAATTATCTCATGAGTAAATTAGATGAAAGTGGTCAAGTTGTAAATCAAGATGAGCTTGATTTTTATTTAGGCGGCAATCATACTGTCAAACTGGCGATGGCAGAACAGCTTTGCTATGCTGATCCTGCTAGGCAGCTTTATAATCCTAAGACATGCCCTGATTTTTTTGCCGAAGTTCGTTCTTTGGGGGAAGAAGATAAAGAATTACTGGCGGAAATAGGCGGTGATTTAGAAATTGGTTATCTAAAAGGCGGTCGCGGTATCAGTCCCTTTCCCGTAGGAATTTGTGGCAGCAAGTCCATTCCGGAACATATGGGGATTTTTGGGACAACTGGTTCAGGGAAAAGCAATCTGGTAAAAGTATTGGCAAGTTCGATTTTGGCGTCGCAGCAGTATGGCATGCTTATTTTTGATGTTCATAATGAGTATTATCAGGCTTTGTCCAAGCATTCTCAGATTACTGACCGGTTAGTTGTGTACAGTTTAAAGCCCCAAGACTCATTTTGTCAGCCCCTTCAGGTGGCTATGGAGGAATGGGAACCCCTTGATCTGGCGCTTTGCGCTACTTTTACTGAGGTACAGCTTGATGCTCTTTATAAGATTGCTTCTCTCTGGCCTAGAGAATGGATGTCTTACCTGTTAAAATACGAGGCAGAAGATTTAATTAGTGAATTAAAAACAGAAACAGGCCAAAAATTTCAACTTAGGACTATTAGCAAGATCAAAAGCATCTGCTGGAATTTACAGCAGGAACTGCAATTAACGCAAGAGCCAGTAGGTACACTTGCCCAGATGATTCAGGAAGTAGGAAATGGTAAGGTGGTATTAGTAGAAATGAAACATAATTCCCCGTTAGGAGAGATTGCTTTATCCACCTTAATTACGAAAAAATTGCTTAACTATTATGCTGCCCATAGCGACGATGAAAGAATGGGTCTGACCCCAGCCTTGCTGGTGCTGGAAGAGGCTCATCGTTTTTTAGGCAGGAAGGAAGTCGGCTCCCAGCATATTTTTCGGCGGCTCGTCAGTGAAGCTCGTAAATTTCGTCTCGGACTCTGCGTAGTTGACCAGCAGCCGCGACTCTTGGCGGATCAGGTGCTTTCTCAGTTAAATACGCTATTTATTTTAGCGCTTTCCTCGCGCGCTGATCGTCAAAAACTAGAAACCATGTGCCGCAAAGATATTTTGCAGCAACGCAATGAAATTAAAAACTTAGAGTGTGGCGAAGTAATTTTAGCCACAAATTATATGCGCTTTGCGGCGCCTGTTAAAGTTCATAACTTTGAACGGTAACTGAAAAAATAGAACAAATCTATAAGTCCATGTCTGAACGCTCCGCTTGCTACATACACATAAAGTAAGGGGGCGGAGACTCTATGGCAAGGCGTAAGCACAATCGTATCGAATCAATAGCGGAGCTGTTTGAAATTCCTGATGATTTGATTTTTGATCTGCCTCGCATGACCCTGTTGGGAAATAAACAGTTGCTAATTGAGAATCATAAAGGTATTATTGAGTATACGACGCAAATTGTCCGCATTAGGCTCAAGCAGGGAGTTGTAATTGTAGTAGGAAGCAATTTATCGTTAGGAAGCCTCCAGGTAGAACAAATTCTAGTCGAAGGACTGATTCAGTCGCTTCGCTATGATTTATAGGAGGCGAGCTTGTGTTGTTTATGCGGTTTAATCATTATTTCAAAGGGTTTGTTTATATAAAAGTTACCGGTAAAAGACCGGAGAAACTCATCAATCTTTGTCTTGATCAAGGGTTCGAGCTATGGTCAGCTACCAAGCGATTTGATGGCGTTTATGTTTATATAAGCCTCCAGGATTTTTTTGCTATCAGACCGTTAGTTAAGCGAAGTGAGACGAGAATTTCTGTGGTTGCTTATCAGGGATTTCCCTTTTTCTTCAAAAAAGTTAAGCGCCGAAAGATGTTTGTTTTGGGACTGTTCCTGTTCTGTGCTTTGCTTCAATATGCATCAAATTTTATATTCTTTGTCCATATTACTGGCTGTGAACAAGTTCCAGCTGCCGTAGTAAGGCAGGCCTTGGCGGAAGGCGGTATTGTTCCTGGGGCCAAAAAAGATGAAGTGAATAAAAAGCAGGCTGAGACAGCTTTGCTTTTGGCAGTTCCGGAATTAGCCTGGGCTTCTATTCAGTTTATGGGAACGAGGGCTGTCGTAGAGGTTGCCGAGAAGAATATGCCGCAAGAGGAAAGCCGCGAGCCTGCCGATTATGTGGCTCAAAAAGACGGTGTAATTTGCGAATGGATTGTTTTAAACGGACAAGGCCAAAAGAAACAGGGCGATACTGTACGGGCGGGAGATGTTTTAATCAAAGGTCTACTGTCAGGCAAGGCGGTACGGGCAACTGGTATTGTAAAAGCCAAGATACACTATGAAGCAACCGGTGAAGAGTCGCTTTCGACTACTTGGCTAGAGCGAACTGGACAGCAGCGAGATTCTTATAAGATTTTTTGGGGGGGGCGGGAAGTGACGATAAAATCAGCGCCGAATCCGCCCTTTATGAGCTTTGAACGCGAGGTTTTTTGCAAAAAAGTTCTCCTTTGGAGG
Source organism: Pelorhabdus sp. sgz311001 (assembly GCF_055901755.1). Taxonomy (NCBI): domain Bacteria; kingdom Bacillati; phylum Bacillota; class Negativicutes; order Selenomonadales; family Sporomusaceae; genus Pelorhabdus; species Pelorhabdus sp. sgz311001. The sequence continues at coordinate 758,368 of NZ_JBVXUT010000001.1, forward strand.
AATCCCGATTTACCTGTCGAATTTACCAGGGAAGACTTTTATGAAACTGTGCCGGTTTATCAAGAAAAAACGCACGAAGAAGCGACGGACAGTGCTGTACGGCATGCTTTGGCAGTTTTGTCCGAACAAATTCCTGAGACGGCTCAAATTATCGCAAAAAATACGGAACTTGTTGCAACCGACGATCCCAATAGGGTGAAAGTAAAAGTTTTAGTGGAAACAATTGAAGAGATCGGTGAAAACAGAACCAGCTTACAGGGGGGCTAACTATTTGCCGCAGGCCAATCAAATGGAAAAACGATTAGACTTTACAGATCATCAAGAAGCTGTAATGGTTTTAGGTAGAAATGATGAAAATATCCGACTAATTCAGGAAAATTTTTCCTGCCAAGTAACGGCACGGGGAGATCAGCTTGTAATTAGCGGTGACGATATACTGGTAGAACAAGTTTATCATTTGCTGTCAGAATTGATCTTTTTATATCGCAGTAAAAACTTTATTACAATTCATGATGTGAAATATAGTATAAAAATGGTTCAGGAAAATGGCGCCCACAAACTGCATCGACTGTATGCTGATTCAGTGCTGACGACGGCAAGAGGCCGCATGATTAAGCCGAAAACCTGGGGCCAGCTTATTTACTTGGAAGCCATTCGACGTCACGATATTACGCTGGGAATTGGTCCAGCTGGCACCGGGAAAACTTATTTGGCTGTTGCTATGGCTGTAGAAGCATTAAAAAATAGAAAAGTGGAAAGAATTATCTTAACGCGACCTGCTGTGGAAGCTGGTGAGAAGCTAGGATTTTTACCTGGCGATCTGCAAGAAAAGGTGGATCCTTATTTGCGGCCCCTTTACGATGCACTTTATGATATTATCGGCAGTGAGACCTTTGCTAAATATATGTCTAAGGGGATTATTGAAGTAGCGCCGCTGGCTTATATGCGCGGACGGACACTTGACGATTCTTTCGTTATCTTAGATGAGGCTCAGAATACAACGGCGCCTCAAATGAAAATGTTTCTTACTCGTTTAGGCTTTGGCTCTAAAATGGTTATTACTGGCGATTTAACACAAATTGATTTGCCGCCAGGGCAAATTTCTGGTTTGGCTCAGGCCAAGCGGATTCTGGCTCAGGTTGATGGAATTGCCATTTCTCTGTTTGAAGAAGCCGATGTAGTGCGCCATGAAGTCGTATCACGGATTATTCGCGCCTATGAACACTTTGACAAAGAGAAGAAAATGGAAAAATTGGAGTGAATAAAATGGGGTCTGCCAGTAGACGGTTGCGCGCTATGTTTACGCAACCAGGCAGTGTATATGCAAAACCGGTCATTCGCCGGATTGTCTTGTCTTTAGCTTTTTTTACTTTGTTTATTGTCGTGCTGGCTACGGATTTTTTAGGTGATAGAGTTTCGTTTGAAACTGGACAAATTAGTGATCGTGATATTTTAGCGCCACGAACTGTTTCCTATATTAATACCGATAAAACGAAAAAACTGGAAAGTGAAGTACTTGCCGGAATTGTTAACGTGTATGATCTAGATATGGCCATAGTCAATAAAGCCGGGGAAAATCTTACGGCTTTATTTCGTACTGCCCATACGGTTAAAGAAGATATGCAGCTTTCCGAGCAAGAGAAAATTGCCAAAGTCAAAGGGGCTTTGCCCCTGCTGTCGGCTACGGCGTCTACTCTGTTAGTGACGCTCGATGAGGCGGCGTTGGAACGCGACCAAGATAGAACTCTGACTTTGCTAAATAAGTATTTACAGCGGGGAATTCGTGATGATGAGCTAGATCTGGCTAAAAAGCAGATTGCTTTGGAAGCGAACGAATTACCGCTGCCGCTTGCGGAAAAACAACTAATAACCGCTTTAGCGCCACTGTTTTTACAGACTAATTTTATTTTGAACAGTAAAGAAACCGAAAAACGCAAACAAGGCGTTTTAGCTGGGATAGAGCCTGTCCGTGAAACAATCAAAAAAGGGCAAGTACTTGTCCGTCGCGGCGATGTAGTTACAGCAGAGCAAATTCATGCGCTGGAGGAACTGGGGCTTTCTCGCGGGCAGACGAATGAACTTCGTGTGTTAGGGCTTACCTTTTTTGTCTTGATTATTATGGCCTTGACCACGCTTTCTCTCCGGACAAGTGCGCCTTCTGTTTATGAAAATGACTTATCAATGGTGCTTGTAGGCCTTGTTATGTTGATTACCATGATTCTTGGGAAAATGGCTCACTATTATTCTGATTTTGCCGCACCCATGACGGTCGGCGCCTTGCTTGCAACGATTTTGATCAATCGCCGCATTGGTCTTGCCGTAACTTTTGCTTTAACGATTTTTTTTGGCGTCATTGTCGACCATGATCTTCGTGCCGTATTGACCTGTCTTATGGGGAGTATCACTGGTGTTTACTGTATTTCCACAGTGACGACAGGCTACAGTTTGGCAAAAAGCGGCTTTTGGATTTCTATTGTCCAGTTTCTTGTTATTGCCACAACAGGTCTAATTGATCAAATTAGTGGTGCCGAACTTGTTACGCAGTGTTTACTAGGTATTTTTAGTGGTGTTACGGCTACGATTATCACGACTGGAATTTTACCTTACTTAGAAAATGTGTTTCATATTACCACGTCAGTGAAACTCATGGATCTAGCCAGACCCAATCATCCGCTCTTGCAGCAGCTTTTGTTAGAGGCGCCAGGAACCTATCATCATAGTGTACTTATTGGCAATATGGTAGAGACAGCAGCGGCTCAAATTGGTGCAGATCCAGTACTCGCCCGGGTAGGCGCTTATTATCATGATATAGGCAAAATCAAGCGTCCTTGTTTTTTTGTGGAAAATCAGGCGTCAGGAGAGAATCCTCATGATAAAATTGCGCCGTCGCTGAGTACGCTGATTATAACGTCTCATATTAAAGATGGTCGTGATTTGTGCCGTGAGCACAATATTCCCGGCATCGTCTCTGATATTGTGCAGCAACATCATGGCACGACGCTAGTATCTTATTTTTATCAACGAGCGACGGAAAATGATCATAGTGAATGTATTATTGAATCGGATTTCCGCTATGAAGGACCTTGTCCGCAAAGTAAAGAAGCCGCGCTTGTCATGTTGGCCGACGGTTGTGAAGCTGCAGTACGGTCTATTGCGAAACCGAATATTAACCGTATTGAAGCAACTGTGCGCAAAATTATTAAACAGCGTCTCCATGAAGGGCAGCTTGATGAATGTAATCTAACGTTGCGCGATTTAAATACGATCGGTGATATTTTTATTAGGGTACTTTCCAGCATGTTCCATACACGAATTGAATATCCCGATGAGAAAGATTTAGAAAGGAGAAAATTAAAAAATGGAAATCAACATAAACTCCTTACAGACCGAAGTGACTGTATCGGACGCGATGGCGGCGACAGTCAAGAAAGTTTTAAGCAAAGCAGCTGAATTGTACAACTTAGCGCCGACGGCGGAAGTCAGCTTATCTTTTTGCGATGATGTCCATATTCATAAAATGAATTTAGAATTTCGCGGCATTGACAGGCCAACAGATGTTTTATCTTTTGCGCTTAGCGAAGGCGAGGAGCCGGAAATACTTGATGGTCCAGCAGAAGATTTGCTTGGTGATATTATTATTTCTGTTGATACTCTCGCCAGGCAAGCCGAAGAGTATGGTCATAGTTTGGAGCGAGAACTTGCTTATTTGACGGTTCACGGTTTACTTCATTTATTAGGCTATGATCATTTAACCGACAGTGATAAAGCAGAAATGCGCCAAGAAGAAGAGGCTATTTTGGGCGCTTTAGGAATTGAGCGTTTATGAAGGATAGTCTAGTTTGTTCGATTACGCCAGAAGAAATACGCTTACTTGTAGCTGCGGCGACACGGGCCATGGCGAAAGCCTATGTACCTTACTCGCATTTTCCCGTAGGCGCTGCTTTACTAACCGACGATGGAACGATTTATGAAGGTTGTAATATTGAAAATGCTTCTTATTCGTTAACAATCTGCGCCGAAAGAACTGCTATTTTTACGGCCTTAGCAAAAGGTGAAAGAAAATTTAAAGCTTTGGCTGTTGCTGCAAAAACTTCGAATCCTGTAGCGCCTTGCGGCGCTTGCCGACAAGTGATAGCTGAGTTTCACATTCCCGCCATAATTATGGCAAATCAAACGGGAGAATATAAAGTTATGTCATTAGAAGAGATATTGCCCTATTCTTTTTCTTCTGAGGACTTGACGTATTTTGGGGAGGACAACAACGATTGAGTAATACAAAGAAAGATATTTTTCGTTCCGGTTTTGTCGCTGTAATTGGACGGCCTAACGCTGGTAAATCCACGCTGGTTAATAGTCTTATTGGCCAGAAGATCGCTATTATGAGTGATAAACCACAGACAACGCGCAATAAAATTATGTGCGTACTAACGCAAGACGATGCACAAATGCTGTTTGTGGATACGCCTGGCATTCATAAACCGAAGCATAAGCTAGGACAATATATGGTGGAGGCAGCCGAGCAGACGCTGCGCGAAGTGGACGCCATTTTATTTGTAACAGACGCCAGTGAAAAATTTGGACCTGGGGAAGAATATATTATTGAGCGTTTGAAAGAAGTAAAGACGCCGGTTTTTCTTGTTGTTAATAAAATAGATCTTGTTGAGAAACCGAAACTTTTACCGATCATCAAAAACTATCAAAGTCGCTATGATTTTAAAGCCGTTGTGCCTATTTCGGCGTTGGAAAAAGTAAATCTTGATGTGCTTCTTACTGAAATTAAAAATCTCCTGCCGGAAGGGCCTAAGTATTTTCCTGAAGATATGATAACAGACCAGCCAGAGCGGCTTGTCATTGCTGAACTCATTCGGGAAAAAGCGCTTCAGCTTACAAGAGAAGAAGTGCCGCATGCCATTGCTGTGGATATTGAAGAAATTGCACCGCGTCCTGGCGATAAATTGTATGTTCGTGCTGTTATCTATGTGGAAAGAGAATCACAAAAGGGAATTTTGATTGGCAGCGGCGGTACTTTAATGAAGAAAATCGGTCAGCAGGCCCGTGTCGATGTAGAAAATTTATTGGGAAATCCCTGTTATCTTGATTTATGGGTGAAAGTGAAAAAGGATTGGCGCAATCGTGATTCGATTTTAAAATCTCTGGGGTATGAATAATCATACCCTTTTTTTCCTTTTTTATTGTAAAGCCGCCCCTGTTTATTGACCAGAGGCAGTCAAAATGCTATCATTTGTTAAGAGGGGTGAATCATGAAGTGGGTTTCTAAGTATTTTATGAATGGGTTAATCGTGATTTTTCCGATTGCCTTTACCGTATGGGTTGTCATGCAAATTTTCACATTTTCTGAGCAACTGTTAGGTCAGCATTTGCCAATTCATTTTCCTGGAGTTGGCCTTATGGCGGCCTTGTTGTTTATTATTTTGGTAGGATGGCTTTCTTCTTACTGGCTGATGAAATCACTTCTAGGCTTAGGAGAACGGTTTGTCAACTCCATACCTTTTGTGAAATTTATTTATAACATTGTTAAAAAATTGTCCACTGCTGTATTTAATTCCAGCCAATCTTTTAAACAGGCGGTGCTTGTGCCTTATCCGCATGCTGACTGCAGAGCTCTTGGCTTTATCGTATCAGATGTTTCTGAACCGCTTGCTGAACATTTGCCAGATGAACATGTTTGCGTATTTGTGCCAATGAGCCTTAATCTTACATCAGGCTTCAATATTATTGTGGCGAAAAAGGATATTATTCCTTTAGATGTAACGAATGAAAGCGCGCTAGAATATGTTCTTACGGCAGGCGCCATGATGCCTGAGCGGGTTGGAATGAAAAATTAGGGAGAGATGCTCTATCGATGCTGTAGATGTTCCTCTATATAGCTTCTTTAAACTTTTGATTGCTTTTGCTCTTGTATTGGTAAACGGCTTTTTTGTTACTGCTGAATTTGCTCTCGTGAAAATACGCAAAACTCGGCTCGAAGAATTGATTCACCAAGGCGATAAACGGGCTCCCTTAGCCATGAAGGTCGTTTCAGCTCTTGACAGTTATTTGGGAGCTACTCAGCTTGGCGTAACACTTGCTTCGCTGGGGCTTGGCTGGTTGGGAGAACCGGCTATTTCCAGCTTATTGCAACCTTTGTTTACGGCGTATTTACCGGGATCGCTTTGGCTGCAAAGTTCGATTAGCATAGCAGCCGGATTTACCATTATTACGTTTTTGCATATCGTGATTGGCGAACTTGTGCCGAAATCGATTGCCATACAGCATACCGAAAAAATGGTATTGTTTATTGTTTGGCCGCTCTATATTTTTCAAAAGGTTGGATCACCGATCATCGGCTTATTTAATCGAACGGCTCAGGCTATTTTAAATTTGATCGGCGTGCCACCTGCGACAGAAAGTAATATTGCTTTATCGGAAGAAGAACTCCGCTTGATTGTCAGCGCCAGTACGCGCGGTGGTGTTCTTGATAAGATGGAAAGCGAGCTTATTGATAATGTTTTTGATTTTGCCGATCGCTTAGCTAGAGAAGTTATGGTTCCTCGCCAAGATATGGTTTGCCTCTTTACAGATGATTCTTTTGAAGAAAATATGACGGTTGTTCGTGAGACAAGCCATACCCGTTATCCCTTATGTGTAGAAGACCGTGATCATGTAATTGGCATGGTTCATTTGCGTGATCTGATGGAACTTGATTTAGAACCTGACGAGGAAAAAGATTTAAAATCAATTATGCGGGAAATTCTTGTTGTACCAGAAGGCATGTCTGTGGCGGAACTACTACAGATTATGAAACGAAAACGGACTCACCTTGGGGTAGTAATTGACGAATACGGCGGTACGGCTGGTCTTGTTGCCTTGGAAGATGTTCTAGAAGAAATTGTCGGGAATATTCAAGACGAGCATGACGAAGAAGAAGGTATTGAAATTCAACGCTTGCCTGATGGCAGCTATGAATTTGATGGTAGGGTACTGCTCGAAGAAGTGGCAGAACTGCTGCATATTGATTTGGAAGAGCATGAAGAAGATACAATTGGCGGTTATATGTTTGGACTGTTAGGCCGTAAACCGGAAGTCGATGATACCATGCAACTAGGTCTTTATGAATTTGTGATTTTAGAGGTAAATGGTTTTCGTATCGTTCGCCTTAAGGCGACTCTTATACATAAGGCTGTTGAGATAGAGACAGAATAAACAATTAACAAAACGTTTATAAAAAGCAAATTAGGAGGAAACGCAATGATTTTGCTGATACTGCGATGACTCTTGTGCCCACAAAAGCGCTTGTGCTCCAGGCGAAAGACAGTGGTGACGCTGACAGACTTGTTACTTTCTTTACGGAAGATCAAGGTGTGATTCAGTTGTTTGCCAGGCATGTAAGACGGGCTCGTTCTCCTATGGCTGGAACTGTGCAGCCTTTTGCTTTTTTGGAAATTACTTATGATAATGGCAAGAGTCGGTCTTTGCGGCAATGTTCTTTACTAGAACCTTTTGCTCATATGCGCCAGGACCTTATGGCTATGGCTTATGGCGCTGTTGTAGCGGAAATTGTTGTTCAGTTTTGGCCGGAAGGTGAAGGGGAGCCTGATTTACTGTATCAGTTGCTGGCAATTTTTCGGCTGATGCAAGAGCGAAATCCGCGTCTCGTAAGTCTCGCTGCTGGCTGGCAGCTTTTGCAGCGAGCTGGTTTTGGACCAGAACTTTCCGAGTGTGTTCATTGTCATAATCGTGTGGAATTGCCTTGTCATTTTTCTTCGCAGTTAGGCGGTACTGTTTGCAAAGAGTGTGCTACAGGCGAGGCTTTTTTGCTCAGTGAGAAAGTCTATGAATTGCTCTTAACGTTGCTATCCCTTGATTTTGATAATCCCAGTCATTTTGTTATAATTGGCAGCGATTTAATGCAGCTTGAAAAGTTATTTCTTGATTATTTGACTTGTCATCTTGACAGGCCCTTGAAATCATTGAATTTTATTCACAGTATTGCCTAATCAGCAATGATCATATAAATAGGAGGGATTTAGCCATGGAAGAAAAAGTAACGCTTGAAAAAATTGATATGATTCGTTCTCGCACCAATGCTTCATTTAAAGAAGCAAAAGAAGCGCTGGAAAAACATGAAGGCAATGTAATTGAAGCGCTGATTGAACTAGAAGAAAAGAAACAAAATAGTAAATGGACTGACGAAATTTCTGTGAAATCCAGCGAAGTTGTTGATAAAGTGAAAGATTTGATTCGGGAAGGGAATGTAAATCGAATTCGCATTAAAAGTGAAGATAAGATTCTTGCCGAAATCCCTGTATCACTTGGCGCCATTGGCGCGGTATTAGCGCCGCAAATTGCTGCGCTTGGCGTACTGGCAGCTGTGTTTAAAAAATGCAGTATTGAAGTGGTTCGCAATGATGACATTGTTGATGTAGAACCAACGGAAGAAACAAAGGAACGCCAGGAAGAATAGTTTACGCTTGCTTTTTAAACGCAAATTGGGTAAACTAGGAGTAATCTAAATTAGTTAGCGATGAAGGAATAAAGTATTTTGCCAAAAAGTTAGCGAACTGGGTCAGGTGAAAGCCAGTAATGGCAAAAGAAAGGCGCTCCAGAGCGAAACAGCATTTTATGAAGGCGGGCCAATTTTTGGCCAAGCAGGGTGGAACCGCGGGATAACTTCCCGTCCCTGTAACAGTACTGTTACAGGGACGGGGAGTTTTTATTTTTAGGAGGGATATTGTGACTTTTCAAGACATGATTTTAACGTTACAAAACTATTGGGCCCAACAGGGTTGTATTATTCAACAGCCTTATGATGTGGAAAAAGGAGCGGGTACTATGAATCCTGCTACGTTTTTGCGCGCTTTAGGGCCAGAACCTTGGAATGTAGCTTATGTGGAACCATCGAGACGTCCGGCTGATGGCCGTTATGGTGACAACCCGAATCGGCTATTTCAGCATCATCAATATCAGGTAATTCGCAAACCGTCACCGCCAAATATTCAGGAACTCTATTTGGAAAGTTTGGCAAAACTCGGTATTCGCCACGAAGAGCATGATATTCGCTTTGTGGAAGATAACTGGGAATCCCCGACACTGGGAGCTTGGGGGCTTGGCTGGGAAGTTTGGCTTGATGGTATGGAAATTACTCAGTTTACGTATTTTCAACAGGTTGGCAGCATTGATGTGAAACCAGTTTCGGTAGAAATTACCTATGGGCTAGAACGGTTAGCTATGTACATTCAAGGCAAAGAAAATGTTTATGATTTAGAATGGGTTGATGGGATAACCTATGGCGATATTTTTCACCAAAATGAAGTGGAACAGTCAAAATATAATTTTGAAGTTTCCGATGCAGCCTTGCTCTTTACTTTGTTTGACCAATATGAAAAAGAGGCATTGCGTGTTATTGAGCAAGGTTTAGTATTGCCTGCCTATGATTATGTATTAAAATGCTCTCATGCTTTTAATCTTTTGGACGCTCGCGGCGCGATTAGTGTTAGTGAGAGAACGGCGTTTATCGGTCGCGTACGCAACATGGCCAGACAATGTGCGCAAGCTTATCTTGAATTGAGAGAACAGCTGGGATTCCCCCTGCTGAAAGGAGGACGGGCAAGTGAGTAAGGATTTATTGCTAGAGATTGGTACAGAAGAAATACCGGCCAAATTTATGCCGGCTGCACTGAAACAGTTGGGGAAATTGGCCGGAGAAAAATTTGCTGAACTTAGAATTGATTGTGGTAAGATAGAAACTTTTGGCACGCCCCGCCGCCTAACTTTGCTGATACATGCTGTCAGTGAAAAACAAGCTGATAAAAAAGCAGAAAATAAGGGACCTTCCGTTAAAATCGCCTTTGATGATCAGAATCAGCCTACGAAAGCAGCCCAAGGCTTTGCCAGAGGACAAAAAATTGATGTAAAAGACTTGGTTGTGAAAGACGGCTACGTTTATGCTAACGTTTTTGAAGCAGGTCAGGAAGTTGTCGGTCTTTTACCGGAAATTATGACGGATTTGATTCAGCACATGAACTTCCCGAAAAATATGCGCTGGGCTGATCTTGACATGCGCTTTGTACGACCAATTCGGTGGTTAGTTGCTCTATTTGGCAGCGAGATCATTCCTTTTTCCATTGCCCAAGTGACAAGTGGCCGTGTTACTACAGGTCATCGCTTTTTGGGCGAAAAAAATATTTCGCTGGCAAATGCCGACGAATATTTTGCGAAGCTCAGTGAGAATTATGTCATGGTCGATCCGGCAGCCAGGCGTGAACTGATTACTAAGCAGATTAAAGAATTGGCTGTGGCCCAAGGCGGTACAGCAGCCATTGACGAAGATTTACTAGAAGAAGTTGTTTTTTTAGTAGAATATCCTACGGCACTGTGCGGTCGCTTTGAAGATAAGTATCTGGCATTGCCGCCTGAAGCGCTTATAACGCCCATGCGCGAGCATCAGCGTTATTTCCCGGTGTTTTCGCCAGAAGGCAAGTTGCTGCCTGTCTTTATTACGGTTCGTAATGGCAATGCCGATCATATTGATACAGTATGTCGCGGCAATGAACGAGTACTGCGGGCTCGGCTAGCTGATGCGGAGTTTTTCTATGAAGAAGACAAGAAGATTCCTCTTGATGTAAGAGTGCAGAAATTAAAAACGATTGTTTATCAAGATGGTCTTGGTACGATGTATGATAAAACGCAGCGCATTAAGAAACTAGCAGCCTATGTGGGTGAAATCAGTATTGTGAAGGCCGATGCTGAAACTCTTAGCCGGGCTGGCGAATTATTAAAAGCCGACTTAGCTACAGGCATGGTTTGTGAGTTTACCGAACTACAAGGGACGATGGGCGAAGCTTATGCGCTCCTGCAAGGCGAAACTCCAGCTGTGGCAAAAGCTATTTTTGAACATTATTTGCCGCGTTTTGCCGGTGACTCTCTGCCGACTACTGCGGCGGGAAAATTGCTTAGTATTGCCGATAAATTAGATAATATTGTGGCTACTTTTAGCCGCGGTCTGATTCCTACAGGTTCCCAGGACCCTTATGCGCTTCGCCGTCAGGCTCTGGGAATTGTAAATATCCTTATTGATGGAAAAATTTCGCTGTCTTTATCGCAGTTAGTTCGTTTTACGGCTGACTTGTTAGGGTTAGAGGATGAAAAAATCGCTGCCTTAGAACAGGCCGTACTTGATTTCTTTAGTCTTCGCCTTAAAAATGTTCTACAAGAAAACGAAATTCGCTACGATCTGATTGATACAGTTTTATCGCTTGGCGTAGATAATTGCTATGATTTATGGTTAAAAGCCCAAGCGCTTCAGCAGCTAGTCCAGGCAGAAGAAGCGGTGCCCTTAATTCAGGCGATCGTGCGTGTCAATAATTTAGCGAAAAATGCGCAAAACGATGTTGTGACGAAAGAACTTTTGAGTGATCCGGCAGAAGCTGCTCTGTATAGCAGTCTTTGTGCCGTTAAGGCGGAAATGGCAGCAGCGGCATTTGATTATGCGGCAGCGCTACAAGCTTTGTATCAATTGAAAGCGCCGATCGACGCTTTCTTTGCGGCTGTTATGGTTATGGTTGATGACGAAGCTGTCCGTAATAATCGGTTAGCTTTGTTACGTCAGATTAGTCAACTCACACAGCCTTTTGGCGACTTTGCTAAAATTTTAGTTTGATTTTCTTTGCTAAATGAAAAAGTAATTAGTGTATACTATAAATCACCTCCGAACAACGGTTTTTGTTCGGAGGTGATTTTTTTTATAAAAATAGTGAAAAAGTCAGACCATAAAGCAGGAGATAGAGAATTTATATAGTATATACTATATAAGCTTATAAAGAATAATAGAGTATGCTATTTTATGGCGTATAAGGAGGATATTATGCAGGAAAAAAGTGAAAGTCTTATCTTATGGTTTGACGAAATTTGCAAGGAAGAAGTTGCTTTAGTGGGTGGTAAATCAGCATCACTAGGGGAACTTACATCAAAAACGAAAGTTCCCGTTCCGTTTGGCTTTGCAACAACGGCGTATGCTTATCGCTTATTTGTCAAAGAAAGTGGCGTAGGTGAGAAAATTGCTGATCTGATTGGTCAATTAGATGATGTCGAGGATAGCTATATGCTGCGCAAGGTAAGTGCAGCTATTCGTGAAGCAATTATGCAGGCGACGATGCCTGCTGCTATTGCTAAGGCAATTGAAACGGCTTATCAAACTTTGGCAAGCAAAGTAGGGCAAGAAAATCCTTTTGTGGCTGTTCGTTCTAGTGCAACGGCGGAAGATTTGCCTGATGCTAGTTTTGCCGGGCAGCAGGAAAGCTATTTGAATGTACAAGGCGTTTCCGATGTGGTAGCAAGAGTTAAAGAATGTTATTCATCAATGTTCACAGATCGAGCGGTTTATTATCGTGCCAAGAAAAAATTTGATCATCTTGATGTTGCTTTAAGCGCTGTAGTACAAATGATGGTTTTTTCCAAAGCTTCTGGCGTTATGTTTACTGTTGATGTGGCAACAGGTGATGATCAAAATATTCTTATTGAAGGTTCTTGGGGCCTTGGCGAATATATTGTGCAAGGAACCGTAACTCCCGATAGTTTTCTTGTTAAAAAATCAGATTTAACGATAGTAGACAAGCAAATTCACGATAAACCCATCATGCTAGTACGTAAGGCCGATGGTGGTTGTGAAGAGCAACAAGTACCGGCAGGACAGGCAAAGGCGGCAGTGTTGACTGATGAGCAGGTACGGGAGTTAGCGCAGCATGCTTTGGCAATTGAACAACATTATGGTTCCTATATGGATATTGAATGGGGCATTGACGAACGGGATGGGAAACTTTGGGTTTTGCAAGCGCGGCCTGAGACAGTATGGTCAAGAAGGAATAAAGAACGAGGAGGCAATATGATGCAGCAAGGAAAAGAGCAAGTTACAAATCGTCGTGTAGTAACGAAGGGGTTGCCAGCAAGTCCTGGACGGGTCAGCGGCAAAGCACATGTCATTCTAGATCCTAGTCTCATTGATCAGTTTAAAGAGGGGGAAATTTTAGTCACGGAAATGACGGCCCCTGACTGGGTTCCAGCCATGAAAAAAGCGAAAGCCATTGTCACTGATGCGGGCGGGATGACTTGCCATGCTTCCATTGTTAGTCGCGAGTTGGGTATCCCTTGTGTTGTTGGCAGCAAAAGCCGCGGTGTAGCAGGAACGACTGCTATTGAAGATGGCATGGAAATTACTGTTGATGCTACAAACGGCATTATTTATGAAGGTTGTATTGATGATCTTGTAAAACCAACTGTTACAGAAGTCGCGACAGCGGCACAAGAAACTTTCCCGGTAACAGGAACGAAAATTTATATGAATCTAGGCGATCCTGACTTAGCAGATCGTTATAGTTCGCTTCCTTGCGATGGAATCGGTCTAATGCGTGAGGAATTTATCTGGACAACGTCGATTCATGAACATCCGCTTTACTTAATTGAAACAGGACGGCCTGACCGAGTGATCGAAGCATTATCTGAGGGGATTCGTAAGGTTTGCCAAGCTTTGGCGCCACGGCCAGTTACACTACGTTTTAGCGATTTTAAATCAAGCGAATATCGTGATCTCAAGGGTGGCGATAAGTATGAACCTTATGAACCTAGCGCTTTATTAGGCTGGCGCGGCGCTTCCCGCTACTATGATCCTGTATACACGGAAGCGTTTAAGTTAGAGTTAAAAGCGGTTAAAAAAGTACGCGAAGAATTTGGTTTTAAAAATTTGAATGTAATGATTCCTTTCTGCCGAACTGTAGACGAAGCGGCTAAAGTTACGGAATTAATGGCCGCCGAAGGACTGAGACGAGGACCTGATTTTAAAGTATGGCTTATGGCTGAAATTCCAGCGAATATTATTTTAGCGGATCAATTTAACGCCTTTGTCGATGGTTATTCTATTGGATCGAATGATTTGACGATGCTGACTCTTGGTTGTGACCGCGACAATGAAACAGTATCGCATATTTTCAACGAACGTAATTTAGCAGTACGTCGGGCGATTCGTCATTTAATTGAAGTAGCTCATCGTGACGGAAAAACTGTATCGATTTGTGGGCAGGCGCCGAGTGTTTATCCGGACTTTGCCGAGTTTTTAGTGAAGAGCGGGATTGATTCCATGTCGGTAAACCCTGATGCCGTAAAATCAACGAGGAAACTCGTAGCACAAGTGGAACAGCGTCTTGTTCTCGATAAATTAACTGGTAGAGGAATTGCTGATAAAGAGGATTATACCTGGTAAAGGGCGAATTTCCTACTCAAAGGGAGTGATGGCTGCGCTTACCGCAAGACAAGAAAAAATTGTAGAAATTGTTCGCCAGGAAGGCCCAATTTCCGGCGGTGTTATTGCCGAAAAATTAAATGTAACAAGAGCTGCGCTGCGTTCTGACTTGGCCATCTTAGTCATGTCCGGGCTGATTGATGCTCGTCCTAAAGTCGGCTACTTCTATGTGGGAAATCATACGCTGCGTGTCATAGCAGAAGAACTGGATCGAATCGTAGTTGGCGATATTTTATCTGTTCCTGTTGTAGCGCCTGCGGACTGCAGTGCTTATGATGCTGTTGTGACTTTATTTTTAGAAGACGTAGGGACTTTGTATATTGTGGAAAAAGGCGGCATCTTATCAGGCGTTGTCTCCCGCAAGGACTTGCTCAAAGCCTCAATCGGCGCTGGCGATTTACAAAAGATGCCAGTGAAAATGCTGATGACGCCAGTTCATAAGCTCGTTGTCACAACGAAGGAAGAGTCTGTGCTTGTGGCGGCGAAGAAATTAATTGATCATGCAATTGACAGTCTGCCTGTTGTACAACAACTGATGCAAGATGGCAAAGCAGTTACGGAAATTGTCGGTCGACTTACCAAGACGAATGTGACTCGATTATTTGTTGAAATCGGGGAAGAAAAAAGGAGGTAATGAAAAATAGCCACTTTACCGGTTATTTATGCTTTATCTGATTCGATTGGCGAAACAGCGGAAATGGTTGCTCGTGCTACAGCCAGCCAGTTTGATTCAGGCCTATTTGATATTATTCGTGTTCCTTATATTAATTCGGAAGAACAAATTGCTGAAATTGTCAGGGAAGCGGCGCAGCGAGAGAACTGCATCATTTGCCATACTCTCGTATCCTCTCATTTGCGTGAAGCTCTTTTGGTGATTGCTGAACAGCACCATATTCGGACCGTTGATATTATGGGACCTATGATTACGACTGTTCAGGCAATGTCAGGTTTACAGCCAAAACTAAAACCAGGCTTGGTGCATAAACTGGATCAGGACTATTTTAAGCGGGTTGAAGCCGTCGAATTTGCTGTAAAATATGATGACGGCAAGAATGCTTGGGGATTATTGAAAGCTGATATGGTGATTATCGGTGTATCTCGTACTTCAAAAACACCGCTAAGCATGTATTTGGCTCATAAACGTCTCAAAGTAGCGAATGTACCGCTCGTGCCGGAAGTGCCGCCGCCGCCGGAATTGTTTCAAGTTTCGCCACATCGCATCGTCGGTCTGATTATTGATCCCTTTAAGCTGAATGAAATTCGTTCAGAACGTCTTAAAATTATGGGGCTTGCTTCTGATGCAAGTTATGCGAATTTAGAGCGCATCTCGGAAGAATTGGAATATGCGAAAGCAATTATGCGGAAGACCCGTTGTATTGTGATTGATGTTTCCAACCGGGCCATTGAAGAAACGGCGAATCGAATCTTGGAAATTGCTCAAAAAAATGAAATTATTTAAAGAAAATCCCTGTTTCTATTTAGAAACAGGGATTCTTTGACTTATTTATTACCCAGACAGGAACAATTCTCTTTGCTAGAGAATTGTATCTGTTACTACATTATATTTAACTGATTCATAAGTCTTTGTGTCTTTGTCTTTTTTGACTTCTACATGACCCGTGAATAGGGCTTCTTTAGTTTTCCAGTTAAAAGTTACTTGATCCGCTGTAATTGTTAAGTCTTTTCGCAAAAAAATAATATTTCCTGTAATATCTGCTTTACTTTGTGCTCCTGAAACAAAGACGCTGTCACCGCTGAATTTAATATCGCCGTCATTTACTGTAATGCCGCCAAGGCCAGTGACTTCTAAGGTTGCCATATTTACTCGGGCTGTCCCAGCTGTTATAATGCGTGAACCTGCTTCGATATATACATTCCCTTCCAGATTATAAAGACCTGTTGTTATGTCAAAATAGGTTTTATCAGCTGTGATCGTTGGTTTGGCTAGGGCTGTACTGGAAAGAATAAGTAGAGCTATTAGAATTAACATGAATTTTTTTATCATATAAGTCACCATCCTTACTGCTAGTATAGCAGAAATAGAAGGTGATTGTCATGTTTGCTAGTTTGGTAAAAATACCAAGTCTTTTAGTCGAAAAGATTAGCAGGGAAGGGTGAAAGTTATGAGTGTGAGAGAATATCTGGAAAAACTAGAATTAACGGTTCTTTCGGAACGAGCGGCAAAAAGCAGCCAGTCGCAAAAGGCGCGGCAAGAGGAGCCTTGTCCATTTCGCACCGCCTTCCAACGAGATCGTGATCGCGTGATTCATTCGAAATCGTTTCGGCGCTTAAAACATAAAACGCAAGTTTATATTTCGCCGGGCGATCATTATCGCATGCGCATGACTCATAGTTTGGAAGTGGCTCAAATTTCTCGCACTATTGCCCGTAGTCTTCGTTTAAATGAAGATTTAACGGAGGCGATTGCTTTAGGTCATGACGTAGGTCATACTCCGTTCGGCCATGCCGGTGAATTTGCGCTACGTGATTTTTCCGGCCATTTTAACCATAATGAGCAAAGTCTTAGAGTGGTACGATATTTAGAAAAAAATGGTCAAGGATTGAATCTTACTAAGGAAGTGGAAGATGGAATTTTGTGTCATACTGGTCCGCAGAAACCGAGTACCTTAGAGGGGTGTATTGTTCGAATCGGTGACCGTATTGCTTATTTATGCCATGATTTTGATGATGGAATTCGTGCTGGAATGTTAAAACCATCTGATTTACCACAACAAGTAGCCAGTTTATTTGGTCGCAATCCTTCGCAGATGATTACAGCTATGGTTTCTGATATTGTGGAAACGTCAAGCAAAGCTGATGAAATTACCATGTCGGCGGCTGTGCAAAAGGCCATGGATGAGTTTCGCGAATTTATGTTCGAAACACTTTATTTTTCTCCGGCGCTTCAACTAGAACGAGAGAAGGCGAAATTTATTATTTTAAGTCTCGTATCGCATTTTTTAAAAAATCCACACAAATTACCGGAAGATTTTTTAGCAAGAGAAGCGCAGTGGGGATTGAAAACGAGCGTAATCGACTATGTGGCTGGTCTGACAGACTTATATGCAATTCGACTATTTGAAGAGTTTTTTTTACCGAAAAAATCAGGGTACCAATAATGGTAGAAGATTTTGTCTGCTTTGAGCGAAGAAAAATTTTTTGTCAAGAGGAAAAAGAGGATTTATAAAACTTATATGGAATAGTAATATATCCATAAAAAAAGAGTCTAAAATCCTGCTTGACAGAAAGCAGGATTTTGACGTGAGTTGTAGAATATACTCAAAACTTAATAATGCCTTAAGGGCTACAAGGAAGAATCGCTTACACGATAGGGGATCTAAATGAAGAGTACAAATGATGATTTCGTCGATCGTCTGCGAAGCGAAAGTGATATAGTTAGCGTTATATCAGATTATGTGCCTTTAAAAAAGAAGGGAAAGAATTTTTGGGGATGTTGTCCCTTTCATCATGAAAAGACGCCATCTTTTTCGGTTACGCCTGATAAAGGTTTTTTTTACTGTTTTGGCTGTGGTGCTGGCGGCAATGTTTTTAACTTTCTCATGAAGATTGAAAACATTGATTTTTTTGATGCCGTTAAGCTGCTGGCGCAGAAGTTAAATATCCCTTTACCAGAACGAGAAAAAACCGATGCGGAACGAATGAGAGAAAAGCAAATTGCTCGCTTAGTTCAGGCAAATCAGTTGGCCGCTGATTTCTATCATTCTTGTTTGACGCGGACTAACTATGGTAAAGAGGCGCTTGATTATTTGATGGATCGTCAAATTACGCCTGAAATTATCGAGATTTTTCAATTGGGGTTTGCGCCGCCTTTCTGGAATAAATTGAGTCAGGCCTTGCTTGAGAGAAGTGTTTCGTTGGCAGTTTTGGAAGAAAGCGGATTGGCTGTTAAGAGGCAGTCGGGTGATGGCTTCTATGACCGTTTTCGTAGCCGCATTATTTTTCCTATTGTAAATTTACGAGGCCAGCCGATTGCATTTGGCGGACGCGTTCTTGACAACAGTCAACCTAAATATCTCAATTCACCAGAAACGCCAATTTACAATAAGCGACGAGAGTTGTTCGGTCTTGATAAAACCTACAAAGCGATTCGCGACCAAAAGAAAGTTGTTATTGTAGAAGGTTATTTTGATGCAGTGAGTCTGTATGGCGCTGGGATTACTTGTGTTGCAGCATCATTAGGAACAGCTTTTACGGCGGAACAGGCCAAAGTGTTGCTGAAATTTACTGATGAATTTTATTTTGCTTATGACAGTGATGCGGCTGGACAAAATGCTACGAGTCGAGCTATTATTACGGCTAGCGAGGCTGGGGCGAAAGTAAAAATTATTCAAATTCCCGATGGTAAGGATCCTGATGAATATGTGCGGCGTCATGGTGGACAAGCTTTTGCCGCACTTATGGATAAGGCGTTAACGGCTATTGCTTATGAGGTGGAAAGGGCGCTTGGCAGCATTGACCATTCTCACTTAGAGGGAAAAGCTGCTGTAATTTCACAGGTTGTTCCATTTTTGGCGCAAGCTCATAATGCCGTAGAGATAAATGCTCATATATCACGATTAGCTGCTGTTTTAACAATTGACGAAGGAACAATTCGGGAAGAGTTAAGAAAATATCCTTTACAAGCTAAAAAGGATAAAACTGTAAAAGGCGGATATACTAGTAATGTTCTTTCTCTTGCTGGCCCCAAAGTAGGGGCGGCAGAACAGGCAGAACGTCATCTAATGCATTTTTTGTTTCAAGATGCGTCGATATTACCTTATGTAGAATCAATGCTTGGGATAGGGCATTTTAGTAGTCCGGTTCGACAGGAAATTATGGCAGCGCTTAGTTCTGATTATAGTGCTACAGGTAAAATTGATCCTGAAGGGATATCTCTTCGCTTGAGTCAGGCAGCGGCAGCTGAATTATCAGGCATTATGCTGCTAGAGACTCCTTGTGAAGATAAGGTGCGCCTAGTAGACGACTATATTCGAGCCATAGAACTTGCTTTTTTGAAAAATCAATATGAAGAGCATCGGTTAAAAGCCGATGAATTAGAACGCATGGGGGATAGTCGCTTTTTGCAGGAATTAGCAGAGAGCCAGCGAATTAAACATGAAATTAATAAATTATACCAATGAGAATTTTAATAAGTATCAATCGGTCATGCTGACCGCCATCGGCCTGGGGAGGGGGGAATAAAATGACAGAGAAAAAGAATCAGACGACTGATCATGTTAATGAATTGCTGCACCGCGGTAAAAAACGCGGAGGTGTGCTAACATATGCAGAAATTATGGATACTTTTCAGAGCGATGACTTGACACCTGATGAGATTGATGATGTGTATGAAATGTTCACGACGAAAGGTATTGAAATTGTTGATGAAATCCCTGAGGCAGAAGGACCTGGCACAGCTGACATAGAAGAAGAACAGGCGGAAGAGATTGATATTGACCTGTCAATTCCTGAGGGAGTTACGATTGATGATCCTGTGCGCATGTATTTGAAGGAAATTGGGCGTGTGCCGCTGTTAACTGCCGATGAGGAAATCTTATTGGCAAAACGCATGGAAAAAGGTGATGAAGACGCCAAACGTCGTTTGGCTGAAGCGAATTTGCGCCTTGTTGTAAGTATTGCGAAACGCTATGTGGGTCGAGGAATGCTATTCCTTGATTTAATTCAAGAGGGAAACCTTGGCTTGATTAAAGCCGTGGAAAAGTTTGATTATAATAAAGGCTACAAGTTCTCTACCTATGCAACTTGGTGGATTCGTCAGGCCATTACGCGGGCCATTGCCGACCAAGCGCGGACGATTCGTATTCCAGTGCATATGGTTGAAACTATTAATAAATTAATTCGCGTATCGCGACAGCTTTTGCAAGAACTTGGCCGGGAACCAGCGCCAGAAGAAATTGCTAAAGAGATGGAAATTACAGTTGAGCGCGTACGGGAAATTATGAAAATTGCCCAAGAACCAGTTTCCTTAGAAACTCCGATTGGGGAAGAAGAAGATTCCCATCTTGGCGATTTTATTGAAGATCAAGAAGCGCCAGCGCCAGCTGAGGCCGCTTCATTCATGCTTTTAAAAGAACAGTTAGAAGAAGTTTTAGAAACTTTAACTGATCGTGAGAAAAAAGTACTGCGCCTTCGCTTTGGTCTTGATGATGGGCGTGCTAGAACACTGGAAGAAGTCGGTCAGCATTTTGGCGTTACAAGGGAGCGTATTCGTCAGATTGAAGCGAAAGCTCTAAGAAAATTGCGTCATCCTAGCCGTAGCAAGAAATTAAAGGATTTTCTGGAATAATTATCATCTTTTCTATGAAGTTTCTTGACATAATAACTTATTTTGTATTATAATATATCCCGTTGGTGACTATTCCTTGATAGCTCAGTTGGTAGAGCAATCGGCTGTTAACCGATCGGTCGTAGGTTCGAGTCCTACTCAAGGAGCCAAATGATAACAAAACAGGCTTTCTTCGGAAAACCTGTTTTCATATCTTGGGCCTATAGCTCAGCGGTAGAGCAGCCGGCTCATAACCGGCTGGTCCCTGGTTCGATACCAGGTGGGCCCACCAGTTGAAATAATGCGGGATTCTTGCAAAGCAAGAATTCCGTTTTTCTTTGTAAAGGGGAGAAAATGATGAAATTGAATGAAAGACTGCGTCAAATAGCCGCTTTCGTTCCCCAAGGTGCTAGAATCGCTGATATTGGCACAGATCATGCTTATTTGCCCGTGTTTCTTGTGCAGCAGAACGTGGTTTCTTGGGCCATTGCTGGTGATGTTCATGAAGGGCCCTATAAAGCTGCTTCGCTTACTGTTCGTCAAGCGGGGCTGTCTGATAAAATTTCTGTACGTTTAGGCGATGGCCTAACTGTAATTGGTGAAGATGAGATCGATGCAGTAGTGATTGCCGGTATGGGCGGGCAGACAATGATTGAAATTCTCCAAAAAGGTGAACTCTGGATAAACCGTCTTACGACGCTTGTGCTACAGCCGATGGGAGCTGCGGGCGCATTGCGTTTATGGCTGGTAAAGCACGGTTGGAAGCTAATCGATGAGGCGCTTGTAATAGATGATGACCGTCTTTACGAAGTGATTTGTGCTAAGCGCTCAATTTCCGGGCAGGGGACTTTGTCGGTAGAGACAGAAATTACGGAAGCTGAGAAAATTCTGTATGAAGTTGGTCCAATTCTGCTAAGAAAGCAAGATCCCTTGCTGTCTCAGCATATTGGTCAAAAAATAAATGATACAAAGCGGATCTTAACGCAACTGAATAATGCCGGTATTGGGGCGCAGGAAAAGACGATTGTCTTAAAAAGACAGCTACAACAATTAAAGGAGCTTTTGCCATGACAGTAACCTGTGCAAGTGTAATGCAGGCTATGGAGAATTGGGCGCCTGCTTATCTAGCGGAAGAATGGGATAAGATTGGCTTGTTTGTAGGAGCAAAAGAACAGCCTGTGAATAAAATCATGACAACTCTTGATGTGACGCTGGCTGTCGCCCAGGAAGCGGCAGAGTGGGGGGCTGATCTGATTGTTTCGCATCATCCTTTCTTATTTAAGCCTTTGAGCAAAATTGATACAAACAGTGAACAAGGGAAAATTGTGAAGCTGTTGTTAACGCATGATATTGCTGTTTTTTCTGCTCATACTAATCTGGATTGTGCTCGTGGCGGCGTAAATGATGTGTTAGCGCAACAATTAGGTTTGCGCAATATACGACCTTTTATTAGTGGTTATGAGCAACCTTTCATAAAATTAGTCACTTATGTGCCGCAAGAGGCTTTTGGAGCTGTTTGGCAAGCCGTGACTTCTGCCGGAGCTGGCCATATTGGGCAATATAGTCATTGTACCTTTGCTGTAGAAGGAACTGGCTCTTTTTTGCCGCAAGCAGGGACTAGTCCTTATTTAGGAAAAGTTGGCAGCGTTGAAAAAGTGTCAGAGTTACGCCTTGAAACTATTTTGCCAGCGGCTAAAAAACAGCTGGTTTTAGAAGCTTTACTTTCGGCTCATCCTTATGAAGAAGTAGCCTATGATTTGTACTCATTGGAAAATAAGGAGAAGTTTCCTGGCTTAGGTCGACTCGGGACTTGTTCTAGTCAATCGATAGCTGATTTTGCTGCTTTGGTTAAAACAAAACTTGGCTTATCATCCATTCAGGTTATTGAGGGAGATGAAGGCTTAGTGGAGACAGTCGCTGTTGTCGGTGGCAGTGGTGCGGAATTTTTCCGACAAGCAAAAGCTTTGGGGGCGCAAGTTTTGGTAACCGGTGATGTAAAGTACCATGATGCTGTCGATGCGAAAGCCTTAGGAATTACGCTGATTGATGCAGGTCATTATGGAACAGAGGCTCCTGTTGTGCCAGTTATCGCGGAATATTTACAGAGTTGCTTTTCCAAAATTATTGTAACTACAGCTTCTTGTCAGAAATCTCCTTTCTCAGTTTATTGACAGAATCACTTTAATCTACTATAATTAAAAAGCTGTTTATGAGTATGAAAGATGATCGCGAGTACTTTGTATTCGAGGAAAGTCCGAGCTCCGTAGGGCAGGGTGCTGGATAACGTCCAGCGAGGGTGACCTTAGGGAAAGTGCCATAGAAAAGAAAACCGCCGATTTTTCGGTAAGGATGGAACGGTGCGGTAAGAGCGCACCAGCAACCAGGTGACTGGTTGGCTTGGTAAACCCCACTTGGAGCAAGACCGAATAGG
The DNA here is from genome assembly GCF_055901755.1 of Pelorhabdus sp. sgz311001. Classification (NCBI taxonomy): domain Bacteria; kingdom Bacillati; phylum Bacillota; class Negativicutes; order Selenomonadales; family Sporomusaceae; genus Pelorhabdus; species Pelorhabdus sp. sgz311001. The sequence goes on from NZ_JBVXUT010000001.1 coordinate 781,375, forward strand.
GAAGGGATGAAGTTGCCCGCAGAACCTTCCGGGTTGTGTCGCTAGAGCTTCTAGGCAACTAGAAGCGTAGATAGATGATCATCACCGCTACGGCGGAACAAAACTCGGCTTATTGATTACTCGTAACTAAAAAACCGCTGTCAAGCGGTTTTTGTTTTTATCTTTATTGATAATTACTTTTTGTTGACAAGATTAATAAATTTTTCTACAATAAATATAATAAGAGTAAAGAAAATTTATTTTTCTTTATAAACAGGTTAGAGGAGGCAAGAACAATGGCTGTTATTGCAATTGAAAATATAGCTGATTTTGATCAACTGATTGAGGCAGGTAAACCTGTATTGATTGATTTTTGGGCGCCTTGGTGCGGTCCCTGTAAAATGGTTGCTCCTGAAGTGGAAAAAGTTGCGGAAGCTTATCAGGAAAAAGTGCAAGTGGCAAAAGTCAATGTAGATGCCGTAGCTGGCTTGGCTGGTAAGTATAAAGTTATGGGTATTCCTACTTTACTTATTTTTAAGGACGGACAGGAAGTCAATCGCCTTGTTGGATTTCGACCTGCTGCTGAAATAACTAAGGCGCTTGAAGGAATAGTTTAAGAGGATTCCACTTTATAGTGAGATACTATTTTGAGCTTCTTCGTGTGTCGATTATTGTTGATTTTAGGCAGGAGAATTCTTGAGAAAAACGAATCTAAAAGTCAGAGTTCTTTATGGAACTCTGACTTTTTTAGTATACAAACCTTATTGCCAGAGGAGGCTTTATTTTGAAAAATATTGCAGTACTGACAGGCGGCGGTGACTGTCCCGGTTTAAACGCAGTGATCAGAGCTGTGTACAAGAGCGCTCGTACGCAGGGGCTTGTCGTTTATGGTGCGAGAAATGGTTTTAAAGGTTTAGTAGAAAATGATCTTCATTTGCTTACATCAGAGCTTGTTTCCGGGATATTACCGCGCGGCGGTACAATTTTGGGGACGACAAATCGCGATAATCCTTTTCACTATCAATGCCAAGAAAATGGTAAAGTGGTATTTAAAGATATGTCACAGCAAGCAATTAATAACTTACGACAGCGGGACATTGCAGCACTCATTGTTATTGGCGGCGATGGTACTCTTAAAATTGCTTATGATCTGGCGGAACTAGGCTTTCCTGTAGTTGGTGTGCCGAAAACCATTGATAATGATTTGCCGCAAACAGAAAGGACTTTTGGGTTTGATACGGCCGTAAGTATTGCAACTGAGGCGTTAGATCGTCTTCATACAACAGCCGAATCGCATCATCGTGTCATGACGCTGGAAGTGATGGGCCGTTATGCTGGTTGGATTGCCTTACATAGTGGTATTGCTGGTGGATCTGACTGTATTTTGATTCCGGAAATTCCCTTCGAGTGGGAAGCGATTGTGGAAAAAATTGAACGACGGCGGCAGAATGGAAAGCTGTTTAGCATTATTGTGGCAGCGGAAGGCGCACGGCCCGTCAATGGTGAAATGTCTGTGGCGAAAATCATTGAAAATAGCCCGGAAAAAATACGATTAGGCGGAATTGGTGATAAAATTACGAATGAGCTAGAAAAGCGCCTTGAAGTAGAATGTCGTTCTACTGTTCTGGGCCACTTGCAACGGGGGGGCAGTCCGACTGCATTTGATCGAATTTTGGCAACTCGCTATGGCGAAGCCGCTGTTCGAGCGATTAAAAATGGAACGTTTAAAACGATGGTTGCCTTGCAAGACAATCGAATTGTTTTAGTGGACTTAGCTAAGGTCGTCGGTCAGCCGCACCTTGTTTCGGTAGATCATGAACTGATACAAACTGGGCGGGAACTGGGCATAGCTTTTGGCGATTTCTTATAAAGTGATCGGTTATATTCCCTGGATTTATCGGCTTATTTGTATTTCTGATATAACTTGTAACTAAATAATAAGGCTGCTACAGCGAGGGAATAGAGGGTAAACCAGCCAGAAAACAGGAAAAGGATGAGTGCAAACAAAGTACTGATCCAGGCGAGTCCCTTGGCGGCTTTTCCCGAAAGAATGTGGGTTGCAGCGCTCATTGCAAGAAAGTAGACAGCAAGGAAGTTAGCAGAAGGGATATTGATCAGCGGATAGAGATTCCATGATAGGCTATAACTTAATAGCAATATGAACAAATAGAGCGGAACGAAGGCTAACAAAGCTCTATGGGGTGTTTGGTAGCGAGAATGAAGTTGAGAAAAACAGGCGGGAAAAGCGCCATTTCTAGATTGGGCGTAAACAAGGCGGGAGAAGCCGGCAATAAAGGTGTGTAAAGGACAGTAGCAGGCAATAAAACCAAGTAGAGCAACAAGAATTTTGGCGTGGTCTCCCCAACGATAGGCGGTTAAAGTGATCATAGCAGTGAGCGGCGACTCTGATTGATATACATTGGTTCCTACTGTCACAAAAGCTACAGCAAGATAGATGAAATTGATAACAATTACCGAGATGAGTAGACTTAGCGGGAGATCCTTGTGAGGATTTTTAAATTCTTCGGCAAGATTTCCAATCATTTCCCAACCCATAAAAGCGAAAAAAATAAATGACATAGCTCCGCCGACAGGCAGCCAGCCGTAGGGGAGAAAGGGAGTAAAGGCAGTCACTGTAAGGGCGGGAAGGGCTGAAATAATGGCAATAGTGAGAATCAACAGAATGGATAAGACAACGCCGATCTGTGTTTTGCCTGATAGTTCGATACCACGATAATTGAGTGCAATGGCTGTGAGAATCAAGCAAGCTGCAGCAATATGGATATTTCCTTGCGTCCAATTAAATACGCTACCAAGGTAGTTGGCGCCGATGAGGGCGATAACCGGCATGCCAAAAGGCATGGCTGTTAGCATAAGCAGGCTGGTGAGCTGTCCGGCTAAGCTACCATACGCTGTATGTACATAAGTAGCGAGACCGCCGGAATCGGGAAACTTTGATGATATCATGCCAATTACGGCAATCATGGGCAAGGAAAGCAATCCGGTAAAGAGCCAGCTAAGCAGAGAAGCTGGCCCTGCTAGGGATGCTGTAATTGCAGGTAATACCAAAATTCCAGCACCGAGGACTGCGCCGATTGTCATGGCAGAGCCTTGCAACCAAGTGATGCTTTTTTTTAAGGAAATATCTTCGTTCATCAACGATAACCACCTTAGTGAAATTCGATTGCGCAAAAGTTGCTTATAGCGTATCATAATATTTGTATTTTGATAAGTCGATTGTTTTGATTAAAATGATCGATTTTTTCGATTGGTGTGATAGCATGATTAAGAATTTAGAAATTTTTATCGTCGTGGCTAAAAATCTGAACTTCGGTGAGGCAGCTAGACAGCTCAATTACTCGCAATCGACTGTTTCGGAACAAATTAAGAATCTCGAAACGTATTTGGGTGTAAAAGTATTTGAACGCATTGGCCGAAAAGTGTTTTTGACGGAGCAAGGAAAACAGCTACTTCCTCATGCGGAACGTATGGTTCGCGATGCCAAAAATCTTAAGCTTTTATTTCAAAGTGAGTCTAAAGTGGGGGGGACTCTTGTAATTGGTGCGGCTGAAACTCTTTGTACCTATTGGCTTCCTCCACTGCTAAAGGAATATCAAAAGCTTTATCCTGAAGTGCAGATTCACATTCGAACTGGGGTTTGTACAGAGTTTCCACAATGGCTGCAAAAAAATATAATAGATGTTGCTTTTAGTCTTTATGAAGAATATAAAGAGCCGCAGTTGCGTGAATTTACTTTGTTTAGTGGTGATACGATCTTATTTGCAGCGCCTGACCATTTTTTGGCGAAGTGCTCTAAATTGACGATTCAAGATTTATCAGGGGAAACGCTGTTAATGCCTGAAGGGAGCTCTGGTTATCCTACAGATTTGAAACTTTTACTTAGTAAAAATCAGGTTTCCGTAAATTGGTTAGAATTTAGTAGCTTGGAAACGATCAAGCAATGTGTTAGAAACGGTCTTGGCATAGCCTTATTGCCGGAATTGGCCCTAAAAGCAGAGTTAGAGCGCAGCGAGTTAGTAAAGCTGCCTTGGCAATCAGGAATTGTTGTAAAATCTCAGATGGTTTTTCATCGGGATAAATGGTTTTCAGCGCCGCTTGCAGCGCTAGAAAAATTAGTACATTCCCAATTAACATAGTTTAAAAGATTTCTGTTAACAAATTAAAAATTTCACATAACAGGAATTCTTAATAGTGCAAGAGAATGTAAAATATTAGAATGGAAAACTGTGGGTTTTATACTAAAAGAATCGGAAAAGGTAAAAACAGCGCGTATCTAGAGTATTCAAAAAGAAAAGAGGTGAAAAAACTGCTGCTTTCGCGAAACTTGTCTTTGTTTCGAGGCTTTTTGAAATAGATTCAGTGAGTGGCAGATTTTTATGTGTGCTGCACGAATTCATCAGGAACTATGCTATGCTTTCTGCTATTCTAAATCACAATGTAGTCGCTGTTGCCAAGAATGTCCTAAAGATGCAATCCGCGCCGATTTTTCTGTTGTTGAAGCCCTTTGCGATGATTGCGGTCTTTGCAGTGCTGTTTGTCCAGCTGACGCTATTTCCCTAAAGGATATTTCGAATGAGACTTGGAGTGCATTATTTAACAGTGATTGCGCTGTAGTCACTTGTCAAAGGCAGGATAGCATAAGCCCATTCGCTTGCTTGGGATTTCTTGATTTTCGTTTGCTTACGGCCAGTATATTGAAATACGGTGCGACTATCGTTGTTCATACCCAAAAATGTTTAGAATGTCGTCTAGCGATCGCGCCTTTTTTAGAAGAACAGTTAAGAACTAGTTTTTCGCTGTTGCCGCAGGAACAGAAAAAAAACTTGATTTGGGGCGCCAAAGCAGCGTCTTATCTTCCTAAGCAAAAGATGGTTTCTCGACGGACTTTTTTTAAAGATCTTTGCGGTTCTTTCGTTAAGACGACGAGTCTATTGTTACAAGATGTCGGGCCTTCAGAACCCATTCGGCGTAAAGAACGACTCCGTGATGTTAATAGTCAATTGGAGTTTCAACCTACTGTTTTTTCCATGCTGAAAATTGATCAGACTTGCACAGGTTGTGGATTGTGTGTAAAACTTTGTCCGGAAAAAGCATTGAAAATTCTGGACTTTGGCCAAGCTATTGAAATTTTAGAAGAGACAAGAAAATGCTCGAAATGCAATCTTTGCATTGATAGCTGTCCTGTACAAGCCTTGGCTTATGATCAGGCGACTACAGAAGAAGTTTCCTTGGCTCGCATTGAACTGCCTCGCTGTGAACAATGCGGCAGTGTATATCAGCCTGTTTCGACAGAATCGGTTTGTTTGGAATGCCGATTTCAACAAAAAAATAATAGTAACTAAGAAATAGAAACAGGATTGATTCATTAAAAGTCGAATTGTTACCTTATAAGGAAGGTATGAAATTGATTTTGTAAGAAGTTGGGGGGAACCATATTTGATTATTTCCTGGAATACAACACAGGCCTGTAATATTCATTGTTCGCATTGTTATCGCGATGCCGGGACGCGATCTGCCGATGAACTGACAACAGAGGAAGGAAAAAAACTGTTATCAGAAATGGCAAAGGCAGGTTTTAAAATTGTTATTTTAAGTGGTGGCGAACCGTTGATGCGTTCCGATATTTATGAATTGATTGCTCACGCCCGCACAGTCGGGTTGAGGCCTGTTCTCGGCACAAATGGTATTTTGATCACGCCAGACGTAGCAAGTAAATTAAAAGAAGCGGGACTGGCTGTAGCCGGTATCAGCCTCGACAGTTGCGATCCTAACAAGCATAATCATTTTCGTCAAGCAGAGCAAGCTTGGCAGAAAAGTGTTGCTGGCATGGAAGCCTGCCGTGAGGCAGGCCTTAAATTTCAGATTCATACGACGGCTATGAGCTGGAATGAGCCTGAAATTACCGATATTACTGATTTTGCTGTAAAGATAGGCGCTATTGCCCATCATATTTTTTTCCTTGTCCCTACAGGACGAGGCAAAGACATTGAAGCCACTACATTAAAAACAGAACAGTATGAAGCCCTTTTGGGCAGAATTCTTGATAAACAGGGCCAAGTTCCCATTGAATTAAAGCCTACATGTGCGCCTCAATTTATGCGTATTGCCAAAGAAAAAGGGATTGCAATGCGCTACTCGCGAGGCTGCTTAGCTGGCACTGGTTACTGCGTCATTATTCCTAACGGCAATGTGCAGCCTTGTCCTTACTTACCTATTGCTGTGGGCAATGTAAAGGAGAAGGCCTTTGATCAGATCTGGCAGGAAAGCGCTTTGTTTGAAGAACTACGCCATGAGCCATTAAAAGGCGGCTGTGGCGCTTGTGGTTATGATAAAATTTGCGGCGGTTGCCGGGCTCGCGCTTATTATTATTCCGACGGCGATTATCTTGCTGAGGAACCATGGTGTCACTGTGGACGGTAAAAAATGATTGCTATTTTGTCGAATTAAGCAGGGATTGGTCAAATTTTAAAGAATAACCATATTAGACATTATTTTCAGATTTTACAGCTTTCCTGAGTATGGATATCCAGACTCTTAAATGCAAATGGGAGGGAAAATGATGGAAAACAAAGGAACCTTATGGGATTTGTTTCAAAAACGTAATGTAAGTCGTAGAAATTTTCTTAAATCCTGTGTCGCTCTCACTGGCTTAATGGGCCTTGGTCCTACGATGATTCCCAAGGTGGTAGAGGCAGCAGAAAACAAGACGCTGCCTGTTGTAATTTGGCTGCACGGCCATGAATGCACCGGTTGTGATGAATCATTTATTCGTTCGACAACGCCGATGGCTTCCGATGTAATTTTAAATATGATTTCCTTGGAATATATGGATGTGCTTGCGGCAGCGGCCGGTGAACCGCTGGAGCATCATTTGGAAGAAGTCATGAAAACCTATGCCGGTAAGTATATTCTAGCAATTGAAGGAGCCGTTCCACTTGATAATGACGGCATTTCCTGTATGGTAGGCGGCAAGCCTTTTGTCAATAATGTAAAAGAAGTAGCGAAAAACGCAGCAGCCGTCATTCTTTACGGAACTTGTGCTGCTTATGGCGGCGTACAGGCGGCGAAGCCAAATCCAACCCACTCGGTCGGTGCTGGTGAAGTGATTAGCGGTAAGCCGATTATTCGTGTGCCCGGCTGTCCGCCGATCCCAGAAGTTATGACAGGTACGATTATGCATTATGCTCTCTTTGGAGCGCTACCACCTGTAGATAATGACGGTAAACCAAAACAATTTTATGGAAACCGTATTCACGATACGTGCTATCGTCGTCCTTTCTTTGATTCAGGTATGTATGTAGAGCAGTTTGATGATGCTGGCAGCAAGGCCGGTTGGTGTTTGTATAAGGTAGGCTGTCGTGGTCCTGTCACTTATAATTCCTGCGGCAATATGCGTTGGTGGAACGGGATTTCCTATCCAATTGAGTCGGGAGCTCCCTGTGTGGGCTGTTCCAATAAAAACTTTTGGGATGCCGATCCATTTTATGCGAGACTGCCTGGAATTCCCGGCGTGAATTCTGTTGCTAATGCTGATAAAGTTGGTATGGCGGCAGCGGCTTTAACAGCAGGTGCTGTAGCTGTGCATGGTATTGCTTCTGTTGTACAGCAAAAAGCAGGGAAAAATCAGGATGAGGAACACAAATAAGAAAGGCTGGTGCTGATATATGCAGCGTATTGTAGTTGATCCGATGAATCGCATTGAAGGTCATTTACGCGTCGAAGTAAAGGTTGACGAAGCGACAGGCAAGGTGGAAGATGCTTTATCGAGCGGCACAGCTTGGCGTGGAATTGAAGTTGTAGTAAAAGATCGCGATCCGCGAGATATCTGGGTTTTTGTTCAACGTATTTGTGGTGTCTGTACGACTTGCCATGCTTTAGCATCACTACGTGCTGTGGAAGATGCTTTAGGAATTGCTATTCCGAAAAACGCCAACTATATCCGTAATATTATGGCAAACAGTCAGGGCGTCCATGATCACGTAGTTCATTTCTATCATCTTCATGCGCTTGATTGGGTAAGTCCTGTAGAAGCTTTGAAAGCTGATCCTGTAAAAACAGCAGCATTGCAAAATACAGTTCTTGACACATACAGTCTGAAAATGCAGGCTCCCATCGAACTAGATACTGACGCCTATCCGAAAGAATTTCCTAAGGCGACAAGCGCTTATTTTAAAGCTGTTCAAGATAAAGTAAAGAAAATTGTTGAAAGCGGTCAGCTTGGAATTTTTGCCGGTCAGTACTGGGATCATCCGGACTATGCGCTTTTACCGCCAGAAGTTCATTTAATGGCTGTTTCGCATTATTTGAACATGCTTGACAGGCAGCGTGATGTTGTAACGTCTCATGTTGTATTTGGCGGAAAGAATCCTCATCCGCACTATATTGTCGGCGGTATGCCTTGCTCAATTTCCATGAATGATATGAATGCGCCGATTAATGCCGAGCGGTTGGCTATTGTCGATGCATCTTTAAATCTTACCATTAATATGATGAACAGTTTCTATGTGCCTGATGTGCTGGCAATTGGTCATCTTTATGTACAAAAAGGTATGGTTGATGGCGGCGGACTAGCAAAAGAACGTGTTCTTGGCTACGGCGATTACCCCGAAGACAGCTATACTGGTATTTCTAATGGCGATTTCCATAAAAATCTCTTACTGCGTTCGAATGGTGTCGTAGAAAACTTTGCCGCTGGCGCTTTAGCAGCGAAAGTAACCATTTTAGAGGGTAAGGATTTTGCCGATCCAGCGATTCTCAATGAAGGCGTTGATCATTCCTGGTATTCCTATCCGCAAGGCGGCGATCTGCATCCTTGGGAAGGCGTTACCAAACCTTCCTTTACCGGCCCGAAAGAAGGTACGAAAACTGCCTGGAAATATCTTGATGAAAACGGAAAATACTCTTGGTTGAAAACGCCGAAATGGCAGGGGAAAGTCTGTGAAGTAGGTCCTTTGGCTCGTTACATTATTGTATATACGAAGGTAAAACAAGGCTTAATCCAGCCAACCTGGGTGGAAAAAATGATCGTCGATCAGATCGACGGTGTGTCAAAATTGTTAAACCTTCCACCGGAAAAATGGCTCTTATCCACAGTGGGGCGTACGGCAGCTCGGGCCTTAGAAGCTCAAGTACAAGCTTATTTAGCAAAATACTACTTGGAAAAACTCGTAAAAAGCATTCGTTCCGGTGATACGAATGTGGCAAATACGGCAAAATGGGATCCGGCTTCCTGGCCGAAAGAAGCTAAGGGTGTCGGCATACATGAAGCGCCGCGCGGTTCTTTAGGGCACTGGATTGTAATTAAAGATGGAAAATCAGCGAATTATCAATGTATTGTTCCATCGACGTGGAATGCTTGTCCGCGTGATCCGAATGGTGCTCACGGTGCTTATGAAAGCGCCATGATTGATACTAAGGTTAAAGTACCAGTAAAACCGCTGGAAATTCTTAAAACAATTCATTCCTTCGATCCTTGTCTGGCTTGTGCAACTCATGTATATAATGCGGCAGGCGAACCGATTGCTGTTGTAAGTACAGACGCTAACATCAAATAAGAAGGGAGGGAGTGCCGTGGAAGAACGCGGAAGAAAACCTTATTATTTATTTAGTCCTTGGCTAAGAATTTTTCACTGGACCATGGTTTGTTGTATGCCTGTTTTATTTTTAACTGGCTTGTATATTGGAAATCCTTTCTTTATTACTAGCCAAGGATTTGAACCGACTTTTGTTGTTGGACGATTTATGTCGATGGAAACGATTCGGTTTGTCCACTTTGCTGCAGCTTATATTTTATTAGCTGCCTTGATTCTACGGATTTACGGCTTTATTATCAATCGCGGGGATCGGCTTTTGCCGCGGTTTTGGACGAGGGCTTACTGGGAAGGTTTCTTCGATACGTTGCAACATTATTTGTTTTTACGGCGTCGCCATAAACCTTATCTGCGGAATGCTCTGGCAAGAGCCAGCTATTTAGGAGTCTACTGTCTATTGCTTGGTGAGCTTATTACAGGCTTTACCATGTACGCCATGATTCGTCCTAATAGTATGGCAGCTGTGGTCTTGGCTCCTTTAATTAGTCTGGTGAGCAATGAGTACTGGCTCCATATTATTCATCATGTAATAGCCTGGTGCTTTATTCTCTTTGCTATTGTTCATGTTTACATGGCAGCAAGAGCTGATCTTGTAGAAAATGAAGGTGAGATTTCCAGCATGTTTACAGGCTATAAATATTTGAGTCATACACCAATGGATGCAGGAGAAGTGACAGATGAAAAAGACGATCATTCTGGGAATCGGCAACATACTGCTTAGTGATGAAGGCTTTGGCGTTAAAGCTGTAACTGCATTAGACGAGAAATACAAGCTTTCGGAAGGGGCGGAATTTCTCGATGGCGGCACGCTTGGAATGGATTTGATTCCTTATTTGTCAGAGGCGCAGCGTTTAGTGATTTTAGATTGTATCCAAGGCGGCGGCGAGCCAGGGGATGTCTATGATTTTCGCGGTGAAGCAGTTAACTTATACTTTCAAAATGCTGTTTCTCTCCACGATATCGGTATTCAGCAGGTGCTTGCTATCTTGCAGGTACTGGAAACGCCCTTGGAAGAAGTGGTTGTTCTTGGCGTTCAGCCCCTGAGTCTTGATGTGGGAATGGAACTGACAGATCCAGTGAGCGTTCAGTTGGAGCCTATCTGTAAAAAAACGCTGCAACTGCTAGCTGAGTGGCAGTTGGAGGTGACGATGCGATGAGCTTAGAGCATCAGAATCCTTTAGTTGTTGCTGTTCTTAAAGAAATTGAGGAAAATTTAAAATTGTTTCTTACTGAGCAAAAGGAACACACAATTTTTATCAATAAATTACCGCTTGCCTTGCCGGATCGAGAAGCAATTCGCGACTTTCTAGGCGTTGGTTCACTAACGATTGAGTTGAGTGATTCAGATGAGCCGGCAAAATGGGTGGAAAGCGCTGTAAGCGGTATTTGGTTCGGTGTGTTTTACAGTGCCTCGCAGGAACCAATTTTAGAAACTATTGAAATTTGTTCTTTTCCAAAAGTTGCGGCAGCGCAAACAGCGGATGTCGAGTTTGGCTTGGCACAATTCAGTCGAAAACTGCAAGAAAAAGAGGCGCTTTAATGGAAATCTCAGTGAGTGATGAAGCGGTGGAGTGGATTCTTGCTAAAGGCGGTAAAGCTCATTTGACAGCTGGGCCGGAAGTTTCTATGTGCTGTGGTACTGTGCAGCTTGAGCCTGAAGCTTTTATCGGAGAACCGAAGAACCTGACTCAGTTTACTGAGCGTGAAATCGGTGGTATTGTTTTATATGTACCCCAGGCGTTTATATCGCCGTATCCGTTAGAAATTGCAATTAGCCGTTTTTTCGGACGGATTAAACTTGTCGTTAAAGGCTGGAAAATGCTTTAAAAGCAACCGGGTAACCCCCGGTTGTTTTTTTATGAAAGTTTGTTCTAGCGCACATACTAAGAAAAAGTCAGATGAGTAGAGCAGGAATGGTACCAAATTGTGTCGAAAAGAGCCAAGATAGATAAAGAAAGGATGATGGAGTTTGCTTCGGGGAATTCGCGGCGCCATTACGGTGGAGAAAAACGAGCAACAAGCAGTAAATGAAGCTGTTGCGGAACTGCTTAGGGCTTTAACAGAGGAAAATCAACTTGATGTAGAAGAAATAGGAGCTGCTATCTTTAGTTCGACTCCAGATTTAACTTGTGCTTTCCCAGCAGCGGGTGCGCGGTTATATGGCTGGGATAATGTTCCCTTATTTGGTACTGTAGAAATTGAGCACCCACAAGCGCCGATTCTTTGTATTCGGTTGCTGCTACTTTATAATACAGAATTGCCGCAAAAAGCCATGCGGCATGTTTATTTGCGGCAGGCAGCACGGCTTCGTCCCGATATTGCCCAGCAAAATGAATAGTGCACGGCATTCGCTAATTTTCTCGTATGCGGCGTATGCCGTATTTTATTTAGTTTTGGAGGGTTTTACATTATGTTAGTATCCGTTGTTGTCCCGGTCTTTAACGAACAGGACAATCTTGCCGTATTTTATTCAGAAGTCGTCAAATATCTCGAACCTTTAGAGTATGATTTTGAAGTTGTTTTTATCGATGATGGCTCTAGTGATGCCACTCCGTTAATTTTGCATCGTATGGCGCAAGAAGATCAAAGGGTCAGAGCGTTTATTCTTGCCAGAAATTTTGGCCATCAAATTGCCTTAAGTTGCGGCCTTGATCATGCGAATGGCGATGTCGTAATTACAATGGACGGCGATATGCAGCATCCGCCGGAAATGTTGCCAGCCCTATTGAAACACTGGGAAGCAGGCTATGAGGTTGTTCAGACGATTCGTGTTCATACGGAAGGCGTTTCTTTTTTGAAAAACCTTACGTCAAGTCTTTTTTATAAGCTGATCAATGCGATGTCAAATATTCACATTTATGAAGGCGGTTCTGATTTTAGACTACTTGATAAAAAAGTCGTGCAGAGCTTCCGATTATTTAAAGAACGAGCGCGTTTTATCCGCGGCATGATCAGTGATATTGGTTATAAACAAATTCAAATCGAATTTGTAGCGCCCAAACGCTTTGCTGGTGTATCTAAGTTTTCAGTAAAGAAAATGCTGCGTTTTGCCCTTGATGGCATTACGGCTTATTCTAAAATGCCACTGCGGTTTGCTTTTTATCTGGGATTGTTATTCGGTATAGGAACAATGATTCTTACAGGACATGTCTTATATATTAAATTTTTTACGGAAGAAGCTGTTCCTGGTTGGGCTACTACGGCTGTTAGTATTCTTCTTTTAGGTGGCTTTCAATTAGTTGGAATTGGAATTATTGGTGAATATGTTGGTCGTATTTTTGAAGAGGTTAAACAGCGACCGCTTTACTGGGTTCGGGCCGAATTAGGAGAAAAGACAGTAGTGGAACAGAACAATGTAAAAAATAGGATAAACTAATCGGCGCCTAAAAGACAGAAACTGTATTTTGAGGGCAGGACTTTGGTCTTTTTTGTCGTATATATATTATTGAGTGTAGTAAGCCGAATCCAACTCAGGTACGGGGAAACCGTTTATTGGGGTGAAGCTCATGAAAATGAGCCGGGTCTATTCTTCTTCCCGAACCCGTCAGCTAACCTCGGAGGCTAGTAGAGGAAAGGAGTTAGTCTGTGAAAAAGTTTTTCAGAACCACATTGTTTGTTTGCTTTTTTGTTAGTTTTGTTTCACTCGGTTTTGCATCAGGTGCGTTTGAGGAAGGAGATCAAGGTCCAGATGTGGCCGCTCTTCAAAGTCAACTTGGTGCCCTTGGTTACAATGCTGGTCCTGCCGATGGAAGTTTTGGTTCCCTGACTGCCAGTGCAGTTAAAGCTTTTCAGCGTGATCGCGGCCTTGAAGCCGACGGCGTTGTAGGCTATGCGACTTACCGTGCGTTAATGGGACGAGACATACCGGTTAGCCGTGATTCTTCTAATGTATCTGCGGCTAGAAGAATCATGCAGACAGCCTTAGGGTTAAGAGGTGTTCCTTATTCGTTTGGTGGAACAACTCCGGATGCTTTTGACTGCTCTGGTTTTACCCGTTATGTGTTTAGTGCCTATGGCGTTTATCTGCCTAGAGCGGCTGATGAGCAGTTTAATGTAGGAAGAGGTGTTTCTTACAGTAGACTTCAGCCAGGTGATTTAGTCTTTTTCTCCACCTATGCCGAAGGCGCATCTCATGTAGGAATTTATTTGGGTGGCGGTCAGTTCGTTAGTGCTACTTCCAGTCGCGGCGTAGCCGTTGATTCTTTGGAAAGCAGTTATTGGGGCCCCCGTTACATTGGAGCCAGACGAGTATTGTAGTCAAATGGGAAGGCGTCATCGCCTTCCCGATTTTATTTGCTTTTTTTCGGAAATGCTACTAGAATAGTATTGGCTATGGTAGCATTCTTTTGTTGTTATTTGGAGGACATTCATGGTTAATTTGTATTGGTCTAAATTTATCAGGCCTTATTTTTCTTCAGTATTTTTATCAGTGTTATGCTTTATTTTATCAAGTGCGGCTTCTTTGGCGGCACCTATTGTCATTAAAATTTTAATAGATGGTGCTTTATCGCAAAATGATTTGTCCTTTTTGTATATTATTACAGGATCGATTGTCGCGCTCTATTTTGTCCGTGGCGTCTTTTTCTATTTTTATAATTATATTATGGCAAAAGCAGCTAACAAAATGATTGCACGCATGCGTCAAGATATGTTTGCTACTTTACAGAGTCATGATTATGCTTATTTTCTTAGTAAACCCAGCGGTGAAATTATGTCACTGTTCACAAATGACCTGTTGTTGATTCAGCAAGCTGTTACTTTAGGAATTCCTGATATTGTGGTCGAATCAATTAATGTGATTGCGATTATGATGATTATGATCTACTTCGACTGGCAGTTGGCACTCGTGACTTTTGCTACACTTCCTTTTATTATTGTAGCAATTAGTTTTTTTAATCGTAAAATAGCTAGACTAGGCTCGCTTGTGGAACATACTCTGGCTAAGATGACTAGCATTGTACAACAGTCGCTGCTATCCGTCATGGTTGTACAAAGCTATGTTCGAGAAGAGTACGAATATAAGAAATTTAGTGAGCAAATTCAAGAAGCGGCCGAAAATCTGTTAAAGGTGCAGCGGATGAATGCCATTTTTATTCCTCTTGTAGAGTTTTTAGCAGCTATTGGCTTAACCATTATTATTTGGTATGGTGGTCGCGAAGTCATTCAAGGCGAATTGTCTATCGGCGGTATGTTCGCTTTTCTTGTTTATATTATCAACGTTCCAACTCCTGTACGAAAGATCAGTGAAGCAATCAGCAAAATGAAACTGGGCATGGTTGCTTGGCAACGTATAGAAGAATTACGCGATGAAAAAGAGCCTCTGCCAGAAGGGACGCTTGTACTTTCGCATGTCCAGGGGAAAGTACGATTTGAAAATGTATCATTTCGGTATCAACCAGATAATGAGATTTTAAAACAAATTGAGTTAGAAGCACGTCCTGGTGAAGTGATTGCTGTAGTAGGACCAAGTGGCGCTGGTAAATCTTCTTTTGCTAACTTATTATTGCGTTTTTACGATCCTACATTCGGTAATATTTATCTTGATGATGTAAATATCAAGGAGCTTACCATTCAATCTTTGCGCAGCCATATTGGCTTTATTCAGCAAGATCCCTTGCTTTTTAATGCCACGATTTATGATAATATTCGTTATGGTCGTCCGACTGCGACGTATGAGCAAATTATTGCAGCTGCTAAACTCGCTGACGCGCATGAATTTATTATGGAACTTCCGCTTGGTTATGATAGCAGAGTAGGTGAACTTGGCGGCAATTTATCAGGCGGTCAGAGACAGAGAATTGCCATTGCTAGGGCGATTGTGATGGACCCTAAGATTTTATTGCTTGATGAACCGACAGCGGCGCTTGATGCGCAGGCGGAAAAGCAAGTTATGGCAGCCGTAAGAAAAGTAAGCGGTGGACGGACAACTTTTATTATTACTCATCGGTTGACGACATTAGCTGCCACAGATCGAATTATTTATTTAAGTCAAGGTCGAGTTGTTGAAACGGGAACGCATGAGGAATTGACAGAGCTTGGCGGTTTATATGCTAAAGCTTTGC
This sequence comes from Pelorhabdus sp. sgz311001, assembly GCF_055901755.1. Taxonomy (NCBI): domain Bacteria; kingdom Bacillati; phylum Bacillota; class Negativicutes; order Selenomonadales; family Sporomusaceae; genus Pelorhabdus; species Pelorhabdus sp. sgz311001. Next base: position 797,027 of record NZ_JBVXUT010000001.1, read on the forward strand.
ATTTAGGGGAAATTCAAGTATAATAATGGTGATGAAAATTCCCTTTCGAATCTAAATAAGAACTTTCTTGTTTATATGAAAGAGGCGCGTAAAATGAAAAAGGTAATCTGTCTCATTATAGTCAGTAGCTTGATTTTTTTATTGAGCGGCTGTGCTGTAACCGGAAATTCTTTTGGTGACAAACGAATTAAGGTTGTTGCATCCGTTTATCCTGTGTATGAATTTGCTCAAGCGATTGGCGGCGACAAAATTAATCTTTCGCTTCTGGCGCCACCCGGTGCAGAACCGCATGATTGGGAGCCATCAGCCAAAGATCTTGTTAAAATTCGTGAAGCAGGTCTCTTTTTATACCAGGGGAACGGTTTTGAGCCTTGGGTTGATAAGATGTTGACACAAAATAAGACGACTTCTTCCGTTGCCGTAAGCCATGATATCGAAACTTTGTCAGGAATTGGCGAAGATGATGAAGAAGATCTTGATGCAGCAGGAAAACCTGTTCTTACAATAGATCCTCATATCTGGCTAGACCCAGTGCTTGCTGTGCAGGAAGCGAATAATATTTGTGAAGCTTTAGTATCGGTCGATCCGGCCAATGAAGCAATCTACCGTAAGAACTTAGAATCACTTACCTTGAAATTGACGGCACTTGATCAAGAATATGCGCAAGCTGTACAAAAGTTTGAGCGGAAGGATTTTGTTACAACCCATGCTGCTTTCGGCTATTTGGCAAAACGTTATGGATTGCACCAAGTACCGCTTATGGGTCTTGCGCCTGACGCGGAGCCTACACCGGAAAAATTGGCTCAAGTTTCAAAGTTTTGCCGTGAGCATAAAGTGAAAGCTGTTTTTTTTGAAACGCTTGTTTCGCCTAAATTAGCCAATATGTTAGGTAAAGAAACTGGTGCTGCGGTTCTTGTTTTAAATCCTATCGAAGGTCTTACTGATAAAGAAACAAAGGCGGGAAATAACTATTTTTCTGTAATGCAGGAGAATTTAAAAAATCTCAAAGCAGCCTTGCAATGAACAGCACTTGTCTTTTAAGATAGAGGAGTCTAGATTATGTGTGAAATCAAATTAGAAAAGGTGAGTTTTACTTATCAGGCCGAAAAGGTTCTTGAAGATGTAACTCTTACGATTTCATCAGGAGAATTTGTCGTGATGGTGGGGCCGAATGGTGGCGGAAAAAGCACTTTAATAAAATTGCTTGCTGGTCTGTTGACGCCCACACAAGGAACCATTTTGATTAATGGAAAACCCATTCGTGAAGCTCATAAACAAAAACTTATTGGTTATGTACCTCAGAACTATCGGCGTAACACTGCTGATTTTCCGGCTACAGTAGCAGAAGTAGTCGCCCTAGGGCTTTTGTCTGGCCCACTAGGCAGTAAGATACCAGATGCTGAAAAACGGCATATTGTGCTTCATACGCTAGACCTTGTTGGTCTGGCCGCTTTGGCAAATTGTCGGATTGGAGACTTAAGCGGTGGGCAGCAGCAAAGAGTTATGGTGGCTAGAGCATTAACAGGCAACCCTTCATTGCTATTTCTTGATGAACCGACTAGTGGTGTTGATATTCAGGCAAGTGAAGCGATTCATAACCTATTGAGAGAATTAAACGAAAGACTGAATATGACGGTAGTTCTTGTTTCCCATGATATTGAACAAGCTACAGCCTATGCAACCCATGTAGCATGTATTAACAAGAATTTATGTTTTTATGGTGAAAGAGAGTTATTTCGAACGAGTCATTTAACGAAAAATCATTTATGGTATTATTCCACATAAGAGAAGGAAGGAATTCGCGGTGGATTTCTTGCAATATGATTTTATGCAGCGGGCCTTTATCGCTGGAATTGTTACAGCGATCATCTGTCCGCTTATTGGTATTTTTGTCGTTGTGCGCCGTCAATCTTTGATTGGCGATGGCTTGGGACATATTGCCTTTGCCGGTGTAACTGGCGGTTATTTGCTAGGTCTTTATCCTCCTATAGCTGCAGCCTGTTTGACAGTTTTGGGCGCTGTTAGTATTGAATGGATGCGTCAAAGACAAAAAGAATATAGCGATATGGTTCTGGCGCTCTTTTTTTATGCGGGAATTGCTTGTGCTATTATTTTTAGCAGCATGACAAAAATGCCTAGTATCGGTCTGTTAAATTTTTTGTTTGGCAGTATTATTACTGTAACAGAGAAAGAGATCATGCTGATTGGGGGCGGGGCTCTATTCGTTTCACTTACAGCTTATCTGTTATTTGACAGACTTATGTTAATGGCTCTTGATGAAGAGGTTGCTCGTATTTCTGGCATTCCGATTGTTGCCATTAATCTTATCTTTGCTGTAATTACAGCTCTTGTTGTGGTCGTAGGTATGACGGTTGCTGGTATTTTGCTTGTTAGCGCTTTGATGATTGTGCCTGTTGCGACAGCTCACTTGTTGCAGAAAGGCTTTCGTAAAACTTTAGTTTACGCCATTTTATACTCTGTTTTAGCAGTGCTTATCGGTCTTACTGCGTCATATCATCTTGATATTGCTCCAGGTGGTACGATCGTAATCAGCGCTATTTTGGAATATATTGTGACTTATTTATTTTCTGTTCTTGCGCTAAAAAGACAATAAGTTTTGCTCTCTTTTCTTGTGATAGAAACACTTTGCTGTCGCATAAATATGATACAAAGTAATAGCGAGAAAGGGGCGGCAAGGCGATGGAAAAATTTAGCCAGTTTTGTTGTGTCAATGATCTGGAAAAAAAAGCGTGTACATATTTATGGAACATAGAAAGAACGCAGGACTTGGTCCTGCGTTCTTTAGTCTGTTTATGTATCGGTTCCGATCGTTATACTGGCGATGCATTAGGTCCCTTAGTGGGAACCTTCCTCCAAGAGAACTCTTGTTATCCCATTTATGGTTCCTTAGATCAACCGGTTCACGGTGGTAATTTGGCAAGCGTTGTGGAAGAAATTCATAAAAGGTATAATAATCCTTTTATTCTTGCCGTTGACGCTTGCCTGGGGAAACATAGTGAAATAGGTAAGATCGAGATTTGGTCAGGAAGCATTACGGCAGGATTAGCCGTAGGGAATCAATTGCCGCCAACTGGTGAGATTTCATTGGTGGGAATTGTAAATGCTGCCAGTGAAAGCAGCCATCTTGTTTTGCAAAGCACTTCTTTAGCGTTAGTGATGAAGCAGGCAAAAAAAATTGCTGCTATTATTCGGCTATTCCAAGATCAGTTAGTAGCAAAACAATTTTTAGTTTAGAATTTTTATTCTGGGAATAAACTATCCCAGTTTAAATAAAGAATCATTAATGCAATTGCAAAGAGAATACCTAAATCACCAATGAATTTTTCCATGTTATACACCTCAGTCAAATTATAAGAAAAAGTGTTTGGAAAAACAAGACCTTTTTCTAACAGGACAGACACAAAGCTTCTTGCTTCGCCATAAAATAAACAGATAAATAACGGCGGGGGGCGAGGCTGTCATGTGGGGGCTTACTATATTAGCGGCAGCATTTATTCAGGGAATTACTTTTTTGATTTCTTATGTAAGTCATAATACTTTTCCCATGCCTCTAAGTGAAAAGGAAGAAGAGGCCTATTTACTTCGTTTGAAGCAAGGCGATGAGCAGGCTAGAAATACTCTAATCGAACGTAATTTGCGTCTTGTCGCGCACATTGTCAAAAAGTTTGATAATACCGGCGAAGATATGGATGATCTCATTTCGATCGGCGCCATTGGGCTGATTAAGGCAATCAATACGTTTGATCCGTCCAAAAAGATTCGTCTAGCTACTTATGCGGCGCGGTGTATTGAAAATGCTATACTCACATAATGGCTAAAAGCGAGCTGAATAATACCAAGCAGGTTTATTTTCATGAAAAATGGCTATCAATTCTTAATTAACGAAGAAAAATAAGTAAGTGAAACAGTCTAACGATTGTTTCACTTACTTATTTTTAAAGCACTTTGGATGCTGATAAATAATTGCATCTTTTGTTCTTTGGGACAAGATAGTTTAGTTATGTACTTTACAATTGCTTCAGCATGAATGACTGCAACTTTTTTTTGCAAGTCGCGTAATCCCTCCAGGCTAGTAGGAGGGTGAACGATTATCTTCAAGTTCACTTCCTCCTTTCGGTGGTTGATACAGCTTATGCGGTGGATGTTTGTCTTTATTCTCCTAGAGGCTATGATATTCGCGATTTGGACAGTAAATAGTACCAATTGCCTAATTGACAAATTTCTATTAATTGAATATCATATATTATGTATTGAAAATCACTATTTATCGAATAAAAATACATAGTTGCTTTTTTGAGGAGGATGAAAATGAAATTTACGGGGATTGGTTTGCTTGCTATATGTATGGGGGTAATGGTTTTGATGACTAGCGCGGGGGAGGCGGCTACTATTAATGGTGTTAAGCTGCCTAATAGTGTAAATAGTCAAAAGATAAACCAAGAGAAAACTGCCCAGGAGTGGTTTAATCAAGGTCTTGATTATCATAAGCGTTATCTTTATGATAGAGCGATTCAAGCCTATACTAAAGCGCTGGAACTAGATGGTCAAATTGCCGATGTTTATTATAATCGAGGTCATGCTTATGCCGAAACGCGTAAATATGATGCTGCATTAGCTGACTTTAACAAGGCGATTGACTTAGCGCCGCAAGATGTTGAAGCTTATTATAACCGAGGCGTTGTTTATGATGCTAAAGAACTTTATGATCAGGCATTGGCTGATTACAATAAGGCTATTGAATTCGATCCGAAATTCTCTGATGCTTATTATAATAAAGCAATTGCCTTGGAAAATTTGGGCCGCAGCGAGGAAGCAAAAGCCGCCTACGAGGGTTTTATTCAATATGCGCCTGCAAACGACCCAGATCTGCTGTTTGCGAAAGAACGGCTGCAAATTTTAAGCCAGAACTAAATGGAATCATACAAAAATGTTTCATGATATAAGGGGGATTTTATGTTAGCTGCTATTATTGAAGTTGTTGCTGGAGTTAGTGCGGTTATTGGCTCGATTTACTTATTAATGTTTATGGTAAGTATGATCATATCGTCCATGCAGCCAAAATGGAAGCGCTATATGGGGAGAGCTTTATTTTTCTATGGCATTGTCGCTTTGATTACCGCATTGGCGATAGCGTTTCAGATCCCTGTGTAATTTTGATTGGCGAAAACTCAACTTGATAATAGGATGATTTGACAGGCCTTTGCTAATTGGATAGTATGTAGTAGGAAAAGATGGTTTGTATCTTTTTTAGATAACTTTAGCAGGGGATTATAATATGAATGACAAATCAAAAGATCGGCGTTATCGGCGTACGCAAAGGCTCCTTGAAAAAGCGCTGCTTGAATTGCTGAAAGTGAAAAGTATCTACGATATTTCCATACCGGAACTTGCGGAGGCTGCCGATATTAGCCGGGCAACTTTTTATCTGCACTATAAGACGCCTTATGAATTATTAGTTCAACTAGAAAAAAAGTTGCTAGATAACATCATTCTAGAGTATAAGAATCACGATATTTTAGATCAATATGATTTTTTGCTATCGCTTTACGAGTTCTTAGCTGATAATAGTGAGTTACTCACAATTTTAATGAATCCCAATACGGGTAGTAGTTTTTGGGAGCGGATTAGTGGGGCCGTTAAAGAGGAATACGGGCTTTTATGGGCACAGCAGCTAGAGTATTTGACAGAGCAGGAGCGCCATTATTGCGGCGCTTTTATAATCGACGGGTATATTTCTGTTTTAAAAACTTGGCTGCGCGGCGGTATGAAGGAAACTCCGGCACAAATGGTGGAATTATCTCGCCGATTTCAATATAGGATCATTCCACCGGAATAAATAATGCAATCATGTATAGAGAATAGATAATTTAGCACCATTGGAGGAAAAATGTTAAATAAAAAAATATTGATTATATTTGCCATTATCGGCTTATTAATTTCTGCCGGTTGTGGCACATCAGTCAAAAGTGATTTAGACGAATACTTAAAATTTCAACAGGGTATGAGTGTTGAAGTAGCGCCAATGATGGCTGATTTCAACAGTAAAGTCAACCAAATCATGTCCAATCGTCTAGTGATTGACAATAAAGAAGAAAAAGTCAAGACACTAAACGATATTGTGCAAAAATTCACGGTATTAGCAGAAAAACAAAAAGCTTATAAACCAAAAACTAAGGAAGTGCAAGAGGTTCATAATAAGGCCATAAAGCAAGTGGATATGACTTTGGAAGAATTGAATAAAATTATGCAGGCTGTGCAATCAGATACGTTCGATCAGACAACCATTAATGATATCAATAAAAAACGACAAGAATTGCAACAAGTTGCCAAAGAATATAAAGAGGATATAAAAAACCTGCAAGAGAAAAATAAATAAAATACAAATGTTTAGAGCAAAAGAATATGTTTTTATAGCTACGATATGCTCTAAAAGTGACAGCTATGTTTTTTACCGAGAATGATTTCAATTTGATTGTTAAGAAGTAAGTATTGTAAAAAGCGACATCTAAAACTCAGATGTCGCTTTTTTACAATACTCAAAATGGAAAAAAAGCTAAAATATTGATAGGAGTACCAAAACCTTTTGACGTATCCTATCGTTTGCTTTTGCTAGCAAGGGGAATTTGGTAAGACGGCAGAATAAAATATATAACAAACTTGTGAGGGAGAAGCGACAAGAAGTGATTAGCTTACAATGCAAAAAAATTACTTGGCTGATAGCTAGGGTGTTGCTGGCTATGTTTTGCTTTCTGCCTTTAACACAAGCGGCACCGGAAATAAACACTCCTTCGATGGGAAAAATGATCTTATCTTTTCACGGTTACAAAATCACAGCGTACGATGTAAATGTGAAAGTACATGAAAATAATGCTTTAGACGTTACTGAACGGATTACGGCTCAGTTTGATGAGCCAAAGCACGGCATTTACAGGACTATTCCGCTTACTCATAAAATGCAGCGGCTTATACAACAAGAAAATATAACATATGTTCAAAAAAATAAGATAAGCAATATTTCCGTAACTGATGGTAGTACTGGTCAAGAGATTCCTGTCGATAAGGAAACAAAATCAGGTTTGGTGCTTAAAATCGGTGAGACCGGTAAGACCATCATAGGAGATAAAACCTATGTTATTCAGTATCGCTATGAGTTTGGTGATGATGGGACCAAAGCGTTTGATGAACTATATTATCATTTAATCGGCGATCAATGGGATACCCAGATCGGCAATATTACTTTTACCATTGAAATGCCTAAGGCTTTCGATCCTAACGCAATCCGGTTTATGCTAGGCAGTGCCGAAGCGGGTATACTGGTACCTTTTGAGGTAAAAGGAAATACCATTACAGGTAGAGTGGAAGATGTACTGGGCAATGGACGAGGGCTGACGGTCAGGATAGATTTGCCCGAGGGATATTTTAATAGTGTGGAAGCAAAAGGGGAATGGATTTGGCTGGGAGTTCCGGCGGGGCTGACAATATGCTGCCTGCTTTTATATTTCTTGTTCGGACGCAACCCGAAACTGCAGACAAATGCTAACTACGTTGCTGGGCTAACGTTAAATCCGGCTGAGGTTGGCTATCTTCTAGGTGGTGAGTCTAAGAATAAAGGCAGGATGGCACTTATTATCCACTGGGCTAATCAAGGCTATCTCGCATTGGAAGCTGACACGCAGGATAGTCTTAGAATGATCAAGATCAAAGATGCCGATGATCAACTGAAATCCTATGAACAAATCATGTTTAATGCTTTGTTTGCAAACGGGAACAGCGTTACTCCGAATGCGGTAAAAGACCAGTTTATCGGTGTGATGAATAAGGTGGCCAGTGGTGTTGAAGATTTTTTTGATGATCCTTCTAGGGAAATTTATACGACGGTAAGTGCTAAGTCACGAATAGTTTGTTACTTGTCTGTGATTGTATGTTTGGCATTGTTTTCTGTGAGAATGGTTAATGATTTTTACTCATTGACCGATTATTTTCTGATTCCTGTTGTGATGCTTGCTTTTTCTCTTCTCATTTTTCCTTTTGTAATCGGTATTGATTATTTTATCCGCAAAAACGGCATAGGTTCGCCAAGAGGGATAATCGCCAATAGTATTTGTTTTTTATTGGCGCTAGGTTTGTTGTTAGGGCTAGCTCAGTTCGCTGATACACTTGATAGCGTAACTTATGTTGTTATTTTAGCGATAGGAGTATGCGGTTTTGCCGCGGCATTTACCAGGCAGCGCACTTCGGCAGGAAATCGGCTGCTAGGACAGGTTATTGCTTTAAAGCGGCAGATAGAAATGATGGCCCAAGAAAAGGGGAATGAATCTAGCCGATTTTATCCTTTACTGCCCTACGCGTTCGCTTTTGGTTTGGAGAAAAAATGGGCTCACGCTTTTGAAAATTTGGAATTTGAACCTCCTCAATGGTTTCGTGGCCGATTGATCAATCTATTTTCCACTTTGTATTTTACAAATTTGGTGAGTGAGAACATGAACACGTTTGAAAGTAGCATGACTTATTACGATTCTTCCAGCGGCGACGGTGGCGGAGGCGGCAGCTGGTAACAGGGAGGGTGAAGGTATGAAGATCACAATGCATGATGCCCATAAAGGGCTAGTTAAAGCAGCCAGAAAAGCTTTTATCGGTTGCTCTTGTCATCGGTGCAAAGTTCGTTTTATGCACAATATATTGGCGCATATTTTTGGAAAAGTAAAAAATCATTTGACGAAAAGCTTAAGCAAATATGGCTATAACCTATCCCCTGAAAAGCCTTTGGTTGAATGATTTGTAAAGGTAAGCCGCTAATCTTAATTTTGAGATTAGCGGCTTATCTTTGTTTTTTTCGCATCAAGGCCGCTATGTTCTAATAAATAACAATATAGAACATAAAGGGCTGGTGCAATATGGTGAAGCAAATCAACGAAAATACAGCGCAGATTGCCATTTATTCCCGTAAATCTAAATTCACAGGTAAGGGCGAAAGTATAGAAAATCAAATCGAGCTTTGCAAACAGTATATCCGAGCCCATTACCCTAACTGCGCGGCCGAAAGTATCTTGATATATGAAGATGAAGGTTTTTCGGGAGGCAATACGGAGCGTCCTGAATTTAAGAGGATGATGGCTGAGGCAAGAGCGAAGAAGTTTTCAGCGATTGTCTGCTATCGACTTGACCGCATAAGCCGTAATATCGGTGACTTCGCTAAGCTGATTGAGGAATTGGACGGCTTGAATGTTTCCTTTATTTCTATTAAGGAGCAATTTGATACTTCCTCACCCATGGGCAGAGCCATGATGTATATTTCTTCTGTTTTTTCCCAGCTAGAGCGCGAAACGATAGCCGAGCGCATCCGTGATAACATGCACGAGTTATCCAAAACTGGTCGCTGGCTTGGCGGCACATCCCCTACAGGGTATGTTTCTGAACAAGTGGAGAAGATAACAATAGATGGTAAAACAAAAAAAGCCTGTAAGTTAACCCTGATTCCTGAAGAAGCAGAAATTATTAAAGAGATTTACAAAGTGTTTTTGGAAACAAATTCATTGACGAAAACAGAAACTTACTTTATTCAAAACGGCTATAAAACGAAAAATAACAAACTTTTTACCCGTTTTGCTCTCCGCAATATTCTCACCAATCCTGTATATATGATTGCTGACGAGGAGGCTTATCATTATTTAATTGAAAACGAGGTGGATTTGTTTGCCGAAAAAGAAGGTTTTGATAGAAAACATGGCATTATGGCTTATAATCGTACCATTCAGAAATCAGGTAAGGCTAATCAAACACGCCCAATGAACGAATGGATTGTGGCGGTGGGGAAGCATACCGGTCTGATTAAAGGTGCGGAATGGATTCAGGTACAGGAATATTTAGAACAGAATCGGTCTAAGTCTTTTCGTAAACCGAGAAGCAATGTTGCACTTCTTTCCGGTCTTTTATTTTGTACTTGTGGGGACTATATGCGTCCTAAATTGAGTAAACGGAAGGATGCGCAGGGCGAATTTATTTACTCTTATCTTTGTGCTATGAAAGAAAAAAGCCGTTCTCATGTCTGCCAGATGAAGAACGCCAATGGAAATATGCTTGATCGAGTTGTGTGTGAAGAAATAAAACGACTTGGTGCAGATAGTTCAGAATTTATCCGTCAGCTTGAACTTGCTAAAAAACAATTGGAAGGGAGTCGCGCGGAATATGACGATAATTTAGATCGTCTGCGCGTTGTACTTGCGGACAATGAAAAAGAGATTGCTGCGCTAGTATCGTCACTTTCTAAAGCAGCGGGTACACCAGCCGAAGGATATATTATGAAACAAATTGATGAGCTACACAACAAGGGTGAGGTGATGAAAAGCCGCATTGCTGAAATGGAGAGTCTCACAGCCAATCATGCTCTTTCTAATATTGAGTTTGATCTTATCCGTCAGATGCTAGGAACTTTCAAGGATACGATGGACGATATGAGCGTTGAACAAAAACGCGCCGCCCTACGCACCTTTGTGAAAAAGGTGGTTTGGGACGGCGAGAATGTTCATGTCTATTTATTTGGTTCTGATGAGAATACTTTGGAGCCGCTAGATGAGAATAGCAAATGAAATTCTAATGCATTTGCGTAGTACAAAACGGACTCGCTCGGAAGTCAGTCTCTATGATCCGATCGGAATTGATCGCGAAGGCAATGAAATTACTTTGATTGATGTGCTGGGAACTTCTTCTGATGTTGTAGCTGATGCTGTGGAAACGCGCTGTGAACAGGAACGTTTAGGTAAGGAAATTTCCCGTCTCAGCGGCAGGGAAAAATGGGTGCTGGAAATGCGCTTTGGTGTTCCCGGCGGGGCTAAGAAAACGCAACGAGATATTGCAAAAATTCTAGGGATTTCTCGCAGCTATGTGTCAAGAATTGAAAAGAAAGCCATTGAAGCGATCCGCAGTCAACTGAAAGAATGAAATAATTTATAAATGGTTTTCTTTTAAGATTTTTTCGATTGCCAATATAGCTTCATTTAGAGAATGAGAATTGTCAATACGATAGTCGCAGTACTTTTCATATAAGTGTTTGCGTTGTTCGTATAAAGTATAAATATGTTTTGGATCTTTTGCTAGAAGTGGCCGACGGCCCATTTCGGCTGAAGCTAAGATCATTTCAAGCGGGCGGTCAATATAAAAAATAATACCTGCTTTTTGTAAAAGAATCATATTTTCTTGTTTCGTTACAACGCCGCCGCCAGTGGCAATAATCTGTAGATCTTGCCGGCAAAGCGATGAGATCGCCTGGCTTTCAATTTGACGGAAGACCGCTTCTCCTGCTTGAAAGATCTCTGGAATGGTTCTTTTTTCTCTTTGTTCGATATAATGATCTGTATCCCAAAAAACTTTATTCAGCTTTTCTGCCAAGGTGCAGCCGAGAGCTGTTTTACCTGAACCAGGCATACCAATAAGGATGATGTTCTTTTTTTGATTATTCATAGTTTCACCACGCTGTTGTTTTTATTGCTATCATAGTTGTGGTTATTATAGAAAAAGGACTAGGTACTGTCAAGAGAAAAAACTTATTTGTGATTCAATGCTTGCAAAGCTTTACTGTAAAATTATTGCGGTTAAGCAGGAATCAAGGCGGGTAAAATAGTATCTAACTGTTTAGAAAATCTAGTTTGTAACGTTGTTTTTTCAAACTGAATTTTTTGTAAGGAGATAAAATATGCTACGTTTTTTATGTCCGGCTATAGCGACTTATCGCTGTTTAGATATTGAAGCTGACTATTTTACAAAGCATGAGTTGAAAGGTTTGATTCTTGATGTTGATAATACCTTGGTTCCTTGGGGAGAGAAAGAGGTTTCTGCTGCCTATAAACAGTGGCTACAACAGTTGCAACAGTCAGGAATCAAGATTTGTCTTTTATCTAATAACCGCAATTTCCGTGTAGAAATGATTGCTGCAACTGAGGGGATCTTATTTGTTTCTAAGGCTTTAAAACCTTCTTTAAGGGGGTTTAAGGCTGCCCTGGCATTACTTAAGTTGTTGCCACGGGAAACGGCAGTTATGGGGGATCAGCTTTACACCGATATTTTAGGTGGAAATTTAAGCGGTTGTCATACCATTTGGGTAAAGCCGCTTTCGAATCGCGAATTTTTGGGAACAAAAATTACACGCTTTTTAGAAAAAATTACGGTGGCATGGCTTCGCCACAAAAATATGCTGCATTGAGCAAGAAAAGTTATAGAGCGTAAATTGGGAGTGGAAATGATGAAAATTGCTATGATTCAAATGAATATAGAAAGCGGCGCCATTGAACATAATCGGCAACATGGGCTGCAATTAACGGAAAAAGCGGCGGCAGCGGGTGCTGAAGTAATTGTTTTGCCAGAATTGTGGACAAGCGGTTATTCGTTGCGTCAGGTAGAAAGTTTTGCTGAGAAAGAGGATGGGCCGACTTTGCGGGGGTTAAAGCGTATTGCGCAACAATATAATATAACGATAGTCGGTGGGTCAATTGCCTATCGGCGCGATGGCGCGGTATATAACCACATCCCTGTTTTTAATGGTAAAGGGGCTTTGACTGACTATCAAAAAGTACATCTATTTTCTTTGTTTAAGGAAAGCCGTTTTTTTCAAAGTGGTGATAAACTTTGCCTGTTTTCCATTGGAGACTGGAAAGTCGGTGTGGCTATTTGTTATGATTTGCGCTTTCCCGAAATGTTTCGCACCTTGAAATTGAAGGGAGCTTCGGTTATTTTTGTTCCTGCGGAATGGCCTTCTATACGAGGTGCTAATTGGCAGGTTTTGGCGCAGGCGCGGGCCGTAGAAAATCAACTTTTTATTTGTGCTGTGAATTGTGTAGGTCAGCATAAAGGACAACCCTTTTATGGTCATTCGCTGCTTGTCGGACCTGACGGAACTATTTTAGCGGAAGGCGATGATACAGAGCAGATTCTCTATGGTGAAGTTGATCAGACCGCGATTTTGCAGGCTGAAGCAAGTATGACTGTTTTGCAAGATCGGCGCCCTGAGTTATATGAGGGGGTGGAAAAACGATGAGAATATTAGGAACCACACAAAAAGTCGGCTTGATTGGTTGGCCTGTAGGCCATTCGTATTCGCCACTGATTCATAATGCGGCTTTTGAATTTTGTGGACTCGATTATGTCTATGTGCCGTTACCTGTGCAGCCGGGCAATCTTTCTGAAGCTGTTGCTGGTCTAAAGTCGCTGGGGTTTGTTGGTGCGAATGTAACTGTTCCCCATAAAGTAGAAATTATGGCTTATCTCGATGAAATTGATGAACAGGCAAAGCAGATTGGCGCAGTTAATACAATCGTAGTAAAAGAAGGAGTACTCACAGGCTATAATACAGACGCTCCGGGCTTTTTAGCTGCTTTAAAAGGAAAAGGATGTTCTCTAGCTGGGAAAAATGCACTGTTGTTAGGGGCCGGCGGAGCAGCTCGAGCTGTAGCTGCCGCCTTAGCCCCAGAAGTGGCATGTTTAACAATTGCTGCACGACGGCGTGCGCAGGCTGATGAATTAGCCAATCTTTTTTTGAACAGATCTGTAAATACGGTGACTTGGCCTAGTAACGAATGGGAACAGAGTCTAAGTAAAGCTGACCTAATTATCCATTCTACGCCAATGGGGATGTCGCCGCAGGTTGAGGCAGAGCCTGTTTTTGCTTGGAATCGATGCAAAACCGACACTTTTTTCTGCGATTTGATTTATAATCCTTTAGAAACTTTGTTTTTGCAAAAAGCACGTGGACAGGGTTATCCTGTTTTAGGCGGTTTAGCCATGTTGGTAGAACAGGCTGCGTTGGCCTTTGAAATTTGGACAGGACAAGAAGCGCCGCGGTCAAAAATGATGGACGTTGCGGCCCAGGCAGTCAAAGCTTCATTATAAATTTGTCACTATTTTTTGAAAACAGCAGGGATTTGCCGAAGAAACGCGAAGGCTTCTAAAGAGTCGTAATTAAAGCGTCTGTTCATAGCAATTTACCAAGTAGTTTCACTTCAACTGTGCTTTGCCGGAGGAGGTGAAAGAATGGTTAAACAGCGGCAGAGATTAGGCGAATTACTGATTGCAGCAAGATTCATTACAGTAGATAATCTGGAAGACGCATTAATCAAGCAACAGAGCACGGGAGAAAAATTAGGGCAAATTCTAGTGAAAGAAGGGTTTTTAACAGAGGAACAGCTTATGCCGATTTTAGCGAAGCAGTTATCTGTTCCGTATATTCCTTTAGCGCAGCGAGATCTTGATGCAGCTATCGTCAGATTCATTCCTTGGTCTTTAGTTCAGCGTTATAAAATTTTAGCGGTTGCTAAAACGGGGAATCGATTAACGGTTGTTATGACTGATCCAAGTAATCTTTTAGCATTAGAAGATGTGCATCTTGCTACCGGTTTTGAGATAAGTCCGGCTATTGCCAGTGAAAAAGAAATATTGCAGGCGATTCATCAGGTTTTTGGCGTAAAAGATCTGGTGAATCAGGCAGTAAAAGATCTTAAGGCGGAAGAGGCGCAACCTATACCGAAGGTGCAAGCTGCTAGCGATGCGCCGATAGTTGCGATTGTGGCTTCTCTGTTAAAACAGGCTGTTCGGGAAGAAGCAAGCGATATTCATATTGAAACTCTCGCTGACAAGGTCAGAGTAAGGTATCGCATTGATGGGATTTTGAAAGAAGTACTGTCATTTCCTTTAAGCATGCAAGCACCGTTAATAGCGAGATTGAAAATTATGAGTAATATGGATATTGCCGAGAAACGTCGCCCGCAAGATGGTAGAATCCAAATGAACGAGGCCGGACGATCGATTGATTTACGGCTTGCTACTTTGCCGACGATTAAAGGTGAGAAGATCGTAATTCGTATTTTGGATCAAGCGGCAGTTCCGTTGACTTTAGAGAAACTTGGGTTATCACAACAAAACTTACAAAAATATGAACGACTGTATCGTCAGTCCCATGGGTTACTTTTAATGACTGGCCCGACAGGAAGTGGAAAAACCACGACCCTCTATGCGACCTTGCAAATTCTCAATCAGCCAGAAGAAAATCTTGTTACAATTGAAAATCCCGTGGAATATCATTTGCCGGGAGTGAATCAGGTTCAAGTAAATGAGAAAGTCGGGATTACTTTTGCTACCGGGCTTAGAGCTATTTTACGGCAGGATCCTAATATTATTATGGTCGGCGAAATTCGTGATAAGGAGACAGCCAACATTGCAGTAAGAGCTGCTCTTACGGGACATCTCGTATTTAGTACACTTCATGCCAGCAGCGCTGTCGGGGCCGTTACACGATTGCTTGATATGGGGATTGACCCCTTTTTAGTGACAGCTTCGCTAATTGGTATTGTTGCACAGCGTTTAGTGCGCCGATTGTGTCCTGTCTGTAAGGAACCTTTTTCTTTATTACCACATTCACCGGAAGTGGAATTTTTAAAAAATTTGGGAGAGGTAGACAGAAACTTTTTTAAGAGTCGGGGCTGTCCGCACTGCGGTCACAGTAGCTATCGAGGACGACTGGCAATTCAAGAAATCCTGCCTTTTTCCCGCACCATCAGAGAGGCTATCAGCCGCGGCGTTTCGGTTGATGAATTGTCTGAAATTGCGGGGCAAGAAGGATTTATTTCTATAAAAAAAGATGGAGTTTGTAAGGCAAAGCAAGGAATCACTACGATAGCTGAGGTTATGCGGGCGGTTCGGAGCGAACTTTGAGTAAATGATTTGGCTAGAAAAAAATTGATATTGCTAAAGCTATTTTTGCATTGCCTATGATGGGGAAGAAGGCTTCACAAAATGGCACAAACTTTTATTTATAAAGGCCGTAATTGGCAGGGAAAAGTGGTGTCGGGAAGAGTTGTAGCAGAAAGTCGGGAAGCCGCTGCAAAGTTTGTTCGTCAGCAAGGGTATTTTGTGACTACACTTCGTCGGAGCAAATCGCGTATTCTTTTGTGTTTGCAACGCCAATCGGTAAGTCGTAAAGAACTTGCTTTTTTCTGTCGGCAATTTTTTACGATGTTAGAAGCTGGGGTATCGCTTTTAGCCGCTCTTCAGATTTTGTGGGAGCAGGGCGTCAGTGAAAAATTCACCGAAGTGTTGGAAGTTATTTATAAAGAGGTGCAGGAGGGGCAACCCTTATGGCAGGCTTTTGAGCGACAGACTGGTGTTTTTCCCCGTTCTTTTGTTGCCACAATTAAAGCGGGTGAGCTAGGTGGTATTTTGGAGAGTGTCCTTTGTAGTTTGGCGCAGCAGCTAGAAAAAGAATGTGAATTGCAAGAGACGCTACAAGGAGCATTCCTGTACCCGTTAATCGTTTTAGCTATGACCGGTTTATCGGTTAGTTTTATTTTAGTTGTTGTTATGCCAAATTTTGTTGCTGTTTTTTCGGATATGCATGTGGCTTTACCGCTTTTAACAAGAGTTTTACTCGCTTTTTCTGCTTTTTTACGAGAGTGGGGATTGGAGACCGTGGCAGTGACTGGGGGAAGCGGAATGATTGCCTACTGTTTTTTTAGAAACAGCAGTCCCAATTTCATTTTATATCAAATAGCAGTCAAAATGCCTTTTGTTCGTTCCCTATGGCGCAAAGCTGCTATTGCCCAGTCTACTCGTCTGTTGGCAACCTTACTTGCTAGTGGTATTTCACTAATGGATGCACTCATTTTGGTTGAAGATAGTACGAATCATCCGGAAATCCGTTTATTGTTGCAAAAGGCTAAGCAGCAGGTAAAAGCAGGCGGATCTTTAACCGATTTATTACGTCGGCAGGTCTTCTTCTCGCCGCTTTTGATCCAGTTTGTAACAATTGGTGAAGAAACAGGGGAACTCGATGCGATGCTGCTCAAAATTGCACAAATATGCGAAGGAGAAGTGACCGTTACAGTTCGTAAGTTTTCTGTTTTATTAGAGCCATGTTTAATTATTGTTGTTGGCCTTATTGTCGCTTTGTTTGCTCTAGCAATTATGATACCACTTTTTGATGTGATTTCTGGTATGAATCAACTATAATGAGTCGCATTCTCTATAGGCATCTTCTTCTTTTGTATTTTCGGCGAAAGCGGTGTTTTACAATGAGACGAGGCTTTACCTTAGTGGAAATGCTTGTTGTTCTCTTTTTGCTTTCTTTAATTTCTCTGTTGGCTGTGCCGCGCTGGGTGAATTTGTCTGATTTGACTTTGTCTTTTGCGATGGACCAACTGGTAGCTGATTTGTACCTTACGCGCGAGTTGTCTTTTTGTCATGGAACTGCTTATTTATCTTATGCAAATGGACCTAATGGAGCATATTACTATATCTCTGATCAGGGAAAGATTGTGAAACGAGCTCAGTTAGCGAAAGAGCTATATTTTCCGGCAGACGGAAATTTGATTTTCTGGGGGGCTGGTTTTCCAGTTACCGGTTATAGCATTGATCTTGCAGCAAAAGGAGCGAAGTATCGTGGTGTCATTGTCATTGCTTTATCGACAGGGCGAATTCGCAGCAATCTTTCTTACTAAAAATAAAAAAAGTGATACAAGTAGTGGCGGTTTTTTCTTATTAGATATTTTAGTGGCTAGCGCCATTATTCTTTTTCTTGCTGCGACTCTTGGTGCAGCCTTGCAAATGATGGTTTTGGCAAGTCGCAGTTCTAAAGATGCTTTCATGGCGGCGCAGTTGTGTCAGGAAAAACTAGCCCAGTTGCAGGCTGTCGGTACGGCTTCTGTTTTAGATGGCAGTCAGGAAGAACTTTTATGTAATCAGGTCAGGTTTAGACGGGAAGTTTATATTAAACCACATCCTCGCTATCAAGAGCTTGCAGTGGTGACTGTATATGTTCATTGGCAAGAAGGCAGAAACGAGGAACAGGTGTATTATTGCACTTATGTACCAAGTCAAAAAGTTATGGCGATACAATGAAAATAAAAAAGGTAACAAAGGTTTTTAATGTAAAAGGGTTTACGCTTGTGGAATTGACTTTATATCTTGCGCTGTTGCCAGTTCTTCTTAGTATCGGGCTTCCTTTTATGCAAATCGCTATTAAAGAACATCAAATGATTCACTCGAATATATATCTTACGGAGCAGTCCAGAATGGCGGTCGAGATGCTAAGACAAGATTTGTTGACTGCTGATGCTGATTCGGTTCATTTTGGCGGCGATGATCTTTATTTTACCGCCCAAGGCAAAAATATTACTTACGTACAAAGCTCACAGCAGGGCTTTTATCGCGATTTAAATGATGGGGCGGGAGCGCAGCCAATTCTTTCTTCACATCATATTTCCCTAAAAAAAATTTTTTGTTTCTATCCTGAACAAACACATCAACTTATTAACTTGAATTTGGAGTTTTATGATGAGCAAACAGGACAGTCTGTTACAGCTAAAACCGCGGTATATCTTTGGAATTCTGGGGGGCAGGGGGTATTGCGGTGAAGGTTTTTTGGCGAGAGGAAGGTTATGCGACTATCTTTACAATTGCATTGGCTCTCTTTCTGGGAGTATTCATTGCAGCTATGGCTAAAGAAGTTCAAATTGTTCTGGCTACAGACGATGTGGCGCGACGAGCCCAACAGGCTGAATATGCCGCTCAGGCAGGATTTTATGCGGCTTTTGCCGAAGTTTCGACGCAGCCGAATACTTTTCGCCAGAGCTGGGTTGAATCTTTAAATGAATCTTCCATGGGCGAGGCCTTTGTTACGATTGAAAAAGAAGACAAAACATATTACATTCATTCTATCGGCTCGTTTAGAGGAGCAAACAAAGCTTTGCAGGCAACCTTGCAATTTGACACGAAGGGTGTTTTGCTTATGCATATCGAGCATGATTTGCATAAAGACAGAACGTAGATCTCAGACAAAATAACGAGCGAGAAAGGGCGGATACCATGATATTGAAAAATTATATGGAAGATCTTGTATGGCAGAAGCTTACGGCGATTTTGTCAGAAAGGCCTCATATTTGCTCCTGTGAACGATGTCGTCATGACATGGCGGCTATCGCGTTAAACCTATTGCCTTCAAAATATATTGTTAAACCTTTGGGTGAAACCTATACAAGGACCCATCTGCTTGAAACACAATTTAATGCGGATATTGTTACAGCCATCAGTCGGGCGGTTACTATTGTAAAAAATAATCCCAACCACTCGGATGATGAGAAAAAAGTATAAATTTGTTTTTACTAAAAAGCAGATGGCATTCTATTAGACAGAATGTTATAGGTTATTTTCAGCAACGGTTTACAAGCCTAATTGGTCTGGATATCGGTACGTCTTCCCTTAAAATTGTTCAACTTGATAAGCTATCTAAAAAAAATGAGCTTACTCATTTTGCAATCTTTCCAACCGGAAGTGGTTGTTTAAGTCAGTCCCCGTTGGCCAATATGGTTCAATTGACAACTGCACTACAACAAGGCTTGGCGATCAGTTGCGCAACGGCCCAAAATGTTGTTTTAGCGTTAAGCGACCACTATGTTTTTTCGCGGGAGATTGTTTTACCTGTTATGACATCTGATGAATTGGCGGAAGCGATTCATTGGACTCTTGATGAATATGTGCCTTATGAACCGGGAAGCTTTTATTATGATTTTGCCATTATGGATTCTAATGTAAAAACAGATCGTATGCGGATTTTTTTAGTCGCTGTGTTGCGGTCTCTATTAGATCCGCTGTTAGCAATTTTAGAAAACTTACACTTGCAGGTTTTGGCAGTGGAAACGGAATCACTGGCCTTATTGCGGACAGTCTCTGAAGAAAAGGACTTGCTGTTTCTTGACATTGGTGCTAAGGAAACGCAGCTTACGTTTATTCAAAATGAAACCCCTGTATTCACAAAAAGTATTTCCCTTGGCGGTGATCAATTGATCGAGTTTCTGGCGGCTTCAATTGGCTGTTCTATGCAAGAAGCGCAGAGTTTTAAAGAATGCCAGGAGCCGTTACTTTTTGCGGGTATAACGGATAATGCGGCAAGAAAATGGACGACAGAGCTTTTGCGGCAGGTTCGCGAAGCGATCAATTACTATACGAGGCAGTATGCTGAAGCTGCGTTTCAGCAACTTATATTGACAGGACGAGGCGCTTGCTGGAGCGGTTTAAGAGAAGCTTTTGCGTTAGAAATAGACATTCCTGTCTTTTATCATGATCCATTAGCTAACATTGCAGTAGCGCCTTGCCTCGATCAGGAATTTTTAGCGAAAGAATCCCCTGCTCTAGGCGCTGCGCTAGGCCTTGCTATGCGAGGCGAAATGTAATGATACATATTAATTTGTTGCCAAAAGACAAAAGAATCTCAAAACTTAGTTTCAAGAAATTTTACTGTTTTTTTATGGGACTATTTGGGGGACTTTTTTTCTTTACTTATATTTTTCAGGCGATTTTTTTATATCAATTGAAATCAGAAGTGCGAACGCTGCAATCTAAGCTCTCTATATATCAGCCTATGAAAGTGCAAATGGAAGCGGCGAGGCAGAGCGAAGCATCTCTAGCTGAAAAAACAACCACTATTGAGACGATACAGCAGGGCGCAGTTGTTTGGACGCCTATTTTTATCAATTTAGCGATTTTGGCAGCACCGCAGTTATGGTTTACCGATCTTGAAGTGGAAAAAAGCTATATTAGAGTAAAGGGGAAAGCACTAGATTATTCTTTTGTAACTGCTTTCATGGATCAGTGTGGCCAATCAGAATCATTTGCAGATCCTTTGCTAATTCATGCTGGGCGTGATGAAAAAGAACCTGTAACAAAATTTGAGATTGTGTTAAAATTGAAAGGGCTATAGTATGTTACATGTGAATTTGACGAAGAAAAAGTCCTTCTCACAAAAACAACTGCTTTTTATTGGCGTGGGGTTTTTCACTGTTTTATCGTGCGCAGTTTTAAAGTTCTTTTTGCTACCACAGTATCGCGAGATCATAGCGTGGCAAACTACCAAAGTTCAGGTCTTGCAGGAGTTAGATAAAGTTCAGCTTTTCTGTGAATTACATCCGCAGGGAGATGTATATTTAGCTGAACTGGATCAAAAACTCATCGATGCCGATCAAAAGATTCCGGTAGACGCATCTTTAGCAGAGTTTGTTAAAACTTTAGCGGGACTTGCTTGGCAGCAAGGGCTTACCTTAGAGAAGGTAATGCCGGAAAAATCCTTTCAACGACAAGGATTTTGTGAAATGCCTTTGGAAATTTCATTGCGAGGGTCCTTTTTTTCTATTCTTAGATTTTTACAACAATGTGAGAGTCTTCCTCGTTTAATGACAATCCATAAAGTTGTTTTTGCGTCAAAAGGATTGCAAGTAAGCTGTAGCTTAGCAATTTCTATTTATGCTTATTCTCTGCCTGCGGAATTTTTGCAAGAAAAGGTTGGAGCAAAAAGCTCTGATAGTCTAGCAGAACGGGTGAGTTCCTTTAAGCAATAGGATCTAGAAAATTTATACTTTAGTAGATGAGGTGTACTATGTTACGATTTCTTACAGCAGGCGAATCCCATGGACCTTGCCTTACTGTGATTATGGAGGGCTTGCCTGCAGGTCTTAAGCTATCTTCAGAAAAAATTAATGAGCAGCTAGCGCGGCGTCAACAAGGCTATGGGCGCGGCGGACGCATGAAAATTGAGACAGATAAGGTTACTATTTTATCAGGACTTCGTTTTGGCGAAACATTAGGCAGCCCTCTTACCTTACAAATTCTTAATCGAGATTGGCAAAATTGGCAGGGGAAAATGGCACCGGAAGGGTTGCCACAAGGTGAAAAAGTCTTAGAACCACGTCCAGGTCATGCTGATCTTACTGGTTTGTTAAAGTACGACCGGAGTGATGTAAGAGATATTTTAGAGCGGGCGAGCGCTAGAGAAACGGCAGCAAGGGTGGCGGCAGGCGCTGTAGCTCGCGCTTTATTAGAAGAACTTGGTATACAGATCTATTCTCATGTCATTAATATTGGCGGTGTCAAACTGGAAAAGGCTGTTACAATCGCGGAACTACAGGAACGGAACTCCGAAGTAGGCTGTGTAGATCCTATTGTTAGTGAGAAAATGAAAGCATGTATTGATGCGGCGAAAACAGCTGGTGATAGCCTTGGCGGTGTTTTTGAAGTTCTTTTGTTGAATGCACCGCCGGGACTTGGCAGCTATGTTCAATATGATCGTAAGTTAGACGCAAAGTTTGCTGCTGCCTTTGTTTCCATTCAAGCGATTAAAGGCGTAGAGTTTGGCGCCGGATTTGGTTGTGCCGATCTTCCAGGAAGCTTAATTCACGATGAGATTACTTATAGCCAAAACGGCATTCATCGTCTTACAAATCATGCCGGCGGTATCGAAGGCGGTATGACGAATGGGGAACCGATTTCGATTCGTGCAGTTATGAAACCAATTCCTACCTTAATGAAACCTTTACAGACCTTTGATCTTGCTACAGGGGAAGCTATTGCAGCAAGTACTGAACGTAGTGATGTGTGCGCTGTACCCGCGGCAGCTGTAGTTGGTGAAGCAGCGGCAAGCCTTGTTTTGGCAGAAGCCATTTTGGATAAATTTAGCAGTGATTGTATGGCTGATTTACAGAATAGTCTTGCCGCATATCGCCAAAGAATAGATTTTAAACCTTTTAGCAATCAGAATAAATAGAAACAGGCGGTGGAGCTATGACAATCATTCCGATTGAGTTGGGGGAAAAAAGTTATCAGATTGAAATGGTTGCCGACTCCTGGCAGGACCTTGCGGACTGGCTTACATCACAATCTTTTTCGCAGCAGGGGCTGATTGTTTCCGATAGTAATGTAGGTCCCTTATATGGAAAGACGGTACAGATGCTGTTAGAACAGGCTGGGATTTGCGCTGATATTTATTGTTTTCCGGCTGGCGAAGCAGCAAAAAATCTGCAAGAAGCAAATGCTATCTTTACAAAAGCGATTCAAGAAAAATTGGATCGTCACTCGTTGCTCGTAGCGCTCGGCGGCGGAGTTGTCGGTGATATGGCGGGCTTCGTTGCTGCTACTTATTTACGGGGCATTCCTTTTATTCAAATTCCGACATCCCTTTTGGCTCAGGTTGATTCGAGTGTTGGCGGTAAAGTGGCAGTAGATCATCCCTTAGGAAAAAATTTAATAGGCGCTTTTTATCAGCCGCGGCGTGTACATATCAATCTTGCTGTTTTAAAAACGCTGGAGCCACGGCAGTTTTATGCAGGTATGGCCGAAGTGATTAAGTACGGCCTATTAGCAGATTCAACCCTATTTCAGTATTTGGAAGACCATGCTGATGCATTGTTAGCACTAGAACCAGAGGCAGTCGGATATGTAATTCAGCGGTGCTGCGAAATGAAAGCTGAGTTTGTTTGCGCTGATGAAACAGAACAGGGCGTTCGCATGGCTTTGAATTTGGGTCATACAATGGGTCATGGGATTGAAGCGGCCAGTTCTTTTTCCTATCTTCATGGCGAGGCTGTTGCTGTGGGATTATTGGGGACGTTGTATCTTAGTGAACTTACTACCGGCTTAAGCTCTACTATCGCTGTACGCCTTAAGCGACTTTTACAGCGCTATCATCTGCCTACTGCGGCACCGGGTTTTCAAGAGGATGACATTTTATCTTATATGAGTCGAGATAAGAAAAATTTAAATCAACAGACTCGCTGGATCTTGTTAGAGGATCTCGGTAAGTGGAAAATTAGCAGTGATGTAGAAGACTCGGATGTGCTTGCTGTTCTAACACGCTTAGTGGCAGTAGAAGCTTAATAAAAATGATTATAGTAGGAAAGAGAGCCTGAATTTTTAGGTTCTCTTTTTTTCGCTAATCCTGTAACCATGAAGTAAACATAATAATAGGGCTGGAATATGATAGAGTAGTACCTGGGCGGCAGGTCGTTATAAATAAGGCGGTGGTTGAATTGGCATTGCAACCGGAACAGCAGCTTACACAAATGCTTCAACTGCAGCAACTTTACGTGAATAAAATTAGCAAAATGATTATGGAAGTCTGGTTTCCTCTATTCTTAACTGAGAATAAGACTTTTTTAGGTTTTTGGCAGGCATTTATAGTATTTATGCAATTTCAGGCGGGCAGTGAAGGGTACAGTCGAGCGATTTTTATTTTTCCCGAGCCACATTCTTCGGGACTCGAAACGCTTCTCGATACTTTTGTCGTAACCGGCGCTGAATATTTGGAACTTGCTATTGCTTATTTGGAAGAAGCACAGGCTCTTCCTTCTGCTTGGAATAAAGAATTGTCGGGGATTCATCAGTTCTTGCTTCTCATTGAGGAAATGGAACTAAATATTATTGCCTTGCTTGAAATTTTGTTAGCGCAGAAAAAACAAGGGGAACTTTTACAATAGCTGTAAGCAGGAAGTTTGCTTCTTTGGGTGAATATGTAGAAAAGAGATTTGTAGGCCGAAGCCTATTTACTATACAAAACTGATGATTCCAGAAGGAAGACACAGCTTTTGACTAAGGAAATTAGGTGATACAAGATGGACAATTTAGAGGAAAAAGTGCAGAAATTGCAGACAGTGCTGCGGTCTTATGATAAAGCGGTCATTGCTTTTTCCGGCGGCGTCGACAGTACTTTCCTCGCTGCTGCTGCTAAATCTGTAATGACAGATCTTTTGCTCGTTACAGCCAGATCAGAAAGTTTAACGCAAAAAGAACAAGAAGATTGTAGGGCCATCGCTGCGACGCTAGAGGTGCCGCAGCTTTTTTTAGAAGCTGGTGAATTTGATGATCCCGATTTTGTAAATAATACAGCGGAACGCTGCTATTTTTGTAAGAAAAATCGATTTTCCGCGTTAGCTACTTGGGCAAAAGAACGCGGCTACGCGTATATTTTGGATGGAACGAATGTAGATGATCAGGGCGATTATCGTCCTGGTCTAAAAGCGTTAGCGGAGATTCCTATGGTAAAAAGTCCTCTGCTAGAAGCTGGTTTTCATAAAGCGGAAATTCGTCAGCTTTCGAAAGCTTGGCGACTGCCCACTTGGAATAAGCCCAGTGCTGCCTGCTTAGTATCTCGCTTAATTTATGGCTTGCCTATTACTAGGCAACGGTTAAAACAGGTAGAAGAGGCGGAAATTCTGCTTGCTTCGGTGGTTAAAGGGCAGTTTCGCGTACGCCATCATGGGAACTTAGCCCGCATTGAAGTCGAACCTGACCAAATTGCCGCGATTATGGTGGGGGAAGAACGGGAAAAACTCGTGAGCGCCTTTAAAGCAATTGGTTTTACTTACGTAACAATTGATCTCGGGGGCTACCGCACGGGAAGTATGAATGAGATGCTGGAGTTGAAGGATCATGTGGAGTGAAAAAACTAGAGGGATTTTAGAACAGGTTCAGCGTGGTGAAGTTTCTCTTGATGAGGCGCTTGCGAAGCTATCTCCTTATGAAGAGTTGGGATTTGCCAAAATTGATCACCAACGCTCAGCGCGCCAAGGCTTTCCTGAAGTTGTTTATTCGGAAGGAAAGACAGTGGATCAGGTGGTTCAGATTGTTACTTCGCTCGCAGCGCATCATAGCAGTATCTTAGCTACAAGGGCTAGTCAGGATATGTATGAAGCTGTAAAGGACGTCGTGCCTGATGCGGTGTATTATGAATTGCCGCGGCTGATCGTGGTGGAGAAAAATCCGTTGCCTAAAGATGAAGATCGCTTTATTCTAGTGCTTACGGCAGGGACAAGTGATCTGCCGGTAGCAGAAGAAGCGGCGATTACGGCAGAAGTCATGGGCAATCGTGTGAAGCGGATTTACGATGTAGGCGTAGCGGGAATCCATCGGCTGTTAAGTCAACGGGAATCGATTGAAGCAGCAAATGTCATTATTGTCGCGGCGGGCATGGAAGGTGCGTTGGCCAGTGTTGTGGGCGGGCTTGCTGCTAAACCGGTTATTGCTGTTCCGACAAGTGTCGGTTATGGGGCTAACTTTGGCGGCTTAGCGGCTCTCTTGGGGATGCTTAATAGCTGTGCTGCCGGCGTAGCTGTCGTAAATATTGACAATGGCTTTGGCGCTGGTCGTCTGGCTAGTATAATAAATCATATGAGGTGACAGAATGAAGGCAATTTATTTAGACTGTTTTTCAGGAATCAGCGGAAATATGCTGCTTGGCGCGTTATTGGAGGTTGGCCTGCCTGAGGCCAAACTGCGGGAAGCTTTACAATCTTTGCCACTGGATCACTATGAAATAAAGGTATCTAAGGTCAATAAATTAGGTATTGCCGCAACTTATGTTGATGTCGTCACCGGGGAAGGGCACCATCATCGCCATTTGCCTGATATTTATAAGATCATTGATCAGTCTGCGTTAAATGACCAGGTTAAAGTAAAAAGTAAAGCAGTTTTTACTTTGCTTGGTGAAGCGGAGGCTAAAGTTCATGGTACGACAATTGATCATGTGCATTTTCATGAAGTCGGTGCAGTCGATTCGATTGTAGATATTGTGGGCATTGTTTTTGCTCTTGATTATTTAGGGATTGAAGTTGTTTATGCTTCTAAAGTTCATGTGGGTAGCGGTCTGGTTCGTTGCAGTCATGGTTTTATGCCTGTACCAGCGCCTGCTACAGCAGAACTGCTCAAGGCGATACCGACGTACAGTGGCCAGGTGGAAAAGGAATTGGCAACTCCCACGGGAGCGGCGATTCTTGCTGCTTATGGAAAGGCCTTTGGTGATAAGCCAATTGCTTTTGCGACAAAAACGATTGGCTATGGCGCTGGCAGTCATGAGCTTTCCATTCCTAATGTGCTTCGTTTATATTTAGGAGACGTACAGGAAGCAGAGCAGGAGCTATGGGTTTTAGAAGCCAATATAGATGATTCCACGCCACAAGTGCTTGCTTATACTATTGAAAAGCTGTTGGCACTTGGCGCCTGTGATGCATGGATTACGCCGATTGTTATGAAAAAAGGCCGGTCAGCGTCGATGTTGAGCGTATTGGCCGAGGCAGGACTTAAAGACACTTTGTGCCGCACGATATTTGATGAAACATCTACGATTGGTATGCGTTTTTATCCTGTAAACCGGGCAATTGCTGAGCGGAATCTCGTTACAGCTAAGTTGCCTGACGGCGATATTGCCGTAAAAATCAGTACATATGAAGGAAAAGTAATTCAAATTATGCCTGAATATGATGATTGTGTTGATTTAGCTAAGAAAACAGGACAAACGCTTAAGTCCGTGCAGGAAGCGGCGAAACAAGCAGTTTTACAGAAATCGTAACCGGATAGTCTCTAAGGGTTGTCTGTCGCGGTTCCGTGGCGGATAACCCTTTTTGAATGATAAACAAAGGAGGTCCTGTAGTGGCTCCCAAGAAAATTTATGCAGTTCGCGTTGGCAAGGTTCCTGGTTTATATTTGAGCTGGGATGAGTGCAAAGCTCAAACTCACGGCTATCCTAATGCACAATTTAAAGCGTTTCTTACTGAAAGTGAAGCGCAAGCCTACCTGGAAGGCGGGCATAAAAGTCTAGCTAGTTCCAATACAGAAGAGTATCATATCTATGTTGATGGTAGTTTTAATCAGAAACAAAACAAATATAGCTGGGCTTTTGTAGTTATGAAACAAGAGGAAGTTTTGTTTCAAGATAGCGGCGTCGGTGAAAATGAAGAGGCGGCTCTTATGCGCAATGTGGCAGGCGAACTTGCGGCGGCCATGCGCGCGATTCAGTGGGCTGAAAAAGAAGATAGCAAGCCGATTCGGCTTCATCATGACTATATGGGAATTGGCGCTTGGGCGACAGGCGCTTGGAAGGCCAATAATAAATTTACTCAGGCTTATAAAAATTTTACGGCAAATAAACTTGACTGGATCTTTTTTGAAAAGGTAAAAGGCCATAGTGGGGTTTTAGGCAATGAACTGGCTGATCAACTCGCTGGCCAAGCTCTGGGCAAAGAATAGGAAAGTGATGGTTTGGTGAAAGAAAAATTATGGACTTTACCGTACATCGGAATGAGTGCGAGCAGTTTTTTTCAATATATGATTCACTATACGCTGCTGGCTGCATTGCCTGTGTTTGCGATTCAGGAGTTGCAGCAAAGCGATCATGAAGCAGGATTAACTTTAACTTTTTTTCAGATTGGCGCAGTTCTCTTCCGCCCTTTTGCCGGACGCTGGATTGATGAGTGGAGTAAACGTAAAGTTGTTTTTGTTACTTTAGCTCTATCATGCCTTGTCTGTTTTTTATATGGTTTTGCCCAAGGCGCTTTCTTTTTGTTTTTACTTCGGTTTATCCATGGAGCGGCATTTTCGACAGGGACCACAGCGACGGCGACTATGGCAGCGCTTTTTTCACCTTTATCGCGGAAAGGCGAGGGGATCGGTTATTTTTCAGTTTTTACCAGTCTCGCTATGGTTGTTGGCCCTTTTGTGGGCTTAGCTGTGATTCACTCCTATTCGTTTACAATACTTTTTAGTGTTTGCTTTATACTAAGCCTCTGCGCTTTTGTCGGCGGTAACGGCGTTTCCTTTAACACAATGAATTTACAAAGGGCAGTTACGTCAAGACGGAATTTTAACTGGCGAAATTTTGTTGAGCCTAAGGCTTTACCTGTAGCGTTAACGGGCGTGTTATTGGCTTTTGTGTACAGCAGTTTACTAACCTTTTTACCGTTGTATGCCCGTAGCCTCGGGATGTTGGAAGCGGCAAGCTATTTTTTTGCAGTTTACGCCGCAGTGATCGTAATCTCGCGCCCGTTCATTGGCAAAGCCTTTGATCGTTTTGGCGCAAAATTTATTGTCTATGGTGCGGTAGTGGTGTATTGTAGCGGATTTTTACTGCTAGGCTTTTCGAACAATCTTCTGCAGTTTTTACTATCAGGCGCCGTAATTGGCTTGGGTTTCGGCGGTCTGAATCCGACCTTTCAAACTTTGGCAATTTTAGCAGCGCCGCCCGAACGCAGCGGGCTTGCTACGGCAACGTATTTTTTATCATTAGATGTTGGCGTTGGCTTAGGATCTTTTTTGCTTGGTATTATTGTCAGCTATAGTAATTACCACATATTATATCTGTTCTGTGCTGGCTGTGTAGTTTTGCTAGGATTTTTGTATTACTTTTGTTGCGAGCGAAACAAGGCTGTAAAGTCTGAAAGTAGATTTTGCGAAAACTCATAAACACGTATTATTTTAGTAGCTGCTTTTTCTTGTAAGAAGCAGTTTTTTTATTGAGGAAATTTCTTTTTTTACTTTAGTAAAGTCAAGAGGAAAAATTCTCTTGTTGTAGAACTTAAAAGAGGTTATTGCAGTAATATTCGCATTATAATTAGACAGCAGAGAAAGAAAGGGAATTCGGCGTGAAAAACAAAAGGGTCTTGTATGTAATTGCTGTGTTTACTGTTTTCATTCTAGCTTTTATTGGATTTCGCATTTATAGTAATATGCAAACAGCGAAGGAAAAAGCGGCTGCTATGGCCAAAGGTCGTGTTGCAACGGTCGAGGTTATGGCTGTATCGCGACGCAATATTACCCCAATGCTTTCCTTTACAGCTTCACTTGAACCGATTTGGTATTCTGATATTAGCCCTAAAGTGGACGGGCGTATCTTAAATCTCTATACAGATGAAGGGAAAGCAGTAGCGGCTGGCCAAGTTGTCGCCTCACTAGAAAATAATGAATATGCAGCGCAAGTATCCCAAGCGCAGGGCAGTGTTTATGCGGTAAGAGCCGATCTTTCCCAAGCCAGAGCGGATTTAGCCAGAGCCCAAACGCTTGTAGCTCAGGGCGCTGTATCACAGCAGCAATATGAATCAGCTGCCGCAAAAGTAGCCAACCTGGAAGGTCAGGTCAATGCCAATCAGGGAAATCTCGCGTATTTAGAAGCGCGACTGACGAATGCTGACGTCGTTACCCCTCATAGCGGTATTGTTATAAAGCGTTATCTGCAGGCCGGTGATTATGCGAAAGCGGGCACCGCTGTTTTTAATGTAGCTGATACGACAAAAATGCTGGCGAAGGCAATTGTCGGTGAAGGGCAGGTGACGCAGGTGAAAATGGGCGATACGGCCCAAGTTGTAATTTCTTCATTGTCAGATCAGCCCTTTATAGGTACAATTACGAAAATTTCTCCTTCTGCTGCTGTTCCTGCCAGAACGTTTACGGTAGAAGTGACGCTTGATAATAGCCAAGGGACGATGCTTTCCGGTTTGACCGCAAAGGTCATGGCCGCTGGCAGAGAACGACCCAATGCCCTCGTCGTCCCAGAGTCTGCTCTGGTACTATTTGAAGATCAGCGGACTGTTTTTGTTGTAGATGGTGATCGAGTTGTGCAAAGAAAATTAAAACTTGGCTATGTCGGTGATGGCTGGGCTGAAGTACTGTCTGGCTTAAATGATAGCGATGTGATCGTTGTAGCCGGGCAAAATACGATTCGCGACGGATCGAGCGTAAAAGTGAGCGCCACCCGGGAGGCCGGTCAGCTATGAATTTTTTAAAGGTGTTTATTAAGCGGCCTGTTTTTACGACGATGCTAGTGTTTGTGCTTGTCGTTTTCGGCCTTTCGGCGATTCCCCGCCTTGGCATTGACTTAATGCCTGATGTAGATTTTCCCCTTGTTTCAGTCATGGTAACTTGGACGGGTGCTTCACCGGAGGAAATGGAAAGTCTTGTGGCCAAGCCCATCGAAGATGCGGCAAGCTCTGTAGCTGGCATTAAAACAATTACGACTTTGACTAGACCAGGAATTGCGCAAGTAACAATTGAGTTCGTGTTAGGAACAGACCCTAGGATGGCGGCGGCTGATGTGCGGGAAAAAGTCGGAGGAATTCGCAAAAAGCTGCCTGATCAGATCGATGAACCGGTTACGCAGCGTTATGATATTACAGCATCGCCGGTAGTTTACTATAGTCTTTCTTCTGACAAGCGCCCGCGCGGTGAAATTCGTAAAATGGCTACGGATGTTGTGAAAGAACGGTTGCAACAGCTTGATGGCGTTGGCGATGTAGCTATTTTGGGCGGCAGCGATCGGGAAATCCAGGTTCAAGTTGACCCTAGGCGGCTTGATGCTTATAATATGACACTAGATCAGGTTATTAGTGCTGTAAATAGCGCCAATGCGAATACGCCAGGCGGTTATGTAAAAGAGCAAGGCTATGAAATGGTTGTTAGAACGTTAGGCCAGTATCGAACTGTAGAAGAAGTCGGTTCGATTGCTGTAGCTACTGTCAATAATCAAGTCGTGTTGCTGCGCGATGTGGCTAATGTAGCTGACTCCTATGCCGAAGAAAGAACTTACGCGGAAACCGGCGGTGTTCCTTCTGTTGTCGTATCAGTACAGAAACAGTCCGGCACAAATACTGTTGCCGTTTCTGATGCCGTAAAAGCAGAAATGAAGCGAATCGAAGGCGAGCTGCCTAGTGACGTAAAGGTTACGATTGTTCGCGATGGTTCTTTGTATATTAAAAGTAATGTAGAAGATGTGGCCAATTCACTTATTTTAGGTGGTTTCCTTGCTGTTGTTATTGTGTTTTTGTTTTTACGCGACGGCAGAGCGACCCTCATTGGAGCTTTGGCGATTCCGACGTCAGTCATTGCTACTTTTTCGCTGATGAAGGCCGGCGGCTTTACTTTAAATAATATGTCGCTTATGGGACTTAGTCTTGCTGTAGGTATTTTAATTGATGATGCAATTGTTGTAGTAGAAAATATTCACCGTCATATAGAGGCCGGCGCATCGCCAGCAGAAGGGGCCTTTTCGGGGACCGCTGAGATATCGCTCGCTGTTTTGGCTACGACACTGTCGATTTTGGCTGTGTTTGTGCCGGTTGGATCTATGGGAGAAGTTATCGGCATGTTCTTTCGCCAGTTTGGTTTGACTGTGGCCTTTGCTGTCGCTTTTTCCTTGTTTGTGGCTTTCACGATGACGCCGATGCTTTCAGCCCGCTGGCTAAAAGGCAAAGAGGAGCTAGCGGCTAAGAACCAAATGAAAGCTAAAAGCTTTTTGGGACGGCTAGTCGATACTGTTCTTGATAAATGGGAGCAGGGCTTTGAAACAGTGCGCGATACTTATCGTGAATTTTTGCGTGGCGCCTTAAAGCGTCCTGGTCTGATTGTAGCAATAGCGGTTGCTTCGTTATTGGTAAACTTTCTCTTTGTCCCATTGCTGGGCTTTGAATTTCAGCCGACCTATGATTCGGGCGAATTTAATATTTATTTGACAGCGCCATCAGGCACGTCTATCGAAAAAATGCGGCAGCTTGCTCAACCGATTGAACAAACGGTTCTAGATCTACCGGAAACACGTGCTGCTTTTATGAATATCGGTTATGCGCAAAATCCGGTAAATAAGGCGATGATTGGTGTAAAATTAGTGGATGGCAGTGATCGCAAGCGGACGATGATGGAAATCATGGATATGTTGCGAATGAAATTTCGCAATTACACAGGTATGAAAATTGCTGTAATTCCTATGTCAACAACAGGCGGGCGCGGTGATAAGCGGCCAGTCCAAGTGGGCATTCAAGGCGATGATATGCATGTTTTATTACAGCTTTCCAATGAATTGGCCGAACGGCTTCGTCATGTGGAAGGAGCCTCTGATGTTGATACGTCGGCAAGTGATTTTGAACCGGAAGTACAAGTCGTTTTAGACCGAGCGAAAGCGGGCCAAGCTGGTGTCAGCGCTGATACGGTTGGCTATGTTGTCCAAACCGCCTTTGCTGGTAATACGACGGCCAATCGTTACCGCGTAGGTGATAAGGATTACGATATTCGAGTTCGCTTGCAAGATAAACTGCGGCTTCGTCCTGAAGATGTAGCCAATGTGCGGGTAACTAGTAAATCTGGGAATCAAGTCCGGATTGGCGATATTGCCAAGGTGAATTTTACATCGGGCCCCGTAGAAATTGATCGCGAAGATAGGCAGCGAGAAATTATTGTCTATGCCAATAATGTCGGTGTATCAGCTGGCGATATTATTAATGCTACGAAAAATGAATTGAGTCAAATGAACTTTCCCTTTGGGTATCATTATAAATTTGTTGGTGACACGCGGACGATGAATGATTCCTTTAATGAAATTGGCCGAGCCCTTATTATTGCCGTTGTTTTGATTTATATGGTGTTAGCTGCTGAGTTTGAGAGCTTTATTCATCCTCTTACTATTATGTTATCGTTACCTTTTTCGATGATTGGCGCCATTTTAGGTCTATTAGTGACAGCTAAAACTATTAACATTATGAGTCTTATTGGGATTATTATGCTCATGGGACTTGTAGCGAAGAATGCAATTCTGTTAGTAGACTATACAAATACACTCAGGGAAAAAGAGAAGCTTTCACGTGAAGAAGCACTCTTAGAGGCGGGAACTGTTCGTCTTAGACCGATTCTTATGACGACAGCTGCTATGATTTTAGGCATGTTGCCTGTCGCTTTCGGACTGGGCGCCGGAGCGGAGCTTCGTTCTTCCATGGGGGTCGTAGTTGTTGGCGGATTAATTACTTCGACGATTTTAACTTTAATCGTAGTGCCGCAGATGTATATTTTTATGGATAATTTGCAGATGTACTGGAACAATCGCAAAAAGTCTGCAGGCAATATAACTAAAACTTTATGAGACTGGCAAGCTGTCACCATGATCTGCGTGGTGGCAGCTTTCATAATTTTATTTCTAAAACGGTGCAGGAAGTTATTCTTTTCGTGTGCAATATATAATAACAAAGTTTTCTTTTGATGGTTAAATAATTTCTGTTTTGATGGTTAAATAATTTCCGGAAAAGGGTGTTTCCTGATGAGACAGACCAAAAATGTAAGATTAGCCATCGATGATGTACAAGCCGGAATGAAATTGGGACAAGTTGTAGTCGAACGAGACTCGCAGATTGCCTTGATGGAAGGCATGCTGTTAACAGATAGTCTGATTGCCCGATTAAAAAGTCGTGGTATCACGCATTTAGTCATTGAAAAAAGTATTCAAGACAATGAAATTACTCGTGCGAATCGTTTGTTTCATAAAGCGTATGATGAGTTGATCCCTGTTGTAAAACAGGCTTTTGTGGGACTACGGTCTTGCCAAGAGCTTTCATTACCTCGCATACAAGATTTTGCGCAAACGACGATAGCTACTATGGTGAATTCCGTTGGTGTTATGAACCATTTACTGATGGTACGTCGTCAGGACGATTATACCTTTCACCACTCCTTAAATGTTTCCGTTATTTGCGGTGTTTTGGGACGGTGGCTTGGTTATGAAGGCAGAGAATTGGATCAGTTGATTTTAGCCGGATTGCTCCATGATGTAGGTAAATCGCAGATTCCTCTGGCTGTGTTGAATAAACCGGAGCGGTTGCTTGACGAAGAAATGGCTGTCATGAAAATGCATACTCTCTATGGCTATGACTTGCTAAAAAACGTACCGGGAATTTCTAAGCAGGTATTAGCTGGCGTTGTGCAGCACCATGAACGGCTTGATGGAACTGGCTATCCTTTTGGTCTCGCGGCGGAAAAGATTGAGCCCTTTGGCAGAATTATTGCGGTAGCTGACATTTATGATGCGTTAACAAGTGATCGAGTTTATCATAAAAAGACCACACCCTTTGCCGTAGTGGAACTTCTAATTGAAGAGATGTTTGGTGCGCTTGATCCGACAGTTTGTACGGTTTTTTTAAATAATGTACGCGATTATTTTTTGGGGAATCGGGTACTCTTGAATACAGGTGAACAGGCGGAAGTCGTTTATCTAGGACAGTTTCTTGGCTCTCGGCCAATCGTAAAAACCGAAGATGGGGATTTTGTTGATTTAGAACGGCGTAAGGAAGTGACTATTGTAAAACTTGTTAGGGCTTAATTTCAGGAGGTTGCGCTATGGCAGGAACGAAAAGGCTCACTATTGATAAAGTTGAACCAGGGATGAGATTAGCTGATGTAGTATTGAATGAAATGGGCAAGGTATTGTTGGAAAAAGGAACTGTTCTTACAGAAGCCTTACTGCAGAGGATGCAGGAGTGGAATGTTATGAGTGTTGTAGTTGCAGAGGCAGAAACAGCACCTACCGTTTCTACCCAGGCGGATCCTGTTGCAACGGAATGGCAAAATAGTATGCAGACGCCTAAGGAATTTTCCGATCCTTACCATGATACAGTAGAAAGAGTCCGTGTCATTTTTCAGCAACTGCGCCAGAAGGAACCGCTTCCTTTACAGGAAATTTTTTCTTTGGTCAAAGGGCCAATTTCTTATATGATAAATGCTGTTGGTGTTATTAATCATTTGCAGCAAGAACATCATCTCTCAGATTATACTTATCATCATTCGGTGAATGTGGCTATTATTACGGGGTTATTAGGGAAATGGTTAGAACTTTCGAAAACAGAGTTATTCGATCTAATTGTATCTGGTTTGCTTCATGATGTGGGGAAAAGCCAGATTCCGTCAGAGATTCTTGATAAACCAAGTCAGCTTACTCCAGAAGAAATGGCTCTTGTGCAACAGCATGCTTATTTCGGTTATCAGATTGTAAGACAAGAAAAAGCCTTGTCAGCTAATGCTGTTTGTGGTATATTACAGCATCATGAACGAATGGATGGTAGCGGCTATCCGCTTCATGCGAAGAAGGATGCGATACATCTTTTTGGACGTATTGTAGCAATTGCTGATATTTATGATGCTATGACCTCGAATCGTTCTTATCGGGAAAAAGTAGCGCCTTTTACTGTGATTGAGGCCCTTATTAATGATATGTATCAGAAGTTAGATGTGGAAATTTGTACGGTCTTTCTAAATAATGTACGCGATTGCTTTTTAGGTAACATTGTGGTGTTAAACAATGGCCAGCAAGCCGAGGTTATTTATTTAGGTCAGTTTATGGCAGCCCGACCTGTTGTCCGTACTGATAAGGGCGAGTTTATTGATCTGGAAAGACGTAAAGATTTGAGTATTGTTAAATTAATGCATAAATAGGGAGTGTAAAGATTGAAAGCAGTTGTCTTATTATCAGGCGGCCTTGATTCTACTGTCTGCATGTCAGTAGCTGCCGCTGCTGGTTATGAAATATATCCGCTTAGTTTTCGTTATGGTCAAAGACATAGCAGAGAGCTAGATTGTGCGCAGCAAGTCAGTGCGTTTTATCAAGTAAAAAAACATCTTATTGTTGATACGAATATGCAAGATATTGGTGGCAGTGCTTTGACAGATCCGTCAATTGCTGTACCGAAGGGTGATGTAACGAGAGACGATATTCCGGTCACGTATGTTCCGGCCCGTAATCTTATTTTTTTGAGCTATGCTGTCGGTTATGCCGAAGTTTTGGACGCCGAAGCTGTCTATATTGGCGTCAATGCCATGGATTATTCCGGTTATCCTGATTGTCGGCCCGAGTTTATTGCTAAATTTCAAGAGTTGGCTAACTTTGCTACCAAGGCGACAACCACAGGGAAAAAGATCCAAGTGCTTACGCCGTTGCAGTTTCTAAGCAAAAAAGAAATTGTAGTATTAGGAACAAAAAATAAGGCCCCACTTGCCTTGACTACAAGCTGTTATAATGGTGAAGCAGAAGCTTGTGGGGAATGTGATAGCTGTCTCTTACGGTTAAAAGGTTTTGCCGAAGCCGGGATGAATGATCCGATACCTTATAAAAAGAGGGGTGCCCATTTTTGAAAGATGTACAAAATCTGACAGATACAAGAGGAATTGCAATTCAGCGCGTCGGCGTGAGTTCGGTTCATCTGCCGTTTTTAATTCAGGCCAAAGATGGTTCATTTCAAAGTGTTCTGGCGCAAATTACTCTTACCGTAAGTTTGCCAGAGCAGTTTAAGGGGACTCATATGAGTCGCTTTATTGAAATTTTAAGCGAATGGAGTCAAAAGCCCATCTCCAAGCGTGAAATGAATGATATCTTATTGGATACTTTGGAAAAATTGCAAGCCAAAAGTGCGGAACTTTTAATCCGATTCAAATATTTCGTAAAAAAGAAGGCGCCGGTAAGCGCTCTTGAAAGTTTGCTTGATTATGACTGCACTTTTTGTGGACGACTTGAACATGGCCAAGAGATGGCTTTTACCATGGAGCTTTCTGTTCCGTTTACCTCCTTATGTCCTTGTAGCAAGGAGATTTCTCGCTATGGCGCTCATAATCAACGCGGACTGATGCAAGTAAAGATTCGTCAACGGCAGGGATATTTTACGTGGATCGAAGACTTGGCTGCTTTGATGGAAGCGCAGGGGAGCAGTCAAGTTTATCCTCTCTTAAAGCGGGAAGATGAAAAGTTTGTCACGGAAAAGGCCTACGAAAATCCAAAGTTTGTTGAGGATGTTTTGCGTGACTTAGTTCTTGCACTACGCACGCTGCCAGAAATCGAATGGTTTGAAGTAGAGTGCGAAAACTATGAGTCAATTCATAATCATAGCGCCTATGCCGCACATGTTGAGGAAGTAACACAAATAGAGGTGGAAAAAGAGGGAGAGCATTAAGCTCTCTTTCCTTATGTAGTCATAGGCTATAAAAAATTGCCAAGCGGCTACTGACATGATAACATAGATACATGATAAAGTTGGAGCGTATAATAACCATGAGAAAAGAGCAAAAACGGCTGATTGTCAATGCCGATGATTTTGGTTTGCATCCCCTTGTCAATGCAGGGATTGTAGAGGGCCACAAAGCGGGTTGTATTACGAGTACTTCCTTGATGCCGGGCGGCGCGGCTTTTACAGAAGCCGTCGCTTTGGCCAAAGAAATTCCTGATTTAGGAATCGGTATTCATTTAACTCTTGTTGGTGGTGAAAAGCCACTGTGTCAGCCTGAAGAAATTCCTTCATTAGTAGCCGAAAACAATTGTTTTGCAGCAGATTATGGTTCTTTTTTACAGAAATATTTCACTGGTAAAATACGACGCAAAGAAATTGAAATAGAATTACGAGCGCAGGTAGAAAAAGCAATGGCCTCCGGACTATCTATTACTCATATTGATAGTCATCAACATATGCATGTTGTGCCTGGTATTGTTGACATTGTGATTCGTTTAGCGCAAGAATATGAAATTAAGGCAGTGAGAATTCCGTCAGAATCGTATTTCTTTTTTGGTAAATATCCTTGTTCTTTAGGGCGTTTTTTAGGTCGCGGTGCCTTAT
This sequence comes from Pelorhabdus sp. sgz311001, assembly GCF_055901755.1. Taxonomy (NCBI): domain Bacteria; kingdom Bacillati; phylum Bacillota; class Negativicutes; order Selenomonadales; family Sporomusaceae; genus Pelorhabdus; species Pelorhabdus sp. sgz311001. Next base: position 835,021 of record NZ_JBVXUT010000001.1, read on the forward strand.
CACTGCTAGCAAAGCAGTCTCGTTATGCCTATGCAAAAGCGGGTCTTAGTCAACCTGATCATTTTTTTGGCATGCTGGCCGGTGGCAGTTTGTTGCCAGAATATTTTTTGGAAATTTTGAAATCCTTGCCGGAAGGAACTTCAGAAATTATGATTCATCCCGGCAAAGAGAATCAGAAGTTAAGTAACAACTATCCTTGGCGTTACCATTGGCAGGATGAATTGGCTGCGGTGTTGCAGGAAGAGAATCGCCTTCTTTTGGCTAAAAATAATATTGAATTGATTTCGTTTAAGGAGTTGTTGTATGAATAAGTTGTACCAACGGCTTATTTTATTGATTTTACTTGTTGCCGGCATATCGGGAACCGTCATTTATTTTACTGTTGATATTCACACTTTAAAGCATTTTGACGTATTTAAGCCTTGGACAATTCTACTTGTCTTATTTGTCTGGTCAGTGGGGATGTTTTTTGATGGTACGAGGCTTATGCATCTTGTGCGCATTTCCGGCGAATCTATTTCACTGATACAGGCGGTTCAGGTGATTTTCAGCAATTACTTTTTAGCGCTACTCACACCAGGCGCTGCTGGGGGCGCTTTTGCTCAAGTGATGTTTTTGCGTAAAGCGGGAGTGCCGATTGGCAAAGCGACGGTTTTAGTGATTGTCCGAACCTTACTGTCGATTTTTTTTATGCTTGTTTGTATGCCCTTTATTTTTTTAATTGAAAGCGATAAATTACCTTGGTTATCACCAAATTTACTGTTGGGGATTTCTATTGGGTTATTACTTTGTATGGGTCTTGGTATTTGGTTGATTCGAACTAACCTGTTGGTTTACCTAATGAGCCCATTGTTTAAGAATGCGCGCCACCATCTTCGCCGTAATGCCTTTAATTTATATAAAGATGTGCGAGGCGGTGTTTTGTTGTTGGCAGCGGCACCGTTGTCCATGATTCGAGTTTTTGTAGAATCCGCCTTTAGCCTGTTAGCTCTTTATAGTATGGTGCCTGCCTTGTTTTGGGGAATGGGAATTTCTGTCGACCTCGTTCATGTATTAGGAAAAATGATTTTTTTAAATCTTTTATTATATTTTGCGCCTACACCAGGCGGCTCTGGCATTGCGGAAGGAACGTTTGTGTTGCTTTTTGCCAGTGATTTGCCTGCCGGAACTGTGGGCATACTTGCTGTTGTATGGCGGATTTTTTCAGAATATCTGCCGTTTTCGATTGGTATGTATTTTACCATCCGCGTGTTTGGTCAGAACTTTTTAACACGCGAAATCAAATAAAAGTTCAGAGATTCGAATAAAGGAAGGGGTTCGATTTATGAAAGTCTTAGTTACAGGTGGGGCCGGATTTATAGGCTCGCATCTTTCGCGAAAACTGCTTGCTGCTGGTCATACTGTAGTAATTTATGATAATTTAAGTACGGGACGAAAGGAACATGTGCCAGCAAAAGTGAAGCTTGTTGTCGGCGATATTCGTCACGAAATGATGTCTACGGTGTTGGCAACGGAAAAATTTGATGCAGTAGTTCATTTAGCAGCGCAGACAGGCGTGCCGGCATCGATTGAATCGCCTTTATTTGATGCCGATGTAAATATTCAAGGATCTGTTCGTTTGCTAGAAGCTTGTCGTACTTATGGCGTAAAGCGCGTCGTGTTTGCCTCGACTGCTGCTGTCTACGGTGATGTGGCGGAGGTACCAGTGAAAGAAGTTGCGCCGACAGTTCCGACTTCTTTTTATGGACTGAGTAAATTAACGATTGAAAAATATTTAGCGTTGTATCAGGCGCAGTTCGGCCTTTCTTATGTGGTGCTGCGTTTTGCTAATGTGTATGGCGAACGCCAGGGCGATGGCGGTGAAGGCGGTGTTGTCAGTATTTTTTCGCGTAAGTGCTTCCAAGATGAACCTGTTACGATTTTTGGCACTGGAGAACAAACGCGCGATTTTGTTTATGCCGGTGATGTGGCTGAAGCAATTTTGCTTGCTTTGCAGACTGATAAAGACAATCAGGTTTATAATGTGAGCACAAAAACCGAAATAACAGTCAATGAGCTGCTACATTGTATTGAGACTGTTAGTGCTAAAAAAATGAGTACCACTTATGAACCACCGCGTGAAGGCGATATCTTTCGTTCCTTTCTAGAAAATCAAGCGATCACAAGTAATTTAGGCTGGAAAGCGAAAACAACTTTACCGGAAGGATTAGCTAAGACGTATAAATTCCTGTGTGGGAAAGGAAGCTAACAAGAAATGAAATTTAACCGAATTACGCCTGCCTTATGGTTTATTATTGCGATTAGTTTGTTTACTGCGTTCTTTCAGTTAGGTCAACTGCCGCTGCTAGATCCCGATGAGCCTGTTTACGGTGAAACGCCGCGGGAAATGTTGCTATTTAATGATTGGCTATCACCTAGGATTTACGGCGATTTTTGGTATGATAAACCGCCGCTGTTCTATTGGCTGGTAGCTTTTAGCTTCAAATTGTTCGGAATCAATGAATTCGCTGCGCGTTTTCCGTCGGCTCTGTTAGCTGTTGCAACAGTGATTTTGATCTATCAGGCAGGCAGGAAGCTATTTGATGAACGAACTGGTTTATTGAGCGCGTTAGTGTTGACGACAATGGTTGAATTTTTTTACTTATCAAAAGCGGCTGTAACTGATATGACGCTATTGTTTTGTCTTACGGCGTCATTGTTAGGCTTTTTGCTGAAACGCTACTGGCTGCTTTATCTTTTTGCCGGCCTAGCTACTTTGGCGAAAGGTCCGATTGGTCTTGTCTTTCCCGGAACGATAATCTTTCTTTATTTATTAGCCGGACGGCGCTGGGCTATTTTAAAACAAATGCAAATTCTACGGGGCTGTTTAATCTATTTGCTTGTTGCGGCGCCGTGGTATGGGTTCATGGCTTATACGCATGGGTCTCCGTTCATTGATACTTTTTTTGGATATCATAATGTGACGCGCTTTACGTCGCCAGAACATCCTGAGGGAGTGCTTTGGTATTATTATATTCCCGTTATGCTGATCGGTTTTTTACCTTGGACGGCAGTGCTTGTTCAGGCTGTGAAAAACTCTTTGACAAGTTATGGGCAAACCTTTAGTTATTTACAGTTCTTAAATATTTGGGGCTTTTTCATTCTTATCTTTTTTTCCATATCTCAGACAAAACTTGTTTCCTATATTCTTCCCATGTATCCACCGCTTGCGTTAGTGATCGGTTGGTATCTAAATCGGCTTTATGAGCGGCGGCAGAAGCTATCTTTTATTAGTTGGCCTATCGTAGCAACTGTATTGCTGGGACTTCTTGGTGTTGGTTTGGTTTTTGCAATGCAAAGACAAAATGAACTGCAGACTGGGACAATCGTCAGCATCGTGTTATTTGTTTTCGCTGTAGGCGGATTGTGGGCAGCTTACCTGAAACGTAGTGTGTTAATGATGATTTTTAGTCAGGCTATTCCCTTTGCATTATTTAGCGCGGTTCTTGTTGTCTTTTTAGTTGGACCAGTTGCTAGTAGTTTAAGTATGAAATCGGCGGCAGAAAATTTTAAAAATATCTACGATGGGCAGGCGCCTATCTATGTAGCTAAATTTTTACGTCCAGGTTTTGCCTATTATACTCATTTATACGGACAGGAACTAGATGATAAACGGAAGTCGGTCAGTAGTACGGTAATTGACGAAGCTGTTCGAGGAACTTATTTTGTAGTTCGCTATCAAGACTATACTGTCTTAAACGAGAAGACAAAACAGAGTTTGCAGCTGTTGTGGCAAGAACAAGATAAAATGATTTTGATTAAACAATAGTAGGAGAGATGCCTTTTGCGGGCCCGTTATATGAGTTACAGCCTATTTTTTCTTGCTTTTTTCTTTTATCTTGCATTCAATCAAATTATACCAGTTACAGATCCTGTCGAGTCCAATTATGCGCTTACCGCCAAAGAAATGGTTTTATCAGGAAACTGGCTATCGCCGCAAATTTACGGTCAATTTTGGTATGATAAGCCTATTTTGATTTATTGGCTCATTGCCGGTTCTTTTTCTTTATTTGGTATCAACGATTTTGCGGCGAGACTGCCTGCCGCATTATTTGGTGCTGCTAGTGTAGTTCTTTTATTTCGATTTATCACTCTGCTTTACGGTAGCACAAGACAAGCTCTCTGGGGTAGTCTTGTGTTGGCTACTTCGTTGGAATTTTGGATGATTAGTAAATTGATTTTGACTGATGGGGTCATGTTTTTCTTTACGAGCCTCTCATTAGGCTGGCTCTATCTGGCATTTCAGGGCCGAGGACGCAGTTGTTACGTATTGGCTTATGGTGCAGCTGCCTTTGCAGTTTTGACAAAGGGCCCTGTGGGCATTGTTTTGCCTGGCTTGATTGCTCTTTTATTTATAGCTTTGTTGCGAAATATCAATTATTTTAAAAAACTATATTTATTACAAGGTTTTTGTCTAATGGCACTGATAGCTGGTCCGTGGTATTACGCGATGTATACAGTGCACGGTCCGGAATTTGTTGATACCTTTTTAGGGCTTCATAATTATATGCGCGCTACTGTTTCTGAACATCCCAAGGATAATGTTTTTTATTACTATCTAATTCTAGTACCGCTGAGTCTTCTGCCTTGGAGTGGTTTGTTATTTCCTGCTTTATGGCGAGCAATAAAGCAAGCTGGAGAACGGGAAGTGTTTTTGCTTGTATGGTTTTTTGGTTTTATTGTTTTTTACTCATTTATGGCTACAAAGTATCTCACTTACGTATTTCCGGCAATTTTTCCAGCGGCTGTGCTTATTTCAGTTTATCTGGAAAAACTCTATACAGCGTCAGTGGCAGCAGCAAATTGGTTGTGGCTAAGCGGGCCAGCTTGTTTCATGCTAGCTATTTTTGGTGCGAGCGCCTATTTTATTCCGATTGCTCTTCATAAAATCGTAACAGCAACCGCTTGTACACTAATGGTACTGATTCTTGTCTTTATGCAGCTGCAAAAAAAACAGACTATGCTCATTGGCGCAGTCTGTCTTACAACGATTGTTTCCATATTATTTCTTATTCCGAATAATTTAATTCCTCTAGCAAATCATCGCTCCGCCAAAAGCATTGTTTCCGATCTTCCTGGTGATGCTACTGGGGCAATTTATGGTGAGTATCAAACCTCAGCAGTATATTATGGTAATGTTCTTTTACCACGACTTATCTTAAAAGAGGAACCTGTTAATGGTAAAAATGTTTGGGCTGGAAAGTATACGATGCCGACGGAAATGCTGCAAACCTTTTTACAGCGTTCTGAAGAAAAGGGTAAGTATATTCTTATGAAAGAAAAAGAAGAAGCCGGGTTTACCTCTTTACCAGAGGCGACCGACTTCCAAAAAATACAAAAACATGATGGAAACATTCTTTTTTACCGGCAATAATGGAAAGTGTTCTTGTTAGGAACTTGCATCATTTTTAGTTACCATTTTTTCCGTCATCCAACGGAAGAAGACAGCTCCGCAGCGGTCACAACAAAACTGATTCCAGCCTTGCTGCATTTTATTGCCGACAAGATGAGCATTGCCGCCGCATTCATGTCTTACCGCATTATACATAATAATCACTCCTTGTCGTAATTTGCGGAACCAATTAAGTTGAAAGGCAAGGATTGTTTTCTCTTTCCCTTTACTGAGGTAAGGCTGATTCTTCTGCCAACATATGAGGCGGGCTGGGATAGAAGAATTGGCAATTTTCTGGTTTGAATTTTACTTTTACTAATTCTTGCTGCAATTCATCAGCAAGAGCAGCTTCAAATTCTACTAAATGTTCATCTGTTACTAAAGCGTCTTCCACTAAGACGACGATAGAGGATTTTACTTCCGGCGCATTTTCCGGAATTTCATTGCGGTCAAGTGGAATCGTTGGAATTAGACGAAGAGCGGCCAAATATTCACCTTCCGGCGTAGTAACTTGGGCGCGGTACGTGTTAAACCAGAGAGTTTTTGCTAGACGGACTTTTAAAGGATTTTCAGGAGAATACACAGCATCAAACGACCTTTCTCTTTATAAAATAAGCAAATATCTATTCATTCTATATTATACCATGAAAAACAAGAAAAAAATGAAATTTTATGATAATAAGGGAATTTTAGTGCTTTTGTCATACTTTAAAAACTGAATATTCTTTTTACACGTTTTAAAGCAGGAATTTTGCTAAAATAATGGAATATACAAAATATAAATTGATAATCAAGGGAATAGGTGCTTTTGCTTAATTGGGAAGACCGGTGAAAAGCCGGCGCGGTCCCGCCACTGTAATGGTGAGCGCTCTTATCAATGCCACTGGAGAAATTCGGGAAGGCTAAGTAGCGCGATGAGCCAGAGTCAGGAGACCTGCCTGTTCTGACACACGCCGTTATGACCTACGAGAGATGGGGAGGTGGGTAATTGCGAACAGCTCTGTCTCTTTTACCCCCCTTTGCCAAAATCAAAGGGGGGATTTCCTTTTGTTAGCAAGTCAAAAAATGAAAGAAGGGTATACGACAGGTTCTTGCGCTGCTGCTGCGACGAAGGCTGCAGTTTTAGCCGCAAGGAATCAATTTGTTACTAAAGTAGAGGTTTTATCACCGCAGAAATATCCAATTACTGTACCGATTGCTAAAGCTGAGAAGCTAGAGAACGGTGGCAGGGCTTATGTAATCAAAGATGGTGGCGATGATCCTGATATTACTCACGGAACGGAAATTGAAGTCACGGTAGAACTCACTAACCAGCCAGGCATTATGATACGAGCTGGTAAGGGAGTTGGCACTGTTACTAAACCGGGCTTGTCTGTGTCAGTAGGGGAACCTGCCGTGAACCCAGGTCCGCGCAAAATGATTGAGTTAGTTCTATCGGAGCTTCTGCCGCCTCAAACAGGTGCTATTGTCACCATTTCAGTTCCACAAGGTGAAGTTCTTGCAAAAAAAACGTTAAATCCTATGCTGGGCATTGAAGGTGGCATTTCGATAATTGGTACAAGCGGCATTGTAAAGCCGATGAGTGAAGAAGCCTTTAAAAATTCCTTGACGCCTCAGATTAGTGTTGTAAAAGCTTTGGGACATGAAGCTGTTGTGTTTGTTCCTGGTCGAATTGGCCAGGATGCAGCAGTAGAAAAATTGCATATTCCCCTTGAATTCATTGTTCAAACAAGCAACTTTATTGGACATATGCTGGAAAATGCGGCGCAAAATGGTCTTAAAGAAGTACTGTTAGTAGGACATTTAGGCAAATTAGCTAAAGTTGCTGCTGGCATTTTTCATACACATAACCGGATGGCCGATGGACGGCTGGAAACGATTGCCGCTTATTCCGCTGCATTAGGTGCGCCACAAGCGGCTGTTACCGAAATTTTAGATTGTACAACGGCAGAAGCAGCGATGACGGTTTTAGAAAATTATCAATTAGAAAAGGTCTATGAAGTCATTGCTGCAAGAGCGAGTTTGCGGGCAGAGCGGTATGTCTTTAATGAACTAAAAGTAGGAACTGTTCTTATTACTTTAAAAGGTGAATTTTTAGCAGCAGATGCTGGTGCGAAATGTATCGGGGGAAAAATGGGATGGATCATAAAATAGTTATAGTTGGGATCGGGCCAGGCTCACCTGATTATATATTGCCAATTGCCCAAAAAAAGATAAAAGCTGCAAAAATATTAGCAGGAAGCCGTCGGGCCCTTGCTGCACTTAGTGAACCAGGGCAAATCACTTTACCGATTGATAAAGAAATTCCTGCATTGATGACTTTAATTGAACAATATTTACAACAAGATGATGTTGTTATTTTAGTGTCGGGAGATCCCGGCTGTTATAGTCTTTTGCCTGCAGTACAACGGTTTTTGCCTCAGGCGAAGCTAGAAGTGATCCCAGGTATTAGTTCTTTTCAAATGGCTTTTTCTCGTATCGCTTCGGTATGGCAGGATGCAACGCTAGTGAGCTTGCATGGGCGAGAAGCGAAACGTGATGTTTTTATGTTTAATCAATGCAAGAAAATCGCTTTTTTAACAGACCCAGTTCATTGTCCCAGTTGGATTGCCGCAGAACTTATTGCTGGAGGCTGGCCGTTGGAAGCAAAAGTCTATTTGTGTGAAGCTCTTTCTTATCAAGAAGAGAAAATAGTAAGTTCCACTTTACAAGAAGTTGTAAAAGTAGCTGGATTTTCTCATTCCGTAATGGTGGTGACAGGATGATACATTCCCCAGGAATTTCTGATGGTGAATTTATACGAGGCAATATTCCAATGACTAAAGCGGAAGTGCGAGCTCTCGTGCTGTGTAAGGCAAAAATTGCTACAGACGCTATGGTGATCGATATTGGTGCTGGAACCGGGTCATTAAGCGTTGAAGCAGCACTTATGGCGCCGCAAGGTCATGTTTATGCGATAGAGCGAGAGCCCGAAGGTATAGCGCTGATTGAAGCCAACAGTAAAAAATTTAAAGTGGAAAATTTGACGGCAATTTGCGGTGCAGCGCCAAAGGCGCTCGATAATTTGCCGCAAGCCGATACGATTCTTATCGGTGGGAGTGGCGGCAGTTTACCGGCGATCCTAGAAAATTGTGACTTATTATTGAAAGAAACGGGACGGCTTGTTCTTACAGCAATTACGCTGGAAACCGTCACCAATGCTCTTTCCTTGTTATCACAAAGAAATTATGAAGCGGAATGTTTTCAAATGCAGGTAAATCGGCTGAAAAAAGTGGGTTCTTACCATATGTTTGATGCCCTCAATCCAATTTTTGTGCTTACTTGCTGGAAAAAATTGAAAGGTGGCGTCAAATGTTAGGTTCATTTTATGGTATCGGTGTGGGACCTGGTCCCGCCGATTTACTAACAGTCAGAGCGGTTGAATTAATAAAACAAGTTGATGTTGTTTGTGTGCCTGCTTCTGGCGGCACAATCAATGCGGCGCTGACGATTGCTAAAAACTATATTGCAGGCAAAACTGTGGCAGAAATTTCTTTGCCGATGACGCGTGATCCTGAGGTGCTAGAGACTCATTGGCAACAAGGCGCACAACAAATTTGTGCTTTGTTGCGTCAAGGCAAAGATGTAGCCTTTATTACCATTGGGGATGCCATGTTGTTTAGCACTTATACCTATTTGATGAAGAAGATTATGGAATTGGAGCCAACTGTTACGATTGAAAGCGTTCCTGGGATTACTTCATTTGCCGCTAGCGCTGCTCATGTGAATATTCCTTTAGCTGAGAGCAATGAAAGGCTTCTGATTATTCCAGCGCTCGATGATCCGACAGAATTAGAAAATATTTTTCAATTAGCGTCCAATGTAGTTCTAATGAAAGTGGCTGGCCGCTATGATGCGATTGTTGCCATGCTTGATAAATTGAATTTGCTTGATAAAGCAGTATATATTAGCAAACTTGGTTATCCAGAGCAGCTTGTCACACGAGATTTGCAGTCTTTAGTAGGTAAAAAAATTGATTATCTTTCACTCATACTTGTGAAACAGGGAGGATTATAAGTGTTAGTATATATTGTTGGAGCTGGCCCGGGAGATCCGGAGCTTATTACTGTAAAGGGACAAAAACTGTTAAGCCAGGCCGATGTTGTAATTTACGCCGGTTCGCTTGTCAATCCGGCATTGCTGAATATGACTAAAAAGGAAGCTGAAATTTATAATAGTGCTACAATGACACTTGACGAAGTGATTGCTGTGATGGAAGCGGCCGTGGCGCAAGAGAAAATGGTTGTACGCCTGCACACTGGCGATCCAGCTATTTATGGCGCGATACAAGAACAAATGGATCGTCTGAAAGAGAAAAATATTGAATTTTCCGTAATTCCTGGTGTAAGCTCTTTCTTAGCTACTGCGGCTGCTTTGCGACAAGAGTATACTCTGCCGAATGTGTCGCAAACTGTTATTATTACGCGTTTAGAAGGCAGAACTCCAGTACCGCCCAAAGAAAAGCTTGCTTTACTAGCTTCCCATGAAGCAACAATGTGTATCTTTCTTAGTGTTCACATGCTGGACCATGTAGCGCAAGAGCTTATCGATGGCGGTTATGATGCCAAAACGCCGGTAGCAATTGTGCAAAAAGCCTCTTGGCCGGAACAAAAAATTATCCGTGGGACGCTTACAACTATTGCCGAAATTGCGGCTAAAGAAAAAATTGATCGAACAGCGATGATTGTTGTGGGAAAAGTACTTAACAGTGACTATGATTTGTCTTGTCTCTATTCGCCTAACTTTGCTCATATGTACAGGGATAGCCGATGAGACTGGCAATTATTGCAGTTACCAGCAAGGGGGCGAACCTTGCTGATCAGTTAGCGCAGTCGCTTAAACTGGATGTCACTGTTTATGCAAAACAAGGGAGAACAACGAATCGCTTACACCATACATATGAAAAAGTCAGTACAGTTATCGATGAAATCTTTGCTGTTTACGATGGGCTCATTTTCATTATGGCTACAGGTATAGTAGTAAGGGTAATTGCGCCTCACATTACCGATAAGCGGTTTGACCCCGCTGTGGTAGTGCTTGATGATATGGGAAAACACGCCATTAGTTTACTCAGCGGTCATTTAGGCGGGGCCAATGAACTTACGCTAACAGTGGCTAAAGCGATTGATGCCGTTCCTGTTATTACGACCGCATCAGATACAGCGCAAAAAGTAGCAGCTGATACTTTGGCTGTCAAACTGAATTTGGCCATAGAGCCTTTTGATCAATTAAAAGTTTTGAATGCATCCATTGTGAATGAAGACCGTGTGTTATTTTGTTTAGATGGGCAATTGCCAGAGGCGGCTACGTATCATCGTCTTGCTGAAGAAATGGGCGTAAATCTTGAAACGATGGATCGTCTTGGCGATACCGATAGTTACGACAGTGCTGTAGTGATTACTGATAAAGATCTGTATATGACAAAGCCTCATGTATATCTCAGACCGGCAACTCTTTTTGTCGGAATCGGCTGTCGTCGCGGGACGTCAAGCGCTATGATTTACGAAGCGCTGACCCAATCTTGTAAAAAGATTGGCCGCAGTATGAAAAGTATTGCTGCTTTGGCTACCGTTGATATCAAAAAGGATGAAATCGGCCTCTTATCAGCCTCGCAGCAACTAGCTTTGCCAGTGAAATACTATAATAGTAAAACATTGCAGGCTTGTGTCAATCAATATAAGTTAACAGAATCAGATTTTGTAAAAGAACAAATAGGAGTGGGAAATGTATGCGAAGCAGCAGCAATACTTGGGGGGAAGAGTCACAAGCTACTCTTACCCAAAACAAAATATCAGAAGGTCACGATTGCTATCAGCGAGGTAAACTCTTTGTTGTCGGAATAGGACCAGGAAGTTTGCTTGATTTAACGCCACGGGCGAAAGAAGCGATTGTCGAAGCCGATGTGGTTGTAGGATATGATACGTATCTTAAACTCATTGCCAAATTAATTACCGAGAAGGAAACTTTCGGCACGGGAATGATGCAGGAAGTAGATCGTTGCCAGGCCGCAGTTGATCGAGCTGCAGCTGGGAAAAAAATAGCCGTCGTATCAAGTGGCGACTCTGGAATTTATGGAATGGCAGGCTTAGTTTTAGAGCTAGCGATGAAAGTGCCTGAGCCTTATCGTCCCGAAGTAGAAATTATTGCTGGGATTAGCGCTGTATCAGCTTCTGCTGCGATTCTCGGTGCGCCGCTCATGCATGATTTTGCCGTGATCAGTCTAAGCGATTTATTGACGCCTTGGCCGCTCATTATGAAGCGGGCGGAGATGGCTGCTGAAGGTGATTTTGTAATTGCCCTTTATAATCCGCGCAGCAAAAAACGGGTAAAACAAATTGAAACAGTTAGAGAAATCCTCTTAAAGCATCGGAAAAAAGAGACGCCTGTTGGTATTGTTCGTCAAGCTGGACGCAGTGAACAGCAGATGACCATCTCTGACTTAGAACATTTTACGCAAGAAGAGATTGATATGTTTTCTCTTGTCATTATTGGCAATAGTCAAACTTATGTGGAAGCAGGCCGCATGATTACGCCTCGTGGTTATCAGCTGTGATTTTAGTTTTAGCTGGCACGCAGGATGGGCGTGAAATTGCTGCGAAGCTTGCGTTGCAGCAAAAAGAAGAAATCCTTGTATCTACTGTGAGCGAATACGGTGGTCAACTGGCAGCTTGCGAGCATTTAAAAGTGCTTGTCGGTAAGCTTGATAAGACTGCCATGAAGGATGTTATTCTTGAACAGCATATTTCCTTGCTTATTGACGCGACTCATCCTTATGCCATAAAAGCGAGCGAAACAGCTCGTGAAGTTTGCCGTGAAACGGGAATTCCTTATTGTCGCTATGAACGTCCTGCTGTTGCTTTACCGGATTATGGCAAGCTAGTTGAAGTCGCTTCAGCAGATGAAGCGGCTAAAGTAGCGGCTAAATTAGGACAGGTTATTTTTTTAACAACAGGAAGCCGGACGCTTGGCACTTTTGCTAAAGAACCGCTACTAAAAGAGAAGCGTCTTATTGCTCGCGTGTTACCTGATCCGGAAGTGTTAACTGAGTGTTTTGAACTTGGCTTTACGCCGCAGAATATTATTGCTATGCAAGGACCTTTTAGTCAAAAACTTAATCAAGCTATGTTTGCTGAATGTGGCGCCGAGGTTGTTGTGATGAAAAATAGCGGTACAATAGGCGGTAGTGATACGAAACTATTAGCAGCCATGGAGTTATCGCTTTTTCTTGTTGTAATTACGCGGCCGCCATTGCTATCGACCGATTATCCGCTTTTTTCCAAGCAGGAAGAAGTGATTATGTGGGCGGCAGACAAAAATGTTGCAATGGACAGAAGATGTTGAGGAGGATTCCTTATGGAATTTATTAAACAACCCCAGGAAATTGAGCAAAAAAGTATGAGAATCATTGCTCCTTATTTGAAGGACTTTAACTTAAACGAACAAGAGATTAAAATTTATTCACGCATGATCCATGCTTCAGGCGATCCCGATTATGCGAATCATGTAGCGCTTCATCCTGAGGCGATTGCCGCCGGGATTAAAGCGCTGAAAAACGGTTCTGATATTTTTTGTGATGTCGAAATGGTCCGCACAGGGATCAATAAGCGTAAACTAGGAGAATTAGGCGGGCAAGTTCACTGCCTGATTGCTGATGAGCAGGTTGCTCATCAAGCGAAAGATCAACAGATCACTCGTTCTATGGCGGCGATGCGATCTTTTGGGCAAAGAATGAATGGCGCTGTTGTAGCCATAGGCAATGCACCAACGGCTTTGTTTGAAGTCATTCGCTTAATGAAGGAAGAATCGCTAAGACCAGCTCTGATTATTGGCGTTCCTGTTGGCTTTGTTGGAGCAGCCGAATCGAAAGAGCTTCTTGCTGAAATTTCACCGGTTCCATTTTTAACGGTGAAAGGTTGCAAAGGCGGTAGCCCGATTGCGGCTTCAGCTGTTAATGCCCTTTTATATATGCTGTAAAAACCTTCTTTCACTATAGTGATCACAAAGGAGGATGGCTATGACTACTTACTCTATACCGCGACTTGTTATTGCGGGAACACAAAGCGGTGTTGGCAAGACCACCATTGTAACTGGCTTATTGGCAGCCTTTCGCCAAATGGGTCTCAAAGTGCAGTCTTATAAAGTAGGTCCTGACTATATTGATCCAGGCTATCATCAGCTTGCCAGCGGTAGACCAGCTCATAATCTTGATACTTGGCTTGTGCCGCCTGAAGCAATTGCGCCTATTTTTTTAGAAACAGCGGTAGATTGTGATTTAGCAATTATTGAAGGGGTTATGGGGCTTTACGATGGCGGGAAAAATGGCATCAGTAGTACTGCCGAAATTGCGAAATTGCTGCATGCTCCGGTAATACTAGTCGTTGATGGAAAATCCATGGGAGAGAGTGCGGCTGCGCTCGTGCTTGGGTTCCAGCGTTACGATAGTGACACGCAGATTGCTGGCGTCATTGCCAATCGCCTAGGCTCTGATTCTCATACCGAAATTATTACAAAAGCATTAGAAAATATTGGCGTGGCTTTATTTGGCGCCATTCGGCGTGATCAAACGATGGCTACGCCAGAACGGCATTTAGGCCTTACGCCTGTAGAAGAAACTGATAGCGAGCGGATCGTAGCACAGATTGCGGCGGCAATTGCTAAACAAGTTAAACTTCAGGAGATTCTTGAAGTAGCAAACTCGGCTCTGCCATTAATGTATGAAGAAAAGAAGCCGCAAAAATCGGCGTCTAAAGTGCGCATCGGTGTGGCGAAAGACAAAGCATTTTCTTTTTACTATCCGGCAAGTTTAAAAATGCTGGAACGCTTAGGGGCTGATCTTGTCTATTTTAGCCCCTTGCAGGATGCTAAGCTGCCTGAGGTAGACGGTTTATTGTTAGGCGGCGGTTTTCCTGAGATGTTTTTAGCTGAACTAGCTGCAAATCAAAGTCTTATCGCCGAATTACAAAGAGCTCATCAAGAAAAAATGCCGATTCTTGCCGAGTGTGGCGGGTTTATGTATTTAACCAAGAAAATCGTCAATTTTACTGGAGAAGAATTTCCTATGGCTGGTTTGATTCCCGCTACATCAATTATGGAAGGAAAGCTTCAGACTGTCGGTTATGTGGAAGCTACGGCACTCACTGATACGATTCTTGGGCCTAAAGGAAGTAAACTCCGCGGTCATGAATTTCACTTTTCCCGCTTTGAACCAGAAGATTCAGCGGTGTCCGCCTGGGCTTTTACCTTAAAGAAAATGCGCACAGGCAAAGAATATCCCGGCGGTTTTGCCATAGACAATCTCTTAGGATCTTACCTCCATCTTCATTTTGCTGGATCGCAAGCAGCCGCCGAATCCTTTATTGCTAGTTGTCGCGCCTTTGCCGCAAAAAGGCAGAATCGAGGCAATGATGAATAAAATTATTTTGATTACTGGTGGAGCTCGCAGTGGTAAAAGTGAATTTGCCGAAGAACTTGCTCAAAAATTAGGGAGAGAAGAATCATTAGCCTATATTGCTACGGCGCAAATTTATGATGAAGAAATGCGGCAACGGGTTCTGATGCATCAAGCAAGACGCGATAAGCAATGGCAGACTTTTGAAGCGCCTTATCATGCCGCTGAAACGATTCGAGCGGCGGCAACGTCCAATGACGTAATTTTGTTTGATTGTCTTACCTTGTATTTGACGAACCTGCTGCTTGCGCCAGATCATCCGCAGGATGACGCCGCTCATCTAGATTTGATTCTTCAGGAAATCGATCAGCTATTAGTGGCGGCGCGAGGCTGCGGCAAAACTGTTTTATTTGTTACGAATGAAGTCGGAGCAGGGATTGTGCCAGAAAATGCTTTAGCTCGCAAATACCGCGATTGGGCAGGTTGGGTCAATCAAAAAGTAGCGAAGACGGCAGATGAAGTGTATTTTGTTGTCTGCGGACTTCCGGTAGAAATAAAAAGTTTGGCGAAATCGGTGTAAGCAAGGGGGAAAACAGGATGGCAAAGCCCATTATGCTACAAGGAACAAGCTCACATGTGGGAAAAAGTATCTTGACGACGGCTCTATGCCGTATTTTCTTGCAAGATGGCAAGAAAGTGGTGCCCTTTAAGGCACAAAATATGGCTCTAAATTCTTATGTAACAAAAACAGGCGACGAAATGGGACGGGCTCAAGTGGCTCAAGCCGAAGCCGCTGGTTTAGAGCCTGTTGTCGAGATGAATCCAGTATTGTTAAAACCTACGGGATCGGCCTGCTCGCAAGTTATTGTTATGGGAAAACCCGTTGGAACCATGTCGGCGGCCCAATATCATCAAGGATATAGCTTAAAAGCCTTAGCGGCGGTAGAAAAATGCCTGGAGAAGTTGAATCAGGACTATGAAGTCATCGTTATTGAAGGGGCTGGAAGCCCAGCTGAAGTGAACTTAAAGAAAAATGATATTGTGAATATGCGTATTGCTAAGCATTTGACAGCTCCGGTTCTTTTGATCGCCGATATTGACCGCGGCGGCGCATTAGCTTCGATTGTAGGTACGCTTGAATTGTTAGAAGCTGATGAACGGCAGCTAGTGAAAGGCTTGATTATTAATAAATTTCGCGGCGATATTAAACTTTTGCAGCCCGCTCTTGACTTTTTGGAGCAAAAAACAGGAAAACCTGTTTTAGGCGTTGTGCCGCATCTTGAGGATCTAGGAATTGATGATGAAGATTCGGTTAGTCTGGAAGATAAGCAGAGCGAGGTAACGAAAGAGTTAGATATTGCAGTGATGCAACTACCTAAGTTATCTAATTTTACGGATTTTGACGCTTTAGGAGCGGAGCCTGATACATCAGTTCGCTATGTTCGTCAAGGCGACACAATCGGCCAGCCTGATTTAATCATTTTGCCAGGCAGCAAAAACACGACAGAAGACCTGCTTTATTTAAAAGAACATGGCTACGAACAGGAAATTCAATCCCTTGTGGCGAAAAATATTCCTGTTATCGGTATTTGCGGCGGCTATCAGATGCTTGGCTGCAAGCTTTATGATCCCGATCATACCGAATCAAACCATGATGAGCTTTCTGGTCTTGGTTTGTTACCTATTTCTACTGTTTTTGCACCAACAAAAGTGACTCATCAAGTTACGGCGCGCAGCGCTGGACCGTTGCTCCTCGGTGTAGAAACCGAGGGAGAGGAACTTACTGGCTATGAAATTCATATGGGAAGAACAAATTTCTTGGAATCGGTTCAAACGGCTTTCCATCTAGAGTCACGTTCTGGCGAAGCGATTGCTATTGACGACGGTGTTGTGCGGCAGGACGGACTCGTCATGGGAACGTATTTGCATGGAATTTTTGATAATGATAAATTGCGTCGTAAAATTTTAAATGCACTGCGTTGTCGCAAAGGTCTTGCTCCGCTTGAAGTTACAGTGAATCGTCTAGCCCAAAAAGAGGCAGCTTATAATCGGTTGGCTGATACGGTACGCGACAGTCTGGATATGAAAAAACTTTATGCAATGATGGGGCTTGAAGAATGAGCCATACAGTATTAAATCAGTATAGCTGGTTTTTCCTGTTACCTCTTGGCGCTGTTTTATTTGATACGTTATTAGGAGATCCGCGCAGCCGGCTCCATCCAGTAGTGCTAATTGGCAATTTCATTGGATTATTAGAAAAAATATTGCGTCGTCCAAAGGCATCAGCCGGGGCGAAACGAGCAGCAGGCGCTGTTCTAGTCGGCTCAGTTCTCGCTGTGACTTATACGGTCGTTTTTTATGTTTGTTCTTTTTTAGCATTGCTGGAACCATGGGAGACCTTAGCTGGCGAAGCGATGCTTCTATCTTTTGCTATTAGTCCTCGTAGTCTGGCGGAAGCTGGTAATGGGATTAAAAATTTATTGTTGCAAAACAAATTAAAAGAGGCTAGAAAACAGGTTGGCTGGATTGTAGGCCGTGACACAGATCGGTTATCGACGCCGGAAGTAACGCGGGCTACGGTGGAAACCGTGGCAGAAAATATTGTAGATGGTATTATATCACCGCTTTTTTATGCAATAATTGGCGGCGTTCCTTTGGCATTTTTATATCGGGCGGTTAATACGCTTGACTCCATGGTGGGATATAAAAATGAAAAGTATCTTGATTTTGGCATGGTTGCTGCAAGGGTTGATGACATTTTTAACTTTTTTCCTGCTAGAATAACTGGACTTTTATTACTAGCTGCCGCTTTACTGACAGGTTTTGATAGTAAAGCGGGCTTAAAAATGTGGCTTCGCGATGCGCGCAAGCATCCTAGCCCTAACAGTGGGATTCCTGAATCTATTGTGTCGGGCGCCCTTCATGTTCGGCTTGGCGGAATTAATTATTATGGCGGGGTTGCGTCGCACCGGGCGTTTATGGGCGATGCAAAAGAAGTATTAGGACCAGGGCATATAGCTAAGACCATTCGACTTATGTATGTGGCAACTTTTCTGTTTGTACTTGGTTATGGACTTTTAGCTTGGCTTACTTTGTCTAGTAGCTTATCATTTTAGGGGGACTTCTATGGGCGCTTTTATTGCGGCACTACAATTTTTAACACGGATTCGGTTAAAGGAAGAAACACAATGGTCGGCTGAACGATTTGGTAAAAGTGTTGCTTTTTTTCCTGGTGTTGGTTTAGTGCTCGGCATGCATCTTTTGTTGATTCACTACATTCTAAGCGCTTTTCTTTCCATTCATCTGACGGCATTGCTATTGGTGATTGCTGGCTTTGTTCTGACCGGAGCGTTGCATTGTGATGGTCTTATGGATACGGCTGACGGGCTTTTATCAGGGCGGAGTCGGGAGCGAATGTTGGAAATTATGAAGGATAGTCGTGTCGGCGCTAGTGGTGTAACGGTATTTGTATTGCTCGTTCTTGCCAAGTGGGCTCTCATAGAAGAGATTTCTCCTGCATTTTTGCCTGCGGCGCTTATTACTATGCCGGTTATTTCCCGTGTGGCGTTATCCTTATCGGTTACTTTATACGGGTATGCCAGGCCGGAAGGAATCGGCAAACTTTTTGCGGAATATACAGGAAAACGTGAGGCTTTGCAAGCTTTTTGTTTAGGCGCTTTGATTCTAATTCCCTTAAGTGTACTGGAGTGGCGTGCCGCTTTAGCGGCGGGTATTAGCCTTGTTTTTTCTCATCTTTTTTGTCGTTACGTCGAAAAAAAACTTGGTGGTTTGACTGGCGATACATATGGCGCTGTTACTGAATTAACGGAACTTGTTGCCTTAACGGCTTTTTTATCATAGTGTGGGAGAGAAATGATGAATTTTACCGTAAAAAGTCCTGGTTCTTGTGGGGAACTTGTGCAAGGGGTTGTTGATGGACAACCTTTTTTAATTACTTGCCCGATTGATTTATATACAGCATTAACAGTTTCAGATAAAAGGGTTGTTTCAAGTACTTTGGCTGAAAAATCACAGCAGGCGCTTTCGGTTACCCTTGATTATTTAGAAACCGGTTTAAGTAAAGACGAGTTTGTAAGACAATTTTCTTTTTCCTATGAATCTGCTTTGCCTGTGGGCAAAGGGATGGCGTCCAGCAGCGCTGACTTAAGCGCTGTTTGTCAGGCTGTAGCCGTAGCGCAGGGGAGAGAGCTTACACCTGATGAGATTGCTGATATATGCTTGGCTATTGAGCCGACGGATGGTACTTTTTATTCAGGAATCATGTTATTTGATCATGTGCAGGGGAAAATTCGTCGCAATTTGGGGCACCCGCCTGATATGATAATAGCTATTTTAGATGTGGGTGGTCAAGTTGATACACTTTCTTTTCATCAGCGTACAGACCTTGTTGTACTGAATAAAAGTAAAGAAAAAGAAGTGCGCGAAGCTACGGAACTGGTTATAGCAGGATTACAGCGTGGTGATTTGTCCTTGATTGGTCAAGGAGCTACCTTAAGTGCTTTGGCCAATCAGGCCATTTTATATAAACCACCGTTGGAGTCCTTATTGCGTTTGAGCAGCCGTTATGGAGCATACGGTATTAATGCTGCTCATAGCGGAACGGTCTTAGGATTGATGTTTTCAGTCGGTCAAGATGATAAGGTTAAAGCTTGTCTTGAAGAGATTCAAGGGACTTGTCCTTTCGTGTCACATCTTAAGACGGTGCGGTTAATTGGCGGCGGTGTGCAGGTTATGCGGGAGGGATGCCTATGAAAAATGAACATGGTGGTAATATTTACGCCGAAAACCGTAAAAATATCGACATAAATCCGAGCGAGTGGCTTGATTATAGCGCGAATATTAATCCTTTGGGATTAGCTGATTCGGTGCGTAACGCTCTTTCCGGTGCAATCGATTCAGTACTCCACTATCCTGATACACAAGCCTATGATTTAAAGCAGGCGATCAGCGTTGCTTATGATATTCCGTTTCATCAAATTACGCCAGGTAATGGCGCAGTGGAACTTTTTTATCTTTTGTGCCATGTGTATCGACCTAAAAAGGTTTTAATTTTAGCTCCGACTTTTAGTGAATATGAACGTTCTGCTCGTGCGTCCGGGGCTGAAATTATTTATCATTATTTAGATCAATCTAATGAGTTTCAAGTTTCTTTTGAAGCATTAATAGAACAATTCATTAGCGAAAAGCCTGATCTTTTCTTTTTTTGCAATCCCAATAATCCCACAGGCCAGTTGGTAACTAGGCAGATGCTAAGACCGCTCATCGAGCAAGCCCAAAAGCAAAAGTGTCTCGTTGTTGTTGATGAGTCATTTCTTGATTTTATCAGCGATCCCGTTGTTTCTTGTAAGCCTTTTCTACAAGAATTTGAAAATCTCTTAATTAGTCACTCTCTCACAAAATTTTATGCGATTCCTGGATTGCGCCTTGGCTTTATGGCAGCTTCCGCTGCTCTTACGGCAAAGTTACATGCGGCGAAAGATCCTTGGAATGTCAATTCTTTAGCGCAGATTGCGGGAGTTGCTGCTTTATCAGACCATGTTTTTGGTGAAAAAAGCAGGAGCTATATAGACCAGGAGAAAGTCAGATTCTATCAAGGTCTGTGCCGAATAAATGGGCTTAAGCCCTTGCCCCCATCAGTGAACTACATTCTAGTCAATACGGAGGCAGCGCAGCTTACGGCATCGGTTATTGCACAGCGACTAAAAAAAGAAGGAATTTTAATACGTGATTGTAGTAATTATGAGGGCCTAAATGCTTATTATTTGCGCTTAGCCGTAAAGCTTACAAAGCAAAATGACCGTCTACTTTACTTTTTGGAAAAAGCCGTGAAGGGAGAACTGCATGACTAAAATTTTTTATGTTCGCCATGGGCAGACTGCTTGGAATTTAGCAATGCGCTATCAAGGACATACGGATATTCCGCTTGATGAAGTAGGGCTTCAGCAGGCGGAAGCGGTTGCTACCTTTTTAGAGAAGGAAAAGATTGATTGTATTTATGCTAGCGATTTAACGCGAGCCTTAGAGACAGGCCGGATGATTGGCAAGCGTCAGGGGCTAGAAGTCATTCCTGAACCGGATTTTCGTGAAATTCATTTTGGCGAATGGGAAGGTTTAAAATACGACCAGATCCAGGATAAATGGGCGACAACACTAGATCAACTTTATACACAGCCTGACGATATTCAAATTCCTGGCGGGGAATCTTTCCGCACAGTGCAGGAAAGGGCAATGCGTGCTGTTTCTCGAATTTTACAAAAGCATCAAAATCAGACGATTTTAATTGCTTCCCATGGCGGAACAATTCGGACGATACTTTGCGCTGCCTTACATATGCCATTAAATGATTTATGGTCAATTCGCCAGGACAATACGGCATTAAACGCTGTTGAATATTATGATTGTCGAACAATTGTAGCGTTAGTCAATAGTGTATTTCATTTAAAATGATTCGATTTGTGTGGTAAGAAAAGCAAAAATATTTTTGTTTTTCTTTTCTTTTTTGGGCCTTAGTCTGGCTTTTTCGTATTTTGAGAAAATAGCAGGAAAAAGGTATTCTTTTGTATAAATTAGTAAAGTAGCATTTGAATATTTTTAGGATTGATTTTGCCAGCGAGGATGTGACTTTGCATGCAGCTTAGTGAGGCGCCATTTTGGAATGGTATTCAAAATGGTTGTATTCTGCTGACGTTAACGGGAAAAATTATAGAGGTCAATCAGGCAGCTGAGCAGTTGTTACATCGCGATCGCGTAACCTTATTAGATAAATCTGTTATGACAGTCTTTTCAATGTCTGAAGCCAAATGGAATTTTCTTTGTAATAAGGCCAAAGCAAGACTGCCCTTGTCTTTTTATATGGAGCAATTGACAAATTGTTGTACTTTGCAAAAAGTTCAATCTAATTACTTGTTATCAATACAGCCGGAAACCAGAGTCGAAGAATCGCTTGTGGAAGTTTCGCGGTGGGAACTACAGCCTTTTTTAACAAAAAAAGTTCTAAGTGAAGGTGGATTGACGCCAGCCTTGGAATACTTGCAAAATTGGCTGGGCTGTACCTCCATTTTTTTATGCACTTTTTCCTTTCGTTCTTTAACTGTGCAAACAGGTACTTTTAAGATCGATGGAAAAGAAAAGGAACATGTTATTGCACCAAACGAAATTTTAGTAACGGCTTTGCAGGGGGCTGCTCCTTGTTTTTTTACAAGAAGAGACTTTAGCGAAGTAAGAACGACAGCTGAGTTGCTAGAATCTTATCATATTGATTCTTTATTTTTAGTTCCCTTTCAGAAAGCGGGGCTTGTTTGTGGCGCATTGATTTTTGCATCAAATCAGGCAGATTTTTTTAACACGGTGAAGAATCGACAGCGAGCTTTGCTCATAACGAAAACTTGGGGAAACGCTTTGTATGATAAACTATTTTTGCAGAAATCGTGTGAGAAGAAAGACTCTGGGACCGATCAAAGCGCGATTTGTATAGAAAAAAATAAAAGCGGCAAAATAGTTCTCCCTTTAAAACAGCAAAGAAAATTTGCCGAGAAAAGCTTTTATAAAGCATTTCATAATAATCCTTGTTTAATGATGCTTAGCGATGTGGCAGGACATATTTTGCTATTGAATCATAGTTTTTTACGAACTACTCGTTTTGAAAAACGCGATATAGTGGGCAGAAAGATTGGAGAAATTGGACTTTGCTCTGCCGAGTCATTAAGTCTTTTAAAGACGAGTTTAGTGGAAAAACATAGAATCAATCAACGGGAAATTAACTTTTTTACAAAGCAAGGCGAAGTGAGACAAGGTCTGCTTGAAGTGGACTTTGTTCGAGTAGATGGCAAAGAGATTCTCTTGATACAGATCGTTGATATTACTGAACAAAAACGAATGGAGCAAGAATTATGTCGCTTAGATAGTTTAAGCATTGTCGGACAAATGGCGGCAGGCATTAGTCATGAAGTGCGAAATCCGATGACAACCGTGAGAGGATTTTTGCAAATGCTGATGCGTAAGCCCGATTGTCAAAAATATAAAGGCTTTTACGAATTGATGATTTTAGAATTAGATCGAGCCAATTCGTTAATTAGTGAATTTTTAGTTGTTGCGCGAAATAAGCCAGTTGATATGGCTAAACAAGACTTAAATGACATTATTCGCGCTGTCGAGCCACTTATTTATGCGCAAGCCTTAAGTTTAGGAAAAGATCTACAAGTATTGCTTGGCGAGATACCACCGATTTATGTAAATGGCAAAGAAATACGTCAATTGTTACTCAATCTTGTTGGCAATGCGCTTGATGCTATGGATAAAGGTCAGACTGTAACGATAAAAACAACTATTTTTAACCAACGAGTTCAGCTCATTGTGGCCGATCAAGGGAAGGGAATTGATCAAAACCATTTGCATAAATTAGGTACCCCCTTTTTTACAACCAAAGAAAAAGGTACAGGACTTGGTTTGGCTGTCTGTTTTCAAATTATCGAACGTCATCGCGCCGTTGTATCAGTTGATACTTGTTCGAAGGGAACTGTATTTACCATTTCTTTTCCACTAGAGAAATCTTCGGGGATTGTGGCAAAATAAAATAAGCCTCAAATAATAAGAAAAGTGGTATAAATAGCAATTGAAAGCTAAATTTATACCACTTTTCTGTACTGTTATTCAATTGAAAAACTGTGGGCGCCTTACAAAGCTATTTGACGATTGCTCGTTAGTTTGTTTTTGCCATAGCGGCAGCTTCTTCTAACGCAGCTGCTAGCTGATCAGGGCAAGACGTTGTTTTGCTGCCACAGCGAATCCCTTTCAGTCGAGCAATGACTTCGTGGGCGGGAAGCCCTTCAACTAGTTTGGCAATTCCTTGTAAATTACCGTCGCAGCCGCCATGAAAGATAACATTTTTTATGCGATCATCTTGAACGTCAAACGTAATTTGTTTTGTACAAACACCTGTTGGTGAAAATGTGTTCATAGGAAAACCCCCTTGGTAACCATAAAATATTTTAACTTTAATTATATTCGAGATTTATATTACTTTTCCTTCTAACTGATAGAAATTATTTTATAGGAAAAAGTGTTTTATTGGCAGCAGGATAAATCGGGAAAAGTGCGAAATGAAATCTAATAAGAATTGATTTGTGCGGAGGGGTATTTGTGGCGTTTTTGGTAAGAGCGGTGCTATGCAGTATGATGATAATCGCCTATGCTTCGACAGCTTTTGCTTCTGGTTTGTATTTTATGCAAGGTGATAAAGGCGCGGAGATTTCGCTTTTGCAAACAAAGCTGAAAGAACGAGGGTATTATAGCGGGGCGATTGATGGTTTCTTTAGTTACAAATTTAAGTTGGCCGTCAAAGAGTTTCAACGCCGTCAACATTTACCAGATGATGGCATTGTTGATCAAGAGACATACCGAGAAATTACAGGGCGAGAACGAAATAGTCGCTCATTTTCCTATCAGACGAAGGGAATTGTGGAAACAGCACAGCGTTATATTGGTACTCCCTACGTGTTTGGCGGGACAAGCCCTAAAGGCTTTGATTGCTCGGGATTTACGCAATATGTCTTTAAACAGCAAGGACGACAATTGCCGCGAATGGCTGATCAGCAGTTTCTAGTAGGAAAAATGATTTCGCGAAACTCTTTGCAAAAAGGTGATCTTGTATTTTTTTCGACCTATGAAAAAGGGGCTTCCCATGAAGGAATTTATATGGGAGAAGGACGCTTTATTCATGCTTCGACTAGCAAAGGTGTTATGATTAGCCATCTTGATGAACCCTATTGGAAAACTCGTTATTTGGGAGCTAGGCGTGTTATATAGGTCTGTCGCATGAAAGAACGTCAGACCGTACATATTAATATACACGGTTTTATAATAAAAATTAAGCGATACACTCGAGGAGGATGTTATAATGGCAACAGTAATTCAGGGAACAATTGATAACTTTCAAAGTGAAGTTTTAGAAGAACAGAAACCTGTCGTAGTAGATTTTTGGGCGCCTTGGTGCGGCTATTGTTCGCGTCTATCTCCCGTACTTGATGATGTAGCGGTGGAAATGAGCCAGGAATGTAAAAT
The DNA here is from genome assembly GCF_055901755.1 of Pelorhabdus sp. sgz311001. NCBI lineage: Bacteria > Bacillati > Bacillota > Negativicutes > Selenomonadales > Sporomusaceae > Pelorhabdus > Pelorhabdus sp. sgz311001. The sequence continues at coordinate 859,959 of NZ_JBVXUT010000001.1, forward strand.
AGTTAAGGTCAATGTTGACGAGCAGCGTGAATTAGCCGAACGGTATGCCGTAAAAAGTCTGCCAACGATGATCGTCTTTAAACAAGGCGATGCTGGTGAAAAAATTATGGGTTATATGCCAAAAGAAAATCTGATTGGAAAATTAAAACCCTTGCTGTAAGCAGTAGTAACGAAAAAAGAGTCTATGGCCGAAGTTATGGCTATAGACTCTTTTTTTCGGTATAGATAGAGCGGGCTGTGAATAAAAAGGTAAAAAAGACTTGTGACACTATCAGGAGGGTTTCTATGCAGAAGTGTCGTCGTATTTTGCTTGTTGGTCCGCCGAATGTAGGCAAAAGCTTGATCTTTTATCGTCTCACTGGCGCTTACGCTTTTGTATCCAATTATCCGGGAACAACTGTAGAAATTTCTCATGCATGGCTTTCTTTAGGCGACCAAATTTATGAGGTTATTGATACGCCAGGAATGTATTCTTTATATGCGCGCACTGAAGAAGAACGCGTCGCACGGGAAACTTTATTTTCTTTTGCTGATTCGCTGGTGATTCAAGTATTAGATGGAAAGAATCTTATTCGTATGCTACCACAGACCTATGAACTGATTGATGGCGGTTTTTCTGTTTTGCTTGTAATTAACATGATGGATGAAGCGAAAGCTCTAGGTATTTCTATAAATGTCGCAGCGCTCAGTCAACGGCTGAAAATTCCTGTGATTTCAGGGTCAGCCTTCCAGTCAAAAGACATGAAACCGCTAAAACAGGCTTTGCGTGCTTACAAAAAACAAGTTGTTGAGCCGGTTCCATTCTCACCTATATTGGAACAAGCCTTAGATCAAATCACCCAATGGTTGCCAGAAAATTTTTTGCCGGCGCGTCGTTTAATCGCCTATTTACTACTACAGCAGGATATAACTGCTTTGTATGTTTATAAAAGTCTGCCGAAGCGGCAAACCTTGTTGCAGGAAGTGCAGCGTACAAGAGAAGAACTTACGCATTCTTGCAACAAACCGCCTTCTGTTCTTTTTCTTAAAGAAAGAGGCGAGCAAGTGGCTGCTGTAACGAAAGACGCAATAACTTATGGAACAGGAGTTTTACGGCGAAGTCTTGCGCCCTTTTTAGCGAAAGTAACTCGCGAAGAAAAAACCGGACTTTTTTTGGCTTTTATCATACTTTTTGGCGGATTATATGAATTTGTTGGTCGCTTTGGCGCTGGGTGGTTTGTCGATACGTTAGATCGTTATTTTTTTCAAGACACGTTACTGCCTTACGCTATGATGCTTTTGACTGATTGGGGCGTAAATGGTTCCTTGCAAACCTTGCTAGTGGGCGATTTTGGTGTTTTGTCATTAGGTCTACGTTATGCCGTGGCGATTGTTTTGCCGATTATGGCTACTTTTTTTTTCTTTTTTGCTTTTTTAGAAGATACGGGATATTTATCGCGACTGGCTCTGCTAACAAATCGTTTTTTTTCTCTTGCCGGTCTGAATGGGCGTTTTGCAATTCCTTTTTTTGTGGGATTTGGCTGCGGGACTCTCGCCGTCTTATCAACTAGAATTCTTACAACGAAACGGGAACGTCGAATTGCCGCTTTTTTGCTTATGCTGGCGATTCCTTGTTCAGCCCAGCTGGGACTGATTATTGCTTTGCTTTCACTTCATAGAGAATTATTTTTGTACTGGTTTTTTTATATGATCATTCTGTTTGTTGGCATTGGGAGCTTGCTAAATCTGTGTCTTCCCGGCAGAAAAGTTCCCTTTTTGCTAGAATTAGCTCCCTTAAGGCTGCCTCACCTGAAAAATATTATATGTAAAACAAGCGAACGGATCAAAGGCTATTTTAGTGAAATGCTGCCGTTGTTTTTAGCGGTTAGTATCTTGCTAAGCCTGTTGGAACTTAGCGGTAAAATGTCAATACTTACAACGTCCATGGCTCCCATTGTTACTCTGTTGGGGTTGCCACCGCAAATGGGGCCGATTTTCTTGCTAGGCTTTATTCGCCGTGATTACGGTGCAGCTGGCATTTATGATTTATATGTAACAAACCATTTAAATGAAGTGCAGCTATTGACTGCTGCCGTAACTTTTACCGTTTTTTTGCCCTGCTTGGCGCAGTTTGCTCTTGCCATTCGTGAACAAGGCCTTGTTCTTTCGTGCAGTATGGCAGGTTTTATTTTTTTGATTGCGTTAGGGTCTGGTTTATTAGTGAAGCTGTTTTTCGCTTAGACTAAGGAGGGGGTTTGATGGTCAAATCTCTCTTGGAATGTAAGATAGGAGAGAAAATGAGGCTTTGTCGCATTGATGGTCCAGAGTCAGTATTTAGGGAGTTCTTTTTATTGGGTTTGCGGGAAGGCTCTTTGCTTGAGGTATTGCAGATAAAGCCCATGTTTGTTCTTAAAACTGCTTATACGGAAATTGCTGTGGAACAAAGATTAGCCGCTTTATTATGGGGAGAAGTTTGCCGCAAGAACTGATTTTTTTCCTGGAGTTTTTCTCTTTTTGGCGGTAAAATAAGAACATACTGGATTTCGTTTCTTAATTTTGGGGGCAAAAAACTTATGATCAATTCTGCAGTTCTTTCACTAGGAGCCATAGGGATTCAGCCATATGGTTCAGTTGTTGTACTGGCTATTATTGCGAGTGCTCTATTTGCTTTATGGCAAGGTAAACGACAAAAGTTGCCGCTAGGACCGATTGCGGAACTTTTAATTTTTTCGCTGCCTTGTGGTATTTTAGGCGGACGTGCCTATTATGTACTCATTAATTGGCCTTATTATTCGAATCACTTACAAGAAATTTTTTTGCTTAACCGTGGCGGTTTTGCCGCCCATGGCGCTTTACTGGCAGTTTTTTGCTTTGGTCTTATATATATAAGATCACAGAAACTCGCCTTTGGCCAATTCGCTGATTTTTTTGCTATGGTCATGGCTTTAGGTGAAGCGATTGGACAATGGGCTAATATCATGAACCAGGAGGCAATTGGTTATCCCACACAGCTCTCCTGGGGAATTTACGTCGACTACGCTATGCGTCCAGTTGGCTATGAGGCTTTTGATTTTTTTCATCCGATTTTTGCTTACCAATCGTTACTTTCATTCGCGCTGCTCTTAGTGCTCTTGCTTATCCAAATATTGGATAGACAACAAAAGCTATGGGGAACTGGGCGGCTCTTTTGTTTTTATCTGTTTAGTGAATCAGCTGGTCGATTTGTTATGGAAGGCATGCGGCTTGATAGTGAAGTACTTTATGGGTATAACATTGCACAAGTGGGCAGTGTGTGTTTTATGGTGCTTGCTCTTCTTCTTTTTACTGCTACATTCTTAAAAAGATCTAGCTTGGCTGCAAGGGTTGGTAAAAACGCTGGACAGAATACTACTAAGACAACGATAAAGGTGGAGTGAAGGTCTTGATGTCAAAACGGCGGATGACAATATTAGGCATGGTTTTTGTGTGTATGTTATTATTTATTGCAATGACCTTTAGTGGTACAAATGCTGTGGTAGCGCAGATACCAGAAGTAGAATCAGCAGCGGAAGTTCCTGTGCTAAACTATCATAAAGTGGATGACATGCCAATTGCTTTATCAGTGGCGCCACAGGACTTTGAGGAACAAATTGCCTATTTGGCGCAGCATGGTTTTCATTCCATTACTCCAAAGCAGCTTTATCGGGCTTTGAAAAAAGGCGAAGCTCTACCGGAAAATCCCGTTTTAATTACTTTTGATGATGGATATCTTGATAATTATGAAAATGCCTATCCGATACTAAAAAAATATGGTTTTACAGCCACTTTTTTTGTAATTACTGATTTTATTGGCAAGGATCCTCGCTTTATGAATTGGGATCAGATTCGGCAGATGCAGCAAGATGGTTTTATAATTGGTTCTCATACAGTGAATCATGTACCACTGACCGATTTGCCGCCAGAGGGGGTCATGGCTGAATTGACGCAGTCGCGTGATAAAATTTATGCCGAAACCGGCCAAATGCCTCGTTATTTGGCTTATCCGACTGGCGCCTACAATGATACGGTTCGCAAGCTTGTTCATCAAGCTGGATATAAAGGCGCTTTTACGGTAAGGTATGGTGAGGTCGATTGCGACAGTAATATTTGCTCTTTAGAGCGAATTCCAATTTTTCGTAGTCAACATACTTTCCGGTCTTTTTATATGCGAGTCAATGGCGCCCCTATTTTAAAACGATTAGGAATCATTCGAAACTAGGCCTTTTTTCCTGAATTGTGATTTTTGTAAAAACTTTCAAGGCGACTTGAAGGTTTTTTTTTATTTTGCACGAAATTACTTTATTGAAGTGGTTGAAAGTGGTTGAAAGTGGTTGATAAGAAATGAGTAATGGTGGCGAGTCGCTGTGTTTATGGGAGAATATAACCATACAATAGACGCTAAAGGCCGAATGATATTACCCGCAAAATTTCGTGAACCGCTGGGGCCTGTTTTCATTGCCACAAAAGGGTTAGAAAATTGCCTTTTTGTTTATACTCTAACTGAATGGGCTATATTAGAAGAAAAACTTCGTCAATTACCTCTTGCCAAACCAGAAGCACGAGCTTTTGTACGCTTTTTTTTCGCTGGCGCAGTCGAAGTAGAAGTAGATAAGCAGGGACGAATTTTGTTGCCGACGAATCTTAGAGAGTATGCCAAATTAGAGAAAAACACGGTTGTGATTGGAGTATCCAATCGAGTAGAAATTTGGGATAAGACAAGCTGGGATGAGTATAATGCTCTTACGGCCCCTACTGTAGCTCAAATTGCGGAACATTTGGCGGATCTTGGAATTTAACGGAGTGATAATGATGGAGTTTGAACATAAAAGCGTTTTGCTTGATGCGAGCGTTGATGGATTGATAACAAATCCCGCTGGAATTTATGTGGATTGTACTTTAGGCGGTGCCGGTCATGGGGCTGCCATTGTGGAAAAATTGCTGCCTGAAGGTTGTTACATTGGTTTTGATCAAGATCCTGCTGCCATTGCGGCAGGCAGGGAACGGTTAGCTAAAGCGAAATGCCGAATTGAACTCATTCATAGCAATTTTGAACATTTTAAGGATTGTCTTGATCGAGTCGGTATTGATAAAGTTGATGGCGTCTTATTCGACCTTGGTGTTTCTTCGCATCAGCTCGATACGGCTGAGCGAGGCTTTTCTTATATGCAGGATGCGCCGCTGGATATGCGCATGGACCCGAATAATCCCTTTTCCGCCTATGATGTAGTAAATCGCTACAGTGAAGCGGAACTTACCCGCATTATCTTCGAATATGGCGAGGAGCGCTGGGGAAAACGGATTGTGCAGTTTATTTTAGCAGAAAGAGCCCTTGCTCCGATTGAAACAACGGGACAACTTGTAACAGTTATAAAAAAAGCCATTCCCGCTGGAGCTAGACAAGATGGACCTCATCCAGCTAAACGTACTTTCCAGGCGATACGAATTGAGGTAAATCGGGAACTGGTGATTTTAAAAAATACTTTTCTGGCGGCAATTGATCGGTTAAAGCAAGGTGGTCGGCTTTGCGTTATTACGTTTCATTCGCTGGAAGATCGCATTACGAAACAGGTATTGCAAGAACAGGCGAAAGGCTGTATTTGTCCGCCGAAATTTCCTGTTTGTGTTTGCGGCCATCGGCCTAACGTGAAAATTCTCGGGAAACCGCGTGTACCTTCCTCTCAGGAGCTGGAAGAAAATCCCCGGTCACGCAGCGCGAAATTGCGCATTGCTGAGAAGATTGGTTAAAAACAGTTCTATTTTATAAGGGGGAACAGTATGATGTTAGTGAGCAAAAAGCAAGAGTGGGAACATCACGAGCAACATTTGACAACAGAGCAGAACAATAAGCTTCCCAAGCCTCAGCTTGATGCGCCGCTACGCAAGAGATGTCTGGGGATCGTATTTCTCCTAATTTTTATGGCTGTGGCTATCACGATTCAGAGTGAATGGATAGTTCGCAGCGGCTATGATCTTGTCGAAATGAAGAAACAAGTCGTTCGTTTAGAAAAAGAAAATGAAGAAATGCATCTGGCAATTGCTAAATTACGGGCGCCTAGTCGCATTGAACGGATTGCTACAAGCCAGCTTGGTCTGGTTCAACCAGCTTCTGTTTATTATGCCGCCGCTGGCGCTGCTACTACAACAGAAACGGGGAAAGAAAAAACAGATCATTCCTTACTAGGTTTTGTAAAGGCAGAGATCGCCCAGAACACTACTCGACGGTAGCCAATTGAACAGCACGGAGGGATCAGTCTGTGGCAGCAGCTTCCCATGGCATGATTCGTCGGCGGGTTATTATTCTCTTCTTATTGGTTACCTTTCTCTTGACAGGCCTTTGTTTAAGGCTTGGCTATCTGCAACTATTTCGCAGCAGTTGGCTTAGCGAAAATGCTACGGATCAAAGAATCCGCAACATCCCCGTGGAAGCCAAACGGGGTCTTATTTTTGACCGAAAAGGCAGAGAACTTGCCGTAAGTAAAAGCATTGAATCTGTTTATGCAATTCCGGCCGAAATTAAAGATGTGCAAGATACAGCAGCCAAATTGGCTGCTATTTTGAATTTACAGGCTGATGACTTGTCTCGAAATTTAGCCAAACGACAGGCTTTTGTTTGGGTTAAGCGAAAAGTAGAACCAGCTTTAGCCAGGAAAATTCAAGAATCTGCCTTAGTTGGCGTCGGAATTACGCAAGAGGGGCAGCGTTACTATCCGAATGATGAAATCGCTGCTCACGTTTTGGGATTTACTGGAATTGATAGCCAAGGGCTTGATGGTGTGGAAATGACCTTTGACAGCGAACTAAAAGGAACGCCTGGTCGTATTTTGGTAGAATATGATGCCAGAGGACGGGAAATTCCTTATGCGAATCATCGTTTTATTCCGCCAGAGCCAGGCAATAATATTTATCTAACAATTGATCTTGTTGTGCAAAAAATTGTTGAACGGGAACTTGATCAAATTATGACGGATACGCAGGCCGCTGCGGCTACTGTTGTAGCGCTAGAACCAGCGACAGGCAAAGTATTGGCCATGGCAAACCGTCCGACCTATAATCCTAACCATTTTGGCGACTACGCTCCCAAGTTTTGGCGTAATTTAGCATTATCTAATGCCTATGAACCAGGCTCTACTTTTAAAATTGTAACAGCTGCAGCGGCCTTAAACGAAAAGGTTGTCACTTTACAAGACCGCTTTTACGACCCTGGCGCGATTGATGTGCAGGGGCGACAGATCCATTGTTGGAAAGAGGGCGGCCATGGCAGCGAATCTTTCGCGGAAGTAGTGCAAAATTCTTGTAATGTGGGCTTTGTCAATGTAGGCCTTCGCCTGGGACGCGATTCTTTCTATCAATACCTAGAGAAAAGTGGCTTTGGTCATTTAACCGAAATTGCGTTGCCGGGGGAAGCCAAAGGAATTGTGATTGATAAAAAAGACGTAAAACCCATTAACATTGCTACATTAGCGATGGGGCAGAGTATTGCTGTAACCCCCTTGCAGCTCGCGAGCGCTGTTGGCGCCATCGTAAATGACGGCAATCGTCTACGACCGCAAATTGTTGAAAAAGTTGTTTCGAAAGATGGGCGATTAGTCAGAGAAATTCAGCCGGAATCTTTAGGTCAAGTGATTAATTTTGAAACAAGTGCAGAAGTTAGAGGAGTTCTGGAAAAAGTTGTTGAATTGGGTACAGGTAGAAATGCTTTTCTTGCCGGATATTCTGTCGGTGGTAAAACAGGAACAGCCCAAAAGGTAGGAGCAGGAGGCTATATGGCTGGAAAGTATGTTGCTTCATTTATTGGCTTCGCTCCTGTTCAAAAGCCTCAAATTGTTTTGCTTATTTTAATTGATGAGCCCATGGGACTTTATTACGGCGGGCAAATTGCTGCACCTGCTTTTGCGGCAATGATGAAAGATATACTGCCTTATTTACAAATTCCTAAAATACCTGACAAACAATGAGTAAAAATATGGAAAACAGGATAGAGTAAGAAAAGTGAATCTTAGTAGCGGATTTACATTAAGGGAGGCCCTTTGTATGGCAAAAACATTACAAGAACTTTTACAACATATTTCCGGGACGGTTGTTCAGGGAGAAACAGATCTTATCATTCAATCACTAGCCTATGATTCGCGAAAAGTAACGCCAGGCTGTTTGTTTATTTGTCTCAAGGGAGCTCATGTCAATGGTCATGACTTTATTGCGAAAGCCAAAGAGGCTGGCGCTGTTGCGGTCCTGGTGGAAGAAGACGTAGCAGTTCCTCAGGAGCTTACAGTTATTAAGACGGCCAGCACGCGTGAAGCGATGCAAACGGCAGCGCCTTATTTTTACGATTACCCTGCTCGCAAAGTGCGCATGATTGGCGTAACGGGGACGAATGGGAAAACAACAACAACCTACTTAATCAGGCAGATTTTACTAGAGGCTGGCTATCAGGTTGGCGTGATTGGAACTATCCAAACTTTAATTGGCGAAAAGGCGCTACCCGTAAAAAACACAACGCCTGATGTAATCGACTTACAACAGCTGCTTTGTGAAATGGTCGAAGCTTCGATGGATTATGTCGTGATGGAAGTTTCTTCCCATGCTTTGGCTATGCAGCGAGTAGCTGGTTGCGAGTTTGACGGCGCTATTTTTACGAATTTGACACAAGATCATCTTGACTATCATAAAACCTTAGAAAATTACCGTGAAGCGAAAGCTCTTTTATTTAAGGGACTTGGCGAAAATGCGACGAAAGATAATAAATGGGCTGTGATTAATGGCGACGATGAAGCTGGCGCAGCCATGCTGGCAAAAGTAAAAAACAGCAAGGTTTTTACCTATTCAGCGCAGGGCAAAGGAAACTTGCAAGCTGTTGATATCGCTGTGAAAGCGCGGCAAATGCAATTTAGCGCCAAAGGCGACTTTGGTTCTATTGCGCTGCGTCTGCGGATTACGGGCCTTTTCAATGTTTACAATACGTTAGCAGCCATTGGCGCGGGTCTTGGCGAGAATGTTAAACCGGCAGTCATTCAAAGCGCCCTAGAAAAATTCACAACGGTTCCTGGTCGGTTTGAGCTTGTTGATGCCGGACAGAATTTTTCGGTGATCGTCGATTATGCTCACACGCCAGACGGTCTGGAGAATATTCTAAAGACAGCACAACAAATTTCTGAAGGACGCATTATTACGGTTTTTGGCTGCGGCGGCGATCGTGACCGCACCAAACGGCCGATTATGGGACGATTGGCGACAGAGTATTCTGATGTGGTAATTGCCACTTCCGACAATCCTCGTAGTGAAGATCCTTTGGCGATACTACAAGAAATTGCTGTTGGCATTGAAGCTGTTTTAACGCCGGAGAAAGAGTACCATATGATTCCCGATCGACGGGAAGCCATTGGCGCCGCCTTGCGCTTGGCTTGTGAGCATGATATAGTCATGATTGCAGGTAAAGGCCACGAAACGTATCAGATTTTAAAAGACAAAACAATTGATTTTGACGATCGCCAAGTGGTGCGTGAAATTTTAAAGGAGTTGAACTAATTGGCTAATTTTACGCTAGAAGAGGTTTGCCGCGCTACAGGCGGCACAAAACTCGGTCAAGTAAATTTGACCGAGTTTACTGGCGTGTATACTGATAGCAGAAAAGTCGTTCCCGGCAGTCTGTTTGTCGCTCTAAAAGGGGAAAACTTTGACGGTCATGCGTTTATTGCTGATGTCATTGCCAAAGGAGCTGCAGCGGTGATTGTGGATCGGCCTGTAGCTAGTACGGTAACAACGATTTTATGCGCTAATACGCTTAAGGCACTGCAGGATCTAGCTGCTTTTCATCGGCGGCGCTTTGCTATTCCGGTTATTGCCATTACTGGCTCTAATGGCAAAACAACGACGAAAGATATGCTTGCGGCAATTTTAGCCGAAAAATGGAATGTTGTAAAAACGCCAGGAAATTATAACAATGAGATTGGTTTGCCACTGACGCTCTTAGCTTTGACGAGTGAAACGCAAGTGGCTGTAGTTGAAATGGGAATGCGCGGCCGGGGACAAATTGCTGAACTGGCGGCGATTGCAGCGCCAACTGCGGCTATTGTAACGACAGTCGGAGAAACCCATATTGAACTTTTAGGGTCTTTAGACAATATTGCGGCGGCAAAAGCGGAACTCGTCGAGGCAATTGCTGCCGATGGTTTTGTTGTATTAAATAACGATAACCCTTATGTTGCCGCAATGGACTCCGTTGCGAAAGCGCCTGTCGCAACGTTTGGTCTTGCTGAAACCGCGTCAGTTCGTGCCCAAAATGTGGTTATGTCTCGCGATAAAATCACCTTTGACTGTATGACTGCTGCTGAGACTTTTGCAGTTGTTGTACCAGCTTTGGGTGAGCATAATGTATTAAACGCTTTAGCAGCAATTACGGCAGCGCAAAAACTTGGTTTAACAAGTGATGCGATCATTCAGGGAATGCTGCATTTTTCACCAAGCGGTATGCGTCTTGCCATGGAAGCTGCTGGCCCTTATCAAGTGATTAATGATGCCTATAATGCGAGCCCTGCTTCGATGAAAAGCGCCTTAGAGACGCTGAAAACGATTCATTCTGGGCGTAGAGTCGCTGTTCTTGCTGATATGCTAGAGCTTGGCGAACAATCGGTGATGCTACATCGCCAGGTAGGGGCTGTAGCGGCTAAGACTGTTGATTTGCTTGTGACACTCGGTGCATTAGGTGCAGAAATTGCTAGTGGGGCAAAAGAAGCCGGTCTCACCGCTGTTTATACTTGCAAAGATCATGGCGAAGTGGTGGCTGTGTTACGATCTAAGCTTACGCCAGAAGACCTTATTTTAGTTAAGGGATCGCGTGGTATGAAAATGGAACAAATCATTGCATCATTGCGAGACACATCTTCTCAAAACTAAGCTGCTTTGATGTTATGGAGGGTCAATATTTATGGTAGAAACAGGTTATTCTATGTATGGATCAGGTATTATTGCCTTAGTGACAGCACTTGTATTAGGTCCCTTATTTTTACCCCTGCTGAGACGGTTGAAATTTGGACAAAGCATCAGAGAGGAAGGCCCCAAGAGCCATATGGCTAAAGCGGGTACGCCAACCATGGGCGGTATTATTATTCTTGTCGCACTGACTTTGCCGATGCTCATATTTTTTCCGACAGACAGCAAAGTATGGCTTGCCTTATTTTTGACGCTTGGTCATGGTCTATTAGGATTTTTAGATGATTTTATTAAAGTGGTTCTCAAACGCAATTTAGGTCTTAAAGCCAGACAAAAATTATTGGGTCAAATTATTATGGCTTTTGCCCTCTGCTATGTAGCTACGGCGTTTTTTGGTCGCGGCACCGATATTTGGATTCCTTTCTTAGGAACCGATCTCGACTTTGGACCGTTTTATTACGTACTTATTTTTTTAGTGCTGGTAGGAACGACCAATGCCGTAAATTTAACGGATGGGCTTGATGGGCTAGCTGCCGGAACGACAGTAATAGCAGCGGCTGCTTACGCTTTTATCTGCTATTATTTTTTCGAAATATCCCTGGCCGCGTTTGCTTTGGCCGTAGCTGGCGCTTGTCTCGGCTTTTTAAAGTATAATGCGCATCCGGCAAAAGTGTTTATGGGCGATACGGGGTCTCTGGCTTTAGGCGGAGCTTTGGCGGCTATGGCTGTCATGACAAAAACCGAGTTCTTGCTTGTTCTAGTGGGCGGTGTATACGTAATTGAAACACTTTCCGTGATGATTCAAGTCGCTTCTTTTAAAACTACGGGTCGTCGTGTGTTTAAGATGAGCCCGATTCACCATCATTTTGAGTTGTCTGGCTGGTCTGAGCAGAAAGTAGTAACCGTTTTTTGGACGGCAGGGCTTATTTTTAGTGTAATTGCCTTAACTATATTGCTTTTAAGTCAAGGAGGTAAATAACAATGGATTTTAAGGATAAGAAAGTAATTGTGCTCGGTTCAGGAATCAGTGGTATCTCTGTAGCGCAAGTTTTACATCATCAGGGCGCTCATGTAACCTTAAGCGATAGCAGCCCTTTGGAAAAATTAAAGAAAGATCCTACTTTTTTACAAGAGTTAGGCATCAAACTTGCCATTGGCAATCAAGAGGAAGCGCTGTTAGATGATGTAGACTTTGTCGTTATTTCACCAGGCGTATCTATCTATATTCCTTTTGTAGCGGCAGCACAAAAGCGGCAGATTCCTGTGTTAAGCGAAGTGGAAATTGCCTACCAGCTTTGTCCGGCGCCGATTCTGGCGATTACAGGTACGAATGGTAAAACAACGACAACGACTCTCATTGGCGAAATGCTAAAAAAACATAAGCAAGAAGTGGTTGTAGGGGGAAACATCGGTCAGGCCCTGTCGGCTGAAGTTGAAGGAATTAGTAAAGAAGGACTTGTTGTAGCTGAAATCTCAAGCTTTCAGATGGAAGGGGCTAAAGATTTTAAGCCCCATATAGCGGCCATTTTAAATGTTACGCCAGATCATATCGATCGTCATAAAACGATGGATAATTATATTGCCATGAAAGAAAAACTCTTTGCCAATCAAAGCGACAAAGATTTCTTGGTCTTAAATTATGATGATCCGATTGTGCGCAAGATGGCTGACAAAGCGAAAGGGCAAGTTTGCTTTTTTAGTCGCAAAGAAATTTTATCACAGGGAATTTATGTAAAAAATAATCAGATGCATATTTCCTGGCAGGGGCAAGAACTGCAGTTTTGCTCGCTGTCGGTCTTGAAAATTCCCGGCGCCCATAATGTAGAAAATGTTTTAGCTGCGGCTGCTGTTTCTTATTTGGCGGGTGTTTCGATTGGCGATATTGTGGATGTACTAGAAAGCTTCGAAGGGGTAGAGCATCGCATTGAGCCTGTAGTGACAATTCAAGGCGTTCCTTACTACAATGATTCGAAAGCAACAAATCCAGAATCGTCTATAAAAGCGCTAGAAGCTTTTGACGGCCATATTATTTTACTGGCAGGCGGTCGTGATAAAAATACAGATCTTACAGAATTTATGACCTTAATTAAAGAAAAGGTAGAGCATTTGATTCTGCTCGGAGAAGCCAAGGATCGCTTTAAAGCGGCTGCTGTGGCACAGGGTATTTCCTCCATTCATGAAGCTGGTTCTTTTGCAGAAGCTGTAGATTTAGCGCATAAAATTGCTCGTCCGCCGCATATTGTATTATTATCACCTGCCTGTGCTAGCTATGATATGTTTAAAAGCTATGAAGAAAGAGGCAGGGTCTTTAAGGAGCTTGTACGCTCCAAACAATAAGGAGGACGGTCTCTTTGGTCACTCGACACAAATCGCCTGACGGGATTTTGTTTTTTTCTGTTATCGCTTTACTCGCTATGGGAATTGTTATGGTTTATAGTTCTAGCGCCATTTCGGCCTATGCCAATTTTCATGACAGTTATTATTTCTTAAAGCGACAGATTATCTGGGCTTTTTTGGGACTTGTGACGCTTGGTTTTACCATGAACATAGAGTATCATAATTGGCGGAAATTAGCGGTGCCTTTGCTAGTTGCGACCATTTTGCTGCTGGTTTTGGTGCTTGTTCCTGGGTTGGGCCGCGTCGTCAATGGCGCACGACGCTGGCTTGGTTTTGGTTCTGTCTATCTACAACCTTCAGAAATAGCAAAACTCAGTATGGTTTTCTTTTGCGCTCATAGTTTAACAAAGGTGCAAGATAAAATAAGTAGTTTTCGCCACGGCCTTTTAGGGCAATTACTGATTTTACTGCTTGTTTTTGGGTTAATTCTAAAAGAACCGGATCTTGGCACAGCTCTTTCCATTGGCGGAACGGTTTTTATTCTACTGTTTGCCGCTGGGGCAAAGCTGTCCCATCTTGTTTCACTAGGAATTACTGGGGTAGCTGGAATTATTACAGCTATATTGCTTGAGCCTTATCGCTTAAAACGCCTTTTAGCTTTTAGCGATCCCTGGGCTGATCCATTAAATACGGGATATCATATTATTCAATCCTTGTATGCAATCGGTTCAGGCGGTTTATTTGGCGTAGGCCTTGGGCGCAGTCGGGAAAAATTTTTATATTTGCCTGAGCCTCATACTGACTTTATTTTTGCCATTTTAGGCGAAGAGTTGGGATTTATCGGTACGGTTACTGTACTCGTCTTGTTCTTTTTGTTTGCCTGGCGTGGCTTTCGTATTGCTATGGCCGCACCAGATTTGTATGGGAGTCTGCTTGCTGCCGGCCTTACGACGATGATTGTGTTACAGGCGCTAATGAATATGGCGGTTGTTACAGCATCCATGCCTGTCACTGGGATTCCACTTCCGTTTATTAGTTTTGGCGGGTCAGCGTTGATTTTCACGTTGGCTGGCGTTGGAGTTTTACTAAATATATCAAGATATGTCAGCTTGTGAGCTGGAGGTTATATTATGCGTATTATCTTATCAGGCGGTGGGACAGGCGGTCATATTTATCCGGCTGTTACGATTGCCAAAGCTCTTGAGGAACGGCTGGCAGAGCGCGGTGAGTCTTGCGAGATTTTATTTATCGGCACAAAACGAGGGTTAGAATCTAATATTATTCCTCTGGAGGGCTATGAACTTGCGACAATTGAAGTAGCAGGTTTTGAACGGCGGTTGTCGCTGCATAACCTGACGGTGGCTGCTAAAGCGATGTATAGTGTTGTGGCTGCTGCGAAGCTGATTCGTCGGTTTGGCGCCGATATGATTATCGGTACGGGCGGTTATGTTTGCGGACCGGTCTTGCTGGCTGGGGCGTTGCTCCAAAAGCCCACATTGATTCAGGAGCAAAATGTCGTCGGCGGTGTTACGAATAAGATTTTATCGCGATTTGTTGATCGCGTTGCTGTAGGTTATGAGGAAGCGGCGGCATCATTTAATCATTCTTCAAAGGTTTTTGTTACAGGAAATCCCATTCGTCCGAATGTCCTGACGGCTGACCGTGAGGCCGCTTATCGCTCTTTAGGCCTTGATCCACAGAAAAAAACGATTTTAGTTTCTGGCGGCAGTCGCGGCGCCCGTACGATTAATCTAGCTGTGATTGCGTTACATGAAGCGCTGCAGCACGATAAGGACAAGCAAATCTTGCACGTAACAGGTCAGAGCGAGTATAATAACATAGCTGGAATTTTAGCAGAAAAAGGCATAGGCACGGAAGAAACTGGAAATATTAAGGTCGTGCCCTATTTGCACAATATGCCGGAAGCTCTTGCCTGTGCTGATTTAGCGATTTTTCGTGCTGGCGCTATTGGTCTTGCAGAACTTACAGCGAAGGGAATTCCGGCTATTTTAGTTCCCTATCCTTATGCCGCTGAAAATCATCAAGAGTTTAACGCACGAATTTTAGAAAAAC
This sequence comes from Pelorhabdus sp. sgz311001, assembly GCF_055901755.1. Taxonomy (NCBI): domain Bacteria; kingdom Bacillati; phylum Bacillota; class Negativicutes; order Selenomonadales; family Sporomusaceae; genus Pelorhabdus; species Pelorhabdus sp. sgz311001. Next base: position 875,292 of record NZ_JBVXUT010000001.1, read on the forward strand.
GTGGCGCTGCTGTGGTGATTCGCGATAAGGAGTTATCGGGAGAAAAACTGCTTAAGGCAGTAGACGCGTTGTTTGCTGAACCAAACAAACTTGCTCTGATGGCGCAAAAAAGCAAAGAGTTAGGACGGCCGCAGGCAGCCTATGTCATTGCCGATGAGGCTTTGCAGCTAACGGGTAGAGGGCGGAACGGCTCTAAGTAAAAGAGCATATTATAAGGTATCTGACAGCGCGTAGGAAAGGGGATAAAATTTTGCTCACATCGTTAAAGAAAATACACTTTGTAGGAATTGGCGGTTCGGGGATGAGCGCTATTGCTACAGTTTTGCTGCAGCTTGGCTATACGGTTTCCGGCTCTGATATAAGTCAATCGTCGACTACTGAAAAATTAGTTAAGCTAGGAGCTATTGTCCATACCGATCATAAAGAAGAACATGTTGCCTCGGTAGACGCGATTGTTGTATCTACAGCAATTGCACAAACAAACCCGGAAGTTGTGGCAGCTTCTGAACGGAAAATTCCGATTTTCCATCGTTCTGAAATTGTAGCATTTTTGATGAAATCTCGTTATGGGATTGCTGTTGCTGGCGCCCATGGCAAAACAACGACTACATCGATGATTGGCCTCATGGTTGAAAAAGCGGGCCTAGACCCCACTATTTTGATCGGCGGCGAGTTGGAATACATAGGCGGCAATGCCAAGCTGGGGCAGGGCGCTTCGTTAGTAGCTGAAGCGGATGAAAGCGATGGTTCTTTTTTGAAATTGTCCCCTAAAATTGCTGTAGTGACGAATATTGAAAATGACCATATGGATTATTACGGTACCATGGAGAATATCTTAGAAGCTTTCCGTCAATTCATGCTGCGTCTTCCGAAAGAAGAAGGCCTGGCAGTGTTATGTTTTGATAATGCTCATATTCGGGCGCTGGCAGCTGGAATTGAGCGTCCCATTATTAGCTATGGGATTGAACAGAAGGCCGATATGATGGCAAAAAATATTCGCACGCAAGGTGCGACAACTCATTATGATGTTTATGAACAAGAGGCTTATTTGGGAACCATTACTCTGAATGTACCAGGCCGTCATAATGTTTATAATTCGCTGGCAGCTGTTGCCGTAGGGCTGAAGCTAGGTCTTACTTTCGAGCAGATTGCTGCAGGACTTGCAGAATTTCGCGGTGCGAAACGGCGTTTTCAGACCAAAGCGAGAACTGGCGGGATTTGGATTGTCGATGACTATGCCCATCATCCGACGGAAATTACAACGACACTCTTAGCCGCGCGGCAAACAGAGCCTAAACGGCTTATTTGTGTGTTCCAGCCCCATCGCTATTCACGGACGCAGCTGTTGCAGGAGCAATTTGGCGCTGCATTTGGACCTGCCGACGTATTAATTTTAACGGATATATACGCTGCTGGCGAAGAACCAATTCCTGGTATAAGCGGCGAAACAATCAAAGCACAAGTGGAGCAACAGACGAATCGCTCTGTTGTCTATATTGCTGATTGGCAAAAAGTAGCTCGTTATTTAGCTGAGATTGTAGAGCCAGGCGATCTTGTCATGACTATGGGAGCAGGCAATATTTATAAAGCCGGTGAAGAACTTGTAGAAAAATTAGTTCCTTAAATACCGGTTAGATTTAAAAAAGGGTGGTTGTACTTTTTCCGGGAGGGGAGACGATGGAGAAATTTATCGTCACAGGAGAAGTACAATTAAGCGGCAGGATTGCTGTAAGCGGCGCTAAGAATGCAACATTGCCGATTATGGCAGCCGCTCTCTTGTGTGAAGGAAAATCCGTACTTTATCAGGTTCCTGATTTGCGTGATATTGCGATGATGCAAAAAATTATGGAACTACTTGGCGCTAAGATCGTTCGCGATGGCGACAAGATGCTCATTGACACCTATTCGGTCAGTAAAACGGAAATTCCAGAATTGCTCATGCGTGAGATGCGAGCGTCGGTCTTTTTGATGGGACCGCTCTTAGCACGGTTTCGCCGAGTTCGCTTGTCTTATCCAGGGGGCTGTGCCATTGGTCCGCGCCCAATCAATTTGCATTTAAAGGCGTTAGAGCATTTGGGCGCGCAGATTGAAGAATCCTGCGGGTTTATTGATGCGAAGGCCGACCAGCTTAAAGGCAATGAGATTACCTTTGACTTTCCCAGCGTAGGCGCTACCGAAAATGCCATGATGGCTGCTGTGTTGGCTAAAGGAACAACGATTTTGCATAATGCAGCGCGCGAGCCGGAAATTGTCGACCTAGAACGATTTTTAAATTCTATGGGCGCCAAGGTGAGTGGCGCTGGTACTGATAGCATTGTCATTGACGGTGTGACCAAGCTGCATGGGGCTGAGCATCGGATTATGCCTGATCGCATTGAAGCAGGCACGTTGCTGTTAGCGGGAGCCGTGACACAAGGCGATGTAGAAGTAACAAATATTCATCATTCCTATTTATTTTCTGTGATTGATAAACTGCGCGAACTAGGCGCTCGAATTTCCTATTATTCCGACTCGATTCGCTTACAGGCAGGAATGCTTAGCGGGATCGATGTGAAAACGCTGCCTTACCCTGGCTTTCCTACGGATTTACAGGCGCCGATGTTGTCGGTACTGACTGTGGCTAAAGGAACCAGCGTGGTTTCTGAAACAATTTTTGAAAATCGTTTTAAGCATGTCGACGAATTAATTCGTATGGGAGCCAAAATTCAAGTAGAAGGGCGGACCGCGATTATTCGCGGTGTTCCCTATTTGTGTGGCGCCAGTGTAGCAGCGCCAGATCTTAGAGCAGGCAGTGCTCTGGTGCTGGCAGCTCTTGCTGCTGTCGGAACGTCTGAGATTCACCAAGTGTATCATATTGATCGCGGGTATGAACGATTGGAAGAAAAGCTGCAGCAATTAGGTGCGGCTATTGTGCGTAAAGAGTCTGATTAAGCTGTTTCAGAAAAAGGAGAGGCAATCATGAAAACAAAAAAAATTGCAGTTGTTATGGGTGGACCATCAGCCGAAAGGGAAGTTTCTTTAAATACCGGCGGCGCTATTTTGTCAGCGCTGCAAGAAAAAGGGTATCAGGCTGTTGGCATTGATCTTGATCCAAAACAGATTATTCATCAGTTACAAGCGGAAAAAATCGACATTGTCTTTAATGCCATTCATGGCAAATTCGGCGAAGATGGCGCGTTGCAGGGTGCGCTTGATATGATTGGACTTCCTTATACAGGTTCTGGCGTTTTAGCGAGTGCTGTGGCTATGGATAAAAGTATATCAAAGCGCTTATTTGAAGCGGCAGGTTTGTCCATCGCGCCCTCGATGATTTATGATAAGACCGCGTCTTCGTTAGAAGCTATTTGCAGCGATATCAAGGCTCAATTTGCTTTTCCCCTTGTTGTAAAAGCAGCAGAGCAAGGTTCCAGTATTGGTGTATATATTTTACAGCAGGCCGATGAATTACCGAAAGCGGTGGAAGAAGCTTTTAGTTATTGTCGCCATATTGTCGTAGAAAAATTTATTGATGGCATGGAATTAACGGTTGGTGTTATCGGCAATACTACGGCTGAAGCTTTGCCAATTATCGAAATTGTGCCTCATTCAGGCTGCTATGATTATCATTCGAAATATACTAAAGGCGCTACGGAATATATCGTACCAGCCCGCATCGATGAGGCTACAACGAAAAAAGTTCAAAGACTGGCGGAACAAACCTTTTCGTTACTTGGCTGTCGTGGTGTAGCTCGCGTTGATTTCATGATGGATAAAGCGGGAAATCCTTATATTTTAGAAGTGAATACAATTCCTGGTATGACGTCAACAAGCTTAGTGCCTAAAGCGGCCGCTTCAGCGGGTTTATCCTTTGCCGATCTATGTGAGAAATTACTGTATATGGCGGTTGAATAAAAGAAACAGGGAAAGCGGCCCTTGTGGCTGCTTTTTTTATTTTATATTCTCAGCCTGCTGCGGTATAATACAAAAAGAAGCTAAGGCGAAAGGAGGGCGGCTTGGTGAGTAGTACATCAGAACGGCTCAAAGATGTAAGAGCAGCGCGGCGATCGATGGTGGTACGCCGGGTTATAGCAGTACTTATGCTCATTTTATTTTTAATCGCTGCTTATTTATTTGTGAATTCGGCTTATTTTATGATTGGCGAAGTCAAGGTAACAGGTAATAAATATATGACAAGTGATGAAATCTTATCCGTTGCGGGAATTCCGGAAAAATCAAATATTTTTCGCCTAAACGTAGCCAATGTACAGGATCGGCTCACGAAAGACTTGCGCATTGCTTCTGTTAATATTAGCCGCAGCTTTCCCTCGACGCTAGTATTAGAGGTAGCAGAACGTCAGCCTTATGCTTATATAGCGACAAATTATGGTTTTGTGGAAGTGGACAAAGAGGGAATGGTACTAGCCGCTTCTCGGACGCTAAAAAACATGAATGTACCCATCATTACCGGGATTAAACTAGGAAATCTCTATGTAGGTGATCAAATACAAAGTGAACCTGTGAAACAATCCCTTGAATTTCTTAGTGCGTTATCAGATCAAAGTCTTAATTTATTGTCAGAAGTGAACATTAGTGATCCGCAGCAGCTTCAAGCGCTTACGATTCATTCGGTGCAAGTTCGGATTGGGCAACCAGAACGGCTTAGTGAAAAAGCCCAATTTGCGAATCAAATCTTGAGTGAAATTGGCGATAAGACAGGGCTTGCTGAATTTATTGATTTACGGTATGCTACTCCATATATTAAATTTATTCAAAGCCCAGGAAAGTGAGAGGAGAGGACTAGTTTGACAGCCTTAAGGCAGGGACAGGTAGCCATTGCACTTGTTTGTGTTGTGCTTGGTATTATGCTTGCCGTACAATTTCGTACAACGCAGGATATCCGTTCATCAATTCCATTTCAGCGGATTGAAGATCTATCACAACGACTGAACCAAACAGAAAAAGAGCGCGACTCTCTGTTAAAGCAAGTTCAAGAAATGCGGCAAGCCAGCGGGAATGAGACCGCAGCAAAAGAAAGTCAAAATATTCGTATGGGAGCAGGCGTAGTGGCGCTAGAGGGTCCTGGTATTATTGTTTCTATTGATGATAGTAAACGCCCTACAAAACCTGGTGAAAATCCTAACCTTTATTTAATTCATGATGAAGATATTTTAAAGGTGATTAATGAACTAAGAGCTGCTGGCGCTGAAGCGATTTCCATTAATGAACAACGAATTATTGCTACATCGGAAATTCGTTGCGCCGGTCCGACCTTATCAGTTAACAACACGCGCTATTCACCGCCTTATGAAATTCGAGCCATCGGTGACGGAGCGACTATGGAAAATTCGCTAAAAATGCGTGGTGGTGTTGTTGAGACGCTTCAATTTTGGGGTATTCAGGTAACGATGAAAAGGCAAGAGCAAATTTCGATTCCTGCCTATAAAGGCCCCTTCCGCTTTGACTATGCAAAGCCAAAGGAGGATAGCCCATCATGATGCTACCGATTGGCGGTCTTATTTTAGGCATTATCTTAGGAAGCTTAATTCCCTTTAGTTTACCAGCAGAGTATGCTAAATTCATGTCTGTGGCGTTATTGGCTTCCCTTGACAGTGTTTTTGGCGGTTTGCGTTCTGCTTTAGAAGAAAAATTTGATAATACGGTTTTCATTACCGGGTTTTTTACCAATGCGTTGCTTGCTGCCGGTTTAGTATTTATTGGTGAGCGATTAGGCATTGATTTGTATTATGTTGCTTCGTTAGCTTTTGGTTTACGAGTTTTTCAGAACTTAGCAATTATTCGACGGTATTTCTTAAAGAAATAAGAACAAAATAGCAATAGAAAAAAGGAGATAGGCTTTTGCCTATTTCTCCCTTTTCTATGCGCTAAAAGTAGTAAGACTTTTGTCTCAATTTTATTCCGTTTCATAAGCAGGTGTTGTTTCGGAACTAATTTCACAAGGCGCCTCTGGCGTACTTTCTGCTAACACCTGTTTGGCAAAATCACTAAATTCGTCATTATTTCCTAAATTTTTACCATTCCAAAAGGGATATAAGGGATGTTTGAAGTCTTTCATGCGCCATTTCACCTCCTGTTTTTTCGTTATTATTGTTTCCTGTCGGAGGCAGAACATGTCATGAAAATATTCGCTTTTTTCTCGCTAAAAAAAGGGAAAACGCCTCTTATGTTGAAACATTAAGGAATGAAACATAATCAAGTTCGCAGTGAGGGACACAGGCATTATGAGGCAAGTATTAGCAATTGATATTGGAACAAGTCAGGCAAAGGTATTAGCAGGAAAGGCCGTTGACGGCAAAGTGGAGATTTTGGCCAGTGCCGTAGCGCCGATGCAAGGTTACTATAAGGGTAAATTTGAGCAGATTCCCGCAGTGGTTGCTGCAGTACGCCAAGCTGTGGAATGTGTCACTACAGCCGTAGCTGGGCCGTTTGAATGTACCTATGTAGGAATTGGTGCGGCTATTTTACAATCAGACAATTTGGAGGGATCTGTGGCGCCGATGCAGCCGCAGAATGTATCAGAATCCGATGTGGAACGAGCCTGCCGAGCGTCCGTAGCCGCTTTATCATCGGAACAAGCTGTTTTGCATATTATTCCTGTTGAATATAGTCTTGATAAGCAGGTTTACAAGGATTTTCCGCAAGGGAAGGCTTGTCATTCGCTGCGTGTAAAAACTCATGTAATTTCCATGCCCAAAGCGTTAAAAAGTCAGCTAAATGCCGAGCTTGCACGGCAGTCGATTCCGGTAAGCGGCTTTGTAGCAAATTCTTATGCAGCTCTTTTGGGCTTAAAAGAAGAAATCAAGCAACAGGAAGCTTTAATTTTTGATTTAGGGGCTGGTACGGCCGATGTAAGCCTGTTACGGCAAGGGCAGCTTGTGTTATCAACGTCTTTGCCCTATGGTGGCGACTATATTACCAGCGATTTATCACAAGCTTTTTCAGTAACTTTAGAGCAGGCAGAAGGAATAAAAAAATATTATGCGAAATTAGATAAAGGGTTATATCGTCAGAATATTATGTTGGATTGCGATGACTCTATGGGGCTGAAGGAAAAAATCGCTTATGATTTTTTGCATGATATTATCGAAAGCCGCACGGAAGAGCTAGTGTATCTGATGAGAGAAGACATAAAAAACTATCTACCACAGGAAGCCGACGTATGGGCGAAGGCTGCTGTGTATATGACAGGGGGATGTGCGCAGTTATCCAGTTTTATTGAGCAGATCGAAAAACAGTTTACCTTAAAACCAGAGGTGATTATAGCTCATAGGATGCCGCAAGAATATCAAGCTCTGACAAGTAGTGCAGTCTATGGTGTGCTCTGCTATGCAGCCGATAATTTGTCACCAGAGTATAAGGTACCGTCTACTTGGCAGTTTGTCGTAAATAAAGTGAAAAATATGTTTGGTTCATGACCATGCAAGGATATAAGGAGGAACATCATCCATGCTTGAATTCGATATGGATTTAGATCAGTTTGCCAAGATTAAGGTTATTGGAGTTGGCGGCGGTGGCAGTAATGCCGTGAACCGCATGATTACCGCCGGACTTAAAGGTGTGGAATTTTTAGCAGTAAATACAGATGCACAGGCGCTTTTATTGTCGCAGGCTCAAAATCGGATTCAAATCGGTGAAAAATTGACTAAAGGTCTTGGCGCTGGAGCAAATCCCGATGTCGGTGAGCAGGCGGCTCAGGAAAGTCGTGAAGAAATCATTAAAGCTTTGCGCGGAGCTGATATGGTGTTTGTTACCGCAGGTATGGGCGGCGGAACGGGAACTGGTGCTGCGCCTGTAGTTGCTGAGTGTGCGAAAGAAGTCGGAGCTTTGACGGTGGGAGTCGTGACAAAACCCTTTTCCTTTGAAGGGCGCCGTCGTCAAAATCAGGCCGAGCGCGGTACTGCTAAGTTGAAAGAAAAAGTGGATACACTCATTACCATTCCTAACAATCGTCTTATGCAAGTTGCTGACAAACGCACGTCCATTATGGATGCCTTCCGTATGGCCGATGATGTACTTCGGCAAGGTGTACAAGGCATATCTGATTTGATTGCCGTACCTGGTCTAATCAATCTTGATTTTGCCGATGTAAAAACGATTATGCTGGAAACCGGTTCTGCTCTGATGGGCATTGGGGTTGGCAAAGGCGATGATCGGGCGTCTGTAGCTGCCGAAGCTGCGATACGCAGCCCTTTACTGGAAACTTCCATTGAAGGCGCCAAAGGCGTGTTGTTAAATATTACTGGTGGTTCCAGCTTAGGTTTATTTGAAGTGAATGAAGCGGCAGAAATCATTCAAAATGCTGCCGATCCAGAAGCGAATATTATTTTCGGTGCGGTTATTGATGAATCTTTAGAAGAAGAACTACGCGTCACAGTTATTGCTACAGGATTTGATAAACCGCTCGCAAAACCAGCACCAACGCCTAAAGCAGGTGAAGCTCCTGTTTTAGAATTTAAAGGGCGCGACTTAGAAATTCCTACATTTATGCGCCGCTAATAAAAACAACATAAGTACATAAAAACCAGTCAAGAGTCATTTCTTGGCTGGTTTTTTCATGTTTTGACGGTTTCCTTAGCCTTTCGAATTACAAAATTTTAACAATTCCTTTGTTATAATAGGCATAGCTTCCGGAGCGAAACCATATCATCTATGAGGCAGTCTTATGATTATTTATTTTGATGAACTGCTTTTATTAAATTTTGTCTTAAACAGCTTGATTTTATTTTTTACAGCGTGGGTTTCTGGCGCGCCTTTTTTACCTGTGAGAGCCTTTGGAGCCGCTTTACTGGGCTCTGTTTATTCACTAGGTGAAGTCTTGCCCCAGCTTGCTTTGCTATATGAGCCGTTAAGCAAGCTAGTCCTTTCGTTTTTGTTAGTCCATATTGCCTTTGTCTGTCAAACTTGGCGGCAAATGACGCGGATGCTTCTCATTTTTTGGTGTACTTCTTTTGTCTTTGGCGGCGCCATTTTGGGTTGGCACTTTTTTTGGCAATCCGCGTTTTCCTGGACCGAGGCGCAACCCTTCGAGTTTACTCTTTCACAAATTATTGGAGGAGGTGTAATTGGCGGAAGTTGCATTTTAATTTGGTCAAAAGGTTTTTTACAGCAATTTCGCCATGAAAAACTCTACTTTCCTGTTACGATTTGTTATGAAGAAAACAGTATTGTACTGAAAGGCTACCTAGATACAGGGAATGCCCTGTATACGCTAGCCGATCATCGTCCGGTGTTAATTGTAGAGAGCGGCGCATTACGGGAGTTTTTACCAGCTTCGCTGCTTGATGGGTTGCGTAAAAGGCCGGAAGAAATTTTTAGCGATATATCACAGCAAAATATGGCGATCGCTAATCGTTTAGAACTTGTTTATTGTCAGGGAATTGTCAAAACGGAGATGCTGATGGGGTTTCGTCCTGATAAGATTATGATTCAGCAGAGTTCCTATCAAGTGGTTCTTGCCCTCGTTCCCGGCCCTTTGGCTCCTGACGGTTCTTATCAATTGTTGCTTCACCCTGCCGTAATGGCAGAGTTGTAATGAAGAAGGAGGCGGGCCTATGTTTACAAAGTGGCCAATGATGAAATTTTACGTAAAAGTAAAAATAACGGCGATTCTTCTTTCCCTAGGTGCTAAAAGAACCAATTCACTATACTATGTAGGCAGTACCGAAGTGCTGCCACCGCCGCTATCGAATGCGGAAGAGATGTTTTTAATGGCTAAATTGCAAAAAGGGGACGGGGCTGTTAAAAGTGTGTTTATTGAACATAATCTACGGCTTGTAGTCTATATCGCCAGAAAGTTTGAAAATACGGGCGTGGGAATTGAAGATTTAGTGAGCATTGGTACCATCGGTTTAATTAAGGCAGTAAATACCTTTGACCCGATTAAACGGATTAAGCTCGCAACCTACGCTTCGCGTTGCATAGAAAACGAAATTTTAATGTATTTACGGCGGAATTCGAAGATTCGCTCTGAAGTGTCCTTTGATGAGCCCTTAAATATTGACTGGGATGGCAATGAGTTATTGCTTTCCGATGTATTAGGAACAGATAATGAGATCATTTATAAATCCGTTGAAGAAGAAGTCGATAAAACCCTGTTATACACAGCGATGAATCGGCTTACTGGGCGCGAGCGGAAAATCATGGAGCTTCGATTTGGTTTATTAAATGACGGCAAAGAAAAAACTCAGAAGGAAGTAGCCGATCTTCTGGGAATATCACAATCTTATATTTCTCGCTTGGAGAAACGGATTATTCAAAAAATGAAAAAGCACATGAAACAATTAGAGTAGGGGGGACCGTCATGGCTAGTGTGTTTTTAAACCCCGGGCATGCGCCAGCAGGCGATCCCGATCCCGGCGTGGTAAATGAGAGGTTCAACCTGCGGGAATGTGATATTGCTTTAACAGTAGCTAAGCAGACAGCCGCTTATTTAGAAGCCGTAGGCTATGCGACAAGGGTTTTTCAGCATGAATCAGGGGATACAATCGTCAAAGAAGCCAATGCTGGTGACTATGATGTGTTTGTAGCCATTCATTGTAATAGCTCTGAGGATAATTCAAGCTGCGGCACAGAATCGTGGTATTATCAGGGATCGACGGCAGGGGCGCAACTAGCGATGCGCAGCCAGAGTCAAATCGTCAATTCTCTGCCAGTGGCTGATCGGGGCATTAAAACCATTTCTGGTGACAATGATCGCTCGGTGTTAGCTTATACAACAATGCCTGCCTGTCTGATTGAACTGGCTTTTTTGTCTCATGAGGCGGATGCCAAACTGCTTGCTGCTAGCGACGGTCAGGATCAGTTTTCTCGGGCGATTGCCAGAGCGATTAGCGATTACTTTGTATTTTCAAAAAAGTGAGTGTAGATTTAAAATTTAAACAATAACCATTATCATTTACAAATCAATAGACGAGGACTATAATAACCTCACAAGGTATTTTTGTTGGGAAAGAAGGGAATTATATGAACCATACATATTGTGAAAATGGCTACTGTGAGGTTATAGAGAAAGATCATGCTTCAAACAATAGAGTCTCTTTGCAAGATAAACTTCTGTTTGTTGGTGTAACAGCTCTGTTATTTGCGATCACTGGCGTTGTTATATTCTATGGCGCAGCTCAGGGCGTTTATGTTGATTTAACTTCCCTCAGCTAATTGATAGGTCTTGAATCTGTTTAGCATTGTATTCAAAAAGTCATTTCTGGCCGACGTATAAGCGACTAGAAATGACTTTTTGCTATTTTAGCGAGAGTTTTATGTCCACTGTGGATGTAAGGCTCTCTTTTTTTGTATAAAAACACGGCAGTTCGTTCATACTGATAAGAGTAAACATATTGAATAAATGGGAAAAAAAGGTGGTGGTAAGCTTGATTAATAAAGTGGAAATTTGCGGTGTGAATACAGCGAAGCTCCCGGTGATTTCAGCAAGTAAAATGCGAAATATGTTTGAACGCCTCCAATCCGGTGAGCTTCCTTTGCGAGAAGAATTGATCCATGGCAATTTACGGCTGGTCTTGAGTGTGATTCAGCGTTTTAATAATCGCGGTGAATATGTCGACGATTTATTTCAAGTTGGCTGTATCGGCTTGATTAAAGCAATTGATAATTTTGATCTTAGTCAAAATGTAAAGTTTTCGACTTATGCAGTTCCGATGATCATTGGTGAAATTCGCCGCTATTTGCGCGATAATAATCCAATTCGAGTTAGTCGCTCTATGCGTGATGTTGCGTACAAGGCATTGCAAGTAAGAGACTCGCTTGTGGCCAAGTTTGCCAGAGAACCGTCCATTCATGAAATTGCGGCAGAGTTACAGGTGCCTCGCGAAGAAATTATCTTTGCTCTTGATGCGATTCAAGAGCCCATTTCTCTGTTTGAACCGATTTATCATGACGGCGGCGATCCGATTTATGTTATGGACCAAATTAGTGATGACAAGCATATTGATATGAGTTGGCTAGAAAGTGTGGCGATCAAAGAAGCGTTGCGAAAATTAAATGATCGGGAAAAACACATACTGACTTTGCGTTTTTTTGAAGGGAAAACCCAAATGGAGGTCGCTGATGAAATCGGTATTTCACAGGCGCAAGTATCGCGTCTGGAAAAAGCAGCGTTAACTCATATGCGTAAGCATGTTTAAAGCGGAAAAAGGGAGAGAGAAAATTTGCTAAAACGATTGTTATTAGGCTGTCTGATACTCTTTATTCTTGGCGGCTGGCTCTTTTTTTTACAAGCTCAGTCCAAGGAACCAACAGCATCCGTCTTTGCTGATAAAGTGGTTCGCCTGCATATTTTGGCCAATAGTGATTCACAGGAAGATCAGGCGATTAAATATAAGGTGCGTAATGCCGTGGTAACTTACTTAACGGAAAAGTTAGCGACAGCTGTAACCAAGGCCGACGCTGAACGGATTATAGCCCAAAATGAGCCGGAGATACTAGCTGTAGCCAATCAGGTTTTGCAAGAGGAGTCGGTGGATTATAGCGCTTCCTTGCAGCAAGGCAACTTTGCCTTTCCGGCCCGTACTTATGGCACACTGCTGTTTCCGGCAGGCGATTATGATGCTGTGCGAATTTTACTAGGCAGCGGCCAAGGTCAAAACTGGTGGTGTGTACTTTTCCCGCCGCTCTGTTTAATTGATGGCTTAGCAACGCCATCGACGTCGCAGGCTCCAGAAGTTTCGACGCAGCAACCAGGCCAGGAGCAACCAGTCATTTACTTTAAAAGCCGCTTTGCTGAGCTATTGACAGGCCATTAACAGGTCGTTAAATTAGCTCGTTGTTTACAAAATTAAATTTTTGTCACGTTCCTATCTTGTCCTTCATATACTGTAGTGAAAAGTGAAGTGGAGGGGGAAATCGTGATCAAGAGTTCGGATCTAAAAGTAAAAGACGTTATTAATATATCGGATGGCAGACGGCTAGGGACAATCAGCGATATTGAAATTGATGTGGATAAGGGGGAATTAACGGCCCTCATCGTACCTGGCGCTGGCGGTCTCTTTGGTATATTCAGCCGTGGCGATGATATGGTGATTCCTTGGCATAAGATCCATAAAATTGGCCTTGATGTAATTCTAGTAGAAATGACAGCTGGTTCTGATTATAAGAAATTGAATAGCAATGAAAAACTCTAACCAGATAGTAACGGTTAGAGTTTTTTTATATAAATAAGTACATATGTTCGATTTGAGGCAGGGGATTCCTTTATAAAATAGAAATAAATGAATGGAGATACATTTCAAGGAGGTTTTTTTGTGAGTAGTAGAATTGCTAAAACACCGGAAACACCATATTATGCAGTAATTTTCACCTCTCTTATGGGTGATCAAGATTTAGATTCATATAATCGGATCGGTGATGAATTAATCAAGGCAGTAGAACGGCAGCCAGGATTTCTTGGAATTGAAAGTGCAAGAGATGCCAGTGGTGTTGGTATTACTGTCTCTTATTGGGATTCACTAGAAGCTATTGAACAGTGGAAAAATGATCAGAAGCATTTAGTAGCGCAAAAAAAGGGGAATGAAGTGTGGTATAAAAATTTTGCTACAAGAATTTGCAAGATAGAGAGAAATGGGCTATTTAAATAAAGAAATTATTTTAAGATGAGGTGAATTTTATGAAACCAGCTCTTTTGGTCGTGGACGTCCAAAACCAATTCTTTGAAATTAGTCCAGAAACTACAGCTTCATTAAACAAGGCCGTTCACTTTATTAATGAAGCCCTTGTGTTTTTTAGAGAAAAGAAACTGCCAGTTATTGTTATACAGCATATTGATGAAGCAAACGGCTTAGTTCCTGGTACACCGGGCTTTGAACTACCAGAATCGCTCAATATTTTGCCGACTGATCAGCGTATTCATAAAACCTATGGTAATGCTTTTAATAAAACTGAATTAGAAAAAGTACTTCATGAGCTAAACGTTGATACCGTTATCATTAGTGGGTTTTGTGCCGAATATTGCATCTTGTCTACGTATCGTGGTGCCTTGGACAGAGATTTTACACCCGCTCTATTGAGCTGGACTCTTGCTAGTGTAAATACGGCAAATATTCCTTTTATCGAAAGTATTAACGATACAATTTCGCTAAAGCTTTTAAAAAAAGCATTAGAGTAGAGCAGAGCGGGATTGTTTAGTAGCTTTTTATCAAATCAAGCAGTTGGTGTAGTCCGCAAAAATTTATGCTATAGACATAGAAATATAGCTCGCATTTTATAGCTCATCCTAAGGAATAGGGCCAGCTGTTAGAATGTGAGTTTTTTACTTTGTAGATATTTGGGAGGTATTTGTTTGGAAAATGTAAGTAATGCATTTGAATGCTTTTTAAAAGAAGCTTCAAAACAATCTAAAGCATGGTTAGAACCTGTTCATTAACTCGATCAGACCAGTAGCCTTGATTCCAAAACAGAAGAGATTGCTTATTTTAGCAGCGGTTGGACTATTAATCAGGCTCCTGTTTCATGTAAAACATGCGAAAGAGCTAGGTGCTACCAGAGATGAAATAAAGAGTGCAGTTTTATTAATCCCTCCCAGCCAGTAGGCAATAAGGCGATTGCCGCGTTGCCGGTAGCGCTAGAAGCCTACGATGAGTGAAATACATATAGTTTGTTTTAAAAATAATTTGTTATGGATCTGATAGAGGGTGGTTATTTTCTTTAGAAATGGATTTTTATGAACTTTTATAGTGGCTTCAATTTATTATGCCTTTTGGGGGACTTATAAATTAGCTAAAATGAAAAAATATACCCGAGATTTTCTCTAAAACTAAGGATTTCATTGCTAATGAAAATAAATATAGGGAATATGACATAAAAGTTGAACACTATATTGTTAGCACTGGATTAATTGAAATTATAAAGGGATCTGTAGTAATGCAAAATGTTGATGGAGTATGGGGATGTCAATTTATCGAAGATGTTAAGCAAACAGACTTAATAGAAAGTAAAAGTTCCGAACTAGTAAATAAAGAAATATCTCAAATTGGGTATGCAATTGATAATACATCAAAAACCAGAGCTTTATTTGAAATCAATAAAGGTTCTAATATCCATGAAGAAATTGACGTTAACTCTCAAATGCCGGAAGAAGACAGGAGAATTCCTTTTCAAAATATGATTTATATTGCTGATGGACCAAGTGATATTCCTGCATTTTCAGTAGTAAAGCGACATGGGGGGAGCACTTTTGCTATTTATCCTCACGGAGATGAAGGCGCGTTTAGACAAGTTAATGAGCTGATAAGGCAAGAGCGAATTGATATGTATGCAGAGGCTGATTATTCTGAAGGAACAACCACTTATATGTGGATAACAAATAGAATAAAGGAAATAGCTGAAAACATTTACAGACAAAACCATGATTTAATGAGCAAACATCTTTCTCCATTGCCAAAGCATCTAGTCTAATAAGCAATGTAAGGATTCGTTATTTATACGATGTTGTTCAATAAATAAAAGAATATAGTTTATACTTGCTGAATATTCTTAATTCTTAATCGGATAGAAGTTTTATCAAAAATATTTTTATGCTACATTGAGGTTTTTACTGCCGCTATGGCTCAAAATATGGGGATTACAGAGATAATCATCGCTTTTGTAATTATAACTATATGCTGGACAATGCTGATTGTGGGATATTTGATGATTGCATTTACTTCCTGTAAACAGGGACTACATGATAAGATATTTAATACTTTAGTAATTAAGATCCATTTGTTTTTGGATTGTTCACTTTATCATATTATTTTCAAATTAGAAGGCAGGTAGAATTATGGTACTTTACACTATTGGGTCAGGGAAAAAATCTGCTTGTGATTTTTTCACGTTGTTACAAAAGAATGGAGTAAGACGAATAATAGATATTCGTCTCAAAAATACCTCGCAGCTCGCTGGATACACGAAGAAAGCAGATTTGGAGTATTTTCTCAAAGTCATTGCTAACATAGACTATATTCATATACCAGAGCTTTCTCCCACAGAAAATCTTATAGATGATTATAAGGCGAAGAAAATAAGCCGGATAGAGTTTGAAAAGGGATATATTACTACTATTAATGCTCGTGAAATTCAATTGAGTCCTGAACTTTTTGACGGTGACTGCTTATTGTCTAGTGATCCTTCGGTTGATCAGTGTCATCGGCGATTACTCGCGGATTATTTGGTGGCGAAAATTGATGGGCTAGAATTAATCCATCTCTAGAATCTTTTAGTAGCTCTAGTTGATTATAATTACCATAAGAATGGATACTAGGCAAAATATTGCCTAGTATCCATTTTTACATAGCACAACGTGATATTTACTAGAAGAATAAATGGTTGCATATAAATTCAGTTGCACCGTTCAAGAATTTTAGAATCAAGATTAGGAAATGGAAAAAGATCCTTTGAGAGACATAAGAAATGTAGTTCACCAACAGAGACTTATAAGTACTCCTATATGATTCACTAGCATCTGTTGAACTTTGATGCTACCAAATGAGATTATCAAAAAAGATTCAAAAGATTGATAGCTATAATAAAAAACTGACGGGAGATAATCCTAGAAGAAGTTTGGTCAGCAAATACTGGATATAGTAGGAGGATAATAAAATGATTAATATGATAAGTCAAGGAAAGAGATTTGCTACAATATTATTTATTCTCGGAGTGATTAGTGCATTCGGCTTTAATCCTAGCACAACTTATGCTGCAAAAGCTGCTAATGAAATTGGTATTGTGGATTATCAACTTTTATTATCGCAGGTTCCGGCAACTGCAACAGCACAGAAAACTTTAGATGATGCAGTTGCACAGGCAAAAAGTGATTTTGATACACAAAGTGCTAATATGAATGATCAAGATAAGCAAGCGCTTTATCAAAAAACGCAGCAAGATCTTGACCAAAAAAAGCAAGAACTTATGGGACCTATTAGTGACAAAATTGCGACCGCAATTAAAGCGGTGGCTGATGCTAAGGGGATAAAAGCGGTCTTGACTAAAGATAATATTGTTTATGGCGGCTTAGATATAACTAATGATGTAGTAAAAATCATTACTGGGAAATAAGTAAACCGTATAAATTAGTGAAAACGAGACTAGTAATAAAGGTACTGCTATTGAGTCGCAATATATTAAGTTTCATAATCAAAAAGAATCATATTTGTTAGTAATAGTGAGCATTAGATTTAGATTTAACAGTCAATATTTGTACGGATAAGCCGTCTTTGATCGTAAGAAAAATAACCTCATCCAATAATGGACGGGGTTATTTTTCTTACGGAATCGAAAGTTTGATTGACGGCAGTTTGACTTGAGCGGTAAGAAGAATTTCAAGAGCGTTACGGCAGGTACGTTACTTACGATATTAGATAAAATTATGGTTACTATGGCAAATATTCCTTTGTTGCCAATTACAAATTGACCCATTCCGTTATTTCGTTCCAAGATTTACGCAGGCGAGAATAGGGATTTTCGTTAGGATAGCCAATAGAGACTGCTGCAACAAGTTCATCAGAACGATTTAGCCATGTACATATTTCATTTTGAGAGTAGAATATGTCACAAATCCAAAGACTACCGAGACCACGATTTTGTGCGGATAGAATCATGGTTTGAATGGCTGCCCCGATTGACTGTGTATCCGTCAATAATCTAAAATGGTTGTAATCTTTCTCCACATTAGAAAAAGGATTAAATACTAAAATTAGCAATGGTGCTTGCTTAATTGCATTTATTGTTGATTCACAACTTCCAATATCTAAATTTTGTTGTTTGCGTAAAGTTATGACTTGCGTCATGATTTCTACTAGTTTATTTTTCCCTTCATCTTGTAGGACAACAAATCTCCAAGGCTGGCGATTTTTTCCTGACGGGGCCTTTATCGTTAACTCTAGTATTTCTTCTATTATTTTCTGTGGTATGACTTTGTTTTGAAACTTTCGAATGCTTCTTCTTTGCGTAATTACTTCTTGTGTGTCCATTATTTTCCTCCTAAGGCTTTATTGTTAGGGTTTCCTTCTTCTTTAAGCATAAAGAATTGTTGCTCTGGTATAGTAACTATCTCTGGAGTCTGTTTTGGAAGGTACAGATTTTTTCGTGCTTTTTCCATTCATGCTTCAGGGGACTGGCTCCTTAAAAAGAAAACGGCATCTGCCGTTAATCTTCAATTTCAATATTTTTATTAAGAATAACTGCTTGCGCGGCAATAGCATCAGTACCATTTTACGGCACTACCACAACACAATCAACCCGATTAGCGATGTAATGATTGTAATGGGGAGTCCTACTTTAAGATAGTCCCAAAAGCTAATGTGGATGTTTTGGCGTTTGGCGATTTCCACGACAATCAAGTTAGCAATTGAGCCAGTGATTGTTAAGTTACCGGCGAATGTGGAAAATATGGCGAGCATCTTCCACCATAACACTGTATTGTCAGGCGGTAAGAAGAATTTTAAGAGCAGTACAGCAGGTACGTTACTTACGATATTCGATAAAATGATCGTGATTATGGCAAATATCCCTTTGTTGCCAAAGTCAATAAAGCTTGTGGTAGACTCAACTAATACGGTCATTAAGCCGCTGTGTTCCAGAGCGCCGACCATAACGAATAAGCCAGAGAAGATGACTAGCAAGTTAAAGTCAATGCTAGCATAAATTTTATTAGGATTTACGCGACGCGTCATCAGCAGCAAAGCCGCTCCTAGACTTGAAGTGACCGCTAAATCTTTTCCGGCAATATAACCGATTAAGACAAGGGCTAGCACGATCAAACTTTTTATGATGAGATATTTATGATAGTATTCTTGACTGTCATTTTTCGTTTCGAGTTTTCCTTGAAGCTGTTGCCGAAAGGAATAGGCGATGATGAAATAACTTACGAATAAACCGACCAAGGCGATCGGAAAGGCTGTAAGAAAGTA
This sequence comes from Pelorhabdus sp. sgz311001, assembly GCF_055901755.1. Taxonomy (NCBI): domain Bacteria; kingdom Bacillati; phylum Bacillota; class Negativicutes; order Selenomonadales; family Sporomusaceae; genus Pelorhabdus; species Pelorhabdus sp. sgz311001. The sequence continues at coordinate 894,182 of NZ_JBVXUT010000001.1, forward strand.
AGACATAAAGCTGATTCCCGATAAGCTGGAAATGAGGATATTTTGCGGGTTTCCTAAGAAGGTTGCCGCACTGCCGATATTAGAGGCTATGGCCAGACCCAGAAGTTGCGGCAAGGGATTGCAATCTGTTTTTTGACAGATCATGAGCACGATCGGGGTAAATAGCAGGCAAATAATATCATTAATACAAAGCGCTGATAATATGCCGTTGATAAAGATGATGGCAAAAAGCAGTTGTTTTTTTGTTGTAACATTTTTTAAAACATAATTGCCGATGAGTTCGAAAAATCCGGCTACTTTCAGATTCGCTAAAACGATCATCATAAAAAATAAAATGACGATGGTTCTAAAATCAATGGATTGGATTGCTTGTTCAAAGGTGAGGGCGCCAAAGTCTACCATGAGAGCTGCCGCGATTAAGGCTGCTCCGGCGCGGTCTACCCGGAAAATAGGGCTTCGACCTAAAGAGAAAATGACGAGTACAAATATCGTTAATAGTCCTGCTTGCCACATAGTAAGTAAGTTCCTTTATCCTTTTTTATTGAATAGCTGCTACAGTCTGATTTAAGTTTTGCCCCGAACAGCTAAAAACACGACAGTGTTTTGTCGTGTTTTATTATGTCTATTCTACTTTTTTTATTTGCGATAATCAATCAAAAATAATCTAAGTGCAGGCTTTCAGCGGGAACTTTCGGTTACTTATCTTGACGGGCCTTGAAAACTTTTCTGGCAACGCCGACGGCATTGAGGACCCGTGGAAAGCCCGTATAGGGGATGCATTGCATAAAGATTTCGATGATTTTATTAGGGGCAATTCCCACATTGAGCGCACCGTTGATATGAACCTCTAACTGCGGTTCGCAGCCGCCTTGCGTTAACAAGCTAGCTAAGGTAATCATTTCACGCTCTTGTAAATTCAGTTCAGTGCGACAATAAATATCACCAAAAGCAAACTCAACGATATATTTACCCAGATCCGGCGCGATATCCTGCAGCGCCTGGATGACGGTTTCACCAGCCGTACCATCTACTTCTGCTAATTTTTTCAGACCTTGTTCCATTCGATTCAGTTCCATTGTTCTAACCTCCTATATTTGGTATACTTGGATTGTAAGTGTTAAAGTAGACTTGAAGTCAAGAGGTTTTTTTATGAATTATTCCATTGGACAATTTTCCAAGTTAACTCAGCTTAGCGCGCCGACGCTTCGCTATTATGAACAGGAACAATTAATTGTTGTGAATCGCGACGCCTTGGGACGGCGTTACTATACGGCGGCAGATGTAGAGTGGATTTTATTTATCAAAAAGTTAAAAGATACAGGCATGCCGATCAAATCAATTCGCGAATATGCGATCTTGCGCTATCAAGGTGATGCCACGATAGCCCGCCGCTTAGAAATTCTGGAAAAACATAAGCTTGCGGTTATGCAGGAAAAAGCAAAATGGGATGAAAACTTACAAAATTTAGAGGGTAAAATTGCTATATATCAAAGTAAATTGAACGCCAAAAAGCGCTAAAGAATCCCATCAAGGATTTTATAGGAAACGCTAAGAAAAACTTTAATCGAATTGTGACGGTTAAAGTTTTTTGTGTTTTTTTATTTTTATAGCAGGAAAAGTACTATATATGCCGTATAAAAATAAAAGAATATACCAGATCTAGTATGTTGATGAAAAGAACGGAGAATTTTAGTTGTCCTTTACGGCTTTTTGTCATAAAATAAGGGGTGGAAAAAATGAAGTGTCCTTACTGCGGCTATGATGAGAGCAGAGTCATTGATTCCCGTTCGGCTGATGAAGGCAGTACGATTCGCCGACGAAGGGAATGTCTAGAGTGTGCGAAGCGTTTTACAACCTATGAAATGATCGAAAAATTGCCGCTTGTCGTCATTAAGAAGAATGGGCGGCGTGAATTATTTGACCGAACGAAACTGTTAAATGGTGTAATTCGTTCTTGTGAAAAACGATCTGTCTCTGTGGATGTAATGGAGAATTTAGTAGACCAAGTTGAAAAAGAAATTCGTAATACGATTGAACGAGAAGTCAGAACAGAACTCATTGGCGAACTAGTGATGCGTCATCTGAAAGAGATTGACCAAGTTGCTTATGTTCGCTTTGCTTCTGTCTATAGACAGTTTGCCGATATTGAGAACTTTATGCAGGAACTGCAGGTTTTGATGAAAAACCAGAAGCAGCAAAGCGAGGAAAAATAGAGCTTATTTCGCTTATCAGGCTAGGAGAGGATTACATGTCATTAAAAGTAAGAAAGCGGGACGGTCGGGAAGTCCCTTTTGATGAGACTAAAATTACGGAAGCTGTCTTTAAGGCTGCCCAAGCTGTTGGCGGCGCCAATCGTCAATTGGCTGTAGAAATCACCTTAGAAGTTATGCGGTACATGGAGAAAAACTCGGTTGAAGATGCTTTTTCGGTGGAAGAAATTCAAGATGCCGTAGAAAAGATTCTTATCGAAAAAGGCCATGCTAAAACAGCCAAAGCATATATTCTATATCGAGCCAGACGAAATCGGATTCGTGAAGGTAAATCGGATCTTATGGATGCGGTCGCGGAAATTCTGGTAGAGACAAGTCGGGAAAATGCTAATGTATCCAATTCGCCGTCCGCGAAAATGCTGCAAATCGCCAGTGCCGCGAGTAAGGCTTATTATTTAAATCGACTGATTCCGGAAAATATGGCGACAGCTCACTTGCGCGGGGATATTCATATTCATGATCTTGATTTCTATGGAAAAACGCTCACTTGTGTCCATATTCCTTTGGGACGGTTGCTAAGAGAAGGCTTTAATAATGGTCACGGCTATATTCGACCGCCAAAGCGGCCTAGTTCGGCCACAGCTTTAGCTGCGATTATTTTGCAGAGTTCGCAAAATGACATGCACGGCGGACAAAGTTTTGCTTTTTTTGATCGCGATATGGCGCCCTATATGGAAAACGCTTCTGATACGGAAGTCTATCAAGCGATGGAAGCTTTGATTTATAATTTGAACAGTATGCATTCTCGCGCCGGAGCGCAAGTTCCCTTTTCGAGTTTGAATTTAGGTCTTGATACTTCGCCTGGCGGGCGTGCTGTGATTCGAAATATTTTGCTGGCCTATGAAAAAGGGCTAGGTCATGGCGAAAACCCGATTTTCCCTAATATTATTTTCCGTGTTAAGGCGGGTGTGAATTTCAGCCCTGGTGATCCGAACTATGATCTCTTTAAGCTGGCAATTCGTGTAGCGGCGCAACGACTCAATCCTACTTTCAGCTTTATGGATTCTTCCTTTAACTCCGAGTATGGCGATCAAGTGGGCTACATGGGCTGTCGGACTCGAGTAATGGCAAATCGCCGCGGTCCAGAAGTTACAGATGGACGAGGAAATCTAAGTTTTACCACGATGAATTTGCCGCGGCTTGCCATTAAAGCCAAAGGCGATGTAATGAAGTTTTACCAAAGCTTGTCATCGCTGATGGATTTAGTAGCGGAACAGCTTTATCACCGTTATCTCGTGCAGGCGGCGCTACGTGTGAAAGATATGCCCTTTTTAATGGGACAAGCTTTATACCTTGATTCGGAGAATTTAAAACCGCAGGATCGCATTGAGCCAGCCATTCGACACGGTTCTTTATCGATTGGGTTTATTGGGTTGGCTGAAACTTTAACGGCTCTTACTGGCAAGCATCACGGCGAAAGTGAGGAAAGTCAGGTTCTTGGTGAAGAGATTGTCGCCTTTATGCGTGATAAAGCTGATAAGTTTGCTGAGCAGTATGATTTGAACTATAGTCTGTTGGCAACACCGGCAGAAGGTCTGTCAGGACGTTTTGTCCGGATGGATCACAAAGAATTTGGCGTCATTCCTGGGGTAACCGATCAAGAATATTACACAAATTCGTTCCATGTGCCCGTTCATTATGAAATCAGCGCCTTTGAAAAGATTCGGAAAGAAGGCATTTATCACAAATATTGTAATGCCGGTCATATTAGTTATGTAGAATTTACGTCGCCGCCAGTGAATAATCTAGGGGCGATTGAAGAAGTAATCCGTCATATGGCGCGCTGCGATTTTGGCTATGCCGGAATTAATTTTCCTGTCGATTTTTGCGAAGGCTGCGGTTATCTTGGCGTGATTGAAAGTGACGCTTGTCCTTCCTGCGGGATTTCGACTGTTCATCAGATTCGGCGCAGTGAAGTATGAAAGGAGAGTTAGGTAAAATGATTCGCTTTGCCGATATTATTGGAGAGTCTGTTGTCGATGGTTTAGGTATTCGCGTAGTCGCTTTTTTACAAGGGTGTCCTCGGCACTGTTTTGGCTGTCATAATGAAGCGTTGCTTTCACCGGAAGGCGGCAAGAATATGACAGAAGAGGCGCTGGCTGAACTTATTTTGGCAAAATTGTCGCCGATTCATCGGGGCATCACCTTTAGCGGCGGCGATCCTTTATGGCAGGCTGATGCTCTCGAAAAAGTGATTTCTCTTGTGAAAGCGAAAAAGCCCAATATCGATATTTGGCTCTATACGGGCTATGTTTATGAAGAAGTAGCGGAGCTTCCGCTGATGAAGCAGATTGATGTACTCATTGACGGTCCTTTTGAAATGGCGCAAAAAAGTCTGTTGCTACCCTTTCGCGGTTCGGCCAATCAACGTGTCATTGATATGAGACAAACGCGAGTCCATGGCAGTGTCGTTGAGTTTCGTTTTGACGAGCAGGCTGCTGTCTAACAGGGAAAATCTGGTGAAGGAAGTGGATGGTTATGGCGAAAATTGCTGCAAAAGCAAAACGGCTGCGTATGTACATTGGTGAATCCGATCGGCATCAGCGGACAGCCTTATTTGATGCTATCGTCAAAAAAGCCAAAGAGCTTGATTTGGCAGGCGCCTCTGTTTTTCGCGGAATTGAAGGGTTTGGCGCCAATAGCCGAATTCATAAAGCGACAATTGTCGATCTATCTACCGATTTACCTGTGTTAGTGGAGATCATTGATAGCGAAGAATATATCGCGAAACTCTTGCCTTTTCTTGACGAAGTCATGGATGAAGCGAAAGGCATGATTACAATCGATGATGTAGATATTATAAAATATGGTCCGAAACCGCCGCGCTAAGGATCTTGGCTGAAGAAGGGGATGGGCATGGAAAAACTTTTGCTTGTTTTTGTTGGCGGTGGAATCGGTGCTTGCTCGCGGTATCTTTTGTCACAGTTTGCTGCGGGGAAATGGGGCGTTTCGTTTCCTTATGGTACGCTACTGGCAAATGTAATCGGCTGTTTTATTATTGGTTCCTTTATGGCGGCTGCTACGGAACGATATATTGTAAACCCGCAGTGGCGTTTGCTCGTTGTAGTGGGTTTTGTTGGCGGTCTTACAACCTTCTCATCTTTTAGCTATGAAAGCTTTAAGTTGTTGCAGGAAAGTGGTTTGAATCAGGCAATGGTTAATATTTTACTGAATATGCTGGTAGGCTTTTTCGCTACGTGGCTCGGCATGTTATGGATTCGTTTCTTATAAGGCTTAGCGGGAGTTTACTTTCAAGGGAGAACAGGCCGGAATTTAATTTCTGGCCTGTTTTCTTTGTTTATAAGATGTCTTAGGCGCTGTTTCGCCTGTGAAATTTTTCGTCTTGTCAGTGAAAAAAGTACTGAGAGCAGGAATATGATAGGAGAAGCAGAAGATAATAGAGTAGTTAGCTTTTTTTTGCTTTCTATGGAAAAGCAGCTCTAAGGTAGCTTAGTTGTTTAGCTATAGAACTGGATTGGGGAGACAAAACGATGTCTTGGAATTTAAAAGAAAAATTATATCAACGCTATCATGAGGAGGAGCAGCCGAAACTTTCTAAAGCGGGCTGCCGTTTGGAAGTTGCTCTGGCCTTTCCCAATACATATCATGTAGCTATGTCAAATCTGGGTTTTCAGATTATGTATCGTGAAATAAATAGCCGCAAGGAAGTTCGGTGTGATCGGTTTTTTTGGCCTGATCGACAAGATTTGGCGGAATATGAACGAACCAATACGCCGCTGCTCAGTCTGGAGCGGCAACTTGTTTTATCGCATTATCAGTTGGTAGGCTTTGCTGTTTCTTTTGAGATGGATTACTTGCAGCTATTAGGCATGCTAACGATGGGAAGAGTGCCGCTATGGTCGAAAGACCGGAGCGAACAAGATCCGATTGTTGTGGTAGGCGGGCCTTGTGCTACCTTTAACCCGGAACCTTTGGCAGAGTTCGTCGATGTGTTTGTCATCGGGGAAGGCGAAGAAGTGATTCATGAGCTGTTAGATGCCTATGAATCTGGCCGGGATCGCGGCATCGATCGAGCCACGCTGCTTTTAGAATTAGCACAGATTCCTGGCTTGTATGTACCGAGATTTTACGAACCGACTTATCAGGAAAGCGGCGAGCTGCAAGGGTATGAAGTGAAAGCTCAGGTACCGTCGGTGATTACTAGAAGATGGGTAAAGCAGCTTGGCAGCCGCTTGGCCGAAACGGAGCTTGTGACGAAAGATACGGAATTTAAAGATATGTATCTAGTGGAAGTTGCGCGAGGTTGCGGTCGTCACTGTCGCTTTTGTATGGCTGGCTATTGTTTTCGTCGGCCGCGGGTACAGGCCTTGCCCCAGCTTAAAGAGGCTGTGGACAGGGCAGCTGTGTATCGCCAAAAGGTGGGGCTTGTCGGTGCTGCGATTTCCGATTATCCCGAAATTGATGAACTTTGTGAGTATATTTTAAGTAAGGGCATGACCTTATCAGTTGCTTCCTTGCGGGCTGATACAATAACGCCTACGCTAGCGGCGGCACTAGCGAAAAGTGGTCAAAGAACGATTACTTTGGCGCCGGAAGCTGGTAGTGAACGGCTGCGGCGAGTGATTAATAAAGGAATTAGCAATGAGCATTTGCAACGAGCCATAGATTTAGCGGCGGATGTTAAGATTCCTCACGTCCGGTTTTATATTATGATCGGGCTTCCCTTTGAAACGAAAGAAGATATTGATGCGATTATTACTTTAGCAAAAAATACGATGCAAGACCTGATTTTAGGCGGTGGTCGCCGCAAGCTGACGTTAAGTATCAATCCTTTTGTGCCGAAACCGTTCACGCCATTTCAGTGGCTGCCTATGGCACCAATGAAAGTAGTAGAAAATCGGCTGAAACGGATTCAAAAAGAGCTAAAGTCGGATAAAAATATTGAAGTACTGATTGAATCGCCGAAGGAAGCCTATGTACAAGGCATTTTGGCTAGAGGCGATAGAAGGTTGGCGCCGCTCTTAGCAGAGTGTGCTGCCGCCAAAAGTTTTAAAGCATTTCGCAAGCAACTTTCTTGTTACGGTCTTTCTGAAGAATTTTATTTATACCGCCAGCGGCAGTGGGAAGAAGTTCTTCCTTGGGACTTTCTTGATATGGGCCTTCGCCCCGAATATCTTAGGGAAGAGTTTGAGAAAGCGTGCCGAGAAGAAAGTACGGCTCCCTGCCGGGAGAATTGTCTTCGCTGCGGTGTTTGTAGGGAGGGTTAGGTTATGGAACAGTTTCAACTACGGCAAGTACAGGGTCTTAAGATAGGAACTTTTTCTCATTTTGAAAAGTACAGTATTCGTCACGGCTTTTCTACGCGCCTTGGCGGTACGAGCGATAAGCCTTACCGGGCTTTGAATTTAGGACTTCATACAGGCGATCAAAAGCAATCGGTTGTTGCCAATCGGCGGCGATTTTTTCAAGCGATCGGGTTACCGATGAAACGAGCCGTTACAGCTCAGCAGGTTCATGGGGCGCAAATTGCTATCGTTACGGACCAAGAGGCCGGTATGGGCATGGAAGTGTATGATGAGGCCTTGGCAAAAACGGATGCCTTGATTACCAATGTTTCAAATCTGCCATTGTTCTTATGCTATGCTGACTGTGTGCCTGTCTTAATTGCCGATCCGAAAGAAAAGGTAGTAGCGGTCGTGCATGCTGGTTGGAAAGGCACAGTTGCGAAAATTGCCCAAAAGACTGTTGAAACTATGAGTGAGTCCTTTGGGTCTAAGCCGGAGAATTGTCTCGTAGGCATTGCTCCCTCGATTGGGTCTTGTTGCTATGAAGTAGATGATACAGTTTTTTTTGAATTGCAACGGGCTTTTTCCTGGTGGGGCAGGGTGATTCAACCCCATGGGAAAAAGTGGTTTCTTGATTTATGGCAAGCCAATGTGCAGCAACTCGTTGATGCCGGTGTTCCCAAAGAACAAATCGTCGTAAGCGGTCAATGTACTTCTTGTCATCAAGATCTCTTTTATTCTCATCGGGCGGAACACGGCCAAACGGGACGCATGGGCGCAGTAATTGCTTTACCATAAAGACATGGTGCAAAAGTCCCGTTGCTAGAATATACAGCTATGCGTATAATTATGTTAAGCTAGTAAAATTAGTAAATCAGTAAATTTTTATAAAAGTTTTATAATTTTCAAACAGGAAAAATTTGATTACCAGCGAATAAAACCTACAAGGACGGAGGGGTTGTTTTGTCAATCGCTGAAAACTATGCCGTTGTTGTGCAAAACATCCAGTCGGCTCGGGAAAAAAGGGCAGCGCAAACAGGCATGGATCAGCCTGTTCAGTTGATTGCCGTAACGAAAAATCATACGATTGCAGAAATGGAAGAAGCCTATGAACTAGGCATGAAAGTGGTCGGCGAGAATCGCGTGCAGGAAGCTCTGGCAAAATTTGATCATTTTCAAGATCGTTTAGAGTATCATCTGCTAGGACATTTGCAAACCAATAAAGTGAAACAAGCTGTATCGTTTTTTCACTTAATTCATTCGGTTGATAGTCTACGACTCTTACAGCAGATTGATCGTCATGCTGCCGCTGTCGGCAAAGTACAAGCCGTATTATTAGAGGTAAATGTGGGAGAAGAAGCAACAAAATTTGGCTTAGGCTTTGACGAGGTAATTCCGTTTCTGGCAGAAGCAGGTCAGTTTTCTCATGTGTCGATTGAAGGCTTGATGACAGTAGCGCCGCATTTTGACGATCCTGAAGCAACAAGACCGATCTTTCGTAAACTATATCAACTATTTACTGCAATAAAAGATAAATCTTATGAAAACTGTAATATGAAGTGGCTGTCAATGGGGATGACGAATGATTATCCGATTGCTATTGAAGAAGGCGCCAATATGGTTCGTGTAGGTACGGCGATTTTTGGCGAACGCAATTATGCTGTTGAGTTAACAAGGAGGTAAAAGGAATGAAAATTATGGAAAAGGTCTGGGGCGGCCTTGGATTATTTGAACAAGAGGAAGAAGAAGATCGCGTAAAGGTGGAAGAAATCGAACCGAGAAGCAAGAAAAATTCTGCTGCAGCGAATAATCTCGTCAATTTGCCAACGGCGCAAAAGCAAATGAAAGTGATGGTCATCGAGCCTGTTTCTTTCGATGATGCGCAACAAGTTGCCGATTATCTGAAGGCTCGTAAGCCTGTTGTTGTGAATTTTGAGCATTGCGATGGCGATTTATCAAAACGAATGATTGACTTTGTCAGCGGAACGACCTATGCTTTAAGTGGCAGTATTCAAAAAGTGGGCAATCATATTTTCTTATGTGCACCGAATAATGTGGATGTGTCCTTTGCTTCGCGTGATGAAGGTGAAAAAGGAATCTTGCCCTGGTTGAAATAATTTTACCTGCTAGTATGTTACCTGGTTTTAGGAGGATATCATGTTAACTCAGACAAAATTCGGCTTCTTCGGCGGCGGTGCCATGGCAGAAGCTTTGATTACTGGGATTATTAAGAATGGTCTTGTACCTAGCGAACAAGTTTGTGTATCGGATATTAATGAGCAGCGACTTCATGATCTGGAAAAACGCTTTCAAGTGTTGACTACAACTGACAGTAAGAAACTTGTGGCTGAAGCAGATATGCTTTTTTTAACGGTAAAACCACAAGTGATTGAATCGGTTTTTCCAGTCATTAAAGCAATGGTTCGTCCTAAGACGGTCATTGTTTCCATTGTAGCAGGTCTGACGCTTAGCCGGATTGAAACGGTTTTACCGGAAAATCCGGTTATTCGTGTTATGCCCAATACGCCGATGGCTGTGGGCGAAGGCATGGCGGCTGTTGCGGCAGGCAAGAAAGCAACAGCGGAACAAATGGAAGCCGTGTTAGCTATTTTCCGTTCGGCTGGTAAGGCTATTGAAATTGAAGAAAAATTGCTTGATGCTGTGACCGGCTTATCAGGTAGCGGACCGGCTTATGGTTTTGTTATGATTGATGCTTTAGCCGATGCGGGTGTGAAAGTAGGGTTGCCAAGAGCTATGGCGATTACTTTGGCTGCACAGACTTTGCTTGGCGCTGCAAAAATGGTACTTGATACGGGACTTCATCCAGCGCAACTTCGAGATATGGTTACATCTCCTGGCGGTACGGCCATTACGGGCGTACAAACCTTGGAGCGCTATAGCATTCGTGCTGCTTTAATTGATGCTGTAGTTGCGGCAACAAAACAGTCCAAAGATTTGGGGAAAAAGCATGAGTGATCGGGAAAAACTATTGCGCTATTACCGTGCTGACGGTGATGGTGATATAGCGGCTAAGCTGATTGATTTGGCGGAAGCGGTGGCAAAGAATGGCAAGGTCAAGGTGTCGGACTTTCTTGACCCTCATGCAATGATGATTGCCGAGACGGTATCGGCCCACTATCCGGCTGTACGGCTGGAATGTTTTGGCGGCTATGATGGTGCGGAACGCGTAAAAGCTGCTTTCATTCAAACTGATTTTCGCGGCAAACCTGTTTACCAAATTGCTGCACTTAAGGTAAAATGGGATAAACGCTTTGACAGATTGACGCATCGCGATGTACTAGGCGCTGTTCTGGGCTGTGGGATTGAGCGAGAAATGACTGGCGATATTGTGCTGATGAACGAAGGAGCCTTTGTCCTTGTTCACCAGTCTTTAGTGCCTTTTTTACTTTCCAATCTTACTTCCGTTGGACCAGTCACAGTAGAAATCGAAGAGGCTGATTTAGCTCTAATTCCACCAAAAGAAGAGAAGATTAAAGAGATTCGCACAACTGCCGCATCGCTTCGACTTGATGTGATTGCAGCAGCTGGTTTTGGGACAAGCCGCACGAAAATGTCTGATGATATTGCGGCTGATAAAATTAAACTCAATTGGCAGCCTGTACGAAAATCGGATCAGGCTGTAAAAGCAGGCGATGTGATTTCCATGCGTGGTCGTGGTCGGCTCGAAGTGGCCGAAGTATTAGGTACAACCAAAAAAGGACGGCTCAGTATTTTGTTGCGCCGTTATTTATAAGCTTGTTGTAAAAGACGGGGGAATGGCGATGTTAACACCGTTAGATATTCAAAACAAAGAATTTAAACGCAGTTTTCGCGGCTATAATGAAGATGAAATTGACGGATTTCTTGATCTTGTCATCAAAGATTATGAACATTTATACCGGGAAAATGTAGAACTGAAAGATACGATTGAACGCCTGAATGGCAAATTGGAAAATTATCAGCAAATGGAAAATACCCTTCATAATACCCTGGTTATTGCACAAGAAACCGCCGAAGAAGTCAAGCTGAATGCGAAGAAGCAGTCAGAACTTTTAATGCGGGAAGCGGAAATTAAGGGTCAGCAGCTTGTGGATGAAGCTACGGCAAAAGTACGTCGTTTGTCTGGCGAATATGAAGAAATACATAAGCAAATGCAAATTTATCGTTCGCGCATGAAAACGATGTTGCAGGCGCAGCTTGATATGATTATCCAGGAAGAAGCAGAAGAAGAAGCTTGATTTGACGGTTGCCCGCAAATTGAGTATAATTTAGCTATATTCGTAGATAAAGCGATGAACGGGACAGTATTCTGTTATGATTCTGACAGCGAGCCAGGAATAGTGAAAGCCTGGCAGAGTTCGTACAGTAAGAAGATCACCCGGAAGCTGTAAGGCTGAATCACAAGTAAGTCTTACCGTATGACGAGCGTTATTTCGTTTTTTAAAGTGACGTAACTGTCATTAGGGTGGTACCACGGGAAAAGCTCTCGTCCCTTAGGGATGAAGGCTTTTTTTATTTTCCGGTATTCCCTAGAAACGGTGTTAATTTTTTGGAGGTGTCGGTATGTCAGAAGTTGATTACAGTAAAACTTTGAATTTGCCGGAAACAGAGTTTCCAATGCGAGGTAATTTACCGCAACGTGAACCAGAGATGCTGGCTTGGTGGACGGAAAAAAATATTTATGCAGAAAAACAAAAACGGTCCAAAGGACGTAAAAAGTTTGTTCTCCACGACGGTCCGCCTTATGCCAATGGCAATATTCATCTTGGTACATCCTTAAATAAAATTTTAAAAGACATTATTATTAAGTATAAAAGCCATTGCGGTTTTGATGCACCCTATGTTCCTGGCTGGGATACTCATGGCCTGCCGATTGAACATGCTGCCATTAAGATCTTAGGTTTAAACCGCCATGAACTAGATCCTTTGGCTCTTAGAAAAGAATGTAAAAACTATGCCTTAAAATGTCTCGACATGCAGCGCGAAGATTTTAAACGTCTTGGCGTTATGGGCGACTGGGAAAATCCTTATGTGACGCTTAGACCTTACTTTGAAGCCAAACAGATTCAGGTTTTTGGCGAAATGGCTAAGAAAGGCTATATTTATAAAGGCCTGAAGTCAGTATATTGGTGCACATCTTGCGAAACGGCTTTGGCTGAGGCGGAAATCGAATATGCCGAAAAGAAATCACATTCGATTTTTGTAAAATTCCCGCTTGTTGATGACAAAAATACATTGCCTGCAGGCGTTGATCCGAAGCAAGCATTTGCTGTGATCTGGACGACAACTCCTTGGACCATGCCGGCCAATGTGGCCATTTCGGTGAATCCGGAATTTGAATATTCCTGGGTTAAATTTGATCAGGAAGTCTATTTGTTAGCAACCGAATTGATCGAATCTGTTGTAACAGCGAATCATTTAGGGGAATATACGATTCTTGGATCGTTAAAAGGTTCTGAACTGGAAGGCGCTCTATTCCATCATCCCTTCATGGATCGTCAATCACCAATCCTGCTTGGCGAACATGTTACGCTGGAAGCGGGTACTGGCTGCGTTCATACGGCTCCCGGCCATGGCCAGGAAGACTTTGAAATTGGCATGAAGTATAAATTGCCGATTATTTGCCCCGTAGATCATCAAGGCAAGATGACGGCTGAAGCTGGCAAATTTGCTGGCCTTCATGTCGATGATGCCAATGTGCCTGTAATCAAGGAACTGGCTGCTACAGGGATGCTGCTTGGTAAGAGTTCCCTCCGCCACCAGTATGCCCATTGCTGGCGTTGCAAGAGTCCTGTTATTTTTCGGGCTACAGAACAGTGGTTTGCTTCGGTTGATGGTTTCAGAAAGGAAGCGCTGCAAGCCATCGAAGATGTTCAGTGGATTCCTGCTTGGGGCGAAGACCGGATTCACAATATGGTTGTGGATCGTCATGATTGGTGCATTTCTCGTCAGAGAGTTTGGGGCGTGCCAATTCCGATTTTCTATTGCAACGATTGCGGCGAGCATATTATTAATGATGAAACGATTCAAGCGGTATCTGATTTGTTTGGTCGGGAAGGTTCTGACGCTTGGTGGGCAAAAACCGCTGAAGAAATTCTGCCAGAAGGTTTCTCCTGCCCGCATTGTGGTAAAAAAGGTTTCCGGAAGGAAACAGACATTATGGACGTTTGGTTTGACAGCGGCTCCAGCCATGCTGCCGTCCTAACGCAGCGTGAAGAACTAAAATGGCCGGCTGATCTTTATTTAGAAGGCAGTGACCAGCATCGCGGCTGGTTCCAGTCCTCACTATTGACTTCGGTAGCGACTAAGGGCAGAGCTCCTTATGATGCTGTTTTGACACATGGCTTTGTTGTTGACGGCGAAGGCCGTAAAATGTCCAAATCCATTGGGAATGTTATTTTCCCACCGGAAGTCATTAAAAAATATGGCGCCGATATTTTACGGTTGTGGGTAGCCTCAGCCGATTACAAAGCGGATATTCGTATTTCCAATGATATTCTAAAGCAAATGTCTGAAGTCTATCGTAAAATCCGCAATACTTTCCGCTATATTTTAGGAAACTTAGCAGATTTTGATCCGGCTCTGCATAAAGTAGAGTATAAAGATCTTTTGGAAATCGACCGTTGGGCCTTGCTGCGCTTAGAACAAGTACGCTCTAAAGTAACTGAGGCCTATGAAGAATATGAGTTCCATACTTTATATCATACGGTTCATAATTTTTGCACCGTTGATTTAAGTTCTATTTATCTTGATATTTTGAAAGACCGCCTCTATGCGGAAGGGAAAACTTCCGTACAACGTCGGGCAGCTCAGACGGCTATGTATGAAATTATGGTCAGCCTGTTAACGATGCTGGCGCCTGTTCTTAGCTTTACGGCCGAAGAAGTATGGCGTTATGTACCGAAAACAGGAGATATGCCAGAAAGTATTCAAATGACTACCTGGCCTACAGCAAAACCTGAGTATATTGATAATGCCTTGGCTGAAAAGTGGGATGCGATCTTAGCATTGCGCAGTGAAATCACGAAAGGCCTAGAAGCAGCCCGTCGTGCCAAAACGATTGGCCATTCTCTCGATGCAGCTATTACGATTTATGCAAAAGGGGATGCCTATAAAGTACTTGAAAGCTGTGGCGCTGATTTAGCGGGAATTTTAATTGTATCTAAAGTTTCCGTAGAAGAAGGCGATACAACCGATGAAGCAGCTTTTGTATCAGCAGAAGCAGATTTGAAAATGGTCGTAGCGGCAGCAACTGGTGAAAAATGCGAACGCTGCTGGATCTATAGTGATTCCGTCGGAGAAAGCGCAGATCATCCTACGCTTTGCAGTCGTTGCGCTTCTGTTGTAAAGTAATTGCAAAAATCTTACCTGCTCTTTAAGACTGAAAAACCGGAAACTTCTTTCCGGTTTTTTTCTTTCCGAAAGGTTATACTATTCTGGGAGGAAAGTCGATGAAAGACTCGGGTGAACAATTTAATCCGCTGAGCCCTGAAGCAAGAAGTCGTTTGCTTGAGGCGCAACTAGAGCGACTTCTACGGCATTTGGAAAGTATGCGCGTCGCTCAGTATATGGAAATGCTGGAAAAGCCATCAAAGTTGATTTTAACGAATTTTATTGCTGGCATTGCCCGTGGCTTAGGGATTGCTTTAGGCGCTACCTTGGTATTTGCGCTTATGCTTGATTTATTACGGCGGCTTATTTTATTAAATATTCCCGGTATTGGTACCTTTATTGCCGAGATTATCCGGATTGTTGAATCTCACAGCAGCAAGTTTTAAGCCGATTATTGTTAGCAGGGAGTGAATGGGATGAGTCGGCCAGTTTGGACTGGATATGGCGTAAAAGCGGGACTGCTCATCTGCTGCGTTTGTATCTATTTTTTTATTCCTGCCGTAAATGAGTTTGTGCATAATAGCTTTGCCGTTATGAAAGAACACAACTTAGAAGCGTTGCGTCACTTTATTCTTAGCTATGGGATTTGGGCGCCCCTTACAGCGGTCACTGTTGTGATATTACAATCACTCGTGCCCTTTATGCCTGGGATGATTCTTACGATTGCCAATGCCTGGCTTTTTGGCTGGTTTATGGGTGCCTGCTATTCTTGGATTGGCGCTTTTTTGGGCGCTGCTCTTGATTTCTTTCTGGCTCGTTGGTATGGACGCCCCTTTGTCGAGAGCTTTGTGGCTGCTTCGCAGTTGGAATTACTCAATCGGTTTTGCCGTCGCTATGGTCTAGGTGCGATTTTTTTTGCGCGGATGATGCCGCTGGTTCCCTATAAAGTAGTTAGTTACGGCGCTGGCGTCACGCAGCTTACCTCAAGAGAATATCTGTGGGCAACGGCGCTGGGGCAAACACCACCGTTATTGCTCTACTCTTACTTAGGCCAGAATATTACGCGTAGCTTTCGCTTGACGCTGCTGATCACATCGTTCTTTGTCGTTCTGCTGGCAGTCTTATATTATTACCGCAAAGAAATTGAGCGATATTTCTTTCAGAAATATGACTAAATATACAGATTTGATAGAATCGTAGAACTTTTTTAGAATACGTGAAAAAGATGGGGAAATTGTAATTTTTATCACATGCATAGACAAACTATATGATATAATGAATGTAGTTATGTTAGGGAGGTGAATCGTATGTATGTAATTAACAGCGATTGTATCAAATGCGGCGCTTGTGCATCTGTTTGCCCAGTAGGCGCTATTACGGAAGGCGACACGCAATATGTAATTGGCAGTGACTGTGTAGACTGTGGTACTTGTGCAGCTACCTGCCCGGTGGGAGCTATCAGCGCCGGCGAATAATCCAGTTTGTTGGACTGGCTTATAAGTACGGAACCTAAAGAAGCATGGCGAAAGCTGTGCTTCTTTCCGTTAGATCGCCCAATTTTTCAAGAAAGAACAGGAGAATCCATGTGAATGCTTGGTGTGTTGTTGCAACGGTCATTATATTAGATCAGTTGTCAAAATATTATATCAGTCATACGTTTCAGCCTGATATGTCGATTCCCATTATCCGTAACGTCTTTCATTTAACCTATGTTCTCAATCCCGGCGCCGCCTTTGGGATTCTTGTGAATCAGCAGTGGCTATTTATTACGATTGCGCTGATTATTTTTGGCGCCATTTTGTATTTTTATCGCAAAATTCCGCCGACATACCGTCTGTTTCGCTTCGGAATCAGCTTAATGGCAGGCGGCGCTTGTGGTAATGTGATTGATCGCATCTATTTTGGCTATGTCATTGATTTTTTTGACTTTCGCATTTGGCCGGTATTTAATGTGGCCGATATTGCCATTGTCTGCGGCGTAGGTTTTATGATTTATACAATTTTATTTACTGAAAAAAAGGATGAAATGCTATGAATCTCGAACATGAAAAGCAGTACGACGAATGTGCAGCAGCTGATAGTTTATGTTTTGCGGCAGGGGATCAGGGAAAACGAATCGATATGGTTTTAACGGAACAGTATCCTGAACTGACACGTACTTATATTCAGAAATTAATCGGCTGTGGTAATCTTATGATTAATGGGAAAGTCACAAAAGCCAATTATAAACTACGTGAAGGAGATAAAGGTACGTTTTTGATTCCGCCGCCGGAAGAACTCAATGTAGTTGCTGAGAATCTACCGCTTCATATTCTTTATGAAGATGAGTCGATGATCGTAATTAATAAGGCGCGCGGCATGGTGGTGCATCCGGCGCCAGGAAATTACAATGGTACGCTTGTCAATGCGCTGCTATATCATTGCGATAGTCTTTCTGGCATTAACGGGGTCATTCGTCCTGGCATCGTCCATCGCCTTGACAAAGATACGTCAGGTGTAATGGTCGTAGCTAAAACTGATCAGGCCCATTTATCGCTGTCACAGCAAATTCAGGAGAAAAGCGCGACGCGAGAGTATCGTGCTTTAGTCCATGGGATTATTGGGGAAGAGCAAGGAAGAATTGAAGCGCCAATTGGACGTCATCCGATTGACCGAAAAAAGATGGCCGTAACGCCGCAAAATTCGAAAGCAGCTACGACACTGTTTACTGTTACGGAGCGTTTCAAGGAACATTCTTTCGTGCTTTGTAAGCTCCTTACGGGGCGAACGCATCAAATTCGCGTCCATATGGCGTATATTGGTCACCCCTTAGTAGCTGATCCTCTCTATGGACCAACAGGTAAAAAAAATTATGATCGCCTGATTTCCGGCCAAGCCCTTCACTCCGAACGGCTCAGTCTGAAACACCCTGTTACGGGGGAACTTATGGAGTTTATAGCGCCTATGCCAGACGACATGGAGCAGCTACTAGACTATTTTCGTTGTAGAATGATTCGATAAAGAAAGAGGTGGCTTTCTTGGACTTACTAGAAAAAACAGTATTAATGGATGGCGAAGCTATTGGTCGAGCAATTCGCCGCATTGCTCATGAGATCATTGAGAAGAATAAAGGTGTGCAGGACGTAGTGCTTGCTGGAATTCGGACGCGCGGCGTACCTTTGGCGGAACGCTTAGCAGCGGAAATTGAAAAAATTGAAAAAGTGAAAGTGCCTGTAGGATTGCTTGACATTACTTTATATCGTGATGATTTGTCTACGTTAGCCTATCAGCCGATTGTTCATGGTACAGAGTTTCCTGTTGATATTCATGGAAAAAGATTGATTTTAGTAGATGATGTACTCTTTACTGGCCGTACTGCCAGAGCAGCGCTTGATGCAGTCATTGATTTTGGCAGACCCAAAGTGATTCAGCTTGCGGTACTGGTGGATCGTGGTCATCGGGAGTTGCCAATTCGCGCTGATTTTGTTGGTAAGAATGTGCCTACGTCGAGCCGTGAAGTGGTCAATGTTCAGCTCAGTCAGACTGACGGCAATGATCAAGTTGTGATTAAAGAGATTGTTGACGAAGAGAAAGAATAAAACAATAGCAAGTAAAAAAAGGCTGCGTGCCAACAGTTGTTCAAATTTTTGAACAGGATTGGCTGCAGCCTTTTATTTTTGTTTTAATAGCTCTGTTGCAACTTCGCGGGCAGGAGTTACATAAACAGTCGTTTGCTTTTCATAAATGACGAAACCTGGCTTGGCGCCAGATGGTTTTTTTACGTAGCGCCGTTTGGTATAGTCGACAGGAACTTTGTCAGATTCTTTTCCTTTACTGAAGTAAGCAGCGAGGGAGGCAGCCAGTTCAATCGTCTTTGGCGCTGGTGCTGCCGCTTGCAAAATTACATGAGATCCCGGCATATCTTTGGCATGGAACCAAAGGTCTTCATTTTTGGCTGTTTTAAAAGTAACAATATCATTTTGCTTATTGTTTTTGCCGATGAGAATGTGATCCCCTGATGGTGTGATATAAAGGAGTGGTTTCGTTGGCGGCAGGGCTTGACGTCGCCCACTTGCTTTTACATAACCGGCGGCAACCAGTTCTTGGCGAATTTCTTCAATGTCATTGTTGCGATGCACTTGCTGCAGGGCAACATGAATCGTTTCCAGATAGGCTGCTTCAGCTTGGCAGTTTTCTAATTGTTCTACAAGGAGTATCTGAGCGCGCTTTTGTTTATGATAAGCCGTGTAGTAGGCCTGTGCGTTATCAATAGGACTACGGTCAGGCGCTAGGGGGATTGTAAGGGAAGCTTGGTTTTCATCGTAGAAATTTGGCAGCGTCACTTCGTGGCTGTGCGGCGGAATTTCTGTTAGAAAGGCCATTAAAATGTCGCCTTTTTGTTTTAGTAAGTCGGCTTGTTGGGAAGTGGCAATTTCTTCAGCTAGTTTCTCTTTTTTACGCTGGCTTTTTTGGAGTTCTGAAGTGACTTGTTTGAAGAGAAGATCTCGTTCTGGTATCAAGCGAACTGGCTTTACTTTCGAAAGATAGCGCAGCGCTTCGCTGAAGCTAGAGAAGGTAAATCTCTGTTCGTTCGGAGTCTGTTTAGCTGGCGGCAGGGCTGTAATTGTTAAAAGGCGATTGTTTTCATCGAGACACAAGGTTGGCGCGAACTGACCTTGACGAAACAGCTCCAGATGTTCGCCGACGATGTCTTGTAAAGTGCGCAAATCTTTTTCATCTAGCTCGTTTACGAGAATTTTCGGCGGCAGGCCTGTTTGCCACAACCACTCTTTTGCTGTTTGCGGCCCAACGCCTAAAGCGAGCTGAATCAGAGCTTTTTCGGCGCTTATCTCGCCAAGATTGCGATAGTTTTGCCAAAAGTTTTCCCAAGAATCCGTATAAAGATTAAACTTATTTTGACCTGGCGGCGCCAGATAGGCTTGTCCCGGCAGGATTTGACGGACTCTGCTTAGGGCTGGACCAATTCGTTTTAAAGCGTCAACAATGACGCCGTCTTGGACGAATATGATATTACTATGTTTACCCATCATTTCAAAAATAAGTTGTTTCGTTATGATCCGGCCCTGCGCCCCGATAGTGTCAACATCCATGATAATGATACGGTCAAGCTCCTGTTGGCGGACAAGGCCAATTCGACCATCTTCAAAATGTTTGCGCAGCAACATGCAAAAACTGGGCGGTTGCAGCGGACTTTCTTGATTTTCATCAGTTAAATAGGCGCCGATTTGCTCAGGATTCGCTGAAAGAACTAACTTATTCGTTTTCGTATGACTGCGTAAGGTAAAAACAAGCGTATATTTATCATATTGGACGATTTTATCGATACGGCTGCCCGTAATATTTTGACTCAGTTCGGCTGCTAGAGCCGCTAAATTCCATCCATCTAAACTCACTGTCTTGCCTCCTTTTAGTTCTATCATAGTATAGCATTAAGGTTTTCCAGCGGTCAAACAACGCGCCTGTTCTATTTACTTCATACTTTGAATAGCATGGTAAAAAAGGCCGTGGGGTGAAACTGGTGTGAATAGAGATTGGCATTTATATCAAGCAGATGAAGTGATTGCTCACTGGCGAAGCGATCCCAGTGAGGGACTTGATTCCAAAGAAGTCGCTAGAAGACAAGAAGAATATGGTCTGAATGAGATGCGGCCGCGTCGGCGTAAATCGCGTAAACAGATCTTTTTCGGGCAGTTTCAGGATTTTATGGTGCTTATTTTATTGGGCGCCGCATTACTTTCGTCTTTTCTCGGCGAATATATTGATGCAGGGACCATCATGCTGATCGTGTTACTCAATGCGGTGCTTGGTTTTGTGCAGGAGTATCGAGCAGAAGCATCGCTGGAAGCATTGCGTAAGCTAGCCGTGCCGCAAGCAACGGTTTTGCGAAATGGCATGGTGCAGCAAGTTCCGGCACGCTTTCTTGTCCCTGGTGATATTCTAGTGCTCGAAACAGGTCAGCGAGTTGCAGCTGACGCCAGGCTCATCAAATCCCACTTTCTCGAGGTGGAAGAAGCCGCTTTGACTGGGGAATCTCTGCCAACAAGAAAAAATGCCACCTTTTTAACTCCTTCTAACAGTGCTCTAGGAGATCGCTCTAATATGATTTTTAGCGGAACGACTGTTCGAAGGGGCCGCGGCAAAGCCATTGTTTGCGCCACAGGCATGAGAACAGAAGTTGGACAAATTGCCGATCTGTTAAATGAAATTGAACCGGAAAAAACACCCTTGGCCAAGCGGCTGGAGCATTTGGGAAGACGACTTGTCTGGGCTTGTCTCGGGATTTGTTTTGTCGTAGTGGTGACAGGCGTTTGGCGAGGCGAGCCATTATTACTTATGTGCTTAGCGGGAATTAGTCTGGCTGTTGCGGCTATACCGGAAGGCTTGCCAGCGATTGTGACAGTTGCACTGGCGCTAGGGGTACAACGAATGATTCGCCGCAATGCGATTGTGCGCAAATTAGCGGCTGTAGAGACGTTAGGCTGCGTTACCGTCATTTGTTCCGATAAGACAGGCACTTTAACGCAAAATGTGATGACAGTGCAAAAAATTTTTACGGAAGAAGGGGAAATCTCGGTTACGGGACAAGGCTATGATATACGCGGCGAATTTCAGACTGGCGGTGAGAATATAGCGCCGCAGAAAAACGCGGGGCTGCGGCTCTGTCTAGAAATTGGCGTTTTGTGTAATAATAGTGAAGTTGTACATCATAAAGTAACAATTCACGGTTTATGGCGCAAAGAACCGAAAGATTTTCAGGTGGAAGGCGATCCAACGGAGGGCGCTCTTGTTGCGGTTGGCGCGAAAGCAGGAATTTGGCGTAGTGACTTAGAAAAAAAAGCAGAACGAGTCAGTGAAATTCCTTTTGAACCGCAGCGGCGGCGTATGTCGGTGCTATATAAACAAACCGGAAAAAAAGAGCAGTTTCTTTATGTTAAGGGGGCGCCTGATACGGTCATCCCCTTATGTGACCGCTTTTATCAGAATGGGCGCGAATGCCTGCTTACACCGGCAGAGAGATCCCGCATTGAGGTGCAATATGAAGCCATGACGAATCAGGCGCTTCGCGTGCTAGCTTTAGCGTATCGGTTGGTTTCGGCTGATGTATGCGCCGAAAACGTCGATGAAGCCTTGGAACAAGAGCTTGTTTTTGTTGGGCTTGTTGGTATGATCGATCCACCGCGCGAATCCGTAAAGGAGTCACTAAACTTATGTCAGCAGGCGGGAATCCGCACTGTTATGATTACGGGAGATCACCCCAATACGGCTGTAGCGATTGCTCGGGAGCTCGCTTTGTTGAAAAAAGACCATGGTACGGTTATTACTGGTACGGAGCTAGATCGACTCAGCGACAAGGAATTGGCGCATCGCGTCAATGATGTGGTTGTTTTCGCCCGTGTTTCGCCAGGACATAAGCTGCGAATTGTGCGGGCTTTAAAATCGCGGGGGCACATTGTAGCCATGACTGGCGATGGAGTAAATGATGCGCCAGCCATTAAAGAAGCTGATATTGGCATTTCTATGGGGATCTCAGGCAGCGATGTGGCGAAAGAAGCAGCAGCTATGATTTTAACGGATGATCACTTTTCGACGATCGTAGCCGCTGTGGCCGAGGGAAGGGGTATTTATGATAATATCCGCAAGTTTATCCGTTATTTACTTGCCTGTAACACTGGAGAAGTATTGACTATGTTTCTTGCCGCTTGCCTAGCTTTACCGCTACCGCTTCTGCCTGTACAGATTCTATGGGTCAATTTGGTCACTGACGGTCTGCCTGCGTTAGCTCTTGGTGTCGATAGGAAAGATCCGGCCATTATGCTAAGGCCGCCGCGATTTCCGCGAGAAAGCTTGTTTTCTCGTGGCTTAAGCCGTAAAATTATAGCAAGAGGTTTGCAAATTGGCTGTAGTACCATTGCCGTTTTCTTTTTCACCTATACAGTGCAGAACGACTTGGCTTTAGCTAGAACGATGGCGCTTACTACACTGGTATTTTGCCAGTTGTTTCATGTATTTGACTGCAGATCTGAGTTTTTTAGCATTTTGGACATCGGATTTTTTAGCAATTGGCAACTGCTGTTGGCTGTGACTGGATCGGTTTCGATGCATCTTGCAGTTCTCTATCTTCCTGTTTTAAGCAGTTTGTTTTCGCTGGTGCCGCTTCACTTAGGCGATTGGGCTGTGATTCTATGCTTATCGGGATGGACGCTCTTTGTGAGCCTGATTAGACGGCTGTGGCGACCGAAAAGAGCCATTCCTTCAGCGGCGCAACGAGTCTGATAGAATTGATTTTGGCTATATTGCAGCAATTAAGGAGGTTTTTTCATGAATTTTACAAAAGTACACGGTCAGGGAAATGATTTTGTAATTATTGACGGAACAAAAGAAGCTGTTACAGACTATTCGCAAGCAGCGATTGAAATTTGCGATCGCCACTATGGGATTGGCGCTGATGGGTTTGTTATTATTTTGCCATCAGAAACCGAAGATTTCCGCATGCGAATTTTTAACTCTGATGGCAGCGAAGCGGAAATGTGCGGCAATGTGACGCGTTGTGTTGCCCGTTATGTCTATGAATATGGTCTCACAACGAAAACGAAAATTACGTTGGAAACCTTAGCTGGCGTGATTCGTCCCGAACTGATTATGAAAGATGGCAAGATTGAGACGGTTTGTGTTGATATGGGTGAACCCCGTCTGTTAAGAAAAGAAATTCCTATGACCGGCGATGGCGATAGTCAAGCTGTAAATATAGCAATTGTCGCTGATGGAAAAGAGTATTTGGCAACATGCGTGTCTATGGGAAATCCTCATTGTGTAATTTTTGTTGACGATATGGCTACCGTTGATTTGACTAAAGTCGGACCAGTCATCGAAACGCATCCTTATTTTCCCCGCAAGACCAATGTAGAATTTGTGGAAGTTCTAGGTCCCAAGGAAATGCGTATGCGTGTTTGGGAAAGAGGTGCTGGCATTACGCTCGCCTGTGGCACGGGAACAAGCGCTACTTTAGTTG
The DNA here is from genome assembly GCF_055901755.1 of Pelorhabdus sp. sgz311001. Classification (NCBI taxonomy): domain Bacteria; kingdom Bacillati; phylum Bacillota; class Negativicutes; order Selenomonadales; family Sporomusaceae; genus Pelorhabdus; species Pelorhabdus sp. sgz311001. The sequence continues at coordinate 918,040 of NZ_JBVXUT010000001.1, forward strand.
CAGCTGTTTTGACCGGAAGGACGCAGCGAGAAGCTCTTGTTCATTTAGACGGCGGTGACTTAACTGTGGAATGGCGCGCCGATAACCATATTTATATGTCTGGTCCGGCTGTTGAGGTTTACTCTGGTGTGTATCATCGAAAAGTATAAAAGAAGTTTCATTGATGAAATAATATGAAAAAAGAGGGAAAAGTCAGAGAAATGGTGTAATAGAATAAGTAAAGTCTGTGTGTGGGAGAGTGAACCTATGAACAAGTATGCGAAAGCACTCGGTGCTCTATTAGGTTTGATTTTCTGGTGCTCGAATGTCTTTGCGGCCGCCTCTGCTAATGATAGCGGCGCAGCACAGACTTATGCCATTAAGGGCGTCCATTTAAGTGATGATGATTTCATGGCGCCTTGGCGCTCTTATGAAGAAAAGACGCAAAAACTAAACGACAGCGTGGATCAGGCTTATTGCTATACGCCCTTTCTCGTAGTAGCAATTGATGCTAGAAATAAACTGGCTGATCATTTGCCTGTCTATGTGCCAGAGGGAGAAAAGCTTTGGCAGGACTATGCCGGGTTTTTAACCTTTGCTGTTCAGTTGTACCAAACCGATTCGACCTTACCACAAGGCGTTGCTGTGTGGCTGGAACAAGATCAGAAGATTTTTTCTCCTGTTCAGTCCAATTTGCCCAGTGAGCTTAAAGTGGTTGCGCCAAGTTCTGCTCCCGTAGCGGGAGCGCCGAAACCGCGCCAGCTTTATTTGTTTGCAGCTTACTACTATTTCCCTGATGAGGGGATTTCTCATGATCGCCCTGTAATTTTATGCGTGGCGAATAAAGAGAAGAAATACCGTTTTTTCTTTGATATGAAAAAAATTCGTTAGAGAAAGCGAGGGGGAGATTTCCCCCTTTTTTCTTAGAAAAAAGGAAATCCACGAAAAAGCTCGAAATAGATTGATAATCAAAGCATGAATTCGTTTTTTTTGCTTACAATACTCCATGGTAAGGGATGGTGCAGATTAGTGCTTAAAAGTATGACAGGGTTTGGTCGGGGCGAATTTCTTGATGAAAGCCACCGACTTAGTATAGAAATTAAAGCAGTGAATCATCGATATAATGAAATTGTAGTTCGCATGCCGAAAAATTTAGCTTCACTGGAAGATAAGATACGCCGCAAGATTGCCGCAAGCCTTGCCAGAGGTCGGATTGACGTTTTTATTACAGTAGAAGAATATGGCGAAGCAAAGCGCAGTGTAAGGGTTGACAAAGAGCTGGCAATCGCTTACCATAAGGCGATAAGCGATTTGGCGACACTACTTAATATGACAGCAAGTGAATCAGTCAGTCAAATTTCCCGCTATCCTGACGTGCTGAAGGTAGAAGAAGTACGTGAGGATGTTTCTGTGCTTTGGCCAAAAATTGCCGCTGCCGCTGATGCGGCCATTCAGAACCTTATGAGTATGCGGACTGCTGAAGGCGATAATATTGAGGCTGATTTTATCAGACGGATTGCCGACATGAAGGAAATTTTGGCGAAGATTGAAGTGCGGGCGCCGCAGGTTGTCAGTGATTATCGGCAAAAAATTTCGGAACGGATGAATGAGTTTTTACAGCCTGTGGCGGTGCAAATTGATGAAGGTCGGCTGTTGCAAGAAGTTGCTTTATTTGCTGACCGTATTTCAATCACCGAGGAAATTGTCCGTTTAAAAAGTCATTTTGATCAGTTTATGACCATTTTAAATAGTGGCGAGGCTGTAGGTCGAAAGCTTGATTTTTTAGTGCAGGAATTTAATCGCGAAACAAATACGATTGCTTCTAAAGCCAATGATTATCAGATTGCTACACTCGTTGTGGAAATGAAAAGTGAGATTGAGAAGATCAGAGAGCAAATCCAAAACATAGAGTAGTAATATAGATGGTTTTGCAAGAATTTTGCAGGAGGAATCAGAATATGGAAATCAAATTAATTAATATTGGTTTTGGTAATATTGTATCAGCTAACCGGATTATTTCCATCGTGAGTCCTGAATCGGCGCCGATTAAACGCATTATTCAAGAAGCGCGTGACCGTGGTATGCTGATTGATGCGACTTATGGACGGCGAACTCGTGCTGTGATTATTGTTGATAGCGATCATGTGATCCTTTCAGCAGTTCAGCCAGAAACTGTCGCGCATCGGTTGTCAAGCAAAGATAGTGCTGAAGATGTACAGGAATAAGGGGGATATACAGGTATGACGCGGCGTCAGGGAGCGCTACTTGTTCTTTCCGGCCCCTCTGGAGCCGGCAAGGGAACAATTTGTAAAGAGTTACTTCGAAAAGCTTCAGCTACACTTCACTACTCTGTATCGGTTACTACAAGACCGATGCGGGTTGGGGAGGAAAATGGAGTCAATTATTGGTTTGTTTCGCAGGAAGAGTTTTTGACGATGCGTGAGCAACAAAACTTGTTGGAATGGGCGGAAGTTTATGGTAATTATTACGGAACGCCGCGACAATTTGTTGAAGAAAAACTACAGGCTGGCCAAGATGTCATCTTAGAGATTGATATTCAAGGCGCAATGAAAGTCAAAGAATCTTTTCCGCAAGGCGTTTTCATTTACATATTGCCGCCGTCGCTTACGGAATTAGAACACCGTATTGTTGGGCGGGGAACTGATAGTGAAGCGGTTATTGAGCGGCGTATGAAATGCGTCAAAGAAGAACTTACCTTTGCCCATGAATATGATTATGTCATTGTCAATGATGTAGTGGCGAAGGCGGTAAGTCAGGTTGAGGCTATTATGCAGGCGGAGCACTGTCGCATTATTCGTAATGAGGCGTTACTTGAACATATTTGCCTGTTTGGCAGTATCGACGAAGATGAAGAATTACCAGGCTGATTTTAGGAAGGAGATTTTCAAACATGATATATCCATCGCTTGATTTACTCGTAAACAAGGTAGATAGTAAATACACTTTAGTCGTACTGGCGGCGAAACGGGCCAGACAGATTATGGATGGGGAACCAACCTTGATCGACTGTCGTTCCAATAAACCGGTAACAATGGCGCTCGAAGAAGTCGCTTTAGGTAAAGTTTCCTACGAGCGGACAAAGGCAGGTATTAAATAGTGTCAATTCAAGGCAAGAATATTGTGCTAGGCGTTACAGGCGGCATTGCTGTTTATAAAGCGGTTGATGTAGTAAGTAAATTAAAAAAAGCCGGTGCCAATGTTCATGTGATTATGACGGAATCGGCAGCGAAATTCGTCAGTGCGCTTACGTTTCAGGAAATGAGCGGCAACCCTGTTGTTGTCAGCATGTGGAGCGAAGCGAAGCATTGGAATGTCGAACACATTGCACTGGCGACGTTAGCCGATGCGTTTTTGATTGTTCCGGCTACCGCTAATATTTTGGGCAAGATTGCGAATGGGATTGCTGATGATATGCTGTCTACGACAGTGATGGCGACAAAAGCTCCCGTTATTGTTGCTCCGGCGATGAATACGAATATGTATTGCAATCCTGTTGTGCAAAAAAATATGGCCACTTTAAAAGAGCTTGGTTACCACTTTATTTCGCCAGGCAGCGGCCTATTGGCCTGTGGCACTGAAGGAGTGGGACGGTTAGCGGAACCTTTGGAAATTGTCGCTTTTGTACAAAACTTTTTTGCGCAAAAGAAGCCGCTTCTTGGTAAGACCATTTTAGTTACAGCAGCTGGCACGCGTGAAGCCATTGATCCTGTTCGCTATATTGGTAATCGATCTAGCGGGAAAATGGGCTATGCTATTGCGGCGCAAGCGGTAAAACAGGGAGCCAAAGTTATTTTAGTATCAGGTCCTTCCAGTTTGCCGCAACCTGATGGCGTTACTTTTTGTTCTGTTGAGAGCGCCAAAGAAATGCAGCAAGAAGTGCTAAAATATTTTACGACTTGCGATGTCGTCATTAAGGCAGCCGCTGTATCTGATTATCGTCCAGTAACGGTAGCTACTCATAAAATCAAGAAAAATGACGGGAATTTAATCATTGAATTAGAGCGCAATCCGGATATTTTACGCGAATTGGGTACTATAAAAGAAAAACAGATTCTCGTAGGCTTTGCGGCGGAAACGCAGAATGTAGAAGCTTATGCAGCGAAAAAACTAGTAGAGAAGAATCTTGATCTTATTGTAGCGAATGACGTATCACAGCCAGGCGCCGGATTTAATGTTGACACGAATATAGCCAAGCTTTTATTCCGTGATGGCGCCATAGTCGAATTACCGCAGATGACGAAAGAGGCTTTGGCTGATCAAATATTAGATCATGTTTTCACAATTCTGCAAAAAAGCTCTTGATTTTTTTGCCATTCTACTATACAATTGCTCTTGTGAAAATTTTATATTTTACTCATCAAGAGTTGGTGGAGGGACAGGCCCAATGATACCGCGGCAACCATTTAGTACAAGCTAAAACGGTGCCAATTCCGGCGAGAAATTCTTGCGAGATGGGAGAGCGAATGATTAAACTCCCATTTAGGGAGTTTTTCTTTTTTAAACAGCACAATAGAGGAGGGCTTTTTTTGAAAGAAAAACGTGTTTTATTTACATCAGAATCAGTTACAGAAGGACATCCTGATAAAATAGCTGATCAGATTTCTGACGGCATTTTAGATGCTATTTTAGAACAAGATCCTTTTGCTCGCGTTGCCTGTGAAACGCTGGTAACTACCGGTCAAGTCCATGTAGCCGGTGAAATTACGACGCAGTGCTATGCCGATATTCCTAAAGTTGTCCGCAACACCGTAAAAGAGATTGGTTATACTCGGGCAAAATTTGGTTTTGACGGTGATACTTGCGGCGTCCTTGTGTCGATCGACGAACAGTCGCCTGATATTGCTATGGGTGTTGATAAAGCGTTGGAAGCGAAACAGGGAGAAATGGATGAAATTGAAGCAATTGGCGCTGGCGACCAAGGCATGATGTTTGGTTATGCTACGAATGAAACCGATGATTATATGCCTTTGCCAATTTCCTTAGCGCACAAATTATCACGTCATTTATCGGAAGTTCGTAAAAATGGAACACTGCCTTACTTGCGTCCTGATGGAAAAACACAAGTTACGGTAGAATATGTAAATGGCAAGCCTGTACGCATTGATACGATTGTCATTTCAACCCAACATGGCCCGGAAGTGGAACTAAAAACAATTGAACAGGATTTAATCGCACATGTGATTAAACCAATCGTACCAACGGAACTGCTTGATGATAAAACTAAATATTATATTAATCCGACGGGCCGTTTTGTTATTGGCGGTCCACAGGGTGACGCTGGCTTAACAGGCCGTAAAATTATTGTTGATACTTATGGCGGCATGGCTCGTCATGGCGGCGGCGCTTTTTCCGGTAAGGATCCTACAAAAGTAGACCGCTCTGGCGCCTATGCAGCTCGTTATGTGGCAAAAAATATTGTTGCCGCCGGCCTTGCTGATAAATGCGAAATTCAGCTTGCTTATGCGATTGGCGTAGCTCGTCCTGTTTCAGTTATGGTAGAAACCTTTGAAACAGGCAAAGTGGATGACGCTGTTATCGCTGCTTTAGTACAGAAACATTTTGATTTGCGTCCTGCTGGCATCATAAAAATGCTGGATTTACGTCGTCCGATTTATAAACAGACGGCTGCTTATGGTCATTTTGGCCGTAACGATCTGAACCTTCCTTGGGAGAAAACAGACAAGGCTGCTATTTTACGCCAGGAAGCTGGTCTATAAAGCCATAATTTCATCATACTTGGCTATACTATAAAGGCTGCTTTATTTTATAGTCAGGAGATGATATTATGAAACGATTTTCCTCGTGCGCTAAGAACCGTCTTCATCGTTACGCACCACAGATGCCTTACTGTTATGAGGAAGATTGGTTTACCCAGGAAGATCCTCTCTCCTGCAATTTACCAAGCTGGTGGAATTGGGAGCAGGATTTTGCCGAGTTTGAGCGAATTGAATTTTAGAAATCGGATTTTATAAGGAGACTATTTCTTAGTCTCCTTACTTTTATGCGTGGTGGAAAATATGACCTATGCTCAGGTTGTTGTAAATATAACGGTAAGAAGGCTTGATCGTCCCTTTACTTATCTGGTTCCAGAAGGCTGGGAGGTAGCAAGGGGCTGTCGTGTTCTCGTTCCCTTTGGCCCTCGTATGGTAGAAGGCTTTGTAGTAGCTGTTCTATCAGCTAATGATTTGATAGCAGCAGCAGGCGAAGACCTTGACGAAGAGACGTTAAAACCCATTCGGGAAGTACTTGATGAAACACCGTGGTTTGATGAAAGTATGCTAGAAACAGCTCGGCAGCTTGCTGATTATTATTTATGTTCGCTCAGCGATACACTCAGACTATTCGTGCCAGGGAAAAATACGATAAAAACAAAGCGAGGCTATCAGGAAAACTTGGCGGATTTGCCAGAGTTAAAGCAGGTTTTGCAGGAGCTTTCTTTGACCCAAAGATCGCTTTATGAAGCAATATGTTCATCAAACTTAAAAACAGAAGCAGAACTCATGAAACTGCCGTTTTATTCGAAAAAAGATTTGCAGTTTCTCTTGCGTGCTAAAGTCATTACAACAAAAATTATTACAAGTCGGACGGCAAACGAAAAAACTGATAAGGTATTGGCAATTTGTGCTGCTTTGTCTGATCAAGGGAAGACTGTAAATTGGTCGCGTCGTCCTGCCCAGAAGAAGGTTATTGACTTTGTACAGCAGGGCTGTGTTATGTGGTCTGATTTGAAGAATCAGGGCGTTCAGTGGGACGCTGTCAAACGGTTGCAAGAAGAGGGCTGGATTACTTTCAAGGAAGTACGGACTTTTCGCCGTAGTTACGGTGAAACTGCCATTATGGGCACTCCGCCTGTTTATACGAAGGAACAACAGGACGCGCTTGCGAAAATAATTCCTTCGTTGGCCGTAAAAGTGCAGCAAACTTTTTTGCTTCATGGCGTAACCGGCAGTGGCAAAACAGAAGTTTATCTGGCGGCTGCAGCAGAAGCGCGGCGACTGGGACAGCAGGTTATTATGCTTGTGCCGGAAATCGCATTGACAGGGCAAATTGTCCGGCGTTTTAAGGAACGATTTGGCGAGGATGTCGTTGTCATTCATAGTAAACTCAGTTTTGGGGAACGCTTTGATTCTTTTTGTCAGATGAAGGAAAGAGAAGCGGGGATTGTCATCGGGGCTCGCTCTGCTTTATTTGTTCCAGCTCCGTCCCTTGGTCTGATCATGCTTGATGAAGAACATGAATTTACCTATAAGCAAGAGGAACTTCCTCGTTACCATGCGCGTACGGCGGCGATTATTCGGGCAAAAACTACTGGCGCTACCGTTCTTTTGGGCAGTGCTACGCCAGCTTTGGAAACATATTATGAAGTGCAAGAAGGACGCTATGAGCTGCTTTCTCTGGACTATCGTGTTGATAAGCAGCCAATGCCGCAGGTGGAACTTGTTGATTTGGCCCAAGAATTGAAATCAGGACGGCGAACCGTAATTTCTCCGCCGCTGGCTAATTTGCTTACCGAAACGATGCAGCGAGGCGAACAAGCAATTATTTTGATTAATCGACGTGGTTATTCAACCTTTATTCTTTGCCGCGAATGCGGTCATGTGATATCCTGTCCTCATTGCGCCATTGCTATGGTTTATCATTCAGTAGGGCAGGATCTTCGCTGTCATTATTGCCGTCAGACGGCGTCCGTTCCTGATATCTGCCCGGCCTGCGGCAGTCGTTATATTAAGTTTTTCGGCACAGGAACCCAAAAAGTAGAGGAAGAACTTCATAAATTGCTGCCAGATAAGACGGTAGTGAGAATGGATCAAGATACAACAAGCAAAAAATTTTCCCATGACCGGATTTTAAAGGAATTTCTGCAAGGAAAACAAGATATTTTGCTGGGTACTCAGATGGTGGCGAAAGGTCACGATATTCATAATGTAACGGCTGTTGGCGTGATTTCTGCTGATACGGCGCTCAATTTACCAGATTTTCGGGCGGCTGAGAGAACTTTTGCCCTGATTACTCAGGCTGCTGGCCGGGCTGGGCGCGGCGATAAACCAGGAACTGTCGTTGTACAGACTTATAATCCTGACCATTATGCGCTTCTTGCAGCAGCTGACCATAATTATCGGGCTTTTTATGATCAAGAAATTGAATTTCGTCGTCAGCTTTCTTATCCGCCCTTTTGTCAGATTATCAAAATCATTTGGCAAGGCAAGGCAGAAAGTCCTTTACGCTTGCAGGCGGAATCAGCTTGCCGCGTTTTACAAAATAGGTTAACTTCGCCCCAGACGGAGATCATTGGACCAGTAGCGGCAGCGATTGCTAAGATTCAAGATACGTATCGCTTGATTGGACTGATTAAAACAAGCGAACCTGATAAGGTTCGGGACGTCATTCGCGACGTAAAACTGTTAGAAGAGCGAAATGTGACTGTCGATGTAGATCCTCTTAGCTTGATGTATTAGATTTTTTACTTGTTATGTGCTAAAATTGTTTCAGGATTTTCATAAAAGGAGGAATCATTATGGCGATTCTTGATATAAAACGAGCTGGCGATAAAGTACTTAAGGAAATTGCGTTGCCAGTAGAGAAAATTGATAAAAAACTTAAGCAGCTTCTTGATAATATGGCTGATACTATGTATGCGGCTGATGGAGTAGGTTTAGCTGCACCACAAGTCGGCGTATCACTGCGTGTTGTGGTGATTGATGTAGGCGATGGGCTGATTGAACTGATTAATCCGGTTATTATTGCCAAAGAAGGCGAAGAGGTAGGTCCGGAAGGTTGTTTAAGTGTGCCCGGTGTTTGCGGCGAAGTGAAACGTTTTGCCTCTGTAACAGTAGAAGCGTTGAATCGGCAAGGAAAAAAGGTTCGATACCAGGGAACAGGACTTTTAAGCCGCGCTTTTCAGCATGAAATTGACCATTTAGATGGGATCTTATTTATTGACATTGCGGAAGCGATTATGACTAGTTCAAAGGATGATTCTAATGACAAATAAGCCATTGCGTGTAGTTTTTATGGGCACGCCTGACTTTGCTGTTCCCTCATTAAACGTGCTTATTGAAAATCCCTTGACTGAGGTTGTCGCCGTAGTAACCCAGCCTGATAGGCCGAAAGGCCGTGGGCGAAAGCTTATGTTTCCGCCCGTTAAGGAAGCGGCTGTAGCGGCAGGAATTACCGTGCTTCAACCTGAGTCGATTAAAACAGAAGAAATGTTTCACACCTTACAAGAGCTAGCGCCAGACCTGATGGTTGTAGTTGCTTTTGGCCAATTTTTACCTGAATCGCTCTTAAAACTGCCGCCTTGTGGTTGTGTGAATGTCCATGCTTCCTTATTACCAAAATACCGTGGCGCAGCACCGATTCACTGGGCGATTATGAATGGCGAGACCGTGACAGGTGTTACAACCATGTATATGGATAAAGGCATGGATACAGGTGATATGATTTTAAAAGCGGAAACAGCCATTCCTGCCGATATGACAACAGGGACGCTGCATGATGTGCTTATGCTGCAAGGCGCTAATCTGTTAAGTGAGACTGTTGCGTTAATTGCTGCTGGCAAAGCCCCGCGGGAAAAACAGAGTGCTGAAGAAGCTACTTATGCTGCTTTATTGAAACGTTCAACGGAACGAATTCAATGGAAAAGAACAGCCCAAGAAATTCATAATCAAGTAAGAGGCTTAAATCCCTGGCCAGGCGCTTTTGCGAAAACCGATTCGATGAATCTTAAGATCTGGCAAACTCGTGTTCTTGATGACGCGCAGACTGGTACGGCAGGGATGATTGTTGCTTGCACGGAAAAAGGCTTTGTCGTTCAGACTGGCAAGGGCCTTTTAGAAATCGTTGAAGTGCAGCCGGAAAGTAAACGGAAAATGACAGCCCAGGAGTGTCTATGTGGTTACTGCATTCATCCTGGGGATACGCTAAAGTAGGGGTGAGTTTATGCTGGAAGTAGTTAGCCGACCACAGAAACGATTGTTTTTGGCGTTGCTCTTAGTCAGCCTTATCATAGCAGCCTGCTCCATCTATGGAATTTGGAAAGTCAGTTTACCTGGATTGTCAGCTTTGAATGAGTTGCTTCCTTGGTTTATTGGCACGATCCTCGGTCTATTTGTATTGACTGTATTTGCTGGAGTCGGCGGAATTATTCTGGCGATTCTCGGATTTCCTACGCCCCGGTTTTTCCAAGGTGTTGCCTGGTCTGCTGTCCAACTACTTTTTCCTATTGCAATTGCTTTAGGTAAATTGTTTGATGTAGATAAAGAGCGGGTGGAACGATCTTTTATCGAGGTGAGTAATCATCTGATTCGTAAACGACAGGTTATTGTAAAACCAAACCGTTTCTTAATCCTTACGCCGCACTGCATTCAGCAGGAAGACTGCCCTTATAAGGTTACTAAGAATATCGAAAATTGCCGACGCTGCGGTCGCTGTCAGGTAGGGGAGCTTGCTGCTGTTGCTGAAAAGTACGAAGTCCATTTGGCCATTGTTACAGGCGGTACTTTAGCGCGGCGTGTAGTGAAAGCTTTAAAGCCGCAAGCGATTTTAGCAATTGCTTGCGAGCGGGACTTGACTACAGGAATTCAAGATGTATTTCCGTTACCCGTAGTAGGCCTCTTAAATGAGCGGCCCTGCGGTCCTTGTTGTAATACGCGCGTCGATATGGCGGCCGTAGAAAAGATTGTACGGCAATTTCTCGGAATGGAAGAAATAGAAGAAAAGGAAGAAAAACAGGCGGAGGAATGTAAATGAATGCCAGAGAAATGGCGTTGCAAGTCATTAATGAAATAATTGATAGTGGAGCCTACTCGAATATTGCCTTGGCAAAAAAATTGCATAAGAGTGTTGTGAGCGAACAGGATCGGCGCTTTATTACCGAACTTGTATATGGTACGGTTAAGACTCATAAGACACTTGATTATTTTTTGGCCAAGTTTATTACCCGTAAACTTTCTACTTTATCGCCTGTTATTTTAAATATTTTACGTCTTGGTTTATATCAGATTCTTTTTTTGACAAAGGTGCCGCCATCGGCTGCTTGCAATCAGTCGGTAGAACTGGCTAAAAAGTATGGTCATGCTGGCACTGTAAAATTTGTCAATGGCGTGCTGCGTAATATGATTAGGCAACAAGATAAACTGACCTATCCTGATCCTGCCCAAGAGCCAGATGCTTACTTGGCTTATTTTTATTTTCACCCGCTGTGGTTGGTACAGCATTGGCTGAAGCAGTATGGTTTTTCTGAGACGGAGGCTTTATGTGCGGCGAATAATGAAATTCCGCCTTTAACGCTGCGTACGAATACGTTAAAGATTACGCGGGAAGAGTTGCTTAAAAAGCTACGAGATCTTGGAGTTGTCTGTGAAGCTTTGACGAGTGTGCCCGAAGGAATTCTCGTTACAGAGCATGCATCGCTTGATCATTTACAGCCGCTGCAAGAAGGCTTTTGTCAAGTTCAAGATACAAGTTCTATGCTTGTCGCGCCGATTGTAGATCCGCAGCCCGGGGATTTTGTGATTGATGCTTGTAGCGCTCCTGGCGGCAAAAGCACTCATATGGCGGCATTAATGCAAAATAACGGCCGAATCCTTGCCGTAGATTTGCACGAACACAAACTACCTTTAATTGAGCAGAATGCCAAGCGGCTTGGCATCTCAATCATTGAGACTTTGGCTTATGACGCCACAAAATTATCGAAGTCTGGTTATGAGCTTGCTGATAGAGTACTGGTTGATGCGCCTTGCTCCGGTCTTGGCGTATTGCGCCGTAAAAGTGATTCTCGCTGGCGTAAAGATCCGAAGCTGTTACAAGAGTTGCCTAAATTGCAGCTGGAAATTCTACGAGAGGCGGCTCGCTGCGTAAAGCCGGGCGGTGTTCTTGTCTATAGTACTTGTACGATTGAAACGGCGGAAAATGAAGCGGTTATCGAGCGTTTTCTGCAGGAAGAATCTCACTTTGTGCTTGAACCGGCTGGTAAATATTTACCGCAGCCTACGGATGATAAGGTTATTCGCTTCTTTCCTCATCGCGACGGACAGGATGGTTTTTTTATCGCTCGCCTGCGGCGTAGTCACTAAAGGAGGATTGAACTTTGAAACAAAAATTATTTGGATTATCGATTCAAGCCATATCAGAAGCTGTTGGCGCTTATGGACTCAAGCCTTTTCGAGGCCGCCAAATTGCTAAAGCCATTTATCAACGTTTTGTTACGGATTTTTCGGAGATGACCGATCTCAGTAAAGAGGATCGGTCGTTGCTTTCCGAACATTTTTCAATTGAAGCGCCGCAATTAGAGCGGGAGATTGTTTCTAAAGATCAAAAAACCTGTAAAGTTTTGTTGCAGCTTATTGATGGCGCCTGCGTCGAAACCGTCTTAATGCGTCAGCCCTATGGCAATAGTTTGTGTATTTCCACTCAGGTGGGATGTGCTATGGGCTGTCTTTTTTGCGCTTCTACTTTGAAGGGGCTAGAGCGAGATCTTACGGTAGGCGAAATTATTGGGCAAATTTGGTTTATGCAGCGTTTATTAGCTAAAACAGAAGAAAAAGTAGATACTGTTGTTGTTATGGGCACAGGCGAGCCGTTGCAAAATTATGATTCGCTGTTGGCGGCAATTCGGCTTTGCCATGACAAAGATGTTTTTCATCTAGGCTATCGTCATTTTACTGTTTCGACTTCCGGCATTGTCCCGCGTATTTATGACTTGGCGCAGGAAGAGATTCCCCTTACTTTATCAATTTCGCTACACGCGCCAACGGATGAGGTAAGAAGTCACTTAATGCCAATTAATCGTAAATATCCGCTTGAGGAAGTACTTCAGGCTGGCGATGCTTATGCGAAAGCCACGGGACGACGTGTCACTTATGAATATATTTTAATTGCTGGCATCAATGATGGGGAAGAACAGGCTAGACTGTTAGCTAAACTTTTAACAGGCAAGTTAGCAAATGTCAATCTGATTCCCGTGAATCCAGTACCAGAGCGAGGGTTGCATCGACCGCCGCTTAAGATTATCGAACGATTTGCTAAAATTTTAGCGGATCGTCATATTACAGCAACAGTTCGTAAAGAAATGGGTGTTGATATTCAAGCAGCTTGTGGGCAGTTACGTCATCAAAAACTGATGGAACAAGAGACTTTGTGAGTTTTTTGACTCGCCTGATAAATTCGCATATAATGGGATTATCTGCTAGTTCATTTTGTCAATAGGAGTGTTTATTGTGAAATTTGTCCGGAATCTGGAAAGCTTTTTTGAAAAGTATATTGAAGGCTATTTCAACAGTAAATTTTCCAGTGAGCTTCAACCAGCGGAAATTGCCAAGAAGCTTGTACGGGAGATGGAAAATAAATGTTCTGTCGGCGTTTCTAAAACATATGCTCCCAACCATTACCAAGTTTTACTGCGTAAGACCGATTATGAAGCTTTGTTGCCTGTAGCTGGGGCTATTCAAGAAGAAATGACTCGGTTCTTATTAGAAGAAGCAGAAAAACGAGATTATACTGTACTGGCGACGCCAACTTTTGAATTTAGCGAGGGAACCAATTTAGGCAAAGGACAGTTTGCAGTGATTGGTGAATTTACGGAAGCGATTCCTTATGAGCGACCAGCTGCGCCGCCGAAAAAAACAGTACTTGACGCGGAAGAATTGGGGCAGACAAAAACATTTGGTAATTTTTCGCTCAAAGCGACAGAAACAGCTGTTTTACAGTCCAAAGCCCACCTGAAAATAGTGGAGGGACCCGATCGTGGTGCTGTGGCGTTACTTTCTTTGCAGCGGTTTCATTTAGGACGCCGCGAAAATAACGAGCTTTCTTTGTCCGATATGAATACATCGCGTCTTCACGCTTACATTCAATGGGAAGAAGAACAGTACGTACTTTATGATGCCAAGAGTTTAAATGGTACTTATGTGAATGGCCAAAAAATCAGCCGTAAAGTATTGAAGCACAACGATAAGATTCGAGTAGGACAGACTTTGCTTTTATATGAGGTGATCTAAGTGCCATCTTTTTCGCTGCCCCTTGTAAACAGCAGTCAGATCCTAAATGGGGTTGGTCTGGTACTGCAATATAGTTTACTTGGTTTTATTTATTATTTTATTTACCGCATGGTTCGCTTTGGATATGCTGATTTATCTAGATCGTCTGCCGCTGCAAAAGCAGAAGAAACCGTCGGTTTAGGCGGGGCTAGGCTGCGCGTTCTAGAAACAGGAGAAGAAAGTATACCAGAGTCAGACTATTTAATTGGTGATCAAATTTCGATTGGACGCAGTCTAAATCATACGATCGTGTTGACAAATGCTTTTGTTTCCTACGACCATGCTATTATCGAACGACGGAAAAATCATTATGTTTTATCTGATTTAAATAGTACTAACGGAACTTTCGTAAATGGCGATAAAATTCAGGGAGACTATCGACTGGAGCAAGGAGACGAAATTCGAATTGGAATCGTGACATTTCGCTTTGAGAGGTGATGGATGTGCTGGCTTTTGTCAAAACAGATATTGGATTAGTGCGTGAAGTGAATGAAGATCATTATGCTTTTGAGCCGCCAGAGCTTTTAGTTGTGGCCGATGGCATGGGAGGGCATGTGGCAGGCGAAATTGCGAGCCAGTTAGCAATTTCAACGATTGTTGAGTATTTACGGCAGCCTTTTGCCGCCAATAAAACGCAACAGGAGCTAGAGAAGGCTCTACATTTAGCCAATGAGAAAATTTATGAGCGTTCGCAACAAGGACGCCAGTATTTAGGCATGGGAACGACTGTGACTGCCTGTTATATTTTGGGACAAAAAATTTATTGGGCTCACGTCGGTGACAGCCGCATGTATCTTATGCAACAAGGGCTTTTACGGCAAGTGACTGAGGATCATTCGTTAGTTGGTGAATTATTGCGTCAGGGAAGTATTACGAAAGCGGAAGCTGATGTGCATCCGCAACGCAATATTTTAACACGCGCAGTAGGAACAAGCAGTAAAATTCTCGTAGATTCCGGCTGTGCTCAGTGGGAGCCATCGGACTATCTGTTGCTGTGTACAGATGGGCTGACCGGTCTTGTTTCGGAAACTGCGATTGCCCAAATGATTTCGACAGAATCGATTAGTCAAAATACGGTCGATTCTCTGGTACAAGCGGCGCTAACAGCCGGGGGCTATGACAATGTTACTGTAATTTTGGCGCAAAATGAGGGAGAATCTTAAATGGGACAGCTTCGATCCCGACAGGAAGCTTTATTGCTTGTTTGTGCATCACTCATTTTAATAAATGGTCTTTTGGTTGTTTGTCTAGCTCATAACACGATGGATGTAAAAGTGCTTTTACCGGCCGCTTTATTGATTATCGGCGCGTTTATTGTTCATTTTATTGTTCGTCGCTTAGCGCCTTTTGGCGATCCGTTCTTTTTTTCCGGAGCTTTTATGCTTGCAGCCCTTGGTCTAACTATGATTTACCGACTGAAGCCTCAGCTTTATTTTTCGCAGACCTTATGGGTAGGAATTGGCTTTTTCCTCTTTTTGCTTGGTTCGTGGTATTTTCGCCAGATTGAGAAATTAGCAAGTTATAAGTATATCTTTGGTATTTTGGGAATTGGGCTACTGTTAGCTGCCGTGATTTTCGGCGTAGAAATCGGCGGTCATAAAAGTTGGATTGTTTTAGGTCCCATTCGATTTCAACCGTCCGAATTCGCTAAAATCTTTGTCGTGCTTTTTTTAGCAGGTTATCTCAATGAGAATAGAGAATTGCTCCGTTTTGCTACAAGGCGGTATGGATTTTTTGAAATACCAGAGCCGCGTTTTTTGGCACCATTACTGCTTCTCTGGTTTTTAACAACGGTCATGTATATTTTTCAACGAGATCTTGGCTCCGCGCTGCTTTATTTTGGCACAGTTGTCATTATGGCTTATATGGGAAGCGGGAAGACGAGTTTTATATCTGTTGGCACCGTCTTGTTTTTACTAGGTTCTGTTGTAAGCTATAAATTTTATAGCCATGTACAAACACGGGTTGATATTTGGCTCGATCCTTGGCAAGATCCTTCCGGCGGGGCCTATCAAATTGTTCAGTCGCTCTTTGCTTTAGGTAGCGGTGGTCTCTTTGGCAGTGGCTTAACTTATGGATTTCCAGAGTTGATTCCGGAAGTGCATACTGATTTTATTTTTGCAGCGATTGGCGAAGAACTTGGGTTTGCTGGTGCTGGCGGTACGCTATTAATCTATTTGTTTCTTGTCTACCGAGCTTTTCGTACGGCTATTTATGCTAAGACGCCTTACCAAGCGCTGGTTGCTGGTGGACTTGCGACTGTTTTTGCTCTACAGGTATTTTTGATTGTCGGTGGTGTTATCAAATTCTTCCCACTTACGGGGATTCCTTTGCCTTGGATCAGTTATGGCGGCAGCTCCCTTGTGGCAAATTTCATTATGCTTTCCATGCTTTTTGCCATTTCAGGAAGAAGGTCAAACCATGGATAATATACTCATAGGATCAATTCGTAAAGCAGCCTACTTTTTACTAGGTCTTCTTTTGCTGCTGTTGTTTTACTTAACGTATATTCAATTTTATGAGAGTTCTTTTTTATCATCGCATCCGTTAAATCGCCGTAGTGCTTTGCTTTTAAAGCAAGTGGAGCGAGGCGACATTTTAGATCGCAATGGTAAAATTCTTGCTCAAAGCCGTAAGGAAAAGGCTGGCTTTGTCCGCGAATATCCGCAAGGTTCGCTCTTTGCTCAGGTGATCGGTTATTCTGATGAAAAATTGGGTAAAACAGGCATAGAAAGTACTGCCAATGGCGAACTCTCGGGCATGAGCGATCCTTGGCGTCGCTTAGGCGCCATTAGTCATGTTTTTTTCCCGCATCAAGGGCACTCGGTTATTTTAAATCTCGATGCCGATTTGCAGCAGGTTGCTTATCAGGCGCTAGGAAATCGTAAAGGCGCTGTTGTAGCTATTTCTCCCAAGACCGGCCAGCTACTCGCTTTAGTGAGCAAGCCGTCGTTTAACCCGAATCGGATTGCGGAAGAATGGCAGAGTATATCAACAGATAAAAATGCGCCACTTTTAAATCGAGCCCTGCAGGGGCTTTATCCGCCAGGATCGACCATGAAAACTTTGACAGCCGAGGCTGCATTTTATGAAAAACTGGCAAATCCGCAAAAAATATATCGATCCGATGGGTTTTTAAAAATACCGCCTGATTATGTGTTGCATGAAATTCAAGACAAAGCCTATGGTGATCTCACCGTCAACCAGGCTTTTGCCGTATCTTCCAATGTCGTTTTTGGTAAGTTGACTTTAGAACTTGGTCGCAGCCGATTAAGTAAAGCCTATGAACGATTTGGCTTTGATAAGGCTCTTGATGAATCTTTAGAAGGAGAAAAGCCTCGTTTGCCGAATTTTAAAGATCTTGGCGATGGTGATTTGGCGCAGACGGGAATCGGTCAAGGTAGCTTGGTGGCATCGCCTTTGCGTATGGCTATGCTGGCAGCGGCGCTAGCCAATAATGGACAGATGATGGAACCTTATTTAATTCAAAAAGTTGTGGATTATGATGGTCGCATCTTGCGGCAGAATTCGCCGAAAACATGGCTTACGGCTACAACCCCGGAAGTGGCTGCTTTCATGAAACAGATGATGATTTATGAAGTAGAAAAAGGTACGGGCCGCGGCGCTGCATTAGGCGGCGTGACGGTTGCTGGTAAAACAGGAACAGCGGAAAATCCCCATGGTGATGATCATGCTTGGTTTATTGGTTTTGCTCCGGCGGAAAATCCCGTTATCGCTGTAGCAGTGATTATAGAGAATGGTGGCGGCGGTGGTGCTGTAGCGGCCCCTGTTGCTCGTAGAGTATTTGAAACGGCACTACATTAAGGAGGTGAATGGTTTTGCTTATCAATCGAACACTTGATAATCGTTATACAGTGCTCGAACTCGTCGGCGGTGGCGGTATGGCGGAAGTGTACCGTGCTCATGATGAATTACTGGATCGCTATGTGGCAGTCAAGGTATTGCGTTCTCAATTTACATCCAATGAAGAATTTGTGCGGCGTTTTCGCCGGGAAGCGCAGGCGGCGGCAAAATTATCTCATCCTAACATTGTAAATGTTTATGATGTCGGACGAGATGACGATATTTATTATATTGTAATGGAATTTATTTCTGGCGAAACCTTAAAAGAAAAGATTGATCGCGAGGGCATTTTACCTGTGGAGACAGCCGTAAGAATTGCTGATGAAATTGCCCAAGCGCTTGAAAATGCCCATCAAAACCATTTAGTCCACTGTGATATTAAACCTCATAATATTATGGTTACCAGTTCTGGGCGGATTAAGGTTACAGACTTTGGGATTGCCAGAGCTGTCACTTCAGCAACGATGGTTCATACAGGTACAATTATTGGTTCTGTTCATTATTTTTCGCCCGAACAAGCCAAAGGCGCGCCAGTGAGTGCTCAATCGGATATTTATTCGTTAGGTGTAGTTTTGTATGAAATGCTTACAGGCAAAGTTCCCTTTAACGGTGACTCACCAATTGGAATTGCCATACAGCATATTCAAGAAAGGCTAGTTCCGCCGAGCGAAATCAATCCCGATGTTCCGCCGCTTGTAGAAGCGATTGTCATGAAAGCGATGGCAAAATTGCCTGCTGACCGTTTTGCTACAAGCAGTGAAATGATTAATGACTTAAGGCTTTCACAAGGTTATATGCGTGAAGACAGCACAAGGCTTCTGTCGCGTGAAGAGTATCCGACGCAAATGATTTCAGGCATGTCTGAGGCATTAAAAGAAGCTGGTCATGAACCTACGCGTCTTGTGGCAAAAAACGGAGTACAGCCGAAGCCTTATAATAAAAAATTAATTTTAGCTTTTATCGTCTTTTTTATTCTTTGTTTTGCTGGCGGAGCATTTCTCGCTTTCGGTAAATTTTGGAGCGGAGCAGAAGTCACTGTACCTGATGTAACAGGCAAACAGGTTGAACAAGCGAAAAGCATACTGACAAGCCGGAATCTTCGCGTGTCAGTATCCGAAGTGTTTAATGACAAAGTTCCGATGGGGCAGGTCATTTCACAGTCGCCGGAAGCTGGAAGTGTTGTAAAGGAACAAAGAACGATTAATTTGATTGTCAGTCGTGGTGGGGAAATTGCTACAGTTCCTGATTTACGCGGCTTAAATCGTAAAGATGCGGAAGCCGCGCTCAGAAATGCCGGTCTTAAAGTCGGACGGGTTGATGAGCAGAGTTCTTCCGAGGTGCCGGCTGATGCAGTTATCAGTCAGAATCCGCGACCACCGGCACAAGTCGCTAAGGGAACAGCAGTGGATCTTGTAGTCAATAAAAGTGCTGTCAAAAAAGTGACATTGCCTGATTTTAAGGGCGCTCTGCTTTCCACTGTGACAGCGCAGCTGGAAAATCTTAAATTAAAGGCTGGCTCAGTGACTGAGACGGTCAGTGATAAATATCCTGCTGGTACGATTTTGGAACAGAGACCTGCCGCAGGTGCTGAAATTGCGGAAGGAACTGCCGTTGATTTTACTGTTGCGAAAGGCGGCGGAGGCGGTGGGGTAAAACACGGAAGTCTGTCGGTGACTGTGCCGGAAGGGCCAGCACGCCAGACGGTTCAAATTGTTGTTACCGATAGCAATGGACGGCGCGTTGTCTATGAAAATGTTCATAAACCAGGCGATAAGATTGAAAAGCAGTTAGAAGGAACCGGAACAGTTCGGGTTCAGCTTTATATTAATGGTAGCTTGTCACAGGAACAAAATTTATAAGGAGAGATGCTGGTGCTCAGAAGATATCTATGGTAATGACAGGTGTTGTTGTAAAGGCTTATGGCGACTATTACAGTGTCCAGACAAATCAAAAGGTAATTTTATGTACAGTGAAGGGACGAATGAAACAAGAACGGTTTACCTTAGTTGTCGGCGATCAAGTAGATTATAAGGTAACAGGGGAAGGCAAGGGAATCATCGAGAAAATTCATCCCCGCACTTCGCTATTAAAGCGTCCGCTTGTTGCTAATATCAGTCAAGTTGTCGTAACCTTTGCCTGTTGTAATCCTGACTATTCCCTTGATTTGATTGATCGTTTCTTAGTTCTTGTGGAATCGAGTGCACTGCAGCCTATTCTTTGCTTTAATAAAGTGGATCTAGCTGACCGCGATGAGATGGAAGCCGTAGCAGAAATTTATCGCCGTATCGGTTATAAAGTGTTTTTTACCGATGCAAAATCCGAAGCAGGAATTAGCGAATTACGTGCTTTGCTTGATGGTGAAATCACTGTCTTTTCAGGACCAAGCGGTGCCGGAAAGTCTACGTTGCTTAATGCCATTGAATCAGGCTTACTGCTTAAAACGGGGCAGGTAAGTGATAAAATTGGTCGGGGACGCCATACAACGCGTCACGCAGAACTGCTTCCGTTGAAGTCAGGCGGCTTTGTTGTTGATACACCAGGATTTTCCTTTACGGAAATCACTTTGCCGGAGGATACTGTGAAAACCTGCTTTCCCGAGTTTTATGAGTTACCACAAGCATGTAAATTTAGTTCCTGTCTTCATGATAAAGAGCCGCAGTGTCAAGTGAAGGAAGCTGTGGCTCAAGGCAGAATTTCGTCGAGCCGCTATGAAAACTATGTGACAATTCTGCATGAAGCGCAGGCTAATAAGAAGGGATATGGAAAATGAGTACAATAAAAGTAGCTCCTTCAATTTTATCGGCAGATTTTTCTCAGCTTGGCGCTGAAGTAGCGAAGCTGGAGGAAGTGGGAGCCGACTATATTCACATTGATGTTATGGATGGTCATTTTGTTCCGAATTTGACCTTTGGGGCGCCTGTTGTGGCTGCTATTCGTTCTTTTACTAAGCTGCCTTTTGATGTGCATTTGATGGTAGAAAAGCCTGAGGAATATGTAATTCCTTTTGCGAAAGCTGGCGCCGATATTCTAACAGTTCATGCCGAAGCGACAGTGCATCTTCATAAGCTCTTACAGGAAATCCATAAAGAAAATATGAAAACAGGTGTTTCGCTGAACCCGGCAACGCCGCTTTCCCTGATTGAAGAGGTTTTGCCAGATATTGATATGGTATTATTAATGAGTGTAAATCCTGGTTTTGGCGGTCAGGCCTTTATTCCAGCAGTAACCGATAAGATTGCACGTTTGCGCCGCATGATTGAAGAGCGGGATCTCAAAACGGAAATTGAAGTCGATGGTGGCATCAGCCCTGCTAATGCCAATATTGTTACTGCAGCAGGCGCTACGGTTTTAGTCGCTGGATCAGCTGTTTTTTCCGCGAAAGATCAAGCAGCAGTGATTCGCGCTTTAAAAGGCTGCTAAATTTCTTAACGGTGATATGTTCCTGTTTACTATTTATAAAATGAAAAACGCTTAAATCCCTTGGAATGTAAAGGATTTAAGCGTTTTTGTTTTTGAGTTTATCTTGATACTATTATAAATTAAACACGCAATATTTTGAAAGGTTTGACATATATTGTGATAAATGGTATACTAATTATGAAATGTAAAATGATGTATAATGAAAATTGCATAGTTTGGGATAGGTGCCCGCAAGGGCTTAATAGGGAAGTCCGGTGAAGTACCGGCGCGGTCCCGCCACTGTAATAGGGAGTGAGTCCAAAAAATACCACTGAGGCAAACGTCTTGGGAAGGTTTGGATAAACTATGATCTAGAGCCAGGAGAACTGCCTATCTGTCAGTCACCGTTTTTTTACCCACGAGCGATGGGGAGGGGATTAAATGAGAATAATTTATCTTGTGATGCCAAACCTCCCTGTTTTATGCAGGGAGGTTTTTTAGTATTTCCGAGCAGGGTTTAATTAAATATGTCAAAGTAGGTGCCCGCAAGGGCTTAATAGGGAAGTCCGGTGAAGTACCGGCGCGGTCCCGCCACTGTAATAGGGAGTGAGTCCAAAAAAATACCACTGAGACAAACGTCTTGGGAAGGTTTGGATAAACTATGATCTAGAGCCAGGAGAACTGCCTATTTTATAATCACCGCTATACCTGCGAGCGACGGGGAGGGGATTTGGATAATTGACAGATGCTTTTTAGCAAACATTTTAATTATTTTTCAAATCTCTTGACTTTACGTCAGGAGATTTTTTTGTGTGTTTTACCAAATGTACAGTCTCTTGTGTAAATTATGAAAATATTATGGAGGTATCGTGACCATTTTTGCTGCAGCAATGAGTAGTGATAATAAAAAATTTCTCAGCTTGGCTGTTCCATTGATTATTTCTTCCATTTCAACACCACTCCTTGGCGTAGTCGATACGGCTGTCATGGGGCGATTCCCTCAGGCGGCTTATATTGGCGGCGTAGCAATTGCTACTTTGATTTTCAATACTATGTATTGGCGCTTGGTTTTCTTAGGATTAGTACTTCTGGGTTTAGTGCGCAGGCTAGTGGGACAGGAGATAAAAAGACTATTACCTCTGCGCTGTTGCGGCCTATGGCGATTGCTTTTATTTTGGGCGTACTGCTTGTAGTCTTGCAGTATCCAATCAAAATTGCCGCTTTTATGCTAGTGACACCGAGTGATGCTGTCAGGACATTAGCAGAAACCTATTATGATATTCGAATTTGGGGAGCGCCTTTTGTATTGACTGGCTATGTAATAAATGGCTGGCTAGCAGGCATGTCTAAAGTCAAACTGTCCCTGTGTTTACAGATCTTCATGAACATCTTGAATATTTTACTGGTATTACTGTTTGTTCGGATAGGGGGCATGGCTGCCGATGGTGTGGCAACAGCAACCCTCATTTCGGAAATAGCGGCTACGGTCCTAGGGCTTGTTTTGATTTACCATATCAAAGAAGTGTCAATTACCGGGATTTCCTTGGCGATATTATGTAATATAGCGGCGTTCACCGCCATGATGAAGGTCAATAGGGATTTATTTATACGAACAGTATGCCTCTTGTCAGTATATAATCTGATGGCTATATACGGCATGCGATATGGGGAGGTTGTACTAGCGGCTAATGCTGTATTGATGCAAATTCATTTTGTTATGGCCAATTTGCTCGGCGGGATCGGCAATACCGCTACAATATTAGTGGGGAAAGCCATAGGAGGAAAAGATGGTAAGTTGTACAAAAGTACAGTCCAATTAACTGCATTTTGGGGCTGGGTTACAGCATTTCTTTTGTTTGGCGGGGTTTGTTTATTTAAAAACGCGGTGATTGGACTTTTTACTAATCTTAGTGAAGTGAAGCAACTAGCTGACATGTATATATATTGGGTCGGTCTATTTCCTTTGAGCGCTGTTTGGGGGCTGCAGCTTTATGGCATTTTTGCAGGCGCAACATTGTCGACTCCTATCAGGAATTCTATGCTCTATTCGCTATTGGGCTGTCTCATTGTTTTTTTATTAGGAGAACCATTATTAGGAAACCATGGCATATGGTTGGCCTTTACGGTATTCAGCCTGGGAAGATCGATATTTCTTTGGATCTATTTACCAGGGCTTAACAAAAAAGTTGCAGTCATTGCAGAAAAATAAAAAGAAGCGTTGATAAAAAGAAGCGTTGTTCCCAAATAACAATATAGCTAAAACAAAGGAGCGGGTGTCTTGACTAAAAAACAATTTATGCAGCGTTTGCTGCAAATGGGCATTACCCTTATTGGCGTAAGCTTTCTGACATTTTGCCTAATGTATCTTTCACCAGGGGATCCAGTAGCTATGCTGCTAGAGGTAGGAGATACCATTGTGTCGGAAGAAACAATTGCGGAGACAAGGGCTCAGTTAGGTCTCTATCAACCATTTCATGTTCAGTATTTTCGTTGGGTTACTGGTGTCTTACAAGGCGATATGGGCATGTCCTATTCGGCAAAAATGCCTGTAGCTGAGCGGCTCTGGCAATGTTTGCCTGGTACATTGGCGCTAGCAGGTTCAGCTCTTGTTATGATGCTACTTATTTCAGTGCCTTGCGGTATTCTTTCCGCTGTATATAGAAATCGCGCCGTAGATTATTTGATTCGCGGTTTTTCTTTTGTGGGCGTGTCCATGCCGAGTTTTTGGGTAGGACTTATTTTATTGTATATTTTTGGCCTGAAACTACGGCTGTTTCCTATTGCTGGCGGTGTAGTGTCTTTGGACCGAATCGTATTGCCCGCGTTTACCCTAGCGATTGCCATGTCCGCAAAATATACGCGGCAGGTGCGGACTGCCGTACTAGAGGAACTAGGGCAAGATTATATCATTGGTGCAAAGACTAGAGGACTTCCTCTGAAAAAAATTATTTGGCGGCATGTGCTGCCGAATGCCTGCTTACCGCTCATTACTTTGCTGGGGCTATCTATTGGGTGGCTTCTGGGCGGAGTGGCTGTAATTGAGATGGTTTTTTCCTGGCCGGGACTTGGTAAGATGGCTGTGCATGCTATTGAGATGCGTGATTATCCTCTGGTACAGGGGTTTGTGCTTTGGATCGCCGTGTTATATACAGCAATGAATTTATTAGTGGATATTTCTTATACTTTGCTTGATCCACGGCTGAAGAAAGGCGGGAACTAAGTGTCACTTAGAGAAAAAGACAAATTTTTGTTTGGATTGTATTCGTTTTTAGTACTGTTAATTGCTGCTATTGCCATTTTTGCGCCATGGCTAGCGCCATATGACCCCTATGAGGCGACAATGCGGCATTCGCTGTTGGCACCATCGGCTGAACATGTACTTGGAACAGATAAACTGGGTCGTGACTGCTTGACCCGAATCCTCTATGGAGCGCGGACGTCTCTGCTCATGACTTTATCCCTAGTTGTTCTTATTTCAGGGGTAGGAACGTTTATTGGCATTCTTTCCGGCTATTTAGGCGGTAAAGTGGATATGGCGCTCATGCGTCTAGTTGATATGATGTTAGCCTTTCCGGGAATCGTGCTGGCGATTGCTATTGCCGGTATGCTGGGCGGAAATATACTAAATACCATTTTAGCCCTAGCAGTGGTTAGCTGGACTAAATATGCTCGATTGGGACGCAGTCTTACCTTGAAATTGCGTGAGCGTGATTTTATTTATGCAGCAGTAACGAATGGCACAAAGCCGCTGCAAATTTTGCGGCATCATATTTTGCCGAATGCTTTACCGACCATTGTGGTAACAGCGGCGATGGATATTGGCACGATGATCATGGAACTTGCTGGGCTATCTTTTTTAGGGTTCGGCGCTCAGGCGCCTACTCCGGAATGGGGTTTGATGCTCAATGAAGGGAGACAGCATATCCAAACTGCCCCTTGGCTTATGCTTTATCCAGGGATCGCTATCTTGATGGTTGTAGCAATATTTAACTTGTGGGGTGATAGCCTACGAGACATTATGGATCCACAGAAAGCAAATTGAGGAAATGAGAGAGGGAGAATTCTGTGAAAAAATGGACTAAATTCATCTGTGTAACTTTATTGTTTTGCCTGGCCGTAAGTGTTATGGCAGGATGCGGGAGCAGCAAGTCGGAAGTTGATCAGAAAACGCTGAAGTTTGGGGTAACAAATTTTGCCGACTCTCTGGAGCCAACAGAAAATTATTTTGGTTGGGTTGTCATGCGGTATGGCATGGGAGAAAGTCTTGTAAAGTTTGACGAAAAAATGAAAGTAACGCCTTGGTTGGCCGAAAGCTGGCAAATCAGCAGTGATCATATGACCTGGACCTTTAAAATTAGAGATGGCGTAAAATTTTCAAATGGCAAACCGCTAGATGCGGCTGCCGTCAAGGCTTCGCTAGAAAGGGCCTTTGCCAAAAATAAACGGGCAGTAACCTTTTTTAAATATACAGAAATGTTGGCTGATGGGCAACAGCTCACGATCCGTACAGAGAAGCCGGAACCAAATCTGCCGGGCTTTTTAGCTGATCCTCTATTTTTGATTGTCGATGTATCGGCCGAGGCGCAGCGAAATTTTGCGAAAGAAGGCCCTATTTGCACAGGTCCGTATATGTGCCAATCCTTTGTCAAAGACAAAGCAGTTATGGTGAAAAATCCCTACTACTGGGATGGAGAAGTACCTTATGAAACCGTTGAAATTCCTTCGATTGATGATCCTAATACCCGCGCAATGGCCTTGCAATCAGGCGAAATAGATCTAGCGGTTAATATTGCGGCAGGCGACATTGGTCTATTTAACGATAGTACAAAGTATCACATTGATAGAATTTCTTCGCTTCGCACAGTGCTCGCCCGTATTAATCAAAAGGGTGTGTTGGGCGATCCCAAGGTACGCGCCGCCTTTATTAGCGCTTGCGACCGTAAAGCCTATAACGAAGTAATTCTGAAGGGAACTTTTATTGAAGGCAAAGCGCCTGTACCTCCCTCCATGGATTATGGTTTTGACCAGCTTACTGATCCGAACAGTTACAATATGGAACGGGCTAAACAACTTCTAGCAGAAGCCGGTTGGAAGGACCTAGATGGAGATGGTATCCTTGAAAAAGACGGTAAAAAATTGACTGTAGATTTTGTGGTATACAACAGCCGGGCGGAATTACCGATTTATGCTGAAGCAGTGCAATCGGATGCGAAAAAGGTCGGTTTTGATGTAAAAATAAAAACAGTAGATTATAATTTGGTTGACAAGATGGGGATTAATGGAGAATATGACCTTTTGATTTCTAATATTACTACGGCAAATACTGGTGATCCTGAGATCTTTTTAAACTGGTATTGGCGCACCAATAAACAAGGCGATAATCCTCAGAACGGTTCTGGTTACAGCAATCCAGTTCTCGATAGCAAATTTGCCGAGCTGTCGACGGAATTCGATCTTCAAAAGCGCCGCCAGCTCATTATTGATATACAGCAAATTATTATGAATGATGGAGCCGCCTTATTTTTAGGGTACCCAGAAACCAACATCATTGGTAAGGCAGCTCTGGCTGGGGTCAAAATGTATCCTTCTGATTATTATTGGCTGACAAATCAGATTCGACCTGTAAAAAAATAAAGCACTTAGAGGAGAATGGAGATGTTGTTAGAGGTGCAGAGACTTTTTGTCTCTTATGCAGATCAGGACATTGTTCAAGATGTTAGTTTATCCCTTGCAGAAGGAAATGTTCTAGCAATTGTGGGGGAAAGCGGTAGCGGCAAAACAACGATTATCCGCGCTATTCTTGGCTGCCTGCCCCATGAAGGTCGTGTCCGCGCAGGAACGATTTTGTTTGAAGGTAAGAATGTATTAAAAAATGCTGATCAAGACTGGCGCCAACTTTGCGGAACCAAGATCGCAATGGTTTTTCAAGACAGCGGCAGCATGCTAAATCCAATTCAACGAATCGGCAAGCAGTTTGTCGAGTATATCTGTGAGCATTCGTCTATTAAAAAACTAGAGGCCGCTAAGGCGGCGGAAGAAATGCTTAGAAAAATGCAACTGCCGAATCCGGAAAATATTATGAAAAGTTATCCTTTTGAACTGAGTGGCGGTATGCGCCAGCGTGTCGGCGTGGCGATGGCTATGTTTTTTAAGCCGCGGCTGCTGCTGGCAGATGAACCGACATCGGCTTTGGATGTTACGACACAGGCGCAAGTAGTAAAAGAAATGCTAGAAATTTGTCACAAGGATAAAACGGCTATTATTCTTGTGACACATAATATTGGTGTGGCCGCTTATATGTCAGATAGTTTGCTGGTAATGCGCGAGGGGAAAATAGTGGAGTCTGGCAGGACAGCTGATATTATTGCTCAGCCTCAAACGGAGTATGTGCGAGAACTGCTTGAGGCTGTACCACAAGTCGGAGGGAAAAGATATGTCAGCTGAAAAAGCAGCAATTCTAGAGATTGATCATGTCATAAAGCGTTTTCCCGTAGCTGACGGACGGATGTTGACAGCTTGCAATGATGTATCATTATCTCTCTATCAAGGAGAAACACTAGGAATTGTTGGCGAAAGTGGCTGCGGTAAAAGCACGCTTGTAAAGCTGATTATGCAGCTCTATGAGGCGAGTAGCGGGGCTATTTACTATCGGGGTAAAGATCTTACGCAGCTTAAAGGCGAAGCGAGGCGACAAAATCGGAAACATATACAGATGGTATTTCAAGACCCATCTCAGGCCTTTAACCCCAAGATGAAAATAAAGGATATCCTTTGTGAACCATTGCGAAATTTTAATCTGTTAAAGAGCCGGGAAGCACCAATACAAGTTGCCAAGCTTTTGCAGCTTGTTGAATTGCCAGAGGCTTTTGCGAATCGTTATCCTAGCAACATGAGCGGCGGACAACGTCAGCGTATCGGAATTGCCCGTGCGCTGGCTTTGTCGCCAGAGATTCTTGTCTGCGATGAGGCGACTAGCGCTCTTGATGTATCTGTTCAAAAAAAAATCGTGGAACTTTTAGTAAGAATACAACAGGAAAAACATTTATCCATGATTTTTATCTGTCATGATTTAGCATTGGTTGCTCAGATTAGTCATCGCATCGCCGTCATGTATCTTGGTAATATTGTCGAAATACTCTCTGGCAGTGATTTGCAAACTGCTAGGCATCCTTATACTAAGGCACTCTTACAAGCTGTTTTTCCAGTAGCACAAAAAGGAAATTCAGAGGTTCGTCTGTTAGAAGGGGAAATACCAAGTCCGCTCGCCTTGCCGCCAGGGTGTCCGTTTCAAAATAGATGTCCTGAAACCAGAGAAATTTGCAAACAGGAAAAACCTAAATTACAAGCGATTTCAGCGGAACATCGTGTTGCTTGCCACTTAGTGAGTCGCGCTTTAAAAGGTTGCTAAAATTTCTTAAAAGTGATACACTAACAGAGAAGTTGAAAATTACATAATATAGTAAAGATAGCCTTTGGGGCCAGGTGAGAAAGCGTGCTTTCAATTCCTGACCGGCGGTTAAAGCCCGCGAGCCGTTATGGTTGATTCGGTGTAATTCCGAAGCCGACAGTACAGTCTGGATGAGAAAAGGCTGAGTAGATTTGTTTGTGTTGCACAAGCTATTTTCAGGCCCCTTTGTATATTTTTTTCTACAAGTGGCTGAAGATAGCTTGTTTTTGTTTTTCTACCTCGCCCTGACTGAAAGGCAAGATTGCAGGTGAAACAGAATGATCATAACTAAAGAAGAACGACAGTATCATGAAAAGTTCATGCAAATGGCAATTGCTGAGGCAAAGCAAGCTTTAGGCTGTACCACGCCAAATCCTCTTGTTGGCGCCGTGATTGTAAAGGATGATAAGGTGATTGGCAAAGGCTATCATCATATGGCAGGAACGCCCCATGCGGAGATTCATGCGCTACAAGAGGCGGGGGAAGCGGCAAACGGCGCTACTATTTATGTAACTCTGGAGCCCTGCTGCCATCACGGTAGGACAGGTCCTTGTACTGAGGCGATTATAGCGGCAGGTATTCGCCGCGTCGTTGTGGCAATCACTGATCCCAACCCGCTTGTAGCCGGCCATGGCATCGATAGATTGCGTCAAGCTGGTATAGAAGTCTTAGAAGGAATCTGTTGTTTAGATGCCGTAAAAGTGAATGAAGCGTTTGTGAAATGGGTTTCAACTAAGATGCCTTTTGTCTTATTAAAGACAGCCATGACGCTTGATGGTAAAATTGCTACAGCGACAGGACAGTCCCAATGGATTACTGGCCCTGCCGCCAGACAAACCGTTCATCGTCTGAGAAATCAGTATGATGGGATTCTTGTCGGAATTGGTACGGTGCTTGCCGATGATCCGCTTTTAACAACGCGGCTGCCTGAGGGCCCAGGTTGTAATCCAACGCGGATTATTCTTGATAGTAAGGCTCGTACACCGCTTGATGCCAAAGTCGTTACAAATAAAGAAGCGCGAACTATTATTGCTGTAACAAAGTCTGCGTCAATGGATAAGGTAAAGGCCCTAGAAGCTGCCGGTGTAACGGTTTGGACAATTAGTGAAGGGCCAAGCGGCTTGAATCTTAGAGAACTCTTTAGCCGTTTAGCCAGTTATCCTGTAACAAGTATTCTTGTAGAAGGCGGCGCTGCTGTCAACGCTTCTGTGCTAGCAGAAAATCTAGCTGATAAGGTGGCTTGGTTTGTGGCGCCAAAGATCCTTGGCGGCAAGACGGCGCCATCGCCGATTGGTGGCAGTGGCGTGGCAAGTCTTTCGCAGGCTTATGAACTAGAGGATCTTGCCATAGAGCAGCTAGAGGAGGATATTCTCATTAGCGCTTATCTCAAATCACGGGAGGGACGCGATGTTTACCGGACTTGTGGAAGAATTGGGTAGAGTGAAACAGATTGAAAAGACGGCAAAATCAGTTCGCCTGACAATTGCCGCTAAAAAAGTCCTTACTGATGTAAAGTTAGGTGACAGTATTGCCGTGAACGGCGCCTGCCTTACAGTTGTTGATTTTAGCACCAGCCAGTTTACGGCGGATGTCATGCCGGAAACTGTGAAACAGACAGGTCTTAGAGATCTTGCGATTGGCGCTGCTGTAAATCTGGAACGGACGCTTCGCGTTGGTGATCGCTTGGGCGGTCATATTGTGAGTGGTCATATTGATGGAATCGGCACAATCCAGAATGTAAAAAAAGATGATATTGCCGTTGTTGTTACAATTACTGCGGCGGCAGAGGTCATGAGATATATTGTAAAAAAGGGCTCTATTGCCATTGACGGAGTCAGTCTAACTGTTGTTGATTGTGATGCGCATTCGTTTAGTGTATCACTCATTCCTCATACTTATGAAGTGACAGCTTTAGCTACCAAGAAAATTGGTAGTACTGTTAATTTGGAAACTGATATTTTGGGACGCTATGTGGAAAAGTTATTACAGAGTGACACTACTGAAGCAGTAGCTGAGCCAAGTCGCATATCCACTGCTTTATTAGGTAAATATGGGTTTCTAGCATAAAAATTTTAAAGAAAGTATTCTTGTTATAAGATGGAGGGATAGTATGTTTAACACAATTGAAGAGGCCATTGAGGATATTAAACAAGGAAAAATGATTGTTGTTGTTGATGATGAAGACCGTGAAAATGAAGGCGATTTATTAATGGCTGCCGAAAAGGTAACGCCAGAAGCTGTCAATTTTATGGCTACTCATGCTCGTGGCCTAATCTGCATGCCTGTTGACGGTGCACGGCTTGATGAACTCGAAATTCATCCTATGGTGGAAAACAACACTGACAACCATGAAACAGCATTTACTGTATCCGTTGATGCGGTAACGACAACAACTGGGATTTCTGCTTTTGAACGAGCAGAGACCATCCGTTGCATTTTAGACAGTAAATGCAAACCAACGGATTTAAGACGTCCTGGCCATATTTTTCCGTTGCGCAGTCGCGAAGGCGGTGTTTTGCGTCGGGCGGGGCATACCGAAGCAGCAGTTGATTTGGCGAAGTTCGCCGGTCTTTATCCTGCTGGCGTGATTTGCGAAATCATGAATGAAGATGGGTCTATGGCGCGCATTGATTCTCTGCAAAAGTTTGTAAAGCAGCATAATTTAAAACTGATTACTGTTGCCGATTTGATTCGCTACCGGAAACGTCATGAAAAGCTGATTACGAAGGCAGCTGATGCAACGATGCCGACGAAATATGGTCAATTCCGGGTTGTTGCCTACGAGAGCGCACTTGATAAACAGTGCCATATTGCCTTAGTTAAAGGCGATGTTTCTGGCAAAGAAAATGTTCTTGTTCGTGTTCACTCTGAATGCCTTACAGGCGATGTGTTGGGATCTTTGCGCTGCGATTGCGGCGATCAGTTGGCCGCATCTTTAAAGCGAATTGAAGCAGAGGGCGAAGGCGTACTGCTCTATATGCGTCAAGAAGGCCGCGGCATTGGTCTCGCTAATAAAATTCGCGCCTATGCTCTGCAAGATAAAGGCAGTGATACGGTAGAAGCCAATGAACTCTTAGGCTTTCCGCCGGACTTGCGTGAATACGGTATTGGCGCTCAAATTCTAGCCGATCTAGGCTTAACAAGTATTCGTTTGTTAACGAATAATCCGAGAAAACGTGCTGGTCTGGAAGGCTACGGTCTGAAAATTACCGAGCGGGTTCCCATGGAAATTCGTGCTAATAAATTCAACAACCGTTATTTATCAGTGAAAAAAGCAAAGTTAGGACATTTATTGAAACAGTATGAGGAGGCAAAATAAGATGTCAACAATTTATGAAGGAAATTTGATTGCGAAAGATCTTCGTGTTGCTATTGTGGTAGCTCGTTTTAATGAATTTATTACAAGTAAACTTTTGTCTGGAGCGAAGGATGCCTTATTGCGTCACGAAGCACAGGAAGATAATATTGATACTGTTTGGGTTCCCGGCGCTTTTGAAATTCCTTTAGCGGCGCAAAAACTGGCGAAAAGTCAAAAATATGATGCTGTAATCTGCTTGGGAGCAGTAATTCGTGGCAGCACTTCTCACTATGACTATGTTTGCTCTGAAGTATCCAAAGGAGTAGCTCATGTGGGACTGGAAACAGGCGTACCGACTATTTTTGGTGTACTTACAACAGAAAATATCGAACAAGCGATTGAGCGAGCTGGCACAAAAGGCGGCAATAAAGGATTTGATGCCGCTATGTCCGCTATTGAAATGGCAAATCTATTAAGAAATATTGGATAAAGATTACTTGTTTTACAATTATTTCCTGGGAAATGAGTGTTTGTTTTGAAAATAGCAATTGTAAGTGATACTCATGGATGTGCTGCTACTTGGCAGCACATCTATGAAACCTATATGAGTGACGTCGACTCTATTATTCATGCTGGTGATATTTTATATCATGGACCACGTAATGAAATTCCGGCAGAATATAATCCTAAAAGTTTGATCGACATGCTGAATCAGCTGCCGCAGCCCTTCTTTTCCGTACAGGGAAACTGTGACAGTGAAGTCGATGGAATGGTTTTACAGTGGCCGATTCATCCTTCCTTTATGTACTTGCAGTTAGGTCGATATAAGATCGTAGTGCAGCACGGCCATACTTTAACAGATGATCAGAAGGTGAAATTAGCGCAGCGCTATCGGGCTAATTTATTTATTAGCGGTCATACTCATCTGCCTGTGCTTGCATCTCATGAAGGTGTGACTTTACTGAATCCCGGTTCGCCAGCTATGCCTAAAACAGCTGCTAAACGGGGTTCTTTTGCCTTACTTTTTGATCAAAAGATTCAGATTGTCGCCGTTGATAACGGGGAAGTGCTTATGGAGGAAAACTATGGATCATTTAATTAAAGCAACGGCAGGCGATGGCTTGCGTATCCACGCCGCTGTTACCACCGAGCTGACAGAAGAAGCTCGACTTCGCCACAATTGTTCGCCTGTGGCCACAGCGGCGCTTGGTAGAACGATGACGGCAGCTTTGCTGTTTGCAGCTAACTTAAAAACAGAAGAAACGGTTACCCTAAGAGTAGCCGGTGATGGACCTTTAGGGGAGATCATTGTAGATGCTAAGGGCGGTTTAGTTCGTGGCAAGGTGAAAAATCCAACAATAGATCTTCCGTTAAATGCAGCAGGAAAACTTGATGTCGGTGCCGCTGTAGGCCGAGGATCACTCTATGTGACGCGTTATACGAATATGAAGCAGTCGTTTACGGGCAGTTCGGCTTTGGTTTCTGGGGAGATTGCTGAAGATGTTACGGAATATCTCTACACATCAGAGCAAACGCCTTCTAGCGTAGGCCTCGGTGTGCTAGTAGAACAGGATCGGACTGTACGGGCGGCAGGCGGCTTTATTTTGCAAGCCTTACCGGATGCTTCCGATGCTGATCTTGATATTGTAGAAGCTAACCTCAAGGCGTTACCGTCGGTATCGTCGCTTGTTGCTGAGGGGCAAGATGCGAAAACTATGATTGAAGCTCTTTGCAAGGGACTTCCAATCCGTTATTTAGAGGAACAGGAACTTGCTTTTCGTTGTACTTGTTCCAAAGAACGAGTGGAAACTGCTTTAATCAGTTTAGGAAGCGAAGAATTGTCTCGCTTGATAGCCGAAGATGGCAAAGCAGAGCTTGTTTGTCATTTTTGCGGCAATAAATATCAGTTTAATCAAACTGATTTGAACGAACTTTTGCAAAAAGTAAAAGAAGAATAAAAAAAATCCTCCGCAATAAGCGGAGGATTTTTTTATAAAACATAAAAATTAGATTGCTCTTTGAATTTTGCCGGAACGGAGACAGCGAGTGCAAGTGTTAACTCGTTTAATTTCGCCATTTACAACTGCTTTAACACGCTGAATGTTCGGTTTCCAAGTGCGTTTGGTTTTCAAGTGGGAATGGCTGACGTTAAAGCCGCTGCGCTCACCTTTGCCGCAGATTTCACATAAGTTTGCCATTTATTCCACCTCCTTTTAAGAAGGACAAAATATCCCTTTACTAAACATTAGTATTTTAGCACAGATCACTAAGAGAATGCAAGTCTTTAGCAGGATTTTTTCCTTATGGTCAGAATTTTATTATATAATAGAAAAAAAGGGGTGAATATAATGATCACAACAGATACCTTGATTATTGATATTCTCCGCAAATATCCAAAATCTCAACTGGTTCTCAAACAGCATGGCATGAATTGCGCCTCCTGTTTAGGGGCTGACTCTGAGAATATCCAGAGCGGCGCAAAAAATCATGCCGTAAACATTGATGAATTGTTAGCAGAATTGAATCGTTTGACGGCAAGACAGAAAGGTGATTAGTGTGCTCGAGTGGAGCAGTTCGATCCAATATATTAAAGGCGTTGGTCCGGCGAAAGCAGCGCAGCTTGGAAAACTAGGGATCTTTACAATTGGTCAATTGTTGGAATATTTTCCGGTTCGGTATGAAGATAGAAGTCAGTTAAAGCAAATTAGCGAGCTATCGCCGGGAAACGTAGAGGCGTTTCGAGGAAAGGTCCTGACTGTAACGGAACGCAAAGTTCGGCGGGGCCTTTCTCTTTTATCGGTTGTCGTTGTTGATTCAACGGGTTCAGTTGAACTTGTTTGGTTTAATCAACCTTTTCTAAAAAAACGCTTTACTGTAGATGCCCTCGTAAGTGTTTATGGTAAAATTGAACGTCATTATACACTGAAGGTTACGAATCCGGAAACTGAAATAATCAGTGAGACTGATCTATTTCATGGCCGGATTCTTCCTGTTTACCGTCTTGGTGAACATATTCCCCAAACTCTAATACGATCTTTAATAGAAAAATTCTTATTGACGGAATTTTATATTCCAGAAGTCTTGCCGGAAAGAGTTCTTCGTTTGCAAGGACTTATGGGACGCAAAGAAGCTTTTCATACGATTCACTATCCTGCATCGCAAGAGAAACTTCAAGCGGCGATCGATAGACTAAAGTTCGAAGAACTTTTTTTATTACAGTGTGGTCTGCTGCTACTAAAGGCGCAAAATCAAAAACCTTTTTCCGGCATTAAGCATGGCCGGGATGAAGAATTAAGTACTAAGGCCATCGCATTGTTGCCTTTTACACTCACTAAGGATCAGCAAAAAGCCCTCAAAGATATTAAGACCGATATGGAGGACACGCAGCCCATGCAACGGCTATTGCAGGGCGATGTAGGATCAGGGAAAACCGTAGTTGCTGCTTTAGCGCTTGTGAAGACGGTAGAAAATGGCTTTCAAGGAGCTATGATGGCGCCTACGGAGATTTTAGCGGATCAGCATTATCATACCTTGGCAAAGCTGTTAGCACCCCTGAAAATTAAAGTGGGGTTACTCACAGGCAGTAAGACGAAAAAGCAAAAAGAAGAAGTTGGCCGTTTATTACAAGCGGGTCTTCTTGATATTATTGTGGGAACTCATGCCTTGATTCAAGATACCGTACATTTTCGACAATTAGGTCTTGTTGTTACTGATGAACAGCACCGCTTCGGCGTGGCGCAACGAGCAAAGCTTCAGGCCAAAGGAGCCGAGCCTGATGTGCTTGTTATGACAGCAACGCCGATACCGCGAACGATGGCCCTGACGATTTATGGCGATCTTGATGTATCACTGATTCAAGAGTTGCCGCCTGGTCGTAAACCGATTCGTACTTTTTTACGCGGCGAAGAAAAAAGTGAGGCAATTTATCAATTTGTCGCCAAGGAAATCGCGAAAGGTCGTCAGGCTTATGTGGTTTGTCCGCTAGTCGAAGAGTCCGAAAAAATTGATACTCAGGCAGCAGTGCAACGCTATGAAGAACTTTCTACAGGATTATTTCAGGGGATTTCTTGCGGTCTGATTCATGGTAAGATGAAAGCAAGCGAAAAAGAAGCCGTTATGGCTGCTTTTTATAAAAATGACATCTCTTTGTTAGTCGCTACGACGGTCATTGAAGTAGGCGTAAATGTGCCAAATGCAACAATTATGGTAGTGGAAGGAGCCGAACGCTTTGGTTTGTCTCAGCTTCATCAATTGCGAGGACGGATTGGCCGCGGCGAACATGCCTCGTATTGCATTTTGATTTCTAAAGTAAAACAAGGTGACACGCAGGAACGTCTTCAGGTTATGACAGAATCAAATGACGGCTTTGTCATTGCTGAGCAGGATCTTTTGCTGCGCGGCCCTGGGCAATTTTTTGGTACGAGACAGCATGGACTACCCGATCTTAAAATTGCTAATATTGTTACTGATGTGGCCATTTTATTAAAAGCTCGGACGGCGGCACAAGAAGCTGTATTGGAAGAGGATTATAGGAATTTACTTTCGACCATTTTACCGAATCGTTTTGGTGATCGCTTTTCCCTTATTTTACATAGTTAAAAAAAAAAAGCGGCGGCTGACGCCGCCTATATGGGAGAGGAGAAAATTTACAATAGTAGTTATGCCTTAAAGACAGTCTAATTATACATAAACGAGAAAAAAATTATTATTATTTTTAGGGAGGGGTTTTATAATGAGCAAAAGCAGTGACAAGGTAACTTTTTTACATCATACGAAAGGCTATAATTGTGCGCAGTCCATGTTGGCAGTCTATGGTCCGCGACTCGGTCTTCCAGAAGAAATTGCTCTTAAAGTTGCGTCAGCCTTCGGCGGCGGTATTGCCAGAAGCGGTCAAACCTGCGGGCTCGTAACAGGAGCTTTAATGGCCATTGGCATGACTTGTGATCCAGCCGATCCTAGCAGTAAAAATGAAGTGTGTGATTTAGCTAAGCCATTTTTAGAAGCCTTTAAGGCAGCCAATGGTTCACTCTTATGTCAAGATTTACTTGGTGAATCGATGGCAGACCCTGCAGGACTCGCAAAGCTGCAAGCGAATAATACAACATCAATTCGTTGTCCGCAGCTAGAGAAGAGTGCTGGCGCTATTTTTGAAAGACTTTATGGCGATCGCTTATTGCCGGAAGAAGAATAACAGGAGACTAGGAATCATTTTTAATTTGATGATTTTTTAGTGGCTGAGCCTGTTTAACTGAGATTTTTTGAAGCGTAATTGTTGATATTTCTTACTAATAAGGGCTGGGTTACTGACAAATAACACGCCACTGAGTACGAGAATGAGGCCAATAAAGGAATAGAATGAGAGGGCTTCCCCTAAGATATAGTAGCCTACGAACTGAGCAATAACGGGTGAAACATAGGTCCAGGTAGAGGGAAGCAGCATACCAGCGCGACCTACTAGCCAATAGTAAGCGCCATGTCCGCCTAAAGAACCCAAGAAGATGAGATAGAGCAAAGCGATCATTAAGAGATCAGTCGATTCTGAGATAGAAAAACTTTCAGTGCCAAGAGACAGCAACATTAGCAGAGTTCCCCCAATAACCATTTGCCAGCCGTTAAGGGTAAAGGGACTGATGTTTGCTGCTAGGAGTTTTTGCGCTGTCATCGTGCCAAAAACGTTACCTACTTCAGCAAGCAAAATGACGATAACGGCTAAGAAGGCATAAGGCGTTGCCTCTAGCATCAGTGCCGGAAGTAGAGCAATTGATACGCCGAGAAAAGAAATCAGTAAGCCGCTACCACGAATCAACGAGTATTCTTTTACTCCTTGAAACCATTCGACAAGACCAATCATAAGCGGCGTTGTCGCAGCAAGGAGAGCAGCTAGGCTAGAAGAAATATATTGTTCCCCCCAATAAAGACAGCCGAACATCAGTGCTGTCATAAACAAGCCAACTATAAAAATAGATTTGTAATGGCCTTTTGGTAGGGTAATTGACCTACCGCAAAGTTTAACTGCGAGTAGGACGATGAGTCCTGCTGTAAAAAAACGGGCTCCGGCAAAGAGAAATGGGGGAGCTCCGACATTCACGCCAACTTTAATGGCTAAAAAAGTAGTGCCAAAAATTAAACACATGGCGCTATAAACGATATACATAAAAATCCCTCTTTTCTGTTCTATAACATTGCTGTATTATGAATCTATAAAACCATCATTTACCTATAACAGTCAAATGATGGCTATAACAGTTGGAGGGATTATGAACATATTCATTCAACGGGACAGCAATGAGTCGATTCGACAACAAGTTTATTTAGAACTGGCGCAAAGAATTCGTTCTGGTCTGTTAGAGCCTGGCATCCGACTTCCCTCTGTGCGGGAGTTGGCAAGAGATTTAAAAATAAGCTTAGTGACAGCCCATGAAGTTTATAAAATGCTTCAAGATAAAGGGCTTGTGAAAACCTTACCTGGTAAGGGAACGTTTGTTGTTCTTCTGACAAATAAAGAGCAATCCGAAGGAGCATCTTTACAAGATCCGTATAGTTGGCAGCTTTCTGTGCCAGATTATTTGCCGCGGGCTAGCTTTTGGAGTCAAAGTGCAGTAAGATTGCCAAAAGAAATTCTTGATTTAGCCGATGCCTGCGTCCATTATTCGCTACTTCCCTTAACTTTTATTCAGGAATCGATCCGGGAAACTTTGCGAGGATCACCGGAATCGTTAGGACGCTATGCTGATTTTAAGGGAGATCAGGAGTTTCTGAATGCGTTAACAGAGTACCTCAAAAAGTTGGCTATTGATCTTGAGCCGCATCAGCTTCTTATAACAAATGGAACGCAGCAGGGAATTAATTTATTTGCTCAAACATTTTTAGGACCGAATGATACGATTGCGGTAGAGGCGCCTTGTTTTTCTGGAGCGATTGACGCTTTTCGTCTGGCTCATGTGCGGTTGCAGCCTATTCCCTTAGATCAGGAAGGACTGCGTGTTGATATTTTGGAAGATTTGGCGGCCTATAGCCGTTTGAAAGCCGTCTATGTAGTGCCTACGGGTCAGAATCCTACGGGCGCCATTATGAGTCGATCACGTCGCGAAGATCTTCTGGTTTTCGCACGCAAGCATAATGTACTAATTTTAGAAGATGAACCCCATCGTGAACTCGAAATTCCTCAAATTCAGCGGGATTGTTTGCCACCTCCCTTAAAAATGCTCGATCATGATGGTCGTGTTGTTTATTTAAAAGGTTTTAGTAAATTTCTGTTTCCCGGCATGCGGCTTGGTTTACTCGCCGCTGATGGTAGTATTTATAATCGCTTGCTTGCTGCGAAGTCGATTGCTGATCTCGGTTCGCCCTTATGGCTGCAAAAATCGCTAACGCCGCTGTTTCGAAACCCCAAGCTATTTCAAGCAATTGAGGGAATCAGTTGCCGATTAACAGCTAGGCGACGCAAGGTTTTTGCAACTCTTAGGAAACTGTTGCATCCTGATATTCTTTTGCCAAAGCAATCGTCAGGTCTTTTTATCTGGCTGACCCTGCCGCGGGGGATGCAATCAGACACACTCATTCCCGAGGCGCATCGACGCGGTATTCATTTCTTGCCAGGTTCCATTTTTTATGCAGGTGAACCAGAGATTAATCATTTGCGCATTTGCTGGACCAATCTTTCTGATGAAGATTTACCGCGGGCGCTTACGATTCTTTGTGAATTATTAAATGATGCGGTAAAAACGTTTAGATGTTAGCGTAGTAGGGTATACAAAAAGAGAAGCATCCTTTGGGGGTGCTTCTCTTTTTGTACCTATATGTAGTTTTATTTTAACAAAGTTTGTAGAAACAACAACTCTTCCATGTCATTTAAATATTGGTAGAGCATGCCGCGATGCTCAAATTCATCTCGATCTCTAGGAAGTTCCATCGTGGTGAAACTCTGACGAAAGCGATTAAAGTCATCGAGCCGCAAGACGGCAATATCCTTATGATGAAAATCTTTGGCGATTTTTATCGTGTAATCAGCAACTAAAAGCGTTTGGGGATACGGTGTCAGGAGTCTATCAAAATATTTTTGCATGTTTTTTAAATGATGCAATTGCTGTAAACGAATATCCATGTATTGCGTGTAGTCGCTGCTGTTTGTATAAAAACTGTTATTATAGTTTTTTAATGCCAGTTCGCGGCCTTGTTTTAGTTTCGTTTCTAACGCTGTAAACAAGGCTTCTCCTTTTAGAGAATCAGGTTGATTTTTTAAGGTTTCCGCCATATGACGGAGAATGTCCTGAATCATTCCTTCGATAGCTACTTGCTCTTTTTTTATTTTATGCTCAAAATTTGGCATATATAAATTAAGTAGCATAGCCGTAAGCACACCGATACCCATCAGTGACATTTGATTGATTAATAGTGGTAGAGAGATATTTTCTTCAATCAATAGATGGGTAATCAAAACGGAACTGACAACAATGCCGTCTTGTACTTTACATTGTACTGTCAAAGGAATGAAAATTAGTAAAAAGAAAGCAAAGCTAAAAGGGGTGTAGCCGCATAACTGGAAGATAACTATGGAAAGACATAAGGCCAATAGGAATGAGCCAATCATTTTAGCAGCAAACCGTACAGATTGTTTGCGGGTTCCCTGAATACAGAGAATCGTAATAATTCCGGCCGTTGTAGCAAATTTAAGATCAAAATGAATCGCAAGATACATAGCGATTCCTGTGCCTATCACTGTTTTAAGAGTTCTATAACCAATAAAATTCATAAATAACCTCCGATATAACTTGTTCCAATTCTATCCTATCATAGAACGAAAGTCCTGGGAAATAGGCCTTTTAGTTTGTTTATTCATTATGTCGGGTCAGTATAAATTGAATTGTCATTTCAATTGGTGATGCAGGTGTAATTTTTTCCCAGGGAGTAGGAGTTACCATATGGGCTGTTTGGTCAGAGGCTGTATCTGTAATATAGGCTTCATCAAAACGATAAATTTTTTGTTCAAGGTCGGCAGTAACATGCGCTTTAACAGTTTGTTGCTGCGTTTTTCTATCAACTAAAAGCCAAAAATTTAGAATGTTTTTATTGATTGTAATACGATTCATATCCACATGATAAGAAACATTGTTTTGCGTTGTAACATATTGCCAGGTTGGTTCCGCTGCATAAGCAACCTGGCAGATAATCATCGCGAATAGCAAAATCGCTAAAAAACGTTTCATAATTGAGCCTCCTAACGTTTCATAATTTAGTAGCTATATCCATTGACTTCGTCAGCAAAGGGATAATTTCCTATAAAAGAAATTTTTTCATGTGAGAAGTAATTGAAAAAGGCTTTTCTGGAAAAGAATCGAAAGAAAAAGAAAGTGTAATGTATTAGCCCCTACAGGAGGAATGAGCATGGTTGCAGAGACCTTATTGCACAGTAAGTACTATTTATATATGACAAGTTTTTTTGCAGGAATGTCTGTTATGGCAGTAGAACTTGGCGCGAGCAGGCTATTAGCGCCATATTTTAGCTCTTCTCAGATTGTATGGACCATTATTATTGGAACAATCATGATCGCTATGGCACTGGGAAATGTCTGGGGTGGGAGAAGTGCTGACAAAAATCCTAATCCCGATATTTTATATAAACGAATTATTATAGCCGCTTTATGGATTGCGGCAATACCAGTGTTGGGTAAGTATATTATTTTAGCTGTATCTGCTGTGCTTGTTTTAACAATTGATACTGATTTTTTAGTTTTTGCAGCTTTTTCCGCTTGCATGATTCTCTTTGTATTTCCTCTCTTTTTGCTCGGTACGGTAACGCCTTCGCTCGTAAAGTACACGGTTGATAGTTTGGACAACAGCGGTCAAACTGTGGGAAAGCTTGTAGCAGTTAATACGATTGGCAGTATTATTGGTACGTTTGTACCGACGTTTATTACGATTCCCGCCGTGGGAACATCAATGACCTTTTTATTGTTTTCTGGTATTCTTCTTGGAATTGGTTTGATTTATTTTATTTATAAACGGACAAAGCCGAAAACATGTATAGCAAGTATTTTATTATTTTTGTTTTGCAGTATAGTTGGATCATCCGATCATTTAGCCTTTTGGGAAAAGAATCTCTTATATGAAGGGGAATCACTTTATAATTATTTACAGGTAAAAGAAACGCCTGATAGCATTATTCTTTCTACCAATGTATTGTTTGGCGTTCAATCAATTATGAAAAAAG
The DNA here is from genome assembly GCF_055901755.1 of Pelorhabdus sp. sgz311001. Taxonomy (NCBI): domain Bacteria; kingdom Bacillati; phylum Bacillota; class Negativicutes; order Selenomonadales; family Sporomusaceae; genus Pelorhabdus; species Pelorhabdus sp. sgz311001. The sequence goes on from NZ_JBVXUT010000001.1 coordinate 960,294, forward strand.
ACGATAGCCTCACCAAAATGTATTATGATTATGCTCTGGCGGCTCCCGTTATGACTGGTACTGCAACAAAAGAGCCAATGAAAATTTTAGTGATTGGTATGGGAACCGGGACTTATGCAAAAGCGTGCCATAAATATTTTACCAATGCTAAAATCGAAGGTGTGGAAATCGATCAGAAAATAACTGACTTGGCTAGTCAGTATTTTCAGCTTCCATCAGCAGCTAAGGTGACGACCTACGATGGTCGCGCCTATTTGAATGCCACTAATGAACAGTATGATGTTATTATGATCGATGCTTATAGGGATATAACGATTCCCTTTCAAATGTCATCTGTAGAGTTTTTTACTATGGTTAAGAATCATTTAACAACAGATGGTGTTATGGTTGTAAATATGAATATGCATCAAGAAAAGGTAGGGAGTTTAAATCAATACTTAGCGGATACCATTGCCAGCGTATTTGATGTAGTTTATACAATTGATGTGGATGAATCAACGAATCGAGAACTTTTTGCAACGCAAAACAAGAATGCAGTGAAACGGTTTGAACAAAATACAGCCCAATTAGGCAATAATGATTTAAAAAAACTCATGCAGAATATGCAAAAAAAATTAAAACCTTATCATAAAAGTACTTATCTTTTAACAGATGATAACGCGCCTGTAGAGGTTTTAGGAATGCAGATTATTGATGGACTTATTCAAGAGGAAGTACGTTACTATAAAAGCATTTTTAAAGAACGCGGCTTCAAAGAATTCTTGCAATACATTCTCTTTTAATGCTGTAAATTTCATGATTTTTTCATAGCTTCTTCATAAAACTCACTAAACAAAGCTTACTGCAATAAAAAAACACGACAAATTCATGTCGTGTTTTTTGTGTATCACTTTAGACTATTCTAGTTCAGGGCATGAGCTACAGCCGATACAGGCAGTTGCATCCATTGCATAAACATCATCGCAGCGTGAAACACAACAGCTGGTGGAATCAAGCGACTCGCTTTTTTTCAATTTACTTTCGTCCGAAATTTTTAGATCTTGCTCAGTCTGAGATGCAGTCATTATAAAGCCTCCCCTTCGAAATAAAAAAATAAATAATATCTGTTAATAATTAACTTATTATAATAATTGTAATTTGTCAAGTTGACAGCGCTGACTAGAAAGAAGGGGCACAAAAAAGAATAATCGACAAATGACTTAGTTTTTGTTATTATTAAAACCATGAGTTTTAACAGGTTTTTGCGATTGACATAAATATAGCAGCGTTAGACAGGAGTTTTGAGGCATGGAATTTACAACGCCCTACTATTTAATTGATGAGACGAAATTACTACGTAATTTAAAAATTATTGCTAAAGTACATGAGTTATCAGGTGCAAAATCTGTGTTAGCATTAAAATGTTTTTCTACGTGGTCAGTTTTTCCGCTCATGCAACAATATATGGCTGGTACAACATCTAGTTCTTTATTTGAAGCTAAGCTTGGTAAAGAAAAATTTGGCAAAGAGACCCATGCATACTGTGTGGGGTATACTAAAGAAGATGTTCAGGCAGTAGTGAAATTTGCTGATAAAATCATATTTAATTCGCTATCGCAGTTAGAACGTTATTATGACGTGGCGAAAAACATTAAAATTGGCTTGCGCGTAAATCCAGGAATAAGCTACTCGCATTTTGATCTAGCTGACCCAGCGCGGCAGTATTCTCGTCTTGGCGTAGCCCAGAAAGACGATATTGCACGGCATATTGAAAAACTGAGCGGTTTAATGTTTCATTATAACTGCGAAAATGATGATTTTGCCGCATTTTCGCAGCAACTTGATCGCTTAGGCGAAGAATATGGCGATTTATTAATCAAGCTTGATTGGATTAGTCTTGGCGGCGGACTTTATTTCACAAAAGAAGGCTATCCGATTGAAGCTTTCAGTGAAAAATTAGCTGCTTTTGCTAAAAAGTATGATTTGCAAATTTACCTAGAACCAGGCGAAAGCGCTATTACTGGTTGTACCGAACTTGTTACGCAGGTCGTTGATATTGTTCATAATGAAAAAAGCATTGCTATTGTCGATGCTTCCGTAGAACCTCATATGCTCGATCTGCTGATTTATCGCCTTGATGCTAAAATAGAAAATCAAAAAGCCGGTAAACATGAGTATATGGTGGCAGGGCGCTCCTGCCTTGCTGGCGATGTATTTGGCACGTTTTTATTTGATGACAAGTTGTCTGTTGGCAGTGAAGTTCGCTTCGCTGATGCCGCTGGCTACACGATGGTTAAGAAAAATTGGTTTAATGGACTGAATATGCCATCAATTGTAGTTCGGCGCTTAGACGGAAAAACAGAACTTGTCCGTCAATTTACCTATAGTGATTTCCTAAATAATTTATCATAAAAAACTTTTTTAGAAGTAAAGGGAGGCCAAAAATGAGAAAAAATGTTTTAATTGTAGGTGCTGGTGGCGTGGCGCATGTAGTTGCTCATAAATGCGCGATGAACAATGATGTGTTAGGGGATATCTGTATCGCTTCACGTACCCAGCAAAAATGCGAGGCAATCATTGAAAGCGTGTTGCGCAAAAATCACTTGAAGGATAGGTCGAAAAAGCTGTACTCACGCACAGTGAATGCTTTAGATATCCCGGAAATGATTCAGTTGATTCAAGATACCCAGTCAGAAATTGTCATTAATGTTGGACAATCTTACATTAATATGGCGGTTTTAGAGGCCTGCATCGAGACAGGCGCTGTTTATATGGATACAGCAATTCATGAAGAGCCTGATAAGGTCTGCGAAAATCCGCCCTGGTATGGAAATTACGAATGGAAACGGAAAGATCGCTGTAAAGAAAAAGGCATTACTGCTATTTTAGGCGTTGGCTTTGATCCTGGCGTTGTGAATGCATGGTGTGCTTTAGCTCAAAAAGAGTATTTTGATACCATTGATACGATCGATATTCTTGATGTAAATGCAGGCAGCCATGGCAAGTACTTCGCTACTAATTTTGATCCAGAGATCAATTTCAGAGAGTTTAAGAAAGTCTGGACATGGATCGATCGCAAATGGGTGCAGCAGAAGGTACATTCTATCCGTGTTGACTATGATTTTCCTGTTGTAGGAAGTCAGCCGGTATATTTAACAGGTCATGATGAACTTCATTCTCTGTCTAAGAATATAGATGCCAACTCGATTCGTTTCTGGATGGGCTTTGGCGATCATTACTTAAATGTTTTTTCCGTTTTAACCAATATTGGTCTGACTTCGGAAAAACCAATAAAAATTGCTGAAGGTGTGGAAGTGGCGCCGCTCAAAGTGTTGAAAGCTCTACTACCTGATCCTTCTTCACTAGCGCCTGGTTACACTGGCAAGACTTGTATTGGTAATTATATTTGCGGTACGAAGAATCAAGAAGAACGGCAAATTTTCATTTATAATACGTGTGACCACAAGGAATGCTATAATGAAGTGGAAGCGCAGGCAATCAGTTATACGGCCGGAGTTCCGCCTGTTGCTGCTGCTTTATTAGTTGCTAGCGGCGAGTGGGATGTAAAAACCATGGTTAACGTGGAAGAACTAAATCCGACTCCCTTTATCGAACTTTTAAATCAAATGGGGCTACCTACAGAAGTAGTGGAAGCACCAAATTCATTTGATGTACCTGTGATTGAAAATCTAGATAATCTATAAAATCTTATAAAAAAACCTTTTGCGCTTGTATTTGGCAAAAGGTTTTTTTCTTATGTAGCAGGAAAAGTCCTGTGAAAAGCTAATTTATACAGTAAGTAAAAATCATTCTCAAAGAGGAGGAGTTTGGATGTGTAAAACTTGTGGCTGTGCCGCTGATACCAATATAGAACAGACGAATTTATCGTTAAAAGGGCTGAATCTGATTAATGCTTTGCCTGTTAAAAAAAGCTTGTTGGGACTTCCCGGTGTGTATCATGTTCATGTCCATGCTTTTAGTGGCAAGGCAGTTGTAGATTATAACCCAGCGAAGACGCCACTTACTGATATTGTTGGGCTTCTGACTGATAGAGGTCTTGAAGTCAGCTATTAAATCAATCTTTTTGTAAAAACAATGCACGCGCTAGGCGTTTGCTGCTGTAAACAACACATAAGAGACCAATAAGCAGCCAATAGCCTACGAAACCGAACAGAGTCCCCAGAAAGAAATTTTTTTTCTTGTGTAGAGAAGCTAGAGAAGTTCTCGTCTCTTTCTGGAGGAATAGTTTATGGCGCAGATAGTAAGTAAAGGAAAGATAGCCAAGGCAGGTGCCGACAATTTCGACGCGAACCTGATGGGCGAGTAGCGACTGCGCCAAAGCGTGAGTCATAAAACCATCTTCTTTCTTGGTATTTAAACCTCTGCTTGTTATTATGCCCAGTTTTACTGGTTTAGTCAATCAAATAGAGTCAGTTTTAATTCAAACAAAGGAATGGTTCCAAGAAAGCAGTTACGAGAACATCCTATCTGGGTGTTCTTTATTTATGTAAAAGGGAGAGATTATCATGAAAAAAGTCCTAACAATTGCTGGTTCGGATTCCAGCGGTGGCGCAGGGATTCAAGCTGATTTGAAAGCTTTTTCGGCGCAAGGCGTATTTGGCATGAGTGTTATTACCGCTGTTACAGCACAAAATACTCAAGGCGTTTTTGCCGTTCAAGATATTGATGAAGCGATTATTGCCAAGCAAATAGAAGCAATTTTTACTGATATTTCAGTAGACGCCGTAAAGATTGGGATGGTTTCTCGTACAGAGACGATAAAAACGATTGTTCAAGGTCTGATTGCTTATGAGGCCAAAGAAATTGTCGTTGATCCTGTAATGATTTCAAAAAGCGGCTATCATCTGTTGCAGCCAGAAGCGGCTCATACGCTGATTACGGAGTTGCTGCCCTTGGCTACGATTGTTACGCCAAACATTCCCGAGGCAGAAGAAATTACTGGCCTAACGATTCACACAGTAGCAGACATGAAAGAGGCGGCTGTAGCCATTCATAAACTAGGACCGCGTTATGTCTTGTTAAAAGGCGGCCATTTAGAAACAGCAGCAACAGATATTTTATTTGATGGCGAAGCCTTTACTCATTTTGATGCGCCGCGTATTCCTACAAAGAATACTCATGGTACAGGTTGTACCTTATCGTCAGCACTAGCGGCTAATTTAGCAAAGGGACTATCAGCAAAAGAAGCAGTAGCCGTAAGTAAGGCCTATATTCAAACCGCCATCGAACATTCTTTCGCCATTGGAAAGGGCGTTGGACCAGTTCACCATTTTTATGATTTATACAAAAGTGCAGGTTTGCTAAAATGAATCTTAAGAATGAATGTAACCTGACTTTTTCTCACTTTCTATTTCTTTGGTTTGGGGCTGCTGTATCCATTGCGGAAATTTTGACAGGCGGATTATTAGCTCCCCTTGGTTTTCAGGATGGGCTTATTGCCATTTTGCTCGGACATTTCATTGGAACTATCATTTTAGTGTTAGGCGGCTTTATCGGTTCTGAGGCAAGAATTCCCGCTAGTGTATCAATACGTATTTCTTTTGGCGTATATGGATCTTATCTATTTTCTGTTTTAAATATTTTACAACTCGTTGGTTGGACTGCTGTCATGATCCTGACGGCGGCACGATCAGTCAATGAAATTACAAAAGCACTTTGGAATTATGACAATTTTTCTATATGGGGAATAGGTATTGGCGCTCTTGTTTTTCTCTGGATTTTACTAGGCCGCGAGGGCGGGCTAAAACGGCTTAATATGGTTGCTGTATTTTGTTTGTTTATCATGACTCTTGTATTAAGTAAAGTAGTCTTTCATGATGGCGCCGTTTATTCTCTGCCAGCAAGCGGAACGATGAGCTTCGGTGAAGCCCTTGAGTTAAGCGTCATTATGCCGCTGTCTTGGCTGCCGCTTATTGCAGATTATACGCGGTTTGCCAAAAGTAACGGAGCTGCTGTTTGGGGAAGCGGGCTTGGCTATTTTTTTGGTAGCTCCTGGATGTATATCATTGGTCTTGGCGCTGCTCTTGTTGCCGCAAATCCAGAGCCTTCCGCGATGCTATTAGCAGCTAATCTGGGGCTTGCCGCATTAGGAATTGTTGTGTTAGCAACGGTCACGACGACCTTTCTTGATGCTTATTCCGCTGGCGTCAGTTTTTCCAATATTGTCGGCGCTTTGGGGGAAAAGCCGATTGCCCTTATTATGACAATCATCGGGACTGTTTTAGCTCTCCTTGTTGATATGGAACAGTATGAAAATTTCTTATTAGCCATTGGTTCTGTCTTTGCACCGTTTTTTGCTATTTTGCTTACGGAATATTTCTGGTTGCAGCATCGCAGAGTGCACGATCACTTGCTGATTAATTGGCGAGCTCTATGTATTTGGGCAATTGGCGTTGGTTTATATTATCAATTAATTGAAATGCAGCTTGTAGTCGGTGCTACAATTCCTGTTATTATTTTTATAGCCCTTTTCTACCGTTTATTTGCTAAAAAACGTGAATTTTTATATTAATTATATGCTGATTTTAGGCGAAATAGAATTATACTAAAGAAAACATGAGAGAGCTGGTGAGAATATGATCAAAGCAGCAGATGCTTTACAAAAATTACTCGATGGAAATAATAGGTTTTGCCAAGGTGACGCACAACGGGCGCATCTTGATGGAAAGCGGCGTTCAGAACTTCTAACAGGCCAAAATCCTTTTGCGGTTATTGTCTGCTGTTCTGATTCGAGAGTTCCGCCTGAACTAATTTTTGATCAGGGGCTCGGCGACCTTTTCGTTGTCCGCAATGCCGGACAAATTGTGGATGCTGCTGCTTTGGGGAGCATTGAGTATGCTGTTGCCAAGCTAGGTGTACCCTTAATTTTTGTTCTCGGTCATGGTGATTGTGGTGCTGTGAAAGCAGCTGTTGCTGGTGCCAAGTTTCCGGGACATTTAAATTCTGTGATTGCCGAAATTGAGCCTGCTGTCGTACAAGCTAGAGCAGAACAAGGTGATCTTACTGACAATGCCATTGGTAAGAATGTTGATTTAATTATCGAAAAAATTTCTCATTCTGAACCAATTTTAAAAGAAGCAATTGCGGAAGGAAAGGCACGAATTACTGGCGGTGTCTACCATTTAGCAAGTGGTCAGGTGGAATTGCGTCCTTAAATACCAAAATTAATGCAGTAAGATAAGGTGGATGTACTATGAATATTGCGTTTTTCTTGATTCCGAAAGAAGAAGTTGTTTATTTGCCGATCACAAGCACGATGCGGCAAGCTTTGGAAAAAATGGAATATCATCGTTATACAGCAGTACCGGTTATCGATGAGAATGGAAAATACGCGGGGACCGTCACAGAAGGTGATTTACTTTGGAAACTGAAAAACACGCCTGAACTGACTTTTTTAAACACCCATAAAGTGATGCTCAAAGATATTGCTTGGCGGATGACGAATACGCCGGTTAAGGTGAGCGCCGAAATAGAAAGTCTGCTTTCCTTAGCAATTGATCAAAATTTTATCCCTGTTGTTGATGACAGTGACATTTTTATTGGTATTATTCGCCGCCGCGAGATTATTGAATATTACGCTAAAAAGTCGCAAGAATGGGAGTAGAAAAAATTTTATGAGGCAGGGGATGCGTCTGTTTAAAATCGTCACCGGACTGTTCCTTGGTCTTACTGTGCCAGGAGGCTATCTTTATTATCAGTATGTCACTTTTCCAGTTGCCCAAGACACTGCCTTGGTGCAAGAAAATAAAATACAGGAACACCAAACGCCTGATACACAAAATTTTGGTAGAAATAGTGAAATAGCAACAGATGAAGGCCAGACCATGCCGAATCTTTCTAATTCGGCATGGCAGCTCAGCGATGATAATAGCAAAGCAACACTATATATTGATCGCAATACGGTAAACAAAGCGAATTTTTCAGACAAAGCGATTTTAAAAATTCATGTAAAGTATGATTACAAGTATGAAGATATGATTTTTGGCTCAGAATTAGTGTGCACGATCTTTGAGGTTTGGCTCCAGCCTGATTCGCATACCTTTCGTATTGTAAAAAGAGAGAATTTTAATAAGTTAGGGCAACGATTGGCGATTCGCCGCTATAGCCCAAAAGGCGAATGGAAGAGCTATTATGATGATGAAATATGGCAGACTACACTAGAAAAGGCAGCAGATATGTACAAGTGAGAACGATGAAATAATTAGTGACAGGAAAGGATCGATTCTTTTTGATTAGCTATCAAAAAATCCTGCAGCTCCGTTCTTTGCAGAAAGCGAAGCTTGTAGCAGGCGAAGCGGGGCTGAATAAGCTAGTACGCTGGGTCCACTTTATTGATCTTCCTGACGTACTGCCCTGGGTTCAGGGCGGCGAACTTTTAATTATTACTGGAATTGGTTTACAAGGTGATAAAGATCGTTTGCAGGATTTAATTCATGGTATTATTCAAAAAAATCTTGCTGGTCTTATTGTCAATGTCGGTCCTTATATTGAAGCAGTTCCCAAAGATATTTTAGTGATTGCTGATGAAGCCGGGTTTCCTATTTTTGAACTTCCTTGGGAGGTTAGACTTGTAGAAGTTACGCAAGAGATTTGCAGTTTGATTGTTACGAAACATGTGGCCGAACGATCTGTCAGTGATTTTTTAGAACAGCTTCTGTTAAAACCGATTGAACAAGTACAAGAGCTATTTGAGCGATCATCGGCGCTTCACTACGATCTGACGGTGCCGCAACAAGTTGGTGTGATTAGTCTGCAGGGCCTTGCTGAGACTTCTTTCCTGCAGACTGAAGCAGCAGAACAGTCTCGAGTTATCCTAAAAATGCAAATAGAACAGACTGCGAGAAGCGTTTTAACGCGACAAAATCGTACGGCTTTATCAATGACCTGGCTTGATACGATTGTTTTACTTTTGCCTGCTGTAAAAGTAGGATCTTTCCATAAGACCAATGAAGCCTTGTTGTCTGAGATTGCTGCAGAATTAAGGATAGCATTTCCCCAAGTGAAAATTGCTGCTGGCCTAGGCAAATCTGCCGATAGCCTAATCGAAATTCGTCGCAGTTATCACGAGGCCTCTAAAGCCTTATTATTTGGCGAATATAGCGCTTCTTCAGAATCAGTATATCTTTATGAACAATTGGGCATTTTTAAGCTGTTACTGGATTTGCCACAGGAAACGCTGTATAACTATTATAAAGAAGTGATGGAGCCCTTACTTGCCTATGATCGGAAATATAAAAGTGACTTGGTGACAAGTTTATATGTTTTTTTTGAGGAAAATGGCAATGCTGTGCAGACTGCAAAACGTCTCTTTGTTCATCGCAATACACTAGACTATCGTTTGAAGAAAATTGAAGATGTGACAGGCCGCAATTTAGCGAATCCTTATGAGCGTCTTACCTTACAAGTCGGAGCGTTGATTCATCGGCAGCTTTTTGGAGCAGAGTCTTCTTAACCTCCAACAACATATCGTATATATTCACAAAACAAAACCAATCTATTTGTGAGTATTGCACATGGCGCTGGCGTTCACTCTTTGTTACAATAAGTTCATACTTCTAGAAAGTCACACAATCATATAAGCAGACAAAGCGATGAAGCTAAAATTATATCTAAAGAAGATATGATTTTAGCTTTTTTTTCGCTTTGTGAGGAGGAGTTCTTATGAGTCAAATGAACAGCCAGACAGAAACATTACTGCAGCGTAAACAACAGGCTGTCGCCAGAGGCATTGCCAACTCAACGAATATTTTTGTAAAAAAGGCAAAAGGTGCTGTTATTACTGATGTAGAGGGTCGAGAGTATCTTGATTTTTATGCTGGCGTAGGCGTTCTCAATGCAGGGCACTGTCCGCCACCTGTCGTAAAGGCTGTGCAAGATCAAGCAGAAAACTTGCTCCATTCTTTTTTTGCTATTGCCATGTATGAGCCTTATATCACCTTAGCCGAAAAAATGAATGAATTAATGCCAGGGCGAGAACCAAAGAAAACGATGTTTGCGAATAGCGGCGCTGAAGCGGTAGAAAATGCCGTGAAAATTGCTCGTCATGCAACAAAGCGAAAAGGAATTATTGCTTTTGAGGCTGCTTTTCACGGGCGAACTTACATGACAATGGGATTAACCAGTAAAGTAAAACCTTATAAGTATAACTTTGGACCGTTTCCTTCGGAAATTTATAAAGTCCCTTCTGCTTACTGCTATCGCTGTCATTATCAAAGTTCTTATCCCGGTTGCGGAATGCATTGTCTAGAGAATTTCGACCGCTTCTTTGCTGCAGAAATCGATGCGGAGCATATTGCAGCAATGATTATTGAGCCGATTCAGGGCGAAGGCGGTTTTATTATACCACCGCCGGAATTTTTACCAGGGCTTAAAACAATTTGTGAAAAACACGGTATTTTATTTATTGCTGATGAAGTTCAGACTGGTTTTGCTCGCTCCGGTAAAATGTTTGCCATTGAGCATTGGGGTGTCGAACCTGATCTCATGACAACAGCGAAATCGATTGCTGCTGGCGTTCCCTTAAGTGCGGTAACTGGTAAAGCAACAGTGATGGACGCGCCTGATGGCGGCAATATTGGCGGAACTTATGGCGGAAATCCCTTAGCATGCGCTGCAGGAATTGAAACAATTAAGTATATTGAAACAGAAAAGCTCTGCGAAAAAGCAATACAAATCGGCCAAAAGACAATGGACCGTTTAAAGATACTGCAGGAAAGCTGTTCAGCTATCGGCGATGTGCGCGGAGTTGGTTCAATGATTGGCATCGAACTTGTTAAAGACAAGGTAACGAAAGAACCAGATAAAGATTTGACAGGAAAAATCATTAAGGCTTGTTTAGAAGATGGTGTAATTCTAATTGGCGCTGGAATTTTCAGCAATGTAATCCGACTCCTAATTCCGCTAGTTATTACCGATGAAGAACTTGATCGCGGTTTAGCTGTCTTAGAAAAAAATATTTTACGTTTTGCCAGTAAATAGCTAGTTTAAAACAGGAAAAAGGATGTTCTTACTCACTGAAGTAAACGCCTTACCTGTCTTATAAAAATAAAAGAATAAAACGAGAAAAGCGAAGACGCTGCTAAAAGAAAGTAAACTCTTTCTTTCCAGCGTCTTTATTTTCACTATTAAGAGGAGGCGAGTTTATGTTGAAAAAGATGATCGGAGTTGCACTGTTAGGTGCGTCTTTGCTCGTGTCAGGCTGTAGCGGCGGGTTAGGAAATTCCAATGAAATCAAAATTGGTGGCAATCTTGAAATGACAGGAAATACGGCAAGTTGGGGCGAGTCCATGGCCAAAGGGATTAAACTGGCTTTTAAAGAGGCTAATGAATCAGGTGGCGTACTTGGTAAAAAATTTAATTTTGTCATTGCTGATAATCGCTCCGAGCCGTCAGAGTCCGCTAATGCCGTGACCAAATTGATTACCCAAGATAAGGTGGCGTTAATCCTAGGAGCTGGCGGCAGTACGAATACCATTGCTGGCGCACAGATTGCTGCGGATAACAAGATCCCATTTATTACACCCTTTGCAACAAATCCGAAGGTGACGGCAGATGGCGAAAAGGTGAATGAATACGCGTTTCGTGTTTGTTTTATCGATCCATTTCAAGGTACTGTTATGGCCGGATTTGCCGCCAAAGATCTTCATGCTAAAACAGCAGCAATCTATGTAGATAACAGTGCCGATTATTCCAAAGGTCTGGCTCAGTACTTTGAAGATAATTTTGTGAAAAGCGGCGGAAAAATAGTAGCGAAAGAAGCTTACTTGCAAAAAGATCAGGATTATAAAGCTATTTTAACAAAAATAAAAGCAACAAACCCTGATGTTCTATTTGTGCCAGGCTATTATGAAGATGTCGCTAAAATTGTAAAGCAGGCCCGTGAGATGGGTATCATGATCCCTATTATTGGCGGTGATGCTTGGGATTCACCGAAACTTGTAGAAATTGCTGGCGCGCAGGCTCTTAATAACACCTATTTCTCGAATCATTATGCGCCTGATAACAGCAATCCGCAGATTGATAAATTTGTCGAAGCTTTCAAGAAAGAGTATAACCAAGTTCCCGATGCACCGGCAGTTCTTGGCTATGATGCTGCTTGTATGGCTATAGCCGCTATCAAAAATGCCAATAGCGCTGATCCGGTCAAAATTAAAGATGCTCTGACGAAAATTAAAGATTTACAACTTGTAACTGGTTTGGTTACGCTTGATAAATACCACAATCCTGTAAAGAGTGCTGTCGTTATGGAAATGAAGGATGGCAAACAAGTTTATAAAACGACGATTAATCCATAAAAAGACAAGTAGCCGCGGCAGTAAAGTTTAGAGACTTTGTGCCGCGGCTGCCAATGTAGGAGAGGGACTAGTATGAATGATTTCTTTTTTCGATTTCCCACAACGGTTCTTTTTGGTGAAAACACAATAGGCCACATTGGAGCGGAATGTAAAAAACTCAAAGCATCAAAGGCTTTTCTTGTTACAGGTAAGACGGCAACTAAACAGTCGCCTTATTTGCCGATTATTTTGCATGCCTTACAAGAGGTTAGCATTGATGTTCAGATTTTTTCTGATGTGGAAGCAGACCCAAGTATTGAAACGGTAGATCAAGGTGTTTTAGCGGCAAAAGAATTTGGTGCTGATCTAATCATTGCTTTTGGCGGCGGCAGTCCTATGGATGCGGCTAAATCAATCTCGATGGTTTTGACAAATGGGGGATCTATCCGGGACTATATGAAGGGAAGTCGACAGGTAGAAAAAGCAGCATTGCCGCTGATCTGTATTCCTACTACGGCTGGGACAGGCAGCGAGGTAACGGCTGGAGCTGTGACGACAGATAAGGAAAAGCAAGAAAAAATTGGCGTGGCTCATCCATTTATGCTGCCGCACCTTGCTATTGTTGATCCGCGGCTACATGTGTCGATGCCCCAAAGTGTAACTGCGGCTACGGGCATTGATGCTTTAACTCATGCTATTGAAGCCTATATTGCTACAAAGGCGGAGCCGATTAGCGATGCTCTGGCGCTTCAGTCAATTAGAATGATTGGGCAGTGGCTTCGTGTAGCTTATGCCAACGGCGATCATTTAGAGGCGAGAAGTCAGATGGCGCTAGCGAGTTTGATGGCTGGAGCTGCTTTTACAAACGCCGGTCTTGGCGCTGTTCACGGCCTAGCCCATCCGCTAGGCGCGCAGTTTGGTATTGCCCATGGCATTGCCAATGGCATCATGCTTCCCTTTGTGATGGAGGAGTGCTTAATTGCCGATTATAGTAAGTTTATACAAATCGCGCTAGCTCTAGGTGAAAATATAGCTGGGCTGACTCAAAGAGACGCCGCCTATCAAGCCGTAGCAGCTATAGTAAAGTTAAAAGAAGATATTTCGATTCCTAAAGGGTTGGGAGAGATAGGGCTTGACGAATCTGTTGTTGAAAAAATTGTTCCTGATGCTTTGTCTTATCGTCTTCTACCCAATAGCCCGCGGCGACTCACGCAGAAAAATCTAGAACGAATTGTGCGCAAAGCCCTTCAATAGCAGGAAATCATCTTTTTGAGCAGAATAGATACCTTATTCTATTAAGGGAGGCTATAAATATGCCGATTGTGCAAATTGATTTATTGGAAGGTCGCACCTTAGAACAAAAACGGGCATTAGCTAAAAAAGTGACGGAAGCGATTGTTGAAACAGCTGCTTGCCCGGCTGATGCGGTCAAGATTATTTTGCGTGAAATGCCAAAAGAACATTTGTCGGAAGGCGGCGTGCTTCGCTGCGATCGATAAATCAAAGACATAAAAAATCCGTGAGCGTAAAGCTTCACGGATTTTTTTATGTAACTTAAACTTTATAGAACATATTTGTCAACTAAATCAATTAGTTGTGCAATTTCAGGTTTTGATACTTGAGCAGTGGCACCGATGGTTTCACCTTTACGACGCATTTCTTCGTTGATGAGAGAAGAGAAGATAATAACAGGAAGCTTCTTTAACTTGTCATGCTGTTTAATTTTGTTCGTCAAATGATGGCCATCCATTTGCGGCATTTCAATATCGGTAATGACTAGATGGAGTTTTTCTTCGATCGGTTTATCATCTTTCGCCATGGCTTCTAACCGATTCCAAGCTTCTTGACCATTTTCGGTAAAGATAATATTTTCATAGCCAGACACATGTAGTGTTTCTACAAGCAGATCACGCAGCATCCGGGAATCTTCTGCGACCAAAATGGTTTTTTTGCGGCGTTTTGGTGCAATATCTGGAACAGCATCAGGCAGGGTCGTCATTTTTTCGTTGATTTCTGGATTGATTACGGAAATAATCCGTTCAAAGTCAAGAAGAATGACCATTTTTTCTGCCATTTTCACAATACCTACAACCATTTCTGATTCGGAGATATTCGGCGGCGGCTCCATTTCGGTCCAGGAAATACGATGAATCCGGGAAACCTCATCGACAAGAAAGCCCACAAAATAATTATTGAGTTCACTGACAATAATCTTAGGCGACGTAGATTGACCCTGAACGCCGAGAACGCGCGGCAGATTAACAAGAGGCATTACGCGGCCACGTAATGTGAAGACACCGTCCACATAGGGATGGGCATTAGGCATAATGGTAACAGGAACATGATTGATAACTTCACGGACCTTTGCAACATTAATGCCATAGTGAGTAGGGCCTACGGTAAACTCCACGATTTCAAATTCATTTGTACCGGTTTCTAATAAAATCCCTTTTTTATCATTAGCCATGTAATTCCCTTCCTTTTTCTTTAATAAATGCATTTGAAGACAATTCAACTGCTGAATTTACAAGCGACTATGTCTTATAAGAATATATTTTCCGTTGGCTGCCCTATTTCCTGCTAATCCTACATAATATTCGCTAATAATGAGTAGGAAATAAAAAGATTGTAAAATTTTATAGAATCGGTAAAAAAGGGTGGATTCCTTACTAGCATTTGTGGTATTATATTTGAAATACTTATACAGGAATCATGAGAGGAGTCGATTATGGATAATAAGTTTGCAAAAGAAGGACTAACATTTGATGATGTACTACTTGTTCCAGCTAAGTCAGAGGTTTTGCCGCGCGAAGTAAGTGTTGCAACAAATCTGACTAAAAATATTAAGCTCAATGTTCCGATTATGAGCGCCGGCATGGACACAGTTACGGAAGCTAGAATGGCGATTGCTATGGCGCGCGAGGGCGGCATTGGTGTTATTCACAAAAATATGTCTATTGAGCGTCAGGCAAATGAAATTGATAAAGTAAAGCGTTCCGAACATGGTATCATTGTAGATCCGATTTTTTTATCACCAGAAAACACACTGCAAGACGCCCAAAATTTGATGGAAAAATATCGGATTTCCGGGGTTCCTATTACCAGACAGGAAAAACTTGTCGGTATCCTGACAAACCGCGACTTGCGGTTTGAAACGAATCTTTCTTTAAAAATTTCTGAATGTATGACCCAGGAACATTTGATTACAGCTCCTGTAGGCACTTCGCCGGAAGAAGCAAAAGTGATCCTTGGTAAACATCGAATTGAAAA
The DNA here is from genome assembly GCF_055901755.1 of Pelorhabdus sp. sgz311001. Taxonomy (NCBI): domain Bacteria; kingdom Bacillati; phylum Bacillota; class Negativicutes; order Selenomonadales; family Sporomusaceae; genus Pelorhabdus; species Pelorhabdus sp. sgz311001. The sequence goes on from NZ_JBVXUT010000001.1 coordinate 975,836, forward strand.
ATTACCGCTTGTAGATGAACAGGGCAATTTAAAAGGACTTATTACAATTAAAGATATTGAAAAAGCGCAAAAATACCCTAACTCGGCAAAAGATGGCAAAGGCCGTCTGCTTGTTGCTGCTGCTGTCGGTGTTGGCGCTGATATGCTTGATCGTATCCAAGCAATTGTCGCTGCTAAAGTTGACGTAATTGTTGTTGATACGGCCCATGGTCATTCGTTGGGTGTATTAAAAGCTGTCGAAAAAATTAAATCATTGTATCCAGATCTTGATTTGATCGCTGGTAATGTCGCTACGGCAGAAGCAACGCGTGATTTGATTGCTGCTGGTGTTGACGCTGTAAAAGTGGGCATTGGACCAGGCTCAATCTGTACAACTCGTGTTATTGCTGGTATTGGTGTGCCGCAAATTACAGCTGTATATGATTGCGCTATGGCGGCGCAAGCTTCCGGCATTCCGATTATTGCTGACGGCGGTATTAAATACTCGGGCGATGTTGTAAAATCCTTAGCAGCTGGCGCAAATATTGTTATGCTTGGCAACATCTTTGCTGGGACGGAAGAAAGTCCAGGAGAAACGGAAATCTATCAAGGTCGAAGCTATAAAGTGTATCGCGGCATGGGATCGCTTTCGGCAATGGCTGCAGGCAGTAAGGATCGTTACTTCCAGGAAAATATGGACAAGCTGGTTCCAGAAGGAATTGAAGGTCGCGTTCCTTACAAAGGCGCTGTAGCTGATACGATTTTCCAACTTGTTGGCGGACTTCGCGCTGGCATGGGTTATTGCGGTACAAAAGATATTGCCGCACTTCATAAAGATAGTACTTTTATTCGTATTACTGGCGCAGGTCTCAAGGAAAGTCATCCACACGATATTAACATTACAAAAGAAGCGCCTAACTATAGTCTGTAATTCTTCTCTAAACAGCTCTAAAACATAATAAAAAACCGCCGTTTTCTTACAATAGGAAGAAAGCGGCGGTTCTTTTATTCATTTATTATTACCAAGCAGTCGGTGTACGCATATTGACTACTTTAAATTCAAAGCCTTGCGAGCGAAACAACTCGATAATATTACGCAATACTTTCATGGTTTCTTTATGACCTGTTCCATCATGCATAAGAACGATTGCATGGCTCCAGAGTGCTTGGCGCTGGATTTGTTCTGCTATATTGCCGTAAAGATCGGCCGCTTTACCGTCTGATGCATCGCCTGAACTAATATTCCAGGCAATATCACGATAGCCTTCCGTTTTTAGACGATCCCAGTACGCTTTTTGAAAATGGCCTACCGTTCCGCCTGGGGCGCGAGAAATCCGTGGACGAACTCCGATAATACCTTTAATAATTTCATCGGTTCGATGAATCTGCGCAAAATAAGCGTCAGGAGAACGATACAGATCACGATAATCATGGTTGTAGCTATGATTGCCAATCGCATGCCCTTCCGCAAAAATTCGTTTCACTAAATCAGGATGGGCTGCAGCTTGTTTTCCTACTAGAAAAAAGGTAGCGTGAATCTGATATTCTTTCAGTAAATCTAAGACATAAGGCGTATTTTCTGGATCGGGTCCATCGTCAAAGGTTAAATACACTGTCTTTGTTCCATAATAAGGAATCAGTTCAGGCAAACGAAGTGGTAAATTCTGTTGCTGTCGTTCGGTAACAAGAAAGTTATCGTATACAGGCTGGTCAGTTGTTAAATAGGCATTATCTTCTGCAATTAAGGTAAAAGCGGGGCGCGGCGGCGCTTCGGGGGCAGGTGTTACCGACACAGAAGCAGGTTCAGATGGTTCTTCTGTTGTCAGGTGCTCATAAGCGAAAGTGGCCAGAGGCGCGGCTATTAATAATAAACAAAAAAGCAGAGCGGCACGGCAAAGTATTTTAGATAGAGAGTATTGGAGCATGAATTTTAACACCTCAGGTTTCGAATAAAAGAGTGTAAATTCCAAATTCGACGTAAATCCTGCTATTCCTGCGTAAAGACAAATTGCTTTCGGGTATACTAAAAGAGTAGGGAGGTTTTTGCATGGCTGATCTTGTCAAGTATCAAGGAATTCGTTTTCTTTTTGGCCTATTTCTTACTCTGTTCCTCCTTTTATTCGGGGGACTTGCTTATGCTTTTTTTACACTGCCACAGACAGATAATCTAGAAAATATGCAATTTATGAATGCCACGCAGGTTTTTGATGTAAATGGTCGTTTAATTTCTAAATTATTTGAAGAAAACCGAGTAGTAGTGCCCATTCGTTCGATGAGCTATGAATTACAGCGCGCTGTTATTGATAATGAGGACAGCCGATTTTTTAGCCATGGCGGCGTGGATCCTATTGGGTTGGCGCGAGCACTATGGGTTGATATTCGTATGGGAACCTTGGCGGAAGGCGGTAGTACAATTACACAACAGCTTGCGAAAAACATGTTTTTGACGCAGGAAAAAACAGTCATTCGCAAACTGAAAGAAGTTTTGCTTGCTCTTATTTTAGAACAGCGGTTTTCTAAACAGGAAATTTTGCAGGCTTATCTCAATCAGGTTTATTTTGGCGAAGGCGCTTATGGCGTCGAAGCGGCGGCGCAGGTTTATTTTGGCAAGCACGCCGGAGAACTGACGCTTGGCGAAAGCGCTTTGTTGGCAGGTCTGCCACGTGGTCCCAATATTTACTCGCCTTATTCTGATTTATCGGCAGCGCTTTCACGGCGGGCTGAAATTCTAACCGGGATGGTTAAAATAGGTGATATTTCGCCGGAACAAGCGGCAGCTGCTAATGCAGAACCGCTTCAATTGATTGGGAAAAAGCGACGAGAAGTGCAAGCATCTTATTTTCTCGACTACATTGCCAATGAACTCGTAGGTCGCTACGGTGCCAATCGTGTTTACCGAGGTGGACTGAAAGTATTTACGACACTAGACATCAAAACGCAGAAAGCGGCGGAAAAAGTATTAACAAAACAACAAGGAGCTGTCTTGACGCTGGATCCGAAGACAGGGGCGATTCGAGCGATGGTCGGCGGTAAAAATTATGAAGAAAGTCAATTAAATCGGGTTATTACTGAAACAAGACAGCCAGGTTCCGCCTTTAAACCCTTTCTTTATGCGGCGGCTCTGCAGACTGGCTTGACAGCCAATGCTGTTATTCTTGACGAAGCAGTGAATTTTAATGGTTATCAACCGCAAAATTATGATAAGAAATACCGCGGTCCTGTTACTATGTCTAAAGCGCTGCGCGATTCTATTAATATTCCAGCAGTAAAAGTAGCGCAGCAGATCGGCATTGATAAGGCCTTGGCTTTGGCGAAAGCGGCAGGAATCACGACAATTCGCCCGGAAGATAATAATTTAGCTGCTGCTTTAGGTGGTTTAACCCAAGGGGTAAATTTAATTGAGCTGGCTAGCGCGTATACTATTTTTGCTAATGGTGGCGTTTATTCAAAGCCTATAGCAATCCTAAAAGTGCTTGATGAACATGATCAAGTTCTTGAGGAGACTACGCTTATGCAACAGAGTGTTTTAAGTCCCGAGATTGCTTACATTATGACCAAAATGATGACTGGTGTTTTGGAAACTGGTACAGGCACAGCTGGCAATATTGGTCGCAGTGCTGCTGGGAAGACAGGTACAACGGACCAGTATGAAGCAGCTTGGTTTATCGGCTATACTCCTGATCTGTTAACAGGTATTTATATTGGTAATGATGATCGAACTTCTGTCGGTTTATCAGGCAGTCAAGTCGCCGGTCTTTGGGGAGCTATGATGAATTCTGTATTAAAAGATCAACCGCCTGCGTTTTTTCCAGTACCGGCCAATATTACTGATAATATTCCGATTTGCGCTAATTCTGGGCGTGTACCTATTTTAGGCTGCACGGAAGTGGAAAAAAGCGCCTTTATAAAAGGAACAGAACCTTTTTTAGGAAAACTTATGCAGGAAAATCCGAGCGGAGCGGGCGCTAATGGCGATGGCGGCAATCAGGCAGACAAAGACAAGAATGATCGCGAATCGAGTAAATCTAAATGGCGAATTCCTTGGCTGCAGTTGCCGGGATTTTTATGATATGATACAATTTATAAGAATTGGAATAAAACTGAATCATAAGCAGGGTGAATATGGTTGCAAAATAAGGTTAGTATTCTTGGGATTCCCGTTGATGCTGTAACAATGGAAGAAGCTTTGACTTGCGTTGAAGCAATGGTGGCGGGGAAACCAAAAGAAACAGAAAAACTTTCGTTGATTGCTACAGCAAACGCGGAAATGGTGATGATGGCTCAGGAAGATCAGGAGCTTGCCTCAATTTTATCAACAGCTGATTTAGTCGTTCCTGACGGCGCTGGCGTTGTTTGGGCAGCCTCCTATTTGGGAAAACCGGTGCCAGAGCGAGTCGCTGGTTTTGATTTGGCGCAGCGTCTGTTTGCAATTAGCGCTAAAACGGGGTATCGCCTTTATTTTTTAGGTGGTGCACCAGGTGTAGCTGCGAAAGCTGCTGAAAAAGCTCGCGAACTTTATCCTGGTATTACGATTGTTGGAATTCAGGATGGTTACTTTAAAGAGGAAGAGACAAAATCGATCATTGATGCTGTTAACAAAAGTAAAGCCGAACTATTGTTTGTCGCTCTTGGTGTTCCTAAGCAGGAAAAATGGATCGAGAAGCATCGGAACGAACTAACTGTTCGTGTCGCTATTGGCGTAGGCGGTACTTTTGATGTTATGGCTGGCGTGATGGAGCGGGCGCCGCTTTGGATGCAAGAAGCAAGATTAGAATGGCTCTTTCGACTTTTCAAGCAACCGAGTCGATTTATGCGGATGATGGCACTGCCCAAATTTGTGCTAAAAGTACGAGCAGCCAAAAAGAACTGATTAGCTAAGGAATTCTCTTAGATAAAAGGTTGTCAAGAGACATGGGCTATATTATAATAATTTGAGACAAGATGGGGCAAGTGTTGACTTGCTTCTTGTTTTTACGTGCGTAAATAGGTGCATCAGGAGGTGGATAGATGATTAAAGCTCCTATTGTAAGAGAAGGATATATTTACATTGCTATACTCGCCTGCCTGACAGTTATTGTTGCAATGGTGATGAATATTTACTGGAGTATTATTCCTGGCGTTTTATGCTGTTTTGTTACGTTCTTTTTTCGTAATCCAAGACGGAGTATTCCCGCAGACGATACATTGATTTTGTCTCCAGCAGATGGAAAAGTCATGAGTGTAGTAGATTTTTATGATGAAGAATTTTTACATGAAGAAGCCATTCGTGTGACGATTTTCCTTTCCGTATTTGATGTGCATGTAAATCGCAGCCCGATTGCCGGTGAAATTGTTTACCAACAGTATACTTGTGGCCGCTTTCGACCTGCTTACAAAGAATCGGTAGGCTGTGAGAATGAACGTCATTCGATTGGACTCGAAAATGACTGCATGAAAGTGCTTGTTACGCAGATTGCCGGCATTTTAGCGAGAAGGATTGTTTCCTGGGTTACGCTGGGTAATAGCTTGACCAAAGGGGAACTGTACGGCATGATTAAATTCGCCTCATGTACGGAATTGGTCATGCCCAAATCGGTGGAAGTCCTCGTAAAGAAAGGCGATCGCGTCCGTGGCGGGGAAACCATCATTGGGAGGATGCAACGTTGAAAAGTATTATACCGAATGGATTAACGGCTCTTAACTTAGTCTTTGGCATGTTTGCCATTATGCAAACCTTTCATGGCTATTATTACACAGCAGCCCTATTGATTTTTGCCGCTATGATCGCCGATGGGTCAGATGGTCGGGCAGCCCGCTATTTTAAAGTCAGCAGCGAATTTGGCAAAGAACTTGATTCACTCTGTGATTTGGTGTCTTTTGGTGTAGCGCCAGCTTTTTTAGCTTATGTTTATTGCCTGCATGAATTTGGTTTTTTGGGGCAGGTTGTCGCTGTTTTTTTCGCCACTTGCGGTGCGTTGCGGTTGGCACGATTTAATGTGAATACAACAACTGTAAAAGGTTATTTTATGGGATTGCCTATTCCGGCAGGCGGCTGTGTTGTAGCGACTTTTATTATGACAGGCATTCAGCCTTCAGGATACTGGTTTCTTGGTTTTGTAGCGATTTTTGGCTATCTAATGGTTAGCACAGTTCGCTATCCTGATTTTAAAGGCAAAGGCGAAAAAATTTATCGAATTGCCATTATTTTGGCTGTGGCAACTGGCGGATATCTTTTTTATGCATTACCGCATTCTTACCTCTTTGCTCCTTTCTTCACTTATGCTGTGTTCGGTATCTTCAACAGTATTTTACGACTTTTGGATTATAAATCAGCCTTGTCGTAAACAATAAGAAGAGCCACCTTTTTAGCTTGTCCCCAAAGATAATTTGGATAGATATACGAAATCGGATTTTAAAGGAGAAAAATCCATGGAACATATTTTTGATATTATTATGATCCCATTGCAATTACTTATCGTATTTTTTTCACTCTACTATTTTATTATTGCCATGTTTGGTCTTTGGAAACGGCATGAAAACAAAATTTTGACGCCGGAAAAAACGTTTGCGATTATTGTTGCCGCCCATAATGAGGAATCGGTCATTGGACAGCTTGTCGAAAATCTAAATGTCTTGAATTATCCGAAAGACTTATATGATATTTATGTGATTGCCGACAACTGTAATGACAAAACGGCGGAAATTGCCAAAAAGGCTGGCGCCATTGTTCATGAACGGACCAATTTGACAGAGCGTGGTAAAGGTTTTGCTATGGAATGGATGTTTGCAAAACTTTACGCTATGGAAAAACAATATGATGCTGTTGTCGTATTTGATGCCGATAATTTAGTCCATCCGGCTTTCTTATTGGAAATGAATAATCGCCTTTGCAAAGGCGAGCGTGTAATCCAAGGGTATCTTGATTCTAAAAACCCCAATGATACTTGGGTTGCGGGCACCTTCGCCATTTCTTTCTGGGTAGTAAACTACATTTGGCATTTAGCAAAATACAATATTGGTCTTACGAGCGTTCTTGGTGGAACAGGTATGTGTATTAGCATGGATGTTCTCAAAAAATTCGGCTGGGGAGCTACTTGCTTAACCGAAGATATGGAATTTACTATGAAAAGTCTGCTTTGCGGTATTCGAACAACTTGGGCTCATGATGCCATCGTTTATGATGAGAAACCGCTTACCTTTAAACAATCGTGGAAGCAGCGTCAGCGTTGGGCGCAGGGACATTTCGATGTAGCTGGCCGTTTCATTCCTAAATTGCTTAAAGAAGGTTTTAAACGCGGTGACGTTCGCATGCTTGATGGTGTATTTCATTTGTTTCAGCCCTATTTTTTGCTGATGTCTACGGCTTTCGTAATATCTAGTTATCTTTATGGGTTTTTCCCATTTTACACTAATATTTTAAATCGGGTTCTTCCTGTAGAAGTATGGACAATTCTCGCTTTTGCCCAGTATGTTTTTCCGATGATTATTTTGGCACAAATCCGCGTTTCCTTAAAAATGTGGTTTTATTTGCTACTTTATCCAATTTTTATTTACAGTTGGATTCCTATTACGATCTACGGATTTATTCATCGCCATGAACGAGTATGGAGTCATACACAGCATACGCGTAGCTTAAGCTATAAAGAAGTTCTAGTGACTGATGATGCGGAATTTTCGAAAGATGCTATTTTGAGCAAGCAGGCAGCAAAATAAATTTCAGGGAAAAGATGAGTCTTTGCTCATCTTTTTCTATTTATGCTATACTAATTCTATTCTAGATGATTAGGGGAGGTTCTTTATGTTTGAGTTAACTATACAGGCAGAATTCGAAGCTGCACATAATTTGTGCAACTATCAAGGAAAATGTCATAGATTGCATGGCCATAACTGGAAAGTAGAAGTCACTGTACGGGGCTTTGAATTAGATGAATTAGGTATGGTGATTGATTTTACCGTATTAAAAGCAGAAGTCAAAACGATTATCGACCGTCTTGACCATTACTATTTGAATGAATTGCCCGCTTTTGAAACGAAAAATCCTACGGCAGAAAATATCGCTAAATATATTTATGACGAACTAGTTACTCCTTTGGAGGCCAAGCAGGTTCAAATTTACGAAGTAAAAGTATGGGAATCACCGCGCTCTGCTGTAGCATATCGCCAGGAGCGTAATCATGGATGAGCATATTGTAGAAGTTTTTTCTTCGATTCAAGGAGAAGGACCCTATGTCGGTTATCGTCAGCTTTTTATTCGATTTGCTGGCTGCAATCTGCGCTGCAATTACTGTGATACAGCAGAATCTTTTGTTACAACAGAACCAGCTAAACTTGAGCAAACACCTGGGACTGGTGACTTTCTGTTATTAAGTAATCCTATTTCACTGGATCGTCTTGTTTCTCATTCACTTCGTCTAATGGAAAAACCACATCACTCTGTTAGTTTTACCGGTGGTGAACCGTTGTGTCATGTACCAGCGCTCCTTGCTCTAAGCGAGAAGTTACCTGTTAGAAAATATTTAGAAACAAATGGCACGCTCTATGAGGAACTTGCCGAAGTACTACCTGCTATAGATTTTATTAGCATGGATATTAAACTGCCTAGTAGTACTGGTCAAGATCTCTTTATGGTTCATCAAAAATTTTTACAACAGGCAATTCATAAAGAAGTGTTTGTGAAAATTGTTCTGACAGGACAAACTACCGTTAAGGAATTTAAAGAAGCGCTAGCTGTGATTCATTCGGTCAGTCCAACAGTTCCCCTTGTTTTGCAGCCTGTTACGGCCAAACAGGCTGGCCAGGAACTGATGCAACGAGAACTTTGGACATTTTTTGATTTGGCATCAGAACAACTGGGAAATGTACGAATCATTCCCCAAACCCATAAACAGTTAGATTTACTTTAATTAGAGCGGGGGGAACAATGCTTGCGGATTTTAGTAACAAATGATGATGGTATTCAAGCGCAGGGAATTCTTACTTTAAGCCAGGCTTTATCAGAGATTGGGCAGGTCTATGTAGCGGCGCCTGATGTAGAAAAAAGTGCTACAAGTCAGGCCATTACGGTTCATGAACCGATTCGAGTCGATTCCTATGAGCTACCACAGGCTGTAAAGGCTTGGAAAATCGGTGGCACGCCAACCGATTGCGTGAAACTGGCCTTAGAGGAACTTTTATTAGACGAAATGCCCCATATTGTTGTATCAGGTATTAATCATGGTCCCAATCTGGGAACTGATGTACTCTATTCTGGCACAGTAAGCGCAGCCATTGAAGGAATTCTTCATGGTATTCCCGCCATTGCTTTTTCACTCAATGCGTGGGATCATTGTGATTTTACTGTAGCTGCGAATTTTGCCAAACGACTGGTTCCTAAAGTGGTAGCAAGCGGTCTGCCGCCACATACCTTGCTAAACGTCAATATTCCAGCCCTGCCGCCAGAACAAATTTCTGGTGTGGCAATAACAAAACTAGGAAGTCGTCAGTATGAAAATTCGTTTGAAGAACGCAAAGATCCGCGGGGGCGTAGCTATTACTGGATGGGAGGCAATGTAGTCCAGGAACCTGATGACAAAGACAGTGATGTAACGGCTGTGAAAGAGGCAAAAATTGCGGTAACACCTGTTCATATCGATTTAACTCATTATCCACTTTTGCAAGAACTCCAAACATGGAATTTTGAAAAATAACTGCCAGGAAAACCGTTACTGCAGAACTTCTGGGCTAAAAATCAAGAATGAAACATACATTTTTGGTAAAAGCCTGGAGGGATGCCTGATGTATCACCCATCCAAAAGTAAAAAATCAGCAGCTAAATTAGGAAAAATGCCTGCCTTTGCGCAGGCTTTGCTGCGTGGAATTCTTATGAGTCTTCTCGTCTCGTTTACGGCAATTTTAATCGTTTCCTTGGGACTTTTACTTACAGACAGTATGTTTGTGGAGCAGCATGTTTCAGGTGTCATGGCAGCGATTACGTTAATGAGCATTTTTTTAGGTAGTCTGTATGGTGCTTTTATTAAAAAGTCCAAGGGGTTGTTGCTAGGAATTTTCATCGGTTTTTTTTATGTATCCATTTCCTTGTCCTGCGGATTCTACTTAAGTGGCGACAACCCATCGGTGTTGCTGTTACTAAATAAATATGCTGCTGGTCTTGCCGCGGGCGCCTTAGGCGGACTCTTAGGCATTACATTATCTTAATCATAAGACAATGTTTGTATAGCAGCAGGTAAATAAAAAGACTGTACCGAATAAACATAAATTGATGTTTTACAAGTTTTTATTTTGCGTTTTATTTTAAGAAAGCTAGGTGAGCACATGAAAATTGCAATTATTGGCGGCACAGGCGTATATGATCCTAAAATTCTTGATAATGTACGGCAACAAGAAGTAGAAACGCCTTATGGACCAGTGTCAGTTACTAGCGGCTGGTATCAGGGAACTGAAATTGCTTTTATGCCAAGACATGGAAGCAAGCATTCGATTCCGCCCCATTTGATTAATTATCGTGGTAATATCTGGGCGTTGAAAAAATTAGGTGTGGAGCAGATTATCGCTACAACGGCTGTCGGCTCCCTCAATCAGAATATGAAACCAGGCGATTTTGTCTTAGTTGATCAATTTCTTGATTTTACGAAGGGGCGGACGTCTACCTTCTACGAAGGGGGAGAGCGCGGCGTTGTTCATGTTGATGTAACAGAGCCTTATTGCCCTGATCTAAGACAGGTTTTATTTGCAGCCTCTAATCAGCTAGGCATTACCACCCATAACGGCGGTACCTATGTTTGTACAGAAGGACCTCGCTTTGAATCACCAGCGGAAATTAAGATGTTTGCCATGCTTCACGGCGATTTAGTGGGAATGACAAATCTGCCAGAGTCAGTCTTAGCCAGAGAAGCGGAAATGTGTTATGCCACGGTATCAATGGTTACGAACTTTGCCGCTGGAATTTCACCGCATAGTCTGACTCATAGTGAGGTCGTAGAAACGATGCGGGCAAACGGTGAAAATTTGAGAAAGCTTATTATGGCGGCCATTGCTGTTTTGGCTTCTGGTAAACTAACAAAAACCTGTCACTGCCATGAAGCTTTACGAGAATTTGGCGGTTTTACTCTTTAGAAAGTGGTGAGACCATTGCTAGCTTTAGAATGGAAGCAAGATCGATTGATTCTACTTGATCAAACCCTGCTGCCTGAAACAATCGTCTATAAGACTTGCAGTGATTATCGCGCGGTGGCAGACGCCATAAAACGACTAGTTGTACGCGGCGCACCGGCGATTGGTGCAGCGGCGGCTTTTGCTATGGTGTTAGGAGCTTTAGAATTTCAACATTCTGGAGCAGCTTTTAAGGATCACATGGAAACTACAGCAAAAGAATTGAAAGCGACAAGACCAACCGCTGTGAACTTGGCTTGGGCTGTTGATATTATGCTAAACTGTCTGAGTGTTGCTAATTATGATCCGGCTAAAAGTGTTACTGCTTTAGAGGACCAAGCGATCGCGATTGCCAAAGAGGACAAAAAAATCAATGAGGCCATTGGACGGTTTGGCGCTGAGCTATTTACAGAGCCTGTTCATGTATTAACACACTGCAATGCTGGGGCGCTAGCAACAGTTTCTTTCGGTACCGCTTTGGGCGTGATACGTCAAGCCTATCAGGATGGAAATATTCTTGGTGTATTTGCTGATGAAACGCGGCCATTGCTGCAGGGAGCCCGTCTGACAGCGTTTGAGTTAGTAGCTGACGAGATTCCTGTAACTGTCATTACGGATAATATGGCTGGCTGGGTTATGAAACAAGAGAAGGTAAAGGCAGTGATTGTAGGGGCCGATCGCATTGCCCAAAATGGCGATGTAGCCAATAAGATTGGCACCTATAGCGTAGCCGTTCTAGCCAAAGAACACCAGATCCCTTTTTATGTAGCAGCACCACTGTCTACGTTTGATTTTTCTTTAAGTAGCGGTGAAGAAATTCCTATTGAAGAGCGCAGCGCTGAAGAAGTGGCCTGTTTTGCCGGGAAGCAGACTGTTCCTACTGGTGCAACTGTTTATAATCCCGCTTTTGATGTAACGCCAGCGGCCTATATTACGGCAATTATTACCGAGTATGGCGTAATTAACAAGCCTGATTGTAAAAAAATCATGGAAATAAAACAACGAGCTGAAATGAAAGGATGAACCACATGTCACTAATTCGTAATAAAGACCTTGCACCGCAAGGTCATGATAAGATTAACTGGGTAAAAGAACATATGCCTGTTCTCAATGTTTTAAATGAAGAACTCTCAGCAACAAAACCCTTCGCTGGTAAAAAAATCGTTATTAGCATGCATTTAGAAGCAAAAACAGCTTACTTGGCAATCGTGCTGAAAAATGCCGGAGCTCAGGTAGCAATTACCGGTAGTAATCCCTTATCGACGCAAGATGATGTAGCTGCCGCGCTGGCTGACAGCGGTGTAACCGTTTATGCGTGGTATGATTGCACAGATAAAGAATATGAGCATTTTCTCAATAAATCGCTTGATACAGAGCCAGATATTATTATTGATGACGGCGGCGATCTCGTGGCGCTGCTGCACGGCTCTCGCTCTGATTTGGCGCCGCGCATTCTTGGCGGTTGTGAGGAAACCACGACAGGCGTAATGCGTTTAAAAGCTTTAGCTGCCGAAGGACGACTGAACTTTCCCATGATGGCTGTAAATGACGCTTATTGCAAATATTTATTTGACAATCGCTATGGCACTGGCCAATCCACTTGGGATGGTATTATGCGGACAACAAATCTGACGGTAACAGGTAAAACCGTCGTCGTAGCTGGCTACGGCTGGTGCGGTAAAGGCGTGTCTATGCGAGCAAAAGGACTTGGCGCTAATGTCGTAATTACAGAAATCGATCCAATTAAGGCAGTAGAAGCTGTTTATGACGGATTCCGGGTTATGCCCATGACGGAAGCGGCAAAAATTGGCGATATTTTTGTGACGGTTACAGGCTGTAAAGACATCATTCGCCGTGAACATTTTGAAGTGATGAAGTCTGGTGCAATTTTTGCTAATGCCGGACATTTTGACGTAGAAATTAACAAAGTTGATTTGAATGATTTGGCTGTATCGGTTCGGACAGCGCGCCGTAATATTCAAGAGTTTACCATGGCTGATGGTCGGAAACTTTATTTGCTAGCTGAAGGTCGTCTGGTTAATTTAGCAGCAGGCGACGGTCATCCGGCGGAAATTATGGATTTGTCCTTTGCAATGCAAACAGTAGCCGCGTTACATATCTTAGAACATCATCAGGAACTTACAAATGATGTTCATCAAGTTTCCTATGAGTTCGATCAGAAAGTGGCTGCTTTAAAATTAAAAGCCATGGGCTTTTCGGTCGACAAGCTTACGAAAGAACAGGAAGAATATATTAACCAAGCCTGAGAGAAGGTTATAGAATGACAAAGCTTAAACAGATTCAAGAGGAAATCATTGAAATTGGTCATCGACTGGTCCAAAACGGTCTGGTTGTAGGAACTTGGGGCAATATTAGTTGTCGCGTCGAAGAAGGCGTGATTTTAGTGACTCCCTCTGGCCGCGATTACCTGTCATTAAAGCCAAAGGATCTTGTTTTAGTCAATCTTTCCGGTCGTGTTCTCGATGGGGCGTTAGCGCCTTCCTCAGAACTGCCGCTTCATTTAGCTGTTTATTTGCAACGTTCTGATGTACAAGCAGTTGTACATACTCACAGTGTGTTCGCCAGTGCTTGTGCCGTTGCCCGACGCTCAATTCCACCGATTATTGAGGATATGCTGCAGGTTATCGGCGGTTCTATTGAGGTTGCCCCTTATGCTTTACCGGGAACGGATGAACTGGCTCTAAATGCTGTAAAAATGTTAGAACGGAAAAATGCTGTACTACTGGCAAATCATGGCGTGCTTGGCTGTGGGACGAGTTTAACAGAGGCAATGCTATCTTGTGAACTCGTAGAAAAATCAGCGCAAATTTTTCTTTACGCCCAAAACCTAGGCGGTGCCGTTCCGCTAAGTCAAAATGATATTGATGCGATGCACCAGTTCTATCAGTCGAGTTATCGGTTGCGCAAAGGAGGCGTTGATCATGACTAGTATATTGATAAAAGATGCTGAAGTATTAGGAACAAATGGAGCTATTATTAAGCAGGATTTATTTATTAAAGATGGCAAAATAGCTGCATTAGGACAAAACCTTACGAATCAAGCCGACAAAGTAATAAATGGATCACATAAATTGGCAATTCCCGGGCTTGTAAATACCCATACCCATGCGGCCATGACACTGTTTCGCAGTTATGCCGATGATATGTTGCTTATGGATTGGCTACAACAAAAAATTTGGCCGGCAGAAGCCAATTTAACGCCCGAAGATGTTTATTGGGGCACGCTTTTAGCCATTGTGGAAATGATCCAAACAGGCACAACGACCTTTGCCGATATGTATTTTCATATGGATCAAGTAGCTAAGGCAGTAGAAGAGAGCGGCATGCGCGCTGTTTTAGCGCGTGGTATGGCTGGAGTTGCACCTAACGGTCAGCAGGCTCTCAAAGACAGCGAGGTTTTCTATAAGGATTGGCATAACAAAGCTGACGGACGCATTACGGTTCGTCTTGGACCACATGCCCCATATACGTGTCCACCTGACTACCTAAAACAAGTTGTGGCATTGGCGGAAAAATTAGAAGCCGGTATTCATATTCATTTGTCAGAAACCAAAGGCGAAGTGGAAGAATGCCAGAAAAAACACGGTTTATCACCGATTGCCCTAATGGAAAAAGTAGGATTGTTAAACCATCCCGTCTTAGCAGCTCACTGCGTTCATTTATCAACAGAAGACATTGCTTTGCTAAAAAAATACCATGTAACTGTAGCGCATAATCCTGGCAGCAATATGAAACTGGCAAGCGGCATTGCACCAGTACCGGAACTGTTAGCGGCAAAAATTCCTGTAGGTCTTGGTACAGATGGAACAGCAAGCAATAATAACCTTGATATGATAGAGGAAATTCGTTTAGCGGCACTGCTGCATAAGACGAATCATTTTAACCCTGAATTATTGCCAGCCAAAGAAGCTGTAGCATTGGCAACAGAACAAGGCGCTGTATGCTTAGGGCTTGATCAACAGATTGGGAAATTGGCTGTGGGCTATGATGCCGATATTACCTTAATTGATATGCATAAAGCACACTGGTATCCGCGTCATGATCGCTTATCGCTATTAACTTATAGTGCAAACGGCAGTGATATTGATACTGTCCTTGTTAAAGGAAAAATATTAATGGAAAATAGACAACTTCTTACATTAGATGTAGAACAGATTATTTTTGAAAATCAGCGCCGTGGCATGCGTTTAGTAGAAAAATAAGGATAAGGTACTTGACGTAATTTGTGTTGTGAATTATAGTGCTATAGGAGGAGTAAGATATGCGAGCTTTAAATTTTTATTCGTCTCATTATCACTCCCAGCTTGTTTCTCGCCGTAAGATTTGCACGATCCGTCTTGGCGATAAAAGTAGTAAATATCAAGAAGGCGATCTTGTTTGGATTACGGTAGGAAAACGATTTGCACCGCGTAAAAAGCTTTATCCGGCTGTGATTGACAAAGTAGATACGAAACCGCTAAACCTGCTATCCCTAGAAGAATTGCAGGGAGAAAGTCAAAATATTACTAGCGCCGATGAACTTATCACATTTTTACATTCTATTTATGAAAAAACCTTATCACCTGACGATATGGTGAGTGTGGTATACTTTTCTGAAGTCGTCGAATAACTAGTGGTAGATAAAGAAATTTAGCTTTTATAAAAAGGAGTGTTTGTATTATGTCATTGAAAGTTCCTGTTGGTATTTCTGGCCGTCATCTCCATCTTTCGCAGAAAGATTTGGATATTCTCTTTGGTGAAGGACATCAGCTCACATTAAAAAAAGAATTAGGACAACCTGGCCAATTTGCTGCTGAAGAAGTTGTTGATATTGTTAGCGAAAAAGGTTCAATCAACAAATTGCGCGTTCTCGGTCCTGTTCGTAAAGAAACGCAAATCGAAATTGCTTTGACTGACGCGATTAAATTAAAGTTGAAACCGCCTGTTAGAGAATCTGGTGATTTAGCGGGCACACCAGGCATTACGATTGTTGGCCCAAAAGGCAAAATAACTCTTGATAAAGGGGTTATTGTGGCAGCAAGACATATTCACATGACGCCAGCTGATGCTGAGAAATTCGGCGTAAAAGATAAAGACTGTGTGAAAGTTCGTTTCGGCGGCGACCGCGGCGTAATTTTCGAAAATGTTATTATTCGCGTGCGGGAAGATTTTGCACTAGAAATGCATATTGATACAGATGAAGGTAACGCCGGACAAATCGCCAATGATGATTTAGGCGAAATTATTAAATAATTTGTCTGTTTTAGAAAGACTCTGCATAAAAGTGCAGAGTCTTTCTTTTTTGTCTTTACATGTTTACAACCCGCGCGATTATTGAACATTTTCTTTGTATACATTGTAAAATGAAGAGGAATTTATTAAAATTTGTGGAAGTGTTTTGCATAGAAAGAAACTACAAAAAAATTCACAATTTTTTTTCAAGGGAGGTATAGTTATGCCAAAACCTGTATTCTATGAAGAACGGTGCAAAGGCTGTGAACTATGTACCGCCGTTTGCCCGAAAAAAATTATTCAACTTTCTGACCGAATTAACAGTAAAGGGTATCGGCCTTCTATGTGTATTGATGAAAGTAAGTGTATTGGCTGTATGCTTTGTGCAAAAACCTGTCCTGATATGGTAATTGAAATTCACAAGTAAAGATAGGAGTGAATTACATTGGCTGAAAAGGTTCTAATGAAAGGGAATGAAGCAATTGGGGAAGCAGCAATCGTGGCCGGATGTCGTCATTATTTCGGCTATCCGATTACCCCCCAGACGGAATTAACAGAATATATGTCGCGGCGTATGCCTCAGGTAGAAGGGACTTTTCTTCAGGCGGAAAGTGAAATTGCCGCCATTAATATGGTTTATGGTGCTGCTGGCGCTGGCGCCAGAGCTATGACTTCTTCTTCCAGCCCGGGAATTAGCTTGAAAATGGAAGGCATATCTTATATAGCTGGTGCACAGCTTCCTTGCGTTATTGTCAATATGATGCGCGGCGGCCCAGGACTTGGCAGTATTCAACCTTCGCAGGCTGATTATTTTCAAGCGACAAAAGGCGGCGGTCATGGGGACTATCGTTTGATCGTGCTTGCGCCAAATTCAGTACAAGAGCTTGTGGATATGACAGTACTTGCTTTTGACTTAGCCGACCAATATCGCAATCCGGTTATGCTGCTTGGTGATGGTGCTTTGGGACAGATGATGGAACCGATCATATTCCCTGAAGCTATTAAGGAAACAGTGGCAAAACCTTGGGCTGCTGTTGGCATGCATAAACGAACAACTCCCAATGTAATTAACTCGCTATTTTTAAAGCCAGAACATTTGGAAGAACATAATCATTTATTACAGAATAGTTATCAAATGATTTCTACTAACGAAGTGCGTTATGAAAGCTTATATACAGAAGATGCCGATCTAATTATCGTAGCTTACGGTATTACATCGCGTATCGCCCGCTCGGCAATAGATACAGTTCGCGCCGAAGGCTATAAAGTAGGTTTATTCCGTCCGAGAACCTTATGGCCTTTCCCCAGTGAAGCATTAGGATCATTAGCGCAAACGCCGAAAGCGTTCTTAACGCTAGAATTAAGCGCTGGACAAATGGTGGAAGACGTAAGGCTCGCTGTGAATGGAGCTCGTCCAGTCGCTTTTTACGGACGAACAGGAGGTATGATTATGTCACCGAAAGAAGTGGTGGCGGAAATCAAAAAACTTCTCAGTACTGTGGGGGGGAAATAAAATGGCTGAAGTTCTCTTTAAAAGACCGGAATCACTTCTGGATGTACCTTTTCACTATTGCCCCGGCTGCCATCATGGTATCATTCACCGTCTAGTTGGTGAGGTTATTGATGAGCTAAAAATTCGAGAAAACACGATTGGCGTAGCCCCAGTGGGATGTTCTGTGTTAGCTTACGAATATTTTAATATAGATATGCTGGAAGCAGCTCATGGTCGCGCACCTGCTGTTGCTACCGGTGTAAAACGAGTTCATCCTGATGCTGTTGTATTTACTTATCAAGGTGACGGCGATCTGGCTGCTATTGGTTGTGCTGAAATTGTTCATGCTGCAGCACGTGGTGAGAAAATCACAACTATTTTTGTTAATAACGCAATTTATGGCATGACCGGAGGACAAATGGCGCCAACCACTTTGATTGATCAGGTGACAAATACTTCGCCTTATGGCCGTTCTTTAGCTAATACAGGAAATCCTATTCGAGTATCGGAAATGCTTTCGACTCTAGATGGCGCTGTCTACATTGCCAGAGTAGCTGTCAATAATCCCGCGAATATGGCCAAAGCCAAAGCTGCAATTAAAACCGCTTTTGAACATCAGCTTAAGGGCGATGGCTTCGCTATGGTAGAAGTTCTGTCTACTTGTCCAACGAACTGGCGTATGACTCCGCTAAAGGCCTCCAAGTGGTTAGAAGAAAACATGATGAAAGTCTTTCCTTTAGGTGTTTATAAGGAGGTGAAAGAATGATGTCCCATGATATGATTATGGCTGGTTTTGGCGGACAAGGCGTCCTGTTAATGGGTCAGCTTATGACGTACGCTGGCATGATTGAAAATCGTGAAGTTTCTTGGATTCCTTCTTATGGACCGGAAATGCGCGGCGGCACTGCAAACTGTTCTGTTATTATCCGTAATGAAAAAGTCGGCTCGCCGATCGTTACTGAGCCGAATGTGCTTGTAGCCATGAATTTACCTTCTTTAGATAAATTTGAGCCGCAGCTTCAGTCAGGTGGTATTTTAATCATAAACAGTTCTTTAATTGAAAAAGAAGCTTCCCGTCAGGATATTAAGGTTTATAAAATTCCGGCGAATGAGCTTGCGCAGGAAATTGGGAATCCAAAAGTAGCAAATATGATCGTTTTGGGTGCAATTGTAAAAGCTTCCGGAGCCGTTGCTCCTGAATCAGTTCTAGGTGCTTTTGCCAAAATGTTTGCTAAAAAACCGGAGCTTTTAGAAATTAACAAAATTGCTTTAGAAAAAGGTGCCGAATATATTGGCAAGCAAATGGTATAATTAATAAATTTTTATAAAGCTATTTCAATGATTCTATTTTACTAGACATTGAAATAGCTTTAATTTTTGGCAGGGATTTTAAAACTCTTCAGCGAAACTATAGCAAGATATAATATTGCCTAAAGTAAAGGTGGAGAACGTTTGAGCAACGATATGTTAAAACAAATGATTGAATTAATTATTGCCCAGACTCCTTCTGTTATTTTGGCCGTTGAATCTGACGGTAAAATTGGTGAAATTTTTTTGTCCAATATAGAAGGATGGCGTAAAAAACGCTTTTTGGGCCAACCCTTTGAAAAAATGCTTCATGTTATTTTTCCTGATGCTGTTACCGAGATTCTCCCGATGTATCATGAGGCCAAAAAGCAGCGAACAGAGCAGATGGTCTGTCGCCATGAGCATACAACAGCTCATGAATTACCCGAATATTACTGTTGGAATTTTTATCCTTGGGAAGATAAAATACTTGTTTATATTCGCAATATCACGGAATCGGTTCTTATGGAAACTGAATTTACTTCTATTACTGCACAATATCAGAATGTAAATGAAGAGCTCTACACAGCAATGTCAAATCAAGATTTGTTTTTAATGGATCTTGAGCAAACAAAAAAACAATTAGTCGCTCTCTATCGTATTACCTCTATTGTACAAAAGACAGTAGATGAAGAAGAAGTTTTAGAGGAAATTTTAAAAAACGTCACAAAAGAATTCGCCTTAGATAATGTGGCAATACTACTTTTGGATAAAGAGAACCAGGAGCTTGTTGTACGCGCCCATACTGGCTATTTTCAGACCTTTTGCAAATTTTTGCGAATTCCATTAGGGCAAGGAATTGCTGGTCATGCCGCAAAATACAGAGAAGTTGTTTTTTCTCCTGATGTGAGTCAAGACCACCGTTATATCAGTGGGGGAATTGACTGTGTCAGTGAACTGGCGATTCCGCTGATTGTCAATGATCAGGTGATCGGTGTTTTTGATATTGAAACAACTTGTAAGCGTGATTTTAGTGAGTTGGAATTAGAGATGTTCGGTTCCTTAGCGAATCAAATTGCTATGACGATTGCTCATGCGAACCATGTAGCATCAGTTGAAGTGCAGGCGATTACGGATGGGATGACTGGTCTTTTTAATTATCGCTATTTTAGAACATTGCTTACGCAAGAGTTTAAACGATCTAAGCGCTATCACCGACCATTATCTCTCCTGATGATGGACATTGATAACTTTAAGAGCTATAATGATAGACATGGTCATCAACAAGGCGATTATTTATTGCGCACGATTGCCGAACTAATTAGACATATCGTAAGAGACGTTGATTTTGTTGTTCGTTACGGTGGAGAGGAATTTGCCGTTATTTTGCCGGAAACTCCGCTTCACGATGCCGTAATTATTGCAGAGCGAATTCGGCAAAGCATTGCAGAATATCCTTTTGATAATCGAGAAACACAGCCTAATGGAATTATATCTGTCAGTACCGGACTCGCAAGTTTCCCGCGTGATGCTGACAGCGATGTTGAATTAATTCAGCATGCTGATGCTGCCATGTATGCAGCGAAGCAAAACGATAAAAACTGTGTGCGTGTTTTTCATGAAATTGCAGCAGGCTGACAGATAAGAGGTGAAAGTATGAAGCAGGACACGCTAGGGGATTTTAAAGAATATTCTTTAGCAGGAACCGACCAGGAAATTCAGTTTATTACGAGTGCCCTGCAGCTTCCAATAAAAAATTCAACGATTCTTGATTTATATTGCGGTTATGGACGTCATACTTTAGAACTGGCGAAGCTTGGCTATGAAGTGATTGGCCTTGATAGTAACCGTGATTTTCTAGCGATTGCCAAACAGAAAGCAGAGGAGCTAGAAATTGCTGTGCGCTTTGTAGAGTGTGATATGCGCGAGCTTTCCTATCAGGAAACTTTTGATGCGGTAATTAATATGTTCGCTGCTTTTGGTTTTTTCTCAGATGAAGAAAATGCGGCGGTAATTACTTCGATTGCCAGAGCCTTAAAACCAAAGGGACTTTTCTTGATTGATTTGTTTAATCGTGATTGGATGCTGAAAAACAATTTAAATCGCTATTGGCGTCATCCTAGTGGTGAAGCTGTTCTTTCTTATAAAGTAGAGATTGAAGAAGGTATTGCCGTAATGAAGCGGCAACTCTTAAATCAAGTTACCGGTAAAAAAACAGAAGCTGATTTTCAGCTTAGAACTTATACGCTAGCTGAAATGACAGATATGCTTACAGAAGCCGGTTTAAGAATTAAACAAGTTTTCGGTGCTTTTGATGGTCGTCCCTATGACAAAGATACACCGCGCCTAATTATTTTGGCGCAGAAAGAATCACATGACTAAATAGTTTATTGCTTATATTACCCAAAAAGGTCTGCCAAATATTTCATATTTGGCAGACCTTTTTCACTTGTTATCAGTTTATTACATAGATTATACCAGATGGCCGAAAGGTGGTGGCAAAGTGCTTATCCGAGTGAACGGGCGATCCGAGCTGACCATTCCGCGCATTGGCGTAGCCTTGAGCGGCGGCGGGCTGCGCGGGTTAGCTCATATTGGCGTACTCGCCGAACTAGAACGAGCCGGAATTCCCATTCATTTTATTGCCGGAACAAGCGCTGGAGCTGTAGTAGCGGCTTTGCATGCCACTGGCCATGGTTCACAAGAAATGACAGAACTTGCCCATGAACTGAATCTGCATGATTTGATTGACGCAAAGTTTTCTTTAAATCAACTTGTCAAGTACGGTATGAAGTGGCTATTTACGGGAAAATTTCGTCTCTTATCAGTTATTCCGGCTGGAATGATTAAAGGTGAAAGAGTGGAACAGTATTTTCGTTCGCTTTGGGGAAATCGGACAGTAAAAGAAACAAAACTACCTTTGGCTATTACAGCTGTTGATCTCAATACAGCTGAAACGGTGTTTTTCACAACGTTGCTTCGACAAAAACCTGATATATTACATGCAAAATATGATCATTCTATTTCACTGATTGAAGCAGTGCGAGCAAGCATTTCTATCCCGGGAATTTTTCAACCAAAAGTTTATCAGGGAATGACGCTCGTTGATGGAGCTGTAAAAAACAATCTGCCTGCTGATATTTTACGTTCCATGGGGGCGGAAGTGGTGTTAGGCGTCGATTTGGGGTATGATGGGCAACCTAATTTCGGTATTCAGTCTGTCGGAGAAGTACTATTGCAGTGTATTGAAATTATGTCGCGGGAAGTAACCTTGTTGAAAGGTCGGCAATTATCAGATTTGGTGATTCGACCTCAGACTTTTGATCTAGCCTTTCGTAGTGTAAATGACATTGATCGTTGTATTGAACGAGGTAGAGCAGCAGCCAAAAGCGATTTGCCTGATATTATTACATTACTGAACGATAAGATCAAACAAAAACTCTAATTACGAGGCATTTTTAAAATTTCCTGATGAATTCTTAAAATGG
Organism: Pelorhabdus sp. sgz311001; assembly: GCF_055901755.1. NCBI lineage: Bacteria > Bacillati > Bacillota > Negativicutes > Selenomonadales > Sporomusaceae > Pelorhabdus > Pelorhabdus sp. sgz311001. The sequence continues at coordinate 998,441 of NZ_JBVXUT010000001.1, forward strand.
TTTGCCCGTAGTTTCTACCAGGAACAGCCCATTTGCCGTTTAAAGCTTGCCAAGTTTTTTGTTTACCAAAAAAAGGAGTCTTTTTGAGCAGGTCATAGCGCGGGTCCACGAGAATGCCTTGTGGTGCAACTGGCGTAGCATAGCCTTTGAGATGCTGAATTTGGGCGCGAATTCCCTGACGAGGACTTTTAAACCAGGCGCCTTTTACGCCATTGCCTGTTGTTCCAAGCCCTGCATAATTGTTTTGTGGTGGTAATACATCACCGCCATAACGAAAAAAGCCTGTTTCATGGAGGGATTGGGCAAAAGCTACGTCAGGACGGATCCCTTCATGTCGCGCTTCTTCATAAAAAATCCGTACAAGCTCTTTTGCCGAAACTGCCGTTTCCGGCAGCGGGTTTTTTTGACGTAGATAGGCGACGCATTGCTGTTCAGAAGCCAAGGGACTTCCCATAATCGATAAGTCCAACTGATAGCGATCTTGTAGCGCAAAAGAACCAGCTGGCAATGATTTTAGCGGAATGGATGAGGCTGTAGCCGGAGCCATCATCACGAAAGGAAACAGCAGCAATAAGGAAAAAGCGGTAAGTTGTTTAGACATAGTGTATCTCCTTATTATAAATTCTTTAATAATTTCGCGCCTCATCATTAAAAATCCTTGTCTCATGGACACCAGATGGTTGGTGTTGTCATAGAAATAGATGAAGGAGGAGTAAAAATGTTTGACTTGAAAAGCGTATTAAAATCCTATCGGATTCATGAACTTGCTATGTTTATCTTAGAGCAACAGCATGAGGAATGGGGACAACGAGAGGTCCCGGCACTAACGAATGCTGTCGTAAGTCGTTATGAGGAAATTGTGCGTTCTCTTATGGTACAAATGAAAAATAGCGAAAGAGTTCTTGAAGCCGAAGAAGAGCAAGTAGATACTTTGTAAATAATTGTGGTATGCTTATAGTGATATAATCTATTTTGCAATGAATTGGAGCGTTGGATGTGGAAAATTGCGAGTCGTCTTTTCTTGGCAAAGTAATACTGATTACGGGCGGAACTTCCGGTATTGGCTTAGCATCTGCACAGAAGTTTTTAGCGAAAGGAGCTATGGTTGTTCTGGTTGGCCGTAATGAGCAGAAAGGACGTGAAGCAATACAGATTTTACAAAACCAGCCTGAGGTAATTTACCTAAAAGGCGATGTAAGCAATTATGACGCTTGTCAGCAGATCGTAGCAGAAATAGTACGCCGCTTTGGCCGTCTTGATGTGCTAATCAACAGTGCTGGTCTTTATTTGGAGAAGCTGATCGATGAAATGAGTGAACAAGATTTTGCCGATGTAATGGACTGTAATATAAAAGGCGTTTACTTTATGGCAAAATTTGCAGCAAGACAAATGCGAAGAAACGGTGGCGGCGTTATTTTGAATGTTTCCTCTGATGCGGGCGTACAGGGGAATTTACAGTGCAGCGCCTATTGCGCTTCCAAAGGAGCTGTCAATATTTTTACGAAAGCCTTGGCATTAGAGTTAGCGCCTTATAAAATTCGTGTCAATGCCGTCTGTCCTGGCGATATTGCCACGCCGTTATTGGAAAAGCAATTATCTGAAAAGATCGATCCAGCAGCTGCCAAAGCGGAAATGGCGCTTTATTACCCGCTAGGACGAATTGGCACAGCAGAAGAAGTAGCTAACGTCATTTGTTTTTTGGCTTCTTCAGAAGCTGCTTTTGTTACGGGGGCGCTTTGGAGTGTAGATGGCGGAATTACTGCTTGTTAAAAATTACTGAATTTTTATTATAAAGCAGGAAAATTTGTTTTGATGTCAAATATAGTTCTAATAAAGTATGATGAATTGTACTTTATTAGAGGCATGAAGCTTCTTACGCATTCTGGGTAAATTTTCAATTGAAACCAGGTAGCCTACTTTTCTTGAAAGAAAGGGCTTACTTGGTTTTTATTTTTAAGGGAGGCTTTTGGCGTAAGATGAGTAAATTTTTTAGCAAAAAGAAGTTATTCGCAAAACAAAGTGTTTTTTTTATTACTGCCTTATTTGTAGTACTGACATTTCTGGTAAGCGGCTGTGGCGGTAAAGCCGATCAAACAGGTGCTAAAACGGATTCGAAGTCAATTATTCTTGGTGTCGAAAATGAGTCAGACAAAGTTAATCCAATTTTTGCCGATGAGCATGATGATGCCATTTCACTTATTTTTAGCGGGTTAGTCCGTTACGATGATAAAAATGAGCCCATTCCTGACATGGCGGAAAGCTGGGATATATCAAGTGATAAACTGACTTATACGTTTCATTTAAAGAAAAATATTAAATGGCATGATGGTCAGCCGTTTACAGCGGATGATGTAAAATTTACGATTGAAGCCGCGTTAAATCCTAAAAATAATTCAATGATTCGAGAACGGTTTGAGGAAATTAAAGCTGTGCAAATTATGGATCCCTATACCGTAAAAATTGTTCTAAAAACACCGTTTCCTTTGCTAGTGAATGTAATGTCTACCGGAATTTTGCCGAAACATCTCTTGGAAGGTAAAGATATCAATAACAATGCTTTCAATGCTGCGCCTATTGGTACCGGCCCATTTAAGTTTGTGGAATGGAAAAAGGGACAATATATGAAGCTTGCCGCCAATCAAGATTTTTACCGTCAGTCGCCCAAGTCAGAGCAAGTCATTTTAAAATATCTGCCTGACCAAAATGTTCGGGCGTTGCAACTAGAAACAGGTGAAATTGATGTAGCTTTAGTCGATCCAATGGAAGTTGAGCGAATGAAACAAAAAGAAAATTTGACGGTTCATCGCATTGTTACTGCCGACTATCGGGTGCTAATGTATAACAGACTGAATCCGCTATGGGAGGATGCCCGAGTACGGCAGGCGCTCAACTATGCAGTAGACCGTAATGCCATAGTAAATGGCGTTTTACTGGGGTGGGGCAAACCGGCTTATGGACCGTTACAGTTGAGCTGGGCCAATAATCCTGATGTCAATCCTTACACATTCAATCTGGAAAAAGCAAAGGCTTTACTGACTGAAGCTGGCTGGACACCTGGTCCCGATGGAGTTTTGCAAAAAGATGGAAAACGTTTTTCCTTTAAGTTGACGACTTTTGTTACTGATCCTGTAAGAGTCGCTTTAGTCAATGCTTTAAGTACCCAGTTTAAACAAATCGGCGTGGAAGCAATTCCTGATCCGAAGGAAAAAGGTTCCTTTAAAATTGGCCAAACTGATACTTTCTTGCTGGGCTGGGGTAGTCCGTTTGACCCTGATGATGATACGTATCGCATATTCCATAGTTCTCAAATGGAAATTGCCAATTATGAACACTATAAAAACACGAAAGTTGACTCATTGCTTTTAGCAGCCAGACAAGCTAGTGATCGTAATGAGAGAATCGCACTTTATAAAGAATTCCAAAATGAGCTTGCTAAAGACCCTGCGTTTAATTTTTTAGCATATCTTGATGTTGCTTTAGTTACCAAGAAAAACCTAACTGGTATTAAAGAAAAAACACTAGGACATCACGGCGCAGGTTATATGTGGAATTTGGAGGAATGGAGCAAACAGTAAATGTTAGGTTTTATTTTTCGTCGCATTTTATCGAGTCTGCCTGTTCTTTTAGTAATTAGCTTATGTGCTTTTTTTCTGATTCACATGGCTCACGGCGATCCTGCCGTAGCCATGTACGGCAGTCATTTAGAAAAAATGCGGCCGCAAGACCAAATGCGGATTCGGACAAATCTCGGACTGGATCAACCATTGCCTGTTCAGTATGGTAAATGGATGTCAGGGATTTTGCAGGGCGATCTAGGAACATCATATATGACAGGACAACCGGTTAGCCAGATTCTCGCAGAGCGTTTACCCAACACGTTGCTATTAACCGCTAGTGCTACAGCAATCATGCTTGTATTAGCAACGTCTATCGGCATTCTTGCAGCAGTCAAGCAATATTCTTTATTCGACTATTTTTCTACCTTTATTGCTTTTTTGTTTTTTTCTATTCCTAGCTTTTGGTTAGCGCTCCTAGCTATCTTGGTGTTTTCTGTTTATCTTGGCTGGCTGCCGTCTTCTGGTCTTGCGGCTATTGGGCGTGAGCAGGATGTAAGCAATCGTTTGTTGCATCTTATATTACCAGCTCTTGTTCTTGCTGTTAGCCATATTGGCGCCTATATTCGTTTAATTCGCTCTAGCATGCTAGAAGTTCTGAACCAAGAATATATTTTAACAGCTTATGCGAAAGGTCTTATGCCTAACTATATTTATTATGTGCATGCCTTTCGCAATGCCCTAATTCCCTTAATCACTTATACAGGAATGTCATTTTCCTCATTAATTGGCGGCGGTTATCTCGTCGAAACCGTCTTCGCTTATCCAGGAATCGGCCAGCTTACAATCTACTCGGCGGCAACACGGGACTATCCGTTGCTTATGGGAACCATTCTTCTCACTGGTTTATTTGTAGTGATTGGTAATTTACTTGCTGATATTTTGTGCGCTTGGCTTGATCCCAGATTGCAGGGCGAGGGAGCAAAACGGGGGCTTGGCGCACATGGATAATGAGAATAATAAACGGTTTTGGCATCGTCTTTACGGCCATAGAATCGGGCGTTGGGGGATAGCAATTCTATTACTCTATTCTTTTTTTGCCCTAGCTGCACCGCTTTTAAGTCACTATAATCCAGTTGATACAGATCTTCTCAGTATTCGCCAACCGCCCTCTTTACAGCACTGGTTCGGTACTGACGAATTAGGTCGTGATATTTACAGCAGACTGCTTTATGGCGGACGTGTTTCTTTATTAGTTGGTTTTGCTTCCGTTTTTTTAGCAACGACAATAGGCTTATGCTACGGCTTAATGAGCGGCTATGCCGGCGGTTTGTTAGATAACCTTTGTATGCGTTTGGTTGATGGTTTGTTATCACTGCCGACGTTAGTTATGGTTATTGCCCTGCAATCCTTAGGAAATCAAGGACTTTGGAGCGTTGTTTTAGTAATTGCCTTCACCACTTGGATGCAAACAGCGCGCCTGATACGAACAGAGTTTTTAGTCATAAAACAAAAGCCCTTTGTGAAAGCAGCGCTCGCTAGCGGCTCTACTCAGAAAAATGTGGTTCGCCGCCATATTTTACCGAACTGTCTGCCATCACTTGTCGTATTAGCTACACTAAATATGGGCCATGCCATTATTACTGAGGCTGCTTTAAGTTTTTTAGGCCTAGGTATTCCGCCTTATCAACCGTCCTGGGGAAATATGCTTATGGGTGGTCAGCGCAGTATTTTAGCTGGGTGTTGGTGGATTACGCTTTTTCCCGGTCTTGCCATTGTTTCCACGGTGCTTGCCGTGAATTTTGTCGGCGATGCCATTCGCGATGCCTTAGATCCACTGAATCAGCAACAAAAACGGAATAGAACAAAGACAGGAAGTGATTCCCTTGACAGCAGCAAGTTGCTTGGAAATTAGAAATCTTTGGATTAATATTATGACGCAACGAGGTATAACGACATCAGTAGCTGACATTTCGCTTCATGTGGCGCCAGGCAAAGTCTTAGGAATTGTCGGCGAAAGCGGCAGTGGTAAATCGCTCACAGCTCGAGCGATTTTACGCCTACTAGAAGAACAAACCGATCAATTTTGCTGCCAGGGAGAGGTTTTATTCCAAGGAAAAGATTTGCTGAAAATGTCACTTGATTCAGTCCGATCATTGCGGGGACAAAAAATCAGTATGATTTTTCAAAATCCAACAGCAGCACTAAATCCTGTTCTACCAGTCGGCTGGCAAATATCGGAGGTTTTTCGTTCTCATACTGGCTGTACTCGTCAGGAAGCCAAAGAACAAAGCTTATTGTTATTAGCAAAAATGGGTTTCACAGAACCGGCAAAAATTTATCGCCGTTTTCCCTTTCAATTGAGTGGCGGCATGAGCCAGCGTGTAATGATTGCTATGGCCATGGCGTTAAAACCTTCTCTGATTATTGCTGATGAACCAACTACAGCGCTTGATGTAACACTTCAGGCTCAGGTACTTAAAGAGTTAAAACGGCTGCAACAGGAAGAAGGAGTCTCCATTATTTTAATTTCCCATGATATGAGCGTTATTGCCGAAATGGCTGATGATGTTATTGTTATGCAAGCAGGGAAAATAGTAGAGTGCAATAACTGTATGGCTTTGTTTGATACACCGCGTTCGGAATATACGAAACGCCTGTTAGCAGCGAGTCGCTTTGAGTGCGATGATTCTTTTTTGCCGGAGTGGTCAGCTCATGCTTAAAATTGACCACCTGTCTAAAGAATATCGACTTCATAAAAGTTGGCTTTTGGGCCATGAAAAGGTTCAGGCTGTTTCCGATGTATCATTAGAAATTGCGGCAGGCGAAACCCTTGGACTCGTTGGCGAGAGTGGTTGCGGCAAAAGCACGTTGGCAAAAATAATTGCTATGCTAGAGGCGCCTTCAGCAGGAAAAGTTGTTTTTAATGGTAAAGATCTATTTGCTTTGCCAGTAACAAAGCAACGCTATATTCGTAAAGACTTGCAAATCGTTTTTCAAGATACATTAGGCGCATTAAACCCGCGTCAGTCGATCTATATTGCGTTAGAGGAACCATTGCAAAATTTTTCTTTGGCTGATGGCGCAAATATAGAAAAAGCAATCGAACAGGCCCTTGCAGCCGTTCGATTGCCTCGTTCTATCTTATCGCGATATCCGGGAGAGTTAAGCGGTGGTGAACGGCAACGCGTTTGTTTAGCGAAAGCGCTTATTGTGAAACCTCGCTTTCTGATTTTAGATGAAGCAACTTCCGGTCTCGATGTAATTATTCAAAATCAGATCCTCCAACTATTACGAGAGTTAAAGCAAGAGCTTAACCTAACCTATCTTTTTATTACCCATAATCTGAAGCTGGCAGCTGCTTTAACCGATCGAATTGCGGTGATGTACCAAGGGAAAATTGTTGAGATTCTTCCAGCGGCTCAGTTATCAAAAGCGACTGAACCTTATACGCAGAAGCTGCTTGCAGCCGTTTTAATTGAGCATCCGCGTGAACGTGGTAAAAAGCACTGAATTTTTAGTTAATTTTTCTTGACTTATTTTGCAAAAAGATTTATACTAGCTATGTAAACTTTTTAAAACTACATAGTTTTGAGATAGGTGCCTGAAAAGGCTTAATAGGGAAGTTCGGTGTAATACCGACGCGGTCCCGCCACTGTAATGAGGAGCTCCTCTAAAATATACCACTGGAATAGAGTATTCTGGGAAGGTTTAGAGCAGCTATGATCCAGAGCCAGGAGAACTGCCTGTCTAGCAATCACCATTTTGACCCACGAGTGATGGGGAGGGGATTTATCTGCGAAATTTTATTTCGTTGTATTTTCGCAAATGCGCCTTCCTAAGCAATTAGGAAGGCTTTTTTAATGCCAAACCTTTTCCTTGGATTCCAAGGAGTCATTGATAGTTCCAATCCTTTTACTCTATTTTTGTTGTTCTTTTCCATCGTTGCGACTAGGCACCGCAACCGTCCCCGTTTACGGGGACTTTTTTCTTAAAAAAGAAGCTGTCTCAAATTTGAGACAGCTGTTTATTGGATCAAAAGGAAGTAAGACGATGATGGGGGATATTCGAATAGGCAGAATCTGATAGTTTATACCCGCAATGCGAACAAAAATTGGGGTTATCACTAAAGGGAGTGCCGCATTGCGAACAGAGTGAGCGCCGTTTCGGCTTGATTGCTTCATCTTCCAGAGGGAGACTTTGCTCAATTCTTACAGGCTTTTTGGGACGCATAATAAGATAGAGCGGTAAAAAAATAATCAGACCGATAAAAACTCCAAGAGCCCACCCATAGGGTATAGTGCAATTTCGCTCTTTCGCATCACTATAAACCCAGGCAGCAACAATAGCAGCAATTCCTAAACCTAAGAATTCCAAACTCATCATCCTTTCATAGTAAATTTTAGTCCGTCTTACTATAAGATTTCTTCTTATTATATTTATTATAGTAATATACGAAAAATCCTTTTAAATTATACTATTTTTCTGAAAAAAATATATTATTTTGACAAAATTCGCAAGTCTCCTTTCCGTTTGACAATTTCAAAATAAGATGATACTGTCAGTATAAAGTTGGCTTATTTTATATAGGAGATGTCAGTATGTTGCAACTCGTCAATCTATCAAACTATGAGTGTGATTTAGAGTTGATTGCCCATGATCCTGACAAGTTACGGTTGTTTTTAGAATCACAGCAGCTTGATGGAATTGAAATGATGTTTCACCAAAACTGGGACAGTCAGCTTCACCCTAAACAATATATTTACGGCGCTCATTTACATTTTTGGCCTTGTTGGCTTGACTTTTGGCAGAATAATCAAGAAAATTTGCTGGCTGACTTTGGCAGCTCAGCAAATATTTCGGCTTGCTACGGTGCTGCTACGCCTGAGCTGTGGCTTGAAAATTATCGTAAAAATCTTCAGCTTGCGCTAACGGCAGGCGTTAAATATGTTGTCTTTCATGTCGGACATGTTCGACCGAAAGAGCTCTTTTCTTGGGATTTTCAAGTATCGAATCAAAGTGTAGTTGATGCCGCCTGTGAGGTTGCCAATTTGCTTTGTACTGATCTGCCAGAAGATGTAATGCTCTGTTTTGAAAATTTATGGTGGCCAGGTCTTACTTTACTTGATCCTAAGTTAGCGGAGCGTTTGCTAACTCAGATTCATCATAAAAATAGCGGTTTTCTGCTCGATACAGGGCATTTAATGAATACAAATCAAGCTTTACGGACAGAAGAGGAGGGAATTGCCTACGTCCTCAATGTTTTGAAAAAAATGGGTTCCTTATCGAATCACATTCGTGTGATCCATTTGCATAAATCTTTATCAGGTCTTTATGTAGAAAAAACACAACATCAATCGGCAAAACGACATGAACTGGCAGACGTTATGGCGCATGTGCTCCAAATTGATCAGCATCTGCCATTTACGAGTTCGTCAGTCTGTAAAATTGTTGAGGCTGCTCAACCAGACTATCTTGTGCATGAATTTATGCAAAGTTCCTGGGAAGATTGGCAGCAAAAGGTATCCCAGCAACAACAAGCATTGCAGCCACTACTGGCGATCAAAAATTGTCATAATAGAGAAATTCTACGTTACAAGGAGGCTTAGTATGATCGAACAACAAGGACTTATCATTGTACATACAGGAAATGGTAAAGGAAAGACAACAGCCGCGTTAGGGTTGGCGTTGCGTGCTTGGGGGCAAGGGCTCCGAATCCTTGTATTACAATTCATTAAAGGAAGCTGGAAATATGGCGAACTAAAGGCGGCAGAGGCGTTAGGATCGCGTTTTGTTATGAAGCCATTAGGCGATGGATTTGTAAGTAAGGATAAAGAAAACAATGAAGCGATGGCACAGCATCGTCAGGCGGCAGCAGAAACGATTGCTGCTGCAAAAGCAGCAATAACTTCAGGCGATTGGGATATGATTATTTTAGATGAAATTAATTATGCTCTGAAATTTGAGCTAATCGCGTTAGAAGATATTTTAGGATTACTAAATGAAAAGCCGGAAATGCTTCATATAGTATTAACAGGCCGTGATGCTCATCCGGCAGTGATTGAAAAAGCCAACTTGGTGACAGAAATGCGAGAAATCAAGCATCCTTATAAAGAAGGAATTAAAGCGCAAAAAGGGATTGAATTTTAATGGACAAAAAAGCGATTCTAGTTGTAAGTTTTGGCACTACCTATGCACAAGGCCGCAAGGAAAATATTGAAAGTGTCGAAAATAAAATCAAACAATCCTTTCCTGATTATGAAGTGCGGCGAGCTTTTACTTCACGTTTTGTTATAAAAAAGTTAGCAGAACGTGACCAAATTTATGTTGATACAGAAGAAGCGGCTTTAGAAAAATTAGCGGCAGAAAATTATCAAGAAGTACTAGTACAGCCGCTTCACATCGTGGGCGGCGAAGAATATGAAAAAATCAAACAACTTATTTGGCGTTATCGTCACAGTGAGCAACAAGTTTTTCCTATTTTGCGCCTAGGACGTCCTTTACTTCACTATACAGGTCTTAATAATATGCCTGATGATTATGGCAAAATTATTGCTGATTGGCGTGCCCAGTTAGAACCGAAAGACGCCAGCGAAGCTGTAGTAATTATGGGTCATGGCGGCGTACATCCAGGAAATACAGCCTACGCAGCCTTCCAGATGAAATTAGCGGAAGCAGGCCTAGATCGAACCTTTATTTATACAGTAGAAGGCTTTCCTTCGCTTGCGTATGTTATCAAAAAGCTTCAGGCAGCAAAGATACAAAAAGTCAGCTTAAAGCCCTTCCTGCTAACGTCAGGCGATCATGTTCATGAAGACATGGCAGGGGAAGACGAAAGCTCTACGAAAAATCAATTAATGAACGCTGGCTTTTCTGTATCAGTTTCCTTTGCCGGTCTAGGCAGCTATGAAACAATACAGCAGCTTTATGTTGAGCATGTACAAGATATGATTGATTGCGCCGCGCACTGTCGGCTGCGTTAAGGAGGATAGGTCTATGTCGGTATATCGCGAAGTACTTACACCACTTACCCAGCGAATGGCCACGGAAAACCCGGATTTACTACCGGCGTTGGCCAGCTTAAAAGAGGCCATGGGGGAAAGTGATTTTGAAAAATATATTGAACGACTTTCTGCTCTGAAAGTAAATGGCGACATGCTGTGGATTACAGCAAGAACACAGATGGATCGCTCGATTTTAGAACGAAATCATCGTGATGCTTTGAAAACAGCTTTTCAGGTAAAACGCTTTCAAATTCTATGTATATAATGAGTAGAGACCATGGACAATCAGTTATTAAAAACAGGCGGTTTCATCCTTACTAAAGAAAATAGAGTGCTATTTCATTTTCCCAATAAAAGATTTGTGTTAAGTACAGCCCAAGACCAGGGCGGTTACCGCTCAGTTCATTCGGTGACGTATGAGCAGAGTAATTTACAGTCGACCTGCCTTTTAGGAACACGAAAAAATTCTTCAGCCGTCAACCTTCTACTACAGGGAAGCGCCTCTATAGATAATCAAGGCTATAGTTGTTTGTCTTGGCATTCTCAGTCAATCGAAGTTATTATTATTGCTGATGTCGGCGAAAATGCGATTCGCGCTGGTGAAACCTATCATAAGAAACAAGCCAATTTATCTGGCGGCATTTTCATTTTTGCCTTTATTCCTGCCAAAGTTTCCAAAGGCGATATGGCCAAACTATTATTAACGGTTACAGAAGCAAAAACTGCAGTATTGCAAGAACTTGCGATAATAAGCCCTTATGAAGGGATGCCCGCCACAGGAACCTATGACGATGAAGTCGTTTTAGTGACAAATCTACAAAATGATGATTTAGATGCCGTCTCTTTTGCTGCAGCAAAGAGCGTTGTTGCACAAGCGGTAAAACAAGCACTGAAAGACTCTTTAGCATTGGGAAGTAGAATGTCTCCTTGGCGGCAAAGCATGATAGAAGAACGACTATGGCGTTTAGGATTTGAAAATATTTGCAGTGCTGATTTGCCCAACGAAACAACGAAGACACAAGTATTGCTAAGTTTTTGTCAGTCCGTATGGTTAGAATATTGCTGGGGACTTATTGGAATTGATGGGTTGTACCAATTTTTCTCATTTTTAGAAAGCCCTTTATTTGCACCGAATGGTCTTTCTTTAAGCCGGGCTTTTCGACAGAAAATTTCGGCTCAAATGGAAGACGGGAATCAAAGCAAAACTGAATAAAAAAGTGGCACCTTTTAAAGACGAAATAGTACAAAGTCTTTAGAGTAAGGTGCCACTTTTTGCTATTATTTTTTAGCTAACATGCGAATCTTGTCTTGCACCATGTCAAAAGTTAAAACCCCTTCGAGCAGTATTTTGTCGCCACTATAGATAGTCGGAACAAACTCCAGTCTTTGTTCCATACAATACTGATCATTTCGTAATAGAACGCGATAATAAACATGATTTTCCAAAGCAGAACGAAGTTTATCTGTATCAAGTTCTAGACTTTTAGCAATGTCCAACAAAGTATGTAAATCACCAATGTCTTGTCGTTGGACAAAGCTGCTTTGATATACAGCATCAACCCATTCCTGCTCTTTATGATACTCTTTGGCAAATTCCAGGGCCTCCAGAGCCCAACGTGTATTCGAAGAAAATGTTTTATCACCAGGCCTTAATGCTACTGGTTCACCTAACTCATTGAGACTATTTTGCGTCTCTACCAAGCTTTCGGGCGATAAAAAGTCAGATAAACGGATTCCTGTTGGCGGCATATTCGGTTGAATTTCCCAACTCATCCACTCTACTTCAAAAGAATAGTCTTGTTGCAATTTGCGAAGATAGCCCCAAGCTAAATAGCAGTAAGGACAGGTGAAATCAAACACTATTTTTATTTTTGGATTCATAGTAAATTCCTCCCAATCTAGTTATTCTAAACGTTCCCAGCCGTTTCGTTCGAAAATCGTGCCTTCAGCAATATAACGATTTGCCATTTTTTCGCTGCGATGGCGAGTTTGCTTCATAATTTCTTTCGTTGAAGCGCCGCTAATTGCCGCTGATGTAGCAAAACCGCGACGGAGGCTATGTCCTGAGTAAATATCTGGGTCAAGGCCATTAATCAAAGCCCATTCTTTAACAATGTTGGCAACAGATCGATCTGTCAGTCGCCGTTCGCTAATTGTGCCAGCTTTACTGATCGGGCGAAATAAAGGACCGCTTTTTAGACCACCTGCTTTTAGCCAAGCCCTAACAGCAGCTACTGGACAATAAGCGCTGGTGCGTAGGGCGTTGATACCAAGGTAAGATCCTTTGCCCTCGGCATCACTCTTACTACGAGCTAAAAAGATCTGAAGGCCTTGTGACATAAAAGTTAAATGTTCTACATTCAGTGAGACTAGCTCTGAACGACGAAAGGCTCCAGAAAAACCTAAAAGAATTAAAGCGCGATTCCTTAATCCAGTTAAATTATCAGGAAAAGAAAATTGAATATCCTGGAGATCATCAAATAAAATGGCTGCTTTGCCTTGTTGATGAGTTCCTTTCGTTTTGCGAATCCCCGTCATAACGGCTCGCACATCGGGATGCAGAATAGGCGGCATCTGTTTTGCCAGTCGATGTGCTTCCGAGATCGCCGTTAAACGGCGAGAGATGGTATTGGCACACAAGTAGCCTTCGGCTAATTCAGATAAATAATTAACAACTGTTTTTGGCGAGGCTGGTAGGGGAGACTCCTTGTGATCTTTACACCAATGGACAAAATCGCTCCAGTCCGATTTATAAGCTTTTACGGTATTTGGTGACTTAGAGCGCTCCAAATACTTGATAGCCGCCTCCGAGTAGGGTTCGCTAAAGGTTTCCGACACAGGAAACCCATAGGGATTTTGCAATATCGACATGATTCCTGTATCCTTTCTCTCTCGAAATCAATGCACTTTATTTACTAATCTAATCTAAATTTGCCTGACCTAAGAATTTGGTACTGAAAAAACAAATAATTCACCTAAAGCACTATTGGCGCTATAACGAGAGACGAACTCTGGCAGAGTAACTAAGGTATACCCTTCATAGATAGCCGTTGCTGCAGCGAATGTTTGTTCTGTTGATAAAATTGTATCATGTTGTTCACCATTTTGTAAGGCCTTTTCGATTTGATTGGCTTTTTTTGCTATTGGCGCTGTTACCGGAACAATATCAAAAAGCTCTAATAGAGAATTTATTTCTTTTTCACAGTCTTCTTCGATTTCTAACGATCCCAATACCATGACTGATAAAGCCGGACTGCGGCCGCTAAGCAAAAGTTTTTGTAAAAATTGGCGACAAGCGCTATTTCCTAGTAAGTGACCTGTCAAAACAGAGCTATCAAGCAATATTTTATCCACGATGCAATACCATCCTTAGTTTGATTTTCGATTACGCAAAATACCAAAGGTTTTATCTAAGGTAAAGATAATTTTACTTTCTTGATTTTTATTGGGGATGTTTTTAGTAGAATCATGATTTTGCAATAGCTTTTGGTCAAAATCATTTTTGGAAATTTGCATCGAACGCTCAGAATTAATTTCAATAGTCAAAATTTCATTCGGTTTAATGTCTAATGCGTTACGAATATCATTGGGTAGAGTTAATTGAAACTTAGAAGAAAGCTTAATTATTTTTTTAAAAGTTTGCATTACGCCACTCCTTATGTGCAAATGTAAAAATATCAAAAAATATAACACTATGTAAAAATTATACCACATAATAATTAATTTCAAAATATACAACATATCATTATTTCTAGAAGAATAGAACCTTCTATATTTATCGATCATATAAATAATTTCCAAAACAAGCAACATTATGCAGGAATGAGTTGTTTGTTTAACGAAAAAATGTAGTATTGAAAATTCCCTTTATATTACGAACTAGCAATTGCCATTTTTTTGTGCAGGCGAGGGGAGGGGGCGGAGATATAGCAGAACTACAAGCAATATTAGTGGCAGTACTATTTAAAATCATGATTTATCAGAATCAGAAGGAAGGGTTTTAGTTTTATTATGAAAAGAAAAGCTTTTTTTATTGTAATAGCTGTATTTATCTTGGGAATAGTTGCCTATAATCATTCTGTCCAAGAACTCGCTAAAAAAGATGGTCAAAAGGTTTACCTACTGGCAAACGATTTGAGTCGCAACCCTAATGATCCTGCTTATTTAAGTCTTTACTATCGATTTCGTAAAACTTATTTTTCTTTAAAGCCTCATAAAGAGCATCCTGTTGTCTTTTTAGGTGATAGCATTACTGATGAAGGGGATTGGTCAAAGCTTTTTCCTAAACAAAATGTGGAAAATAGAGGAATTGGCGGTGACACAACAGCAGGCGTTCTCAATCGAATTGATCAAGTCATTGCTTTACAGCCCTCACGTATTTTCTTGATGATTGGCACGAATGACCTCTGCTTTAATCGATCGATTGACGATACAGCAGCAAATTACCAAAAAATTATTAATACATTACAAACGGCACTGCCGAATACGCCGATTTATGTTGAAAGTGTTTTGCCATTTAATGAAAACATCTTTCCTTCAAACAATTTGAGATCAAATTCTAATATTAAGTTGCTTGATCGTAAAATTAGAAGAATAGCAATGCAAACGCATTGTAAATATATTGATTTAACGCCAGAGTTTACTGATCAAAATGGTATGCTTTTTGCAAAATATACGGAAGATGGATTGCATTTAAATGATGAAGCTTATAAAATTTGGCGTGATGAAATTAAAGAGTTAGTCTTAGCATCTTAGTATTTACATGTAAGAATTCATATTGTAAAACATTTTATCCAATAAGTTAACTTAATTTAAGGCTAAGGCATACGTAATGTCTTAGCTTTAAATTTTTTAAGTAATTTTTTTAGTGAGAATGTAAAACTAAAAGCACCAAATTTTTGAAAGGAAGTATGTACGTAACAACGAAGAAGTACCTAATTAGATGTTTGGAGGGAATAGAATGCAGGGAACAACTCAAAAAGTAGCTATCGTAACGGGTGCTGCCACTGGTATGGGGAAAGCAATTGCGGCAAATCTAATAAATAATAATTACTGTGTGTTTTTGTTTGATAAAAATGAAAAAGAACTTGTACGGGTTGCTCAGCGTGAAATGCCAACTGAATACGTAGATTATTTTTGTGGAGATGTAACGAAGAAAAAGGATGTAGAGGAGGCTCTAAAGCAGTGTATTACTAAATTTAAGCGCGTAGATGCTTTGGTTTCCAATGTTGGTATAATTGAAAAAATGGATTTTCTTGAAATGACGGAAGAACAATGGGATAGCTCTATTGATGTTAATTTAAAAGGCGCATTCTTGTGGGGACAGGCGGTAAGTAAATGGATGGTTAACAATAGTTGCAATGGTAGTATCGTAAATATTGGTTGCATGAGAGCAAGCCTGGTTGGGAAAGGAATGTTGCCCTATTCTACTGCGAAGGCGGGAATTCGAATGCTTACAAAAGCGATGGCTGTGGAATTAGCCCCTTACAATATTAATGTAAATGCTATAGAGCCAGGACGAACCCTTACAGATGGGTTAAAGCGACATATGATAAATACGGCGGCGGTATCAAAGAGAATAAGGTTAATTCCGCTTGGTAGGTTTGCAGAAGTAAAGGATATAGCAGATGCGGTAGTATTCTTATTATCTGAATCAGCTAAGTATATTACTGGTGCAGCTATTCCTGTCGATGGAGGATATAGTATTGCAAAAGAATAGCATAAGGCTTATGTAATGTGTAGGTAAGATCGGAAAAGTCGAATATACGATTGATGTAGTGAAATAAAACGATTGAAATGCTTTGAGGCAAATTGTGTTATTAAATTATTAGTTTCATAAACAAATAGTTGCATTATGCATCTATATATAGTAAGATGTTACCAGGAGGTGCTTTTTATGCAAAATCTTAAGGATAGTCAGAGACTGCGCGAAACGACGCGTATCTTAATTCGTAAACTAGGTGTCTTAGAAAGAAGTGGCGCTACTTGCTGCAGTATTACGATGACACAATGCCACGTTATTGTTGAAACAGGTAGGCGACAACAGATTTCTGTAAATGATCTGGCGCAACTGCTTAATCTCGATAAAAGCACCGTAAGCCGAACCGTGGATCAACTTGTCAATCAGGGACTTTTACTGAGAGAACCAGATCCGAACGATCGGCGCTATGTGTCGCTGGGGTTGACCGAACAAGGCCGCGAGTTATTTTTAAGTATTGAGTCCCGTATGGAAAATTATTTTGGTGAAATTTTAGCGGCCATTCCCGAAGAAAAACAATCTCAAATTATAGAGAGTTTGCAGATTTTAACGGAAGCCTTAAAAGGCACACGCTGCTGCTAAAGGAGGAATTTTTATGTTTGAGGCTTTTGCGGATCTGATTGTTTATCAGTGGCTGGGACTTTCACCAAAAGAACATTTGGGGGCAGCGCTGCACTTTTTTGCAGCTGATACGCCGCAAATTCTTGTATTGCTTTCTGTGGCTATTTTCATTATTTCGATTATCCGCTCCTATTTCCCGCCGGAAAAGACCAAAGAATTCTTAAGTCGAAAGCGCAGTTTTCTAGGAAACATTCTGGCGGCTATGATTGGCATTATTACGCCTTTTTGTTCCTGTTCAGCAGTTCCCTTATTCATTGGGTTTATTGAAGCCGGAGTACCGCTTGGCGTCACATTTTCCTTTCTAATCGCTTCGCCGATGGTCAATGAAGTAGCGCTGATCTTGCTCTTTGGTCTCTTTGGCTGGAAGATCGCGTTGCTTTATATGGTAAGTGGTGTAATCATTGCTATTGTGGCAGGTATTATTATTGGCAAGTTACACTTAGAGCATTTACTAGAAGATTTTTCAACGTATGAAGCCTGCCAAAGCAGTCGGCCCGCTCCGGTTACTTTCGCTGAACGCTGTCACAATGCTAAGGTGTTTACGCTGGATCTTTTGCGTTATATTACACCCTATATCATAGTAGCTATTGCAATTGGCGGATTAATTCACGGCTATGTTCCTGATGATTTCATTTCTCAATATGCTGGATCAGATAATATTTTTGCTGTGCCTCTTGTGGTTGTTCTCGGCGTTCCGCTTTATAATAGCGCCAGCGGGATGGTGCCGATCATATATTCGCTCATGGAAAAAGGGTTGCCGCTAGGGACGGCGCTGGCGTTCATGATGGCTGTTTCAGCCATTAGTTTTCCCGAAATGATTATTTTGCGTCGGGTATTAAAGAAACGCCTAATTGGTATATTTGCTGGAATTCTTACAGTGGCAATCATCTTTACGGGCTATTTATTTAATTTTATTAGCTAAGGAGGAAAGGGAATGTCCGAAGAGTTTGCGGGAGCGATACAGGCAAAGTATGCGAAGCTCATAGAGCAAAAGGTTTCTAACAGTGAAAAAAATACAAACTGCTGTGGCAATCCGACCGCGCTAGGCTCATTGTACGCCGGAGAAACTGTTCTTGATTTAGGCAGCGGCGCTGGCCTTGATGTGTTACTCTCGGCGAAGCGCGTTGGTCCAACAGGCAAGGCTTACGGACTTGATATGACAGAAGAAATGCTATCTATAGCCAGAGAAAATCAAAAAAAGTCTGGCTTGTCAAATGTAGAATTCTTAAAGGGGAGAATCGAGGCGATTCCTTTAGAGGATGAGAGTATTGATGTAATCATATCGAACTGTGTTATTAATTTGTCAGGAAACAAAGCAAAGGTTATGGAAGAAATGGCGCGAGTTTTAAAACCTGGCGGACGGATTGCTGTTTCTGATATTGTGATTAAGAAAAGCATTCCGCCGGAAATTCAAGAAAAGACTTTGGCTTGGGCGGGTTGTTTAGCCGGGGCTTTACGTGAAGATGAGTATCGCACAAAATTAGCCTCAGTAGGAATGGAAGACGTGGAAATTGTAGTAACGAAAGAATACGATTTTGCTGATTTGAATAAAGGAAAAGAAAAAATAGTTTTATCTTCTCAGGAGCTTGAAATTGCCAAGGGGTCTTTAGTGAGTGCCTTCATCCGTGCGAAAAAACCGGCAAGATTATTGCGGGAAGAGGGAGATTTTAAAATTCGACAGGCCAACGAGAATGATTATTCTGCTATAGAGGCCTTGTTGACTGCTAATGATTTGCCGGTTGTTGGCGTAGAAAAACATATTAAAAATTTTCTTGTGGCTGAACAAGATCGGATTATTGGAGTCATGGGATTTTTACAAGACGGGAAAAAAAGCTTGATTCGTTCTTTCGCTGTAGCCGCCCCAATTCGCAAAGCCGGAATTGGCAGGACCTTGCTCACAGCGATGCTAACCAAATTAAAACAGCAAGAGATTGCTGAAGTGTATTTGCTGACTGAAACCGCCAAGGATTACTTTAACCGGGCTGGTTTTAGTGACATCGTCCGTGAAGAGATGCCTATTGACTTACTGCAGGAATCGGGATTGGATAAAGCTTGCCCAGGCAGTAGTTCTTGTTTAAAGAAGCGCTTATAGTGAGGAAAATACTAAGAAAGAAGGAAATAAAATGCAGGAAAAGGTTAGAGAGTATGCAATGCAGGTCGGCGCTGACCTAGTCGGGTTTGCCAGAGTGGAAGATTTTAATGAAGCGCCGGAAGGGTTTCACCCCAATGATATTATGCCAAGTGCGCAAAGTGTGATTGTCATTGGCAAAGCCCTTTCCGCTGGAACGGTTTATTCTGAGAATAAAGTAGTCTATACAGCGCAGGGAGAAGTCGTTGTCAGAGAACTCGACACACTGGCGACTAAGCTCGCATCTTACATCGAGGCCAAGGGGGCTACTGCTGTACCCATTCCAACAGATGCCCCTTATTTTTACTGGGATGAAGCGCGGCAGCACGGGATGGGAATTTTATCGCATCGCCATGCCGCGGAAAAGGCTGGCCTAGGGGTAATAGGCAAGGGGGCATTACTCATTACGTCTGAATATGGCAGTCGGATTACGCTTGTTACGATTCTTTCCGATATGGAAGTATCGGCGCCAGCATCTAAACCAAGACTGCTTTGTCCGCCGTCTTGCCGTAAATGTCTTGATGCTTGTCCGTCACAGGCTTTATCTGGCAATGGATCAGTCATTCAAATGAGATGCAGGAGTCATGTGGCAACGGTATCGGATCGCGGGCATGCGCTAACGAATTGCTGGAATTGCCGTCTCGTGTGTCCCATGTCGCAGCCTCGTAAACAACTGAGCTGCTTTAGGAGCGATTGATAAAGTAAAATGAAGGTTTATCAATCGCTTTTTATCTTTGTAATAGTTGTAAAATTAAACAGTTTATTTTAGCAACTTTATGTAGATTGCTAATTAAGGAGGCTTTTGTATGGTTCAAAGAGGGGATTACTTTACTCATAAGCCGAAATACAGCTGGCAAGGAAGTGTTGCGATTGGGTTTTGTATCTTATTAACACTTATCATCGGGAGTATCTTCTGCATTATTTTCAAGTATGATATTCCTCTGTCGGCAGTAATATCGTTAGCGGCGCCTCTTTAAAGACGATAGTGATACATCGCTTGTAATAAAGTTATAGGGAAAAAGTCAAACTTGACTTTTTCCAATTCATAGAATATGATTATATTTGCATATAAGAATTAATTGTTAAGACTTGTGAAAGGCGGCTTGCAGCATGGATCTAGTAAGAATTTTAAAAGCCTTAGGCGATGAAACGCGGCTACGGATGATGAATTTGCTGCGCCAGGAAATGCTATGTGTCTGTGAAGTAGAAGCTTTATTAGAAAGTAGTCAGTCCAATGCATCCCGCCATTTAGCCAAATTACGCGATGCTGATTTGATTCGAAGCGAGAAAAAAGCGCAATGGGTCTATTATGGCATTAATGAGCAACTGTTAACAGAATGCTTGTTTATCAAGGTGCTTCTAGACGAAGATTTAGCGCAGCATCCTGAGTATGCGAAAGATATTGAAAAGCTTAGAGAAGTGCGTAGTACCTTGCATTGCGGTATATTAAGTTTAGAGCGAGATGCAGAAACCTGATACCGCGCTAACTGGTTGGACGGAAGCGCGATTTCGTTCCTCTGGTTTTCTTGTTTATGTAAATATGCATATATGTATATATTTGTATATTAGCACATAGGATTATAAGATCCATAGGATATAGTAAGATAAAAATATATATCAAAGAAAAGGGAGCGATTATGATGAGTAAAATTGAAATTTTTGATCCTGCCATGTGCTGCGAAACTGGGATTTGCGGTCCCAGTATTGACAAAGAGCTGCTGCGAGTGGCAACTACCATTAAAAATTTAACAGCCAAGGGAGCCGATATTACTCGATTTGGCCTAGCCAATCAACCGCAAGCCTTCATTTCTTATCAGAAAGTCAATGAGTTATTGCTAAAAGAAGAAGCTGAGGTTTTACCAATCACTCTCGTAGATGGTGAAGTGAAAAAAACACGTCTTTATCCGACTGATGCTGAATTTGTCGCATGGTCAGGCATTGAATTAGATGCCCCGTCTGAGTCACAAGAAAAAGATGATGGCGGTTGCTGCTGCAACGGTGGATGTTGTTAAGTTTCAATCTGAGGAGGCGCTCATTATGTATCCGTCTTTTTGCGTAGAAGCGATTAAGTTGACTAAATATTTATTCTTTACCGGAAAGGGCGGCGTGGGGAAAACTTCTGCCGCCTGTGCTACGGCTGTTACTTTAGCGGATCAAGGGAAAAAAGTATTGCTTATTAGTACTGATCCAGCTTCGAATTTGCAAGATGTTTTTGGCATGGACTTAAATGGAAAGGGAACAGAGATTCCTGAAGTCCCTAATCTTATCGTAGCAAATTTGAATCCGGAAGAAGCGGCGCGGGAATATCGCGAATCCGTGATTGCTCCTTATAAGGGAAAACTGCCAGCGAGCGTAATTAAGAATATGGAAGAACAGTTATCCGGGTCCTGCACGGTGGAAATTGCCGCGTTTAATGAGTTCTCGCATTTTATTACGGATACTAAGACACAAGCTCTTTATGATTACATTCTCTTCGATACGGCGCCGACAGGTCATACCCTCAGAATGCTGCAATTGCCCTCAGCCTGGAGCAATTTTATTAGCGAAAATACGCATGGCGCGTCCTGTTTAGGTCAACTATCGGGTCTGGAAAGTAAAAAAGAAGTCTATAAGCAGGCTGTAAAGACTTTGGCCGATGGTAATTTGACAACGCTGGTGCTTGTTGCCAGACCGGAAAATTCTCCGCTGGCTGAAGCCGCACGTGCGTCAAAGGAATTAAAAGAGTTAGGTGTAGAAAATCAACTATTGATCATTAATGGCGTTCTGGAGCAAGAGAGTGCCGATGATGAAATCGCCTGCCAACTGCAGCGCAAACAACAGGCGGCTCTAGATTCAATTCCTGTTGCTTTACAAAATATTGCTACCTATCAAATTCCGCTCCGCTCTTATAATCTTACCGGAATTGATAATATTCGTTTGCTGCTTCAGGAGGATCATCAGGAAACGAAGCCTTACACACTGAACCAATCTAAGCTTGCCACAGTAAAAGTTTTAGTAGAGGATCTTTATCAAAGCGGTAAGCGTGTGATTTTCACTATGGGCAAAGGCGGGGTCGGCAAAACTACGTTAGCAGCTATAATTGCGTTAGGCTTGGCGCAAAAAGGCGCGAAGGTGCATCTAACGACAACAGATCCGGCAAACCATCTCGACTTTGTTATGACAGAGCAGCTAGGCGTTACGATCAGTCATATCGATGAGCAAGAAGAATTACGAAAATATACGGAAGAAGTACTTGCTGCAGCCCGGCAAACAATGAAAGAAGAAGACATTGCTTATATAGAAGAGGATCTGCGTTCTCCTTGCACCCAGGAGATTGCCGTATTTCGCGCCTTTGCCGAGCTTGTTGATAAAGCAGATGATCAGATTGTCGTTATTGATACAGCGCCAACAGGTCACACCTTATTGCTCCTTGATGCAACGCAGAGCTATCATAAAGAGGTAGAACGAACTCATGGCGATGTACCAGAGTCGGTAAAAAAACTTCTGCCGCGTTTACGCGATGAGCAAGAGACTGAAGTGGTGATTGTTACATTGCCGGAAGCTACGCCGGTTTATGAAGCCATGCGTCTTCGCGATGATTTAGTGCGGGCCGGAATTCATAACAAATGGTGGGTGATGAATGCGAGTCTGCTCATGACTCACACACAAAGTTCCTTGCTAAAAACAAAAGCGCAAAATGAGATTCCTTGGCTGAATAAGGTGGATGAGATTTCTGCCGGTTCTATGGCTGTGATTCCATGGCAAGGGGAAGACATAAAAAAAGAGAAATTATCGGCTTTTTTGCAATAAAATCTGAATCAATAAAAATCTAGTTCCCTAGTTTGTTGCTCAAGATGATGTACTTTCTATATAGCTTACTAATTTATAGCAAGGTGCGCAGATTAAGAGGAAATCATTGATGCTCGAATAGGCCCAGAATATGAGGATTCTCATATTCTGGGAGCACGGAGTATTCCTCAAGACGAACTTCGCAATACATTGCATTCTTTAGATAAAGACAAACCGACGGTAACCTATTTCAATAAAGGTGTGACTGGGAATACAACGCAAAATATTTTGATTAATTCTGGTTTTAAAGAAGCATACAAACCAACACATACACAATGTTATTCAGCAACAACCTTACGCTAAACAAATAATTTCAGATTGAATTAAATATTTTATTTTTACTATTTAACGAATTTAGTAAAATTAATTTTACTAAAAGAATACGAAAGTAAGATTAGCAAGAATATCCACTTAATTTTGCTAGAAATAGGTTATTTGTCCAGCGACACAAAAGTGCATACTTTAGGATATAGGAATATGCATACTTTCTAGGCGAATTTTCGTGGGAAAGCAAGTGTCTCATTTGTATAAAAATACATCTGTTTTTTATTTACATAAAACGAGGGCTGATTATATAGAAATAGCTGTTAGATTATTATAAAATGAGTATATAAAAAAGCGCCTCAAACAATAATGGATAATTCAGAAAACTTATTTAATTTAGTACTTACAGAGCTAGTTATCATGACATTGGGCAGAATAATAACAGAGATGAGCAATAGTGGTGTGAGAAATAATCAAAATACTAATACAAAGTAATTCTAAGCGAAGGCCAGGGGTATTCCTGGTCTTTTTGCTTCTCTATCTAAGGTTAGGACTTACATAGCTTCGTTCGTAAGAAGTTGCATATTTTCTACAAATATTTAAGTGAATTTCAATAAAACGATAATTTTCACAGTATTTCTCTTTTATTAAAATGTTTTTACAAAAATCGCGCTTTAAAGGGATTTTGGAATATCATATTGAAAACACTATAAGTAGATTATTGTAGAAAAACAGAAAAATAAGGAGATGACTGATTTGAACTGGGTAAATAATTTAAAAGTTTCCAGTAAATTATTTCTTTTAGTTTCAGTGCTGCTCTTTGCTATGATCTGTGTGGGCGGCACTGGTTACTATTTTTTGAGCAAGACTAATGATGCTATGAGTCGCATATATAACGAGAAACTAGTTGCGATTGAACTGATAAATGAAAATCGAGTTCATGCCCGCAAAATAGAGGCAAATATATTTGCCTTAATGCTCACCACAGATGATAACGAGAATAAATCTTTGCTTGATGAAATAAATAGAAGAGCAAAACTATTTGATGAAAACTTGACACAGTTTGAACAACTACCTATGGGAGAGAATGAGAAAAAAGAGCTAGGAGAAATTAGAGAATCTTTAAGTCAATACAGAGATGCTAGAATTAAAGTTATTGAACTTGGAATGCAAAATAAAAATGACGAGGCCTATGCATTATATAATTTGCGGGGAAAAGCTTTATCGGAAGACTTTAACAAGCGGCTTATTGGACTAGCAGAAGAAATGAAAAAATCTGCAGAAATAATGAATGTGCAAAACAAGAAAGATATTTCTTTAGCGAATACTATCTTTATTGGTATTATACTGGTCTCTATTATTTTAGGTGCTTTACTTGGAATATTAATCACGAGGCGCATTATTAAACGTTTAAATGATATCGTTGTTTTCTTGCAAATAGTTTCAGATGGTGACTTTACTAGAGAGGTTTCAGAAGAAAATCTAAGAGATAAAAGTGAATTTGGA
Organism: Pelorhabdus sp. sgz311001; assembly: GCF_055901755.1. Taxonomy (NCBI): domain Bacteria; kingdom Bacillati; phylum Bacillota; class Negativicutes; order Selenomonadales; family Sporomusaceae; genus Pelorhabdus; species Pelorhabdus sp. sgz311001. The sequence continues at coordinate 1,023,104 of NZ_JBVXUT010000001.1, forward strand.
ATTGTTTCAAACGCTGTTAACACAATGAGTAAAAATCTTAGACTTTTAATTAAGCAATTAGCCCATACTTCGGATCAGCTAGCCGCATCATCGGAAGAATTAACGGCAAGTGCGGAGCAGTCGGCGCAAGCCTCGAATCAAGTAGCTGGATCTGTAACAGAAGTTGCACATGGAACACAAAACCAAGTAGAATTAGCGAGTAATGCTAATATTGTAGTAACTCAAATTTCAGAAGCGATACAGCAAGTAGCGGGAAATACAGAAATTGTTTCGGCCTCAGCAGAAAAAACTGCGACAACAGCAAATCAAGGAGAAAAAGCGATTCAGCAAGCTGTAAGTCAAATGAAAATTATTGAAGAAAGAACGAATGCCACGACTGTTGTAATTAGCGAGCTAGAAGAAAAATCAAAACAGATCGGACAAATAGTAGAAGCCATTTCAAATATTGCAGGACAGACCAATTTATTGGCATTAAATGCGGCGATTGAGGCAGCGCGAGCAGGCGAAGCGGGCAAAGGATTTGCTGTGGTAGCAGAAGAAGTCAGAAAACTGGCCGAGCAATCTCAAGAAGCGGCGAAGCAGATTACGGATCTAATTGGTGAGGTTCAGGCAAAAACGGACAGAGCTGTATCCTTTATGAATGATGGAAAGAAAGAAGTAGATACTGGTGCGCAGGTTGTGTTTACGGCAGGCCAAAGCTTTGGTGAGATATTGAATATGGTGCGAGATATGACACGACAAATTCACGAAATATCTGCAGCAATCGAAGAAATTACGAGTGGAACTCAAAATGTAGTTCAGGCTGTAGAGAAAATTGACAATGAGAGCAAGAAAACGTCAGAAGAAGCGCAAACAATTTCGGCAGCTACAGAGGAACAATCTGCGTCGGTAGAAGAGATTGCTTCCGCCAGTCAACATTTATCTAAAATGGCAGAAGAATTGCAACAGGCCATACAAAAATTTAAAGTATGATCGTTACAAGAACCTTTGTTGGCTGAAATACTGATTAAAGAGAGTCTCCTATTTTTATAAATAGGAGACTCTCTTTTAGTCGTGATAGGCCGTGTCCTTTTTATATTTATTGGCACGAAGTGAAAGTCGCGAAGCGGATTATTCTAAATAAAAGATTACACGCCCATAACGTTAAATTTGAAAATTTCTTTATATATCATTGAAATGAACCGGAATTAAAGAACTAAGGTATGGTGTCTTCTTTGTATACATAATTTTTATAATCAGGACTTGTATATGAGGAGAGGACTCCTATACTTAATGTAGAATGGAAAAAACTATTATGAAGGGACTAAGAATATGATTTGTAAGAATTGTTCCTATTCCATGTATGAATCCTCTAACCGTAAAATCATAGGGTGGGGAAATCCTGAAGACCCAGGTTATTATGAAACTATATATACTTACTATTATTGCAAACAATGCGCTGTTTTGGGAGTTAAGAAAGAAGAGTTAAATCAAACTGTATTCATACAAGGTGAAATCAATAAGCAACAAATTAATGTGGAGAAGAAATAATATAAGATACTTTTCATATTTGCAATTAATGATAGGAATAAATTGGCAAGTGGGAAATGGAAGGAGTTTGGAAAATAATATCGAAAAATGGTTTGAGTATACATAATATCTACTAGAAAACGGAGGAGAACTTTTTGAATTGGTTAAATAATTTAAGAGTTGCGCGTAAGTTGGCTTTATTAATTTCAGTGCTGCTTGTTGCCCTGATTTGTGTTGGGGGGACAGGCTATTATTTTCTTAGCAAGACAAATGATGCATTGAATAAAATGTATAATGAAAAAATGACCGCGATAGAATTAATCAATGAAAATCGCATTAGCGCTAGACGAATTGAAACAAATACGTTTGCCTTAATGCTTACAACTAATGAAAATGAAAATAAGAAGCTATCTGATGAAATTACAGTGAGAGCAAAACAATTTGACGATAACTTAATGCGGTTTGAACAAATATCTGCAGATGATAAGACTAGAGCAGAAATAGCGGAAATAAGAAGTGTTCTACAAAAGTTTCGCGCCGTTAGAGTTAAGGCGATTGAACTAGCTGTGCAGAATAAAAATAGTGAAGCCTATAATTTATATAGTCAGCAAGCGAAGCCCTTGTCAGAAGAGTTTACAAAGAAACTAATTGCACTAGCGCAAGAAACTAAAAAGTCATCGGAAGAAATGAACAAACAAAATCAAAAAGACTTTGCTTTTGCCAATATGATATTTTTGATAGTGATCATAGCCTCTGTAATTCTAGGAATTCTACTTGGCTTCTTAATAACGAAGAGAATTTCTAAGAGATTAAATGATATTGTTGTTTTCTTAAATGTAGTAGCAAAAGGTGATTTTACTAGAGAGGTTCCAGCAGCAAATTTAAGAGATCAAAGTGAATTCGGGATGGTTTCAAATGCTGTTGATACAATGAATAAAAATCTTAGAAAATTAATTACGCAATTAGCTCATACATCAGAGCAGTTAGCTGCCTCTTCAGAAGAATTAACGGCAAGTGCGGAACAGTCGGCGCAAGCGTCAAATCAAGTAGCTGGTTCGGTAACGGAAGTTGCACATGGAACACAAAAACAAGTAGAATTAGCGAATAACACTAATATTGTAGTGACTCAAATTTCAGAAGCGATACAGCAAGTAGCGGGAAATACAGAAATTGTATCGGCCTCAGCAGAAAAAACTGCGGCAACAGCGAATCAAGGGGAAAAAGCAATTCAGCAGGCTGTAAGTCAAATGAAAATTATTGAAGAAAGAACGAATGCCACGACTGTTGTGATTAGCGAGTTGGAGGAAAAATCAAACCAGATCGGGCAAATAGTAGAAGCCATTTCAAATATTGCAGGACAGACCAATTTATTGGCATTAAATGCGGCGATTGAGGCAGCGCGAGCAGGCGAAGCGGGCAAAGGATTTGCTGTGGTAGCAGAAGAAGTGAGAAAACTAGCCGAACAATCCCAAGAGGCAGCAAAGCAGATTACGGATCTCATTAGTGATGTTCAGACAAAAACGGACAGAGCTGTATCCTTTATGAATGATGGAAAAAAAGAAGTAGATACTGGTGCGCAGATTGTGTTTACGGCAGGCCAGAGTTTTGGGGAGATATTGAATATGGTGCGAGATATGACGCGACAAATTCATGAAATCTCTGCAGCAATCCAAGAAATCACGAGCGGCACGCAAAATGTAGTTCATGCCGTACAGCAAATTGATAATGAGAGCAAAAAAGCTTCAGAAGAAACACAAACGATTTCGGCAGCTACGGAGGAGCAGTCTGCGTCGGTAGAAGAGATTGCTTCCGCCAGTCAGCATTTGTCTAAAATGGCAGAAGAACTACAACAAGCCATACAAAAATTTAGGATATAACTATTAAGGATATACTTGGATAATTCGACATTATATTAAAAAAAGTTCCATGTTTTTTATAAATATGAAACTTTTTTAAGATAAATCCGTAGGACTTAGGTAACCAGAAATAGAATTTATATGTTAAATTCAGAAAATGAGGAGTGAGCACATTGGAATTAGATCTGAGGTCCATAAAAATCAACGAATTGATCGCTTGTAAAGATTTAGATTTTTGGATCATGTTTGATTTAGTTCCTGTACCCATTTTTGTAAAAGATTATTGTGGAACTTATACAGGCTGTAATAAAGCATATGAGAAATTTATTGGTCTAAGTAAAGAAGCTGTTATTGGAAAATCAGCGTATGACTTACTTCCCAAGGAGTATGCCGATCTATATCACTTTAAAGACCAAGAGTTATTTGAAAAAGAAGAAGTGCAAGTCTATGAGAATTCCTTCAGTGTCGATGGTAACGTTCGGCATGTTGTTTTTCATAAAATGTTATATCGAGATATGTTTGGTGTAGTACAGGGATTAGTTGGCGCTGTAATTGATGTAACCGAGCAAAAAGAAGCAGAAAAGGCTCTAAGAATTAGTGAAGAGAAAAATAAAGTGCTTGTTCAAACGATACCAGACATTATGTTAGTAGTAACGCCAGAGCTCACTATAATTGAATTTAAACAGGCTTCAGAGTTTAGTCATATTGGCGACAAAACAATTCTTGGAAAACAAATTCAAGATGTTTTACCTGCGCAAGTAGCTCATGTTTTTAAAGAAAATGTTAAACTTTCCTTTCAACAGAAGAAAGTTAGACCATTTGAATATCAAATTGAATATGAAGACGGAATCAAATATCGCGAAGCACGTGCGGTGGTCATTTCAGGAGAACAGGCGCTTATTATGATTCGTGATATTACGGAACAGAAGTTAGCCCAAGAAGAAATTCTTAAATTATCACAGGCCGTGGAAGCAAACCCTGGGTCGATTATTATTATCAACAAAGAAGAAACGATTATTTATGTAAATGCAGAATATAGTAGAATATCTGGTTACTCTAAAGAAGAAATTGTAGGGCAAAATGTCAGCTTTTTTAGATCGGAAGCGCATCCTGAAAGCCTTTATAAAGAAATTAAAGAAACTGTAACTAACGGACATCAGTGGCAAGGGGAGATTTGCAATAAAAGAAAAAACGGTAATTTATATTGGGTTTTAGTGTCCATATCACCTGTAAAAAATGCTGATGGGGAAATTAGTTATTATTTAAGTATGGAGCTTGATATAACAGAGAAGAAAGTTATGGAAGACTCTTTATATAGACATAATGAGCAATTAACAGCAGCCTATAAAGCGTTAGAAAGTACTCAATTGCAAATGGTTCAGCAAGAGAAGCTAGCGAGTATTGGTCAATTGGCTGCTGGCGTTGGACACGAAATTAATAATCCGGTCGGCTTTGTTTCTAGCAATTTTAATACATTGCAGAAATATTTTTCTCGAATTGCAGAAGTTACATGTAAGTATAAAGAATTGAAATCCATTGAGGGAATTCAAAGTTGCTTAGGTGTATCTGAGTTTATTGATCAAATCAATCAGCTGGAAAAGCGAAAAAAGTTAGAATTTATATTAGAAGATATTCCAACTCTATTTAATGAGTGTGAAGAGGGACTGCAAAGAATTCAGGATATTGCTAAAGCTTTGAAGTTATTTGTTCGCAGTGACAGGCAGAATGAATTTGATGCTTATGATCTAAATGAAGGCATCAAAAATACATTGATTATCGCGAAAAATGAAGTGAAATATGTGGCTGAAGTAGAGGCTGATTTAAAAGAAGTTCCTGCATTTTCTGCATCCTCTGGACAGATCAATCAAGTTTTACTGAATCTCATTGTAAATGCCGCTCATGCCATCGCAGCAAAGCAGCTTGATGCGATGGGGAAAATCAAAATTTCAACGCATCATGACGAAAGTTTCGCTTATTGTTTGATTCAAGATAATGGAGTCGGTATGAGTAATGATATAAAAGAGAAGATTTTCAATGCTTTTTTCACAACGAAACCAGTTGGCAAGGGAACGGGTTTAGGTCTTAGTATTTCCTATGATATTATTGTGAATAAACATGAAGGAGTTTTAGAGGTGGAAAGTCAGGAAGGCGTCGGAACAACCTTTATCATTAAATTGCCCTTAAAAGAATGTTTGTAGGAAAGCGTATAGAAAGAATGGGTGTTAAATATGGCTAAAGACACAGTTTTATTTATAGATGATGAAGTACCTGTGTTGAATTCTATTAAACGAGCGGTTATAGATGAAGAATACGCTTCTTTATTTGCGACAAGTGCAGCAGAGGCGCTTGGATTCATGCAAAGGCACAAAGTAAATGTTATAGTCACTGATTTACGCATGCCGGGTATGGACGGACTCACATTGCTAAAACAAGTAAAAGAAGAGTATCCCGATACGATTCGTATAGTTCTTTCTGGATATGCACTTTTATCCTTAGATCAAGTACTGACCGCAATAAACCACGGGGATATCTTTCGTTTTATTACGAAGCCTTGGAACATGGAAGAAGACTTACTAGTGGTGATTCGTCAAGCGCTTGACTATTATAACTTGCAAAAAGATAGAAAAGATCTTGCTGTTTGCTTATATCAACGAAATAAAGCCTATAAAAATGTACTGTATGCTATGGCGACAAAGGCCTCTACACAAAAAGATGACATGGAAAGTTTTCAAAAATTTCTTGTTTCTATGTTATTAGATCTTGAAAAGGAACATAAAAAAGAAGCTGTTGACAGTAAAAAAATATTAGCGAAATTGCACATCGCAAGAATGATAGCAGATGATTATTTTAAAATCTTGCCTATAGGCTGGAATGAATTCTTACTAACAGATCTTGCTAGTGATTTTGAACAGCGTGTTTTAAAATCCTATGATAATCTAAAATACAGTCAAAAGATTGAACAAAGAAAGGTAAAATGTGTAGGAAATTCGCAGCTAATTCTCATGATTTTAAGCACTATTGCTAGATTAATATCTTATTCGGGACAGAACCGAGCTATAAATTATTTAATGACCTCCCAACGTTACGAAGAAAAGTCTATAGTTCAAATGCGTAATGTCATAGAGCTTGGCTATGTAGATGGTGCTGTAGTATTAATTGATAAAACAGAATTACTAACCCATGAAATGCTGAGTTATTTTATTTCTCTGTTAGGTAAAATTGGTCAACCTTTCGGAATCAATGTAACATTTACCTATGTGAATCAGAATATATCTCTGATTTCGGTAGAAGCTAATTTGTTGAGTGCATAAGAGCAATAAAGATATTGTTGTGGATATTTTTACTAGCGTAAAATTGGTTTGATTTTAATTGACAATTATTTATAAAGATAAAAACAAATAATTTTTACATTTTATAAATATTTTATTTCAAATGATAATAATAAAATTCAAAATTATTTTATTTATAAAATATATATTAGGATAGTATTAAAGTATGTATTTAAGTGTCGCTAGACAGGTTGTTGCAGTTTCATAAAAATTATCAAAAATTGGCCAAAATATTACTTCCGATAATTTATAGTTATCGGAAGTAATAAATAAAAAGAAAAATATGGTATTTTGGTTTACGTAATATTAATTATGGTTACTTGCCTGTTTCTTCTTGTTGAATCAGCAAATTCAATCTCTTTGCTAAAAGTTTCGTAGTAGCTGGTTGTAAGATTAACGTAATCAAAATGGTCAATATTACGACTGAAGAAATCGTTTCTAACGATTCTAAATGATAACTTGTGAGCATCCCGATTAGCGCCGCTGGAATAACACCGGTTTCGCGGGTCCACATCATAAAGATCATCTCATTCTTTTGCCAGTTCGCTTTTTGATCTGCTAATGCAAACGCCAGTACCGCTATTGGCCGTGCAACAAACATAAAGATTCCCACAATAGCTAATCCTGAAAATAAATGCTTAGTTAGTAAGGAAAATTCAATGTGACTCCCTAACAAAACAAATATAGCAATTGTAAATATTGTCGAAATAATATGGATAAATGAAGCAACTTCTTTTCTGTGAATTTCTTTAATTGCCCACCCTAGTTCTTCGTTATTTCCCCAAAGAAGTCCCGCGACGAACACAGCCATAAAGCCACTCGCACCAAAATGTTCCGCTGAAAAATAAGTACCAATGATTACAGGCAGTACTAAAAGCTTGCTAAAATTTGCGAACATATTATTTGATCGATCGCTTATAAGGTAAAGACTTGTTAGCCCCCAAAACGCACCACACAAGATACCGCCACCAGCCATTCGTAAAAATTGACTTAAGGTAGAAATTAGCGAAAATTCACCGGTAGTTACAACAGTTAAAATCGTAAATGTCATAATGGCAGCTGTAGCGTCATTAAAAGCAGATTCACTAATGATTGTTTGTGACAGCTTTTCTTTGATGTTTACTGACGTGAAAATTGGCACAAGCGCAGCTGGATCAGTAGGCGCTATAATAGCAGCAAGCAAAAAAGCAACTGATAAATCGATGCCTAATAACCAATGCGCCGCATAACCTACAATTAAAATCATTATGAGTACAGATAAAGTTGCAGCCAAAACTAATGATCGCCATACTTGCTTTAAGATAGTAAATTGGACGCCAACGCCACCATGGAACAATAACACGGCAGCACCCAATGTTAAAAAAGCATGATTTAATGCGGAATCGGACGGAATCATTAGTAAATTTAAGCCCATCGGTCCTGTGAACATACCCATCAATAAATATAAGATAATATCGGGTAATTTTAATTTTTCAGCTACTTTAGCTGCTACAATACCAAGCAATAAAAGAAGTGCTATATTTACTAATGCTTGATTTGCTATTTCTAAAACTGTTTTTTCCATACCATATAAATCCTCCTAAAGATATTTATAAAACTAAAAATTCCCATAAAAAATCAGGAGGAGTCCTTGGTGCAGACTCCTCCTGATCAACTACTTACATCATATTCAAATTAAGTTTCTAAAATCATTTTCCGCATAAGACCTTATATAAAATATAATATAAGATCTTATGTTATAAGTAAAGAAAATTTTACAAATCTTACTGGGCAGCTACATCGCGAGTTGCCACAATATCAACACCCAAGTTAAGAATGTTTGAATAAACAATGTCGCCTTCTACGATTGGTGCTGTTACAGCAACAGTTGATAAGCAGCGTGCCGCAGCAATAACCTTATCTTTCGGTAAAGCTGGTTTTGAAATAACTGGCAAAAGATGCAATTCGCCGCCTGTTACTTTCACTGTAGTGGTTAAAGTTCTCTTTGGATCAGTAACCTCTTGTTTCGCATAGTTTACGCCCCGTTGGCAGGTAAATCCTACAACATCAATGATATTTTCATTATCAAAAATGACTTTTCCCTGACAGCTCATGGGGCAAACAATACAACTGATCGCTTGTTCTCTTTGACTCATTTGCTTGCCGCCTCCTTAATTTCAACAATTAATTCTTGAGCGTCAGCAGGAACCTTATTACTAGGTACCTGCATGATAATCATTTCGCCAGGTTTGGCAATCGCTAGCTTTTTGGAAGCAATGACTTCTTCCTGTATTTTCACTTCCAGAACCAATTGTCGTTTCGGCTCGCGCACACGCATAAAGAGTCGTAAAGGTTCAGACTCACCTGTTTCTTTGTGCACGGCGATTTGCTGCGGCACAACAGTTCTTACTTCGCCGACTGCTTTTACCTGAATCATATGGTCAGGCTTTTCCAAATTGTCTTTTACATAAAGCGCCGCATACCTTCCGGCAATTTCGCCTTCTTCAGAAACGAAGTCAACAAGATCATGAACGTGTACCACATTGCCTGCCGCAAAATAGCCTGGCCGACTTGTTTGGCGATGTTGATCCACGATCGGTCCCGAAGTAATGCGGTCAATAGCAACAAGATCACGAGATAGCTCATTTTCCGGAATTAAACCGACCGATAACAGTAGACAGTCACATTCAATATCAAACTCAGTGCCGGGAATCGGCTGCATTTTCGCATCAACACCCGCGCAAGTAACGCCAGTTACACGATCATGGCCATGAATCGCTACGACTGTATGGGCTAAATGCAGAGGAATATCAAAATCCTCTAGACACTGAACTACATTACGAGTTAAGCCGTTAGAATAGGGCATAATTTCTAGAACGCCTTCCACTTTAGCACCTTCTAGTGTTAGACGTCTAGCCATAATAAGACCGATATCGCCTGAGCCTAATATAACAATCTTTTTGCCAGGAATATAGCCTTCCATATTCGTCATACGTTGAGCTGCACCGGCGGTAAATACGCCAGCAGGTCGTTCCCCAGGAATACGAATTGCACCACGCGTTCTTTCGCGGCACCCCATTGTAAAAATAACAGCTTTAGCCGTAATTTGAAATAATCCAAGTGTAGGACTGATAGCGATGGCCGTCTTATGATCGCTAACCTCTAAAATCATCGTATCAAGCATAATATCGATGACGCTAGCATCTTCCTTTACCATTTGAATGAATCGTCGTGCATAACCAGGTCCGGTCAATTCCTCTTTGAAACGTTGCAAGCCAAATCCATTGTGGATACATTGCTGCAAAATACCACCAAGTTCTCTATCACGTTCCACAATAAGGATATTCTTGATTCCCTGGGCAGCAGCACTATGAGCAGCAGCAAGACCAGCTGGGCCGCCGCCAATAATTAAAATATCATACTCTTTGTTATTCATGATCAGCCACCTCGCAAGTTCCGGGAATTTTATCAAAAAACAGATAGGAATTTACCGTTTCCTTGCGAACCGCTGTAATCGGAATATTTAATTCCCTTGCTAAGATCGCTGTAACTCTCGGGCCGCAGAAACCGCCCTGACAACGCCCCATGCCAGCCCGTGTCCGGCGTTTTACAGCATCAACTGTTTTAGCACCGCAGGGAGAATGAATCGCATCAACAATCTCACCCTCGGTAATTGTTTCGCAGCGACAAATAACTCGTCCATAAAGCGGATTTTCAGCAATCGCTGCTTCCTTTTCTGGCAAAGAAAGCTCACGGAAAATTACTTTACGGGGATTACGCGCATTGAAATCTTCTTTTTTTACAAGCGTTACGCCTTGTTCAGAAAGAATTCTAGCAACTTCCTCCGCAATGGCTGGAGCTGATGTAAGACCTGGCGATTGAATTCCACCAGCATGAATTAATCCCTGTGCTGTTGAAGAAGGTCGAATTACAAAATCACCCACATCGGCGACGGCTCTTAAGCCGGAAAATTCAGTAATAGCCGCATTTAAAGGAAGACCTTCCAACAAGCGCTTTGCACCAGTAATGATTTCATTCATCCCTTCACTGGTGGTAGCCACATCTTCCTTATCAGCAATATTTTGTGCATTAGGACCAATAAAAATATTGCCATGAATCGTCGGTGCAATGAGAATACCTTTCGAGTCATTGCGAGGTACAGGGAAAATCACGGAGTTCACTAAATGACTGACGCTGCGATCAAACAGGATATACTCCCCTTTACGCGGTGTAATCTTAAAGCTAAGATCATCAGCCATCTTTGCTACATCATCGGCATGAATTCCTGCTGTATTAATAATATAGTCGGTTTGAATGATTCCCTGCGGGATGCTCACACTGACTACTTTACCATTTGTCATATTTATACCCATAACTGGCGACTCTGTAAATACTTTTACACCATTACGGACTGCATTTTCCGCAAAGGCAAGCGCAGCGCCAAAAGGAAGAAACACGCCAGCGGACGGTGCCCATAAAGCACCGCAAACCGTAGGATTTAAATGAGGTTCGCGTTCTAGCAATTCTTCTCTTGATAAAATTTCCAAACCAGGAACACCATTTTCTTTGCCGCGTTCATAAAGTGATTCCAGGGTTTTCATATCATCAGGCAAAGCTGCTACAACAAGAGAACCAGTCCATCGAATATCAAGATCCAATTCATCTTCCAACTGATGATACAACTCATTGCCTCGTACATTAAATTTAGCTTTTAACGTTCCAGGCGTAGCATCAAAACCAGCATGCAAGATGGCACTGTTCGCTTTTGTCGTCCCGACGCCGATATCGGTTTCCTTTTCTACTAATACTACATCAATTTTATATTTGGCAAGTTCTCTGGCAATAGCTGTGCCAACGATCCCTCCGCCAATTATAACGACATCAGTTTTTGCTATAACTTTATTTGGCATCCTATTCACATCCCATTGTTTTCAGTAATCAGGGGATGGGAAGAAATTAATCTTCCCAATCCATCGCGCGAGTTACGGCTTTGCGCCATTTCGTATACAATTTTGCTCTTTCAGCATCATCCATTTGGCATTCAAACCGTTGATTAAGCTGCCAGTTTTTCACTAGATCTTCTTTATTTTTCCACACTCCCACAGCCAATCCGGCTAAATAAGCTGCTCCTAAAGCTGTTGTTTCGGTAACTTGTGGCCGATCCACAGGAACTCCGAGCAGATCGCTTTGGAACTGCATCAAAAGGTTATTGCTTACTGCGCCGCCATCTACTTTTAAGGCCTGCAGAGTGATTCCTGAGTCTGCTTCCATGGCACTAAGAACATCTTTCGTCTGGTAGCACAAAGAATCCAGTGTCGCCCGAATGAGATGGGATTTGTTGGTTCCTCTAGTAAGACCTAAAATAGCACCTCTGGCCTTCATATCCCAATACGGAGCGCCAAGACCAGTAAAGGCAGGAACTACATACACACCGCCAGCATCAGGTACTTTTTGCGCAAAATATTCCGAATCAGCCGCTGTTTCAATCATTTTCAAACCGTCGCGCAACCATTGAATGGCAGCACCGGCAACAAAAATACTACCTTCAAGAGCATATTCTACTTTTCCATCAAGGCCCCAGGCAATTGTTGTCAATAACCCATTTTTAGAATCATAAAGATTAGAGCCCGTATTCATAAGCATAAAGCAACCAGTTCCATAGGTGTTTTTCGCCATACCAGGTTGGAAACAAGTTTGACCAAAAAGTGCTGCTTGTTGGTCGCCTGCAATACCTGCAATGGGCACCTCAACGCCATAGAAGAACTTGGCATCGGTATGACCATATACTTGACTTGATGGGCAAACCTGAGGCAGCATAGATTCTGGCACTGTTAATATATCTAAAAGCTCTTTATCCCACTTTAACGAACGGATATTGTACATTAATGTACGGGAAGCATTCGAATAATCAGTTACATGAGTTTTACCGGCTGTAAGTTTCCACACCAGCCACGTATCAATCGTGCCAAATAACAGATCACCTTTTTCTGCTTTTTCTCTGGCACCTTCCACGTGATCCAGTATCCATTTTACCTTTGTACCAGAAAAATATGCATCGACGACGAGACCGGTCTTTTCCCTAATCATAGGTTCTAAGCCACGTTTTTTTATATCGTCGCATATTTCAGCAGTTTGTCGGCTTTGCCAAACAATTGCATTATAAACTGGTTTTCCCGTATTCTTATCCCAAACAACCGTTGTTTCACGTTGGTTAGTGATCCCGATCGCAGCAATTTCATTAGGACTAATTCCGACTTTAGCAATAACTTCCGAGGCAACGCCCAGTTGTGTACTCCAGATTTCTTCTGCATCATGTTCTACCCAGCCTGGTTTAGGGAAAATCTGAGTGAATTCTTTCTGCGCTACCGTAACAATGTTTGATTCTTGGTCGAATAGAATAGCTCTTGAACTTGTTGTTCCTTGATCCAGTGCCAAAACATATTTTTTTGTCATGGTAAATTCACTTCCTATTCTTGTAATTTTGTTAGATTAGAGAGAATAACAAAAGCCCAATAAACACCCCTCCCCGATATGAAAGAATGCTTATTGGACTTCTCTATCACTCTCGTCCCCCCATATAAATTTGTATAATATTAGAAATTATACTTTTTTCACAGGAATCCTGCTTATTTAAAATATTATTTTGAATATTATTAAAAAATTATTGCCATAAAGCACGACAACTCGTACTTACAGCACAAATTCCTTTATTTGTTGCTGCTGTAATATCTTCCGGCAACGTTACAAGCCCACCAGCGAGAATCGGTAACCCCGTTTTTTTGATTAACTCTTTCACTACAAAATCGGGAACCGAAGCTGGTAAAACTTCAACTGCATCAGGTCTTGCTTTCGTTAAAAGGTGTAATCCCTGTTTTAATGCTTCTGAATCCATCACAAAAAGACGTTGAATAACTATCATACCTTCTTCTCTAGCCACTTTACCCAGATGACTTTTCGTTGTAATAATTGCCTTAATTCCCATGCGAGCGAGAAATCGTATTCCAGCCTCATCTTTGCCAATTCCCTGCAGCAAGTCTAAATGTGCCACAAGTCGTTTTTTATGTTGAAGCGAAAGCTGCAACAACTGAGGCAATACTAAAATATCACCAAATAAGACAAAAATACTTTCTGCCTGCGTTTGTTCTAAAGCATACTTAAAATCATCGAAGGTTCGAGCAGCTGGAATGACTGGTCCCGTTCCCAGCAATCGAAGAAAATCACTTTTTTCCATAACAGGTCTCCTTTTAATCCAATATATAATAATTTTCCACAAAATACAGATAAAATCCTGCCAATACGAACGAACGTTTGAAAAGAAGCAATTTCGTGCTATAATAGAGCAAGAAATATAGTTGGGGTGATAATCTGTGCATGGTCAAACAATTAAAGAAGGGTTATTGACGAATCGTCAAAAGTTAATCCTTTCTTATATACGGAAAAGTGTAAGAGAAAAGGGTTATCCTCCTTCAGTCAGGGAAATTGGCGAAGCTGTTGGCTTGAGTTCTAGTTCGACCGTTCACAGTCATTTGATTAAATTGCAAGAACTTGGTTTTATTCGTCGCGATCCTACAAAACCACGCGCCTTAGAATTAACGGAAGATAACAGTTGGCGACAAAAAAAAGTAATCCCAGTTCCACTGGTTGGCCGTGTTACTGCTGGTGAACCTATTTTTGCCGATGAAAACATTGAAGAGACTTATCCGATTCCCAATGCATTATTAAGAAACAACGAAAATGTTTTTATGCTTACCGTACAAGGCGAAAGCATGATTAATGCCGGTATTTTAGATGGTGATTACATTATTGTTCGCGAACAGTCCTTTGCTGACAATCATGATATCGTTGTCGCCTTGCTTGATGGCGAAGCGGCAACAGTAAAACGTTTTTTTAAAGAAAAAAACCGAATTCGCTTGCAACCAGAAAATGATGCAATGGAACCAATCTATGCTGACTCCGTACAAATTCTGGGCAAGGTGATTGGCGTGTATCGGCAAATCTAAAAAAAAACTTAAAAAAATCAGCCTGGATACTATTAAGTATTCGGCTGATTTTTATTTTATAACCAACTTGTCTTCACGATTGTCATCTATTTTGTTTTTCCTGCTGATTGCGTTCCCACGAGAATCACTCGATCTGTAGGTAAAAATTCATCCGTTGCCAAAAGTTCTCGGCTGATTTCCTGTTCATTTATTTTTTTGATGCGATAAGTAGATATTCGATAGCCGCGCTGCCCTGCTTCAAGAACCTTCTCAACACCAGAAGGCAATGAAGCATCTTGTTTCACAATGACATTTGGTTCAAGAATTTTTTTATTAGCTGATACAATTTCAATGGTCGGCGCCATCACATTTTTTTTACCGAAAACAGTGATTGTAAGAAAATTCCCATTCACTTCACTGGTAATATATATTGGCGTCGTCGAGGTGTTTTTAAAACGAAAATCTAATAAATTATCAGCTACTGTGGCATCAAGCCCTAAAGGAACATAGCTTGGCGGACTAAAATGAGTTGATCTTTCCACTACTGTCATATCAGCTAGGAGAATTGCATTATAAAGCGTGCTACTTACTTGGCATACGCCGCCACCAATATCAGGAACAAGTTTCCCCTCAACAAAAACGGGAGCTTCCTGAAAACCAAGTTCAGCTAACCGTGATCCTACTGCATCATTAAAGCTAAAAATACTGTCTGGTTTTACCAGAATACCGTTAATTTTAGCTGCCGCTAGTAATACATTTTGACTACGACCCCAGTCGGAGCTATTAAATTCGGTTTGATAAGAAGCTAAAATCCCATCTATCGACTGTAAATCAGTTGCTAAAATAGCTGGAGTTAAGGTATCGCAGACTAGCGCTGTTGTAACGTATCTATGCTTTTGCAGTTCCTCTTCCACCATATTAACTGTTTTATCAACATCAATCTTTTGACCCGTTTTTTCGGGTACAATACGAACTTCAGAGTTCTGCATAATAACAGTAGCATTTTTCGGTTCTTGATTCATTGCTTCAGCTGCCTTTTGTACAGCTAGCTGCAACTTATTTTGATTAAATTTTGCTGCCAAAAGAACCTCTTTGCCATAATTATTAGCAAGATAACGATCTTGCAGTTGCTGGAGAAAAGAGCCTTTACGGCCTACTGCATAGGCTTCATCAATAATCTGATCAATAGAAATGGAAAAATCAATTTCTTCAAGTGGAACTACAATACTTTTATCACCACTAACTAAAATAATGCCTTGAGGTAGTGTGGAATCGGACCAGACAGCTTCTAATTTATGACGGGCGGCTTGTTTTGACAAGCCGCCCAATTCAAGATGGTCCACTGTAACTCCTTGAAAAATCTCATCACTCACCCAAAAAGCAGTATTTGCAGCAGCAAAGCTTACAAGACTAAATAAGGAAATAATACTTAGAAAGAAAGCACCATAAACTACTCTTTGTCTTGAAAAAGATCTTTGCACAGTTTTCTGCACTTCCTTACTGGATGCTCATAGAAAGTTCAACGAATTTACCACCTAATTTAGCTTTTTGAATAACTTCTTCGGTAATTTCACCGCCTTGTTCTACAATAACTACCCCATTATCCATTTCAATGCGACGATTTGCTTTTTTCCCAAGCAAATATTTTCTTTGTCTTTCGTCAAACTTCTTTGAAGCTTCTTCAGAACGCGCATCTTTAGCAGGCTCTTTAGCTGCTGGAGCTTCTACTTTTGCTGGTTCTACTTTTACTGGCTCCGGCTCTGGTGTTGCTTTAACGACAGGCTCTGAGACTATGGCAGGTTCAACAATCGGTTCGACAATTGGTTCCGGTTCGGGAATAATTGTCGTAGGTTCTGTCTCAATCGAAGTGGGAACTGTTTCAACTGGAGTACTTACAGCCACAGCAGCTGTTCCGTCCGTAATAGTAACTTCCTTACCAAAAGTTACTACTTGTGCTGACGATATCGTTGTCATATTTCCATTCATATCCTCAACATCGCAAGTAACGATTTTTCCAGCCTCATCGACAATAATATCAACGACTTTACCTTGAATTTGGCCTGTTTTCGTCAAAATTTTAGATCCAATAATTTTAACATCAATATTTAATAATTCAAGTAATTCCGGAGAATCTAAAATGGAACTTACCGAATCGCCTTTTTCAATAGTAACGGCATATTGGCCAATTCCGCTGATCTGAGAAAAGGGAAATGTTTTTGCTCCCATAAACCATTTTACATCTTCAATTAATAGGGCTGTTACTTCTTTTGCTGTAGGATTAATAACTAAATCTTTTACAACGCCTAATTCGCGCCCTTCATCAATGCTAATGACAGGCAATCCAATAATTTCTACACTCTTTTTCATTCTTTACTGATCCTCCCAATTGTGGTGTGGCTTTAGTTTAAACTGTGCCATTGGCGAAAAGCTTCATCAATTTTATGCATAACATCGGAAGGAATTTGACCATAAGGCATGATTTCCAGCCGACTTGCTACCAAGTTTTCTTGAATAATGTTCATAAATGCAATCATTTGCTTAAATTGCTGCTGCATCATAATATCATCTGCAACTACAGCTAAAGTACAGCCCTGTTTCAATGTAGCGGCGGCTTCAGTATAGCGCCCAACAGATTTCAAAATATTACCTATCTCAAGGATAATGAACGGAGAATCATCTGTTTCTTTGTATAATTGTAAAGCTTTATGTAAAACTTGCAAAGCAGTTTCAAATTCAGCAGATTCTTTTAATTCAAAGGCATAATCAAGCAAATCATCTAATGAAACGAGCGAATCTAAATGTTCTGGCGCAACAACTGGTTCTCCAGTTGCTACTTCTTCAATAGCTGTTTCTTCAGATATTGATTCTTCAACTACTGCTTCCTCAGTTACTGCTTCCTCAGTTACTACTTCTTCAGTAACTACTTCTTCAGTAACTACTTCTTCAGTAACTACTTCTTCAGTAACTACTTCTTCAGATACTGCTTCTTCAACTACTGCTTCTTCAACTACTGCTTCTTCAACTACTGCTTCTGCAACTACCGCTTCTTCAGATACTGCTTCTTCAACTACTGCTTCTTCAATAGCTGTTTCTTCGACAACTGCTTCTTCAGTTGATGCTTCTTCAGTAACTGGTTCTTCAATAGCTATTTCTTCAATAGCTGCTTCTTCAATAACTGCTTCTTCAATAGCTGTTTCTTCGACAACTGCTTCTTCAGTTGATGCTTCTTCAGTAACTGGTTCTTCAATAGCTATTTCTTCAATAACTGTTTCTTCAATAACTGATTCTTCAATAACTGCTTCTTCAGTTGATGCTTCTTCAGTAACTGGTTCTTCAATAGCTATTTCTTCAATAACTGTTTCTTCAATAACTGATTCTTCAATAACTGATTCTTCAATAACTGCTTCTTCAGTTGCTGCTTCTTCAGTAACTGGTTCTTCAGCTACTGCTTCTTCAATAGCTGTTTCTTCAATAACTGCTTCTTCAACAACTGCATCTTCGACTACTTGCGAAATTTGGTTTTTCGCCCTCGCTTCTCTCTCTAACTCAAGTAAAGCAGCGCAAGTAGTTAGATCTGTTTGTACTGTTTCTAATGTAACAGGTAATAAAGAACTATCCGCTACATCTTGCATTTTTTTCGCAATAGACACATCGGGAAGGTCACTTGTCAGATCAGTAATAGCTTGTTTTTGCGGAAACTCTTCTAATAATTCATTAAAAGAAAAAGGTAACTGTGGCATTAATTCTTCGGGTTCTGGTGCTATTTCAGCCAAGCTAGACAATTCTTTTTCTTCTACTGGTTGTTGTATAGGTTCTGAAGAACATGGCAGGTCTTCTGCTGCCTCTTCAACAGGTAGTGCCATTTTTTCTTCTTCAATCGACGGACCTTGCATTCTAATCGAAGGTTCTATTAAAGAAAGCTCTTCATCAGCTACTGAAATGAGACCAGGGGAACAAGTGGCAGGCTGAGCTTTCGAAGCTTCCTCCCGCTCCACTTCTGTATGATAGGCCATAAAATACGAAAAAATCACAGCACAAACTGCCAAAATGCTAAGGGTTCCGGTAAGACCAGCAAAACCAACGATAAATCTTGGAATTACTACACTGATAAATAAAGAACAACAGGCACATAAAATCAGTGGTTTTATGTGAAGAGAAAAATGAAAGACCTTGTTAGCTACAATATAAATAAGATAAGTCGTGCTAGCAAGGGCAATTGTGGATATTAATAAATATTCCATAGTACCACCAATCACCGTCTTGTTGTAACATCAAGTTAATTTTATTCGACACAACCTACTCTTTTCCTGTCGTGAATTAAGTAATAGTTTTTATTTTGTCATTTTTTCTAATTCTTCTGCCGCTCCTAACGAACCAATAATGCAATGTTCAAAGGTAAGACCACCTTGCAAGTAGACAGCGTAAGGCGCTCGCATCGGTCCATCGGCACTTAATTCAATAGAAGATCCCTGAACAAAGGTACCACCAGCCATAATTACTGCATCAGGATACCCAGGCATAGCGCTTGGTTCAGGCCGAACATGGGCATCAACTGGCGAAAAAGACTGCAAGCCGCGACAGAAAGCAATCATAGCTTCCGGACTCCCCAGAGTAATTGCTTGAATAATATCGCTGCGCTTTTCTTCATACTTAGGGAATACATCATATCCCAGCGTGGAAAAGAAAGCTGCCGAAAAAATGGCGCCTTTAATGGCCTGTGCCGTTACATGAGGCGCTAAGAAAAGCCCCTGGTAAAAGAGCCGATTCCCTGCTAACGATGCTCCTAATTCTGCGCCCAACCCCGGTGAAGTAAGACGATAAGCAGCCAGATCCACATATTCTTGTTTACCGGCAATATAACCACCAGTAGGCGCAATTCCGCCGCCAGCATTCTTAATGAGAGAACCCGCCATGATATCAGCACCTACAGAAGTAGGCTCTAACGTTTCTACAAATTCACCATAGCAATTATCAACAAAGCAAATACAGTTAGGATTTACAGCATGAACAGCAGCACAAGCAGCCTCAATTTCTGCCACTGTTAACGTTTTTCTCAAGCTATAGCCGCGTGACCGTTGTAAAAGAACCATTTTTGTCTTATTTGTAATAATAGAGGGAATAGCACTTAGATCGATACCGCTGTCAATCATAGGTAGTTCTTTATAAGTAATCCCCCATTCCTTTAAAGAACCTGGCGTTTCTCTTTCCCAACCAATTAAAGTTTGCATTGTATCATAGGGTGAGCCCGTAATAGCGACAAGTTCGTCGCCTGGACGCAAAATTCCAAATAGAACACAAGATAAAGCATGCGTTCCGGAAACAAACTGTCCACGAAAAAGAGCCGCTTCGGCACCGCAAAGATCGGCCCAAATTGCATCCAGCTTATCACGTCCATTATCATCATAGGCATATCCTGTCGTTTGCTTAAAAGAATAATCAGAAACCTGATGTTGTCGAAAGCTTGCTAATATACGGCCCGTATTGATTGCTGCGACTTCGTCGATTTCTTTAAATAAAGGTTGTACGCTAGCCAAAGCTTCTTCTTTGGCAGCAAGAAGTTTTGACGAAAAATTTTGTTCCATCCAAGTTGTCATTTATTCATCTCCACAATATATTGACTGTACCGTTCCATATATTCTGACGGAATTGCCACGGTAACGACAATTCCTGTTTCTTCATAGGTCATAGATTCTACTTGGGCCACATCATGCAGTTTAGCAGCTTCACCGCCGGCACTATAAGGCAAACATAAAGTGCAACGCAAAAAATGCGTTGGTAGATGTTCTTCGATTAAATTTAAAAGCGGCGTAAGGCCAACAATAGGATCTGGGTTTAAAACAGATAAGGCAATACTATCAGGCAGTCTTGTCATTCGTTCGATCAAGTGCGGTTCAGTAATTTTGTCAATTTTATTAAATAAAGTTAGGGCTGGTTTTGTATCGCACTGGAGTTCTCGAAGAACTTGCCACACAGCTTCGCTTTGCTGTTCATACTGGGGATGGCTCGCATCAATGACATGAAGCAATAGATCAGCCTGAATGACTTCTTCTAAAGTCGCACGAAAAGCAGCTACCAGTTGATGGGGCAGTTTTTGAATAAATCCGACTGTATCAGTAAGTAAGATTTCGCGGCCGCTAGGAAGTGATATTTTTCGCGTCGTTGGGTCTAATGTGGCAAAAAGTTTATCTTCTGCTAAGACACCAGCTTCTGTCAGCTTATTGAGTAAGGTCGATTTACCAGCATTCGTATAGCCGATCAGTGCTACTGTTGATAATTTATTCTTATCGCGGCGTTCGCGGTGCAAAGAACGCTGTTTTTTTACTTTCTCCAATTCCCGTTCTACGTCAGTAATTCGCGAACGAATTCGACGCCTGTCTACTTCCAGTTTTGTTTCGCCAGGCCCCCTTGTGCCAATCCCACCGCCCAGACGAGATAAAACAAGCCCCTGGCCGCCTAGACGGGGAAGTCTGTAGCGAAGTTGGGCCAATTCTACTTGCAGCTTTCCTTCATACGTTCTAGCGCGTTGCGCAAAAATATCAAGAATAAGACCTGTTCTATCAATAATTTTTACACCAAGCATTTGTTCTAAATTTCTTTGTTGGGCCGGAGTTAATTCGTCATCAAAAATAATCAAATTAGCATTCAGTTCTTGTTTAGCAAGACTGATTTCCTGAACCTTGCCCTTGCCGATAAATAACGCAGCATCCGGTCGATCGCGTTTTTGCGAAAAGCCTCCTACGACAACAGCTCCTGCCGTAGCCGTCAGTTCAGCAAGCTCTTTTAAAGAATCTTCTACATTCCAACCTTTCGGCTGATCAAGGCCGACTAAAATAGCTCGTTCTTCTTCAATTAAAGCATGAGTCTTATCGCTTGCCGCCAAACGTCGTTCCAATAAACTGAGTAAATATACCAGATCAATTTGGCAGTTTTCAGAAATCGTCATCGGACCAATAATCTCGACCTGTTCTAAATCATCAATAAGACCTGTAATCATGCCAAAACTGATTTCAGCAGCTTCGCCATTTTTTACGCCGATTGCGGCCATAACATCAAAATGCATGTCCCGCAGGGACGCGGCATCGACCGAACTTAAACGACTATCGCCGCCGGGATGAGTATGGATACAACGAATTCCACTCAAACGATGTCTTGCTCGCCGCCCGGAAAATTCCGGCAGAGAAACGGTCTTTTGATCACCGACAGCTACAGCGGCAATTTGTCCGCGCCGATTTAGATATACTGCAATTTCACGATTTAGCACTTCTGTCAGCGCAGCCATAGAAGCGCTGAGTTCACTTGTAATCATCTGTCCATAAGGAACCGAAAATTCATAAAGAGCTTTTAATTCTTCCTGCCTATTTTGACGGATGCCTGTTAAATCACCCAGTACTTCTTTCACACCAAACACCTCTCTTGGCGAATGACAAAATAAGATAGAGACTAAATAGCCTCTATCTTATTTTATCTTTATTCATTAGAATTATCTCTATTTTACACTAGAAGAGACGACTTGGCAAAGAAATCTGCCTACTTACCAAAAGCTTGCAGAGTAACTTGTTCAGCAGCAAAGATTTCTGTGATCTTTTGGATCATTTCTACTGCGGAAGGAGTGTCGCCGTGTACACAAACTGTTTGAGCATTAATCGGAATGGTTTTACCATCAATCGTTTGGACCGTTCCATCCTTTACCATTTGCAATACTCGTTTAGCAACTTCATGAACATCATGAACTACCGATCCTTCTTGTTTGCGCGGTACAAGCTGTCCTTCTGCTGTATAGGCGCGATCCGCAAAGGCTTCTTCAACGTAAGGAATTCCTACTTCTTTTGCTGCTGTGACCATTAGCGAGTTAGCCAGACAAACCATGATTAAATTTTTATCAATGGCCGCCAAGGCTTCAGCAATCGCCTTGCCTACTGCTAAATCTTTTGCTGCTTGATTATAAAGGGCGCCATGGGCTTTAACATGCTGCAACGTAAGCCCCTCACTTTTACAAATACCAGCAAGAGCACCTACCTGATACATGACATCCGCTTTAATTTCCGCTGGGGAAGCCATGAGTACACGCCGCCCAAAACCAACTAGGTCCGGATATGACGGATGCGCACCAATCGCTACGCCATATTGTTTAGCCAACTTTACAGTTTTCACCATATTAACAGGGTCGGAAGCGTGAAAGCCACAGGCAACATTGATTGATGTTACATGAGGCATAGCTTGTTCATCATAGCCCAGCTTATAAGTGCCAAAACTTTCTCCCATGTCACAGTTTAAGTCCATTGTTTTCATGATAATCACCTCTCGCGAATTTGTACATTCATTTATATTAATTTAAAACTAGCAAGCAAGGCAAATATTTCACTTGAAACTGTGCTGTAAAAACTTTCCTTAATTATATCATACTTTCAGACTATAAACATAAATTATCATTTTGAAACTAATCTGCTCATTATTATCATGCCTAGTCTAGTTTCATTCTATATAAAAAGAAATATTTTCAAATTCAGAAAATAACATGGTAAAATAAGATGAATGAAAAAGGAGGGTAATTTCGACAAATCATGAAACGACTTTCAGACATTATTTTTTGGTCCCTTACAATTTTATGGTTATTTACCAGACAAACTACGGAAGATTCTACTTTAAAAACAGTCACTGATGTCGCTTTAACCATTGCAGCATCTATTTCGTTGTTCAATTATGGGCGACGCTATCGACAGAAGAAAGAAGAGCAGTTGCAAAAAAGTAGTTTACCAAAACGGACTACACCAAAAAGAAGTCCTAAAAAGAAAAAGCGTTCAACTAAACGCTAAAAATGAGTCAATAATATATTATAAAGACAAAAAGCTGCCTTTCAGCGAAGTGCCAACAAGCATATCGATGAAAAGTAGCTTTTTCATTATATCCTATAATACAGGGGCGTTTGGGGTAGTTGCGCCATACTAATTGTATGGATTTTTATTGCATTATGTAACCTCACAAATTTGTTGGCAACGCCATATTCTATAATTGTCAAGTGTAAATAAAATTCTGTACTACCTTTTCGTGGGGTGATTGCTGAAGAAAAAATAGGAGTGGGAGAAATTGAAAGATGAAAATTTCGTATCGAGTCCAATGACCAAACTGCCCGTTCTCTCAGATGAAGTAATCCGACAAAAAGCGCAAGGGCTATTTAAATATTTAGGGCCAGCTTTCATTGTGAGTGTGGCTTACATGGATCCTGGAAATTTCGGCACGAATATTAGTGGCGGATCGCAATTTGGCTATAACTTATTATGGGTCATATTATGGAGCAATTTTATGGCGATTTTTGTGCAAATTTTATCTGCTAAACTCGGTATTGCCACAGGAATGAATTTACCAGAACATTGCGGTAGATTTTTTTCCCGTAAAATGAACTGGATCTTTTGGTCAGTAGCAACAGTCGCAGCAATGGCCACGGATCTCGCTGAGTTTCTAGGAGGTGTTCTCGGCTTTAATTTGCTATTTGGCATCCCTTTAGTTTGGGCCGCAACCCTAACAGGCGTAATTACTTATTCAATTTGTCACTTACAAAAATATGGGCAAAAAATCATCGAACGAATCATCACGACAATGGTTGCTGTCATTAGTCTAGCTTATATTTGGGAAATGTTTATTGCCAAACCTGCTTGGAACGAGGTTTTCTATCATACAGCAGTTCCCTTCTTAAGTTCTGATAGTATCCTAGTAGCTGTAGGCATGCTGGGAGCCACCGTAATGCCTCATGTTATTTACCTGCACTCGCAGTTGGTACAAACGAGACGTAGAAATTGTCTGCAAGATTGTCTGCATCACTTCAAAATGGCTAAAATAGAAGTTTTCATTGCCATGAATATGGCTTTTATCGTAAATGCTGCCATGGTTATTGTTGCTTCCTCCGTGTTTAAAGGCAACGGCTTAGAAATCGGCGGAATAGAAGAAGCCTATCTTACCTTGCAGCCATTAATGGGAAATATGGCTGCTGGAGCCTTTGGCATTGCCCTATTAGCCTCGGGCCTCTCCTCTTCGACGGTTGGCACAATGGCCGGTGAAGTGATCTTAAAGGGCTTTCTTGGCTTTGATCTAAAGGCAAGTCTTCGTCGCCTTATTACAATGTTGCCAGCACTGGGAATCTTGATGTCTGGTATCAATCCTATGGAGGCGCTAGTCTATAGTCAAGTCATATTAAGCTTTGCTCTGCCTGCCGCGATTATTCCGCTTATGATTCTCACGAATCAAGCAAACATTATGGGAACCTTCAAAAATACATTCTTTACAAATGTGCTTGGTTGGATTGTGGTAACAGTCATTGTATTATTAAATATGATTCTCCTTTATCTTACTTTATCAAGTCGTTAACGTTAAATAATATCAATTAGGGTATCGCAAGGTATATGAGCAGTATAAAATTTGCTGCAACCCTTGCGATATTTCTTTGCATAAAATAAAGAGACCTTTACTTCCCTAACTGTAGATTGGGAAATAAAGGTCTCGCTATAGCAAATGTTCTGCCAAGTAGAACCGGGCTTGCGCCAGTATGTCGACTCTACTCACGGGTAATTCCCGCTAGCTACTCCCCTTTAGAATTATAAGGTTTTGATGCTATATTATATGTCTGAAAAACAAAAGTGATAATTTATTTTTCACTTGTTTCAACAATTTGCACATCATATCGATGATCATTTACTGTTATTACAAATTGTCTCGGTTTGCCGCTAGGCTCTTCTAAACTTTGTGTTGTAGCTACTTTCTCGGAACTAGCTAAAGGAAGTTCGTAAATCCGTTTTACTCGTTCGTCTTGCTCTGAATAAGCTTTTAAGGCGGTTTGTTCACTACAAACGGCAAATTTCACTTTATCGCCTGGTTTTAACTGCGCTAATTTCGTCCGATCGGCCCGAATAACCGTAGCCATCTTAGTATAACCGCCTGTTGTCTGACGATCAGCCATCATAATGATTGGACTGCCATGACCTGGAATTTGAATAGAGCCGAAAGCTAAAGCATCTGATACAATATCGGCACCAGAACAATGTTCGATTTTAGCGCCTTCAAAACGGAATCCCATACGGTCTGCTTCATTGGAAAGTGTATAGACCTCGCTTAAAAAAGTCTTAGTACCTTCTGGGGTAAATAAGTCATCCTGAGGTCCCAATAAAACACGAATTTCCGTAACCTCTTTATAAACCGGTAACCAGGTTTCAGGAACTTGGCGTACTTTTGCTTTTTTATCTTTACTGCAAGCCGAAAGTTGATCAGCAGCAGCTAAAGCACGTCCGCTTACACCACCAATTTTAGCTCTTGTATAAGTCGAGCGGCTTCCCATAACCAGAGGTACATCAAAGCCACCGGGCACCGCTAAATACGCACGGCAACCTTTTGTTACAGCGCCAAAAGAAAGGATCGAGTTCGCTGGTACAAGAAAACTAGACCAGTTTGCTACCGGACTGCCATTTAAAGAGGCTTGCATATCGGCACCGGCGATGGCAATACAAAGCTCCTCTTTGAATTCAAATTCACCACCGAAAAATGTCATTTCAAGCACTGCCGCATTGGCGTCATTATCTAACAGAGCATTTGCTGCTGCGGCGGCATAGTCATCCATTGCTCCTGCTACAGGCATACCGAAAGCTTGATAGCCAAAACGGCCTTTATCTTGAATCGTAGACAAAAGTCCCGGCTTACGTACTGTAATCATTTTTTCTCACCTGACTTTCTCAAATCCGCGATTTCTGCCGCTGTAAGTTCATCAATTTTAAGCTGATAAGATTTTTTTGTGACTTGATCAACAATCGCCTGATACTCTTGCTGCGAAACTGATTCAAAAAGCAGATAATCGCCTGCCGCTACCACAAATGGCTGCGACGATTCCGGCGCAAAAACGGGCAAAGGCGTACGTCCAATAAGTTGCCAGCCGCCAGGGCTTTCAATCGGATAAAAACCAGTCTGACTGCCCGCAATCCCCACGGATCCTGCCGGTATTGCCGTACGTGGTTTAGCCAGACGCGGTGTTGCGATTTTCTCGGACATACCGCCAAGATAAGGAAATCCCGGTGTAAAACCAAGCATATAGACAAGATACGGAACTGAAGTATGAATGGCGATTACTTCATCCTCCTTCATCTGATGATGCTCGGCTACAAAAGCAAGGTCAGGACCGTACTCACCACCATAGCATACAGGAAAGTGCAGCAAACGTACTTTCCCTGCCTGAGCCTCACCAGCCAGCTCCTCCTGCAAAGCTAGAACTGATTTTTGCAGGCTGTCTCTGGAAACAAGACTAGGATCAAAATCAATTAATAAAGATCGATAGGTAGGGATTAACTCTTTAACACCTGTTAGCGCTTTTGCCTGAAGCAATGCGGCTAATTTGTGCACTTGACGATTTGTCATTTCGTCAATTTCTTGACCAAATTCCACAACCAGCGAACATTCACCTGCTGTGAGAAAACGCATTTGATTCATATTATCAACTCCTGCTAGGAATAAAGTGCTTTTTTCTACTTCGCTGTAAAAGAATAATGTCCTGCCCCATCAGCTGTATAAAATTGCAAGTTCTTGTCCAAGTTTTATACTTTTTTGATTTCTAAAAAAATTGCCGATGCATCATCCCAGCGCCCAGCCTGTTCGGTTTTTGCTGTAAGCTGCTGGTATAATCGCTCATAAGAAAAACTTTTAATTTCTTCTTCCTTTAGCAAATCAAATAAGCCATCGCTGCCAAAAACAAAAACATTGCCTGTTTGCAAGGGGATTTCTACGGTAGAATATTCTACGTTTACAGGAAGTAACCCTACTAAGGAGCCAGGAAGCTTTACAACCCCCTGCTTCGATTCACAAGAAGCAATCATATAATAATTTCCGCCTGATACAATACGCAGCATCGCTGTCTTGAAGTCAATTTCAAAAAAGAGAATTGCAGCATAGCTAGACTCATCAAAGTAGCGCAACGCCTGTTGGTTTAAAGCAGCCATTTTTTCTGAGAGCGTTCCACCGTTTAAGTACATATCATGTAATAATCCATGCAAAATATGGGTGCGTAGCGCAGCAATTAAGCCATGACCTGATACATCAACAATAAAGCCGCACAATTTTTCATGATCCTCTAGCCAAATAAAATCTAATATATCACCGCTTAACTTTTCAATAGGCTTAAACAAATATTGCGCTCTTATAAATTCGTTTTCAAAAGGTTCCGGTAAAAAACCAAGCTGTACTTCAGCTGCAATATCATGAAGAGCATTTAATTCATTAAAACGTTTTACTGCCAAATCTTTTTCAGCCTTTAATTCGCCAGTACGTAAGGCTAATTTCTCATTTGCTTCTTCTAATTCAGCAGTTCGTTCGTAAATTTTCGCTTCTAAATGATTTACAAATTCATGAATTTGTTCAGCCATAGTATTAAAAGAATGCGCCAAAGTACCGACCTCGTCATCACGAAAAATAGTCGCCCGCTGTTTAAAATCACCAGCAGAAAAACGCCTCGTAGTTTCAATGAGATGATAAATGGGTTTTAAAACTTGCCCCGTACTTTTAATATACAATAAAATAGCCGTAAGAACTGCTAAGAGCGATACCCCCAAAGTCATTTTTATACTATTAGTAACGGCTGCAGTAAAAGGAGTAGCGGGAATTGCCGAAAGAATCAGCCAGTGGAGACCTTCTTTATTGTATTCCAAAACCGTTACATACAGTTTTTCACTATCATTTTCATCAAAAAGTGTAGCCCCTTGGGAATTCTTATAGTTTTCATACGCCTTAGTAATACTTTGCCGCCGCACCTCAGAGATTTGTTTTCGTTCCAAAACGGTTTGCCCATTTTCTGAGTATATTAAAAAGTTAGGTTCTCCCAGTGAATTAGCCACTAGATAACCCGTATCTTTTTCAACGATATATACAAGTCCCTTGTTGCTTTTCACCAAATCCTGTAAATACTGATTCATACGCGAAAGCGTTAGATGGGTTCCTAAAACCCCTTCAAAAGTTCCTGCTTTATTATAAATTGGATACGCTGCCGATATGGCCAAGTCATTCATAACAAAATGTTTATAAATCGGCGAAAAGACTGCTTTTCTTGTTTTCTTGGCAAGACTATACCAATCTCTTGTTCTGACGTCAAAAGGAGCTGTTTCCTGCACTAATAGAGTACTTTCGAAAGCTCTGTTTACCGCATAATAGCGAGTCCGTCCATTTGTTGACAAGGTATTTTCATAAACTTCAATCTCATTGTGGTCATTTCTTCTAGCACCAAAGTAGTCTCCCGTTTCAGAGCCATAGCTAAAACTGTAAATATCCTCTTGATTCGCTTCGATAACACTAGAAAAGTACACATTTCGTTTATGCCGATCTGATAAATCAATAATATTCTGTTCTAATAAACTGCGGTTCGCCTCATTAATAATCAGGGGATTATTAATAAACTGATCAATCTGCACGAGAAGACGCTGATTCGTATTACTTTGAATATCGGCAATGATTGTTTCTATTGAGCTGGTCCAGCTCGTAAAAACAACATAGCCAATTAAGCTGAAAGTTGTGAGGAGAATTATAATAAATAAATAGTTAATCGAATATTTTAGCAGTTTTTTTTGCAGCATTCATAAACTCTCCTATCAATTCAATGTTACAACCTTCGAATGGCTTGCTTGTTTCTTCCCTGTGGCTCCCCAAAACTCCTGCTACATAAAAAAGAAAGCGCTTTGGCTAAACCAAGCGCTTTCGCTTATTCCATAATATCAATGCTATCACCTGATTGAATCGATCCTGCCTGGACCACCTTGGCAAAAATACCTTCACGCGGCATTACACAATCGCCAGTCTGTTGCCGGATAGCACAACCACTATGACACTCTTTGCCAATCTGCGTAACTTCAAGTACAGCATTGCCAATTTTTAGGCAAGTTCCAATCGGCAATGTATAAAGACAAATTCCTTCTGTTGTAATATTTTCGGCAAAAACACCGGGAGAAAGATGGTGTCCGATCACAGCTTCTACTTTGGCAATACTTTCCCGCCCTAATAAACTTACTTGTCTATGCCAATTGCCACCGTGCGCATCGCCTTCGAGTCCATGATCCATTTTAAAGAAACCTTTCAGAATAGGTTTTTTAACAACGCCTTTTTTAGTGCTGCAATTTACGGCAATCACTGTAGCCAAA
Organism: Pelorhabdus sp. sgz311001; assembly: GCF_055901755.1. Taxonomy (NCBI): domain Bacteria; kingdom Bacillati; phylum Bacillota; class Negativicutes; order Selenomonadales; family Sporomusaceae; genus Pelorhabdus; species Pelorhabdus sp. sgz311001. The sequence goes on from NZ_JBVXUT010000001.1 coordinate 1,052,908, forward strand.
AACTCACCTCTTTCAAAAAACAGTCCCCTTAACCGCCGATTTGATACATCATGCGTCGATTATTTTTTCCCCAGCCAGACTGCATTTCATGTCTTAATGGTTTCTTGCGAATTGCCAGGCGAAATCGCTCAGCTAGATCCTGATCTTGTGCGCCCTGACGCAGCTCTGTCAAAAGATCAACCTCACCTTTAGCGAAAAGACAGCTCCGTAATTTTCCATCAGCTGTAAGGCGCAGGCGATTACACTCGGCACAAAAATGTTCACTTAATGCCCCAATGAAACCGATCGTTCCTTGGCCACCGCGTAAACGGACATATTCAGCAGGGCCGCTGCCCGTAACCTCAGCAAAAGGATCAAGCGTATAATGCTGTGCTAAAATTTGCTTCATGTCTCCAATTGAAACAGTTTTTTCTTGATCATAAAAAGTAAGATTGCCAATCGGCATACATTCGATAAAGCGAACATGTAGTGGCATTTTGTGAGCAAAGGCGGCAAAATCAAGAAGCTCATCATCATTAAAGCCGCGCAAAACGACTGTGTTGATTTTGGTTGGAGATAAGCCGATTTGAATGGACTGTTCAATTGCCGCTAATACCTTGTGAAGCTCATCCTGTCCCGTCATATAAGAAAACCGTTCGGGACGAAACGTATCTAAACTAAAATTTACTCTGTTTAAACCAACTGCCTTAAGCTCTTTGGCTTGCTCAGTAAAAAAAACGCCATTCGTTGTCACCGAAACATCTTCAATTTGAGGAATTCGATGGATATCATAAATAATTGCGGCAAGATCTTGCCGCAATAACGGCTCCCCACCAGTGAACCGAATACTGCGAATTCCTTGCTTAGCAGCAATCGCGGCGAAACGCACAATTTCTTGATGCGTCATACTCTTTTTTTGTCTTATAAATTCGTTGTCAGGCCGACAATAGCGGCAGTTCAGATTACAGTTCTCCGTAACAGAAATTCGCAAATAATGAATCGCCCTGCCATAGCGATCAAGCATATTAGCGCCCCACCCTTCATATATAAAACTTCAACTCTCTAAATCTAAAAGCCCTTTTTTAAGTGCATATTTTACGAGTTCGGGTCTTGTTTTCAAATGAAGTTTTTCCATGATCTTTGCTTTATAAGCCTCTACTGTTTTCACGGAAAGGCACAATTTTTCGGCAATTTCCTTATTGCCGTAGCCCATAGCCACAAGCCGGAGAGTTTGTTGTTCCCGATCACTTAATAAATTAAGCGATTCAAAGGTTTCGCTTTTTTTCCCTCGCTGCAAAAAATCTTCAATCAAACACTTAGCCGCTGAGGGATATAGATAGGATTCGCCCTTGGAGACAGAACGAATGGCGCGAATTACGTCAAAATCAAGCGCTGTTTTTAAAATATAGCCCGCAGCTCCAGCTTTTAAAGATTGGAACAAATATTCTTCATCATCATGCATGGTTAAAATCAGCACACGAATGGCTGGAGCCGCTTCTCGAATACGCGCCGTAGCGACAAGGCCATTTTCTCCCGGCGGCATCCTCAAATCCATTAGAACTACCTGAGGCTGTAGTTTAAGCGCTGCAGCAACGGCTTCTTGTCCGTCAGCCGCTTCCCCAACGACCTCCATATCGTCCTGCGAATTAATCATCATAGCCAGGCCAGCACGCACAACAGCATGATCATCAGCAATCAATACGCGAATCATTGTATTTTTCCCTTCCCTCTGCTAAAGGTATGGTAACCTGAATCGTTGTACCTTTGCCCAGCTCAGTTTTTAGCACAAAGCGTCCGCCCACTAGTTCTGCTCTTTCTTGCATGCTGTAAAGTCCTAAGCCAGTTCCCTGAATCGTAACATTTTCTAATGAAAATCCCCGTCCATCATCTTGAATGATAAGTTGCACGACCTCTGACGCATCTTGAAACTCAAGAAATAGTTGATCTACATTGGCATATTTAGCGGCATTCAACATGGCTTCTTGGGCAATACGATACAAGGCTGTTTCGATGGCCGGATCATAGCGCTTTTCTGCCGCGTTAATATTCAGCTCTGTTACTATACCGTAGGTTTGTTCAAATTGTTTGGCGAAAGAACGCAAGGCTGCAGTCAGACCCCAATCATCGAGCGAACAAGGGCGTAAATCAACAGCAATATGCTGCACCTCATGAAGCGCTTGAACAGCTAACTCTTTCGTCATAGCAAACTGAGACTGTTGGTTTGCCCGAACACCCCCAGCATGTTCCAGCGTATTCAGGCCAACAATTAAGCTATAGATCGTCTGACCAACGCCATCATGTAAATCCCGCGATACTCGCTTTCTTTCCAACTCCTGGGCTTGCATCATATAGCGAGTGATCTTGCGCTGAAAATATTCTTCTTCTTGCTCTTGATATTTTGTTACATCACGAAAAACTACAACAAGAGAGTTTCCTATTTCCGTTATTAAACGAGTGGCGCTAGCTGATAAACAAAGAATCTGGCCATTCTTATCCCGCAGCCGCCACGAGAATGCAGGCGTACTTTCCATAGTAGCAAAACAGTTCCGGCAAGCAGTAAATTCGTGACTTGTCGCCATTCCTTGGCACAACTCGCTCAATTTCAAAGGCTTTAACAGTTCGTCAGTTGAATATCCCGTTAATTGACAGGCTGCAGAATTACAATCAGTAATAAACCCTTGCGAATCAACTAGCACAACCGCATCGGTTAATTGAGAAAATAGATGTTTCCAAAATGCATCTGATCTTGCGTCTTCCATGAACAAAGCCTCCGTACTAAAAACCCTGCACCGCATACTGGGTGAAAAGAGCTTCTAATTCTTTTGCGTACCTTTGCGTCAAAGAAATTTCTTTTATAGTTAGATTCCAATCACTGCGATAGCCGATGAGTAAAACGCCGTGCACTCTTTTATCGATATATACAGGCACTCCTAAAGCTGTGCGAAGTTGTTCCGCATATAAGATAGGATATTCGCGAGGATCGTCATGTGGCATTGGCTGATAATTCACTACTTGCGTCGGGCGGCCCGAAAGAAGTACTTTGCCTGCAATTCCTTTGCCGCTATGAAGTACAATACGGCGAAAGCGTTCATTTTGATTGCCTACAGCATATTTCCAACGAATCACGCCTTGAACCGGCTCTTGGCAAGCAAGTGCTGAAAAATCAGCCCTTGCTTCGCTTCTTGTATTGTTTAATAAAGTTATAATTTTTTCTTCCAATTGGTTCATAGGGGGATGCTCCAAGCCATTAAAATTTATCGGCCAAGCCCGCTTTTCTTGCATCATCGACGCCAGTACTGAATATAAGCTCGCTGTAAGTATTCAACAGGTAGGCTCCAGACATGAACAAGACGCGTGAAAGGCCACAAAGCGAAAATAAAAAATCCTGCTAAAATGTGCAACTTAAATATCCATGGTACAGAAGACATAAGGGTGCTATCAGGGCAAAAGATAAAGAGACTTCGAAACCATGGCGCAATTGTTTGACGATAATCAAAATGGCTCGCATCAAATAAATTGCTAAAAGTAGCGCCTATACCTAGTAAAATCTCACCTAGCAACAGCAAAACGATCAGGCGATCGCTAACCGAACTTACCGCTAAAATTCGATCATTCCCAAAGCGACGCAAAGCAAGTAAAACCATTCCGGCAAAAGCAATCAAACCTACCGGGCCGCCGCCGTAGATAGCGCCTTGATGATACAATTCATTGGAAATACCAATTCCGTCAAAAAAAGCTTTTGGAACTAGAAGCCCGGCAATATGACCGCCTAATACCGCTACAATTCCAAAATGAAAGAGGAAACTTCCCCATTTCAATTTTTTCTGTTCTAATAGCTGACTTGATTGGGCTGTCCAGCCTAAGGGGTCAGAGCTATAACGATAGATATGACCTACTACAAACAAAGTCAAAGCGATATAGGGATATAAGATCCATAAGAATTGTTCTACAAAATTCATAAAACACCTCCTACAGGCAATGTTGTATCCGTTTTCTCTAAAGCGATCACTAGAGCTGCGAATAATTCTTTGTAAAAACTTTTCGCTTCTGCCAAGCGCTGATATAGCAGCTCAATTGCACCTTGTACCAACTGTAAAGCTTCCTTCGCTTTACTTTCTTCAGCGGCGCAGCAAAATTCCAATAGGGCCGGTAAATAGTCTGGCAGTTCCGTCTCGTCTAAGGCCAAGCCGGACTGTAGATAAATATTTTTTAAAGCAGTAAGTACTTCGATTCGTTTTCGCTCATCACCAAATAACAAGGCAGTGAGATACAAACTTGTTTGTTCATTAAAATCGAAAGTGCTCACATAATTTGCCGCAAGTTCGTCTGTTTGAAACGCTTGACAAGCTTGTAAAAAAACAAACAAATTTTTCGAAACTTCGCTGTCGGTTAGACTTGCAGCTTCCTGCGCGGTTTTTCTAAATATTTCGCCTCGCCCCTCAGGATACTGCAACAAGGGGATAATCAGCGCCAACGCTGCTTTATCCACGGCGTCCACCTCCTTGCATATTCTGACAGAAGCCACAGCTTCCCTGTTGCTCATAGAGTGATGCGCTGCTTTCTTCTCGTTTAGCTGTTGGCACAACAAAACGATCCTCATATTTCGCAATAGCCAAAAGTCGATATAAAGGCTCGATATCCTCAACTTTTAAATCGGCAGCGCGAAGCAGCTCTTGATCGACAGGCTCCTGCAAAGAAATAGAACGCATCGCTGAACGCATGGCTAAAAGCTTGCTTAACGCGCTCTCCACAGCTGTGAGATTGCCGCCTGTTAATAATTGCGCAAGATAGGTCATGGGAATCCGCATAGCGGAGAGTTCGGCAAAAAAGGCCGGTGATGCGTCTTGTTCGTGATGTAGGGCACTTACAATCGGACTGAGCGGTGGAATGTACCAAACCATCGGCAAAGTCCGAAACTCTGGATGCAGCGGTAAAGCCACGCCATAGCGGACGGCTAAATCATAAACGGGTGATTTTTGTGCAGCCTTCAGCCAGTCTTCCCGAATTCCCGCCTCTCTTGCCGCTTTAATAATCGCGGGAACGGTCGGATCAAGGAAAATGTTTTTCTGCGCTTCATAAAGCTGCTCATCTGATTTTAAAGCAGCAGCTTGTACTTGATCGGCGTCATAGAGAATTACGCCAAGATAGCGAACCCGACCGGAACATGTTTCTGAACAAATCGTTGGCTGGCCATTTTCAATGCGAGGAAAACAAAAAATACATTTTTCCGCTTTATAGGTCTTCCAATTGAAATAAACCTTTTTATAAGGGCAGCCGGAAATACATAAGCGCCAACTGCGGCAAGCAGTCTGATCTACCAGAACAATTCCGTCTTCTTCCCGTTTATAAATGGCACCGGAGGGGCAGGAAGCGACGCAGCCAGGATTGAGACAATGCTCGCACAAACGCGGTAAGTAGGCCATAAAAGTTTCTTCAAATTCAAAGCGAATTTTTTCCTGCAATTTCTTGACGATTGGATCACTGGGGCCAGTAAACGGAGTCCCGGCCAAATCATCATCCCAGTTCGGGCCTTGCGTAAGATTCATTTTCTGACCGGTAATAACCGATTCCGGTCTAGCTACAGGTTGGTGACGCTTGGATCCGCTATGAATCAGTGAATCATAGTTGTAAGTCCATGGTTCATAGTAATCTTCTAGTGTAGGCAGATCGAGGTTATAAAATAGCCGAAACAGTAGTTTTTGCAAACGACCGCCGCTCTTTAAAGCCAGGCTGCCGTTTTTTAGTTCCCAGCCGCCTTGATACTTCTCTTGATCTGCCCACGCTTTTGGATAACCTTCGCCTGGCCTCGTTTCTACGTTATTAAACCACATATATTCGGCGCCGCGGCGATTTGTCCAGGTATTTTTGCAAGTTACGCTACAAGTATGACAACCAATGCACTTATCTAAATTGATAACCATGGCAATTTGCGCTTTAATCTTCAAGCCAAGCGACCTCCTTTAACTTGCGGACAGCTACATAAATATCCCGCTGATTGCCGATGGGGCCATAGTAGTTAAAACCGTAACTCAGTTGGCCGTAGCCGCCAATACATTGTGTTGGTTTCACATGAATCCGCGTGGGACTATTGTGCGTACCGCCCCGTTCCCCCGTAATCACCGACCCGGGAACATTAATATGCCGATCCTGCGCATGGTACATATAGAGAGTGCCTCGCGGCATGCGATGACTGATTACAGCTCTAGCTGCCACCACGCCATTGCGGTTATATACTTCTACCCAATCATTGTCAGCTAAACCGGCTTTCGCAGCGTCCTGATGATTCAGCCAGACATGGGGCCCCCCGCGGAATAACGTCAACATATGGAGATTATCTTGATAGGTGCTGTGAATATTCCATTTGCCATGGGGAGTGAGATAGCGCAGAACGATTTCTTCTTTTGCTTGTTCTGGTTTCTTTTCTAAATCAGAAAAGACTAGCGGCGATAATGTTGGTTTATATACAGGTAAAGCTTCGCCGAACTCTAAGATGATTTCATGGTCTAGATAAAAATGTTGTCTTCCTGTAAGTGTGCGAAACGGCATAAGCCGTTCGATGCTTGTCGTAAAAGGCGAATACCGTTTATTGCCTTCATTGGAACCAGTGAATACAGGCGTGGGAATGACCTTGCGCGGCTGCGCTGTAATATCATCAAAGGTGATCTTTTCACCAGCTCGTCCAGCGCTGATATCATGAAGCGTAACACCAGTCTTTTTCTCTCCGTCCGCCCAAGCTTTCGTGGCCAAATCGCCATTGGTAGCACTTGATAAAGCTAGAATCGTATCAGCCGCCTTGCGAGCTGTAGATAAGTCAGGTCGGCCCAGCGCCGCTCCTGGCAAAGTAATTTCGCCGCTGGACTTTTTCAATTCGGCTACTGCTTCTTTCGCCGAGTAGGAAATTCCATGAGCCCCTAAAGCGTTTTTCTCAACTAATGGCCCTAATGAAATGAATTTATGGTAAACCTCTTTGTAATCCCGCTCGACTAGCACCAGATTAGGCATGGTTTTGCCGGGAATGGCCTCCACTTCTCCCTTGCTCCAATCCTGTACCTTTCCCAGCGGTTGAGCAATTTCTCCCGGTGAATCGTGCATAAGCGGTACGGCAACGAGATCTTTGATTGCCTCCGGTACATACTCTTTGGCCATAGCAGAAAAAGTCTTGGCTAAATTCTTAAAAATATCCCAATCGGACTGGGCTTCCCAGGGCGGATTAATTGCCGGATTAAAGGGATGGACAAAAGGATGCATATCCGTACTGCTCAAATCGGTCTTTTCATACCAAGTGGCGGCAGGCAGCACAATATCAGAGTACAGCGCCGTACCAGCCATACGAAAATCAAGATCAATTAGTAAATCGAGCTTCCCTTCCTCGGCATTCTCCCAAGCGATTTCTTCCGGTTTCATCCTTTCATTCGGCTCTGCTAATAAGCCGTGGGATGCTCCCAGTAAATGTTTTAGAAAATATTCATGACCTTTGCCGGAACTCGAAATCAAATTAGAACGCCAGACAAAAAGTCCCCGCGGAAAATTCTCTTTTTGATTGGGATTTTCCACAGCAAAATGAAGTTTTTTGCTTTTCAAAGCATCTACGGTATATTTTATAATGTCTTCATTTGACTTAGCGCCCTGCTGCTGCGCTTCTTGCACAAGGTGCAGTGAATTTTTATCAAATTGCGGATAAGAGGGTAGCCAGCCAAGCCGCGCCGCTAAGACGTTGTAGTCGGCAGGATGGCGATAGCGCGTTTTTTCTACCGCAGCAGACTTAAGCGTATCCATACCGTGCGTTTCATACTGCCATTGATTGGTAGCAAAGTAATAAAACGAAGTAGCATTTTGCAATCGAGGCGACATCGACCAATCGCGAGCAAAGGCAATCGTTCCCCATCCTTCAATGGGACGGCATTTTTCCTGCCCGACATAATGGGCCCACCCGCCGCCATTGACGCCTTGCGATCCTGTCAAAATAACGAGATTCAATATAGCGCGATAAATCGTATCACCATTAAACCAGTGATTAATACCCGCCCCCATGATGATCATGGAACGACCTTTCGTAACGGCGGCATTTTTAGCAAATTCCTGAGCAATTTGAATGACTAGCTCAGGATCAATACCCGTATGTTCTTGCTGCCAAGCAGGCGTATAAGGAGCAGTTTCATAATAATTTTGGGGGTAATTTCCCGCCAGACCGCGATCAATGCCGTATTGAGCCAACATAAGATCATAGACAGTTGTAACAGTCAGTTCTTTTTGACCAATGCGAATCCTTTTTGCCGGAACAGCACGCTGAAATAAAGTCGACTCATAAGAGGAAAACTCCGGAAATTCTACGAAAACGGTTGTATCTTCAGCTCCTAATAAGGTAAGCCGCGGTGCAATCTTTTCACCTGCTTCATCTTCCAGTTTCAAATTCCACTGACCGTTACCATCCCAGCGTTGACCTATTGTACCTTTCGGCACAACAGCCTTCTTGGTGTTATCATCCCAAATAAGCGGTTTCCACTCACTATGCTTATCAGCTTTATCAAAGTCGCTTTCCCGTAAAAACCGCCCTAGTCCGTAGGTTTGATCTGATTTCTCTTCTAGTAGAATAAGAAAAGGTAAATCCGTAAACTGCTTGGCGTAATCTAAGAAATAAGCTTCTTGTCGCTCTACATAAAACTCTTTTAAAATAACATGCGTCATGGCCTGCGCCAAAGCGGCGTCAGAACCAGGCTGCACGGCGAGCCAATGATCGGCAAACTTTACGTTTTCCGCATAATCAGGACTTACCGCTACCACTTTCGTGCCCTTATAGCGCACCTCCGTCATAAAATGGGCGTCAGGCGTCCGAGTTAAAGGAATATTGGAACCCCACATCATCAAATACCCCGCATTATACCAGTCGCCGCTTTCCGGCACATCCGTTTGTTCCCCCCATACCTGCGGCGATGCTGGCGGCAAATCGGCATACCAGTCATAAAAACTAAGCATTGGTGCGCCAACTAGCGATAAAAACCTTGCCCCTGCTGCATAGCTGACCATAGACATAGCTGGAATTGGCGTAAATCCGGCTAAACGGTCAGGCCCATAGGTTTGGATCGTATAAAGCATCATAGCGCTAATCAGTTCATTTACTTCTTCCCAAGAAGAACGTAAAAAACCGCCTTTGCCACGAGCGGACTTATAGGTTTTACTTTTATTAGGATCTTCAACAATCGATTGCCAGGCTGCAATCAGATTTCCGGTGTTTTTTTCTTTGGCTTCGCGCCATAAGGCTAGCAGTTGGCGACGAATATAGGGATACTTCACCCGCAACGGACTATAAACGTACCAAGAAAAGCTAGCACCGCGCGGACAGCCGCGTGGCTCAAACTCCGGCATGTCAGGACCAGTAGAAGGATAATTAGTTTGTTGATTCTCCCAGGTAATTAAGCCATTTTTCACAAAAACCTTCCAACTACAAGAGCCTGTACAGTTTACGCCATGGGTTGTGCGCACTTCTTTGTCGTACTGCCAGCGCTGTCGGTAAAGCTCTTCGCTGCTGCGATCTTTCGCTTCCTCCTGAGACCAACCGCCATTATATTTGGCGATTTCTTTGAAAAATGTAAGCTTTTTCTTTAAAGGATGTCCGTCTTGCATAATTTCGCCTCCTTATTAACAGCATACTTTCGCATTTTTGCGACTGTAAAAATACCAGATAACAAATAAACTAACGATATAAGCGCCAATAAACAGATACAGCGCGCTATCAGCTGATCCTGTCATTTTCATGGATAAACCAAAGGCCTGCGGCACAAAGTAAGCGCCATAAGCCGCAACTGCTGATACAAAGCCAATAGCCGGAGCGGCGTCTTTTGTCGTAAAAATCTTAGGCAGCATCCCAAAAGCCGAACCGCTGGAAATTCCGGTCATTACAAATAAGATGAGCGCTGTAAGAAAGAAAAATAAGAAATGCTCTATGTGCATAAAGTAAATGACAGCAAAGGTTGCGCCAATCATCACCGCAATGGACCAAAAAGTTACTTTGGCCCCGCCAAAACGGTCAGCGGCCCAACCGCCGATGGGACGAAATAAAGCGCCAACAAGCGGCCCAAGAAAAGCATATTTTAATGGATCAATCCCGGCAAATTGAATTTTAATCAATAAGGGAAATACGGCTGCGTAGCCGATGAAAGAACCAAAGGCCATCGTATAGATAAAGCTCATAATAAAAGTATGTTTATTTTGAAAAATGACGAGTTGTTCTTTTACTGAAGCCTTGGCCGTCTCTAAATTATTCATGCCGAAATATGCTGCAACGGTTGTGAGGAGAATGGGAATGACCCAGATAAACGCAGCATTTTGCAGCCAAATAGTCTTCGTAATTCCTTCCTTAACAAAGGTTTGCGGCTGGCCGCCAAGTAAGCCTGTGGTAATAATTAATGGGACAAGAAACTGCATGACGCTAACCCCTAAATTTCCTAAGCCACCGTTAATTCCTAAGGCCGTTCCCCGCTGTTTTTTCGGAAAAAAAGAATTAATGTTTCCCATAGAAGAAGCAAAATTACCGCCGCCAAAACCACATAAAATAGCAAGTATAACCATCGTCGTATAGCTTGTAGTGGGATCTTGTACAGCAAATCCAATTCCGACAGCTGGAATCAACAGCGACGCTGTACTTACGATTGTCCAATTTCGACCGCCAAAAACCGGTACGGCAAAAGCATAAAAAATCCGCAGCGTTGCTCCGGAAAACCCCGGCAAAGCGGCTAAGCTGAATAGCTGATCACTTGTAAAATGAAATCCAACACTGTTCAAATTGACAGCTACAGCCGACCATAACATCCAAATACAAAATGATAATAATAAAGCCGTTACGGAAATCCACAAATTTCTTGACGCAATCTTCTTCCCCTGTTGATTCCAAAAGTCGGGATCTTCAGGATTCCATACCTTCAACTTATAAGTTGACACAATAGCAAATCCTCCTTAAAATAATTAGTATTCAAATTCATTGTAATATTTTGCCGAATAAAAGTATTGCAGGGAATTCCCTCGATCTTCCGCGGAAATTCCCTGCAAATTCTCATAAAAAAGAAGCTGCGCTAAATGGCAGCTTCTTGTCGTTTTACTTTTTTTGTTAACCTTCGATCACAATACGGTGATAGGATTTTTTCCCTTTGCGAATCAATACACTCTGTTCTGTCAACAGATCCGCTGTGAGCACAAAATCAAGATCGGTTACCTTTTGATCCCCTACGTAGAGTCCACCTTGCTGCATCAGCCGGCGTCCTTCCCCTTTTGTTGCTACAATACCTGTGCTTGCCAAAATATCAAGCAGCTTCGTACCAAGTAAAGCGGCAGTAATCGTCACAGTCGGCGCATTATCAAGCGCCCCTTGGCCACCGAAAAGAGCTTCTGCCGCCTGTTGGGCTTTCTCGGCCTCAGCTTCGCCATGAACAAGCTTTGTTACTTCAAAAGCAAGTGCCTTTTTGGCCACATTGATTTCCTTATCGCGCAAAGCGCCAAGACGTCTTACTTCATCCATCGGTAAGAACGTGAGTAGCGACAGGCATTTTTCTACATCGGCATCATCTACATTACGCCAGTACTGGTAAAAATCATAAGGCGATGTTTTTTCCGGATCAAGCCAGAGTGCGCCGTTTTCAGTTTTACCCATTTTTTTGCCATCGCTCTTGGTTAAAAGGGTAAAAGTTAAGCCATAGGCAGGCTTGCTTTCTTTTCGACGGATCAGATCAGCGCCTGCTAAAATATTAGACCATTGGTCATCGCCGCCCATTTGCATTACGCAGTTGCAACGATGATTCAGTTCCAAAAAGTCATAGGCTTGCATCAACATATAATTAAATTCAAGAAAGGAAAGACCTTTTTCTAAACGTTGCTTAAAACACTCAGCTGTCAGCATGCGGTTTACAGAGAAATGAGCGCCAATATCGCGCAGCATTTCGACATAATTGAGTTCTAAGAGCCAGTCGGCATTGTTCATCATTAAAGCTTTACCATCGCTAAAATCAATAAAACGGGCCATTTGCTTTTTAAATTGTTCCCCATTATGACGAATGGTTTCCTTAGTCATCATTTTTCGCATATCAGTTTTACCAGACGGGTCGCCAACCATAGCCGTACCGCCGCCAATTAGGCAGACCGGACGATGACCATGCTGCTGCATATGAGCCATAACCATCATTCCGAGAAAATGTCCCACATGCAAACTATCTGCTGTGGGGTCAAAACCAATATAAAAAGTAATTTTTTCTTCTGCTAACAGTTTTGTAATTTCTTCTTCGTGGGTTAGTTGTTGCACATAACCCCGCTCTTTTAGTATATCAAGTACAGACATAATTTAAGAACCTCACCTTTATCCAGAATCAACACATTATTTTTAATATAGCGGAATAGGCGAAAAATGTCAACTCAGTAAGGAAACCCGGAAGCGCTTCAGCAGCTTCCGGGTTCGCTTTAATAATGATTTCCCTGCTCATAATAATTTACTTCTGAAAGCTCGACAAAATAAACCTCAATTTGGTCATAGCCAGCTTGTCGAAGGTGTTTATCAATCGCCTGAGCTGCCAAATCCTGAATCTCTTGCCCTCTAGCAAACCAATTCACCTGCACTAGGGGATTCCCTTTGGCAATTTCCCCATCGACAATCCGTGTTGTATGACAATAATCCAAGGTAAAATAGTCGCGAGGGCAACCAATAATTGACGTTAACTCGTCCACAAGCGGACGGCTAATCTTTTTTAATTCATCTATTTCGATACAGCGAAATAAAAGTTGTGGCATAAAATACTCCTCTCTTAACCAGGCATTTCCTGAACCGTTATTTTCATAGTCCGCTGGCGTCCATTTCGCTCTACGGTGAGCGTCACTTCACTGCCGACGGGAACTGCATCAAGGGCTGTTCTTAAGTCAGCTACTGAATTGACTTCTGTTCCATTAATTTTGGTAATGAGATCGCCCTCTTGCATGCCGCCTTGGGCAGCAGGGCCATTTTTTTCAAGCCGAGCCACATATACGCCATGATCAAGCTCTACGGACAACCCATAGCGCGCTGCGGAATTTTGATCCACAATACCAATGCCAAGATAGGCTCTTGATACTTTGCCTTTATCAACAAGAGACTCCAGAATGGGTCGTACCGAATTGATCGGAATGGAGAAACCCATCCCTTCTACGCCATTTGCTGATATTTTTGCACTATTGATGCCGATGACTTCACCATCGGCATTCACAAGAGCGCCGCCAGAGTTTCCGGGATTAATTGCCGCATCGGTTTGAATCAATTTAAATTTACGGTCTCCCACTTCAATGGTACGATTCAAAGCGCTGATTACACCGACAGTAACACTGCCACGAAATTCAAGACCGAGTGGATTGCCGATGGCAATCGCCGGTTCGCCTACCTGAATGGCATCAGAATTACCAAAGGTGACAGCAGGCAGATTCGCCGCATCTACTTTTACTAAAGCTAAATCTGTAGCCGGATCAGAACCAAGCACCTTGCCGGGAAGCGTACGTCCATCTGTTAGGGAAACTGTAATATCTTGGGCTCCTTCGACAACATGGTAATTTGTCACAATATAGCCGCTAGAATCAAAAATAACGCCAGAACCAACCCCCTGCTCCACAAGAACTTTTTGATCAAAATTATCCCGCATATAGGCTTTATTCGTAATGCCAACGACGGCAGGCCCTACTGATTTTACAGCCTGCACCACATAAGTATTACGAGCGTCAGAAGGGGTTTGACTGACAGCAGGAACATTTGTTAGATTGTTCATTGTCGGCGCTGCCTGTACATAGTTTAAGACAATAGACCCGCCGAGACAAATTCCTAAAACAGGAATAACGCAACGTTTCATCCATGGTTTCATGCTACCTACTCCTTTACTGATAATATGTCATCATAATTTCTTGTGTATTATTATAGGCGAAAAATATGACAAATTGATGACACTAGTAAAAAACAGCAAAAGCCCCAGTCCACGGCGGTCTGAGGCTTGCCTTATAATAAACGAAAACACTTATTGCTGCGGCTGTCTTTCGGCTTTAAAGGCTTCTTTCGTTTCGTCTTTGTGCAGGGAAGTAATCGGTCGGAAGGGTGTGATCGTAGAGATCGCATGCTTATAGACCAACTGCTGTTTGCCTTCGTTTTCGATAATTACGGTAAAGTTATCAAAACCTCTGACTGACCCGCGCAGTTGAAAGCCATTTACAAGATAAATAATGACAGGAACGTTTTCTTTGCGTACTTGATTTAGAAAGCTGTCCTGTAAATTGATTACTTTTGTTGTCATGACGCAACCCCTCCGAAATGTATTTACCTTATTATTCTACTTTAGATTAAACTTTTGTGCAATACGTTGGGAAATCTTTTCCACTAAATGCTCCGTTGTCTGCTTAGTTGGATCAAACCACTCAATGTAAGGCATCTTCCGATACCAAGTAAGCTGACGCTTGGCAAAATGGCGCGTGGTCTGTTGAATCTGCCGCACCATTTCCTCATAAGACAAAGCTCCATCAAGATAAGCAATAACTTCTTTATAGCCAATCGCCTGGAGCGCTTGGCACTCCCGTGGCAGACCTTGCTGCAAAAGTTGGCGTACTTCTTCTACCCAACCGGCTTCGAGCATTGCAGTAACCCGCTCATTAATCCGTGCATATAAGAGTGATCGCTCCATCTGCAGTCCAATGACTATCGCATCATAGCAAAGACTCAATTCTGTTGGTTCATGTTTCTCTGGCGTAGTAATTCCCTGCTCCTGTAAATGATGAATTTCAAGCTGACGAATAATCCGTCGTAAATCATTTGGATGATACCGACTAGCAAGCTGAGGATTCACTGCAGCCAGCAGGGAGAGAACATGTTCATTTCCTTGTTCAGCCGCTAAATCCGTTAAGTATGCGCGATACGCTTCATCACTTGGCGCCTCATGAAACTGATAATTTTCCAGGAGAGCCTTAACATAAAGCCCTGTGCCGCCTGCTAAAATGGGAATTTTTCCGTTATGATTGAGTGTTTCAATATAAAGTGCTGCCTGTTTTTGAAAGTCTACTACAGTATATTCGTCAGCAGGCGCTAATATGTCGATTAAATGATGGGGAATTCCCGCTTTTTCCGACTCTGTCGGCTTCGCCGTACCAATATCAAAACCACGATAAATCAACATGGAGTCGCCAGAAATAATTTCGGTATTAAGTCGTTGTGCCAGCTCAATACTAAGCTTGGTTTTACCTACAGCCGTAGGGCCTAAAATCACAATAAGCCGTTTCACTTATGTCACCGCCTTTTGCCACAAACCATACTGAATGCGACTATAGCGGCCGCCGACAAAATCAGTAAATCCCAGTCGACTAAATTCCTTGCTGCCTCGCGTTTCCTTTAAAACAACACGTTCTTTCGCCACACGCTTAGCTTCAGCTAAGGCCGCTATTGATAAAGGCGAAGGATTCGCCAAAGTACGTAGTGGTTTAAATTGAGAACTTTTCGTGACCGGATGGCGAAACATGGGATCAAAGTAAACTACATCAAAAGAGTTATCAGGCTGACTTTTAAGAAAAGTTTCGTAAGAAGCAGCCTGAACAGTGATCTGGCGCAGTGCCTGCGTAACATCCTGTTCATCAGCTGTAAAATGCTTAAGTCCGTATGTTGTTACAGCAGCTAAAGCCTTTTCGCTTTCTAAGCCTACTACCTGACCAACTGCGCCAAGGGCAAAGCTCGCTACAATCGCATCAGTGGCCAATCCCAGCGTACAATCAAGCAAACGAAGCCCCGACCGCAGATTCATCGCTGTTATCATATGGTCATGATTTCCTTTTTTTAGGTTTTTTATACGTAAATACGCTAAATTCAAATGAAAAGAATGAGCACCTGCCGGAGTATGCAGCACAGGTCCTTCTTTAGTGCAAACAAGTATAGCCGGCGCTTTCAAGAACATTTGTTCGATTGACTCTTTTTCGCGCCGCACAAAAGGAATTTTCCACTCTTTCGCAAGCGATTCAGCCATATCAACTACATCATTATTCGGCCGCTGGCCTGTTGTAATGAAAATATCTGTTACCATCTAACCACCTATTTATCTATTACCGGGGTATCTTTAGGTTCGTTTGAAAAAACGACTTAGATCCTGTGGGGTAAAACGAATCATAGCGGGACGCCCGTGAGGACAGGCATAAGGCAGCTGTGTCTGTACAAGCGAGCCGATGAGAGCCTGCATTTGGCGCATATTGAGTCGTTCGCCAGCCCGAATGGCGCCATGACAAGCGGCAAGCTGCAAGCAGGAATGACGCAATGCTTGCGGTGTGGGCCTTGTATCACTTTCTAACAGCTGCAAAATATCGCGAATATAAGCCTCGGCATAAGCCGAATGAATATCAGCCGGAACTTCTAAGAGACGAATTGTGGCAGGGCCCGCCGCTTCCAGGGAAAATCCAAGTTCATAAAAAAGTCCTTGATAATCAAGAATCAAGTCGGCTTCTACTTCCTGCACATCCAATAATTGCGGCACAAGCAGTTGTTGACTAGGAATCCGATCGGCAGCACTGCTCATTTTATCATAAAGAATGCGTTCATGCGCTGCATGCTGATCAATAATATACAGTCCATCATTGCCTTGGGCAATAATATAGCAGTTATCTACTTGTCCCAGTGGATAGAGTTCACCGGAAAAATCACTGCCTTCAGCCGCCGGGAGCGAATCAGCAACCGCTGCCGTCTGTGAAGCACGTTCTGCCTCCCTAGCAACTACTCCGATAGCCGCTGTTTCCTGCGAAAAGAAATCCTGCTCTTGCAGCGCCTGCCGCGCTTCGTCAAAGGAAACAGCAGCGGGGGCATCATGATAGGGCTGCCAATTCTCGCCAAAGCTTTCGCGAACTTCACTCCTGTGAGGAATAGCAGCAATATTTTCAAAGGAAATTTGTTGGATTTTTTCCGTGCTGTGCTGTGACATTTCTGGCACACTGGCTGCGGACGCTA
This sequence comes from Pelorhabdus sp. sgz311001, assembly GCF_055901755.1. Taxonomy (NCBI): domain Bacteria; kingdom Bacillati; phylum Bacillota; class Negativicutes; order Selenomonadales; family Sporomusaceae; genus Pelorhabdus; species Pelorhabdus sp. sgz311001. The sequence goes on from NZ_JBVXUT010000001.1 coordinate 1,069,847, forward strand.
TGAGCGAGCCTGGATTCAATAAAACTGATTTTACGGCACGATATAATGCCTGATAAATCAACTGATCATTGCTAAATTTAATTTCCGCTTTTTGCGGATGTACATTAACATCCACTGTTTCTGGTGAAATTTTCAAAGATAAAACAGCTAGCGGATAGCCTGATTTTGGCAAAAGTGAGTGATAGGCATTGTCAAGTGCTTTAGCCATCATCCGATTTTGAATGACTCGCTCATTAACAATGAAGGTTTGCCACGACCGCGTTCCTTTGATGAGATTTGGTTTCGCTACAATCCCGGTAATTTCAATCCCTTCATAAGCAAAATCCACTGTCAAAATATCAGGAACAATCTTATGACCATAAAGACTCGCCGCCGCATCAGACAGTTTGCCTGTTCCCGGCGTTGATAAAACAAGTCGCTGTTGATTAATCAGCTTAAACGACACCTGCGGATGGGACAATGCAAGTTTGCCGACAATATCATGAATCTGCGAGCTTTCTGTTGCTACGGTCTTTAAAAATTTACGTCTGGCCGGCGTGTTAAAAAATAAATCTTTTATTATGACTGAGGTGCCGACAGAGGTTCCCGCTTCGATGACGTCAAGCAGCTGTCCACCGGAAATCTCAACTTTTGTGCCGAGTTCATCGCCAGGTCGTCTGGTGAGCAGCGTAAAATTAGAAACCGCGGCAATACTCGGTAAAGCTTCGCCGCGAAAACCGAGTGATGTAAGCTGCGATAGATCATCAGCAGAACGAATTTTACTTGTAGCATGACGCAAAATAGCGAGACGGGCGTTTTCTTGGCTCATCCCGCGCCCGTTGTCGGTAATACGGATGAATTCCGTGCCGCCTGCTTTAATTTCTACTTCAATGATAGTACTTTGGGCGTCAAGGGAGTTTTCGATCAACTCTTTGACAATCGAAGCCGGTCGTTCCACCACTTCTCCTGCCGCAATTTTATTGGCTGTATTTTCATCGAGAATTCGTACAACCGTTTCTTCCTGCATTTAGCGCCCCACCTCCTCCTTGGCCTGATTCTGTAGCTGATATAAGCGGTTTAAGGCTTCGATCGGCGTAAGGGACATGACATCAACAGCCAAAAGCTCTTCTATCACGGCTTGCGAAAAAAGATCTAAGACAGGCGCCGCTGCCTCTTTTATTTTCTTTGGCGGTTCTTCGGCGACAAAAGCCATTTCAGGTCGGCACTGTTCAATATCATTTAAAATCTCCTCAGCACGTGCAATCAGTTTTTTAGGCAGTCCGGCTAGCTGAGCTACATGAATTCCATAACTCTTATCAGCGCCGCCAGCAATAATGCGCCGTAGAAAAATAACATCTTTTCCCCGCTCTTTTACAGCAATGGAATAATTCTTTAGTCGCGGCGACGCTTCCGCTAGTCTAGTCAGTTCATGATAATGCGTAGCAAATAGCGTAAAGGCTTGGATCTTTTCTTCCATGAATTCAATCACGGAACGAGCAATACTCATACCATCATAAGTGCTTGTCCCCCGACCAATTTCATCAAGAATCACTAAACTGTTCTTCGTAGCATGGCTTAAAATATGAGCCACTTCACTCATTTCAACCATAAAAGTACTTTGGCCTGTAGCTAAATCATCACTCGCACCGACACGAGTGAAAATACGGTCAACAGGATAAATTTGCGCCGATGCCGCCGGTATAAAACTACCCGCTTGAGCCATAAGAGTAAGCAACGCTACTTGCCGCATATAAGTTGATTTCCCAGCCATATTGGGCCCTGTTAAGATAATCATTTCATGATCACGGTGGTTCAGCTTAGTATCATTAGGAACAAACATTTCCCCGCGCAATAACCGTTCAACAACAGGATGTCGTCCATCTTGAATGACAATTTGCTTTTCTTTCGATAAAGCTGGTCTTATATATTGATAACGGTGCGCCGCTTCAGCAAAGCTAGCCAGGGTATCACAGGCGGCAATCAGTCTGGCTGAAAGCTGCATAGCCGGAATATACGCTTTAATTTGTTCACGGATTTCGCAAAAAAGCTCATACTCAATCTGCACAATCTTTTCTTGCGCGCCAAGAACTTTTGATTCGTATTCCTTCAGCTCAGGTGTAATATAGCGCTCGGCATTTGCCAAAGTCTGCTTGCGCATATACGTAGGTGGTACAAGTGCCGACTGGGCGCGGCTTACTTCAATATAGTAACCAAAAACTTTATTATAGCCAATTTTTAAAGTTTTGATTCCAGTGACTTCTTTTTCTCTTGTTTCAACATCTTGAATCCACTGACGATTATCTTTTGCCAAAAGACGCAACGCATCAAGTTCTTCATGATAGCCGCTTCGTATCATCGCGCCTTCCCGTACGGAAAACGGCGGCTCATCGACAATAGCCGCTGCCAGCAGCGCCGCCAGTGATTCGTGCAGATCCAGCTGTTCATAAATTTGAATAAGCAGCGACGACCTCGTACGAGCCAATAAATTTTTCAAGTCAGGCAATGCCGCCAACGAGGCGCCAAGGGCCTTTAAGTCCCTCGCATTGGCTGTGCCAACCTCAATCCGTGTCAAAATTCTTTCAAAATCGTAAATATTTTGCAACGCTTCACGCAGTTCTAGCCGTAAAGCCGCTTCTTCGATAAATTCGGCTACCGCATCTTGCCGTTCCATAATTTTTTCTCGTTGCACCAGGGGATATTCGAGCCAACGTTTTAATAGACGCCCGCCCATAGCCGTCTGCGTGAAATCAAGGACGGAAAGCAACGTGCCTTTTTTTCCGCCTTCTTTCATATTGCGCGTAATTTCTAGATTGCGTAACGTCGAGGCGTCAAGAATTAAATGAGCCGATAATTCATATTGTGTCAGACGATTTACATGAGAACAATCATTTTTCAGCGTGTGATGCAAATAAGCTAGTAAATATTCTACCGCCTCGAGTGCCGTTCGATCAGCCGGGTGTTCTTCTACGGTAAAATGCTGCGTAACAAAAGGACAGCCTGTCGTATCAGCAGCTTGAAAGGACGATGCCGTGCAACCTGTCAGACGATCTTGCATAAAAGCTCGTACTTGCTTCTCTTCTAACAAAGAACTGGCGAAAATAACTTCTGAAGGCATTAGACGATAGAGAAAGTCAAAACAGGCAGAATAACGATCATCACTATTGAAGGCCGCCCAGAAACACTCCCCTGTTGATATATCAGCAGCGGCTAAGGCGAGTGTCAAGTCTTTTTCGTAAAGTACAGCCAAATAGTTATTATTTAAATCACTCAGCAAACTTTCCTGCGTCAATGTACCTGCTGTAATAATTTTAGTAACTTCCCGACGAACAATGCCTTTCGCTGCTTTGGGATCCTCCACTTGCTCGCAAATAGCAACTTTATATCCCTTGGCAATTAATTTAGCAATATAATTATCCGCAGCATGGTAAGGAACGCCGCACATGGGAATGCGATTACCGCCTCCGCCATCGCGGCCTGTAAGGGTAATTTCCAGTTCTCTCGAAGCCACTTTCGCATCATCAAAAAACATTTCATAAAAATCGCCAAGGCGAAAAAAAAGAATCTCTTCCTTATGTTGCTCCTTGACGGCAAGATATTGTTCAAGCATTGGTGTATAAGCCATAATGTGTCTCCTCTACTTACTTAGAGAATCAATGCGGGTTCCTTTAAGTACCCAAGTTTGCGCTTTATCAATTTTTACGGAAATAAAATCGCCAGCTTGTTCCGTAGCGCCCTTATCCCAAAGAACAATTTTATTCGTTCTCGTACGTCCTGTATACACAGTTGGATCATTTTTACTAGGACCTTCCACAAGTACTTCGACGACTTCGCCTGCTAGCTTTCGATTCAAAGTGAGACTGACCTCATTTTGTACTTCCATCAGGCGGTTTAGTCTATCTTTTTTTACATCTAATGTCACTTGTTCATCAAAGGTAGCTGCTGGCGTTCCCGAACGTTTCGAGTACAAGAATGTATAAGCCGCATCAAATTGAATTTCTTTAATAAATTCTAAGGTTTCTAAAAACAGTTCTTCCGTTTCGCCAGGAAAACCTACAATTAAATCGGTCGTAAGACTCGCGTGAGGAATCTTATGGCGAATTGTTTCTACAATCTTGCGATAGGTGTCGCGCGTATACCCTCGATTCATGCGACGCATAATTTCATTGCTGCCAGACTGAATGGGCAAATGAAAATGCTCGCAAAGAGTTTTGCCTGATGCAATCGCTTCAATAACCTTTTCATTCATGTCGCGAGGATGTGATGTCATATAACGAACTCTTGGAACAGAGCCGGCCTGATCCACCGCGGTAAGCAGATCCGCAAAGTCAAAGCCAAAATCAGCATCTTTTCCATAGGAATTTACGTTTTGCCCCAGCAGCATAATCTCTTTAAAGCCATCACGACCCAAATCGGCAATTTCAGCTAGAATATCTTCCGGTCGGCGACTACGTTCCCGTCCACGCACATAAGGGACAATACAATAGGTGCAAAAATTATTGCAACCGTACATAATAGGTACCCAGGCGTTTAGCTGGCCATGACGTACCGCTGGCCCTTCTTCCCCAAAGGCTGGCGATTGCTCCCAAACGGCTACAATTTTTTCTCTGGTTGTTTCGATTTTTTCGATCGCTGCAACAAGCTGGTCAGCGCTATTTGTTCCTAAGACAAGATCAACATGAGGCGCTTTTTTTAACAGTTTTTCTCGATCCTTTTGGGCCATGCAGCCAGCAATTGCTAGAATCAAATTAGGATTTAACGCCTTAAGGCGTTTAAACTCCCCGATTTTTCCGTAGATTTTCTTTTCGGCGCTTTCTCTAACACAACAAGTATTTATCAAAATTAAATCAGCCTGCTCCTGCGAATCCGTTGCTTCATAGCCAGCTTGGCGCAGCTGTCCTTCTAATTTTTCCGAATCCGCTTGATTCATCTGACAGCCATATGTATAAATGAGACTATATTTTGTCCCGGTCTGTTGATCCATGTTTATCCCTCAATTTCCTTTGTTTTATACTAAAAAACTAAACTATCACCTTATTATATATCAAGCTCTGCCGACAAAACAAGTTGCGAAGAATGATCATACGTCAGAACTGCGGCAAACTTTTAACTTGCTTTGCGCTTTCCTTGTTCTGGGAAAACGCCCAGTAGTCAAATAAACACCGCTGAACACAAGTAAACCACCAAGCCCTTGCCATACAGACAAGCTTTCGCCAAGGGAAAAACCAATCAGTGCCGTAAAGACAGGTATTAAATTTAAAAAGATACCTGCCCGACTTGCACCAATTGCTAGCACGGCCTGATTCCAAAACACGAAAGAGCATACAGAGGGAAACAGTACCATATACCCAATGCCAAAGAAAGTCACTGGCTGAAGTTGCTGCCATTGGGGAAAATCGCTTAATGCCAAAGGAGCCATAAGTGCAACAGCGAAAGTTGTCGATAGAGCCGTTGCCGTTATAGGCCCACTTTGCAAGTATTTTGCCAAAAAAGAATAAGCAGTCCAAACAAGAACGGCTCCAAACATGAGCAAATCACCTTGGTTGAACGTAAGTGAGAGTAATCGCTCCCATTGACCATTCAAGAGCACGCTAACTACACCACATAATGATAAAACAAACCCCAAAAACTGCCATAATGAAAAACGTTCCCGATATAAAACAATCGAAGCAGCTACTAGTACAGCAGGATTTAACGACGCTACCAGGGATGCATTTGTCGGCGTCGTATAAGATAAAGCGGAATAAAGAATCAAATTATAAAAGATAACACCGAACAATCCCATAGCTACGAGCAACGGCCATTGCCTTAAGGCTTTTCGCCAATTAGGCTGTTCCAAATACCCGGCTAAAGGAAATAAAAACAATAACGCCAAAAGCCAGCGAAGAAAGGTAATCCATAACGGTGATAAATCAGCTATAACCACTTTGCCAAAAACAAAATTACCGGCCCAAAGAAAATTACAGATGACCAGCATAATAAGTACGCGATAAGACTGCAGCAAGCGTAATCACTCCACTCTAAAGAGACTTTTTATTAATAAATAGAAAGATGTTATTTTTATTTATTATACTCTATCAAGTCAAGCTTCTTAAATGAAAGGATTGGCATAAAAAAACAATCTTACCGTAATGGCAAGATTGTTTTCTCAATGATATTTTAAAATGATATTTTCATAGGAGTTAATTATTTTTTAGCAATGCTTACTAACCCTAATGCTCCAATACTAGCTAGAGCAGCAACACCGCCTAACAGGTAGAAAGCGGAAAGAAACGTTCCAGAGCTGTCAACAAGCGATCCCATAACCGGCGGCAAAATCATAACAGCAGCAGCGCCCCAGGTATTTACAAAGCCCATTGATACGCCAGGATTTGTCGGGAAAGAACCAGCGGCTTGCGCAAAAATAGGTCCAAATGGAAGAGCAGCCATAATACCAGTTAGCAGTATCGCCAATACAGCGACGGTAATACTATCAACCATGCCGACCCAAATAAAGCCAACAGCAAGTCCTACATGGGATAGGCATAACAGTTGTTTCGCTGTAAGCCATTTACGATCTAAAATCAATCCGCCAACAGGACGGCCTAAAATCCCAATTAGTAATACAAGCGCGCCAATCATTCCGGCGGTTTTGGGATCCAGATGAATATTCTTCTGCAATACCATGTTAATCCAGACACTGCAAGAAGTAACCGTTCCGAAAGAACCAACCTGAGTCAGCGCTAACAGCCATACATTGCGGTTGCCAAGTAACTCGCCCCAGTTAATTTTCTTCGGTTGTATTGTAATTGGTGTCCCTGGAGCCAAGAGAACCCATAAAACAGCAAGAATAGCAGCCATAGTACCTGTTAAAAAGAAAATGCCCTGCCAAGCAAGCAGTCCTAAGAGTCTCGGAATGACATAAATGACAAAACCTGCTCCAAGTAAAATCGAACCGCCATACACACCTTGCGCTAAAGCAATTTCCTTACCGGCAAAAAAGGTTGGAACATAACGCAGACCAGCTTGAATCGCGGAACCAGTACCAATGCCAGTAATAAATTTAAATAAAAGAATCTGTTCATAACTGCTAGCCATACCTGTTAAGATATTGCCAATCGCAATTACAACAAGACCAAAGGTTCCTACCCGTTTTGCGCCGAACTTATCGGACATGGCGCCACCAGGCATTTGCAACAATGAATGAGTAAAAAACACCGCAGTGGTAAACAGTCCGGCCGCCCCTAAGGTAATACCGAGAAGCTGCACTAAGGTTGGAATAAGTGGTCCATGATTTGTATAGTTACAAGATAAAACAAAGCCTAGTAGGGTCGCCCAGAACAGTGCTGACCATCGTTGTTTCCAAAAATCCTCCTGTTGCATCAAGAGAATCAACTCCTTGTTTTCGAATAGACTTTACTGATTAGAGAACGCCCTGTTCCTTGAGAGCTGCTACTTCTTTTGCTGACAAGTTCAGCCATTCAGCTAAAATTTCTTCGGTATGCTGTCCCAATAGTGGTGCCGGAATTTCTACTGAACCAGGAGTTTCTGACAATTTAATCGGAAGGCCTGGCATTTTCAGACTACCAGCAATAGGATGTTCTACTTCTACGATCATTTCACGAGCCGCAATTTGTGGATCTTTCAATACGCGATCTACCGTATTGATTGGACCGCAAGGAATACCGGCTTCATCAATCACAGCCAACCATTCGTCAACTGTTTTATCAGGGAATATCGTATCAAGAATTGCTTTTAAGGCTTTTTGATTTTTCGTACGCTGTGAGTTTGATACAAAGCGTTCATCTTCGATTAATTCCACTTTACCAATCAAATTGCAGAATTTCGACCAGAGACGATCATTGCCAACAGCAATGATTACATAGCCGTCTTTTGCTTTAAATGCTTCAAAAGGCGTAATGGAGGGATGACGATTGCCGATTGGGCCGGGAGCAATGCCTGATGTTACATAACGGGCGATGGCGTTTTCCAAAATAGCTACTTGGCAATCGAGCATAGCAACATCGACCTTTTGACCAACACCGTTAATAGCGCGATGATAAAGAGCCGTCAAAGTTCCAATCACAGCAAAAAGACCGGCAGTAACATCGCCAACAGAAGCGCCTACCCGAGTAGGTTCGCCATTTTCCTGGCCAGTAATGCTCATAATACCGCCCATACCCTGCACAATAACGTCATAAGCTGGTTTTTTGCTATAAGGTCCCGTATGACCAAAACCGGAACAAGCTGTATAAATAATTTTAGGATTAATTTCTTTTAAAACATCATAGCCAAGACCAAATTTTTCCATGGTACCAGGACGATAGTTTTCCAAAACAACATCGGCCTTTTTGACCATTTCTTTAAAAATTTCTTTTGCTTTTTCTTCTTTCAGATTTAAAGTCATGGAGCGTTTGCCACGATTCAAGCTCATAAAATAAGCACTTTCTTTACCAACAAACGGACCGAAAGCACGCGAATCATCACCTGTATTCGGCGTTTCAATTTTAATAATGTCAGCGCCAAAATCAGCCATCATCATCGATGCATAAGGACCAGCCAGTACACGTGTTAAATCTAATACTTTTACATTTTCAAGTGGTTTCAATGAAAACTCCCCCATTCTATATTAATCCTGATAAAGCCTGAAAATTAAAGAGTTCATGGCTTTGTCTGAATTATATCAAAACTATTTTATGATAAAAGCGCTTTACGCATGAAATACCAAAAATCATGCGCAAGAGTTCATTTTTCACTACTAACATGCATTATAAAATACCCATAATTTGATTGAACTGTTTAATATAATGTCTCGCCACAGGAATATTTGTTTCCTTGCAGTCCTCTAGAGCTAGTACATAGGTATTATTAAACCAAGGAATAATCTCTTCTATTTTATCAAGATTGACTAAATAACTTTTATGGGTGCGAAAAAAGCGCTGCGGCTCCAAAATTTCAGCTAACTCTTTTAATGTCGACTTTGTATAATAGATTCCCTGCTCTGTATACAGCATCGTTTGGCGTTTTTCATCAGAACGAGCAAAGAGAATTTTAGCTGGGCGCAGCACTACGATACGATCCGAAGACCATACGCAGATATTCCCTGATTTTAAAACAGCAGTTTCTGTTTTATTATCCATAAAATTTTTAAACTTTTTCAGTTTTTGTACTGTCGCTTCCACTCGCTCTAGCGAGTAGGGCTTTAAAATATAATCAACCGCATTCAACTCAAAGGCTTTTACGGCAAATTCGCTAAAACCAGTGCAAAAGACAATTTGCGGTGGATTTGGCAAGTCTAGCACTTCTCCCGCTGTGACAAGACCATCTTGGGAACGCATCTGAATGTCCAAAAAAATAACATCCGGCGAAGTTGCTTCGATTATCGGTTTTACTTCTTCGCCATCATCACATTCTTTCACAATTTCAATACCGTCAATTTTACCTAAAATATATTTCAACTCTTCTCTTGCCGGAAGTTCATCGTCCACAATAATCGCTTTTAGTTGCATTTTCTATACCACCTTTTAAAGGAAAAGGAATACAAACTCTTGTTCCTTCGCCAATTTCACTCGTAATGATCACACCGTAATCTAAACCATAAATTGCCTGCAGCCTCTGGTGCACATTGGAAAGGCCAATACTTTTTCGATTTGGGTCACTTTTTAGACTTGCATCAATCAGCTCCCCGCTCATACCAACGCCGTTATCTTCAACAATCACCCACTGCTGTTCGCCATGTATTTCATAACGTAAAGTAATGGTTCCCCCTTTCCGTTTTGGATAGAGCCCATGACGAATGGCATTTTCGACAATCGGTTGCAATATTAAAGGAGGCACAGAAAGTCGAAGATCTGTCGGTAAGTCACAATACACATTCAATTTTCCTTGAAAACGAGCTGCTTCAATCTTAATATAAGCCTCTACATGCTGCAGCTCTGTTTGAATATCAACAAAGTGGTCCAAATGAGTCAAATTATTCCGATAAAATTCCCCTAAGCTAAGTAATAAACTGCGTGCTTCTTCGGGCTCTTTACGACAATAATAAGCAATCGTATTTAAGGCATTAAATAAAAAGTGAGGATTAATTTGCGCTTGCAGCGCTTTAATTTCCGCTTGCGCTCGTAATGCGGCCTGTTGCTCCCCATTGCTTAATTCAATTTGCGTAGAAATAAGCTGTCCTAAGCCCTTTATAAGCTCTGTTTCAAAGGGAGTACTGCTATTCGGAACTTCTTTGTAAAAAATGAGTTCGCCAATTTCTTTTTCTTGATTTTTTAGAGTAGATGAAATACTGGTACCATAGGCTGTCTCCGGCGTTTGCCTTGGGTTTTTAGCAACAAACGCTAACAACTCCTCTTGCGAACGGATCGCTACAGCATCAAGATTTTTCACTTGCTTCATAATAGTCTGGACCGTAACAGCTGCTGATGTTTCAGTTAGGCCTTTCCTAAGAAAATGAAGCGTCTCTTCAGCTATTTTTAAGGCGACAAAAGCAGCGTTTCCCTCAATATGAGCTTGTTCTGCCCGAATACTGTCAAGCATTGCCATAAAGGTGGCAATTCCCAAAGGATTGATAAAGAGCATATAGGGCGCTATTGTCATGACAAACACAGCCGACCTTTCGAAAGGCGGTGACAAAAGCAATAGAAGCATATGAATCGTTTCTAAACAAAATCCCACGAGTAAGGCAGCTGGCCAACGAATGGGCATAGTACGAAACGTAGAAGCCAACAGCCCCGCCAGAAGTCCTTCGATCACTGCCGATATGGCGCTAGTATACATGGTGAGACTATCCAGTCCCAACCGATGGATGCCAGCAATAAGACCGGCACCGGTTCCCACCAGCGGACCGCCGATCAGTCCGCCAATAATGACTCCGATCGCTCTGGTATTTGTAATTCCGTCAGGAATATAAAAGCCACTGTACGTCCCGAGAATTCCTAAAAAGCCAAAAAAAAGAATCTGGGGAATTTTTTCAGTAATTGTTGTTTTCTCTAGTAAAATGGAAAAACGGAATAATTTTGTTCGTGTCAATAAAAAAACAAGACCCAAAATAAAGGCCACGCCTGTTACTAAGTGACTAAAACTATAATCAATACTTTCTGGCATAAAAATCCTCCGCTAGACGCAATAAAAAAGATGTACTGATAGTAAGTACACCAAAAATAGCTTCATTGACAATTTAAGGAACAGTGCCTACAATCAAAGAGAAAAGAATGAAGAGATTTGCGGAAAAATTCGAATCAGGATGTGGTACTTATGGTCTTTATTCAAGCTCTAGAAGGTATATTCACTATTATCGCAATCGTAATAATTGGCTACTACTTAACAAAAAAGGGCTGGTTTCCGGAAGAAACCAGTAAAGTTTTTCCAAAGCTAGTAAATTTTATTGCCTTACCAGCTTACATGCTATGGAATTTAGCAACAGCCTTTAATCAAGAAAAACTTCTTGCTGTAATTTACGGGATTGCTGTTCCTTTTCTTTCCATGCTGCTTTGCTGTATTCTCAGCATTGTTGTTTCTTATTTATTAAAAGTTCCGCCAAAACGCCGCGGTGTCTTTCGCGCCGTATTTTTTTGTTCCAATTCCGTTTTCATAGGAATTCCGGTCAACTTAGCGCTGTTTGGTGATACGAGTATTCCCTTTGTACTATTGTATTTTATTGTAAATGCGCTCTTTTTCTGGACAGTTGGTAATTATTTTATTGGCAAAGACGGCGCCATGGCTGAAGTCCGTCTCTTTAGCCTACAAAGTCTTAAAAATATATTTTCACCGCCGCTCCTTGGCGCCCTTGCCGGAGTTGCTATTATAGTAAGCAACATATCGCTGCCCCACTTTGTCGTCAATACCACAAAATATCTTGGTGGCATGACAACGCCTTTATCTCTTTTGTTTATCGGCATTGTCATGAGTAGAATAAAGCGCAGTGACTTGCGTTTCGATCGAGATGTAGTAGCTATTTTAATCGGCCGTTTTCTCATTTCTCCGCTTACCGTTCTATGTATTACTCACTTTATTGCCATACCGGAATTAATGAAAAAAGTATTTGTAATTCAGGCTGCTTTACCAGCGATGACGCAAGTCACTATTATCTCTAAATTTTACGAGGCCGATTCAGAATATGCGGCTATTTTAACAGCCATTACTACACTCGCTGCAGCCATTGTTATTCCTTGTTATATGATGATTTTATAAAAATTAATCAAGCAGGCTAGGAATACTGCCTTCTTGAAAGCTACGCAGTTTATCATAAATAATCCGTACTGCCGTAATCAAGGCTTTTTTCGCACTGCCTTGATAGGTTTGATCAATCGTTCTTAAAATTTTATCAGGACCATTTTTAAGGGAACTGCCCACTAAAATCTGAGCCACATGTTTACGGGCTAGAGCTGTAGCTAAAGTACAATCAGCTTCCACAATAACTCCCGTATCTACATTAATTGTTACAATAATACCGACAACCTTATACATTTCACTTGCTGTAATTCCTGTAGGTAGCTTAGCATAGCCGGAAAATAAAATCACTTGCTGGGCAGTTTTTTTCTCCATATCCGTTCCCCCTAATGATTAATCAATACTTAAACGTTTTACGTCTACATTGATTTCTTCTACATTCATGCCTGTCATAAATTCAACCATATCTTTCATTTTATACTGCGCTGCCTTTACTACAGAATGAATTGAGCAACCATACTGTAATACCATATCCACTGTAATGGAAAGACCTCTTTCCCGATCATGGGAATTTTTAATTTGAATTTGCCCAGTGCGAGTAACACCGTCTTGTTCACTAGCTACTTGCTGCACAATACTGGCAATCGCAGCATCGGAAATCAACAATTTTCCATAATAGCTGAAAGTGGGGCGAATAATTGATTTTTCTCCTAGCTTATGCCGTTTAGATCGGGATTTTCTAAAAAAGATTTCTAATGGATCAATTAGATAGCCAGAAAAATGTGGTTTCAATTCAATCGTTGGAACAGGTATAATATGTTTTCCGTCGCGAATCCGACTTTCTCTGGCTTTAGCCATTTCAGCAGCTGTTGCAATCTCATCAATTTGGATATATTGCTCGACTTCCGGCAAGGCAAGAACATGGACAATTTTCTTAACCATGTTCTTAGAAGTTCCTAAAATTAGGATTTTTTCACAATTAGCTGCCTTTATTGCATCTCTTACTTCTTTGGCATGTTGCTCGTCCATAAAAATAGCGCGACGAACTGCCTGTATTTTACTTGCTTCCCGCTTCGCCGAATAACCCGCTAAAATTTTGCTACCTTTTATCAACAGTCCATCATCAATAATGGTATCCGCATGATGCTCGTGAGCCACAATCAAAGCCCGATGACTTTTTCCCGTTCCGCTGGGCCCGACTAAGGCGATCACCTTCATTCAATAGCCTCCTAATGTATAAATTAAAAGAATGGAAAGTTCGAATGACAAGAGGATAAGCGACAGAAACTCTGTCGCTTATTGTTTTATTATTGCTAGATTCTACATAAACCTCAAATTCCCTGTTTACAGGTTTAGGGAATGATTCAGAAAATTGACAGGTAGTTGTTCCGCTAAGGATTCTTCAATCATAAAAATGCCCAATTTTTCGGGAAAACGCCCTGGTATTCCATGAAAATCAGAACCACCTGTTTGCAACAAACCGTATTCTTCGGCAAGATTTTTATATTTTTCCACATCTTCCGCTCGATGGGTCGGATGATAAACCTCCAAACCGTCAATGCCCGCTTTGATGACCTGTTCCACCAAGGCGTCGTCATAAACCATAGCCGGATGGGCTATAACTGCAATTCCACCGCTTTGATGAATTAAATCAATGGCTTCCTGCGGCGTCATTTTATAGTGAGAAACATAAGCAGGCCCATTAGTATGAAGCACTTTATCAAAGACTTCAGAAATCGTTGAGAAATATTTCTTTTCCAATAAAGCCCTAGCAATATGTGGACGGCCAATTGCCGTACCGTCGCCTGCAATCTCTAATACTCGTTCATAAGAAACAAAGTAACCAAGATCAGAAAGTTTTCTGATCATCTTTTGCGCCCGCACAATACGATCATCTACAAGTAATTTAAGTTGTCTAGTTAGCTCTTCATGAAATAGGTGAATATGATAGCCTAAAATATGAATCTCATGGTTTGGAACATCTGTACTAAATTCAATACCGGGAATAATCTTGACTGAGGATTTTTGCCAAGAAGGCGACTCAACAAGCTGAAGTAGACCATCAATTGTATCATGATCTGTCAAGGCAATAGTGCTAAGGCCAGCGGCCTTGGCCGCTGCTAAAATTTCTTGCGGCGAAAACCGTCCGTCTGAAGCCGTAGTATGAATATGTAAGTCTGCTTTACTCATGGCTTAAAGACTCGAACAACTTGACTAATGTAAATACCCCGGCCCCGGTCGCCCCTTTTACTTGATAGCCTTGATTTTTTTTGGTTGTTACTACACCAGCAATATCAATATGAATCCAAGGTGTATCGCCAGCAAAATGTTGTAAGAAGCAAGCAGCTGTACTCGCACCGGCTTCCCGTCCGCCGGAATTTTTAATATCAGCTACTTGACTTTTAATCAAGTCCTCATATTCCTTAAACAAAGGCAGTTGCCACATTTTTTCGCCGGTTTCCTCTGAAGCATCTAAAAGTTTTTGACCCCATTCTTGCTTGTTGGTAAATACACCAGCTGCAACAGCTCCCAAAGCTACGACACAAGCTCCCGTCAACGTAGCTACATCAATTAACTTAGTAGCGCCTTTTTCTTTGGCATAAGTAATGGCGTCAGCTAAAATCAGCCGTCCTTCAGCATCAGTATTCACAACTTCAATTGTTTTTCCACTCATAGCAGTAATTATATCACCAGGTCGATAGGCAGAGCCTGAAGGCATATTTTCAGTACAAGGCATGATTGCCATGACATTAATCTTAACTTTCAATTCAGCAAGTGCTTTAATTGTGCCTAATACTGTAGCGGCACCGCCCATATCGTCTTTCATTTCTTCCATGCCACTGCTTGGTTTGAGCGAAAGTCCGCCACTATCAAAGGTAATTCCCTTGCCAATCAGGGCAATACATTCTGAATGATCAGGATTTCCCTTATACTCTAAGACAAGTAGTTTGGGCTTTTCTTCACTTCCCTGTGCTACAGCTAAAAATGCGTTCATTTTCTGCTCTTCCAATTGTTTACGTCCCAAACAATCAAAAACTAGGCCGCATTTTTTTGCTATAGCCTTGGCTTTTGCCTCCATAGCAGAAGGCGTCATAACTGCTGCTGGTTCATTGACAAGCTGCCTTACAAGCTTCACATTTTCGCTGAGAATAAGACCACGCTCTACTATCTGAGAAAAATCTGCCGGCTCTTCGCCGCCGACAAAAGAGCAGGTCTTCACAGTGGTACTTTCTTTTTTAGCCTTATATTGGTCAAACGAATAAGAACCTAAAATAAGCCCCTCGACGGCATGGGAAATTACAGTAGCGTCTGTCGTCAAAACATCGTCTAGCAGCAAAACAGTTACCTTTTTAGCCTGTTCCTTTTTTAAAGCTTTTGCTGCAATACCAAATAATTGACGCCATTCATTTGACTTTAAAGCCGTTTCACCACGACCTAAAAATAAGATTTGTTTTGCTTTAACCATACCGAAAGTATATAAAAAGGTGGCAGTGCCAAAATCCTTTTTGGTGCTATCTTCCTTAAGGAAAGAAAAAAGCTGA
Organism: Pelorhabdus sp. sgz311001; assembly: GCF_055901755.1. NCBI lineage: Bacteria > Bacillati > Bacillota > Negativicutes > Selenomonadales > Sporomusaceae > Pelorhabdus > Pelorhabdus sp. sgz311001. The sequence continues at coordinate 1,085,515 of NZ_JBVXUT010000001.1, forward strand.
TCATTCATTCGGCGATCAGCCTCCGGTAAAAATAAGAAATTCTGATCTATAGCCGCAGGAGGTATAATCACTAACGTATCACAAGGAATCGCTTCAGGATTTATGGTAGTCCATTCAAAATTCATCTTTCTCGCTCCCTTCTCTACTATATTATGCCACAAACATGACTAAAAAAACAACAAACCTGTTCATTCCTGAACAGGTTTGTCTCTTTTAACGAGGTTCTACGATCAATTTAATCGCGGTTCGCTCCTCACCATCAATCAAAATATCAGTAAAGGCAGGGATGCAAATTAAATCTACGCCGTGCGGTGCAACAAATCCTCTAGCAATGGCTACAGCCTTTACCGCTTGATTTAATGCGCCTGCGCCAATCGCCTGCATTTCTGCAGCGCCGCGCTCCCGCAAAACACCAGCCAACGCTCCGGCAACAGAGTTAGGATTAGACTTTGCTGAAACTTTTAAAATTTCCATTATTAAGTACCCTCCTTTAATTCGTCTAAATCAAACAATAACTATAATAGTTACATAAAACTTCGACGGAAGGAAGGTAAATCCTCTAAAAATTGTTATTTTTATTTATTGAAAACCATAACTTTCCCTTCTTCACGAATCCCAAAGAGCTTATGGCCTACTTCCTCCTTTTTTACACTAAGCAGCATATTCTCAATTAACTCTTCTTGAAACCGCAAATCTTCTTCTACTAGCGGCTGATTCGCTTCAACAATTAAAGCTTGACCTAGCTCTTGCCGTAAAAAAGCAACAACAAGATCAATTTCGCCCTTACCAAAGGAATAAATATCACGAACTAAAGTGAGAGTAATCAAAGAGGCTACCGTTTTAACAGATAGATTTACCAAAGGCTGCCGAAAACGTTCTAGGCGATAATAAGTATGAAGACTTTGCAATAAAGATTGTTTTAAAGCGGCAAAATCCTCTTGCTCCGGCAAATTATGAAACATAAAAGAAAGCTTTAATGTATGATGATCGGGATCAAAAGTAACTGTGCCAATTTCTGGGTAACGAATTAACAGCGATATTAAAAGATGAACACCGTTACTGACCGACTTTTCACTTTGATTAGTAGAATTCATTGTTTTCACCATCCACGTTATGACATAACAATAAAAGTTCGCTGATAAAGGGGGAAATCCTGCTCTAATAAATAAAAATAAAACCGACCTTATCGGCCGGTTTTATTTTTATTTGGCATAATCAACTGCCCTTGTTTCACGTATGACGGTCACTTTAATCTGACCGGGATATTCTAATTCATTTTCAATTCGTTTGACAATATCTCGTACAAGACGAACTGAAGCTAAGTCATCAATTTTTTCTGGTTTTACCATAATGCGGACTTCCCGCCCAGCCTGAATAGCAAAGGATTTCTCCACGCCGTCAAATGACTCAGCAATTTCTTCCAATCGTGTCAACCGCTTCAAATAGCTTTCTAAAGTTTCACGACGAGCGCCTGGTCTAGCGGCAGATACAGCATCCGCTGCAGCTACGAGTACAGCCTGTACAGTCGTCGGTTCTTCGTCGCCATGATGGGCGCCAATTGCATTTACTACTTCAGCAGACTCGCGATATTTCTTAGCCAAATCTGCGCCAATAGTTACATGAGGGCCTTCCACTTCATGGTCAATGGCCTTACCTAAATCATGAAGCAAACCGGCTCGCTTAGCAAGCATGACATCCACGCCTAATTCTGCAGCCATAATGCCTGCAAGATGAGACACTTCCACGGAATGTTTTAATACATTCTGTCCATAGCTCGTACGATATTTCAAACGACCTAATAATTTTATGAGTTCAGGATGAAGACCATGGACTCCGGTTTCAAAGGTCGCCTGCTCACCAGCTTCTTTAATCTTTTGCTCCACTTCTTTTTGCGCTTTTTCAACCATCTCTTCAATGCGAGCTGGATGAATCCGGCCATCAGCAATGAGTTTCTCTAAAGCTGTTCTGGCGACTTCACGTCGAACAGGATCAAAGCCTGATAAAATAACAGCTTCCGGTGTATCATCAATAATAAGATCTACGCCTGTAAGCGTCTCTAAAGTACGAATATTGCGGCCTTCACGACCGATAATCCGCCCTTTCATTTCATCATTAGGCAAAGCCACAACAGAAACAGTTGTCTCTGCCACGTGGTCAGCTGCACAACGCTGAATCGCTAACGAAATAATTTCGCGCGCTTTTTTATCGGCTTCTTCTTTTGCCTGCTGTTCAATCTCTTTGATCAACATAGCTGTTTCATGCCGAATTTCTTCCTCTACATTCGTTAGAAGCAACCTCTTAGCATCCTCTGATGTCATATTAGACACCCGTTCCAATTCAGAGAGTTGTTTTGCGTACAATTCATTTATTTTTTCTTGACTCTTTTCGATTTCGCCTTCCTTACGATTGAGAATATCCTCTTTCTTTTCCAGCGAATCAATTTTACGGTCAAGATTTTCTTCTTTTTGCAATAGCCGCCGTTCTAAGCGTTGCAGATCATTACGGCGTTCTTTGCTTTCTCGCTCAACTTCGCTTCTGAGTCTGTGAATGTCTTCTTTTGCTTCCACTAATGCTTCTTTTTTCTTTGCTTCGCCAATTCGTTCAGCATCTTCAATAAGTTTTTTCGCAGCAGCTTCTGCTGAAATCATTTTTGCTTCAGCAATCTTTTTGCGAATTAAATAGCCTATTCCAACGCCTAAAAATGCGAAAATTAGTGCGGCAATGAATATTTCGATTATTATAATTCTCCACCTCCTTTTATATATATAAGGGGGAAAGCCGAGTTTAACCCGGCTTTCATTTTCTACACTGACAACCCCTTTGCTGTCAGTTCATTTAAAACTTTAGCTGTTAACGGTATTTACTTTCACGATTGTAATATAATTGTACGTGTTTTTCCTGAGAGTGTCAAGTTTCTTGCCTAGCTAGCGCTATAGCTTTGCGAATCAGTTCTGACGAAAACCCGCGTGCTGCCAAATAACGATACATTGGCGCTGTTTCTCTGTCTTCAAGCTTCTTATAGCGGCGTTCTAACAGTCGCACCGCTTGTGCTAAAGCAGTTTCTTGATCATAATCGTCAAAACAACTTTCAATGATCGAATCCGAAAAGCCCTTTTGCTTTAACTTCAGACCAATTAATTTAGCACCATATTTCCCACTTGCCGTAAATTTACGATAATACGCCTTAGCTAGAGCCAGATCATCTAGAAAACCATAATACGATAATTTTGCCACAGCTTCTTGCTGTTCCACTTCCGTATATCCCTGCCGCTGCATTTTTGCTGTCAGTTCCTGCACACTATAGCCGCGATGCGATAATAAGAAAAGTCCGTAAGAATAAGCGCTTTTTTGCTGTTCTTTACTAGTCTTCACGAATTGTCTCAACCTCTAGGAAACTATCGGCTTCTGTAGCTGGTTTTGCTGTGCCAATAGAAAGGGTTTCACGAATTTTCGCTTCGACTTCCGCTGCCATAGCAGCATTTTCTTTAAAAAACTCTTTGACATTTTCCCGGCCCTGGCCTAATCGGTTCGCTCCGTAAGAATACCAAGTACCGCTTTTCGTTAAAATATCCAGTTCCGTGCCAATATCGACAAGCGCCCCTTCACGTGATACGCCCTGACCATACATAATATCAAATTCAGCTTGCTTAAAAGGCGGCGCTACTTTATTTTTTACAATCTTCACTTTTGTCCGGTTCCCTACGACGTCGTTGCCGTTTTTAATGGCTTCGCCCTTGCGCACTTCCAGACGAATCGAAGCATAAAACTTTAAGGCACGTCCGCCTGTAGTCACTTCAGGATTCCCAAACATAACGCCCACTTTTTCACGAATCTGATTAATAAAAATAACGGTACAATGGGATTTACTTACAATTCCAGTAAGTTTTCTAAGCGCCTGCGACATAAGCCGAGCATGAAGACCGACATGCGAATCACCCATTTCCCCCTCAATTTCGGCTTTCGGCACAAGAGCTGCTACTGAATCAACAACGATCAAGTCTACAGCCGCACTTCTTACCAAGGCATCCGCTATTTCTAAGGCTTGCTCACCATAATCAGGCTGAGAAATTAAAAGATTTTCAATATCAACACCGAGATTGCGAGCATAATTGGGATCAAGAGCATGTTCCGCATCAATAAAAGCAGCAATTCCGCCTAATTTTTGCGCTTCCGCAATCACATGGAGCGCAACTGTCGTTTTACCGGAAGATTCCGGTCCATAAATCTCAATACAACGACCACGTGGAATTCCACCAACGCCAAGCGCAATATCCAGCGGCAGCGCACCTGTTGGAATCACTTCAATATTCATTTTCGCCGCCGCTTCGCCAAGCTTCATAATGGAGCCTTTACCAAAATCCTTTTCAATTTGACGCATAGCTATCTCTAGGGCTTTTGCTTTATCCATCTACGATCCCTCCCAAGCAGTAAATAAAATGGAAGCGGAGAGCCTCTAGCCCTCCGCTTCTTTCGGCAGTATTAGCGCCCTTTGGCCACTTCTACATTAATTTTATAACCTTTTAAAGTATTCTTGTGCATAACGGCAATCACTCGTTCGGCTACGTCTTCTGGTACTTCCACAAAAGTGAATTTTTCATAGATATTAATAACACCAATGGTATTACCAGGAATATCAGCTTCGCTCGCGACGGTCCGCACAATATCTTCTGGACGAATCTTCTGGGCTTTACCTACATTAATAAAGAGGCGAACCATACCGGGTTCTGCGCCGGAAGAACGATAATTCGGCTTTTCCGTCGCCTCCGATGCCTTTTCTTTATAACCTTCCTGCGAAAGTTTCAAGGCAGCAGCAGCAATCTCTAACGGATCATAATCTTGTACAAGTTCAGTGACGATCGACTGATAATCAGCAATCCGGCCTTGCTCGATCGTCTGAACAAGCCGTTCTTTAATCACTTCTCTCTGACGTTCTAGTACATCAGCTGGCGAAGGTAAAGCTTTACGGATAATTCGTGTTTTTGTAACTTTTTCAATGAGCTTTAATTGACGATACTCACGTGGTTGGATAAAGGTAATAGCAACACCTTTTCGTCCAGCGCGGCCAGTACGACCAATACGATGAACATAACTTTCCGGATCCTGCGGAATATCATAGTTAATAACATGAGTAATATCATCAATATCAATACCACGAGCCGCTACATCCGTAGCAATTAAAATATCAAGTTTGCTATCGCGGAATTTTTTCATCACGCGATCACGCTGTGCTTGGCTTAAATCACCGTGTAAACCATCAGCTAGATAGCCACGTGAAGAAAGCGATGCTACAAGATCATCTACGCCTTTTTTCGTACGGCAGAAAATAATCAATTGACCTGTAGTTTCACTATCAAGAACGCGGCACAAGCCTTCTAATTTTTCGCGCGTTTCATAGTACACCTGATCAATCAGTGGAACTGTTAGTTTTTCTTTGCTTATTGAAACAACAACAGCATCTTTCATATAACGCTTGGTTAAGTTCATAATCGGTCTTGGCATCGTTGCCGAGAACAGCAATGTCTGACGTTCTTCCGCCACAATGGTTTCCATAATGGCTTCAATATCGTCAACAAAGCCCATATCAAGCATTTCATCGGCTTCATCCAAAACAAGCATTTTTACATGGCTTAACTTAATCGTATTACGGCGAATATGATCAAGTAGACGTCCAGGAGTACCAATAACCACATGAACGCCGAAGCGCAGTGATTTAATTTGTCTATCAATCGCCTGACCGCCGTAAATCGGCAATGTTTTCACTCGTTTAAATTTACCAATGCGCGCTAGCTCTTCAGAAACCTGAATAGCCAGTTCTCTAGTCGGTGTAATAACAAGCCCCTGGATATTGCGGCTTGCTTCATCAATTTTTTCAATCATGGGAATCCCGAAAGCAGCTGTTTTTCCTGTACCAGTCTGAGCCTGTCCAATGACGTCATGACCTTCTAACACAAGCGGAATCGTCTGACTTTGAATCGGCGATGGTTCTTCAAATCCCATATCCTGTAATGCCGAAACAATTTTCTTATTTAACTGTAAGTTACCAAAAAGGGTATTTTCTTTATCCTTCAAAAGTACCAACCTCCTCATATTGTTAAAACATAGCGATATAATTTATTGAGCGCCGCTAAAGCGCTACGTGTTTTTATTTCCTTTCGCGTACCGGCAAATCGGTATTCCTGCCAGTTAGTTCCCCGTTCGCTGGCAAGCGCAATATAAACAAGCCCAACCGGCTTTGTTTCGGTAGCTCCTCCTGGTCCGGCAATTCCTGTGATTGCCACGCCAATCGAGGTATGAAACCGTTCACGAATGCCTTCCGCCATCTGGCAAGCAGTTTCTTTTGAAACTGCCCCATAGTCACGCAAGGTATCAGATGAGACAGCAAGTTCCTGCATTTTCACTTCATTACTATAAGATACAACGCTGCCCATAAAATAAGCAGAACTGCCGGGGACGTCAGTTAAACGACTGCTGGTTAGACCACCAGTGCATGATTCAGCTAAAGCTACGGTAAGTTCTTTTTCAAGTAAAAGACGACCGATGATCCCTTCCAGAGTATCATCATTGACACCATAAATATAGCCTTGCAGACGTTCACGAATTTTTTTCTCTAAAGAAAAAATTTTCATTTCAGCTTCCGCTTGATCCGCTCCTTTGGCCGTTAAGCGAATAATTACTTCACCGCTTCGCACTAAAAGAGCAATCGTAGGATTATTTTGGGCTAAAATATAATCACGAATTTCTTCTTCTAAGTAAGATTCGCCGATTCCGTAAGTGCGCAAAATTTTGGAGACGATCGTCCCTTGCTGACCAAACCGTTGCTCCAAGTAGGGAACAACCGATGAATGAAACATCGGCTCTAATTCAAAGGGCGGTCCTGGCAAATGGATGATTGTTTTTCCTAAATGTTCCAAGATCACTCCAGGTGCTGTTCCCCGCTCATTCTCAATCGCTAAAGCGCCCTGAGGAATCATAGCTTGACGACGATTATTATCAGACATAGTTAGTTTACGCCGCTTAAAAAACTCCGTAATTCGGTCCAGACTAACAGGATCAAGCATGAGCGGCAAAGAAAAAATTTCTGCAGAAACTTCCTTCGTAATATCTCCCTGCGTCGGCCCTAACCCACCTGACGTAATCACAATATCGGCACGCTCTAGAGCGTTTTTAAAAACCTGGGCCATCCGTTCGCGATTATCGCCTACTGTTGTCTGGTATAATACGTGAAATCCGAGAGCGTTTAACTGTTCCGCTAAAAAAGCCGCATTTGTATTAACAATCTCTCCTAGCAGCAATTCCGTTCCCGTGCTGACAAGTTCGACAATCATGCCGAAGCGCCTCCCTGTAAGGGGTTTTATCACTCCCCTTTATGATTCCAGCTTTTCTGCTAAAATATCATAAGTAAAGCCTTGTACTATTTTGGCCAAAACAAGGTCGCCTGCCTGCAGTGATCCAGCATTTTCTATATAGACGCGGCCATCCACTTCCGGCGCTTCCCGATAGGAGCGGCCGTAGACAATCTCCTTATTATCATCGGTTCTGCCTTCCACTAAAACCTCGATTATCTGTCCCTCGCTAGCAAGATTCAATTCTTCACTAACGCGGCTTTGTTCGGCCATAAGACGGTGATAGCGATCTTCTTTTACAGCTTCATCAACTTGGTTTGCCATTTTCGCCGCACTAGTACCCTCTTCTTGAGAATACATAAACACGCCGACGTTTTGAAAGCGTTGTTCTCTGACAAAATCAAGTAATTCTTGAAAATGCTCCTCTGTTTCACCAGGAAAGCCCACAATAAAAGACGTACGCACAACCACATCGGGAATGGCATCTCGCAGCTTTTGCAGCAAAGTTTTAATTTCTGCTTGCGTCTCCGGACGATGCATCGCCCGCAAAATATCATCATGAGCATGCTGCAATGGCAGATCTACATAATGAAGAATTTTCGGTTCTTTAGCCATTAATTGAATAATTTCATCAGAAAAATGAACGGGATAACCATAAAGTAACCGAATCCATTTCAGATCATTAATTTTCACAAGCGCTTTTAACAGCTCAGGTAGGCTTGGTTTACCGTAAAGATCCTGTCCATAGTTTGTGGTGTCCTGTGCAATCAAAATAATTTCTTTTGTTCCTTGCGCTACAAGACGTTTGACTTCATTTTCGATAGATTCAATAGAACGACTACGAAAATCGCCGCGAATAAAAGGAATAGCGCAATAAGCACAACGGTTGTTACAGCCATCAGCTACTTTTACATAGGCGCTGTAAAAAGGCGTTGTAGTAATCCGAGGCGTTGTATCGTCATAAATCGTCGTATTTGCATCGGCAATTAACAGACGCTGTCCCGAGAGAACTGCATTGACAGCTTCCATAATACGATGCCACGATCCAGTACCGACAATCGCGTCGATTTCCGGTAATTCATCCAAAAGATCTTGCCGATAGCGTTCACCTAAACAGCCAGCGACAATTAAACCGCGGCATCTTCCTGTCTGTTTATACTCAGCCATAGATAAAATTGTAGAAAGAGATTCTTCTTTGGCTGAATCAATAAACCCGCAGGTATTGACAATGAGTAAATCAGCATCGACCGGATCTTGTACAATCTCAACATGATTTTCAGTCAAAATACCAAGCATAACTTCTGTATCTACAAGGTTTTTGGCACAGCCAAGGCTGAGAAAACCTGCTTTTAACATGCAATTTCCCTCCTAGAGCGAACGAGGACTTAGACGAACAGACTGAATCCACTTATCCATAATAGTATGCTGCTCCACAGGCGTAAGCGGTTGACTGTCGAAAAGTTTCATATGTTTCGTCTCGTAAAATTTAGCAATATTCGTTTCAGGATTTGTTGGAACAAAATAGAATCGGTGATTTTGCAATAACTCCTGGGCTTCATTTTGCAAAATCCAGTCAATAAAGGGCGCTGCGTCAGCGCTATGCGGCCCCTGCAAAGTCAAGGCAATGCCAGTTAAAGAATAAGCCGTTCCTTCATCAGGATAAACAATCGTTAGAGGAAACCCATCATTATAATAACGAATTGTTTCACTTTGAACAGCAATGGCCACATCCGCTTCACCCATACCAGCCATTCGCACTGGCGTAGCTAAAAACTTGGCATACTGAATCACTTGAGGATGAATTTTCTTGAAGAAAGCCAAAGTAGGCTGTTCTCCCTGCAGAGAACGCAACGAATAAAGTAAACTAGCTGACGCTTCCGACGCTAAGAAATCAGTCATAGCTAAACGTACCTGACTGTCTTTCCCTAAGTCAGCCCACCGTTGAATTGGTTGAGAAAGCTTCTTGGCAAAATCGCGATTTACGGCAAATACAATCGGGTCATACCAAGTACCAACCCAAAAATTATCTTTATCCTTAAACCGGTCAGGAACTATATCGGTTTGCTCTGAGGTTACAGGCGCGAGAAGATGCTCTTTCTGGACCTGCCTCAGAACAGCCTCTGTAGCTAAAACAAGATCAGCCTGTGGCGTTTGGCGCTCATTCTGAAGTTTTTGCAACAGATCCTGGTCAGACAAAGGCACCATTTGAACTCTAATTTTTGCGGACTTTTCATATTCCTGCGCAAAAAGCGATACTTGTTCTACAGGCAAATTTGTATAGACAACGATTGACTTAAGGTTTTCCGGTGTTTGATTACCAGCGTGTCCTAATAAATCGGTACCAATAATCGCAGCAAAAACCAGAAAAAAAGATAGAAACAAGAGTGGCACATAACGTCGCATGCACATTCCTCCGTCTTGAATACGTAAAGTATCAACCTATACTATAACCTTTCTCTTCCTGATATGCAAGCAAATTATGGGCAAAGCCATAGGTTTGTCAGAAAAAATATGCTAAAATATAAGAAGACTGAAAAATCAATAACCTAATTCACCTTATAAGGAGCGAATAAAATGCAACTTCCCGCAGGACTTTTATTATTAGTTGGTTACTTAGGACTCATTGCTTTAGGTAATATAATTGGTCTATTCCATAGCTTATTTTTTGGAGATGTCGCAGGCATCTATACTTCACTTCCCGGCATCTTTCTCTACGCGTTTCCTGCCTATGGCTTGTTTAAAACCAAAAGATGGGCTTGGTTTGCAGAAATAGCCATATCCACCCTTGCTGTTTTATTAGGTCTTTTGGTATTTTTGCTCTTCAATCCACTCATGGGAATCATCGCCTGTCTGATTCATGGTCTAATTCTCTACTATTTATTCCGTAAATCCATTAAAACTCTTTATTTATCCAAACCGTCCTCAGAATCGCTTGTATAAAATATCGTAAGTTAAAGCAGGAATCTTCAGCTGGTATGCCAAAGATTCCTGCTTTATTTATACATATACATCATGACCGACGCTTTTTAAAAGGCTTTTGGCCTTTTTGTTTTGGCGACCTTGACGATTTTGGCGGTCTTGACGATTTTGACGACTTTGAGAGATTTGATGGCTTTGAAGATTTTATTGGTTTTTCTACTGTTTCTACAGTTTCAGTTTGGAGCAAATTTGCTTTCCCCTTGAAACTACGTCTAGGCCTAATAAAGCATTTAGAACCAAGACCAATCAAATCAAGTCGTCCAGCTTCTTCCAAAGCTTCATAAACGAGATCATAATTTTTAGGGTCACGGTACTGTAGGAGAGCTCGCTGCAGTCTCTTTTCGTGAGGCTGGCGCGCTACATGGACAGCTTCGCCTGTAAAAGGATTGATCCCCGTATAATACATACAAGTGGAAAGACTGCCTGGCGTTGGAATAAAGTCTTGCACTTGTTCCGGTTGGCAGTGAGTATCACGCAAGAATTCCGCCAACTCAATCGCCTCAGGCAATCCGGAGCCGGGATGACTGGACATAAAGTATGGTACAAGATATTGTTCCTTGCCCACTCTTTTGTTCATAGTCATAAAAGCTTCTTTAAACTTCAAATACACTTCCTTACTAGCTTTCCCCATGAGTTTCGTAACCGTCGGTGCTACATGTTCCGGCGCAACTTTTAACTGCCCACTCACATGATGCTCACAAAGTTCTCTAAGAAATTCTCGGTTGTTATCGGCTAGTAAATAATCATAACGAAGCCCCGAACGAATAAACACTTTTTTGACTTTCGGTAATTTCCGTAGTTGACGCAATAAGGAAAGATACTCGTCATGGGAGGTATCAATTTCTCGGCAAGGGCCTGGAAACATACACTGTTTTCCCTTACAAGCACCGCGTTCTTTCTGATGGGAACAAGCTTGATGACGAAAATTAGCTGTAGGCCCTCCTACATCATGAATATAGCCTTTAAAATCAGGAAGTTTCGTCATACCCTGTGCTTCTTTTAAGAGTGAGTCTTGACTGCGGTTTTGAATAATTCGACCTTGATGTGATACAATGGCGCAGAAAGAACACCCGCCAAAGCAACCGCGGTGACTTACAAGCGAAAACTTGACTTCTTCAATGGCTGGAACACCACCTTGCGCTTCATAGCGAGGATGGTATGTTCTTGTATAGGGTAAATCATAGACAGCATCCATTTCTTCTGTCGTCAGTGGCAAAGCGGGCGGGTTTTGCACTACATAAACAGGTCCATGGGCTTGAACAAGCTGCTTGCCGCGAACAGGATCCTGCTCTTCGTACTGGATTTTAAAAGCTTTAGCAAACGCTTGTTTATCTTGTGCCACATCATCATAGGACGGCAATTCGACATAATCCCAAAGAGCTTCTAAAGAACGGGTAGGATAACAGGTCCCACGGACAGAATGAAGTTGGTCAATAGGAATGCCTTGCGCTAGTTGATGCGCAATATCCAGAATCTGTTTTTCTCCCATCCCATAGACAACAAGATCCGCCCGGCTATCAATCACGATAGATCGTCTTACCGTATCAGACCAATAATCATAATGAGCAAACCGACGCAGACTTGCTTCGATGCCGCCTAAAATAATCGGTGTATGTTTAAAAGCTTCTCTCAGTCGCGTACAATAAACAAGACTGGCTCGTTCCGGACGATAGCCAGCCTTGCCGCCAGGTGAATAACTATCAGTACTGCGCGTTCTTTTTGCTGCTGTAAATTTATTTAACAATGAATCAAGATTTCCCGCCGAAACTAATACACCAAGCTTCGGCTTACCTAATGCTAAAAAATCCTTCGTTGACTGCCAATTAGGTTGAGCAATAATCCCGACTCGAAACCCTTCTTTTTCTAAAAGTCGACAAAGAATAGCCGGACCAAAGCTGGGATGATCTACGTAAGCATCGCCGCTTACAAACAGAAAATCAAGCTGTTCCCAGCCGCGTGCCTCCATCTCAGCCTTACTCATGGGAATAAACGATTGTTCCATCATGCACTCCTTACTATTTTACTCCCGTAGGCGTAAAGGTTTTTACTACAACATCGCCTTTTGTTCCAAGTTTTCCCTGGCTCTGTCCATTAAAAGTCACATCGACGGCGGCAGCATTTCCTGCTTTAATCACTAAAGTCTTATCAGCCTGCCACGTAAATGATTCGTTGATTTTAGGAATTCCTTCATAAAGCTGCTTACCGTCAGCCGTCACCAAAGTCCAGCACTCTGCAGTAAATTTAGCTTGCACATAAACCGGTTTTGCGTCAGCTGGTTTCGTAGCAGTCGTTGGCGTTGGCGGCACTTGAGCTGGCTGCTGTGTTTTCGCTTCTGGCGCTGGCATAGGTCCCGGTGTCTTACCGCTACTCTGGTAGGCCCAAAAGCCAATCCCCACAACAGCTACAAGCAAAATTACCATGGCAACTAGCTTGCTCGGAAAAGAACGTCCTAGAGAATCCTGTTTAATCGGTTGCGGCGTTTGCGCGATCGGCTCAGCCTCTTCCTCTGGCGGTTTTTGTGTTTGTCGATAAAGCTCTACAAGCTCTGGGCCATTTAAGCCTAAAAAATTAGCATAATTACGAATGAATCCTTTTAAATACACTTCACCTGGAATCACCTTATACTGATCTTCTTCAATTGAGGTGATATACAAAGCCCGAATACTCGTTGCCTTTTCTACTTCACTGATCGATAAATTCTGCTTTTCTCGTTCGGCACGAAGTATTTGACCTACTGTTTCCATTGTCACAACCCCCTTGATGGTTTGCCTACTTATTCGTAATGCTTTTCTGATAAAAACTTACAAATTCATATTCTCTATGAAAGACTTAGCAGCAAAGAAGTTTCTTCTAAGAAACATCAAAAAATAGTTGTTGTATTTTATAGCATAACAGAAAATTGCTTTATACGCAAAATTACTTTTCGAGAAAGTACTTCTCATAGACCTCAGCTGAGGTCATGGTGATTTCTCTCGCTTTACTGCCTAGGCTTGGTCCCACAATATGCATTTCTTCCATTGTATCAATTAAACGAGCCGCTCGTGAATAACCAACACGGAATTTTCGCTGCAACATGGAGGCGGAAGCCTGTCCTGTCTCTAGTACCAATCTTACGGCTTCTGGTAGAAGCTCATCTTCATAACTGGGCGTCTTTTCCGGTTCTTCCGTTTCCTGACTTTGAGTAACCCCTTCCGTATACTCAGGTTCGGCCTGACGAGCGCAAAAAGCGACAAGTTCCTCAACTTCATCATCTGAAATAAAAGAGCCTTGTACTCGTAGCGGCTTGGCGGCTCCCACCGGATAAAACAACATGTCCCCTTTACCTAACAATTTTTCAGCTCCAGCCATATCAAGAATTGTCCGCGAATCAATTTGTGATGAAACAGCAAAAGAAATCCTTGATGGAATATTGGCTTTAATCGTCCCTGTAATAACGTCAACGGAAGGTCTTTGCGTGGCCAGAACAAGATGGAGCCCTGCAGCACGAGCCATCTGGGCTAAACGGCAGACTGCATCTTCCACATCAACAGGCGCTACCATCATTAAATCAGCCAACTCATCAATAATAATCACAATAAGCGGTAATTTCTCTTCTGGTGTTATTTCATTATAACGGCTAATATCGCGTACGGAAGCTGCTGCAAACAGCGCATAACGCCGTTCCATTTCACGTACTGCCCAACGCAAAGCCGATGCTGCTTTTTTGGCATCCGTTACAACAGGTGTCAATAAATGAGGAATTCCATTATAATTCGATAGTTCGACCACTTTGGGATCAATTAAGATAAATTTAGCTTCTTCTGGTTTCGCCTTAAATAAAATGCTTGTAATCAGCGTATTAATGCAAACGCTCTTTCCCGAACCAGTAGCGCCTGCTACAAGCAAATGAGGCATTTTAGCTAAATCAGCAATAATGGTCTGTCCGGCAATATCTTTTCCTAAAGCTACAGAAAGATAGGATTTAGCTTGTTGAAAAGCGTCACTCTCTAGAACTTCCCGATGGGGTACACTAGCTACTTCTTTATTAGGAACTTCAATGCCAATTGCTGCTTTACCGGGAATTGGCGCCTCAATACGTACGCCAGGCGCAGCTAATTTCAAGGCAATATCATCAGCAAGATTGACTATTTTACTCACTTTTACCCCTGCGGCAGGCTCTAGTTCATAGCGCGTCACAGCTGGCCCTTGACAAGTATGAGTAATCTTAGCACTTACATGAAAGCTTGCCAAAGTAGACTCTAAAATATGGGCATTTTCCATAATCTCTTTAGCGGTTTTGTTAGATTTTTGCCGCACAGGTTTTTTCAGCATCGATAAGGGCGGCAGGCGATAAGGCAGAATCGTTTCGCCATTTTCTGCTTTCAGCGGCACTTGAAGTTCAGCCGATTCCTTATTTTCTTCACCAACCTTAGCAGACGAAAGACAAGCGACATCTTCTGGCGCTGTTTCATTTTCTTCTAACAAAGGCTTTTCCCTGTCATAAAAACTGTTTTTTTGCATATCATGAGACAAAAAGTCATCTTTTACTACTTTTTTTTCCCTCTCTTGATTATAAAAAGCATTTGATGACTTGGCAATAGGTTCCTCGTCACCTATTTCGTCATCTTGCTGGCGCCGTCGCTCCTCTAACGCACAAGCTAAGCTTTCCTTAGCCTGCAACAAGCCTTCGTCCGCCTTATCTTTTGCCTTGATTAGCGTTTCACCTAACGACCAATTCGTTGCCACCATTAAAGCACCAATCACCGCAGCAGTTAACAAAACAAAAGTCCCATAAAAACCAAACAGCTTGCGCAAGCCAAACACAATGAGCCCGCCAGATAATCCGCCGCCATTAATAAGGCTCTCGGGATAAATTTCTTGATTTAAGGGCGTTAACCAGTGATGATATAGCGCTAAAAAAAATAAAAAAAGCAAAACAAGGGCGACAAATTTAAGCGAAAAACTGATGCCTCGCCGCATCCAGACATAACGCGAACCAATAATTATGATAACAAGCGGAACTACTAACGCACCAATACCAAAAGCATAATGCAGCACTTTCGCCGTCAGTAAACCAACAGCGCCTGTACTGAGATCAAGTAAACTAATCATTGAAATAAGGCCAAGTGCTACAAGAAAAATACCCCATAATTCGTATTTAAACTCGGAGGATACTCCCGAGAAAAAGTTCAACAATGCAACCACCTCTGAGGAAATTTTCTACATTTGCCTAAGAAAACCTTTTTTTCCAAATAGACTCAAAACAAAGCCGCAAAAAAACGCTCTCTAAAGTTAAGAGCGTTTGGTAAGAATGCGCCCTGGTTGCAATTCAGGTCGCAAATAATCAGCGGGATCGGTCGATAAAAGCCGAACAAGACGATACTTACTGACAGAAAGCTCTTCAGCGAAAATGTTGCAGCCTAAATAACGCATCTGCTTATAGCCATGCTCTGGATTTGCTTCAGGAAATACAGCTTCCGGCGGCATTATTGTCCAAAGAATCATGATAAGAGCGTTCCTTTGGCTATCTTCTTGTATTCAATCAGTTGCTGTAATTTTTGCATAGCCTGAGAAACGCCGCCAATTTCGCCAATTAGGCCATAATTTACAGCATCTCTGCCGCCGACTGATGTGCCGATATCTCGCGACAAATCACCAATTTTGTAAAGCAGTTCTTTCCATTTTTCTTCAGCAATATGTGAATGAGAAACAACAAATTTATTGACTCTTTCTTGCATTTTCTCCAAATAGTCAAAAGAACTTTGCGCACCAATTACTAGCCCTGTTAGGCGGATTGGATGAATCGTCATTGTAGCACTTTCGACAATAAAAGAATGAGTTGCCGAAACAGCAATTGGTACGCCAATACTATGTCCGCCGCCCAAGACAATGGATACGGAGGGCTTAGACATACTGGCAATCATTTCGGCAATGGCTAAACCTGCTTCTACATCGCCGCCAACCGTGTTCAAAAGCAGCATAAACCCTTCAATATCGGGATTTTGTTCAATAGCTACAAGCTGGGGCATCACATGCTCATACTTTGTTGTTTTATTATTAGGCGGTAAAATCATATGTCCTTCAATCTGGCCAATAATCGTCATCACATGCAAATTACTTTTTGCTGTAGGAATTTCTGTTGTACCAAGGTCCTCTAAAGCTTCAGCAGACGGCGATTTAGCTAGCGATGTTTTTGACTTTTCTTGCTGTGGCACATTCGTTTTATCAGGACTTGGGGCAACAACTGGGTTGTCATCATGAATCACAAGTACATCCCTCCATTGATACAATACTTTTCTATTGCTAGTATTGACCATAGAGCCCATGATTCATACGTTGCTTTCGCCTAAGCGCAAAAGATGATCCGCCTAATAAGGCGGATCATCAAAAACCAGTATTTAATTTCCAGTTAAATTACACTTCCATGATAATTGGCAAAATCATCGGACGGCGCCGCGTACGTTCATACAGATATTTCCCTAACGTATCCCGTACAGTTGATTTAATTGCCGCCCACTCAGTTACACCATTACCACTACACTTTTCGAGGGCTTGCTCTACGCGCGTACGCGCTTCATCCATAAGCTGTTCTGACTCTCTTACATAAACAAAGCCACGCGAAACAATATCAGGTCCGGCTACAACACAGCCTTTTTGTTTGTCCATTGTAACCACAACAATCAAAATGCCATCTTGTGATAATTGACGACGATCGCGCAATACAATATTGCCGACATCACCGACACCTAAGCCATCAACAAGTACTTTACCTGCTGTGACTTTACCATTAATCTGGGCCTTATCCTGACTAATTTCTAAAACTTGGCCGTTTTCGCCAACAAGAATATTCTGTTTTTCCATACCAAGTTCTTGCGCTAATTTGGCATGTTTAATTAAATGCCGGTACTCGCCGTGAACAGGAATGAAAAATTTGGGACGAATTAAATTATGAATCATCTTTAATTCTTCTTGACTAGCGTGTCCTGATACGTGAATACCCGAATTTTTATCATAAATCACTTCTGCCCCTTGCTTAAACAAGAAGTCAATCGTTCTAGCAACAGATTTTTCATTCCCAGGAATGGGTGTTGCCGAGATAATCACTGTGTCCCCTGGTACAATATCAACCTTTTTATGATCAGACATAGCCATACGCGTTAAAGCGGACATCGGCTCGCCTTGACTGCCTGTTGTCAAAATAACTACACCTGAAGCGGGATAATTATTAATTTCATCAATATCAATAAGAATCCCTTCGGGAATGTTCATATAACCAAGTTCCATAGCAATATTCACTACATTGACCATGCTGCGGCCAATAATAGCCACCTTGCGCTTATACTTGCAGGCCATGTCAATCGCCTGTTGCAAACGATGAATATTGGAAGAAAAAGTTGCAATAATAATGCGTTCTCTGGCATTGCGGAATGTTTCATCAAAAGCAATACCGACTGAACTCTCGCTTTTGGTATAACCAGGTCTTTCTGCATTCGTACTGTCAGCTAACAGTGCAAGAACGCCTTGGTCGCCTAGTTCTGCAAAACGGTGAAAATCAGTTACTTTACCGTCTACGGGAGTTTGATCGAGCTTGAAATCGCCGGTATGGACAATCGTACCAAGCGGCGTTTTTATGGACAAAGAAACAGCATCGGCAATGCTGTGACTTACACGAATAAAACCAACTTTAAAAATTCCCAACTGAATTTGATCTCCCGGCTGAACCGGAACAAGATTGGCTGTCGAAACATTATTTTCTTTCAAGCGACCTTGCAAAATTCCCAGAGTCAGTCGCGTACCATAAACAGGTACATTCAGTTGCTTCAATACGTAGGGCAACGCCCCAATATGGTCTTCATGGCCATGAGTTAAAACAATTGCTTTAATCATGTCACGATTTTCAATCAAATAAGAAATATCAGGAATGACAAGATCAATCCCTAACATGTCATCTTCAGGAAACATTAGGCCGGAATCAATAACAAGTATCTCATCGCCATAACGAACGACAGTCATATTTTTTCCGATTTCGCCTAAGCCGCCCAAAGGAATAATCTGAATTTTCTGCGGTATTTTAGCCAATAAAATATACACCTCCAAAAAAACAAGTAGATTCAATTACCATAAAAGCAAGCATAGTAAAATTGCCGATTTATTTGTCCGCTCTCTCATCGGTAAAAGCCGTTCATTTACTTACAAAAAACTACTGCCGAACAATTCTTCCAGATTTATTATACACTATTTACATGTTAGCAACAAGCAAAACTTATAATTGCAACTTTATTATATACGGATTTAGATAAAGTAATACAAATGTAACACAAAGTAATACAAAAGGCTTGCCACAACAAGTAGCAAGCCTATCTGCAGTCTTTTTTCTTTTAACTTTTTAACGATAATTTATAGAGATAGCGACTGAGCCAGCTTCACGGTTGCCGCAATTTGAAGCCGCTCCTGTTCTGTTGCTGCGATCAGCGGCAACCGTAGCGGCCCTACCGCAAGGCCTAACATGGACACAGCTGTTTTAACAGGAATCGGATTTGTTGTGATGAAGAGTCCTTTATAAATGGCTAAGAGAGCCTGATGTAATTTAGCGGCACGTTTCGTATCGCCTGCCAAGAAAGACTGTATCATGCTCTGCATGGGCTTTCCGGCAATATGCGCAGCTACGCTGATTACGCCATGAGCGCCGACAGCTAAGCCTGGTAAAGCTAATGAATCATCACCGCTGTAGACTAAAAAGTCCTCAGGCGTATTGCTGACAACCTCAGCAAACTGATCAAGATTGCCGCTCGATTCTTTGACAGCTACGATATTTTTTATTTCACTAAGACGAATAATCGTACTAGGCAAGATATTGGAAGCGGTTCGGCCTGGCACATTATATATAACAATCGGCAAAGTCGTTGCATTTGCTACTGCTTTAAAGTGCTGATAAAACCCTTCTTGCGGTGGTTTATTATAATAAGGGCCTACTACCAAAGCGCCATGTACGCCTACTGCTTCAGCGGCCTGCGTCATATCGATGGTAGATTGCGTATCGTTCGTTCCAGTACCAGCAATAACGGTCGCTTTATCGCCTACTGCGGCCAGTACTGTTTTAAAAAGTTCAATTTTCTCTTGTTTCGTCATTGTAGCAGCTTCGCCAGTACTGCCAGCAACAACGAGTCCGTCTGATCCGTTACTGACAAGATACTGAGCCAATTGACTCGCGGCTTCATAATTGACCGAGCCATTGTCATGAAAAGGCGTGACCATAGCTGTTAATATTCGGCCAAAAGAATTCATGTAATTTCCTCCTCAGATAAAAAGCGTCTGCCTGTTAGGCCAGGCCAAACCGTTCATGAAGCGCTAAGAGTGCAGCTTTTACATCATCTTGCCGCACTAGTGCTGAAATGGAGGTGTGCGAATCTACTGTTTGCAAAATTTCGATTCGGCTTGTTGTCAAGGCATCAACGAAATTCGCCATAACCCCAGGAACTTCGCGCATACCGCCGCCAACTACAGAAACCTTAGCACAATCAGCTAAAATTTCTGGAGAAAAGTCAAGGTCTTTTAGCTTGGTCTGCGCAAGCGGAATATATTCCTGTTTTACTGTAAACATAATTTGCCCAGGATGAACATTAATCAGATCAACGCTAATATTGTTTTCCGCCATAGCCCGAAAAACCTGAGATGCTGCTTCATGGGACGCTGTCGAGTTTACATCAATCTTAACCTGAGCGATCGAACCAAGATAAGCAACACCGGTAGCCACTCGATCAGACACGGCAGAACCTTCACCAGTTTCTGCCGCTAATGTTGTAATGAGCGTACCAGGAGCGTCACTGAAAGTTGACTTTACAACAAGCGGGATATTTTTCTGCATAGCAATTTCTACCGCTCGTGGATGAATCACTTTCGCACCTTGATGCGCCATTTGACAAATTTCACCGTAACTCACACAGTCAAGAATCCGGGCATTCGTAACCATCCGTGGATCAGCTGTCATAATTCCGTCTACATCTGTATAAATTTCTACGCGCTCTGCCTCTAAGGCGGCGCCAAGCGCAGCGCCTGTCGTATCACTGCCGCCCCGCCCTAGAGTGGTAAATTCACCATTTTTTGTGACGCCTTGAAAACCACAAACCACAGGAATTTTACCGGCCTTAAGCAATCGTAGCAAAGGAGCTGTATCAATTTTTAGAATGCGTGCGTTGGTAAATTGATCATCTGTAATAATGCCGGCTTGACCGCCTGTCAGCATTACGCTAGCCACATCGGCAACTTGCAGCGTTGCTGCCATAACGGAAGCAGAAATCATTTCACCGCAGTAAAGCAGTGAATCCACTTCTCGCTTTGCTACTTTAGGATTGGCTTCGTTAAGGACTGATAACAGCGTATCTGTCGCATAAGGAGCGCCTTTCCGCCCCATGGCTGATACAACAACTACTGGTGCATACCCTTCAGCCATAGCTTCTTTTACTTTTTTAACAACCCGTTGGCGTGCCTCTGGCGTAGCCACAGAAGTCCCGCCAAATTTCTGAACAAGTATCCGCATTTACGACACCTCAAACTAATTCTTCTTGAATCATATACTCGGCAATTTGGAGCGCGTTCAGTGCGGCGCCTTTTCGAATCTGGTCGCCTGTTACCCAAAGATTCAAACCGTATTGTACCGACTTATCAGGACGAATTCGTCCGACAAAAACATCATCTTTATCAGAAGTAAACAGCGGCATAGGATAGATCTGCTGCGCTGGATCGTCTTCTACAATTACGCCTGGGAAAGCTGCCAAAACCTCTTTAGCTGCCTCGACAGAAAGCGGCCCTTCAAGTTCCAGATTAATGGATTCAGAATGGCTGCGATATACAGGAACGCGTACCGTTGTTGCCGTTATACCTATAGTATAGTCATTTAAGATCTTATGTGTTTCATGTACCATTTTCATTTCTTCTTTGGTATAGCCGTCTTCCACAAAAACATCAATCTGTGGCAGTAAATTAAAAGCAATCTGGTAATGCTTTGGTAAGGAAGCGCTAGGCAAAATATTCGCTTCAACCGAACGATGATTCATGACAGCTTCCACCTGATTCGTTAATTCTTCGATGCCTTCTTTACCAGCACCAGATACGGCTTGATAGGTAGAAACAACAATCCGTTTAATTTTCACGCGGTCATAAATTGGTTTTAAAGCCATAAGCATGATGATCGTTGAGCAATTCGGATTGGCAATAATACCTTTATGTTCTTTAATCGCTTCAGGATTCACTTCCGGCACAATTAAAGGAACCTCAGGATCCATACGGAAAGCGCTGGAATTGTCAATCACAACGGCACCGCTTTTTACCGCAGCAGGCGCAAAAGTTTTGCTGGCTGAACCACCGGCAAAAAGAGCAATATCAATCCCTTTAAAGGAATCTTCCGTTGCTTCTTCCACAATATAAGTTTTCCCCATAAAATCAATTTTCGTACCGGCTGAACGTTTGGAGGCCAACAATTTTAAATCATTAAAAGGAAATTTCCGTTCTTCAATCAGCGTTAAAAACTCTTTGCCAACAGCACCTGTAGCTCCTAAAATAGCAACATTTGGTTTTTTCATCATATCCACACTCCAACTCATAAAAATTTAGAATCATTTGATAAGAATTAGTCCAAAATATTTTCTAAGCCAAAAGTTAAGCCAGATGTAGTAAGCACTTTCTTACAAGCCAACGTAACGCCAGGCATAAAAGACTCGCGTGAAATACTATCGTGGCGCAGCGTCAAGGTTTGCCCTAAACCACCGAAAATAACTTCCTGATGAGCTACATAGCCTGGCAAGCGAACACTGTGCAACGGAATTCCCGCAAGCTGACCGCCGCGGCTACCAGGAATTTTCTCTACCTCATTGGGATGACCTTGTTTCATTTCTCCTCTGACTTCAGCAATCAGCTCAGCAGTGCGAAGCGCTGTACCTGAAGGAGCATCCAGTTTCTGATCATGGTGTAGTTCAATAATTTCTACATGAGGCATATATTTCGCCGCCTGCACCGAAAGCTTCATAAGTAAAATGGCGCCAATCGCAAAGTTTGGTGCTATCAAAGCATTCACACCTGTTTTTTGGCAAAGCGCGCGTACTTCCTGTACATCATCAGTAGAAAATCCGGTTGTCCCAACAACAGGTGCAACCCCATTATTCAAAGCCAAACGAATATTGGGCATCACGGCGTCAGGGTTCGTAAAATCAACCATAACGGAAGCTTTTCCTTGCTGCAAAGCTTCGGCTAAATCGGCAACAATGGGGACATTGAGCTTTCCTAAACCTACAATTTCACCAATATCTTTGCCTGCATGATGTTTATCGACTGCTCCGACCAATTCCAAAGATTCATCTCTCACAACAGCCTTTACAACCTCTTGGCCCATGCGGCCGCAAGCGCCGCTGACTAATACGGTAATCTTCTCCATGATGAAACCTCCTAAAATAAAATCAAAATAAAAACAGCCGGCTTTCAATTCACCGGCTGATAATTCTAGAAGCGCATAGAAGTAAAAAGTAAATTCCTTCAAAGGTTTTCTTCTTACATCAAATGAGATAGCGCTCCACCAAGCTTATCATTGGTGACAGTCTTATACCTATTTGGCACAAAACCAGTATAATAACCTAGCAGTTACTTATACTTCGGCAGTTAACCCTTTTCTTCCAGATCATCAACGCTACTCTTCCTGAAAGTACTCTTGTTACCTGCACCTCTATATCATAAAGATTCACAAATATGAAATTAGTAACAGTTTACACCATTCTCCTAATAGCTGTCAATGAAAATTACCAACTTTTTTGTCTTTATCAAATTTATTAACAGCGTATCACGATTGACCAATCGCGTGAGTATTCACCTCACTAGCCCCATTTTGTGTAAAAATCGAGCTTGCTTGTGATATTTTAGTTCCCGTAGTACGAACCATAGCCAAAATTTTCCCTTGCGTAATCTTTTCTTCATAATCTTTGCTGGCTTCTGCCGGAATACCATAATCAATTAAACCGCCAGCAATCCCGCCAGCTACAGCACCACTTAGAGCTGCCGCAATCGGACCGGCAGCGGCAATCGGACCAATACCGGGAATTGCCAAGGCGCCTGCGCCAACTAGCAACCCGCCAATGCCGCCAAGCGTACCGCCAGCCAAAGCCCCGTCCGTTACATCGTCATTATAAAAATCAGTCGATTCGGCGCCTTCGGCTTGCTGTTTAGCCACAATGTTAATTTCTTCTGTCGTAAATCCTTGCTGACGAAGCTGATTTACAGCCTGTTCTGCCTGGTTTTTCTGTTCAAATGAAGCAACAACCATCGTTACAGAACTGCCTGCTCCCATAGAGCCGCTTACTTGATTTCCCGATTGTGAAGATTTCGCATTAGAAACTTCTGTAGCAAGGGGCGCGCCAGATTCTATCTGACTTGGCTGATTCATAGCTCCCAGCGTAGTCGTTGACCCCGGGCGAACTGTTTGCGACAACGAAGCGTCATAAGCAGACGTAACAGTCCCCGTTTGTGAAGTATCAGTACCTTCTCTCATGTATTTCCCTCCTTAAAATGACAATAAACAAGAATGACTCTTCTTATATTGTCTCTTAAAGCAAGAGAAATATACAAAAGCAAAATTATTCGATTGCTTTCGATGAGCGTCCGTCAACTAAGATAAAATCCTGGCCAATTCGTTTAATCGTCGGCCAAGGAATCGCAGCAATTTTTTCTGAGCGGAAAAATTGCCAAAAGTCGCCATACCGTGGTAGCAGCATAGACTGAATTCTTCCTGTTGCTTCATCAAAACAAAGCTCACATTCATCAACTACGCCAAGACGTGACCCATCAGCAAGG
The DNA here is from genome assembly GCF_055901755.1 of Pelorhabdus sp. sgz311001. Taxonomy (NCBI): domain Bacteria; kingdom Bacillati; phylum Bacillota; class Negativicutes; order Selenomonadales; family Sporomusaceae; genus Pelorhabdus; species Pelorhabdus sp. sgz311001. The sequence continues at coordinate 1,109,649 of NZ_JBVXUT010000001.1, forward strand.
TTAATGACTTCTTTGCCTTTCATTTCCCATAAGCGCATGCAGTCCACCTTCTCATTCTTTAGTAAAGAATATCCCCCATAAGGGCTGTAGTAAAGTGACAAGGAGCGAGAAAAAAGCGAGAGGGTCAAAGCTTAGTCCATAAATAAATAACACTTCCGGGACAGCAATTTTCAAAAAAGCCGCAGCCATAATCAGCGATAAATAAATTCCCCCTGCCGTTGCCACCAGATCTGTCAATGCCATTGATAACGGTGAAACAGCTGTTTTAAGGGCTGGGCTTTGGCGAATTCGCTTCAGTCGCCATTTGAGCGAAAAGAAAAAGCTAAGGCCCAAACAAGCAAGTAAAAATAATTCGGCCATAATCAGCCTCCTCTTTTTACTAGCTTATGCCAAAGCTTTTCCTTTAAGAAGAAAAATTTACTTGCCAGTACTGCCAAAGCCACCTTGGCGCTCTGCTGGCGTTTCATCTTGATCTACCGTGAGATAAGAATAAAAAATCCCCTGAGCTAGACGCATGCCAGGAACTATTTCAAAAGGCTCTTTGCTAAGATTTAGTAAAGCCAACATAATATGGCCCTCATTGTCTGGATTATCATAATAGTCAGCGTCAATAATTCCTTGCCCATTGGCAAGACAAATTCCAGATTTTACAGCTAAAGAAGATCGTATATGAATACCAAGATATTCATTAGACTGCATATACGCCTTTAAGCCAGTCGGTACAAGCGTTACCGTCTGTGGCATTAGAGTAAGTGTACTCACAGCGGCAATATCATAGCCAGCGCTAAAGCGAGTACTTCGCTTCGGCAAAGCAAAACCAGCTGTTTCATATTGTTTTACCCAACAAAAACCGCGTTGTTTCATCTTAAGAAAACTCCTTTCCTATCTCGAGACTTTGGATCGGACCTAAAGCGGTACAGGACACATCAGCCAAATGGATCGTATCGAGAAAATGCTGTAAGCTCTTTGGAGTAACAGCATCAATTTTAGCCACTACATCTTCTAAAGAAACAAAGCGCTCCAAAGTCAGTTCATTGCGGCCTATACGCGACATACGGCTTCCTGAGCTTTCTAAGCCTAAAAATAGATTACCCTTGAGCTGTTCTTTGCTCTTCTCTAATTCCTGAGCTGAAAATTTTTCTGATTTTAACTTTTGCCAATTTGTTAAAATCAAGTTAAGTACTTCCTGCGCGTTGGCGGGACGAGTGCCGGCATAAACGCTAAAAAGGCCGCAGTCGCGATAACTTGTCTGATACGAATACACAGAATAAGCAAGACCACGTTCTTCGCGAATTGATTGAAATAGACGCGAACTCATGGAACCGCCTAAAAGATTATTCAAAATATGCACATTATAAATATCCGGCGAAAGATAAGTAACACTGGGGAAACTGACACAAATATGAACCTGTTCTGTATCTTTTTCTTCTACTTTTAACGCAGCTTGATAGGAAGGTCGTTTGATCTCTACCGCCTTCGCCTTTCCCTGCAAAGCGCCAAAATATTTTTCTACTACGCGAACTACTTCCTCATGCTGTAAATGTCCGGCAGCAGCAATTACCATATTATCGGGCTGATAGCGAGCCTGATAATATGCCAGTAGCATTGACTGATTAAATCGTTCAATTGCTTCTTTCGTGCCCAAAATATTGCGTCCCAAGGCATGCTGAGGCCACAACTGCTGTAAATGAAGATCATGGATCATTTCTTCCGGTGCATCTTCATACATATGCAATTCCTCTAGTACAACTTGACGCTCTTTCTCTAAATCCGTTTCTTGAAATTTAGAATGAATCAACATATTCGCTAAAAGGTCCGCTGTGAATTCTAGATGATGATCTAAGACTTTCATATAAAAACAAGTATATTCTTTAGCCGTAAAGGCATTGATTTGTCCGCCGATGGCGTCAACGCGTTCCGCAAGTTCCTGTGCCGTAAACCGATCAGTTCCTTTAAATACAAGATGTTCGAGGAAATGAGAAATCCCATGATTTTCTTCTGTTTCAAAGCGCGATCCCGTACCAATCCAAACACCAAAGCTGATCGACTTTACATGTGATAGTTCTTCCGTGACAACGCGGATTCCATTTGACAGCACCGATTTTTGATACATGATAAGCTCCTTTTTTTCCATAATTCGATCTATTCTTTTCTTAATGTTCGCTTAAGCCGAATTAAATCCTGCCTTTTTCGCGTTTTCTAAAAAATGAAAGCCAAAACAAAGCAATTTAATATACTCTGTTTCGGCTTATTTGTCAATTAAAATCAGATTTTTTATAAGTTAAAATAAGAAGATATGCCTTGGAAAATTCCTTGTGCAATTTGGTTTCGGTAAGAATCACTATTTAACTGGATCGCTTCTTCCTGATTGGACATAAATCCCATTTCAATCAAAATACTTGGCATAGATGGATTACGAATTACGTAAAAATTAGCTTGCTGAACACCCTTATCAACTGCTCCAGTCGTTTGAACCAATGCCCTTTGGACTAATTGAGCCAACTGTGTTGAAGCAGCGCTAGAGTAATAAGTCGTAGCTCCATGAATTGTTGTATCATTATTTTCATTAGAGTGGATGCTGATAAATAAATCAGCCTGATTTTTTTCAGCCATCGCCACTCTTGCTGCTAATTCTTCCGTAAGTGTACTTCCGATCGGAGCCACCGTCTGATCACTGGAACGAGTCATAATCACGGTAGCACCGGATTGCCGCAACAAGTCTCTCACTTTAAGACCAACAGCTAGGTTATTATCAGACTCACGAAAACTACCGACTACTGAACCAGGATTTGTGCCACCATGACCGGGATCTATCAGAATTGTTTTACCGTAAAGAGCTCCTTTACTATTACTGCTCCCGCTATGACTTCCGCCGCTTATCCCTGTTGGCGGTAAACTCCCAGAACTGGAAGAATTACTAGAACTAGAAGCACCAATATGCAGCAGTGGTCCTAATATTTTTTCAAAAATAAAGCTAAACAAACCACCTAATAAACCACCGCCTGATGTAGGAGCTGCAACGGTTGATGTAGTAGCAGCCGTTAAAATTTGTGCTACATCAGGCGTAGCTGCGATAGCCGTGGCACTAAAAGATGCAATTTGCACGATACAAAAAATCAACAAAATTAGAATAACTCGTTGTTTCGTTCGCATAAAACTCCTCCTCTATGGAATCCATTTTGTCTGAAGCATTGGCCAAAAATCAGGATCTTCTTCACCTAACTTCCAAAGCGCCGCACCTGCTAAATCATATTTTTTCACCAAATCTAACTTATAGGCCAGACTGCGACTATTCTCAAACCATACTTGATGGCTTGTCCCATCTTTTTCTTGATAGGAAAAATGAGATGATTTACTTGTTTCGTCCCAAAGAACATTCGCTTGGTACTTTTGCTGCAACTTACTGACTTCTCCATACTCTAAACTAGTCACGCCTTTTACTGACCAATCATAACCATAGCCAGCCAAGCCAAGATATAATTTCTTCTTAGGAATAAAATTCAGAGCATAAACTACACTGCGATCTACCCAGCTTATATCAGCAATGGCTCCCGCATCACTCCAAGTTCCGTGATGATCGTAGGTCATTACAATCAGCTTGTCAGTATAACTTGCCAGGGCGGCATAATCATAGACCGCTGCCACATCATTGTTTTCATTTTCTTTTGGAAAAACATCCATCGATACGATATAGCCCTGCGGCTTTAACTCACGACTCAATTCGGCCATAAACGTAGTTAAATCTTGCTTACGTGCAGCTGATACGCCTTCAAAATCAATATTTACGCCATCTAAATGATATTTCTTAATATAGGCGCTTATACTTTCTATCGCTTGACTTCTTGCTGCTTGATTTTCTAGCATAGTATCAATTGGCGCAATTCCAGTTGTCGCTTTTGCATTATTAACAAGCAAGAGTACCTGTCGTTGATTCCTATGAGCTAACGCTACAACAGCTGTATGATCGTCGCCGCCACGATTCGTAAGATCTCCCGTCTCACTCAGAGTAGCCCAAAACGGAGCAATCGTTCCAATTTGATTTGTATGACTCAAAAAATCCTGGTAGGATGATTGATCTTGACCATACCATTCCGCATAAAAGCCAATCAGTTCTTTACCAGAAGAATTCAAAGTATTCTGGCCGGAATGATCTGCAGATGCTGATTGACCAAAAAACTTTCCTAGTAAAAGACCTATTAAAAGATCCATAATGTTTACTTGTCCAGAGCTACCGCTTGTACTAGCTGTCGTAAACAGATCCTGTGCTGAAAAAGCGGCGGCAGAGCGAAGGGGCAAAAACAAGTGAAAAACTAAAGTAATAAACAAGCAATAAGCAAATAACACCCGGCGTTTCTCCATGAAATCCTCCCGACTAATAGCTGACACAAAAAAGCGTAACAAACTCCTTATAACATTATGTAAACAATGATAACATAGCCTCCCCCAAGGGGCAATTGAACTATTTGGCAAAAAAAGCAGGCCTCACTGGGCCTGCTTTTTCGAAGCAATTACATCAGATACGGTTGTAATTTGATAACCTTCTTCCGTTAATTTTTGGATCAAACCAGGCAAAGCCTGAGACGTTGCAGCCATTGGATGCATTAAAATAATGGCGCCTGGATGAATTTTTTTCATAACTCGGCTCATGATGACTTCTGGCGATGGTTTCTGCCAATCTATCGTATCAATACTCCACAACGTCGTTGTATAACCAAGTTCTTGAGCAGCGAGAAGGACAATATCATTAAATTCACCATAGGGTGGCGCATATAAACGATTTGTTTGCCCTGTAATACTTTCAAGCAATGCAGCTGTTTGCAAAATTTGTTCTTGATTTTTTTCTTTACTCAAACGATTGGGATGAGGATGGTTATAACTGTGATTGGCAATTTCGTGACCTGCTTCAGCTAAACTTTTAACAAGATCCGGATGCTTTTCTGCCCAAATTCCGCCGATAAAAAAAGTAATATGGTAAGGCTTTAATCGTTCCGCCATAATTGGTAAAATATCTTCGCCCCAAAACACATTGCAAGCAAAAGCCACTTTCTTTTCGGCCGCGTTGCCTTGATAAATTGGCTGCGGCTTTTCAAATGCTAAAAAGGGCATAAAGAAAAGAGTAAGACACAACGCGGCACCGCCAAAAAGAAAGCACCAATTTTTCCACCTGCGTGAACCAGAAAAGATCCATACCCTAACCATCTTATCGCCGCCTCATATGATTCGTTTTCTGAAAAAAACTGACTGCCTATATTATATATATTGAACAACTAGGACGCCTATGCAAAAAGAGTCGGCATAAAGCCGACTCTTAAAAAGTAATCATTCTGTTGTAGTTATCCTAGATTTGCTCTCGCGTCTCAGTACGAATTTCCATTTCATATTTTGAATCAAATTGACTGCGTACAAAAACCATATGTTCTGTCATCGCTTCCCTAGCCTTTTTCACATCACCAGTGGCAATGGATTCATAAATTGCTTTATGCTGATGCAATAAAATGGAAGAATTTTGTCTATCACTGATAATCAAATAGCGCATATTCACGATATGATGACTCACCACTTCATGAATCGAAGAATATAAGTGATAGAGAAGACGATTATGGCTAGCTTTGGCAATCAGCGTGTGGAAATTCTTATCTACTTCCGCAAGAAGCGGACTTTCCTGAGATGTTTGAAACTCCTGTACACACGCCGCTAAAAGTTGCAATTCCTCAGGTTTAATTTTTTCAGCAGCGAGGCCGGCGCACTGTATTTCAAGCATCGCCCGCACCTCGCTTAACTCTGTCGGATTGTCCTCAAGCATAAAAACAAGTGAGAGTGGTTCAAAGAGTTTTTCTTCCGGAAAAGCAGAAGCGATAAAAGTTCCCTCACCGTGATGACTCACAATAAGGCCAAGCATCTCTAACGCTCTTAAAGCTTCTCTGATCGCTGTACGGCTTACGCCGAGTTGTACGGCCAAGTCTCTTTCTGACGGCAGCTTATCCCCCTTCACCAATCGTTTGTGATAAATCATTTCTTTGATTTGATCAATCACAAGCTCATATAATTTCCGGGTTACAATCTGCTGGAATTTCATTCTGGAGACCCCTTTTCTACAGTCAGTAAAACCAAAAAATCAATCTACAGCAATTACTTTGCCTGGGTTAAGAATATTTTTCGGATCTAAAGCTTGTTTAATTGCTTTCATCATTTTGAGTTCGACAGGATTGCCATATTCTTCTAACAGTTTCAAGCGTTTATAGCCAATGCCATGTTCACCTGACAATTTTCCGCCAACTTCGTAAACAGCTGAATAAATTTCATGCTGCAGTTTCGGCAGTTTATCATGCCATTCTTCTTCAGACAGCTGATCTTTCAAAATATTAGCATGAATATTGCCATCACCGGCATGACCCGCGCAATGAATTGCGATATTATATTTTTGACCAATTTCAGCGATTTTTTCTACAGTCTCAGGAATTTTATTCATCGGAACTACAATATCTTCCATGGAGAAAATCAAGCTGCGAGACCGATCAGCTTCAGCATAAGCTTTTCTTGCTTTCCAAATTCGTACAGGATCAGCTACAAGAACGCTCATAGCGCCATGTTCAGTAGCCAATTCATCAATTGTAACGCATTGTTCTTCCAGAAGTTCTTCATTGTCGCCTTCAATAGAGATAATGATATAGTGACCATCTTCACTATTTGGCAATTTTTCATTCAAGAACTTTTCACAACATTTAATCGACTCATTGTCCATAAATTCAACACAAACAGGCGTAATTCCTGCTGCCATAACCTTAGGTACAATGCCAATTGCTGTCTTCAAATCAGGGAATACAGCTAAAAGATCAAATACATTTTTCGCCAAAGGAACCAGTTTGAGATAGCATTTGGTAATAACGCCTAGCGTTCCTTCCGAACCAATCATCAAATTAACAAGGCTATAGCCAGTAGAATCTTTTTTGCATTTGCCGCCTAATGTTACAAGTTCGCCATCAGCTGTTACAATTTCCACACCATTAACCTGTTGACGAGTCGTACCGTATTTTACGGCTTTATTACCGCCAGCGTTTGTAGCTACGTTACCTCCGATAAAAGAACTGTCACCGCTGCAGGGATCGCCAGCATAGAGGAAGCCTTTTTCATTGGCAGCTTTTTGTACATTGGCTGTCGTAGCGCCAGGTTCTACCACCATAAACATATTTTCTTCATCAATTTCTAAAATTTTATTCATCCGTTCTACGGAAAGAACGATGCCGCCGTATAAAGCAACTGATGCGCTTGTGAAAGCCGTACCGCCGCCACGAGCGATAATGGGTACATTGTTATCAGAAGCCAATTTTACAATTTTAGCTACTTCTTCTGCCGTTTCTGGTAAAACAACCGCTTCCGGCAATTTCGTATAGTGAGAATCAGTCAATTCATCATGAGAATAAGGTTCTAATTTGTCTGCATCAGTATAAACAAATTTTTCACCAACAACGCCTTTTAACTGTTCAACTAATTCTTTTGTCACTTGATTGTACTTGCTCATGATATCGTCTCCTTTTTTATAAGTGGTAAAGTGGTATTACCAATTTTCCTTACTCTCAGAATACTTTGTTTACTATTTTTTGTCTATCAGAGAAATTCGGCAAAAAAACTTCTTATTGAGCCTTATAGGCAGTATTTAGCAAATTCTTTGCCTTCATTCAAGTCTTTGCGATATTTTACAATAAATTTGATCCCTATCCGATAAATCTTCATCGCTACTATGATTTTTATAAAAAGAGATGAGTAGCGTTTACGAAATATACCCAAGCCCCTAACAGCAGCGTATAAAGTAAACAATATCCAGCTGTAGCACGAAGAATATCGCCTTCAATTCCGACTTGCCCGGTCGCCGATGTAGCAATAGCAATACTTTGCGGCGAAATCATCTTGCCAGCTGTAGCGCCGCTTGTATTGGAAGCTGTGATCCAGGTTGGATCGGCGCCAATTTGAATCGCTGTCTGTTTTTGTAAAGCGCCAAACAAGACATTGGCATTTGTATCACTGCCAGTAACAAAAGTGCCAAGAGCGCCGATAATCGGTGCAATAAAGGGATAAAAGCTGCCTGTAGTTTGGGCAAGAGCAAAGGCAATATCCGATACCATGCCAGCATAACCCATAACTTTAGCCAAAGCAACAATCGAAACAACTGTAATTGTTGTTTTCTGAAGTTGTACGCAGGTTTTTTTGAAAACAGCACCCAAATCGCTGCCAGAAGCACCTTGCAATAAGCCGCCAATCAGTGCGCCTAGCAAAATTAACGTGCCAGGTGTTAAAATCCAGGCAATCGACATAGGCTTGCCGCCTGGTCCGTAATAAATCTGCACGGAAGATTGAATGGTTCCCAGCATTTTGCTTACAGCCGGCCAAACGGCGTTGTTCGTTCCTAAAATAAACACAAATAAAAGTACATAAGGTGACCAAGCAATACATTGCTCTTTAAAAGTCGTTTCAAAAACAACTTTTTTCTGCGCCGTATTTGCTTCATCAGGGAAACGCCAATCCTCAGCAGGCGGCGATATTTTATTCCAAAGAACAATGACAGCCATTGAGCAAACAGATCCAACAATGGATGTGAGTTCCGGTCCCATATAAGCGGCAATAATCAATTGCGGCACGGCAAAAGCAAACCCGGCAGCAATCGCCATACCAGTGACCCCTTTAAAACCGGAAACACTTTTTGTCATAATCCAAATTAGCGCAAGTGGTATTACAATTACGAAAGGAGTTAACTGAATCGCACAGTCTAAAGTCAATCTAAGTACATCAAGATCAGCTACTTTAGCCAAGGTAATTACAGGAATCCCTACAGCGCCAAAAGCAACTGGCACTGTATTGGCAATCAAGCAGATGACAGAGGCGAAAAAAGGATGAAATCCTAAACTGATTAGGATGGCAGCTGGAATTGCAACAGCCGTACCAAACCCGGCAGCCGCTTCCAAAAAAGCGCCGAAGCCCCAAGCGATTAAGAGCGCCTGGACACGGCGGTCACTGGAAAAGCTAGCCATGACACCTTTAATTTTATCCATTGCCCCTGTTTGTAGCGTCATATTATAAGTAAAAATAGCTGCAAAAATAACCCATAGAATTGGCCAGATAGCCAAAACAGCTCCGTCTAAAGCGCCTGTTATTACCAGACTAACTGGCATTTGCCAGGCAAGAGCCGCGAGAGCCATACTTAGAACCATAGCAATAAAGCAGGTCTTATGAGCCGGCATTTTCCATACGCCAAGACTTAACAAAAGCCATAAGAGTGGAATAAAAGCTACAAGAGCTGATAATCCAATGCCAAGCGGATGTTGGACAATTTGCCACATAATATTGAATCCCCTCACTTATTCTTTTATCTGTGACGAAAAAAACGATGGCGATTTTCCATAAATCACTCTGTGTAAACGCTAGACGCCTTTCTGACCGCTCATACCCTTTTCTGTAACTGTTTCTCCCCTATATCCAAGCCTCCTTTCATCATTCGATTAAGGAAAGAGACCTGATGGTCAGACCAGTAATCCAACAATTTCATTATAAAACTTTTTATCTATATAGTCTATATTTTTAAATATTTGTGAAAAAAATAACCATTCAAAACAATTTGTAGGCAAAATATTTATATAAAAAAAGAACCAGCTATCAGCTGATTCTTCTGTTATTATTCGGCTTTATCGCTACTTTGTTCTTTTTCTTGCTGCAATAAAAGCTCTTTGTGTGAAAGATTTACACGGCCCTGACGATCAATTTCAGTGACTTTAACCTGAATTTCATCACCGACAGCAACAACATCTTCAACCTTAGCCACTCGTTCCTTGGCTAATTGGGAAATATGAACAAGTCCTTCTTTCCCTGGCAAGATTTCCACAAAAGCGCCGAAATTCATGAGACGTGTTACCTTGCCATTATAAATACCGCCAACTTCTACATCGCGTACGAGATTCTCAATCCAAGCAACAGCCTTATCGCCAGCTTCGCGCTGCACAGCAGCAATAAAGACTTTACCATCATCTTCAATATCAATGGTAACGCCTGTTTCTTCAATAATCTTTTTGATAATCTTACCACCTGGCCCAATTACATCGCGAATTTTATCAGGATGAATCTGCATAGTAATAATGCGTGGCGCGTAAGCAGAAAGCTCACTGCGTGGTACAGAAAGCGCTTCAAGCATTTTCCCGCGAATATGCATACGGCCTCGTTTGGCTTGTTCCAAAGCCGCTTGAAGAATTTCTCGCGTAATACCGGCAATTTTAATATCCATCTGAATCGCTGTAATCCCTTGATCTGTGCCAGCTACCTTAAAGTCCATATCGCCGAGCGCATCTTCCATCCCTTGAATATCCGTCAAAATAGTGAAGTGCTCGCCGTCTTTTACAAGCCCCATCGCCACACCGGCTACAGGCCGTTTAATAGGAACACCAGCATCCATCAAAGACAAACTGCTGCCGCAGACACTGGCCATAGAACTAGAACCATTTGATTCTAAAATTTCTGATACAAGTCGAATGGCATAAGGAAACTCAGTTTCTGATGGAATAACTGGTAACAAGGCTCGTTCTGCCAAGGCGCCATGACCGATTTCACGGCGACCAGGACTACGCTGCGGTCGTGTTTCGCCAGTGCTATAAGGTGGGAAGTTGTAGTGATGCATGTAGCGCTTCGAATCTTCCACGCCAACACCGTCTAAAATCTGAGCGTCGCCTAAAGCGCCGAGAGTAGTCAAAGTTAAGGCTTGCGTTTGCCCACGCGTAAAGAGCGCTGAACCATGCGTTCTCGCGAGTAAGCCAACTTCGCAAGTAATTGGACGAACTTCTTCTAGCGCACGACCATCAGGACGAATTTTATCAACAGTAATCATGCGGCGTACAATTTGTTTTAAGAGCTTTTGCATTACATAGCTTACAGCCTTGCCGTTTTCCGGATAGACTTCTGCAAAGTGTTCCGCTGCCTGACTTTTCACTGTCTGAATCTGTTCTTCGCGGATCTGTTTATCAGGATGCTTTACAGCCTCTGTTAACGGATCTGTCAAATAGGCACGTACAGCCGCATCGATTTCAGGATCTACAGCAAAGAGTTTTACTTCCATTTTTTCTTTGCCCACTTCGGCCATCATTTTCTCCTGGAATGCCACGAGTTCTTGAATGACTTTATGGCCAAACATAATTGCTTCTAACACGGTTTCTTCGCTGAGTTCATGAGCGCCGGCTTCTACCATCAACACGGCATCTTTCGTACCAGCTACAGCCAGATTTAATTCGCTTTTCGCTTGCTGATCCACACTAGGATTCACAATATATTCGCCATCAATCAGACCAATACGCACCCCACCGATCGGACCATTAAAGGGAATATCCGAAATACTTAAGGCGCAGGAAGCACCGATCATCGCGGCCATATCTGGCGGATTATCCTGTTCAACTGATAAAACTGTTGCAATGATTTGTACGTCATTACGGAAACCTTCCGCAAATAAGGGACGAATGGGGCGGTCAATCAAGCGGCAAGTTAAGATTGCCGACTCACTAGGACGCCCTTCCCGTTTAATAAATCCTCCAGGAATTTTCCCTACAGAATAAAGTTTTTCCTCATAATCCACTGTCAAAGGAAAAAAGTCAACGCCTTCGCGCGGCGCTGCTGAAGCAGTAGCTGTAACAAGAACAGCCGTATCGCCATAACGGACAAGAACGGCGCCGTTTGCTTGTTTTGCCATCTTGCCTGTCTCTACGGTCAGCTCACGCCCACCTATTTCAATAGAAAAACTATGCATACCCGATAATCCTCCTCTTTTTCTAACCCATTTCTTTATCCAAAGATAATCTCTTCGACATTTTTCTTATTATTTCCTGTTTCCAAGAAATTAAACAAGAGAAAAAGGAAACAGGCCATATTCTTTCCCATATAATAAAAAAGCGGTCTAAGCCGCTTTTTTTTACTTGCGAAGATGTAATTTTTCAATAATGGTGCGGTAACGTTCGATTTCAGTTTTGCGAAGATAGTTCAGCAAACCACGACGCTGACCAACCATTTTCAAAAGACCACGACGAGAATGATGATCTTTCTTATGTTCTTTCAAATGATTCGTCAAGTAGTTAATTCTTTCCGTAAGAATTGCAATTTGTACTTCCGGTGATCCCGTGTCACTTTCATGAACACGATAGGTTTCAATTAGCTGTTGTTTTAATTCTGGTGTTAACATAATAAAAAAGCCTCCTTAAAGTCATTAGAATCGCCAATAGCCAAGAACATCGCTGGAGAATCGACGACCCTCGCTATGGTTTCCTTCGAATCCTTGCTTATTTTAGCATAGGTCTTTGCAAAAGTAAAGCTAGCCCTTAGAGAAAAATTTGCGAGCCTTTTGTATATCTATTTCCATTTGCGCAATTAAAGCATTAACATCTGAAAAAGTGATTTCTTGGCGTAAATGTTCCTGCATAAATACAGAAACTTCCTGCCCGTACAAACTTCCCGAAAAATCCAGCAAAAATACTTCTAGGCGCCGCTCTTCACCATGAAAAGTAGGATTTGAACCAATGTTAGCCACTCCTTGGTAAACCATTTCAGCCACTTTCATAGTTACCGCATAAACACCGTCAGCAGGTAATAATATACTTGGATCTACCGCAACATTCGCGGTGGGAAACCCGAGCAGACGGCCACGCTGATCACCAGTAACGACAAGCCCCTGCAATTCATAGGGCCTGCCAAGAAAGTTCATCGCTTCCTGTACTTTTCCGTCTGTTAACAAACTGCGAATTAAAGTAGAACTAACAGTGGCACCGTCTTTCGTAACCATAGCAAAAACCTCAACGGCAAACCCCAAGAGCTGACCGGCTTGGCGCATCATTTCGCTATTGCCTTGTCCCTTATAACCATAGGAATAATTGTCACCAATGACAATTAAATAGGGCTGAAGACTCTCCACAAGCAACGCAACAAAATTCTGCGGCGTAATTTTAAAAAACTCTTCGGTAAAAGGAATCGTCACAAGTATATCTAGCCCCATATCTGCTAGTAGCTGCGCTTTACGCTCTTGGGTCATTAAAAGTTTTGGCGAATGATCTGGGAAAAGAATAGCGCGGGGATGATTACTGAAAGTAAATAAAACGCTAACTCCGCCTGACTCTTTTGCCGAAGTAATTACTTTTTCCACAAGCTGGCGATGACCAATGTGCAATCCGTCAAAAGTCCCTAAGGCAATGGCCGCAGGGGAAAGCTGCGTCGGCAAATCTGCCAAACTTTTGTATATCTTCATCTTAGAGTCTCTCCTCAGCTCCTAGAACTTTTTGCGGCAAAAGCTTTTTACCGCAATCCGACTGTTTGCCAATTCCTAGCAAGTCTCCCTGCTTCGTAAAAACTGCGTAAGTTGTACCAACTGCTCCAGATAAAAGCAGAAAGCGACCGTGAATAAAATCGTCAGCTTCCTTATCATTTAGCTGACGCATCGGCAAATCTCTAAGTACCTGGCTAGGCGCTACAAGATATTTAAGAGGCTCTTTCGCTATTTCCTCCGCTGTAGCAGCTGAAGCAATTGAAAATCCGCCGACAGCAGTTCGAAGTAAGAAGGTAACCGTACCGTGCATGTGCAGGCTTCTTGCTAAATCCCTGCCTAAAGACCTGATGTAAGTGCCTTTCGAACAAATTACATCAAATAAAACACTTTGCTCTTGAACTGCCAGAAGATCAATTGCCTCAATTTCGACTTTACGACTAGGCACTTCGACTGTTTTTCCTTCCCGCGCTAGTTCATAAAGTTTTTTCCCGCCTTGTTTAATAGCGGAATAAATCGGCGGTGTTTGTTCAATGGTGCCCAGAAAAGCAGCCAAAGCGGCTTGAATCTCTTGTTCACCGAGCTTACGCACAGGACTTTTAGCTGTAATCTGACCAGCTTCATCACCAGAGTCAGTCTCATAGCCGAAAGTAAGTTCAACACGATACTGTTTATTGGCATTTGTCATATATTCAATGAGGCGTGTAGCCTGCCCTATGGCGACAGGTAACACTCCGGCCGCTGCCGGATCAAGTGTTCCGGCATGCCCCACTTTTTTTAGACCATAGGTGCGCCGCACAAAAGAAACGACATCATGCGATGTCATACCTGGCGGCTTTAAAAAATTCAGAAACCCACTTGTCATTCCTTATTCTCCAATTCCCGAACCGCTAGCTTACATATCATTTCTTTGGCTGCAGAGATAGTGCCTATAAAGGTGCACCCTGCTGCCCGTACATGACCGCCGCCGCCAAGAGCCAAAGCAATTTTACTGACATCGACGTGTTTAGAGCGCATACTGATCCGAACAGTCTGTTCATCAACTACTTTGAATAAAGCAGAAACCTCTACTCCCTCTATACTGCGCGGATAATTGATTAGCCCCTCGGTATGATCACTGCCTTTGGCTAAAACTTCTGGCGATGCCGTCAAAAAAGCAATTTGATTATCAGCAAAAAATTCCAGCGTTTTAAGAATATCTGCCATAGTAGTAAGACTTTCTACCGAACGCAATTCTAGCGTTTCGGCAATTTTATGGGGCTGCGCTCCAGCCTCCATCAGTTCGGCAGCAAAACGCATCGTCTGCGGTGAAGTGTTGGTATATCGGAAGAAGCCAGAGTCTGTAGCAATCCCGGTATAAAGACAAACAGCCATATCAGCCGAAACAACTGCTTTCGTTTCTCTAAGTAATCCGTAAATAATTTCTGAGGTGGCCGAAGCCGCTGTATCCAAAAAGAGATAGTCCGCAAAAGCCGTATTTGATACGTGATGATCAATATTTAGCACTGGCGCCTTCACAGTTTCCTTGACTTTGCCTAGGCGTTCTTCATCACTAGCATCAAGGACGACAAGAAGATCCGCCTGAACCGGTGAAACAGGCTGAAAAATATTCTCATGGCCGGGAAGAAAAAAAAGATAGGGCGGGACAATATCGTCAAGCAGCATGTCTACTTTTTTCCCTTGTTGACATAAGTAAAAATAAAGACCTAGCATTGCACCCAGACAATCTCCGTCTGGGTGCACATGAGGCGTCAAAACAATATGCTGGGCCTCGGCAAAAAGCTCATGCACTTTTGCTGCTGTAACCTTCATCTTATTGACCGCCTTCTTCCGCCTTAATCTTCAACAGAAGTTTTTGTATATGATCACTATAATTTAATGATTCATCAAGATGGAGCGTCAATTCCGGTGTCATACGCAGGCGAATGCGTTTGCCCACTTCAGAACGCATATGGCCGAGAGCTCGTTGCAAGCCCTCCCACGTAGCAGCCTTTTCTTCATCACTGCCCATGAGGCTTAAGTATACCTTCGCACTGCGCAAATCTCCTGTAGCCTCTACCTGTGTTACGGTAACAAAGCCAATTCGGGGATCTTTCAGCTCTGTGAGAATCATTTTGCTTAATTCTTGTTTAATAAGTTCCTGTACTTTTTCAACGCGCAGTTGACCCATCACTTTTTCCTTCCTTTCTTACGACTGGACGGATGGTTTTACTTCTTCCATAACGAAGGCTTCAATAATATCGCCTTCCTTAATATCGCGGAATTTTTCCACAGTAACGCCACATTCATAACCAGTTGCTACTTCTTTCGCATCATCTTTAAAGCGTTTCAGTCCATCCACAACGCCTTCATGAATAACAATGCCATCGCGAATAATTCGAACTTGCGATTTATTCGTGATTTTGCCTTCAAGTACGTAAGAACCAGCAATCGTAACTGAGGAAATCGTAAAGACTTTACGCACTTCCACACGACCAAGCACATTCTCTTTAAAGGTAGGTGCGAGCATACCAGTAATAGCCGCCTGTACATCATTAATGGCATCATAAATTACACGATACGTACGGATATCTACTTTTTCTGCTTCCGCCGCTTTACGTGCATTATTGTCAGGACGTACATTAAAACCGATAATGAGTGTATTTGATGCAGAAGCCAACATGACATCAGATTCGTTAATGGCGCCGACAGCCGCATGAATTACATTTACACGTACTTCATCATTTTTCAGATTCAAGAGCGCTTGTTTCAGCGCCTCAATAGAGCCTTGTACATCCGCTTTTACAACAATATTTAACTCTTTTAAATTACCTTCTTGAATTTGCTTGAAAATATCTTCCAAGGAAACTTTCGAAGACTGTTGCATTTCTTCTGTACGCTTTTTCGCCAATCGTTTTTCAGCAATACCACGAGCAATTTTTTCATCGACAGCTTCTAAAATATCGCCTGCTTCCGGCACATCAGAAAGCCCTAAAACTTCAACAGGTGTAGACGGACCCGCTTTTTTTACTTTTTCACCGCGGTCATTAACCATAGCTCTTACTTTACCATGAGCGGTACCAGCAATAATGGAATCGCCAATACGAAGTGTCCCCTTTTGCACAAGCACGGTAGCAACAGGGCCACGACCTTTGTCAAGCTGCGCTTCGACGATGGTACCATAAGCCATCCGATCTGGATTGGCTTTTAGTTCTTGCATTTCAGCAACTAAAAGAATCATTTCTAATAGTTCTGGAATGCCGCTTTTCTGATGAGCTGAAACGGGTACCATAATGGTATCGCCGCCCCAGTCTTCTGGAATCAAGCCATGATCTGCTAACTGTTGTTTTACTCGGTCAGGATTAGCTCCGGTCCGATCCATTTTATTAATGGCTACGATAATTGGTACATTGGCCGACTTCGAGTGATTAATTGCTTCAATCGTCTGAGGCATCACACCATCATCAGCCGCTACAACGAGAATCGAAATATCTGTTACTTGAGCACCGCGGGCACGCATAGCTGTAAAGGCTTCATGACCAGGCGTATCAAGAAATACGATTCGTTTGCCTTGATAATTCACCTGATAGGCACCGATATGCTGCGTAATGCCACCCGCTTCAGAAGCCGTTACATTCGCTTTACGTATCGAATCCAACAACGATGTCTTACCATGGTCAACATGGCCCATAACAGTTACAACAGGCGAACGCGGCACAAGATCCTTCGGGTCATCAATGACTTCCGGCGTTTCTGTCGGATCTACTTCTGGCGGCAAAGCTTCTACTGTCACACCAAATTCTGCACCTAAAAGCACAGCCGTGTCAAAGTCGATTTCCTGATTAATTGTGGCCATAACGCCAAGCCCCATGAGCTTTTTAATAATTTCACCAGCTTCACGGCTGCATTTAGAAGCAAAGTTTTTAACACTAATCTGTTCACCCACTAAGATATGGGTTGGTTTCGGAATTTCCATTTTGGGCGCTGGCGGCGCCTGATGTGTTCTATGGCGATTATTATTTTGGGGACGGTTCCGATTCTGATTGTTATTCTGTCCACGGCCGGCAAAGTTATTATTGCGCGACTGCTGATTTCCGTTACGATTTCCTGGCGTATTATTTCTATTATTCTGTCCCGGTCGATTACCGCCAGCAGGGCGATTTGTCGTCTGTGGGCGATAATTAGTACCTTGCTGCTGAGTATTACCACTATGTTGTGTATTACTATTATGTTGTGTATTACTATTATGTTGTGTATTACTATTATGCTGTGTATTACCGCTATACTGCGTATTACCGCTACGCTGCATATTACCACTATGTTGCGTATTACCGCTATGTTGTGTATTACCACTACGCTGTGTATTATTATAAGGCGGTCGATTATTTGTATTTCTTTGTTCATTACCGCGATTTTGGCCTTGGTAATTTGGCCGATTATTGTAGGTTCCGCTCTGTTGCGAGGCGCCTTGATGCTGATTATTAGGCGATTTCACACCGGGAGCGCCTGTTTGCTGGCGCGGCTGATTGCCCTGACCGTAACTTCGTTGTTGCTGCGAATATTGCGGCCGTCCACCTGATGGATTTTGTCCTTGTCGATTTGCAGCTTGCGGTCTTGCCTGTGATGAATTGTTAGACACAGCCTGTTTTGGCGCAGTCTGTTCTTTATGTACCGTCGGCGTCGGTGTAGCTTTTCTGGCAAAAGTCCGATCAACCAAAGCTTTCGCCGCCTCATCAACGCTGCTCATATGGTTCTTCGCCACCATATTATTGCGCGTTAAAATATCAATAATAACTTTACTTGTTGTATCATATTCTTTTGCTAACTCATAGACTCTGTATTTTGACATTGAGCCACCCCCAAATTTCTCTTACTCTCCCATTTGACTAAACTCCTTATGTACAGCATTAGAAAAACCTTTATCTGTAAGAACCAGCGCAGCGCGCTCTCCCTTGCCGACAGCCAATCCAAGCTCCACCTTCGTCAGTGCTGTAATACAAGGCACCTGATAATAAGAAGCCATATCATTATAGCCTTTTTTTGTAGCCTCCGAAGCATCCTGCGCAATTACGAGCAAATGGGCCTGTCCTGCCTTGACCGTTTTTTGCACTTGTGCATCGCCAGAAGCAATTTTTCCTGCTTTTTGCGCTAAGCCAAATAAAGAAAACATTTTTTTTACATTCATTCTTGTTCCACCGATTCCAGCAATACTTGATACACCGCCGGATCAATCACTTGTTTTAACGAGCGTTCCAAGCGCTTCCCTTTAAAAGCTTGTTCTAAACAAACTTTGCTTTTGCAGACATAGGCGCCTCGCCCAGCTTTCTTACCAGTCGGATCAATCGATACTTCGCCTTCGGGCGAACGAACAATTCGCGTCAACTCTTTTTTGTTTTTCAACTCTTGACAACCAACGCACAATCGCTGCGGTATCTTTTTTTGCTTCATCATGATTACTCCTCAGCAGCCAGCGCCTGCGATTCTGACTTGATGTCAATTTTCCAGCCTGTCAATTTAGCGGCCAGCCGCGCATTCTGACCTTCTTTGCCAATAGCTAGAGAAAGCTGATAGTCAGGCACAATCACTTTTGATACTTTTTCAATTTCATTGACTTCTACGGAAACAACTTTTGCCGGGCTTAAAGCATTGGCAATATATTTTTCCGGATCAGTATTCCATTTTACAATATCAATTTTTTCGCCTTTTAGTTCATTTACGATTGTCTGTACTCGCATGCCTTTATGACCGACGCAAGAACCGACTGGATCAATATCTTCATCACGAGAATGAACCGAAATTTTGGAACGCAAACCAGGTTCTCTCGCTACCGATTTAATTTCTACAATGCCATCATGGATTTCGGGAACTTCCAATTCAAACAGACGTTTCAACAGACCAGGATGCGTTCTAGATACCATAATTTGCGGCCCTTTTGTCGTCTTTTTCACTTCAATAATATATGTCTTTAACCGATCACCGTGTTTATAGGCTTCCCCTGCCATCTGTTCTGACGGCGCCAAAATAGCCTCTGCTTTTCCTAGATCAATAAATACATTTTTCTGTTCAATACGCTGTACAATGCCTGTTACAATATCGCTTTCCCGACTAGAAAACTCTTCGTAAATAATGCCCCGTTCCGCTTCACGAATCCGTTGTACTACGACTTGTTTAGCTGTTTGAGCCGCAATCCGACCAAAATTTTTCGGCGTCACTTCAATTTCAACTACGTCTTCAAGCTCATAACGCCAGTCCATAGCTCTGGCATCTTTCAAGTCAATCTCCAGACGCTCATCTTTCACTGCTTCCACTACAGTTTTACGAGCATATACATGAATCTCGCCAGTCACTCGATCTAATGACACGCGCACATTCTGAGCCGAACCGAAATTTCGTTTATAAGCAGAAATTAACGCCGCTTCAATGGCATCGAACAGCACCACAGGAGCAATTCCTTTCTCCCTTCCTAATTCTTCAAAAGCCTGCATAAACTCTGCATTCATTATTTTTCCCCCTATTTAATTTTCCTCTAAAATTCAATGTATAATCTAACTTGCGAAACCTTGTCTTTGGGAAAAGAGCGACGTTCACCATCAAGATCCAGCAAAATGCAGCCATCTTCCAAGCCAAGCAGAATTCCATCAAAACTTTTTTGCCCATCGAGCGGCGCAAAAGTATGAACAGTTACCTTATCGCCTTTATGACGAACAAAATCCCGCTCTTTTCGCAGTTGCCGATCAAGACCGGGTGAAGAAACTTCCAAATAGTAACTTTCCGGAATAGGGTCTAGCTCATCAAGTTTATTTTCGAGCTGTTCACTAACAAATTGGCAGTCTTCTAGTTCAACACCGCCAGGCTTATCAAGATAAACACGCAAAAACCAATCCCGTTCTTTTACATATTCTACGTCAACGACTTCCATGTCACGACCTTGGATAATTTCAACAACCAGACTTTCCACAAGTGCTTCAACTCTTGCATTTGCCATTCACTCATAACCCCCATATAAAACATTACAATTATTATTTCCTAATAATGCCACTTGTTATACTGGTTAAATCACTGATCACCCATAAGAGGAAAGAGTGGGCATAGACCCACTCTCCGAGAAAACTAAGATTTCATACTCTAGTAATTATATCATAAACGATCATCGGTGACAACTATGCCGCTTCAACCAAAAAGCATCATCTGATCGGTTTCCGACATGCCATTCAGGCAGTTTTGCGAACGCAAAAGCTCAATAATCGTTTTCGAAATATGACTACGAGTTCTAAGATCTTCAATAGAAGAAAATGAGCGTTCTTCACGGGCTTGCACAATGTGCAAAGCGGCATTATCGCCTAATCCTTGTAGCCCCGCCAATGGCGGTAAAAGACCATTATCAACAATGCTAAATTTTGTTGCATCAGAACGATAAAGATCTACCTTATGAAAGGTGAAACCACGTAAATACATTTCCAAGGCCATTTCTAAGATCGTTTGCAGACTCTTTTCCTTCACAGCTAAAGTATTGCCTTTTTGTTCAAATTCTAGCAACTTGCGTTTAATAGCTAGTAGACCTTCACAAATCAGCGACGCATCAAAATCGTCAGCTCGTACCGTAAAATAAGAAGCGTAAAAGGCGAGCGGATAATGAACCTTGCAGTAAGCAATCCGATAAGCCATCATAACATACGCCACAGCATGAGCCTTAGGAAACATGTACTTGATTTTCTGACAAGATTCAATATACCAGTCAGGTACCGACTTGGCCTTCATCTTTTCCACCATATCAGGTTTTACGCCCTTGCCCTTACGGACACTCTCCATAATTTTAAAAGCATCAGAAGGATCAAGGCCCTTATGAATTAGATAAACCATGATATCATCACGTGCCGAAATGGCTTCTGAAAGTTTCGCTGTACCAGCCTTAATCAAATCCTGCGCATTATTCAGCCATACATCCGTTCCATGCGAAAAACCACTAATTCGAACAAGTTCACTAAATTTTTGTGGTTTCGTATCTTCTAGCATCTGCCGCACAAATTTCGTACCAAATTCAGGAATACCAAAAGTACCGACAGTACTACCCAACTCAGAAGGCGTTAGATTTAAGGCCGTTGTTGATGAAAAAAGGCTCATTGTTGCATCATCATCAAAAGGAAGCGTTTTGGCATCAAGTCCAGTAATATCCTCTAGCATACGAATCACTGTCGGATCGTCATGTCCCAGAATATCAAGCTTTACGAGCCGACTGCTAATGGAATGATAATCAAAATGTGTCGTAATGGTCGACGAATTTTTATCATCAGCCGGATATTGAATCGGTGTAAAATGGTGCACATCCATATCGCGCGGGACAACCATAATACCACCAGGATGCTGGCCTGTTGTCCGTTTTACGCCAGTGCAGCCAGAAACTAAATGATTAATATGGGCATTTCGCACATTTTCGCCGCGATCAGTATAATAGTTTTTCACAAACCCATAAGCCGTTTTTTCCGCAATCGTTGAAATGGTTCCAGCACGAAATACATTATCCTTACCAAAAAGCTCTTCTGTATACTTATGAGCCACAGGCTGATAATCGCCAGAAAAGTTAAGATCAATATCAGGAACTTTATCACCATGGAAGCCCATAAAAACCGCAAAGGGAATATCATGGCCGTTTTTGGCCATCGGTTTATGGCAAGTGGGACAATCCTTATCAGGTAAATCGAAACCACTGCCATAGGTACCGTCGGTAACAAACTCGCTATGCTTACATAGCGGGCAGCGCCAGTGAGGCGGCAGTGAATTTACTTCTGTAATATCCGTCATATGTGCGACAAAAGAAGAGCCGACAGATCCCCGCGAACCAACAAGGTAACCATCATCAAGCGATTTTTTTACAAGTTTGTGAGCAATCAAATATAAAACAGCAAAACCATGATTTATAATCGAATCAAGTTCATATTTTAAACGATCAGCCACAATTTGCGGCAAAGGTTCGCCATAAAGCGCCTTAGCTTTTTCATAGGACATGCTTTCAATCGCTTCTTCTGCACCAGGAATCTGCGGTGAATAGAGTTCATCAGGAATTGGCTTAAAGACTTCCACCGAAGCGGCTACGGCCTGAGGGTTCTTGACAACAACTTCGTAAGCCCGTTCCTTGCCTAAATAGGAAAATTCGATCAGCATTTCTTCTGTTGTATGAAGATACAAGGGCGGCTGTAGGGCCGCATCGGCATAATGCTGACCACACATTAAAATTTTCCGATAGACTTCATCTTCAGGATGAAGAAAGTGAACGTCGCCAGTAGCTACAACCAGCTTATTCAACTTATCAGCCAATTCTACGACCTTACGATTAATCTGCCGCAAGCCTTCATGATCAGGCACCATTCCCTGACGGACTAGAAATTCATTATTACCGATTGGTTGTATTTCTAAATAATCGTAGAAAGAAGCGATTTCTAACAATTTTTCCTCTGATGCACCAGCGACAATAGCACGAATTAATTCACCGGCTTCGCAGGCAGAACCAATAATCAAGCCTTCACGATGTTCGGCTAAGACCCGGCGGGGAAGACGCGGTTTGCGATGCAAATATTTTAGATGAGAGATCGATACTAGCCGATAGAGATTACGTAAACCGATCAAGTTTTTCGCCAAAATAATAACATGATTTGATTTCGTAATATCTTCCTCGCAAAGATAGCCTTCCATCCCATAGATAATCTTTATCCCCGCTTTTTCAGCCACTTCCTGTGCTTCTGGAAAAGCTTGTACGACGCCATGATCTGTAATCGCAATAGCTGGATGTCCCCAATCAGCAGCTGTCTGCACCAGACTTTTTACCGAAGCAACACCATCGAGCGTACTCATTCTAGTATGAGCATGAAGTTCCACTCTTTTTTCAGCGGCTTCATCAGAACGCTTGACCTTAGCGGTGCCGCGACAAAGGCTATCGGCAAAGAGCACTAACTCCAAGGCAAATTTATCATATTGTACAGATCCTTTTACTTTTACAGCCATTCCTTTTTTTAGGGCAGCCGCCACTTTTTCATACTGTTCTTTCGTATCAAAAAATGCTTTGCCGCTGATTCCGTCTGTATCATCAGCCAGATCAAAGGTCAATAAAAACCGGCCCGAACGAAGCTCTTTTAGATCAAAGTTAACAATTTGACCCGAAAGGACCACATTGCGCTGCTCTTCCTGAATTTCATGAATTGGTACCGATGTATCTTTAAAATTCTTACCGAAAATTAACGGACTGTCTTCTTTCTTACTATCCGCTTCTTGCAAATGTCCTTGTATGGCTTCCAAATACTCTGGCGTAATAAAATCATCGTCAGAAGGTGGCGGTACTTCTTCATTACAGGCAATGTCGATGCTAACAGACTGACCTAATTCACTTAAAAAGAATTTTTCCAGTCGTAACTGCACCTGATTTTTCTCTAACATGTAAGCTGTCATCTGGCCACTTGTCTCTAAGAGCAGGCGATTTCCCTGTACACGGCGCTCTGCCGACATGAGTAAATGCTTTAAACCTAAGTCACGCTGCGCCAGTTGTTGAACGACTTTTTCCCATTCTTGTTCCACATATTCAGACAAAGCCACTTTGACAACTGGCATAAAGGTAAAATTGACATAAGCAAGACCGCAGTTTTCTGTCAAATAGGCTTTCGCTTGTTCTAATAAGGCAGTCGAAACAGTTTGGCGATTACATAGAAAAACGTTCCAACCTCCTTTGATTGTATCCACTTCGACTTTCTGAATCGTGCTTTGACAAAAGATTTCTTTATCAGCATCAGAAGCCGGCAAGGTGTCTACGAAAGCAAAAAACTGCTCTGCGTGCTGCTGATCTGGAATTACACAATACGTATGCATAGGCTCCTCTCCACTGTTTAAAATCTATCATTTCGCTTTATGATTATTGTATCATATTTTTTTACTTGTGATTAAAAAAAGGCAGTGTGAGCATCACGCACCACTGCCTTTTCCTTTTCTTACAGCCCTTGCAGTAAAGTTTTTACAGCCTCTAAATAATTCGAAGCATCAAAGAAATACTGTTCGCCAGTGCGGCGTACTTTCACTTCCAGTTTGCCTTCGGCTAAAGTCTTAGGTCCTACGGTAATTTTTAAAGGATAACCAATCAGATCAGCATCTTTAAATTTCACACCAGGCCGTTCGGCACGATCATCAAGAACCGTTTCAATCCCAGCCTTTTGCAAAGTTTCATAAACCGTTTTAGCAAAAGCGATTTGCTCGGCATCTTTGACATTGACGGGAACAACAACAGCATGATACGGGGCAATCGGCACAGGCCAAATAATGCCATATTCATCATTATGCTGTTCAATCGCTGCAGCCATAGTTCGGCTAACGCCAATACCGTAGCAGCCCATAACCATCGGTTTTGATTTACCGTTTTCGTCAATATAGGTAGCATCAAGGGACTCACTGTATTTCGTAAAGAGCTTGAACACCTGTCCTGCCTCAATGCCGCGAGCCGTTTTCACCGGTGCACCACAACGCGGACAAGGATCGCCAGCCGCAATCAAACGAATATCTTTCACAATAGCTGCCGTAAAATCCCGTGTTGGATTGACGTTGCGATAATGTTTATCTACTTCATTGGCGCCACAAACCGCATTTTTCAAGTTCATCACAGTAGGATCGGCCACAATGGTTACATCTTTAAGTCCTACAGGTCCTAAAAAGCCCGCTGAACTATGGAGCTTATTTACAATCGCCTCGTCAGATGCCAAAGTAAGATCAATGCACCCCACTGCATTTTGCAATTTCACTTCATTGACCGTATGGTCGCCACGCACTAAAGCAACGATTAGTTCACCTTTTTCCGTCTGATAAGCAAGCGACTTAATCGTTTGCTCTGGTGAAACCTGTAAAAAGGCACAAACTTCAGCAATTGTTTTTTGCGCCGGTGTAGCAACAGCCACAAGTGCTTCAGCTGTTTCATCAGGAGCAGATAGCGCCGCCAGCTCGGCTTTTTCTACATTAGCTGCATAATCGCAGGCAGAACAAAAAGCAATCGCTGCTTCCCCCGCTTCTGCTAACACCATAAATTCGTGAGAACCACTACCGCCAATTTGCCCCGAGTCAGCCTCAACCGGACGGAAAGTGAGACCGCAGCGTGTGAAAATTCGCGTATAAGCATCATACATTTTCTGATAACTTACATCAAGACCCGCTTCATCACGATCAAAAGAATAAAGATCCTTCATGATAAACTCGCGTCCCCGCATTAAACCAAAACGTGGCCGAATTTCATCACGATATTTATTTTGAATTTGATAGAGCATAACAGGCAACTGTCGATAAGACTTGACTTCCGCTCGTACCAATGTAGTAATAATTTCTTCATGGGTTGGTCCCAAGCAAAAATCGCGATTATGACGATCTTTTAACCGGAACATCTCATCGCCATACACATCCCAACGGCCCGATTCTTTCCACAGTTCCGCTGGTTGAATAATCGGCATTAAGAGTTCTTGACCGCCTGCTTCATCCATTTCTTCCCGAATAATTGCTTCGATTTTTTTTAGCACGCGAAGCGCTAAAGGCAAATAAGTATATACACCGCCTGCCGCTTTACGAATCATGCCAGCCCGCAGCATTAGCTTGTGACTGATAATCTCCGCTTCGGCCGGTGTTTCTCTAAGTGTCGGCGCATAAAGTCTTGATGCTAACATCGTATATCCTCCCTACTATTAAACCATCTTATCTATTTCAGCAAACAAAGCACTCAGAAGTTCCGTTTCCGGTACTTTTCGTACAATCTCGCCTTTTACAAACAACAGCCCTTCGCCTTTACCGCCAGCAATACCTATATCAGCTTCTTTGGCTTCACCCGGACCATTTACAACACAACCCATTACCGCAACTTTGAGCGGTTTTTTCACTGTAGCAAGATACTCTTCTACTTGAGCCGCAATCGGTGCCAATTCAATATTACAACGACCGCAGGTAGGACAAGAAATCAGTGTCGGTCCATATTCTTTAAGACCAAGGGCTTTTAAAATTTCATTACCTGCTTTCACTTCGACAACAGGATCGCCTGTTAAGGAAACACGAAGTGTATCACCAATTCCTTCTGACAATAGACCGCCAATGCCGATTGCCGACTTAACAAGACCAGATTGATACGTACCAGCTTCCGTTACGCCAAGATGCAACGGATAACTACTGGTCTCTGCCATTAGACGGTAAGCCGTCATTGTCAGCGGAACATCATGGGCCTTTAAAGATATCTTTATATCGTAAAAGTCTTCCTGTTCCAACAAACGAATATGTTCTAGAGCGCTCTCAACTAGCGCTGCAGCTGTAGGATGACCGCCATGCTTTGCTAAGAGTTTTTTATCAAGCGATCCAGCATTAACCCCGATTCGAATGGGGATTCCCGCTTGTTTTGCCGCTTTGGTAACTGCTTTGACCTTCGTTTGATCGCCAATGTTGCCAGGATTAATTCTTAGACCGTCAATTCCTCGCTCAATGACAGTAAGCGCCAGCTTATGATCAAAATGAATATCAGCAATTAACGGTAAAGCAGTCTGTTCTTTTATGGCGAAAATCGCCTCGGCTGCTTGCTGGTCTGGTATGGCCAGACGAACAATATCACAACCAGCAGCTGCAAGTCGTTCAATCTGCTCTACTGTCGCCGCCACATCATCGGTTTTCGTATTGGTCATAGACTGTACGGAAATAGGGGCAAAACCGCCTACAGCAACAGATCCAATGTGAATCTGTCTCGTTTTTCTTCGTTCCATCGTCTGATCCCTCATCCATCTGTGAAATTAAAACAAATTCAATCTCGCTATATCTTTCATGGTAGCAAGAGCCATAAGCATTAATAACAACACCATACCGATCATTTGCACAATTTGAGCGCTACGTCGTCCTAAAGGCTTACCGCGAAGCGCTTCAATCGCTAAAGTAACAATATGACCACCATCTAAAACGGGTACAGGAAACAAGTTGATTAGCCCAAGATTAATACTTAAAAAAGCAGCAAATTGCAGCAGTGGTAAAATGCCAAGCTGCGCAACCTGACCAGTCATTTGCGCGACACCAATCGGGCCAGCAACTTCAGCGGCAATTTGACCTGATACCATTTGGCCAATTCCTACAAGCATGCCGCTCGCCACAACATAGGTTTGCTTAACAGAAAGCCCCATCGCTTCAAATATGCCGACTTTTTGATTTTCAATAATTGGCATTACGCCAATAACACCACGGTTTCCTTTTGGGTCGAACTCTGGCACAACTTTTGTTGTAACAGTAGCTTTATCGCGCACAACCGTAATTTCAAGGGGTTGACCGGCTTGGCCTTGCACCGCAGCAACAAACTGACTCCAAGTAGCGATTGTCGTACCATTTACCGACTGAATTCGATCCCCCTGCAAAAATCCAGCCCGTTCGGCTGGTCGTTCCGCCATGACCGAACCAATCACAGGCTCTGGTGAAACTTTATCAATGCCTGCGGAAAAAAAGACAATCGCAAAGAGCAACACAGGCAGTAAAAAATTCATAGCTGAACCTGCTACAATCACGAGCATTCTCGCCCAAATCGGCTTAGACTGAAAAGATCGTTCATCTTGCTCTTCATCAGGATCCATTCCGGCAATCTTATTAAATCCGCCTAACGGAATTAAGCGTAAGGAATAGAGAGTTTCACCGCGACGGACTGAGAAAATACTTTTGCCAAAACCAATAGCAAATTCATCGACACGCATTCCCGTCCATTTTGCTGTTGCAAAATGACCTAACTCATGGACAAAAACCAAAAGACCAAACACAAAAACAGTTGCAATAACTGTAATCGACAACAGATCATTCACCACCTTATTAAAATGTCCTGTATGAATCTTACAAGCTAAATTTCGTGATAGACTTTGCCGCCTGCTCTCTAGCCCAAGCATCAGCAACAAACACACTGTCGATCGACCATTCAGACATTCCCTGATGCGCTGCCAACGTTGCTTCAATGAGTGAGGCAATGGCTAGATAAGGAATTTTGCCAGCTACAAAAGCCTGAACGGCAATTTCATTGGCAGCATTAAAAACACAAGGATAAGACTTTCCCTGCCGTCCTGCTTCATAAGCCAGCTTTAATGCGGGAAATCGAATTAAATCAGGTTGTTCAAACGTTAATGATAAAGCTTGGCGAAAATCAAGCTGGGGATAATGCCCTGGTAACCGCGCAGGATAAGAAAAAGCATATTGAATAGGCAATCTCATATCAGGTTGTCCCAGCTGTGCTATAACCGATCCATCGATGGTCTGAATCATCGAATGAACAATACTTTGCGGATGAACTACTACATCAATGTCATCATAAGGCAACGAAAAAAGCCAATGCGCCTCAATCACTTCCAACCCTTTATTGGCTAGTGTTGAAGAATCTATCGTTACCTTCGGACCCATATTCCAATTTGGATGACACAGGCACTTCTCCACTGTAACAGATTGCAATTCTGTCATCGTAGAGTTTCGAAACGGACCGCCGGAAGCAGTGAGAAAAATTTTATGAAGCCGATTTTCTCCTAGGCCTTGCAAGCATTGAAAAATTGCACTATGTTCACTATCCACAGGCAAAAGCTTCACAGAGTGCTGCTTCGCTAAGGCTGTGACAAATTCACCAGCAGCTACCAGTGTTTCTTTATTCGCTAAAGCAATATGTTTCCCTGCTTTGATCGCAGCAATCGTTGGTTTGAGTCCTGCAAACCCTACAAGCGAAGTTAAAACAGTTTGAGCATCCGTCTCAGTCGCTGCAGCAAGCAAGCCATCTTCGCCCATCAAAATACGCGTCGGTCCCTTATAGCGCTGGCAGAGCCGTTTTGCTGCCGCTTCATCGGTAAGAACAGCTACTTTAGGCCGAAATATATTGATCTGTTCTTCGAGCAGTCGATCATTGCTTTGCGCCGTCAAGGCAGCAACAGTAAACAACTGCGGAAAATGAGAAATAACTTCTAAAGCCTGAGTCCCAATAGAACCAGTACTTCCCAAAATTGCTATTGTATGCATAGTTTCTCCTCTAGCCTAACAAGGCAATGACATAATAATATACTGCAGGAACAGCAAATAAAATACTATCAAAACGATCTAAAATTCCACCATGCCCTGGCAGAATCGTGCCAGAGTCTTTAATTTGAGCAAATCGTTTTATAGCCGATTCAGCTAAGTCACCTAACGGGGCCATAACACCGACTAAAATCCCCATAGCTAAACTATGTAGCCAGGGAAGGCCAACATAAACACTAAAAGAAAGCACCACTAAGAGACTACCACAAACACCGCCGATAGATCCTTCAATTGTTTTACTAGGACTAATAGCTGGGCAAAGTCTGTGCTTGCCAAACCGAGAGCCAATAAAATAAGCAAAGGTGTCACTAGCCCATGTACCTAAAAATGCAAGCCATAAATAAGCAGTGCTATAGGTCAAACTACCAAAGCAAAGTATCCTCTCGTCATAAAAGCGCAACAAAATAAGGTGAGAAAAAGTGAGCCCAATATAGCTGATTCCTAATATAGTAAAGGCCACATCGGAAATAGCGCACTTTTCACGAAATAATATACAATGAGCCAGTGATAGCAAATTTACGCAAGTTAACAGACCAATCATTTCACTACTATTTCCCAACCAGGCGCAGGCTGGCAACAAGAATACTGTGAAGGCGCCTAGCCAATAATTGCAACGAATCTCTCGCGTAAGCAGCATGCGGCAATACTCATGCCATGCGAGCAGCGTAATAAGTAAAATGGTTAAAACATAAGGCCACTGTCCGTAATTGACTACCCACACAGTATAAGCCATTCCGATCAGGGCCGTAAGAATTCGCTTTCCCAGCATCTTGACACCCACTTTATTTTTTCAATCCGCCAAACCGTCGATCCCTCTTTTGATAGTCAAGAATTGCTTCCACTAACAGTTCTGGCGTAAAATCCGGCCAATTTGTTTTTGTAAACCAAAATTCGGTATAAGCAGACTGCCATAATAAAAAATTACTGATCCGTTGGTCGCCACTTGGCCGAATTAAAAGCTCCGGGTCAGGTAAAGTTTTCGTAAATAAGGCATCACTTATACTCTCTTCCGTAATCGCTTCTATAGCAAGCGTTCCAGCCTGTACCTGACGAGCTAAAATTTGAAAAGCCTGTACAAGTTCAGCCCGACCACCGTAATTCACCGCTAAATTCAAAACAAGCCCTTGATTCTGCGCCGTATACTGAACAGCCTCATTCATCTTAGTTTGTAATAGAGGCGATAGTTTTGATAAATCGCCGCTAAATATAATACGAACTTGATTTTGATGCAATTCTTCAACCTCATTATCAAGATAAGAAGAAAAAAGTTGCATTAATAAATCAACTTCATCTTTTGGCCGTTTCCAGTTTTCCGTAGAAAACGCATAAGCCGTGATAGCACCTACCCCAATATCGGAAGCAAAACGAACAATCTTTTTTAGTGTTACCGCTCCGGCCTTATGACCAAAAGAGCGCAACAAACCACGATTTTGTGCCCAGCGACCATTGCCATCCATAATAATGGCAATATGCTTAGGAATCCTATCCATCTTCAATTTTTTCATTGCCGTAGAAAGTTCTGTCGAGGTCTTATTTCGCTTTAAAAACCACTTTAACATGCATAAACCACCCGTCAATAAACTTTTGAATTTTATGATGAGTAGAAAACCCCCTCACACGAGGGGGTTTAAAAGCTACGATAGCACCCTTAAGGGCAAACCGCCACACAGGTACTGCTGTTTGGTTATAAATATGAAGGAACTATCCTTGCAGCAAGAATCAATTCACAATGATTTTCCGTACTCTTACACTGACGCAACACATATAAATCTTCTTTCATTAATTTACTGCGTCCTAATGGCGGCTCAGTTACGACATAAGAATAAGAAATTCCCGCTTCTTGTAATTTTCGAACAGCTATTGTCATAGGATAGCCAATTAAATTTAAAGAAGACACTGTTTACACTTCCATAATTTCTTTTTCTTTCACTACTGCGGCTTGATCAATTTCTTTAATAAATCGATCAGTCAGCTTCTGCATGTCATCTTGTGCTTTTTTTAATTCGTCTTCAGAAATAGTATGATCTTTTTCCATCTTTTTTAAGGCATCATTTGCGTCACGCCGCACATTTCTTACAACGACACGGCCTTCTTCCGCTTTCTTATGTAACATTTTTACATATTCTGCACGGCGGTCCTGAGTAAGTTGAGGAATGGCCAGTCGAATCACAACGCCATCACTATTAGGCATGAGACCTAAATCAGATTTTAAAATCGCTTTTTCAATAGGAGAAAGCATCGTTTTTTCCCAAGGTTGAATGACAATAATACGCGGTTCCGGCACAGAAATATTGGCAACCTGATTCACAGGTGTAGGCGTACCATAATAATCCACCGTAATTTTGTCAAGCAAAGCAGGCGTAGCACGACCTGTACGAATACTAGCCATATCGCGACGCACAGCTTCCAATGCTTTTTTCATTTTCTCTTCATGGGCAGTATAAACCTCTTTAGTGGTCAATTTTATTACCTCCCACAATTGTTCCAATGTCTTTACCAAGTACAGCCTGCAGTATATTGCCTGGCTCATCAATGCTAAAAACAACCATTGGAATTTCATTATCCATACATAAAGACGTGGCTGTAGAGTCCATAACAGCTAAGCCGCGTTGCAATACTTCAATATATTCTAGTTCTTTAAACTTCTTTGCATCGGGATTATGGCGAGGATCACAGTCATAAACCCCATCAGCATTTTTCTTAGCCATTAAAATAACATCTGCTTCAATCTCAGCAGCACGCAATGCCGCTGTCGTATCGGTCGAAAAGTAAGGATTTCCCGTTCCAGCAGCAAAAATAACAACACGGCCTTTTTCCAAATGACGAATTGCTTTACGGCGAATATAAGGTTCAGCAACTTGACGCATCTCAATTGCTGTCTGTACACGCGTATCAACACCGCACTGTTCTAAAGCATCTTGCAAAGCCAATGAATTCATAACCGTAGCCAACATCCCCATATAATCAGCTGTTGCCCGATCCATGCCTTTGGCACTACCAGCAAGTCCGCGCCAAATATTACCGCCACCAACAACAAGTGCTACTTCTACGCCAGTATCGCGAATTTGTCGAATTTCCTTTGCTATGCTATCAACTGTCACAGGATCAATGCCGTATCCTATATTCCCCGCCATTGCTTCGCCGCTTAGTTTCAAAACAACCCGTTTATATTTCGATTGTTCCAAAAAAAACCCTCCGCCTTTCATCTCAAATCTCTCTTCTTGTAGTAAAGAAGAGAACACAAACGTGTTCTCTTTGTTCTTATTGCTTTACAGCAGCTTGTACTTCAGCAGCAAAATCATTTGATTTTTTTTCTAAACCTTCGCCAAGCTGGAAGCGGCAAAAACGGCGTATCGAAATATTTTCACCGATTTTACTGATTTTTTCATTGATCAACTGCGTGATTGTTACATCAGGATTCTTTATGTAAGTTTGTTCCATCAGGCAGATTTCTTTATAGAATTTTTCAACACGGCCTGTAATCATTTTTTCTACAATATTAGCCGGTTTTCCTTCATTTAAAGCCTGTGCTTTCAGAACTTCTTTTTCATGTTCTACTAAATCGGCCGGAACTTCTTCACGACGCACATAGAGAGGATTGGCAGCAGCAATCTGCATAGCTACGTCTTTAGCCAGTTCTTTAAAATCATCGGTTTTAGCAACAAAATCAGTTTCACAGTTCAATTCAAGCATAACGCCGATGCGTCCGCCGCCGTGAATATAAGATTCTACGACGCCTTCTGCAGCAATTCGTCCAGCTTTTTTCGCAGCGGCTGCTAAACCTTTTTCACGTAAAAAGTCAACTGCTTTATCCATATCACCCTCAGTTGCAGCCAAAGCTTTTTTACAATCCATCATACCTGCACCAGTACGTTCGCGCAAGTCTTTTACCATTCCTGCTGTAATCATTCATGTGCCTCCTATTTATTAGTAAAGGTAAGGAACACAAACAGCGTCTGTCCCCTTACCTTTAAGAAATTATTTTCGATTATTCAGCGTCAGCTAACTGTTCGCCTTGCTTGCCTTCTAAAACTGCATCTGCCATTTTGCCTGTAAGAAGTTTTACAGCACGAATAGCATCATCATTACCAGGAATTACTTGGTCAATTTCATCAGGATCGCAGTTCGTATCAACAATAGCGACGATAGGAATACCCAGTTTGCGTGCTTCGGCAATTGCAATGCGTTCTTTACGAGGATCGATTACAAATAAAGCGCCAGGAAGCTGCTGCATATTTTTGATGCCGCCTAAGAATTTCTGCAGACGTTCCATTTCATGACGAAGAGTTAAAACTTCTTTCTTCGGCAGAACATCAAACGTTCCGTCTTCTTCCATTTTTTCCAATTCTTTTAAACGGCTAATCCGTTTTTGAATTGTTTGGAAGTTTGTGAGCATACCGCCCAACCATCTTTCATTTACGTAAAACATTTCGCAGCGAGCAGCTTCTTCTTTAACAGCTTCCTGCGCTTGTTTTTTCGTACCGACAAAAAGAATCGTTTTGCCTTCACCTGCTAGGTTACGAACAAAATTGTAAGCTTCCTCAACTTTTTTTACGGTTTTCTGTAAATCGATAATATAAATCCCGTTACGTTCCGTAAAAATGTAGGTAGCCATTTTAGGGTTCCATCTTCTTGTTTGGTGACCAAAGTGGACACCTGCTTCCAATAGTTGTTTCATTGAAATTACTGACATGGTATAGCACCTCCTGTTATTTTCCGCCGCAACTCGCATTTTTGACTGGAACCTTTATGGCACTGCCAGCCCCATTGAATTGCGTGTGAATTATACCGGAATATATTTTATCATAAATAAACGATAGATACAAGCACAAATTTTAATTTATCGTAAATGCCCTTTAACTTTTAATATGAGCAATTTATGATGTCTTATTCAATTCAAGAAATAATAAAATCTCGCCTTTGCCTAAACCTGTTACCTTAGAAATTTCCGTAACAGTATAACCTTGTTGCGCCATAGCCAATACAACAGGTCGTTGTTGTTGTATTGATTGATCTAGTTTAGCAATGTCTTGTTCGACCGAAGCTTTATGTTGCTCCGCCGCTAGCGCATCAGCCAATCTAGTGTCTGGTTCACTCGAATTAACTGCTTGGGGCTGATTTACCGTCTCATCGGAAGTCACTGCTTCCGTTTCCAGTGATGCTGGCGCTAAAATAGAAGTTTCTCGTTGGTGTTGATATTGATTAAAAGCATAAGGAACCACTTTCTCAAGCGGCTCCGGCTGTGATGACAGCTTTTGTTCCGTTTCTCGAACCTGATAGAGTGGGATCGCTTCTTGTAATTCCACTCTATTACGCGCTAAGGAAAGATCTTCTTTGGCTAATTGCATAAGAGCAGTTTTTTGAGTATTAGCGAGTACAGTATTAACAACTTTGGCTTCCGATATTTTTTCATCAAGTTCATTCATTTTTTTATCTGTGTCAGACAAGGCTTGGCTCATGGAAGTCAATTTACTTTCACTTTGACGAATGGTTTCACCCATCCTTTCCATTTTATGGTCAGCTTCTGCCAACAGCGATTCAAGCTGAATAATATGTCCTTCTAGATTTTTAATTACTGTATCAGCAGTAAGCTCTAGCTGATCTTGCAAATCATTTGCTGGTTTCGCTAATTGATTGCTAAAACGTTGTTTAAGCAAATCCTGTTTTGAAAAAGCTAGTAAAGCTAATGCCAACAAAAACGTGACCGCCACAACTACTGTAGTTAACATAAAGACACCTCAATTACCCTGCTCAAGTTTTAATATCAATAGTATGACCTCGTACTGGATCGCTAGGAATCACCGTTTTGGGCAGTGACATAGCATTTTCTTCTTGCGACGAATCACGCTTTGAAAACTGTTTTTGGGAATGGCCTTTTTCTTGTTCACGCTCTTGATCGCGTGTAATTTTTCCGCCTTCTGACTTATCGCTTTGCTGTACTTGCTGCTGGCGGTGATTTGTTACAGTTTTAAATTGTTCGCTAACAATCTGCTGATCTAACGCGGGCTGTTGGTTCGCAATTTGTTGCATTTTTCCGACATCAGTTGTTCGTGGAATCAACACTTGCATCTCCATGGGCCTAATGCCATTCATTGCTATCACCACCTACTAAGATCAAAGCTTACCGATAAGAACCAACCACAATTTCCCCATCATCCTCATAAAAGGAAACAAATTTCATGTTTTCCCTTATAGGTTTCACTAAAGTGCCTACTACAACTTTCACCCCTGGATATACTGTATCAGCTATCTTAATTTTGCCATAGCGCATATCATCAAACATGGCCTCAATTTCTGTCAGACGTTTTTTATGCGTTTCTTGCTGGCCCATTAAATGAAATTGCGCTTTTGTCATTTTTAACAACATTTCCCGTTTATCAGGCGACAATTTTTCTGGATCAACTGATTTCAAAATAGTCAGAGCTTTTTGTGCTTGCTCTAAGGTAACATTCAGTTTCTTCATTTCCCGTCGAAGAAACTGATGTTCTTCTCTAAGCATCGGATTTACACCGACTTCTAGATCTGTACTAACAGACATATAGGTTCCAGCAACTTTTGCGCGAATTTCCTCGCCAGCTGACACAGTTCCGCCAGCAATTAAACCTTTACGTCCTTCGACAATAATTTTCTTAGCCGCACTGACCCTGCTATGTAAAATTACATCAGCTACAAGAACTTCCCCGCCGGCAAATACTGTAGCATTTTCAATGAACTTTGCCGTCACATTTTCTAAGGCTTTTACATAACCACGGTTCATTCCCTGAATTCCAGTTCGAACTAATACATTTTTGCCTTCTACTGTGCCACCGGCAATAGCCCCCATAACCTCTATATCGCCGGCTGCCTTTACGGAAAACCCAGATTGAACAGACCCACGAATTGTGACACTACCGATAAAGTCAATGTTACCAGTAGACAAGTCAACATCACCCTTGATTTCAATCACTGGAACCACATTCACTTTACCATTCGTCAAAAGAGCTTGGCCAGCAATATCGGCAACAATTCGATTTTCTTCAATCCGAACATTTTTCCCTACAGGAAGCGGTAAATCCTTGCCTGGTTTAGGTGAAATATCCGTCCCTAAAATATCTTTTCCTGGTGAGCCACTTGTTGCTGGAATTTTTTCTGCTAATACATCATCTTGCTTAACAACGGTAAACAAATTAAGATCTTTATAATCAACCGTCCCATTGTCCTTTTCAACAGGACGACCACGATTTGCATCGTCAAAAAGCACTTTTATTTCTGAACTTTTACCATCAACAGCGGCAAGACCCTTAGCACATATCACCGTACTGCCAGGACGCTCATTAGCCTGCTGAACTGCCGCCTCATCAATTCCATAAACAATGCCTGCAGCTGCTAATTTATCCATAATTTCTTGCAAATTAATCGGACGGCAACGTGGTGGTTTTTTTATGGAAAGATTGGCTGACATGCGATCACGCGCAACAAGTATCGTATATTCCGGCTCAGCCGCTTCCGCTTTATAATCAGCAATTTTGACAGGTGTCCCCGTAGCTTCGGCAATTGTTTTAGAAATCATCCCCGCTTTTATATCCGAAATTTCTCTTGCAGCCAGCTCTTGTAAAATAGCAGCTTCCGCCACAATTTTTCCGTCTCCCTGGGGAGGATGAACCGTCAAATAAACGCCCTTTTCACTTGTTTCTAGTGAATAATACCCATTAAGGTCTTTTAATTTATCTTCGACTACTTCTACAATGCGTTCATGTTCAGACACTGTAATCCTCCTCTCAAACCGAGACTAGAGTAAACTAGACTTCAGACGGGACAAAGCGGCCCTCATCCGAAAAATAGCCTTGGTATGCAACTGAGAAATTCTTGCTTCCGAAAGTTTCATAATTAAACTAATTTCTTTGAGGGTTAATCCTTCATAATAATAAAGAGATAAAACAATTTTTTCTTTTTCCTGTAAGTTATCAATCGTTTGCGCTAAAGTAATTTTAACCTCTTCATCCTCAATCGCCTGTGATGGATTCACTAGGCCTGAAGAGCTTTCTGACTTTGCATAATCTTCCAAAGGAATCAAAGTCGTTGCATTAAGCTGTGAAAGTAGCTGATAGTACTGTTCTAAAGGTATTGTAAGTTCATCAGCAATTTCCTGATCAGTAGCGGATCGACCTAAACGATTCTCCAGACGGACCAAAGCCTGTTCATACTGTTTCGCCTTTTGGCGCAATGTTGTAGGAATCCAGTCTTGGGCCCGCAGAGAATCTAAAATAGCGCCACGTATGCGAGCAACAGCATACGTTTCAAATTTAACACCACGCTTTTGATCATATCGTTCAATCGCGTCAAGTAATCCAAAGAAACCATTGCTTAGCAAATCATCCTTGTCCACATAGTGAGGTAAACCAATGGCAATCCTACCAGCAACAATTTTTACAAGAGGCAAATATTGTTCAATAATTTTATCCCGTAGAATGATCGACTTCTCTTGACTGTAGGCTTCCCACAATTGAAATATCTCATTATTTTTGCTTTCGTTCAAAACTGTCATTCATTATCCCCCGTCCCTTATCGAAATCACCCTTTCGATTCGGATATATGCTCAAGCTTATCGGCAGATAAGGGTTGAAAAGAAGAATTCACATTCTGCTCTTCTCTTTCATTCTCAAGGGGTTCTTGATTCGAAGCTAAGTCTTTTTTTATTTCTTCACTATTTGCAATAAGACTTTTAAAAGTTCGTTTGACCCACAAGGTAAGAACCAGCCCGAGAGAAGCAAAAAACAATAAAGAGATAGAGGATCGAAACAAAATAGCCATAGGTCGCACTTGCTGGGAAAAGGCACAAAAAGCAGTAAGAACTGATGCAACTGCTGCAAGTGCTAAGGCTGGAATAAATTGATTCACACCATTGCAACTCCTCTCTATAGCTCCTTCTCTCCTTTATCAATTGTTTTTACTCGATACATACCTGTATCAAGTTTTATTTCTACAGTACGTCCGTAATTTCCTCCAGTATCTTCAGCAACTAATCGAATTGCTAGTTTTTTCAAAACAACTTTTACTGCCTCGGAGTTACGTTCACCGACGCGCATAATGTCTGTCGCATTAGTAAAAGTAAACATTTGTGCACCACCAGCAATTTTCGCTGTAATTCGACTGCGAGAGGCGCCGCTTTTGATCATTTCTTCTAACATTAGCGGAATTGCCGTATCAGCGAATTTGGCTGGATTTTCTGTAGAACGAGCTTGGGTACTATCTGGAAGCATAATGTGGGCAAGACCGCCAATTTTAGTAATAGGGTCATATAACGCAATTCCTACACAGGAACCTAGCCCATAGCTGATAATACTGGCTGGATTGGAACCGATTTTATAATCAGCCATTCCGACTTTAATCAATTCAGCCATTATTCCTTCACCCCTATTGCCGAAAGAATCGTGCTCAAGGATCCGGGATCGGGAATCAAAAAGAAGTGGCCTTTTACACCTTCGAATTCAGTCGTAAATTCCGTTTCAATAACGAGGGCATGATCTCCCATTTGACCAATTTGGCTCAAAATAACACTCAAAATAGCGCCAGCCATATCAATTGCCAAAGCGGGAATAGATGGTAAAAGTGTCAATTTTGTAAAAAAGGATAAAGCATTCAGGTAAGCGCCTGCTAAAATATTGCCAATTTCCATCAAAGCCGATTCATCCATGGAGTTCAATGAAGTTGTATAGCCTTGCTCTCGTCCCATCAACATGTCTACGAGATAAAACGCACTATCACGTGGCAGCAAG
Source organism: Pelorhabdus sp. sgz311001 (assembly GCF_055901755.1). Lineage (NCBI taxonomy): Bacteria > Bacillati > Bacillota > Negativicutes > Selenomonadales > Sporomusaceae > Pelorhabdus > Pelorhabdus sp. sgz311001. The sequence goes on from NZ_JBVXUT010000001.1 coordinate 1,148,721, forward strand.
AACAAAATACTGCCTGGCGCCGGACCAAATACACGCAAATACACGCCAGCTACCATAGCATCAGGACCGCCAACAACATCGGGAACATCGCCAAGAGGAAGAATGGAAACTTGCGGCACAGTCATGTCAATTTTGCGATTAATAATCTGCGATAAGGCAGTGGCGGCATTACCAGCTCCTACATTGCCAATTTCTCGCAAAGCATCAAGCTGCATAGTTGACAACTTTAAAATTTCTTCAGACAAGATTTCCACCTCATTACTTGCGTATTCACTAACCTACTTTAGCATTTTCTTGATTCATACCAATAATCGCTTCTAAATTCAATAAGATCAGCAGACGATTATCAAGCTTGCCAACACCATCTAGATAATTCGCTGCTACGTCAGTAACAACAGACTGGGAAGACTCAATATTTTCATGAGAAATCGCCATAACTTCCGATACAGCATCAACAATTAGACCAACAGTAATTTCTTGTATTTTTACAATAACGATACGTGTATCATCAGTAAACTCGCCAGCTTGCAAACTCAGACGTCGCTTCAAATCAAGAACGGGAAGAACACTCCCTCTTAGATTCATCACGCCGCGAATATAGTCAGGAGTATAAGGCACACGAGTAATATCGGTCATGCGCTTAATCTCCTGAACTTGCAAAATACTAATGGCATATTCTTCTCTGCCTAATTTAAAAACAACAAGTTGAAGTTCATTTTCCGTAAACGTCTGTTCTGCCATTTTTTGCACCTCCCTTATTGCATTAATGAGCCGACATCTAAGATCAGGGCAACTTGGCCGTTCCCTAAAATAGTAGCGCCAGCAATTACTTTAATTCCTGCAAGCAATTTACCTAAAGATTTAATAACAATTTCCTGCTGACCAATCAGCGTATCGACAATAATACCAGCACGCCGATCGCCTAAATGAACAATAACAACGAAAAGTTCTTCCTGTTCATTTTTTTCTTTGGTCGGAACTTCTAAAGATTCCGCCAAACGAACAATTGGAATAATCTGGCCTCGCAGTAAAATAACTTCTTGATTTTGTACTGTTTTGATGTCGTCATGGGTAATATTAATTGTACTATCAATAGCCCCTAACGGAATTGCATAAATTTCTTCACTAACATTGACTAGAAGCGCTTGAATAATTGCTAATGTCAAAGGCAAACGAATTTTAAACTTACTACCTTCGCCTACTTTTGTTTCCACATCAACCATACCGCCAAGCGACTCTATTTTAGTTTTAACAACATCCATACCAACACCGCGTCCAGATACGTCTGTCAGTACCTCCGCTGTTGAAAACCCAGGATAAAAAACCATACGAACTGCTTCATTAGGATCCATTTTATCAACATCAGCTTGCGTAACTAGACCTTTTTCTACAGCCTTACGCTTAATCACTTCTGGATTAATTCCCTTGCCATCGTCTTCAACCATAATAATTACATTATTGCCCTCATGGCTGGCAATCAAACGAACTTCGCCTACCGGATTTTTCCCCTGAGCTTCCCGTTCCTCCGGATGCTCAATACCATGGTCAATGGAGTTACGGAGCAAATGGACAAGGGGATCGCCAATTTCGTCAATAACAGTACGATCAAGTTCTGTTTCTTCCCCTTGAATAATCAAATTAATTTCTTTATTTAACTCATGGGATAAATCGCGAACCATACGAGGAAACCGATTAAAAACTTGGCCAACTGGCACCATGCGGACTTTCATAACAACATTCTGCAAATCTGTTGTTACACGATCCATTTGCTCAATCGTTTCGACAAGGTCTGTCAATTTATGAGTGATTCCAATCTGTTCAAGACGTGTTTTATTAATAACAAGTTCGCCTACTAAATTTAATAAACTATCTAGTTTATCAATATCGACACGAACCGACTGGCCACTTTTGAGTTTTTGTGAATTATCATTTCCTTTAGGCGCACCAGCTGGCTTTTTAGGTGCTGGTGCAGCATTTTGCGGAGTACTAGCACTCGTAGCGGCTGCCACTGGAGCCGCTTTAACTTCCGGTACTTTCATTTCACATACCAAAACCTGCGCAGTGTCAACTTCCGAAATATTTAAAACAGTTTGTTGTATCTTGTCAGCTTCATTGCCAGTCACAAGAAATACCTGGAAAGAAAGTTCAAAATTTTCCCGTTCTAATTCCTCAGCGGCGGGAACCGCTTTAAAAACTTCGCCCATTTCTTCCAAGGCGCTCATTACCATATAGGCGCGAGCTGACTTGAGTATACAGCCATCACGTAGCTTTACTTGTATTTCATAAGCAACTAGCCCTTGCTGCTGGGCTTGTAAAATGACACCTTTCTCGGATTCGCTAAATTCCATCGTCGAAAGCGGCTCACCGCTTGCTGTAGAGGTTGCAGTTGCTGCTGCCGTTGCTGTAACCTGCGGTGAAGCAGCACTTTCACCAGCACCAGATTCACCTTTGGCAATTTGGTGTAATTTTTGAATAAGCGGAGCAATTTCAATATCAGATTCTGTATTATTAGACACGCTTTCAACAAGCTGTTCTAGCGTATCTACGCAACGAAATAACGTATTAACAATAACCTCACTCGCATTTAAAACAGATTTACGCAATAAATCAAGCACATTTTCCATTTCATGCGTTAATTCAGCAATTTGTGTAAATCCCATTGTAGCTGACATACCTTTGATCGTATGAGCGCTACGAAAAATTTCATCAAGAACGCTTAAATCACTTGGATCATTTTCTAATTCTAGTAGATTTTGATTTAATGTCTGCAAATGTTCGCGTGACTCTTCTAAAAACATACCCATGTATTGATTTGTATCCATAGTTGCACCTCCAGTTATTTTGTAACGGCCTTGACAATCTCGTTAGCAACTGCATGAAGTGGTACAAGACGATCAACGACCCCCAACTCAACGGCTGACTTAGGCATCCCATAAACAACAGCCGTTGTCTGGTCTTCAGCAATTGTAATTCCATTAAAACGTTTGATGGCAGCAATCCCTTTTGAACCATCATGGCCCATTCCAGTTAAAATAACTCCAATTGCCTTTTGTTTATATAAATTCGCAATACTTTCCAGCATGGGATCAACTGCTGGGCGATGTCCGCCAATAGGAGGATTTTGATTTAACTTCACAACGGTTTTATTTTGCGTTCGCTCGAAAGTCATATGATAATTTCCAGGAGCAATTAGCACGAGTCCATGACGCAAAATATCATTGTTTTCTGCCTCCTTTATGGTCAAAGCTGAAAGCGAATTTAATCTTTCTGCTAAAGATTTAGTAAAACCAGGAGGCATATGCTGCACAATCACAATACTACTTGGCAGCGTCCCCGGTAAATTTGTCAGCACTTCCTGCAAAGCTCTTGGACCACCTGTTGATGTACCAATGGCAACAACTTTATCATCTACCGCTTCAGCCAAAGGTTGCAGCGGTGTTTTTTTCGGAACCGCGACAGGAGCAACAGGAAAAGGGCTCCTCTTTAGAGTGCTTACATTTACCTTCGCTGCAGCTCGGCATTTTTCGACAACTTCGTTTTGAATGCCGGAAAGTGTCGAAATCGGCCCAGCTGTTTTGGCAATAAAGTCGACTGCACCAAGTTCTAACGCACGTAAAGTGGCTTCCGCTCCATCATGAGTTAAACTGCTAATCATAACTACAGGAACAGGGGTTTGCTTCATGATTTCTTCTAATGCTTTTATTCCGTCAACAACAGGCATCTCTACATCTAAAGTAACAAGATCAGGTTTTAAGTGCTTTACCTTATCAATGGCATCTTTGCCATTGCGAGCCGTGTCAACTACAGAAAAATCAGGCTGGGAAACAAATAAGTCTGTCAGCATTTTGCGCATGAATGCCGAGTCGTCTACAATTAGTACTCTGATCATCTTGGATCCCACCGTTTCTTTATAGTCCTTTTCGTTTACGCTCCAGCTGTTTTTGATAAATAAATTTAATAATTTTCCCTCTATCTTTTTCAATAATTTCGCCATAGGCGATGCCAAGCAAGAAAATTGGTCGTTCCGCCACTTGCTTTTGTACACGGATAACCGTTCCCGTTGCCATAACCAGTTCGCCGTCGCCTAAATCTATCGTCAAAACCACTTCTGTTTGCAATAAAAAGGGTTTTGATGCAATTAAACAAACACCGCCACCGCTAAGATCGCGGGTAATCATTTGTTCACTTTGTTCACCGGCTTCATTCTGCCACTTTACTATAACAGATACTCCTATATCTAAACGGACAAAAGATCTTTGCTGTATCTTTTGTATTTCTGTCGGCATCGTTACAAGCCATACAGGAATTGGACGCAGCCTTTTGTCTTGGTAAACGCTCTTAAATTGATAACGCCCCGTTTCATTTAAAATACTGCCATAAAAAGAAGTTCCTGAAAGAGGAATGACTGGCATTTGCTGCTTCATCGGCATAGCTAAAATTAACTGATTCTTTCCTATTTCTTCAATTCGGCTACGATGATATTCTGTTTCTCGCCCACTCACGAGAATAATTTCTACCCGTTGATTGACTTGTAAAATTTGATGACTAATGAAAAATCCCCCCTATGAAAACCACTTAACGCAATATATCTAAAAACTTCGAAAAAAATCCGCGAATTCCTTTCGGCACCAATATTTTTTCTTCTAAAGTAATTTTATAAGCAATTTCTTCAATACATTGAGAGGAGATTGAGTTCGGATATGACAAAAGAAGGGGTTTTTGTTTTTTCACCGCTTCCATCATAGAGCGATCTTCATAAATAAAGCCTAACTGTGCTAGGGGAATTTTTAAAAATTTCTGAGCTACATGACCCAATTTATCAAAAACAAATTGTCCTTCTGTAACATCAAGAACACGATTCACGACTAAATGCAACGGTGCTGTTACTTGATGACTGGCAATTGTTTTAACCATAGCATACGCATCGGTGATCGCCGTTGGCTCCGGCGTTGTAATTAAAATCACTTCATCTGCAGCCATCACAAAATTAATAACATTACGATGAATGCCAGCTCCCGTATCAATCAATATAATATCAGCCCAGCTATCAAAAAGAGTAATTTTACGAACGAGCCTTTCTAGCGCTTCGTTTGACAAGTTCGCTAATTCATGAATCCCAGAACCACCTGATAAAAATTTAATTCCACACGGCCCCTCCGTAATAACATCATTTACATCCATGTCGCTAGAAAGAAGATGCATTAAGGTATAAGGAACATGACAGCCTAAAACAATATCAATATTAGCCATACCAAGATCGGCATCAATTACTAAAACCTTTTTTTGATAAGCAGCTAAAGCCAAAGCTAAATTAATGGTAAAATTAGTTTTGCCTACTCCGCCTTTACCACTTGTCACTGTAATAACACGGGATTTTGCCAACTGCTGTTGTTTAATAATTTTGCCACGAGGAGACTGCGGCAAAGCTGTCGAAGAGTTTTTCGCCATAAGGCGCAGTTTTTCTGCTTGATCTTTCATAGGCTATTCCTTTAAAAGAAGATTTGCTAATTTAGCCGGATCGGCTAACTCAATATCGTCAGGCACATTCTGACCTGTTGTAATATAAGACAGTCTTGCCGGAAAATGATACAACAAATTAAAAATGGTTCCTATATTCGTAGATTCATCGGCTTTTGTGAACAGAAATTTTTGTGGCGAACAGGCTGAAAACTTATTTACAATCTCTAATGCATCGCGATATTTTGTATTTGTTCCTAAAACCAAATGTTTTTCAATCGAAGCGTCTACCGAAAGCAGTGTTTGCAATTCAACCAAATGTTGTTGATTCGAAGGACTTCTTCCGGCGGTATCTACTAAAACCAAGTTTTTATCGCGATACCGATTAATCGCCGCTTTCAGTTCTTCTGGTGTATACACAATATCTAAGGGAACGCCAATAATATCGGCATAGGTTTTCAGTTGGTCAACTGCGGCAATTCGATATGTATCAGCCGTAACAAGTGCGACTTTATAGCCCTGCTTTAAGGCAAAATTAGCAGCTAGTTTTGCAATTGTCGTTGTTTTACCGACACCAGTCGGACCAATAAGCGCTACAACTTTGCACTGGTTTTCCACAAATTCGATCCCATTAATATTGGCAAAATACTGGTGGATTTTATGATAAAGCTGTCTTTTTACCATTTGCAGTTCTTGTTTAGATGGCGTTGAACTCACAAGAACGTTTTTCAACAGTTCTTCGGCAATAGGTAAATCTACATCATTATTCAAAAGCAATTGCAAGTAAGGAAAAAGTGGATTTTCCGTGGAAGCTTTTGTTCCTTCTTGCGGAACTTTATCTAGCACTTGCTCCATAAGATTCTTCATCGTAGCTAATTCTTCTTGCATTGCTACTATCTTATTTTCCGCTTCAGTGGGTTTTATCGGTAGAATCGGTTTTACATCTGCCGTTTTTACAGCATTTGATTCAATTGCCGCCATAACTTCGACCATATCTTTGGCGAAAAATCCCAAAAAACCGCCTTTTTTAAACCGTCTAGTATGAAGTATAACAGCATCACGGCCTAACTCTGTTTTCACCTGTGCCATTGCTTCCTGCATAGAACTGGCTGTATAAGATTTCACTTTCAATTATACTCTCACCATCCCTACTGCTTGGACTTCTACTTTTGCATCAATCTCAGCGTATGATAATACTACCAAATTTGGCGCAGCCCGTTCCGTCAATTTTCTAAAATAGAGTCGAGCCCCGGGGCTTGTCAAAACAATTGGCTGATATCCCAAGTTCGTAAGCTTAGGAATTTCTTCAGTCAGACTACTAATAAGTTCTTGCATCTTCTGAGGCTCTAAAGCGACAAAAGAACCTTGTTCTGTCCGTTGCACCGAATTAGTGATTATACTTTCTAACTGCGGATCAACAGTCAAACAAGTCAGTGTATTATTTATGACAAAACTGCTGCAAATTTGTCGCGACAAAGAATGACGAACGTACTCTGTCAAAACTTCCATATCTTTTGTCAATGTCGCATAGTCAGCAAGTGTTTCCAGTATTGTAACCATGTCTCGAATCGAAACTCGTTCACGTAAAAGATTAGATAAAACCTTTTGAATATCGCCATAAGCGAGAAGGTTTGGCACCAACTCTTCTACTACAGCTGGATTCTTCTGTTTAATCGAATCAACTAGTGTCTGTACTTCTTGACGCCCAATAATTTCAAAAGCATGCGCTTTAATGACTTCTGTCAAATGAGTGGCTAAAACTGACACAGTATCAACTACAGTATAGCCAGCAAGCTCGGCTTTTTCCCGGTCTGCTTCCTGTATCCAAATGGCGGGCAAACCAAAAGCCGGCTCTTGCGTAGGAATTCCAGGAATTTCCTCAAAAACAGTTCCTGGATTCATCGCCATATAATGTTCAAGTAATAATTCACCTCGAGCAATCTCTACACCTTTTAATTTTATGACATAAACACTCGGTTTTAGTTGAATATTGTCACGAATTCGAATGGTAGGCACAATAAGCCCCAGTTCAATGGCACATTGCCGTCGAATCATGACGACGCGATCTAATAAATCACCGCCTTGGCCAACATCAACAAGTGGAATTAAACTGTAGCCAATTTCGAGTTCCATTTGATCAACTTGGAGCAACGAGACAATATTTTCGGGTTTGCGTACTTCTTCCATTTCTTGCTGTTCCTGTTGATTAACTTCTTCTTTTTCAATCGTCTTCTGCGAATTTTTCAATGCATAAGCCGTAAAAAATAACAAACCGCTTAAGAGAGCGAACGGAATCCCTGGCAAACCTGGCACAATAGCGAAAAAAGCAAGTACTGTACCAACAATCAAAAAGACCCTGTCATTACTGATCAACTGTGTCGCTAGATCATAGCCAAGATTATGATCAGAAGCAGCCCTTGTCACAACAATACCAGTGGCTGTTGAAATAAGCAACGCTGGTATCTGATTCACGAGTCCTTCACCGACAGTTAAAAGGGTATATTGCGACAGAGCCTGGACGGCTGATAAATTAAACTGAACCATGCCAATAACAAAACCGCCAACAATATTAATTACAATAATGATAATAGCAGCAATCGCATCGCCTTTGACAAACTTACTGGCACCATCCATAGCGCCATAAAAATCAGCTTCTCGCTGAATTTTACGCCGCCGTTCCTTCGCCTCAGCATCATTAATCAGCCCAGAATTTAAATCAGCATCAATACTCATCTGCTTACCAGGCATAGCATCCAAAGTAAAGCGAGCCGCCACTTCCGCTACACGTTCAGCGCCTCGAGTAATAACAATAAACTGTATAATGATTAAAATAACAAACATGATAAAACCAACAATAGCATTCCCGCCAACAACATAATTTCCGAAAGCCAAAATCACTTCACCGGCATAGCCACTATTTAAGATCAGCCTTGTTGAAGACACATTAAGGGCTAGGCGAAATAATGTCGTAATAAGTAGCAGAGAGGGAAATACAGAAAAATCAAGTGGTTCTGTATTATAAACTGCAACCATCACAACCGTAAGAGCTAAAGTAATATTCAGTGTCAAAAAAATGTCAAGAAGCATTGTTGGCAGCGGAATAATCATCATAACAACAATTGTTACAATCGCTAGCGCAACAAAAACATCACTATATTTTGTAATTTTGGGAAAAGGTGTAGATGATTGAGAAGCCAAATAATCTCTCTCCTTCTGTTAGGACAGCTTTTTCTTGAGTCGATATACATATGCTAAAACTTCAGCCACAGCCTGATATAACTCAGCGGGAACCAAATCACCGATTTCCGTTAAACTATATAATGACCTTGCCAAAGGTTTATTTTCTACAATCGTAACCCCATGTTCTCGAGCAACTTCTTTAATACGGAAAGCCAAATAATCTTGCCCTTTGGCAACAACAAGCGGCGCCGGCATATCAGACTCATATTTTAAAGCTACAGCAAAGTGTGTCGGATTTGTTACAACCACACTGGCACTCGGCACTTCCTGCATCATTCGCTGCATAGCCATTGCGCGCTGTTTTTGTTTGATTTGACTTTTAATTTTTGGATCGCCTTCGGCTTGTTTCATCTCTTCTTTTACTTCCTGCTTGCTCATCTTCAAACTCTTATTATGCTGCCACCATTGAAAATAATAGTCAGCAACTGATAACACAAGCAATACTGTAACAATACGAAATGCCAAATCAAGCCCTAGCGAACAAATCCACTGTAAAGATGCAATTAAGTCAAAAGAAATCATTTTAGGCAAATTATTAGCCTGGTCTTCCGCAAATTGGTAGATAAAAAAACTTACAACAAAAATTTTGAAAATTGACTTAGCTAATTCGGCTAAAGAGCGCATTGAAAACATGCGCGAAAATCCCGATATAGGGTTCAATTTATCTAAACTTGGTATTAAGGGTTCTAATGTAAACATAAACCCTACTTGAAAATAATTAACAGCAACAGAAACAATTACAATAATAGCCATAAGCGGCAAAGCCGTTTGTAAAAAAACAAGAGCATAAGCCAAAAACAAGACTTGAAAGGAATCAATCGTAAAATCGCTAGAAGGAAAATTAGTAAATACAGTTTTCATCAAACCAGCAAGCTGTTCATACATAAACGGACCAACAAACTTTAGGGAAAAGAAGGCCGCTAACAAAACAACTGCCGAATTAAATTCCATACTTTTAGCAACTTGACCTTTATCACGTGACTCAGACTTTCGCTTTGCTGTTGGATCTTCTGTTTTCTCGCCAGAAAAACGCTGCAAATCAAAATTCAAACTGTGCTTATGGTCCAGCCTGAAATAATTGTATAAGTTTATTAATATCTGCCTGCATCCCATTAAACAATACCTCGAGAAAAAAAATATAAAAAGGCAAAGCCATTGAAAGCATAAATAAACCAATTAATATTTTTGCCGGCATACCAACCATAAAAATATTCATCTGTGGCATTGTCTTAGCTAAAATTCCCATACCAATATCTAAAAGTAATAAGGTAACTAAAACAGGCAAACTAATTTTCAAAGCAATCGCAAAAAAACCTGCTACAAGATTCACCATATAAGGAGCTAATGATTTTGAAAAAACAACATGCGTCACTGGAACAAGACGAAAACTATCTAATAACGCTGTCAGTAACAAATGATGCCCATTAGTTGCTAAAAAAACAAGAAGTGCCAGCATATATTTAAAGTTGCCAATCAAGGGAACCTGCTGTCCATATAAAGGATCTAAAATATTAACCATGGAAAAACCAATTTGGGTATCAATAAGATGCCCCGCCATTTGAATTGCTGAAAAAACAAAAGTAGCTGTAAAACCAATAATAAGTCCTACAATATATTCCGTCATTACAAGAAAAAAATATAATAAGAACGTTTTGGGTAAATCCGGCGTCTGCTGGCCTAAAATTGGCAGCAGAATTAAGGCTAAAATTAAGGAAAGTCCTGCTTTTACAATAATCGGCACATTGCGACTACCATAAATAGGCGCCGCCGTAAATATACCGCTCACTCTTACAAAAAGCAGGAAAAAAAGACCCATTTGATTTTGAACAAGGGCAAATAAATCCACTGCTTTGTCCACCTCTAGCTCTTTTAGTGAATCATTTGCGGCAAGCTTTGTAAAATTGCCTGCGTATAATCAACCATTAATCGCAACATCCAAGGACCAAACACTAAAATAGCTACAAACACAGCAATAATCTTAGGAATGAATGCCAGTGTTTGTTCTTGTATTTGCGTTGTCGCCTGAAAAATACTCACAAGCACTCCCACAACAAGGCCTAACCCTAGCATGGGAGCAGAAATCAACATAACCATAGCTAAAGCATCGCGACCAATTTGTATTGCCATATCACCATTCATCGTTTTTCCCTCCCTTTCTAGTTAAAACTAGTGACTAGCGAGCGAATTAGAAGGTGCCAGCCGTCAACTAAGACAAAAAGTAAAATTTTAAAAGGAAGAGAAATCATAACAGGCGGTACCATCATCATACCCATAGACATCAGCGTACTAGCTACAACCATATCAATAACAATGAATGGAATATAAATTAAAAATCCGATTTGAAAAGCAGTCTTTAATTCACTAATAACGAAGGCCGGAATAAGCGTCATAGTTGAAACCTCTTCTTGCGATGCTGGACGCGGCCCATCTGCTAAATTTATAAATAAAGCGATATCATTTTCACGTGTCTGCTTAAACATAAAAATTCGTAACGGCTTCATCGCCTCATTTAAAGCAGTTGGCTGATCCATAGTTCCTGCTAGATAAGGTTGCAGCGCTTTAGAATTTACTTCATCAATATAAGGTGACATCGTGAAAAAAGTAATGAATAAAGCAAGTCCTACTAAAATCTGATTAGGCGGCATTTGCTGCGTCCCTAAGGCGCTTCGCAAAAAAGAAAGTACGATAATAATCCGCGTAAACGAAGTCATCATGATCAAAATAGAAGGCGCTAACGTTAAAACAGTAAGTCCTAATAATATTTGTAGACTTGTAGCAACTTCCTGTGGCGTACTAGCTTGATCGACGCCCACAGTAACACTCGGAATCGGAATAAGTGGTGCCGCAACCGCTGAAGAGGTTGTCACAAAAGAAGCGAGAAGAACAGCACCAATTACAATAAATACTCTTAGCAAAGCGGTTACCTCTTCTCTATATCCGTTGCATCACGATCTAATGTATTTTTTCGTTCTTTATTCATTTTGTCTCTTCCAAAAACTTCAGGGAACTTATGAGACATATGCTGCAATGAATGAAGCTGACTGCGAAATACTTCCTGAAAAGTTTCTATCTCTTGTGTATTTTGTTCTTGGAGTTCATGAATTTTATCGGGATCAGTTATTGTTTGCAGTAAAGTAATATTGTGGTCTGTGACACCTAAAACCAAATATTCTCCTGCCATTTCCACAACATAAACAGCGCGATTTGTCCCTAACGAAAGGGAGCTTAGAATCTTGCTGGAATTCTTCCGCCCAGCAAGATTCAGTTTATTTCCCCAAAATCGCGAAGTAAAATATGCTAATGCCACAACTACTCCAAAAGTAAACAATAGCGAAATCACATAAGAAAATATGGAAAAACCACTCACAGCCGTTGCTGCCGGCTCTTGATATTTCAGGTATTCACCAGAAGCATCAGCAGCAAATACTTTAGACATCAGCAATAAATTCATCACATTTAGCCTACAGCTTTACGAACGGCCTCAAGAACTCGGTCAGGCTGAAAAGGTTTTACAATAAAATCGCGCGCACCAGCTTGAATCGCTTCAATAACCATGGCTTGTTGTCCCATCGCGCTACACATAATAACTTTCGCATTAGCGTCTATCTTTTTAATCTCTTTAACTGCCGCAATTCCATCCATCTCCGGCATAGTAATATCCATGGTAGTCAATTCAGGACGAAGTTCTTGCCATTTTTCAACAGCCCTAGCACCATTTTCAGCTTCCCCTACTACCTCATAGCCGTTTTTTGATAAAATATCTTTAATCATCATTCGCATAAAAGCAGCATCATCTACTATTAATACTCGAATTGCCATTCAACAATCTCTCCTTATCATTATAAATTTTTACTGTAAATTCGCAGCCCGTTCTAAGGGGCTTACAATATCGGTAACCCTAACGCCAAAATTTTCATCAATTACTACAACTTCACCTTTGGCAATCAATTTTCCATTCACGAGAACATCGACAGCTTCCCCTGCCAATTTATCAAGTTCAATGACAGATCCTGTAGACAACTCGAGAATTTCCTTTATTAATTTACGGGTACGCCCTAATTCTACCGTAACCTGCAACGGTACGTCCATAATTAAATTAATATTTGTATCACCAAGCGGAATTCCACTGGGCGTAAGTGGAGCAAATTGAACTGGCTGAACCACAACATTCGGAGCTGGCTGCGCCGGTTTTGCCGCTTGCATCATAGGTTGCGATGGTGCCGCATAAGCTGCTTGCGTTGCAGCTGGTGGAGCTGGTGTTGGTGCCGCCGCTGGAGTCGGTGTTGGCGCCGCTAGTGGCTGTGCTGCCTCCTGAGACATGTTAAGCAGATTTCCTACCATTTCCTTAGCAATATCTATACCAACAAGCTGCATAATTTCACTATCAATAAGATCTTCTACTTCCATACGAAACGATACGCGAACAATGGATTGATCTCCTTGAGCCAAGTTTGTAATCGGCGTCTCTGTTGAAAAATCAACACGCGTACTCGTTGGCGGCGAAATATCAACTTTCTTTTTAAACATAGTTGAAATAGAAGTCGCCGTAGATCCCATCATTTGATTCATTGCTTCCGTAACAGCGCTTGAATAAAGTTCATTCATCTCCGTCGGAGGATTCGAACCATCGCCGCCCATCATTAGATCAGAAATGATCAAAGCATCCTGCTCACGAATCGCCAGGATATTTGTCCCGGTAAGACCATGCGTATAACCGACTTCAATTACTAAATACGGTAGCGGATATTGCTCTTTGATTTCATCTAAGGTCGTAATGGAGACACGCGGTGTTGTAATTGATACGCGACGCCCTAACAATATTGATAAGGTTGTCGCCGCACTGCCCATAGAAATATTGCCAATCTCACCAAGTGCGTCTTTTTCTATATCAGATAAATCCTCTGCTGCACTTACATCAGCCGCAGGAGACGAACTGGGTTCACCTCTGAGTAAAGCATCAATTTCATCTTGTGAGAGAAATCCATCACTCATCTAAGTCATCTCCTTCTATCACTCTGGTCACTTGTACAGCCATTTTTTTGCCGCTTACACCAGGTTTACATAAAAATTTCTTTTGTTGACCAACATATACAGTTAATTCATCGGACACCTTTGTTTCAAGCTGTAAAACATCCCCTGCTGCAAGACCAAGCATTTCTGCTACACTAATCGTAACTTTGCCTAATTCCGTCGTAATTGGAATCACAGCTTTGCGCAATTTTTTCTGCAACGCTTGAATATTTTCATCAGAATCTTGCTTTGCTACAGAAGAAGCGACCCAGAAAGTTGTCGTTAGTTTTGACATGATGGGCTCTAACACTAAATAAGGAATACATAAATTTAAAAGACCTTCAGCCTGACCAATTTTTGCCTGTAACGTAATAATAACAACCATATCATTAGGCGGAACAATCTGTGTGAACTGAGGATTTGTTTCAATAACATCCATACTTGGATTCATGGCGATAACTTGTTTCCAAGCCTCTTGCAATGATTCCAATGCTTTATTAATCACTCGAGTAATAATCGCTTCTTCAATATCCGTTAAAGGTCTGGGTTTATTCGGTGCTGATCCAACGCCGCCGAATAAGCGGTCAATCAATGCAAATACTACATTAGGATTCAGTTCTAGTATGGCATTTCCTTTTAACGGACTCATTTGAAAAACACTAATTACACTTGGATTCGGCAAAGACCGAATAAATTCTTCATAGGTAAGCTGATCAACAGAAGCGACATCAATATGCACGAGAGTACGCAAATTTGCGGAAAGATATGTATTAAACAGTCGAGCAAAATTCTCATGAATCATATAGAGCGTCCGAATTTGGTCTTTGGAAAATTTATCAGGACGCTTAAAATCATATAATTTTATTTTTCGTTGTTTCTCTTCACTTTGAATATCTTCAGCTGAAAGAACTCCACTCGATATATTAGAAAGCAGCTCATCAATCTCAGCTTGTGAGAGTACGTCGCCGGCCATCCAGTTGCCTCCCTTCCCGCAAAATCTAGAAAATCACATTATTGTATAACAAAATTTGTTATAAATACATTATAAACACGGTCGCCGCCTAAACTTTCATTTACCGCCCCTTTAATGAGATCTTTCAGTTTTTCTTGTTTGGACGGATCAAAATCTTCTATTTTTTGCGACCGTAACACTGAGATGACAGTATCTGTCATTTTCACTTCTTCAGGTGATAAATTCTTTCCTTCCTTCGGCGGCGCGTTCTTTTCCGGTTTGACTTCTAATATAATACCAACTTTAATAAAACGACCACTGCCAGCGCCCCCCACATTCAATACTAATCCTTCTTTGGGATCGCCTATTTTAACAAATTCGCCTGGTTCCGATTTTTTTGTTTCAACAGTTGATTTTTCTGCTACAATTTTATTTGCAATAAAATAAGAAATACCGCCAGCTAATAAAAGTCCAACTACAACTAAACCTGCAACTATTGCTAGCGGAAATTTTTTCCCACCTTCAGCCATTCGGGTCCCCCCCTTAAGAATTATATCATATCGGTCTTAAAGACCTTAGCATTTATCTATAGGCGCTTTAATTCCGTTTCTTTCCTAAGCATATTTTTTCTACAAAGATAAGAAAACTCCTTCAGAAATCGACAAAATTCCGACTTAAGTATGTTATTTATAAAACCAAATACTGAAAAACATGTAATTTTAAACAAAATTCCTTTAAAAATCACCACAATCATTGTAACCTATATGCCCTACCGTAAATTTCTAAATATGGCACGCCGATAATCCATGACCTTGCGAACCACTTCATCCATTCTTTCTTCCACAATAAACTTTTTTCCATTTGTCAAAGTAACAACCGTATCAGGCGTTTCCTCAACAGTCTCAATGAGCTCCGCATTCATAATAAATTCACGCTCACCATTTATTTTTGATAACTTGATCATCTTACTTCCTCCTTAGATAGCGGGAGGAAATCCCCCCGCTATGTCATCGCTCACTTTCTATTATCGTTTCAAACTATTTAATTCTTGTAACATTTCATCACTTGTCGTAATAACCTTAGAGTTTGCCTGATAACCCCGTTCCGTAATAATCATATTAGTAAACTCCGTGGCCAAGTCGACATTAGACATTTCTAAGCTACCGCCAGTAATAGCCCCTAGCCCACCGGTTTTCGCCGCCCCAATCTGAGGTGTCCCAGAGTTATTAGACACCTGATAATTAGAGTCGCCGACTTTCAGTAAACCTTCCGGATTCGCAAAACCAGCTAAGGCTACTTGTGCTAAGTTTCGTCGCTCGCCATTGCTATAGGTCCCCACAATCGTACCAGTTTTATCAAGTGAAGTAGATTGCAGTGTTCCGGCAGGATAACCGTCAGGTGTCTCAAATAGAGTTGAGTCGCCCATACCGCCATATTGTGTCAAACCACTTAGATTTCGAGTGAGGCTTAATTGACTTGTTGCATTTGTAAATGTTGCTTGAAAAGGTAAATTACCGCCAGTACCAGCCGTAACCGCCGCATTGGCATCGGTTATAGTTTGCTTTACATTAGTACTTTCCGTTCCTGGCATATAAAACCCACCAGTTGTCGGTGCATTGCTGGTAAAGCCAGTTACATTTAAAGTAAAGGTTCCCCCCATAGACAAGGACGGCACAGCAGTAGTTCCTGTACTATCGTAAAATGTATATGCCCCAGGAGCCCCAGCAACATACTTAACTATCCCAGATACGGACGTGCCTGAACCACTGGCATCGCTAAGTGTATAAGACCATTTATTCGATTGTGTCGCATCAGCAGTAAACGTAAGTTTATACGTATGGGGTTGTCCACCTTCAATAGAAACAAAGGTTTGTGAATTACTAGCTCCCAGTGTCGAGTCTAAAGTTAATGATGTGAAAGTAGCAGTATCAGTAGGCGATGTCAATCCCGTTGAAGTATCTGGAATTGAAATATAGTTTGGATTACTCCCCGCAGCGTCAAAAGTAAGCACTTGCCAAGCATTTTTAGGGGTTGATGTAGTTGAATCTTTAACTGAAGTATACGTCAGCCAGGTAGAAGTTGGAGTGGCCCCCGATGTCATATCAACCTTATAATAATTTGTATTTACTGCATGCTGTGTTCCTACAGAGTCAGTTGCCGTAGCAGAACCTGGATAACTGTAACCAATTGCAGAATCACCTTTCAAATTTTTCGTGACCTTTATTTCCGTCGAAGCCTTGGAAGCCATCGTAGTACCAAGCTGAACTTGAATTGGCTGCATCGATGCGCCAGGCGTAATAGCTCCTGTAGCATCAGCCATCCAGCCCATTAATTTCAGGCCTCCTGATGAAACATAAGTTCCTTGTGCATCCTGAGTGAAACTGCCTACCCGCGTATAGACCTTATCATTGCCGTTTTGTAAAATAAAGAAGCCATTCCCCGATAAAGCCATATCCGTCTGTTTACCTGTAGATTGCAAGTTGCCATCTTTAAAATTCGTACCAATACTAGCAACTGTCATACCAAGTCCAACCTGCATCGGATTTGTCCCGCCAAGATTGCCCGCTGGAGCAGATGCACCTTGCACAGTCTGACTTAAAATATCCTGGAAATTTGTTGTATTGCTTTTATAGGCAATTGTATTAACATTAGCAACATTATTGCCAATGACATCAATACCTGTTTGCATATTTAACAAACCGGAAACAGCTGAATACATAGAACGTCCCATAAACATAACCTCCAATTTAATTTTTGGTATAAGCTGCTTCAATCATTCAGCAGCTAAATGAGCCTCCATATTAGGTCCAGCTCAAGTGAGAAGAACAGCACTATCAATATTAGTAAACACATTGTCTTTCATGCTCTGGCCATCCATGGCGGTAATGACGGTTCGATTTTTCACACTGACTACAAAAGCCAGGTTATTTAGAACCATTAGCGACTCCTTCGCTCCTTTTTTTTCAGCCTTTTCCACAGCACTGCTGAGTTTTTGCAAATCCTCTGTACTCAGTTCAATATTACGGCTCTGTAGTCGTTCCATGGCATGCTGGGAAAATTTCACACCTGAAATTTTTTCATTAAGAATTTTGCTAAAATCCTGATTAGAGCTTGAAGCACTAGTACTTTGCGTCTTTACCGGAACAGCAGCTGGCGTAAGCGGAAAAACAGGTTGATTTGCATAAAAAATACGAGAATCCGCCACAACTGATCCACCCTTTCCTAGTCAGATTGCTTCACTTATGTTGTTGTATTGCTTTGTGTCGAATTTGTTTGTGTTGTCTGATTTACAACAGCGGAAACATCACTTAGCCCCACCGTGTAATCACCAACAATCAGCTTGGGTTGATTATTGACAACCTTCACTGCACTAACCTGACCATAAAGTAACTGTCCCGATGAGGCATCTGTCCAACTTACAACTTTTCCAATCATCGTCGTAGCTTGTGTCATCTGGGCTGTTGCATTCAAGTTCTGCATCTGTTCTAAGCTAGAAAATTGCGCTAACTGCGCAATCATTTGCGTATCATCTTGCGGCTTAGTAGGATCTTGATTTTGCATTTGTGTAATCAAAAGCTTTAAAAAGTCATCTTTTCCTAATGCAGAATTAGACGTTGTTGTACTACTGTTTGTATTCGTAGTTGGAGTTGTGTCAGTCGTTGTGCCTGTCGCTGAAACTGCCATACGATCCCTCCTAAATTAAATAATCGACACCATCTGCTTCAGTGACAACTGGTTTTGTCACCGCCTCTACAGTTTCTTCAAAGTTATCCTTATTTCCTTTGTAGGAAAATTTGGGTTTTTGCTGTTGCTGCGTAGGCCGTTCTTGATTAGACATAAATTGATTCAAACTAGTGTATACTCCCACATTGTCCACTTTCAGCCCGGAACTTGTCAATTCCTGTTTTAATTGTGGCAACGATGATTCAATTACCGCTCTCACATCGCTGTTGCCAGAATGAAATGAAGCAGTAACTGCACCCTGTTCGACTGTAACTTTCAATGTCAACTCACCAAGATGTTCCGGTTTTAAACGGATGACCATTTCAGTATTTTGTGGACGATTTACTAGTTTAACCTGATCAATGATTTGCTGTACTACCTGAAAGTTATCTTGACTGCTTACAGGCTGATTGTTTGAAGAAGCCGCGCTACTTGCGCTTACTCCCTGCAAAGGAGTAGTACTTTTTTCGCTATGCAGCATCTGTGCAAAAGCAGACTGCGTCGTATCGCCAAGCGACGTTACCTCAGTTTCTGCTACGCTATTCGCTTTTAGCTGTTCCTGACTCGTAAACGTCATTTGTTGCTCACCCTTATCAGAAAACTTCTGATTTTGCTCCCGCAGCTTGTTTTCAATTAATGCCGCAGACGCTTCTTGTGTTTGGCTAGGCTGGGAATCTTGTGGTACAACTTGTTCTTTAGGCAAAATTGGTGTCTGCTGATCAACTACAAGCTTACCTTGCGACTGTAAGGCTGTGAGCATTTCATTTTGCTTACCCGCTGATTTTTCTTCGGTTGGAGTTGCTTGTTGCAATTCTTTGTTACTTGTTATGCTGAGCTGCGATATATCAGGCTGCGGCACACTACCTTCATTTTGCATAAGAATGGTCCCTGGAGACAAAACGGCATTTTCTACAGTAACCTGCTTAGCCGATTCTTTTGTTAACAATCCACTGATTGTATCTGCCGCAACAGAAGTCTTTTGACCCATTTGAGCCTTTTCTGCTCCCAGTACAACTTTTTCCTGCTTTACAGACTCATTTGGCAAAGTCTGTCGTTCAGCCAGTCCGTTTATTTGTTCTAACGTAACGAACGCATTATCTAATGACTGTGTCTGCAAAGTCTGATCTTGTGATACAAGTTGCGCCTGCATTAATTGTTCAGGCTGTGTTTGCTGCGTAATAATCTGGCCAAAGTTTGCCGTAACTATAGGTCCAACTGAAGTTCCAGTTGAAATCTCACCAGCTGTTTGATTCGCCTTACCCTCTGCGGTTACTGCTTGTGATTGACTTTGTTGACCTTGTTGCGGTAAAACAGCCAACAACATGCTATAAAGATCGTTTACAGCAACGGTCTGTAACGTTTGGGTGTCTTGTCCTTTTGTATCCTCAAGTTGACCAATTTTGTCATCTACTACTAGTTTCGACGGTTTTGAACTATTATCTTGATTATCTTGACCGGTAGAAGTTACATTTTTTCCTATTTTTTGTTTGTCTAAAGACAAAGAATCGGCTCCCGCTGTTGACTCCGTATTGCTTCCAGGTTGATTTACTCCATTGAGGGAATTATTGAGAGAATTTGCTGCAACAGTTGCAGAAGATGCTAATGCGGAAGCAAAACTTTTACTTTTCACAGCAACAGTCGGAACACTTTTAGATGAACTTTTAACCGCAGTGGGAACGCTAGCTATAAGATTTACTACATTTTCAGTTTGCATTATTTCACCTCCTTTCTAAGATATTTTATTGAACTGTCGGCACCGCCAGCATAGCTTGACTAATTTGAGCGGCTCGAGCAGGTTCAAACTGTGCCAAAATTTTACCAGCTTGTTCTTCTTCCATTTTATTTAAAACAGCAACAACCGTAGGATTATCAAGCTGCGATAAAATGGGAACTGCTTCATCAGGCTTCATATTGCCATAAAGGCGCGCTAGTTTTGAAATTTTCTTAGCTTCTTCCTGTTGTCGCTGCTTTGCCAATTTTGCCAGATTCTGATCAGTGGCCACACCAGGTGCTGTCGGTTGTGTACCGGGCGCTACCTGTCCAGGCACCTGGGACGCAGCAGGATTAACCGCCGGTACCGGATTCGGCTGCATTGGCGAACCAGTTAAGGCATTGCCTGGCGACGGCTCGACAGGACTCTGCGGCGTTAAATCAACAGCATCGAAATTTGTTTTTGGTTTTTGAAAGAAACGACCAATAAATGGTTTATCCTGTAAATTCAAATCTTCTGCTGTTTTTTGAACATCAAACAATTTTAAATAAATTCCTATAGCAAAGCCAACTGCTAATAAAAGAAGCAACAAAAAAATAACAAAGAGAATCAAAAAAATCCGGCGTTTTTTCTTCGGTGGCGCTCCTTCTATTTCTTCTCCTCCGGCCATCGTATTAGCCTTTTTATCAGTTTTGCCTGTTGGCTTCGCTGTATTTTTAGCTGTATTTTTAGCGTTATTTTTTTCAGCCATTCCATTGCCTGCCTTCCGAACGACATTCCTAACGCCCTCTAGGAATCAAGACGGTCATTAGAAGTTTTTATAGTAAGATAGCACATTTGACACATACGCCTGCGTTTCGGCATAAGGCGGAATTCCTTGATAGTCCTTTACGGCCTGCGGTCCAGCATTATAAGCTGCCACAGCTTGCGCTACGTTGCCGTGAAATGTATCAAGCATCTGCTTTAAATAACGCACACCGCCATCAATATTTTCTCTAGGATCATTGATGTTTCGCACACCAAGCCCAGCTGCCGTATCAGGCATAAGTTGCATAACCCCAACAGCGCCTGTAGAAGATACAGCCTGTGGTGAATAACCAGACTCTGCCTTTGCTACCGCTTGCGCTAGCTTGGGATCAACACCATATTTTTGTGCCGCAGTATGAAGCATGCGAATAATATTATCAGCACCAGGATCATAAGAAGTTTCCTGGGTTTGATTAAGACTGTTATTTTTTATTGAAGAATAAATACTTGAAAAATCACTAGAAGGATTTAAGGACTGATTCGAAATGCTATTTTGTCTTTCCATTGCACCAGTTATAGCTGGTAAAGCATTTTTACTCACAACGCCAAAACGCTGTTCAATGGAAGAAATTCGCTGCAAGACTTGCTGCACTCCCACGAAATTACTCAAAGTAAATTCCTCCTTCTTTTAAAAATCTCTTCCATAGCGCTGCGTACCAAGCTCGTCAAGAAAATTTTGTTCTTGCTGTAACAGCTCACGGTAATGCTGCTGTCGTTTCTTTTCTTTCAACCGCTCTACCACTTTTCTCTGTTTCATGGCTTCTTGAAAAACAAAGAGACTTTCTAAGTGACTCTTTTCTGCGGCAATAACGACTTCTTTTTGATTATCCATCTGTAGCGTAAGTTGCTTAAAATAAGCAGAGTAAAGAATAAAATCAGCAATCGTTTTGTTTTGGCTCAGCGCATTTTGCCACTCTTGGCGATGCGCTTCTATTCTATCGGCTAGAAGCGATAGATCTTCTTGGGCTTGTCGCAAATTTTCAATGGCCTGCGTAAGTCGAAGCTGAGCCTGCTCTTCGCGTCGTCGACGCACTTTAAGTAAAGTTTCCAGTCGAAAACGAAATCGCTGCATATTTTACCCCTCTCAAACTTAAGAAACAACTTGCTCCAAAATACTGATTGTTTGTTCCATGGTTGTTTCATCATAAACTTCTTGCTGTAAAAATTTTTTCACAGCACTAATATGCTCCATGGCCGTATCAATTTCTTCATTACTGCCTTTCACATAAGCGCCAATATTAATTAAATCTTCCGCTTCCCGATATGTCGCTAAAATAGAACGTAGCTTTTGCGCAGCATCCCAGTGAGGGCGCTCGACAATTTCTAACATGACACGACTAACGCTCGCCAAAACATCAATCGCAGGATAATGATTTTTTGCAGCTAAAGCTCTTGATAAAACAATATGGCCGTCTAGAATACTACGGACACTATCAGCAATCGGTTCATTCATATCATCACCATCAACAAGGACTGTATAAATTCCCGTAATGGAACCAATAGAACCAGTACCAGAACGTTCTAACAGCTTAGGAAGCATGGCAAAAACAGATGGAGTGTAGCCTCGTGTCGCCGGTGGCTCGCCAATCGTCAAGCCAACCTCTCGCTGTCCCATAGCAAAACGAGTGACTGAATCCATCATTAACATAACATTCTTGCCTTGATCACGAAAATATTCAGCAATAGCCGTTGCTGTCATTGCCCCTTTCACCCTGAGTAAAGCAGGCTGATCAGATGTTGCCACAACTACAACAGAACGCTTTAGGCCAGCTTCCCCCAAATCGCGTTCAATAAATTCACGAACTTCACGCCCACGTTCACCAATCAAAGCAATTACATTAATATCAGCTTCTGTATTTCTTGCAATCATACCAAGAAGCGTACTCTTACCAACACCACTACCCGCCATAATACCAACACGCTGTCCTCGACCTAGCGTAATCAAAGAATCTATTGCTTTTACGCCAACAGACATCGTTTTGTCAATTCTTTTGCGCGTAAGCGGCGAAGGCGGCATCGCGTGAATTGGGTAGAATTTTTCCGGTTCCAACGGACCCTTGTCATCCATTGGCCGTCCTAATCCATCAACAACTCGTCCCAATAGTGCCTCACCAACACCAATACTCAGCGTTTGGTTGGCCGCCAACACCTCACAACCAGGTCCAATTCCCTGCATTTCTCCTATAGGCATTAACAGAACTCGATTTTGGCGAAACCCTACAACTTCAGCTGGAATCGAAAAAGATTGATCTCGCGACGTTATATAGCAAAGTTCACCTAAATTTACAGCAGGGCCTTGCGACTCAATCACAAGACCAATAATCTGCGTAATTTTCCCAGTCAACCGCATCGTTTGAGCCTGTTCTATTTTTTGCAAATAGGCCTGTGCAGAAAAAATTGTCATGGCATCACTTCCAGCAAAGACTTTTTAATTTCCTCAAACTGTGTATCAATACGTGCGTCAACTGTTCCACTTGTCGTGTCAATTAAACAATTACCGACACTCACCGAATCATCAGACTGTACCAAAATGGGCTGCTCCCTGCCTACCATAGTCTGTAAATCATGCCGCGCCTGCATGACAAGTTCGAAATCATAAGAATTCACTCGCACGATTACTTCCTGTTGATCTCTAACTTTCTCTAATGCAGCGCGAACAATCGGAAGTACCATTACAGGGTTTTCTTCAGTCTCTCTAGCGAGAATTTTCTGGGTAATCGCCAAAACAAGCTGAAGAATGTCTCCTTCTGCTTCCAGAATCATTTTTTTCGCGTCTTGCTGAGCCATAGTTAAAACGTCCGAAGCTTTTAGAGCGCTTTGGCTGATCTCAGCTTGAAGTTCTTCGCGAATTTTTGTTTCAGACACTTTAATTCCTTCGTTATAACCCAACTCATAACCAGCTTGATATCCCGTTTCTTTTCCTTCGTTATGGCCAAGCGCACGAGCTTCTTCCTTGATTTTCTCTCCTTCTGATAGAGCGTTAGCAACGATCTCATCAGCCTGCGCTTTAGCCTGGGTAATCTGCTTCTCACATTCCCGTTGCGTTTTTACCAAAAGCGATTCAATTTCTTCTTTCTCGTTTGGCAAATCCTCTGCTTCCGTGCAGCACAGCTCCGGATCACAAACAGCAATTACCACAGGTTGATCGCGTAATGAAATGGATTTGAAAATCTTATGCAATGATTTCGTCTCCTTTGCCCCGTGAAACAATAATTTCACCGGATTCTTCAAGACGTCTAATTACATTTACAATTTTCTGCTGCGATTCTTCTACATCACGAATACGAACAGGTCCCATATATTCAATTTCTTCTCGTAGCATTTCTGATGCACGCTTCGACATGTTCTTATAGATTTTCTCCGCCACTTCACTGGACGAAGCTTTCAATGCCAAGCCCAGATCCTTCGATTCAATTTCTCTAAGTACAAGTTGCAACGAACGATCGTCCAAAAGAACAATATCTTCGAATACGAACATCCGTTTTTTGATTTCTTCAGCAAGTTCTGGATTTTGGATCTCCAAGTTTTCAATGATAGTTCTTTCTGTCGTCCGATCTACACGGTTTAATACTTCAACAATGGAATCAACACCACCGGCTGCTGTAAAGTCTTGCGTAACAAGTGAAGATAACTTTCTTTCCAAAATTCTCTCCACATCCTTTATAACATCTGGGGACGTACGATCCATAGTAGCAATACGTTTCGCTACATCAACCTGTCTGTCCGCCGGCAAAGCCGAAATAATCGCTGCAGACTGTTCCGGCTGTAAATAAGCCATAATTAAAGCAATCGTTTGCGGGTGCTCATTTTGAATAAAATTTAATAACTGAGAAGGATCTGTCTTTCGCGCAAAATCGAAAGGTCGAATTTGCAGACTTGCTGTTAATCGACTAATAATAGAAACTGCTTTTTCTGACCCCAATGCTTTTTCAAGAATTTCCCTGGCATAATCCAAACCGCCAGCTGACAAATATTCTTTTGCTAAACACATTTGATGAAATTCGTCTAATACCCTATCTTTTACCTCTTGAGGAATCTTTCGCTGATTGGCAATTTCTAACGTCAGTTTTTCAATTTCTTCTTCCCGAAAATGTTTAAAAATCTGGGCAGAAATATCCGGTCCTAGCGAAATAAGAAGAATAGCCGCCTTTTGTTTGCCTGACAACTCATTCGATTCGTACATATCCTTACCTCCCCTATGGCGCGCCTTATTCCTCAGATACCCACGTTTTTAATAATTGCGCAACATCTTCCGGGTTAGACTGAGCAAATTTCTCAATAGATTCACGTACATTGTTGCGTTCAATTTCTTCTGGCGTAAGCTCTTCTGTTTCCTCTTCTTCTAAAAGCTCATCTACAGGCGTGGGAGCCATAGCCATAAGTTCTAGATCTTTTTCGCTTTGCTTCTTCCTTGCATACATGCGAGCCCCTACTACAAGAGCAATCAGCAAGAGTACTGCTAAACCAATTTTTGTATAAAGAGACATTTTCTGCTCTTGTTCCAAATCGGCTTCTTCTTTCTTTTTCTTATCAGCTAGTTCCGTACTAAAAGGAACTGTTTCCACTGAAATCGTATCGCCTCTAGTTGGATTCAACCCTGTTGCCGAAGCTACTGTTCGCATGATCACATCTTGCTGTACATTAGTAATACTGCCGTCAACTAAAACGGCCACAGTCAAGCGACGAATCGAACCAGGCGATGCTACGGTTTTTTCTTTTGTTTCATTAATCTCGTAATTTTTTACAGATTCTTTTTTCTCATAATTGGATTGATTATTATTATTTGCTACATAACCAGGAATATTGGTTGTCGTCCCAGGAACTCCACCAGGAGCATTAGAGGTTCCCCGATAGTTTTCACTGACATCCTGAGAACTGCGAATAATTCCTTTATCATCAACGACAGGTTCAAAGGTATTTCGATCCACTACCCGCTGATCAAAATTCAATTCCACATTAATTCGAGCGGCAACTTTCCCTTCGCCCAAAACTTGTTCTAACATACTTTGCAAGTTTTTCTGCAAATCATCCTGAACTTTCTTGGTCATTTCCAGTTGCGTTAAACTAATAGCGCCATTTTTGCCAGCTTCCTGCGATGAAGGATCATTCAGGACATGAGCATTATCATCAACAATCGTAATATTCTCCGGTTTCAAACCTTGCACACTATGTGCCACTAAATTTACAATGCCATTAATCTGGCCAGGATTCAACTGCGCCGAAGGACGTAGTTTAATCATGATCGATGCCGTAGCCGGTTTTTCATTTTTCTTATACAGACTATCCTCCGGCATTACAATATGGACCCTAGCCTTCTCTACTTCAGTCATTTGCTCAATCGTCTTGGTTAATTCACCTTGAATGGCTTGCAAATAATACACTTTATTTTGAAACTCTGTTGTACCAAACTTATTCTGATCAAAAATTTCAAACCCCTTATTGCCGCGCGGCAACCCTTGAGCGGCTAAGTCCAGACGAATTTTATAAACATCTTTCGACGATACCATAATCGCTGTACCATTGTTACCTATTTCATAGGGAATTTTTGCTTCTTTCAACTTTGCTGCCACTTCACCTGCATCTTTGGCATCAAGACCAGTAAACAAAGGTACACTATCAGGGCGACCCCCCCACCAAAAACTCCATGCAAGGATACCTACAAAAAGTAAAACTGCAGATCCTAAAATAATGTACTTTTCTTTTTTACCGATGTTTTGCCACAGGCGCAGAGACTGTTCTTTCCAGTCAGCCATCGTCTCCACCCTTTCAAATCAGAAAAATATTAGACCTGCATTCGCATGATTTCTTGGTAAGCGTCAATCACTTTGTTGCGAACTGTCATCGTGAGTTGCAAAGAGATGGAAGCTTTTTCTGCCGCAATGACTGCCTCAGAAACATCTTGAATTTTTCCAGCGGCAAGATCTGCCGAAGCCTTACTAGAGTTAAGCTGTAACTGATTGACTTCTCCTAGCGCATTTGAAAAGAGTTGTCCAAACGTTACGCCGCCAGAACGAGCACTACTACTCGCTCGCTTGGTTGGTTCGAACCCGACTTCACTAAGCGATAATGGCTGAATGCCATCAATGGCCATTTATCTTTCCTCCTATTTGCCAATCTCCAGCGCCTTTTGCGCCATAGATTTAGCAGCGTTAATTGTTGTAACATTGGCCTCATAAGCCCGACTTGCTGTAATCATATCTACCATTTCTGTTACAACATTTACATTGGGCATTTCTACATACCCATTCCGATTTGCATCTGGATGAGTAGGATCGTAGACTAATCGCAAAGGCGACTGATCTTTCGTAATGCCAACAACCTTTACGCCAGCATTTTCACCAGACTGGCCAAGCTTTCCTGTTAAAATATCAGAAAAAGAATCGCCTGACGATCTTGGTTCAAATACCAATAATTGACGCCGATAAGGTCCGCCTTCAGCTGTACGCGTCGTATTTACATTGGCAATATTGTTAGATATAACATCCATACGCAACCGTTCAGCCGTCAAGCCGGAAGCCGCAGAGTCAATGGCGCCAAACATTCCCATCTATGGTCACTTCCCTTCTTTAATGGCCGAAACTAAAGTAGAATACTTTTTACTGAGTTGTTGTGCTACTGAATTATAATAAATGCTATTTTTGGCAAGGCCAGCCATTTCTTTATCAATATCGACATTATTTCCATCTAAACGCATTGATGTATCCTTATCGACAACAACAGCTGGATCGGTAGACACTTCCCGCGTCCCTGACAAATGAGCGCCATGAGTTCTTACCAAAGATAACAGTTTTGGGCCCCCTATCGCTTGTTGAAGTTTATCTTCAAATATTACTTCACTGCGTTTAAAGCCCGGCGTATTTACATTGACAATGTTGTTACTAATCACTTTTTGCCGCAAGGCAGAAGCCGATAAGGCTTTTTCCAACAGTCCAGCAGAAGAAGCTGATAACATAGAATCAAGCACAGTAAACCTCCCAAATACCATTTTGACAATACTTTACGATAGGCTACAATTCTACATAAATTTCATAAATTCCTCTTAATTTTTTAAAACTCTTTGTAAAATCCAATAATCAGGACTTTTTGTTTAGAAAAAATACAAACAGCGACGTGCTTAAAATCAAATTCTTAAAAACGCCTTAAAAACATCTTAAAATATTTAATGACAAATAAGGAGGACTGTCTCGTCAAGAAGAAATTCACTTGCAATCTCTTCGTGAGACAGTCCCCTAAAATTCTTATAAATTAACGTTTCTTTGTTAAAGGAATCATTATTTTCTTAGTTTCTTCAATTCATCAAGTAACAATTCATTAAGAACTTTAATATATGTACCTTTCATTCCTAGTGATTTGGATTCAATAACACCAGCGCTTTCAAATTTGCGTAAGGCATTAACAATGACAGAACGAGTAATCCCCACACGATCAGCAATTTTACTTGCTACAAGCAATCCTTCATCGCCTTCTAATTCGTTAAGAATGTGAAGAACAGCTTCGAGTTCTGAATAAGAGAGTGTGCCGATAGCTACTTGTACTGTTGCTTTCTTTCGAGCTTCATCGGCGATTTTATCACTTAAATCTCGTAAAATAGCCATACCGACAACGGTTGCACCATATTCAGCCAAGATTAAATCATCATCAGTAAATTCCTCATCGAACTTAGCAACAATCAAAGTACCAATCCGATCGCCACCGCCATAAATAGGCACAATGGTCGTTAATTTACCATGAAAGAAACATTCGGTATTCTCGCTAAAAGCACAAAGACCACTATCAATGCGAATATTGGGCGAAGTTTCCGAAACACGTAGCAACCAGTCAACATATCTTTCAGGAAAGAGACCATCATCAAGTACTTTTTCTTTCATTACGCCACATTCAAAATTATCGAGTAAGGCGTAACCAAGTACATCGCCTTTTTTACTTACGATATACACGTTTGAATTCATTACGTTTGACAATACAGAAGACATTTCATTGTAATGAACTTTTTCCGATTTTTGTAAAAGCTTATTAATTTTCCGAGTACGTTCCAACAAAGTTAACATCATGTAATTCCTACCTTTCGTTTCATAAAATAAGTAGCTTAACAATCTATAGAATAAATTGAGTTAAATCTTGATTTTCAATAATATGTGACAGCTTTGATTGCACATAAGCACGATCAATTACAATTGTCTGCTTTTCTAATTCAGGCGCTTCAAATGCTAGGTCTTCTAATAATTTCTCCATAATTGTATGAAGTCGTCTAGCGCCGATATTTTCAGTCTGACTGTTTACAGCACAGGCAATTTCCGCTAACTCATCAATTGCCTCAGGCGCAAACTCAATCGTAATATCTTCCACGCCTAATAAGCTAGTATATTGAGTAATTAAAGCATTGGCCGGTTCTGTGAGAATCTGGCAGAAATCTTCTTTCGTCAAATTCGTTAATTCTACACGAATAGGAAAACGCCCTTGAAGTTCTGGTATTAGATCAGAAGGTTTAGAAATATGAAAAGCACCAGCAGCAATAAATAGAATATGATCGGTCTGCAATGCTCCATATTTTGTCATAACAGTCGATCCTTCTACTATTGGAAGAATGTCACGTTGTACTCCTTCTCGCGACACATCCGGTCCTGATGATTGGCCCCGACCAGCAATTTTATCAATTTCATCTAGGAAGATGATCCCTGACGTTTCAGCTAACTCAATAGCACCAGAAATAACTTCATCCATATCAATTAACTTCTGTGCCTCTTCTTGGGTAAAAATCTTTCTGGCATTTGCCACAGTCACTTTGCGCTTCTTCTGCTTTTTCGGCATCAGGCTTCCCAACATGTCTTGAAGATTCATACCCATTTCTTCAGCGCCCGTTCCGG
The DNA here is from genome assembly GCF_055901755.1 of Pelorhabdus sp. sgz311001. Taxonomy (NCBI): domain Bacteria; kingdom Bacillati; phylum Bacillota; class Negativicutes; order Selenomonadales; family Sporomusaceae; genus Pelorhabdus; species Pelorhabdus sp. sgz311001. The sequence goes on from NZ_JBVXUT010000001.1 coordinate 1,178,485, forward strand.
CAAACATTCCCATCATGGGCTGACTCGTGTCTTCCACGACAATTTCAACAAGATTTTCTTCTAGTTCACCTTGCTCTAGCTTTTTGCGCCAAGTTTCTCGCTCCTGATTTACATCAGGCTTTTCGGATACTATCTCAGGCTCTTGCTGAGTAGTAGAAGAAAAGAGCATCTCAAAAGGATTTTTAGTTTTTTCCTTAGCAGGGGCAGGGCTAAATAAATCTAGAATTCGCTCATTGGCTAAAGCCTGTGCTTTATCATTGACTTCAGCAATTTTACTTTGTTTAATCATGCGGATAGCAGTTTCCACCAAATCTCGTACCATTGATTCTACATCTCTACCCACATAACCGACTTCGGTAAACTTAGTTGCTTCTACTTTTACAAAAGGAGCATTGACAAGTTTCGCCAATCGCCTAGCAATCTCTGTCTTACCAACGCCAGTCGGCCCGATCATTAAAATATTTTTAGGAATAATTTCATCTTTTATCGCCTTAGCTAACTGTCTGCTGCGCCAACGATTTCGAAGAGCAATGGCAACTGATGTTTTGGCTGCCTGTTGACCTACAATATACTTATCAAGCTGAGCTACAATCTGTTTTGGTGTCAATTCTGTCAATGCCATTCCTCCTTTATCCTTCTAATTCCTCTACTGTAATATGATGATTTGTAAACACACAAATATCAGCAGCAATTGTAATTGCCTTCTGAGCAATTTCTGCTGCGCTTAAATCCGTATTATCAACTAACGCTCGTGCTGCCGCTAACGCATAGGAACCGCCAGACCCGATTGCAGTGACTCCGTCATCTGGCTCAATCACTTCGCCATTCCCGGAAATCAATAGCAGATGATTTTGATCAGCTACAATTAAAAGTGCCTCTAAACGGCGCAAAACTCGATCTGTACGCCAATCTTTAGCTAATTCTACAGCAGCGCGCATCATATTTCCATTGAATTCTTCCAATTTAACTTCAAACTTTTGAAACAGCGTAAAAGCATCGGCGACAGATCCAGCAAAACCGGCTAAAATTTTGCCATGGTAAAGTCGACGGACTTTTTTAGCATGATGCTTCATAACGGTATTGCCGCCGAAGGTAACCTGGCCATCACCAGCTAATGCTGTTTTTCCTTTTTGCCTAACTGCAACAATTGTCGTCGCGTGAAACATGAGCATACCTCCAGTGGAAAAAACAAAACTTAAAAACACATTAGGCGTAACAGTAGCAAAAGCAAGTCCGATTGGCCTTGCTTGCTGTAACGCACCATAAGCAATCTTTTAATTCTGTAGCTTCCTACAAATAGACAGACTTAATAATATCGCTTATTTAATATTTAATTCATATTAGCATAAGTATGTAAATATTGCAATGTTGTTGTCGCATTTTTCTACACAAATTTAACAATTTACCGGTAAACATGCCAGCGCCCGTTCAGCAATCCGCTCATTTTTTACTCGTTTATCGCGAATTCTTTCCTCTAGCGGTGGTAAAAGACCGAAATTTATATTCATTGGCTGAAAATTCTTCGCAGGTGCTGTCGTAATATAATCCGCTAGAGCCCCGTGGGCTGTTTGGGCGGGAAAGGTAATCAGTTCTTTATCTAAGATAAGACGGCTTGCATTGATACCAGCAATTAAACCGCTCGCAGCTGACTCGACATAGCCTTCTACCCCAGTCATTTGGCCAGCAAAAAAAAGATCCTTTCTGGCCTTAAGTTGCATTGTCGGCAACAGTAAATTAGGGGAATGAATATAGGTATTACGATGCATCACACCATAGCGAACAAATTCCGCTTTTTGCAGACCTGGAATCAAAGAAAATACTCGACTTTGTTCAGGCCATTTCAAATGGGTTTGAAAACCTACTATATTATATAGAGTTCCTTCTTTATTATCTTGGCGTAATTGAACAACAGCATAGGGTTTCGTTCCCGTTCTAGGGTCGACAAGACCTACCGGCTTTAAGGGACCAAAGCGCAACGTATCAATACCACGCCCTGCCATAACTTCTACTGGCATACAACCTTCAAAGAAAATCGCCTTCTCAAATTCTTTAACAGGTGTCGTTTCTGCTGTTGTCAGAGCCTGCCAAAAAGCTTCATATTCTTCTTTAGTCATCGGACAGTTTAAATAATCATCGTCACCCTTATCATAACGAGAAGCGCTAAAAACAATATCCCGATTTAAAGATTCTTTTGTGACTATTGGCGCGGCAGCATCGTAAAAATAAAAATATTCTTCGCCTGTTAATGTTTTAATTGCGTCACTTAAAGCTTCTGAGGTCAAAGGACCACTAGCAATAATAACAGGACCTTCTGCCGGAATCGTAACAGCTTCTTCATAAGTAACCGTAATATTAGGATGATTTACAAGTCGCTCAGTAATTGTTTTGCTAAAAGACTCGCGATCAACAGCCAAGGCACCGCCAGCAGGAACTTTTGTAGCATCAGCCGTTTGTATAATTAAGGAGTTTAAGCGGCGCATTTCCTCTTTTAAAAGACCTACAGCATTTGATAATCCAGCAGCGCGAAGTGAATTACTGCAAACAAGTTCGGCAAAATAGTTAGTATGGTGAGCCGGCGTCGATTTGTTCGGACGCATTTCTATCAGATTAACCGAAATTCCTCGTTCAGCCGCCTGCCAAGCAGCTTCGCTCCCTGCGAGTCCTGCGCCAATAATGGTTAATTTAGACACTCTTTTTCCTCCGCTTTTCTCCTAATTCCTTCGTCGTACTTACTTTTTCTTTTTTAGTCGATTTCTTCGTTGTTTTCTTTGTAGATTCTTTAGTTGCTGCTGAAACAGACTGCTTTGGCTTTTTCTTTTCTTGTTCTCTAGTTGTGCAGTCCTCATTAGAGCATTGTATAATAAACCCTTTTTTAAAGCGGCGTCGAACCATAATAGAACTACAAGTGGCACAGGTTTGCGCTAAAGGTTCATCCCAAGTCATAAAATCACATTCAGGGTAATTCTGGCACCCATAGAAAACCTTACCGCGCTTTGTTTTTCGTTCGACAATTTTCCCACTGCAACGTGGGCAATTGACCCCTGTTTCTTTTACAATAGCCTTGGTATTACGGCATTCTGGGAATCCAGGGCAAGCCAAAAATTTTCCAAAACGCCCTTGCTTCACAACCATAAGGCGACCACACTTTTCACAGGGTACATCTGAAACTTCAACGGGAAGCTCTACATGACCAATTTGTTCATCAGCATAAGAAAGCTTTTCGGCAAACGGCTGATAAAACTCATGAAGAAGCGCTGTTTTTTCAACTTGACGTTCCGCCACATCATCAAGCTGGTCTTCCATGCCTGCCGTAAATTCAACATCAACAATCGTATCAAAATACTGCTTCAAAAGATCGAGCACAACAAAACCCAACTCAGTCGGTTCAAATTTCTTTTCTGAACGAACTACATAGCCTCTAGCAATAATTGTCTCGATAATCGGTGCATACGTACTAGGACGACCAATTCCTTTTTCTTCAAGAACTTTAACCAGCGAAGCCTCCGTATACCGCGGCGGCGGCTCAGTAAAATGCTGCTTCGGAAAAACTTTATAAAATACCAGGGACTGACCCACCGTAAGCTCAGGTAAAATAACATCTTTGTCACTCAAAGAACTTTTTTCTTTTTCCTCATCTTTACTTTCTTGATACACTGCCATATAGCCAGCAAATTTTAGTTGTGAACCAGTAGCACGTAAACCATAAGTTCCAGCAGAAATATCGACTGTAAGTGTATCAAAAACAGCGGCAGTCATCTGACTTGCCACAAAACGATCCCAAATCAATTTATATAAACGGTATTGATCCTTAGAAAGATACGAAAGAACCTGTACAGGCGATAAAACAACACTCGTCGGCCGAATTGCTTCGTGGGCATCTTGCGCATTATTTTTAGTTGCATAAACAGGTGGTTTAGGTGGCAAATACGTTTCGTCATACTGGCTTAGCACAAATTCTCGGGTTTCCTGTTGCGCTGATTCAGCAATACGGGTTGAATCCGTACGCATATAGGTAATCAAGCCTACATGGCCTGCTGAACCAATACTTAATCCTTCGTAAAGCTGTTGCGCAACCATCATCGTTTTGCGTGATGTGAAACCTAGCTTTTTAGCCGCTTCTTGCTGTAAGCTGCTTGTTGTAAACGGCGGTGCTGGATTACGGCGACGTTGACGACGTTTTAAATCTTTTACCAAATAGGTTTCGTGCTCAAGATCGCTAGCAATTTTTTGGGCTGACGCCTCATCAGGTAACATAGGCTTCTTTCCTTCAACTGCAACAAGCGTTGCTTCAAATAAAGATCCTTTGGGCTGGTCACGAAGCTTGGTGTCAATAGTCCAATACTCTTCTGTTTCAAAGGCTTGAATTTCTTTTTCCCGATCGCAAATAATCCGTACAGCTACAGATTGTACTCGTCCCGCACTAAGACCTTTACGTATTTTTCGCCATAACAAAGGGCTAAGCTGATAACCAACAATACGATCTAAGATGCGCCGCGCCTGCTGCGCATCAACCATAGCTAAATCAATTGGACGCGGCTCCTTAATCGCTTTTTGTACAGCTTGTTTTGTAATTTCATGAAATTCAATGCGACAAGGCGAATCAGGTGAAATATTTAACAAGTACGCTAAGTGCCAAGCAATTGCTTCGCCTTCGCGATCAGGGTCAGTTGCCAGATAAACTTTATCGGCAGATTTTGCGGCCTCACGCAAAGCCTTAATAAGATCACCTTTACCACGAATATTAATATATTTTGCCGTAAAATCCTGCTCCACATCAACGCCAAACTGACTTTTCGGTAAATCACGCAAATGACCCATGGAAGCTCTTACTGTATAATTTCTTCCTAAAAATTTTTCAATTGTTTTTGCTTTTGCTGGTGATTCTACTACAACTAGTACCTTCACTCAATAACCTCCTTAGTAGAACGCACATAACCATGTCCGCTATGCTGTACTACTAATCCACGCAGTTCTAACTGCAATAATATATATGAAATATCTGATATATTTACACTCGTCTGTACAGCCATTGCCTCTAGCGATAAAGGCTCTTCATAATTAAGTAAGCTATAAACGGATTTCTCTTCTGGCGACAACGCACAGGAACGTGAAAGCGACCTCGCTTCAATATCGTCTTCTAAAATATCATCCATTTTTTGCACCAATTTAGCGCCTTGTTGTATTAAATGATTCGTTCCTTCGCTCATCTTCGAAAAAATGCTACCAGGGATGGCATAAACATCCCGTCCTTCTTCTAAGGCTCGATCCGCAGTAATTAAAGATCCACTGCGGGTTCCTGCTTCTACCACAAGAACACCACGACTCATACCGCTGATGAGGCGATTTCTAGCTGGAAAATGTCCAGAAGAAGGTGATGTTCCCGGTAAATACTCGGAAACGACAGCACCGCACTCAGCTATCTCTGATAGGAGTTTTTTATTTTCTGTCGGATAGGCTATATCAACACCACAGCCTAATACAGCAATCGTATGGCCTCGTAATAAAGCGCCATGATGCGCCGCCGTATCAATCCCACGAGCAGCACCGCTGACCACCCAATAATCAGATTCCGCCAGAGCAGTTCCAAAATATTGAGCGGCATTTCTGCCATAAGCAGTTGCCTTACGCGCACCCACAATAGCGAATAAACGATCATGCTCTGGTAAGACGCCACGATAAAACAGCAAGCAAGGTGATTCATATATATGGTTTAACAAACAAGGATATTCTTTATCATTTGGTGAACACAATCGGATGTTCTGCCGATCCCATTTTTCCTTTAATATTTCCACATTTAGCTGTTCCCGCATTACCAAAAGATTATTACATGTCCTTGCTGCCAGAATCTTAGACAAAAATAAATCGCCCCGCGGAGCCAGCCAGGCCTGTTGGGCGCTACCAAAATACTGAATTAAAGCATCAATTTTAGCCCGTCCAATACCACTAACATGCAGTAAAGCTGCAATATAATAATTTTCCATTCAACCCGCCTCTTTTTTTTGCCAGAAAAATAGCAACTAAGAAATACGATGTCATAGTACAAATTACTAACATTTTGCAACTTAGCCATAATTATAACTGTCTTTTTTCCTAAAGGTCAAGTTATTTTAAAAAATTTATTCATTTCTATACAGATTCTATCAACGATTTGTTTGACTGCCGCTATGTTTTTATCTGAATTTTTCACCGAACAATCGCTTTTAACCAAAGCTTTTCCCTGTAAAAAATACTGAATCTGCTTTTTGAGTTGAGGCAAAGAACGCGCAATTACAGCTATGTTTTTTCTTTCCAAAAAAACAGCATTCCCTGTCTCTTGTCCTGCAAGCGGTTTATAAATTATGATAGGCAACTGTGCTGTCAAAGCTTCTGCCAAAGTAACTCCGCCTGCTTTCGTTATAATACAGTCCGCCGCCTGCATCAAATCAAAAACGTTTTCGACGTAGCCATGAATTTGCATAGTATGTTTTACCGTAGTTACCAGTTTTTCTAATTTTCGCCTAGTCTGCTGATTACGTCCTGTTACAACAATAAACTGAAAAGAATCTGGCATTTTATCTAATTCTTGCACAATTTCCGTTACAGGCAATAACCCATCGCCGCCGCCCATTAGTAAAATAACAGCCTCATTGCTTGAGGAAATGAATAGATTCAGTTCTTCACGGATTTTACTCTTCTTTTTATCTGGTACAAACTTAGGATTCACTGGAATTCCCGTCACTAAAACTTTATCTTTAATCACACCGGCTTCTATAAAAAATTGTAATGCTTCCTCCTGAGCAACAAAATATTGCGCTACATTTTGATAAAGCCACAACCGATGCACAACAAAGTCAGTTACGACCGCCCAAACAGGCGCATGCAATTTTTTCTCTTTGACCAGAAATGTAGCAATCCCTGTAGCCGTCGCATGGGTCGCTATAATTAAATCAGGTTTCCAGTTAAGAATTTTTTCCTCCATCATAGTTCCTAGAAGACGATTCAAAAAACTGCGCCCCAAAGTCGCGCCGTTACTTTTATGACCCCACTGATAAAAAAAACCATACACGGCGGGAAAAGAACGAAGAATTCTTAAATAAACTGCTTGAAACCAACGAACGCCTCGCTGCGGCAGAAATTGCAACACATCATAAAATTCTGTAATAATAGGAACTCTTTGAGTACTGCCTACAGCATCTAACTCTGCTTGAATTACACGAGCCGCCTGATTATGGCCTGAACCAATGGACAAGGAGAGAAAGAGTACACTAAATGGGATTGCTACCTTACGCACAAAATCCCGGTCAGTCAACTCCTCTACTAGTTGTTTAGCTGTTTTGCCCTCAAAAACAATTTCATCTTCAGCAATTTCTGCGAGTGGTTCTAAGACAAACCGTCTTTTGGTAAAAAGAGGATGAGGCAATACTAAAAATTCACTTTTTCTTACCTCTTGATGATAAAGAATCAAATCAATATCAACAACACGCGGCCCCCACTTTTTTACTCGGACTCGACCTAGCTGCGCTTCAATTTCTAAACAAATTTTTAATAATTCTTCCGGACTATGTTTTGTTTCTACGGCAAGAACAATATTTAAGAAATCAGGTTGATCGCGAAACCCTACAGGCTCTGTTTCATAAAAAGACGACATGTGACAAATTCGAATCTGTCTTTCAATTAAAAGATAACAAGCCTCCTTGAGATAGGAGGCGCGATTTCCCATATTAGAACCTAAGCTTAAATAAATCAATGCTTAGCTCTCCTTGTAATTTGAACTTCCATAGAATCAATCTGACCAGGCAAAGGAACCGCCGGCTTGCGAATGCGTACCGTGACAAACTGCAACGGCAGCGATGTAACACGCAAAATTTCATCGCCAATATGAGCCCCCAATGCTTCAAGCAGCTTAAAGCGATGATTTTCCATAATTTCTTTGACATGATCGTAGATTACAGTATAATCCACAGTATCTTCTAAAGAGTCCGTATTTCCCGCTGTTTGTAAATCAAGAAACATGTCAACATCTACATAAAACTTTTGACCCTGTTCCTGTTCATATTCATAAACACCATGAAAACCATAAAACATCATATCTTTTAAGGATATACGATCTAAATATTCCATATCAATCTCTCCTCAATAGTTGATTTGTCATCTGTGCTGTACGGACAATAGGCAATACATCATGAACGCGTACAATATGGACTCCTTTGAAAATCCCGGCAGCAACAGTAGCTGCTGTTCCCTCCACACGATCCTCAACAGATAGATCAAGCACTTCGCCGATAAAACGTTTGCGAGACGTTCCTAGCAAAATAGGGCAACCTAAACTCTTTAGTTCTTCCAGTCTGCGCATAACTTCTAAGTTTTGGTCCGTTGTTTTACCAAAACCAATACCTGGATCAAGAATAAACTGTGAAAAGTCAATTCCTGCTTTTATGCCAATATCAATACTTTTATAAAAAAACTCAACTAACGCTCCCATAATATCACCAGTATATATAGAATCTTCTTGGTTGTGCATGATAATAACTGGTTTTTTCGCAGCAGCTACAACAGATGCCATAGATGCATCACCTTGTAGCCCCCAAATATCATTAGCAATATGAGCGCCAGCTTGTAATGCAGCCTCTGCAACCTTCGCTTTATATGTATCAATAGAAATAGGTACAGGACAAAGCGGAATCAGTTCTTCTAATACAGGTAAGAGACGTTTGATTTCGTCCTCGGCTGAAACTTGACTAAAGCCAGGCCGAGTTGATTCTGCCCCAATATCAATTAAGTTAGCGCCATGACGCACCATTTCCTGCATATGTGAAATAGCTGATTCTATATTATTGAATTTACCGCCATCAGAAAAAGAATCAGGTGTAAGATTTAAAATTCCCATGACTAAGGTTTTATAAGGTTCAATCTTAAGTTCCATCTCACCAAAATTATAATAACGCTCTACAGGCTCAGCTTCATTTTTTAAAGCAGACTCTATTGCCTTAGCAATAGTCGGTAGCCCCCAGGGTTGCAAACGAATCTGATCTAAGGCCAGATGATATTGCTTTAACGTGGCTGCAATTAGTACATCACTATGACTTTCACTCAAACCAGCGCAACCTTTATGAATAGAAACTTCGCCTCCTTTTGCTAAAAAAGTTTGCTTCAATAAATTCGCTTCTTTAGCAAGAATATGCTCTAATTTAATCGTCTTAAACAGACATTTTTCTCTCATAATTCGATTGCCTTGAAAATCACAGTTTGTTTTCAAAAGCTCGGTCTCAGCCTGAGCTTTCGAAGTAATCGTAATAACGCGTGCTTGATAGTTCATCTGCAGCCTCCTAAAAACCTTATAACAATTTTTAATTTTACCTAAATTATTAAACTTTTGCAAGTTTATGAAATTGTAAGTACAGAAAACAACAAAAAACCACTTCGTAATGAAGTGGTTTTTTGAAATCAGCAACTATCTATCCTCCCAGGCCGTCGCCAGCCAAGTACTTTCGACGTATATGGGCTTAACTTCTGTGTTCGGGATGGGAACAGGTGGAACCCCATAGCTATCGT